>CAVPZP010000034.1:0-107673 GCA_963710215.1 Lewinellaceae bacterium | reverse complement strand
GGCGTGTGCGCTACCGGGCTGCGCCACATCCCGAAAAATGGTTGATTACTACCGAAAGTAGTAATCGGGGGACAAGTCTTCTAAGTGATCGATACTGGATTCGAACCAGTGACCTCTACCATGTCAAGGTAGCGCTCTAGACCAGCTGAGCTAATCGACCAAACAGGTGGTTTTGGCGGGCAAAAGGCCCGGTTTGCCGCCCCGGCTTTCCGAAGCGGTTGCAAATATACGCCCATCCCGGATTGATCTCCAAACGTGGGGGAAGAAATATTTGTTCCCACCGGCCGGGGCGAGTGAGGTAGGGTGGGGTAGGGGGTTCAGTATCATTTGCTTGGCGGCTGCGGTTAGCATACCTTTACGGGGTGCCCGTCGTTAGAGAACGGTCACTCAAAATCTGTTTTTATGCCCCTATCCGCGCTTCGTCTAGGTTTTATCGTCTTACTCGCCGCCGCCGCTTCGTTGCCGGTCACGGCGCAGGAAGATTGGACGGAACGCAAATCCGACGATAACTTCAAAGTCTACACCAAACCCGCCCCCGGCGACAACATCACGGTCAAGACCATTGCCACGGCTAAAGCCGCCCCCGCCGAACTGGTGAAGATTCTGGACGACGTGCCTAGCTACCCCGCATGGGTCTACCATTGTGCCGCTGCCGAGCGGCTTTCCGGCGGCAAGAAAGACCACTTTTACTACCGCTCGGAGGTCAGCCTGCCTTTTCCCTTCAAGAACCGGGAGGTGGTGGCCGAGGTCAAGCAGAGCTTCGTGAACGGCGTTTTTCAGCGCACTATTTCCGCCCGCCCCGATTACCGTCCCGATCCCGAGGGTCTGGAACGCGCCCGCGTTTTTGAGGCCACCTGGAAGATCACCCCCCGCCCCGGCGGCGGCAGCGATATTCTGACCATCGTGACAACCGATGCCGGTAGCGGCCTGCCGAATTGGCTCCGTAACCAGATCGTGACCAGCGGCCCGGTGAAGTCGATCGGGGATTTGATTGCGCTGGCGGAGAAGTAGGGGGGGAGGTAAGTTGCTTCCGACCAAAGGTGGTAGACACGGTTCGCGCACGGAGATCACTCTCCGGCTCGTCTCCGGAGGATGAATAGCCTGGGTTGTATGCACTTACTTCCGACCGGAGGTCGGCAGCCAAATTCGCGCGACCGGAGGTCACACACCAATGCGCGACCGGAGGTCACACCCCTTGCGACGGGAGATTGTACGCACCTTCATTCCTTCACCTCGAAAGATCGCTTTGCGATCGAGAGAAGCAGCGCAGCTAATCCTTCGTTCCCTCACCTCGAAAGATCGCTTTGCGATCAAGAGAAGCAGCGCAGCTAATCCTTCATTCCCTCAATCCTTCATTCCCTCAATCCTTCATTCCCTCACTCACCTTCAATCCCTCATTCCCTCAATCCTTCGTTCCCTCATTCCTTGTTCCCCCGCGTGAGGCGGCTGGAGGGTGACGACGCAGGAGGAAGTGCGTAGCACCAAGCCGGCAGGCGCGCCCGGAAGGTGCCGACCCCGGCCGTAGCCGGGGGCACGCCCAAAATCATCCTATCGTAAAGCTTTGCCGAATGCTTCGCCGGGGAGGTGGGGTGCCGTACTTTTGCCGCCCATGAGCCAACCCACCAACGATCTTTTCCTCCGCGCCGCGCGGGGTGAGGCTACTGAGCGACCGCCCGTGTGGCTGATGCGCCAGGCCGGACGAATTTTGCCGCAGTACCGTGCCCTGCGGGCCAGTCTGAGCGGTTTTAAGGAACTGGTTTCCACGCCCGATCTGGCCGCCGAGGTGACCATTCAGCCGGTGGATGAGCTGGGCGTGGATGCCGCGATTATTTTTTCGGATATCCTGGTCATCCCCGAGGCACTGGGGCTGGATTATAATATGGTGGAAAAAGTGGGGCCGCGTTTTCCGCGCACCATTAATAGTGCTGCCGATATTGACGGGCTGCGCCCCGCCGCCGATGCGCCCGGCCACCTGACCTATGTGTACGAGGCCCTGGCCGAAACGAAAAAACGGCTGGACGGGCGGGTGCCGCTGATCGGTTTTGCCGGTGCGCCCTGGACGATCCTGGCCTATATGGTGGAGGGCGGCGGCTCCAAGACTTTTAGTAAGGCCCGTGCCCTGCTGTACCGCGATCCGGCTTCCGCGCACCGTTTGCTGGAGCGGATTGCCGAGGCCACGGCCGGTTACCTGAAGGAGCAAATCCGCCACGGGGCCGATCTGATTCAGCTGTTCGACAGCTGGGCCGGTATTCTGACGCCCGCGCAGTACCGGACGTTTGCCATCCCGTACCTGCGCTATATCCGCGAGCAATTGCCGGCGGAGGTGCCGGTGACTTTCTTCAGCAAAGACGTGGACTACGCTTACGAGGACCTGGCCGGTCTGGGCGGTCAGGTGATCGGCCTGGGCTGGCAGTCGGACCCCGCCGATGTGCGCCGCCGGCTGGGGGCGACCCAGGTGCTGCAGGGGAATCTGGACCCCGCCCAGCTGTATGCCACGCCCGAGCAGGTGGCCGCCGCCACGAAAAAGATGCTGGCAGATTTCGGCGGTTACCACATTGCCAATCTGGGCCACGGCGTGTATCCCGATACGCCGCTGGACGGGGTGCGGGCGTTTGTGGATACGGTAAGGGGGGAATGATTGAGTGACCGAATGATTGAATGACCGAATGATTGACCTCGAAGAATCGCTTTGCGATTGAGAGAAGCAGCGCAGCTAATGATTGAGTAATCGGGGTGAATGAGGTGCGTAAAAGAAACGGTGGAGGAGTTGCACTCTGATCAGGCGGCTTTGCCGCCGTGCGCAAGTTGAAGGATTGAAGGATTGAGGGAGTGAAGGATTGAATGACTGACCTCGAAGAATCGCTTTGCGATTGAGAGAAGCAGCGCAGCTAATGACTGAGTAATCGAGGTGAATGAGATGCGTAAAAGAAACGGTGGAGGAGTTGCACTCCGATCAGGCGGCTTTGCCGCCGTCCGCGGAGTTGAAGGATTGAGGGATTGAGGGAGTGAAGGATTGAGGGACTGACCTCGAAGAATTGCTTTGCGATTGAGAGAAGCAGCGTAGCTAATGATCGAATGACTGAGTAATCGAGGTGAATGAGGTTCATAAAAAAACGGTAGAAAAGTTGCACTCCGATCAACAAAGAACCCCGTATCACCAAAAGGTGACCGGGGCTCATTCAACTTACTGATACCAAAAATCTTGAGGGAGAACGGGAGACGCCTGGTGGGGCGGGTTCTCAATTATTTTTTGCAACCTTTATCAGGAGCCGCTTGCGGCTAAATAGCACCGGGATTGGGAACCGGTGGAGAGCAGACCTGCCGCGCGGTGCGGCGTGAGGTCGGGCGGCTTAACAAATGTAAAGGTAGGTAGTGGCGGGCGGTCCGGCAAGAAAATGCGGCCCAAATTATCTTTGGACTAACATGGGAAGAAGTATAAACTTTTTGGTTAATGTATTGAAAGACAATTATATATAAATATTCGCTTATTGAATAAGTACCCGTTTTCGGGAAGAATTCCGTTTTTGACGGCTCAATCGGGGGAGAAAAAAAATGGTGGAAAGCCCTCTACGCAAATTGCTAAGACGTCTTTCCACGGCCCGCCTGATCCGACCCGAGCTTGTGGGGGGAAGCCGGGCGGCGTAACTTTGCCCCCCGAAAAATCGTTACCCTCACTATGGCTAAAATCGCGGACATCGACCTGGGGAATTTCCCCCTCCTGCTGGCACCCATGGAAGACGTGAGTGACCCGCCCTTCCGTGCCCTCTGTAAGGAGCAGGGCTGCGACATGATGTATACCGAGTTTATCAGTGTGGAGGGCCTGATCCGCGATGCGGACAAGAGCGTGCAGAAGTTGGATATTTTCGATTACGAGCGGCCGATCGGGATCCAGATATTCGGGGCGAACCTGGATTCGATGGTGCGCGCCGCCGAGATCGTGGAGGAGGCCCGGCCGGAGGTGCTGGACATCAACTTCGGCTGTCCGGTGAAGAAGGTGACCTGCAAGGGCGCGGGGGCCGGTATCCTGAAGGACATCCCGAAGATGGTGGAACTGACCAAGGCCATCGTGGACCGCACCGACCTGCCCGTGACCGTTAAAACCCGCCTGGGGTGGGACGACAATAGCAAGTACATCGAGGAGGTGGCCGAACGCCTGCAGGACGTGGGCATCAAGGGCCTGAGTATCCACGGCCGCACGCGCCAGCAGATGTATAAAGGCGAGGCCGACTGGACGCTGATCGGGAAGATTAAGGAAAACCCCCGCGTGACCATCCCGATCTTCGGCAACGGCGATATCGACCATCCGGAAAAGGCCGTCACCTACCTGAAGCGCTACGGTGTGGACGGCCTGATGATCGGCCGCGCCGCCATCGGTTACCCGTGGATTTTCCGGGAGTTGCGCCACTTTTATGAAACCGGTGAAATACTGGACCCGCCCACCGTGGCCGAGCGCGTGGCCGCCGCCCGCTCGCACCTGAACCGTAGCCTGGAATGGAAGGGCGAGAAGCTGGGCGTGGTGGAAATGCGCCGCCACTACACCAATTACTTTCGCGGCTATCCGGGGATCAAGGCTTACCGCCAGACGCTGGTGACCGAGTATGATCCGGCGGTCATCCACGCTACGCTGGATGAGATTGCGGAGGTGTACGGGGCGGCGGCTGCGCCGGTACTTTTGTAGGCGGCGTTGCCGCCGGTATTTTAGTAGGCGGCGTTGCCGCCGGTATTTTAGTAGGACGCTGCGCGTCTGGTATTTTAGTATTTTTGACTCAGCCTACGCGTGTACGGGGCGGCGGCTGCGCCGGTACTTTAGTAGGACGCTGCGCGCCTGGTATTTTAGTATTTTTGACTCAGCCTACGCGTGTACGGGGCGGCGGCTGCGCCGGTACTTTAGTAGGACGCTGCGCGTTTGGTATTTTAGTATTTTTGACTCAGCCTACGCGTGTACGGGATTTTGTGGATGTAGGATGTGGGATGTGTGATGTTTGATGCGGGATGTTGCTCGTTTAGCATGCCGATAGTGCAAAACGAACCGCTATCACTCTGGCAGGTTTTATCCAAAAGTAAATGCGGAAGTGGCTGATCGGCGGCGGTATTTTGCTGGTACTCCTGATACTGTTGGTGGGGCCGGGACTCAACTGGTTTGCCGAACGCAAGGTTACCGAGTTAGTGGCCGACCGCAATCTGGGTGGCGACACCCTGCAGTACCGGAACCTCGACGTGGCCGTTTGGCGCGGCGCGGTTTCCCTCGATTCCATTGATTTTTACCAATCCATTACCCTCAAAGACCGGCGGCACCACCTGCGGGGCAGCCTGGCTACGCTGCGGCTGACGGGTATTTCCGTCTGGCGACTGGTCTTCGGAGACCGGGATTATGCGGCCGACCGGCTGGATCTGGACGGGCTGGTACTGGACTGGGAAACCGAGAGCGGTACCGCGGCGGATAGCCTGCGCCGGGACACCACGGGTAAAGACGCCCGCCCGACCGTCTACCTCGGTGAGTTCCACCTGACCGCTTCCCACATTACCAAGCTCAACCCCAGGGACGAACCGCAGGTCATTTTCGATACCCTGGAACTTAGCATCGCGGACATCGAGATCGGCGATACCCTTTTCACGTTCGACCCCGCCGGTTTTACCCTCGCACGTTGCCAACTGACCAACGACGGTGACCCGTCGGACTTCTTCTTCGAGAACGTCGCGTGGTCCGAGGGGGAGGACCTGCGCATCGGCCACTTCAAGCGCACCCCCCGTCAGGCCCGGGTCGCTTTTTTCGCGCGATTGACCCACAAGGAAGAATGGCTGGCCGTAGACCTGGCCGACATCCGCGTTACCGGCCTGAATCCGGGCAGCGATTTTCGCGAAGGGGCCGTCAACGTCGATTCCCTCGTGGCCGGCTCGCTGGCCGTTTCCGTCTGGGAAGTGGATCACCTGCCCCAGGACACCGCCAAAGATCACAAGCCGCTCATCGGCCAGCTGCCGGGCCGGATACCCTTTCCGGTCAACCTGAGCTACGCCCGCATCGAAAACCCGGACATCCAGTACGGCATCCGCACCGAAGACGGGCGCGAGGGCAAGCTGTTCTTCCGGGGCGGTTCCATCACTACCACCAACTTTACCAACGAACCGGAACGGCTGCGCGAAGACCCGAACCTGCGGGTCAAATTTATTACCCGTCTCGGCGGTGCCTCGCCCATGACGGCCAATTTCGCTTTCAACCAGCTTTCCGCTACCGGCGACTTCGAAATGGACGGACTGCTCGAAGACTACGAACTGGTGGACCTGAACCCACTGGTGGAAGTGGCCGCCGATGCCACTATTCTCGACGGCTATTTCGACCGCATGAACTACCAAGTCGGCTGCCGCGAAAACGTGGTAACGGGAGAAATGGAACTGACCTACAACGACCTCGACGCCAAGATCACCGAGGGCAAATTCAAGTGGGCCAAAAACTTTGCCCGCGGTTTGCTGCTCAAAAAAGAAAACCCGCACAAGGGTGAGTTCCGTCCCGGCAAGATCTACCACGAGCACAGGCGCACCAAATCCTTTTTCAACCTCTACTGGAACGCCATCAAGGCCGGTATGATGTCTACCGCCCTCGGCGATCTGGCCCTGCCGCAGGAACTGGAAACCAACGCCAAAGAAACGGAACGCCGCACGCGCCGCGCCAAGCGTAAGAAATCACGTGCGGAAGGGGAGGCGGGCTAGGTCCACGTTGCCGCCGGTCAGGATGATGCCCACGTTTTTACCGGCAAATCGGTCGGGATAAGCCAGCACGGCGGCCAGGGGCACGGCACAGCTCGGCTCGATCACGATCTTCATCCGCTCCCAGATCAGGCGCATGGCGGCCACTATTTCCTCCTCGCTCACCGTCAGTATATCGGCCACGTGCTCGCGGATAATGCCCAGCGTGCGCTCGCTCAGGTTGGTGCGCAGGCCGTCGGCCACCGTCCGGTTATCCACATTAGTTTCCACCCGGCCGGATTGCAGGGAACGGGCGGCATCGTCTACGTTTTTAGGTTCCGCCCCGATCATTTTACCCTGCGGCAAAAGGTAATGCCGCACCAGGGCAGTGCCGGCCGTCAGGCCGCCGCCGCCCACGGGTGCCATCAAAATATCCAGTTCGACGGGGCAATCCTCCACCAGTTCCAGGGCGGCCGTGGCCTGTCCCCGGATAACGTTATAATCATCGAAGGGGTGGATAAAGGCCGCGCCGGTTTTCGCCACCACTTGCGCCAGCGTGCGCTCCCGGTCGGCCGGGGTATTTACGCAAAAAGTTACTTCGGCACCGTAACCCTGCACGGCTGCGATCTTCACGGCGGGGGCGTCTTCCGGCATCACGATGTAGGCCGGTACGCCCATTTCCCGCGCTGCCGCCGCCACTGCCTGTGCATGGTTTCCACTGGAGTGCGTAGCCAATCCCCGCGCCCGTTCGGCGGGCGTCAGGCTGAGGGCCGCCGAAGCTCCGCCGCGCATTTTAAAGGCCCCGATACGCTGAAAATTCTCACACTTAAAGTACAGCCGCGCCCCCGCCCGCTCGTCCAGCGCACGGCACGTCAGCACCGGCGTCCGGTGAATGAACGGCTGAATGGCCGCGTGGCAATCACGTATTTCCGCAAGGGTAGGGGGCGCGGTCAGCGAGGGTAGGGACATGGCATAATTTTAGGCGGGAAAGGTAGCCTTTTTTGGGCGTGCCCCCGCCTGCCGGCGGCGTCGGTCCCTTCCCGGCGCGGCTGTCGCCTTGGCCCTGCGGGCTGCCCGCTACGCGGGTCACCGTCCAGGCACCTCACGCGGGGGGGGGGGGGGGGCAATGATTGAATGACTGAATGATTGAATGATTGACCTCGAAAAATCGCTTTGCGATTTGGAGAAGCAATGTAGCTAATGACTAAAAATTCAAAGGGTCGCGATCCCCGGATTGCGGAGGTTAATGAATTCACTCATGGCACTTATGCTATCCTACGACCTCACTCAATCACTACCTTGGCATAGCCGGTTAGCACTCCATCCGTATAACAACGCAGCAGATAAAAACCGGCGGCAACGCCGCGAACATCAAACCGACCGGCAGTGGGCAGTTGCCAGGATCTGATGGTCTGCCCCTGTACATCGACTATATCGAAGCTGTTGTAATCAATCAGGATATTCCGGTCCACGTAAAGATCACCTGCGGCGGGGTTCGGGTATACCGCGATAGCTGGTAGCTCACGCGCACCGGTAATACCGGAAGGGAGTTGCTCGATCATGTTTTCGAAGACGTAAACTTCTTCATTTGCAGCTACGACATCTAGGTCGCCGTCATTATCAATGTCAATAGGAACCATTTTGATTACGGACTCGACCGGAGCTACGTCGCTTTCCGTAAAATCCAAGTTAGACATACCGTTGTCCGTATATAAGCGAACGCCACTAGTGTTATAGGCTAGCATAAAGTCGTCGAGGCCATCTCCATTGAAATTACCGACTGTAACACTTCTATATGGGTCGGAAGCCGATCCATCTATTTGCAGAATTCGATTAAAGGAAAGTGGACCCTCTTGTAGATAAATAAAACACTTATTTACACTTACAACGATTAGGTCCGTCAACCCATCGTCGTTGAAATCTCCGCTACTAATGTCTTCCAGGTTAGAAGCACCGTTAGATGTTGAATCAATTATTATTTCCGTAAATACTCCAAATCCATCGTTTTCAAGTATAATGACCGACGGGGTGATAAATGCCTCCGTAATGTACAAGATGTCTTGATCACCGTCATTATCGACATCCATTACTTGATAAGTTAAGGGTAAATTTTCATTAGAAACCGTAAAACGTTCGAACTGTGCATTCCCCATATTTAAAAAAACTACGAGTTCTGCAAAAGATCGATCATGGGCGACCAAATCCGGTAGCCCGTCCAAATTAATATCGACGGCCGTCAATTCGCCTGCCCCAAAAATATTTAGGGCCGTCTCTGTCATTGAATCGGTTCCTACATTATCAAATAGAATCAAATCAGATTCAGAAGCACTTGCGGCAATAATTTCCATCATGCCGTCTCCATCAAAATCTGCAGATGCAGGGGTACCAGTTAGTCCGTTAGTTGTTTGGATAAGAACGGAATCAAATGATGGCGGAGTAGTACCATTATTTATCTCTAAAACGATTCGAAAAATTTGATCTAAGTTGAAAGTGTTGAGTTGTAAAAATAAGATGTCAGGTAACGAATCCTGATTTAAGTCAGCTACAGTGATGCCTCCGTGCGCAACATTTATCTCACCGGAAGATTGAAAATCCTGGCTCGCTGCAGTGTTGGAAAAAGAGAAAGATGCCAGTAAGGTCAGCAAAAAAATAAGGTAAGCGTACTTCATAAGAGAAAGCGATTTATAATGAGGGGAAGTGGCAAGCCACGCAAGCGGTTGCCGATGAGTAAAAGCGGTTAAAATTGATAAGGAGAAATAGCCGTAACTACCCTAGCGGAACCAGGTCATCATCCGGTACGGGTTCTTCCTCTTCCCAGAGGTGAGCGTAGCCCATGAACTCCAGGATACGGATTTGGTCCTGAATGGAAAGGAGATTTCGTGCTTTTATGGGCGGATCCATTTGCAGTATCCTGCGCCGGAGCGTGTGGTAGCTGATGCCGAGTATTTCGGCCACTTCCTGGCGGGTACGGGTTTTGTAGACGAGGGTTTTTGCCGGAGGTGTAGGCATTTGGGGGGGGATGTTAGGTTGGGCTGTTTTTCCGTAACAAAAAACGGCCGGTTCAGTGAGCGAATAGAAGGGTAACCGGGCCGCCCGGGGCTTTTAAGCGTAATAGCTAATGGGCCGAGAGTCAGGCGATTGGTTATGGCTACAATTTACGGCGTATTTGCTGTTTTAGCTAATTTTCGGTGGGTTTTTCGGGGGTGGGGGATATATTTTTATTTTTGTTAGGTGTTAGGGGGGCTGGCTCGTACCACATTTTCTCCCACCCCCGGCCCCTCCCCAGGGGGGAGGGGTGACGTTGCTTGGCTCGTGCTACGCCGCGCGCCCTCACCCCCAGCCCCTCTCCTCCGGGAGAGGGGTGACGTTTTGCGTTCTGTTTCTTGGGACCTCTCCTCCGGCCCCTCTCCAGGGCAGTTACACTGCTATACATGAGTCCATCTAAGCGGCTTGGCGGACCTAAAAATTCGGTTCAAGTAGCGGATAGCGGTTTTGAGTGAAATCAGGTATTTCGTGGCAATGTCATAACCTTGCCGGAAGGTTGAATGACCAGGGTTATCTTACCTCGGCAATGGTCTTCCTTGACCTGTTTGGCCCAGAGGTTGTCATGATAGAATTTGGTTCCCTCCAGAACCATGATGGCGAAGAGCATGCTCACGATTGCCATCATCAATTCATGTTTACCCACTTCTTCCATTCTCATCTTTTCCAGATCAAAACCGTTGGACTTAAGGTGCTTGAAGGTCACTTCGATCTGCCAACTGTAGGAATGCTGCTTGGCGGCCCAAGCCCCGTTCTTGATACTGGTTAGGAAATAGATGTAATCATCCTCACTGGGGTAACCGGCCTTTGAGTTGCGAGCGATGACGTAACGATAAGTTTGACTACCCAGCACGATTGGTTTGCTAACCGTTTTCACTTTCCGGTTTTGCTCCAGCTTGCGATGCATCTCCTCCCAGCTTCTTCCCGGGGCCTCATTGACCTGTTTATGGTATATACCCTTTTTGACGCGAACGACAAAATCGATTCCCCTGTCAGCTTTCAGGCCTTTAAAGCATTGAATGTCAACGTATTCACGATCTCCCAACAAAATCATTCCTCTCAGGTCCAGGTGTTCGGCGGCGCGATCAAGAAATGCTCCTCTTCTTTTTTGAGGAATGACCGATCTTTGCCAGGTCGATGCTTGCAATGGGAAGCGCGGTGTTTTCAACGATAATGGCTTGGCTGGTGATAAGCAAGTTTTGTAGCAAGTGAGAAGGCAAGTTAGTATTCAATGCCGTAACTTGGGCGGCGAGCGGATGGGCCATGTTTTGTGCGTGTTGATACCCAAAAGATAGGCACATTCGCTCAATTTTCAAAACTAAACCTGAGGGCCTTTTACCGCTCATGTATAGCAGTGTACGCTCCCATCGGTTTTTCTTAAACGATAATGTGGTCCAGAACTTTAAAACAAAGCGGGCTTATGCAAACTGAGGAAAGGCAAATTCGTGCTGTCTACGATGAAAAAACCATAACTGTCTATCAAGCTTACAACAAGATAATCGCCGAGTCCGCCGTAAAAAATCAGACTTTCGTTTCGCCTCCATTCAAGATGGATAGAATGACTTGGATAAAGCCGTCTTTTTTGTGGATGATGTATCGGTCCGGCTGGGCCACCAAGCAGAACCAAGAACATATACTAGCCATCAAGATTTCTAGGGAAGGATTTGAGTGGGCTTTGCAAAATGCCTGCCTTTCACACTTTGATCCGGAAGTACATAATTCGCACGAGGAGTGGAAAGAGAAATCACAACAATCTCCTGTCCGGATTCAGTGGGATCCGGAGCGTGACATTCATATGAACAGGCTGGATTATCGGGCTATTCAGATAGGACTTTCTGGAACTGCTGTAATTAAGTACGCTCAAGAATGGACCTTATCGATTAGCGATATTACGCAGTTTAGCAGAAAAATTTACGAGACGCTTTCAGTAAGCCGAACCAAAGCTATACATATGCTTCCCCAGGAGAAGCTCCTTTTGTAAATTGGCTTTTCCTTTGGCTTGATGTTTCAAACATTGTCAAAGTTATCGGCCAATTGCATTGCAACTTTTGCTTTGTTCAAATCATCGCTACGACTTATCATTCTAAGGCATTTTAATGCGCTCACAGTTCCAATACCATACAGCGCCCAAATAGCTTTTAACGGAATATTGTGGATGTCCGATGTTTTATAGTCTTGAGCTAAGCGGCACAAGTGTCCAACACTCTTGTCACTTCCAATTTTACCAAGAAGAGTCGCAACATCCTCGTGTTTATACATCCAATATTCCCTGATTTCTAATAGACTACAAAGGATGTTTTCATAGGCCGTCGACACACCATTCTTCTGTGCGGCATAAAGCAAATATTCAACAGCACTCCCACTTTTTTTTCTCAAAGCTACTTCTAATAATGAGATGATTATTTCAGATTTATCACCGGCATTGACAAAAAAGTCGTCAATTTCTTCAAACAGAATAGTTTCATCCCATATCTTATTAACTAGTGTGTCAGTATCCATCAATTGAGCCTTGTGATTGTTGTAATGTTTCCGTTGAATGTCCCTACAGAGCCACTTCCAAGTCCAATATTTACTGCTGTTCCTTCCCCCTTAAAAAGCGCACTCGTTGCTCCCCAACCTGTTAGAAACAGGGGTGAGATCATCGAAACCAGAACTTCTGATGAGGTTTGACAGATCACGAACACCAATCTTGGCTAAATCCTGAACAGCTTTGGGTTGAACAGTAAATTCTACCAATACGTCATAGCCAGGCTATCCGACATATCCTTTAGAATAAGCTCTGCTTGTTGACACAAAGTTCTCAGTTCCGCTGCCTATAGACAGGCCATTATTTGACTGAACAGCTTGCCATTCCGCATTAGACATTGCACCATACATCTTCGTCTTTTGAAATTGATATCTGAAACAAATAGTCCCATCCGCCGACTTGACAAGTTCCTTTCCGTGCGTCTGACCAGGGAGTTTAACTTCATTAACTACCTCACCATCAAACTGAAACTTCTTCGGAATCAATTTGTCGTCAACAATTCGCGCTATTTCGTTGCCGTTGTGTAGAAACTTGACAGGAAGAACATTATCGACATAAGTCACCCCCTCATCAATCCATTTACTTACAGTTGGCAACCATAAATTGACATCAGTTCTGAGACCTGTCTTATACAATGCCTCCCACGCCCTAACCCCATCTCGTCCAAGCTCCAACGGAATTACATCTCCAAAATCATTGATGAACTTATCTCTTTGGGACTTCGTCCAAGTAGCAAGCTCATCCAATGCACCTCGAACTTTTCCGGAAATATCGGTAGCTAAATTTATCCCCTTATCAAAATAATCCCGAAGTTGCTGTGCAGTGTATGCATTATGCACCACCAACCCACCATCCCCCACCAAAAAGTTATGGTCATCCTTCACCTCCAGGTTCCAAACCGGATGCATACCGGGTTTTGCCGAAGACGCTACCAAAAACGTGCTACCGGATTTGGTTAGAATCTCTTCCCCCGTTTCCAGCTCTCCCGCCAACCGCCAACCGGCGGCGGTAATGGAGTAAAAAGGATGGGCAGCCGTAACGCCTAATGTATCCGCGTTGCCAAACACCAGTTGCAGGACGTTTCCTGCGGTGTGCGTAAAGATACCGGTTACGGGCTGAAAGTCATAATCATCGTCAGGATTTTCGTCAATAGGCGCTTTTGGGGCAGGAGGTGCCGGATGGCGGTGACGCGGGCGGGGTATCATTTTTTTACAAAACGATAAGCTATGTTATAGCATTTTTCGCCATAATCTCCTTTTTTACAGTCTGGTTTATTGTCATACCATACTCTTAATCCATATAGATTCTTATAAGATTCAAGCGACACAACATTTTCGCTAACTATATTAATATGAAATGTGCTAACTGTATCAATTGCTTCATATAGCCTCATCTCTATAGAAGTTGGTGGCACTTCTGAAGCATCCTTTTTCAACATGTCTAATATGATGGAAGCATTATTATAATTGTAATCCTTTATAAACATATATACAGTACAATGTGCTCCTTGGTGATTACTTCTGGTCCATCCTATAATACGATATTCATGTTTGCCTAAGGTTTCAATTTCATCTGAAACAATAGGACCAGTGTCCAGATTCATGAACCAAACTATTCCACTGATAACTGCAGCAAGTAAATACAGTAAAATAATGTATCTTAATCTATACAATGGTTAGAATGTTTTGCGAAATTCAACAGTGTGATTGATGATTGGCATAAAAGCTTTACCATTACAGCAGTAATTATTTCTGTAGTGTTGTAAACCCCATGCTCTTGGAATCAAAATCTGGAGGTTGATATTTACGCATTCCTAACCTCTATGATTATTAAACCGCACAAAACGTAGTTACTCGGACGCTTACATTGATTTGATCATATCAATCATTACTTATTCACCCATACCTCCTCGCACTTCGTTTGTGTAGTTGAAGAAAAGAAGATGTGGTGTACAAAAGGTACGATGTTGCTATCCTTTACAATTAGCGTATCTGAACTGAAGTCAACAGCTAGCCGATCGGGGTCAATCGTAACGCGTCGTAGCTCGTCGTAGCGGCGATAAAAGATGTTGTTGCCCTTCATTAATAAAATTTCAGAATCCCGCTCGCCGGTATTCCAGGTGAATTGCTTATTGGTGGGGAGGTGGTAGAGGAAGAAAGTACCGGTTTTATCGTAGAGAGTCGGCACATTTCCAATTTCCTCATTGTAACGATCTCGGGTCAGCGAATCATTCAGTAAATATTTCGCCAGATCCTTTGCATTAGATTCATCCGTGGGAGGGTAAACAAAAACCTCCTTCAGTTTCCCGGTTCCGTATAGCCAATCCCCATCGTTTCGTAAGGTGTACTCTTCTGCTCCGTTTAAGTAAATAGAATCTAATAACTCAGTCTCCTTATTATAAATCCAGAGATAACCAAGTGGTAATTGGTTATCTCCTAAAATTTCTGATTTGCCCTCGCCAACGAAACAGCGGGAATTATTAATCATGATATTGACATACTCAATTGTTGAATCCCTGAAATCCTTAGGGATTTGAATCCAGGCGTCCGGCATATCTTCGAAATATTTTTGACCGAGACTATTTTTCAAAGTACTTCTATTATCATCATCCTTATATTTATAAAAAAAATAAGGTTGGCTTTGGAAAAAGGAAGAAGCACCAGAGCGATAAAAATATTGGAAACTGTTGGGAAGAACCGTCTGAATATTGAAACGTTTATCGTAACCTATGAATAGCAATTGTGAATACATTTTCTCATTGAATATGTAAACACTTCCATCTAATAACAACACTTTTGAATAACTATTATACATGGTATCTTTTATAGAGAAATTTTCGTTCAATCCTTTAAGGTTAGTTTTTGACTTACGCTTAATAATTTTTCTTTCCTCATAATCTATAAATGTATTTATTGAAGGTGCACCTATAACTGGGTAGACTCTTTCTTCTAGCAGTATAGTATTTTCTTCATCAAATTGATATACATTTAATACACTATGGTAAGGACGATAACTAAGTGTGTCAAAAATGACCACTGAGTCATTTTTGATTTTATAAATACCGTTTAAATAATTCCTCTTTACATTATAATCTTCGTATATATCAAACTCCTGAGTAGTAATAGGGGCAACGAGCAAATATACATTGGCTTCATACTGAGAATATAAATTATTACCGGCAAAATTTAATATAACGAAAAAAATAAAATAATATTTCACGGGTTAAATTTATTTGCGATGATTGTGTTTAAATTTTTATTGTAAGTAGGTGGCCAAAATTAGCTTAACAAATTTTCTAGATCAAAATCTATGTCAAATAACTCGGTTCCGTAATTTGCTAAAATGTCTTCGATGCGAGTATGCAGACTTTCGGCACAATTATAGTCTTGTGGACGCAACCATTCATGTTTGATCTTGCGCCATAGTGTTTCGATGATATTCAGGTGTGGGCAATATGGCGGTATGTAGAATAGCTCCAACCCTCGTTCTTTCCACCCATCAATCATCGCCTTAACTGCTTTAGAGCCATGCCATGGCGCATTGTCCAATACTACGACTGTTCGCTTATCGATCTGAGCGGCAAAATCGTTCATCCATTCAATAATTTGTGCGGAGTTTGCCCGCCCCGTAGTGGTGTAACTGGTTAGATCTCCATTGTAATTGAGTAGGCCAAAGACGTTGAGTTTACCACCCTTACTACTACGCAATCCGTACTGTTGGCCAACTCTGATCCAACCATAAGGTACGTTAGGTTCTAAATTGAATGCACTTTCATCGGCAAATCTTAGGTCAATGCCATCAACGATAGCTAAGCCTAGCAAGGCTTGTAGGGCTTTTCGCGCTTCGGCTATTTCAGCTTGCGAGGGCCGCTTGGCTGGCTGACGGCGGAAGCGCTTCCAAGCCCAGCCCTTTTTTTTAGAATCCTTTTAAGCGTCTTACGCGACATCGGTTTACCCGTGTACTCCTCAAGCTTTTCTAAAGCTACGTCCAGCTTCTGAGGGTATTGATCAACTAATTGTTCAAGCTTGTCTATCACTTTACGATTATCCATACGTACAATCGGCGGCCGCCCCTGACCACGTTTGGTTCGAAGGCCATCAATGCCGTCCGCTTCATAGCGGTTAAACCACTTGGCTACGGACTGGCGAGTCATGGACTCTAGTTCGGCCAGAGTGGCTATGTCATAACCTTGGTAACTGAGGTGAATCAGGCGGCAGCGTTGCCAGAAAGTAGCGGTCGAACCGTGTTTGCTATTATGCAATACACAAGTCGCTGCTTGTTCATCTAGTTCTATGTATTTTGAGCCCATACACAAAGGTAAGCAAAAAATGTAAACTTAAATTTGGCTACCTACTTAAATTACCCATTTTTACGAATGCTTAATAAGGTCAACAATCTTTTGTCTAAGTGGCGAATGTGAGAACGAAGGATATTTATTATCATAGAATAGTATAATATCATAAGCAAATTTAGTAATGCCATCTACAAACTCCCTTTTGTGAAAACTAGCAGAAAAATCTTTATAGTACAAAAAAATTCTATCTTCATTTTCTCGGAAGTTCACTGTATAGTCTTCATCTGCTTCATTGTAACAACGATAAAACTCTTCAACATTGTATCCTGACATATGTCTGAAATTTTTACCCCCAAAAAAATACATCATGAAGTAATACACATCCACTATACCTGATGTTGGAACAATCGAATACGTATCTCCTTTTGTATTAAAAATAAGTACAGTACCAACATCAAAAGATAATACTTGATACATGTCAGGGTCGTCACTTTGAAATACTTTTTCAAGATAGTCTTTATCAACTTCAGTTGAACCTACATAGTGGTTTACATGAATAGAACCATTAAGTTTGTAATTATTTATGTATAGAAAGGTGACTTTTTCATAGTTTTTCATGATAATCTAATCTACAGTTTTGCTAGGAAATGCATTCCAAATTTTCACATCTTTTCTGATTGTGATTCTTATGGTATTGATCCAATTTCCGTCAGTTGCTTTACCAATAAAATCACTTTCATTTAAACCAAATTTTGCCTTCTTTGTTGAGAAGTCTAGTAAAATTTGTACTGAATTGGTCCCTTTTTCTACATAGCTAATCAGAGTTCCTTCTCCGGGTAGGTATTTTGCCCAATCGTGGGCACCTTCTGTAATCAATTTACGTAAATTATCTAAATTTTGAGTGAATTTAGGATTGAAATAACTTTTGGTTGTTGGACCGTTCACAATATTTTCACTCGTATGCCTTGCAACAATATGTTGCCATGTTGTTTCGCCGGCGGGGTATTTAGCATCCCAAAGCCAATCATCAAATTTGTCAGTTATTCCACTATTTTCTAGTTTTTTTCCTACACTAACAAATATTTTTTTGCTTGTTGCGCTACTCTCATCTACAACTGTTTTACTGAGTTTCGATAGTCCTTTTTTACTAAAAAAAGTTAAGTTCGCACTTTTAAACTTGTTACCAATAGCTCCCCCTACCGCATTGCCAATGATATCAGATAAAAATACACGAGCAAAATCTATTCCCGCTTGCTGCCAGCTATAGTCATCCAATACTGCTGCATTATAAATGACCTCTGCGGTAGCTGCACCTACCGCCTTAGCTATGATTAAAACCTTACTACTAACCACAAATAATCCAGTAAAACCTGACCATGCTACTGAACCATAATTAACCTTATCAAACGCTTGGCCCCAAGTATTTACTGCATCGTCTAAATAGTAAATGCTGATCCCCTGAATCATGTAGTCAGCAAAAGATGATCCAAGAGCACCTATAATGGCAGAAACAGGATCAGGCCCTAACGACTTTTCTTGTATATTTCCCGGTTTAAGCGCAGTGTCGTTTTGTCCTTTAAGAATAACTTTGGTGAAAAGTAGCGCATCGTCTTCTCCAATATTGCCATCATGGATATGGTGCCAATAGATGATATCGAAATTATCTTCATCGATGTCAATCAGAATGTCATCCCAAGTTTGGGAACAAATTACATTGTCATCTGTAACATATATTTTTATATTCAAACCTTTCGCTTGAAAGATAGGAATTTGATCAATATACGCTGCCTCTACACTCATTGTAGCGAGATCATTAACTGTAAATCTCTTATTAGTGTAGTTTGCGACTTCTGGGGTAGTGGAACCCAATGTTCCAAATTCATCAATGGATGATATGGGTTCCCCTACAAATCCGAGCGACATGAGTTTCGCAGCAATATTATCAGGGTTGCCACATTCAATACATTCTGCTACGTCTCCTCCGCTATTGCAGCAAGTAATGGCATTTCCCGCAAAATTATCCAATGCGATAATTGCTTTGTTTAAAGCAACCGGATATGCCGGTGCATATCTACCCAACTTGTTAAATTCACGTTCAAGAACATAGGACATCAGGCTCGATGCTTGAGCATTCAAATCAGACAAACAACCATTAGTGCCAGCATCCGGAAACCTGACTTCCACAAAAAATTTGCTGTATAAACCTTGCCCATCGTTTTGTGCTGCTACTAATAGGTAATAGGTAGAAGTAATTTGATTCTTCTGCTTTTCGAAAGCTTCGGGATAGCCGAATTCAACATAGCTATCCAGGTGCTTATAAAAGCTGGTTGTATAGACATGAAAATCGTTTTGTGTTGTACTATTTAAAGTATTTACTAAATTACAGGATGTTATATTTAAGTTGTCGTCGAAAGCGGACTGATCTACACCTGATAAATCCTGTAATGCTGTATAGCAATTCTGAGTAGAACCGATATTGGCTATTGTCAAAAACAGTAAAGTAGTCAGAGCAGCAAAAAATGTGCTTGAGCTAAAATATATACGTTGTAATGAATTAGACATCCGATTGGTATTTAGGAACATATTATATGATGGAAAATCAGTAGTGTTTTCTTATCGCGTGAGGTGCCTGGACGGTTTAGTGCGCCAGCACCGAGCGAACAGCGAGCCGGGAAGGGACCGACCGGGCGGCGGCAGCCGCCCGGGCACGCCCTCCGGTATCAGGGGACCTTAACCATAAGCACCTCGCTGCGGCGGCTGAACCCACCGTCGGTATGGCGGGCGAGGAGCTGGTAGAGGTAGCGGCGTTTGGGTTTGACGTCGAGATCGGTGAAGTGGAAACCGGCGGCAAGATCGGCGAGGGGGAAGGTGTGGTAGAGTTGCAGGGGGCCGCCCTCGGCGCTGCGGAAGAGCTGGAAATCCTGGAGTTGTTGCTGGGGGGCGTAGGCCCAATCGAGGTGGACCTCGGCGATGAGGTTGTCGCCCCAGACTTCCATTTTGCGCTGGGTGAGGGCCTGGAGGACTTGGCTGGGAGTGGCCTGATCGACGGCGAATTTATATTCCTGGAAGGTAATGACCTGGTAAATCTCGTAGAGGATGTACAGGGAATCTTTGTTGACGATGTTGTTGTCCGCGATGTCCTGGAGGAGCCATTCGACGAGGAGGAAGGCGGCTTCGTTGGGGATGTCGGGGGCGGGCAGGCAGACGACGCCGACGGTGAAGCCGTCGATTTCGCCGCGCAGGCCGCTGTCGAAGGGGGTGACGGTGACGAGTTCGGAGGAGGAGACGTTTTCCTGCTCGTCGTAGGCCAGCAGGCGGTATTCGTAGGGGCGGCGTTCGAGGACGGTGCTGTCGGTGTAGCTGGGCGGGGTAGCGGGTGCGCCGGGGGAGAGGGGGGCGATTTTTTAGTAGCAAACTTTCCCGCCGGCCGGCAGTAATATCTGATTAGGCAAGGGGGGTAGCCTTGACACCCGACGTACCCGTGTTGCTATACCTCGATTGCAGGGCGTTTCTTGCGGTGAGCGTAAGCATACCGGTTACGGGCTGAAAGTCATAATCATCGGCTGGATTTTCGTCGACGGGGCGCTTTTGGGGCAGGAGGTGCCGGATGGCGGTGACGCGGGCGGGGCCGGTGCTGTAAAACTATCTCATCTAATTCCAATATTTTGATTCTTCCAAATCGTAGCATCTAGACGAAAAATCACCTCTTTTACAATGTAACTTATTGGTGTATATCACTGCAACTGATCTCTCAGGACTTGTACTAGTGTAATCAGAGTAATTAGTATTCGTAAATTTTCAAAAAAATTCTATCGCTTTCACTGAAAAATTTATCTAACTTAGACAAATTACCACAGAGCTGAACAGATTTTTGAGTGACATCCTTTTTATTAAGAATGTCAAGTATTTGTTTGCTGCTACACTTAGTGCCATTGTCAATAAACATATCTAATTTAGATTTATTACTTGTATCATCAATATAACTAATGCATGCATACCTGTATCGAGATCCATTTAAGTAACTATACTCAGTTGATTTCAGAGGGTAAAAGATGTAAGAGTACGCTTGGTAGACTACAAACGCGCCTCCTCCAATCAATAAAAATATCAACCCTGCTAATTTAATTGCTTTCATATAAAATCATTTACAATGGTTCGAAAAAAGGCATTTGCAGATTTGCAGATAGCAAATTAAATCCACGGGTGGTTAGGTTTTGTGATTGCAACACTATTCAATCCAGCGGCTCATGAAAACGAGCAAGAAGCTCACCGCAAATATACTACGTCTGATGAGCAGAATGGATAAAAAGCAGAAAGAATTTATTTTTCATCTGTTTCCTTGGCTGTATACGCTGCCTGGAAGACAAAATTTCAGACGCTGTCGCGCTACGGTGTTCTGCACAAAAAAACCTACCGACTTAATTACGAAATGGTAAGCGTCCGAGCAATGGCATCCAGTCGGCGTGGAGGGCGAGGCGGCTGGTGGCGGAGTTGTCTAGTTAGACTGGCCGAAAAATTTCATTATATTTAAATCTGGACAGAATCAAGCAGTGACTGACACTTGAGTATTTTGCCACGTAACTAAACTTGCAAGAGCTCACGTAGATATACTAAGTCTGTTGAGCAGAATGTTCAAACAGAATTTATGACATTTATTTAATTCATAATTGTTTCCTGTGTTGTATAACCCTGCCTGGAATCAAAATTTGGAGCCTGTCGCGCTACGGTGTTCTGCACAAAATATACTTACCGACTTAATTACGATATGGTAAGCTTCCGAGCAATGGCATCCAGTCGCGTGGAGGGCTAGGCAGCTCGGTGGCGGATTTGTCTAGTTAGACTGGCCTAAAAATTTCATTATATTTATTATCACAAATTTTGACATGCTTCTGTCTCGAATCTAGTAGATCTATGATGGCCTACGCAGTGCCATTTATTATGGAAAGTAATAACGCTATGATCAAAAATTGTTTCATGTTTTTTATTTATTGGTGATTGTCAAAATAACTTTTACGTGCGAACATTGTTTTGAAACTTCTGCAATTAAGAAAATAGTAGTATATTTAATTATGGCCTATATAGTCGACCAAAATATGGTACTACTATTCCAACTATATAGTACAACAACTGAATATTTGTGAAAACGCCCGGATTCATGCCTTGTGCATAACTTATTGATATTCAATTTTAAATCACACAAAATCGACTGAGTTGAAAATCACAAATCCTAGGTTGTTTAACTATAAAACCATGTGGGACCGATTTTTCAGGAATTTGGTGCTACAATCTGGCTTGCGCCCATTTCCGTTTGCCAATTTATTAGGAAAGGCGTTCCATATCTTAACATATTATTTATGGTAATTCTAACGGTATTAATCCATTCACCATCCTTAGCTTTTCCAATAATGTCACTACTACCTACCGATGTAATTATTTACAATCCATTTGTTGCCTTGTTAAATCACAATCAATTGCAATGTATTTGATATAATCATCTGGATAATCATATCTTCCTTCCTCGCTTCTTTCTATTCTTCTTGGATATTTTCTTTTCCAGATATAATAATAGGTTGTACTTGGACAACATGGTTCACCATATTCCTCATCAGATGGTGAAGAAGCAGCATACCAAGGTACTACAAGGAATGAAAAATTAATAGCAGCAAGTAATATCGAATCTTCTAGCTTATTGCAAATCATTCCTACAACCAGATCATCAAATTTTTGTTCATTAGAGTAGTAATTATATAAAAAATATTGCTCATCGAAACTATATAATGAACAATAACTGCTCAAAGTACTAATCCGATAAGGAGGTTCGAAGAAATTTTCGTCTTTTTCTATAATAATTTCGCGTCTCTGGACCTTTACTGTAACAATTACAGCAAGTATGGACAGAAAGCACAATATAATTAAGATAAATTTGAATTTCATAGTAAGTCAAGTTTTCCCTCATCTCAACAAAAACTCCGCCACCCCCTCACGAGGCCCCTGCCGTACCCCCTCGACACCCTTCTCGCCGACGTATTCGGGCACGTAACGTACGCTCCCCGCTACCCACAGTTTCCCACTGTCCCGATCATCAATGAAAAGCCGTCGCTCGTTATCGTACGTTATTTCCCCAACTAACTCCAGTCGATCCGTGAAATTATACACCTTTCCGGAATTAACGTTAATGACCAGGCCCGAATCCGTATCCAGTGCTACGTAAATGATGCTTCCCGTGAAAAATGAGGAATCCACGTAGTTGCGCGTTGGGTCATGGGTGCCGGATAGTGTGTCGCGGGCGTCGTGGAAGGACAGTTCGTATAAAAACTCGGAATTAATTGGAATTTCTTTATTTATCTTCCACCGTTGCAACTTGTTTTCGTATCGGAAAATAGAATACATTTCCAAAGAATCCCTGGTAGGCAAGATTGAAATATCGTAGCCGCATTCCATCAGTTCATCGCGGCGAAGAATACTTTGTTTGTATATGGATTTTTTGAAAATTCTAAATGGGGGGTATATTTTCTCTCCCTGCCTTTTTGACTCTTGTAATCCTAGCCAGCCTAATGCCAATACTTCCGATCCATAAATTTCAGTCAAACTATCAATTAATACTTTTCGTGAAAGCTGATAGCTTACTGAATCGACCATTATAGCAGGTATTTTTTCCAGTTGAGTTGGCCCTGTAAAACGGTGCGAATAGCGATTGGATAAAAAATAGTACGATCCAAGTGAATAGCGCCAAATTAATGGATAATCTGGGTTGTGAAAGGAACAAATCACAGTTTTGACGGGCAGACTCGTTACTACTCCAGAAGATAGAATCCTGAAAATTTCTACGTAATCAGCCTTATTAGTTATTTGTGGCATATGCCTATGAAGGGTATTATCCTCAATAGCAGCCATCTCGTACTGGGCGGGTAATGAGTAACTGGCAATAATAACCAATATTATCATATATTGAATTCTGCTAGTATACTTCCACATCATCTTCATTGTTTTTGTTTTTACGAATGTAAATATAACTTGTTGTTTCTCCGACTCGCAATTGCTTACAGTAAAAACATAAAGAAAGCATCAATAGAATTTTCTTCCCATTCCTTAATTTTGCAAGTCATTCCTGCAATTAGATGGTCAAATTTTTGCTTGTTAAAGTAATAATTATATAAAAAATATTGCTCATCGAAACTATATAATGAACAATAACTGCTCAAAGTACTAATCCGATAAGGAGGTTCGAAGAAATTTTCGTCTTTTTCTATAATAATTTCGCGTCTCTGGACCTTTACTGTAACAATTACAGCAAGTATAGACAGAATGCACAATATAATTAAGATGAATTTGAATTTCATAGTAAGTCAAGTTTTCCCTCATCTCAACAAAAACTCCGCCACCCCCTCACGAGGCCCCTGCCGTACCCCCTCGACTCCTTTCTCGCCGACGTATTCGGGCACGTAACGTACGCTCCCCGCTACCCACAATTTCCCACTGTCCCGATCATCAATGAAAAGCCGTCGCTCGTTATCGTACGTTATTTCCCCAACTAACTCCAGTCGATCCGTGAAATTATACACCTTTCCGGAATTAACGTTAATGACCAGGCCGGAATCCGTATCCAGTGCTACGTAAATGATGCTTCCCGTGAAAAATGAAGAATCCACGTAGTTGCGCGTTGGGTCATGGGTGCCGGATAGTGTGTCGCGGGCGTCGTGGAAGGACAGTTCGTATAAAAACTCGGAATTAATTCGATTTCTTTATTTATCTTCCAACGCTGTAACCTGTTTTCGTACCGGAAAACTGAAAGAATTTCCAAAGAATCCCTGGTAAGCAGAGCATTGAAATATCGTAACCACATTTCATAGCTCGTCGCGACGAAAATACCCTCTAAAATTAATTTCTTTCTAAAACTCTAAATGGGGGGTAAATATTATTAGCCTGTTTGTTCGCTTTTTGTAACCCCAGCCAAGCCTTGCAGCAAATTCCGATTCGTGAATTAAAGTTAAACTATCAATCAGTTTTAACGTGAAGCTCGGTAGCGTACCGAATCCATAGTCGATGGAACTAATTTTTTCAAGTCGAGCATATGCCTGAAATCGGTGGGAATAAGCATTAGACAAGAAAGTAATACGAATCCCTTGAGTAGCGCCAAACCAACTGGTGCGCTGGATTGTGCAACGTGCTGATGTAAGTTTTAATGGGTAAGCCGGCTATTGCTCCGGAAGACGTAATGCGGAATTTATCTACGAAAGCGGCTTTATTTCTTGCGCGCGGTACATACCTATGGAGAATACCTTCCTCGATAACGGCCATTTCGGACTGGGCCGGCAGTATGACCGTAAATAAAGAGACTAAGACGGTAACCAAAATAATTGTTGTGCTGAAGCGATAGTACATGCCCGAGTGGTGTTTTAATATTCCCAATACATAAGATGCGACGCAACAGGATTTTGACGCTTGTGCCGGCTGCACCGCTACGCCCTCCACACATCCCCGCCGGCACACCTTGCACCAATCCCACCTCACCTACAACCTCCCCTCACACGCCGCCACCAACCCATATTCACCGTATTTATCCGTAATTTCGCCCCGCTAACCTCCCGTCCCTCCCACCAATTCTTCCTCCATGTCCGACCAACCCTCCAAACGCGACCCCTTCGACGGCGACTACATCGGCAATATCTTCGGGTGGCGCATCAGCATCATCGGGGCCGTGGTCATGCTGCTCATCGGCGGATTGATGGCCTACCGCCACCTGTCCATGAACATCCCGCTGGGCTGGCAGGATCCCGACCAGGAAATCATCCGCCTCGATACCCTCACCGGCCACGAAGGCATCGACACCATCGTACCCAATTGAAAACACCCTGGCTTTACCGCATCGAGCGACCCGGCAGGGTAGGGGAGGTCTCCGGCTACCTGTTCGGTACCGTACACCTGCGCAGTGCCCGGGTGATGGAAGCCGTGCAGGCCGTACGGCCCGCCCTGGAAAGCTGTACCACTTTTGCCGCCGAGATCGACTTCAACGACCTGGACCCCGCCGCTGCGGCCGGTCTCAACCTGGCCGGTAGCGACCTGGCCGACGACCTGGGGCAGCGTGACTACCACAAAATGCGCCGGCTCCTCCTCCGCGCCGTCGGCTTGGATCTGGACCACTACCGCCGCCTGCCGCCCCTGATGATTAGCGGCCAACTGAGCGAACAGCTGCTGGGACCGCAACTGACCACGCCCACCCTCGACGAGGCGTTGCACGGCTTGGCCGTGCAGTCGGGCAAAGGTATCACCGGCCTCGAATCCGTTCGTTTCCAACTGGATCTACTGCGCAGCGTGCCCCGCGCCGTGCAGGTACAACAGCTAAAAAAAATGACCGCCCGCCTGCCCGCCGCCCGCCGCCAGTTGCAACGCAGCGTAGACCGTTATCTGGCCGGTGAGGAAAGATTACTATACCGCCAGACCAGGGACGGCCTCGGCAACCAGCGCCGTGCCCTCCTCTACGATCGCAACCGGCGCATGACCCTGCGCCTGGATGAATTATTGCAAGACCAAACGGTATTTGCCGCCGTGGGGGCCGCGCATTTACCCGGTGGGAAGGGAATGCTACGCCTGCTGAAGCAGGCGGGGTGGGTGGTACGTAATCAACAGACATGGTCGTAGAGACGCAAAATCTTGCGTCTAGGCTGGAACAGCCGTACCATGCGAAACCCCGCGCCCAGGCTGGAACAGCCGTATCATGCGAAACCCCGCATCCAGGCTGGAACAGCCGTACCCTGCGAAACCCCGCATCCAGGCTGGAACAACCGTACCCTGCGAAACCCCGCGCCCAGGCTGGAACAGCCGTATCATGCGAAACCCCGCATCCAGGCTGGAACAGCCGTACCCTGCGAAACCCCGCACCAGGCTGGAACAGCCGACCAGTGCGAAACCCCGTGCCCCAGGCTGGAACACCGTACCCACCCCGCGTGAGGGATGGGAGGTGTTGTTTGAACGAAATGTAGCCACGCAAAATCTTGCGTGGCACAATGAAGAGAGTGCCGGACAGCCCGACCCCGCCCTCGGCGGGGGCACGCCCTCTCCATCCCACTAGTCTGCACTACCAGACGCGCAGCGTCCTACAAAATACGGGGCGCAGCCCCCCCCGTACACGCGTAGGCCTAATCAAAAATACAAAAATACCAGACGCGCAGCGTCCTACAAAAATACGGGGCGCAGCCCCCCCCCCGTACACGCGTAGACCTAATCAAAAATACAAAAATACCAGACGCGCAGCGTCCTACGAAAATACGGGGCGCAGCCCCCCCCCTCGTACACGCCGTAGAGCCTAATCAAAAATACAAGTGCAAATACCAGACGACGCAGCGTCCTACAAAAATACGGGGCGCAGCCCCCCCCCGTACACGCGTAGACCTAATCAAAAATACAAAAATACCAGACGCGCAGCGTCCTACAAAAATACGGGGCGCAGCCCCCCCCTAGTCCCAACTAGAAAAAGCCTTATTAAAAATATCCTCCGTAATCTGATCCAGGATCTCCTCGATCGCCTGATCCTCTACGGACTGCAGGGCGACGGTGCTGGGGAAATCGAAGAAAAAGGAAAAATTGGAGCTGAAACCCTGATCGGATTCCACCTTATTATTGATGTAATCGACCTTGACCACGATCGTCAGGCGGTTAACGGCCGCAAACTCACCCGGGCGCGGTGCCTCGGCCGTCACCCGGTAATCGACCAGGGTGCCGACGAACTCGATGTCCGGGGTTTCCTCGTTTTGGACCAACCGGGTCTCGTTGCGCACCTTCTCGCGCAACACCTCGGTCACGGTCTGGTACAGGTTGGGCGGGGCATTGAGGGCATTGTCCTGAAACTGGGACACGTAGTAAGTTTTTACCTCCGGCGCAATGCTGATGCCCTTGAAGGAATAGCAGGCGGTGAGCGATGCGGTGAGAACGGCGAGCAGGGCGAAGCGGAAATGCGGGGACATGGAGGGCGATTTGGCGGATGACGGCACAAAGGAACGCCGCCGCAGCGAAAAACGCGGGAACGAACAACGAATTTGCTTTGAATTGGCATTTTTGCCCCGCCCCCGGCATCAAATGAACGCCCGCCCGCGTTCCTACCAACTAATACCCCGATCATTCCCCATGCTTAACACCCGCGCTTCCGGACTACTGTGCCCCATTTTTTCCCTGCCTTCCCGTTACGGAATCGGTGACCTCGGCCCCGGGGCCGAAGACTGGATCGACGCCCTGGCGGCCGCCGGGCAACGCTACTGGCAACTGCTGCCGGTGCACCCCACGCACTTTACCGCGCAGCATAGCCCCTACAATGCGCTGTCGGCCTTTGCGGGCAATATTTTTCTCATCAGCCCCGCCCGGATGCTGGCCGACGGTTGGGTGAAATACTTGCCTGAATTCAAGGGCCACAACAACGAGTACGTCGATTACGACGCCGCCGAGAACTACAAATACGACCTGCTGGAGGCCGCGCAGGAAAACCTGGCCACCTTTGCCCGCTACCGGTCGGCTTTCGACCGCTTCTGCGCCCGCAATGCCGGCTGGCTGGAACCCTACGTGGTTTTTCGCGTGGCCGCCCGCGTCAATGAGTCTACCGACTGGACCCGCTGGAACAAGGAAACCGCCGATTTCGAGACCGCCCGCCGTCACCTGGAACGCGAGCAGTCCGCCCGGCTGGAACTGGAACGCCTCGGTCAATTCATCTTCTTTCAGCAGTGGCAGGCCCTGCGCCGCTACGCCACCGACCGGGCCGTGCACCTGATCGGCGACCTGCCGCTCTACGTCGAGCACGGCAGTGCCGATGTCTGGACCCGCCGCGAACTGTTCAAGTTGCGCCGCAACGGGAAACCCGAAAAAGTGGCCGGCGTGCCCCCCGATTATTTTAGCGAGAAAGGCCAGGTGTGGGGCAACCCCGTCTATGCCTGGGACAAGCACGAGGCCGAGGATTTTAGCTGGTGGATCGCCCGCCTGCGCCGCGCCACCGAACTGTTCGACTACGTGCGGCTCGACCACTTCATCGGCCTGGTACGCTACTGGGAGCTGGACGCCGGCGTGCGCAACGCCAGAAAAGGGGAATACCGGGAGGCACCCGCCGAAGCGTTTTTTCGTACCGTGCGCCGCTACTTTCCCAGCCTGCCGTTTCTGGCCGAAGACCTGGGCGCACAGGCCGATGCGGCCAACCGCCTGATGGACAAGTTCGGCCTGCCCGGCATGCGGGTGCTACAGTTCGGGCTGGGCGATCCGAAATCGCCGGGCAACAACATTCACTTGCCCCACTGTTATCCCGCCAACTGCGTGGCCTACACCGGCACCCACGATAACAACACGCTGCGCGGCTGGTACCGCAAGGAACTGGATAAAGCCGGTAAAGACTTGCTGGACGACTACGTGGGCGGCGTGCTGAGCGAGGAAACCGTTGCCGACGCCGCCATCCGGCTGGTCTGGCAGTCGCCCGCAAACCTGGCCGTGACCACCCCGCAGGACCTGCTGGCACGCGGCGAGGGAGAGCGCATGAACACGCCCGCCACCACCCGCGGCAACTGGAAATGGCGCCTGCGACCCAACGATCTGGACGCTGACACCTGGCGCGAATTGGCCCGCCTCAACGAGCTTTACGGCCGGAATTAATCCGCTCGTAGAGCGCCCCGGGCACCCACCGCCTGCCGCTATTGTCCAATCTTACCGTCATTTTCGGGGGCGTGCCATCGTCCCTTTCGGGCCGCTGTCGGTCCCTTCCGGGCTTCGCTATTCGCTCGGTGCTACGCACTAAACCCTCCAGGCACCTCACGTTAGATAAGGATGGAGGGAATGGAGGGATTAGCTGCGTTGCTTCTCTTGATCGCAAAGCGATCTTTCGAGGTGAAGGAATAGAATGAAAAATCTAAAAATCAAATCCCCCCCGCCCAATCCGAAAGGGTGGGGCTTGCCCCCACCCGAAGCGCAATAGTGCCTCACCCACGGGGCTTGCCCCCCACCGAGGCGCAACAGTGCCTCCTCCCATAAAAAAATAACAGCGTCATCAGTACTCCATCACCACCCCGCCGCAGCCTGTTCTATTCCATGTTCGCCCTGCGCTGCCCCCGCTGCCGGCAGGGGCGTCTCTTTCCCACCGCCTCCTATTCCGCTAGCCGCCCGTTCGAGATGCACGACAAGTGCCCGCTCTGCGGGCAGGACTACGTGATCGAACCCGGCTTTTATTACGGGGCCATGTTCATCTCCTACATTTTTACGGCCCTGTTCTGCATCTTTTTCATGGCCGTCGTTCACTGGTGGATCGGTATCAGTACTAACTGGAGTTTCGTGATGCTCCTGGCTATCCTGGGCATTAATTTTGTCTACATCTTCCGTCTCGCCCGCTCCCTCTGGATCCACGTCAACGTGAAATACAGCGAGAATATCGCGCAGCAAGTTGCCGACGGCAAGCGGGCCGCTAAGTAAGCAACTCCCAACCCGCTGGAAAATCCGGGAGGCCTGCGGGACGGAAAATGGTTGCAATTCGCTCCACCAGGGTCGGTACCGGCGGGGCCGGTGCCTGGAACCGCGCCGCCCGTACCCGGCGAATCAGGCCCAGCCTGCGGCGGTGCGCGGCCGTCTTTCGGTAAGCGGCATAGGCCGCATGGGCGCGGCAGGGCCGCAGAAAACGGCTGTCGAAAGCGATCTCGGTAGTGGCCGCCAGGAGGGATACCGGTGCCGTGGCTTCAGCAGTCGCGGGAATTAAGGATACCGCCAACTCCGCCAGCAACTGACCGGCCTGCATGGATTGCCCCAGTGCCCCGCCGGCAATCATTTCCGCAAAAACGGCCGCTTGATCGACCTCCTTCGTGGGGTCGCTCAGTAGCTCGGCCACCATTCCCCGGGGTTGGTGGGCCAGCGCACAAATCAGCGGCAAAGTAAGCACGCCCCGCCGCAGATCGGACTGGGCCGCTGCCGCCGGCCGGCCGATGGTGGATAAACCGTAACCGGCGGGAACGAAGTCGGCGTTATCGTTGACGATCTGCCGCATCATGCCGTAATTGACCGCAAAACGCAGTACGGCCGTTCGCTGCTTGCCGCCGATCCGTTGTAGATCGCACAGTAGTTCGGCGGTACGTACAAACAGGTGGGCGCAGGTCAGGTAAGCGCGGTGCAGGTATATTTCCAGGGCGGAATGCAAGTGGCCGGGCAGCTCGGCCCGCAAGTGGGCGGCAAACCTTTCGGTGCCGTAGGCGCGCAGATCATGAGTGGCGCATTCCGGTACCAGGGCCTGACAGTCGCTCAGGGTGATTCCCCGCCGGTAAGCGGCATACGTATTGGCCTGCCGTTCCAGTTGCTGCCCCCGGTCGGTAGCGGAGAAACAGGCACTCAACCAGTTCCGCACGGCCGGCCGGGCAGCCTGCGGCAGACGTTCTTCTACGTAGCGGTAAAGTGAATCCTTTAATAGATTGGCATCCAGCAACAATTGCTTCCATTCATTTACCGACGCCTTATCGTCCAGCTGCCGGTTGTGTAAATACTGGATGGTAATGATGCCTTCCAGCAAAAAAGGAAGTTGCCGGTAAAGTAATTCCTTCCGCCGGCCCGTAACATGGGGGGCCAGATAACCGGCCAGGCAATACGTGTAGTAGGCACGCAGGGGCTTTCCCGCCAGGCGAGCCTTCAGGTGATGAGCCACGTGGTCCAGGCCGCGCAGATTATTCGAAAGGAGGTGAGCCGGCTCCGCTCGGAGGCTTTGGCCGAGGCGGAGCATATCGCCCATGCGATAGTCAGCCATCAGGTTTGTGATTAACGTTTTCCAATTCAGTGAAAGCTACCCGGGCCGAAGAATCGTCCGGGAGCGAGGCGTTAAAAATCAGTAACCGATGGTTGATCTGGTGGAGTAATACTTCTGTTCATGGAATTATTTGGCTGTAGATAAAATACGAGCGTCCGTCCGGGTAAGGTGGGGGGAATACCTGACGACTCACTTTAGCAATGATAACTCAGTGCCAATTACGTGCCGGGTATCATAGTAAAGTTTAAGTATGTGTATGTTGCTAAAAATACGATGAATATAAATTATACCGGGCTAACATATCTTGAACGCTTCGGCATTATTTCGCTTCCTGACGTAAAAATTTCGTTTACCGATTCCGTTCGTGATTGTCGGGTCTCCGCGTACCAGACATCTATCCCGTGCCGTTCCATGTGCCGAAAACCGGCGCGGCCGCGAACGGTCCGTCGCCTTAAGCGTTCACCTCTCAAACCAATTATTCGATGGTAAAAACGATGCTCTTCTGCTGCCTTTTCGGCACGGCCACGGCACTTCTTGCCCAAAATTCACCCATGGATTCTACCAGTTATTCCCTCGGCGTTTTGTTCGCCCAAAACCTGAAGCAAAGCGGTCTCACCGCCAAAGACCTGACCGCCGCCGATGTGGCGCAGGGCCTCAACGATGCCCTCGACGGCAATGAGAAAATCGACGTCAACAAGGCCAATGCCACCTTCCAGGAGTTCATGCAAAAGCAGGCTGAAAGTGCCAATGGCGACGTGAAATCCGCCGGGGAAAAATTCCTCGCCGACAATGCCAAACGCGAAGGCGTGAAAACCACCGCCAGCGGCCTGCAGTACGAAATACTCAAGCCCGGCACGGGTGCCAGTCCCTCGGCTACCAGTAAAGTGGAAGTACACTACCACGGCACACTGATCGACGGCACCGTCTTCGATAGCTCGGTCGATCGGGGCGAGACCATTACTTTCGGCCTCAATCAGGTTATCCCCGGCTGGACCGAAGGCGTCCAACTCATGAAGGAAGGTGCCAAGTACCGTTTCTTCATTCCTTACGATCTGGCCTACGGTGCCCGCGGTTCCATGCCCAAGATCAAGCCCTTCAGTGCCCTGATCTTCGATGTTGAACTGTTTGACGTGAAGTAGTCAATCCCTTCATCGGTCAGCCGCATCCCGGCAAAACAGAAACGGACCGCTTCCTTCGGGAAGCGGTCCGTTTCTGTTTTGGAGTAAATCGGCCGGCTACCCCTCGAAATGGAGGGAAAACGTAAACGCCCGGCTCAGTACCTTTTCCAGCACCGTACTCTCTTTCAGATTCGGGTTAAAGATAAGCGTATTGCCGATACCCTGCGACACCTTGAATTCCGGGCTAAAGATAAAATAGGGAAAGAAAAACTGGATCCCCGCCCCGTACTCGATCGCAAAGTCGTGGGGGCTGATCTTTACCAACTGATCGGCCTGTCGCGTGCGGCTCTCGCTGGCGACGTCCAGACTATACTTGACCCCCGCGATAATGAACAGCCGCTTATCACGGTAAGGAGCGGACTTATAGCGAAAATGAAAAGGTAGTTCCACAAACACACTCTCCACCGACCGCTGCGTCTCGCTGGTAAACCGGGTGCCCGTCTGGTAATTGAGCCGTCGCTCGGCAAACGATAGCGTGGGCAGGAACCGGAAATCGAAATACTTCCCGATTTTTAGATTGGTCACGATCCCCAGATTAAAGCCGGGTCCGGCCAAACTCTCGACTTTCTGGATGCTGTCGGAAAAGATAAAATCTTCGCTCCGAAATGGCGTATAGCGACTCGAATTCACCCCCAGCGTAATACCGAAATAGTAGGGCTTTTGCTGGAAGTCGAAAAAATTATAGTTGCCGCCGCCCGTAAACTGGGCCTGCGCACCGGTTGGAAATAGCAGGCAGGCCGCCAGGAGCAGGCCGCCGGTAAATGTCAGGGCTTTTCGGCCGTATAGATCGAAGCAATGCCGAAAGTAAGTGGGGTCCATGTGGGGGATTTAAAGCCGCTGCGCTCCAGGACTTTCAGGAAATCCTGCCCGTCGGGAAAAGCCTGGACGGACTCGTACAAATAGCGGTAGGCGTGCGGGTCACGGGATTGAAGCCGGCCGATGAGGGGCATCACGCGGCCGAAGTAAAGATTGAAAAGCTGCTTGAGGGGAAACACCTGCGGCCGGCTGAATTCCAGCACGACCAGCTTGCCCCCGGGGCGAATGGTGCGTTGCATTTCCGACAATCCGCGTTCCAGATCGCCGAAATTACGTACGCCAAATGCAACGGTAGCCGCGTCGAAGCTATTGTCTGGTAACGGTATATTCTCGCTGTCCCCCTGGGTCAGGGAGATGCGTTCCGTCAAGCCCAATTTCTCCAGTTTTATCCGCCCGTAATCCAGCATCCCCCGGCTCAGGTCGATACCGGTCACGTGTTCCACCCGGGGCAGCAGCTTTATGGTTTGGATCGCCACGTCCGCCGTGCCGGTTGCCATATCCATGATCCGCTTGTGCTTTGCGGGGTCCAGTTGCCGGATGGCCCGCCGCCGCCACCGCTGGTCGATTCCCAGCGAGAAAACGCGGTTAAGCAGATCATAGGTAGGCGCAATGCCGTCGAACATGCGACCGACCTGCGTCTTTTTGGTTTCAGCGTCATTATAAGGGGTAACGGCCAAGGGAATGAATTTTCAGGGTAGAGACGCAATACCTTGCGTCTCCGAAATGGCAACAGCCAATTCGGACAAAGAAATCGTAATAACGCAATACCTTGCGTCTCCAGATCGCAGCCATGTCTTGCCGCGCGACCTACACAACTACTGCCGCCTCCAATGGTTCTAAATCGCCTTGGCAACGCAGGATAAATGAGTGACCGGAACCGCGTTCGGGGTTTTGTTCTCAGTCGAGCCGTGGGCTGCTACGCCTGGTGGGTTAAGCAAGACGTTTCACATTGAATAAGGAGGGCAAATTACCCGCGCGAAACGACCAATTATTTAGCCGGATATGCTCGATGCTGACGTTTCCCTGAACTTCATTTTTCCGTTGTGTCCTTAGTGCCGACCTTTAGACCCAAAATCTCGCGCTATCCCACTCCTGTCCACCTCTTCCTATCCACGGCCCGCCTGGCCCTTTCGCAATCCGCACGTCAACACCATCTATCCGGCTGTCTACCGTCCGGATCGCTGGGCCGGCCTGGAGCGTACCGAACTCACCCTGCCCGACGGCGACTTCCTCGACCTCGACTGGCACCTTACCGACCCGCAGGGCGGTCGGTCCGAACATTTGATCATTGCCCTCCACGGCTTGGAAGGAGCGGCCGACCGGCCCTACATTCGCGGCCAGATCAGCTACTTCAGCGAGCGCGGCTGGGACGGCCTGGGCGTCAATTGGCGTGGTTGCAGCGGCCGCATCAACCGCCTCCCGCGCTCCTATCACATGGGGGCCACCGAAGACTTGAAGGCGGTAGTTGACCACGCCATTCAGCTCGGCTACCGTCAAATCGGCATCGTAGGCTTCAGCCTCGGGGGCAATGTACTCCTCAAATACCTGGGCGAGCAGGGCGATGCCGCGCCCCCACAAGTCGTCGGCGGCGTGGCGTTCTCAGTCCCCTGTCACATACAGTCGGCCAACATCCAGATCGACCGGCGGCGCAACCGTCTCTACCGTAGCCGCTTCCTCAAAAGCCTTAACGCCAAAATGATCGCCAAGGCCGCCCTCTTCCCCGAAGCGCTCCGACTACCGGCCCGGATGCCCACCACATTCGCCGGCTTCGACGACCGTTTCACCGGCCCCCTCCACGGTTTCCGCGATGCCATCGACTACTGGACGCAGTGCAGCAGCATCAACTACCTCACGGGCATCCGCCGCCTGACCCTGTTGGTCAATGCCGCCGACGATACCTTCCTCAGCGATGAATGCTACCCCGTCGCCATCGCCCGCGAGCAGGAATTTCTTCACCTTGAAATTCCAAATTACGGCGGCCATGTCGGTTTCCACGGGGCCGATAAAAACGGCCACTATTGGTCGGAACACCGCACCTTCGAGTGGTTAAATAATCTGTTGGAAGAAAGTAGCTGAGAATCGTTATCAGTTGTCTTTTTCCCATATGCGGGCCGGCATCAGCGGCTCCTGATAAACCTTTTTGTTTAATATTTGCGAACTAACAAACTTTTCGTATATTTGCCGCTCAGATTAGCCATCAGGCTTTTCTTGCCGCACTGATAATTAGCGGCGTAACAAGCGTGGGTGATACCGGTCGGATCAGGGCCGCTTCACTTGAATCCTGGTAGTTTTACTTGATCAGCTAGTCATCGGTTAAATCCGCTACTACTAATCATAATCTACCTTGCAGTTAGGGCCGTCCATCTGCTCATCGCGGACGGGTTTCCAGCTAAAGAAGGAGGGCGGCCGCGATGACGGTTTCTCCTTCACGAACTCCAACACATAGTTTTTAAATCGATGCCCTTCTCGCGCACCGGAACCGCTTGTTGCTATATGCAGCGAGTGCGAACGCTATAGCCGGCGCGGAAAACTTCGATTTTCTTTTTGGACAGGCTTTTTGCGGCCCCTCGGCCCCGCAAGAAAGGCCGCCGGTTTGCCCGGTGCGCACGAAGCGGGGACGGCACGGCCGGCGGTGGCGGCCTGGGCTGGGTCCCTCCCACAAGGGGACCTTGAACAAATTTCTCAAATTTGAGAAAAACTCACCTTCCTTTTTCTTTAAGCCGAACCAAGAACCAGCACCGGTCAATCAGTCCACTGGCAGCGTGGTCGATCACCCACGATAACAAATCCGCAGAACGACTTGACCTAACATCAAAAAAGCTGTTTTCAATTAATTGACATTGTCAACGTGGGCGTGCCCCCGCCCTGTCGGGTCGGGGTCGGGCTGTCCGGCACTCTCTCCATTTTGCCACGCAAGATTTTGCGTGGCTACATTTCGTTCAGACAACACCTCCCATCCCTCACGCGGGAGGCGCACGCGCTGCGCCGCGAATGTATGGGTCATTTACTTCGCCCCCTTGTACTACAGTCGTTGTCTGCGCTTACATTTCCCCACCCGGCCCTCCTCCCCTTTCTGGGAGCAGGGCCGGGTGAGAAATGGAGGAAACAATTCCCAACCTCTCCCTTCGGTGAGGTCGAGCCGTCAGGCATCTCACGCTTTGAAAACCAATTGCCCCCTCTTCCACACCTGCACCGGCCGCAACTGCCCCTGGTGATAGGTGATCTCCCGATAATCATTGCCGGGGTAAAGTTGAAAATCGGCTAGCATATTCGGTGCCAGCCTACCGCGATCGGATAGACCCAGCGCGGCGGCGGCCCGGAACGTGATGCCCGCCAGTACTTCGCTATTACTCAGTTTTTGGAAAGTACCCAGTAGGGCGGCACCGGTAAGTAGATCACCGATGGGGCCGGAACCGGGGTTCCAGTCACTGGCAATGGCAAGGATGCCGCCCTGATCCAGAATCATGCGGGCGGGGGCGAAGGCACAACCGAGGCCGAGGGTGGCACCCGGCAGCGCGGTCTGTACCACGCCGGCCCGGGTGAGGGCGCGGATATCGACCTCACCGCTTGCTTCCAGGTGATCGGCGGAAAGCACGCCGAGTTCGGCTGCGAGTAAGCCGCCGCCGGTGCTGAATTGATCGGCGTGCAGGGTGAGATCGAAGCCTGCATCCCGGGCGCGTTGCAGGTAGGGCCGCAACAGGGTAGGGGAGAAGGCACCCTCTTCCACGAAGGCGTCGATCCGGCGGGTGAGGTTTTCTTCCCGTAAAAGTGGAAATAGTTCGGTAGCGATCTCCTCTAGGTAGGCCGCCGGGCCGCCGGAGTGGTCGGGTGGGGGCAGGTGGGCAGCCAGACAGGTGGAGACTACATCGGCGGCCGTCATCTCAGCGGCGGATTTAATCGAACGGAGCTGGCGGAGTTCTTCCGCTACTGATAAGCCGTAGCCGCTCTTTACTTCCACGGTGGTGACGCCGGCATGAAGGTGGCGTTCCAGATTATTTCGGGTACGATCCCCCAGATCGTCATCGGGCGTGGCGCGGGTTTGGCGGACGGTATCCCAGATTCCACCGCCGGCGCGGGCTATTTCCTGGTAGGAGCTACCGGCATTGCGCATGGCGTAGTCCCGCGCCCGGCTGCCGCCGTAACAGAGGTGGGTATGGCTGTCCACCCAGCCGGGTAAACCGACAAAATCACTCTGCAACTCGTGAAGAGCGGCACCGGGATGCCGCTTGCGGAGGGTGGCGAAAGCACCGACCTCAATAATATGTTCTCCCTGAATAACCAGCCCGGCTTCGGAAATCACCTCGCTGTCCGCATCGGATAGGGGGCCGGCGAGGGGCAGGCCGTTCATGGTAACCAGTTGGCGGAAGGGGCCGATCAGGTGGCGGGCAGCGGTACTCATGGCAGGGGAACGTTACGCCATTCGGCGGGCAGATTTTCGTCAGTGTCGGCTTCGCGAACCGTTTTCAGCAGCATACCCTCGCGCACCAGCCGAACAGCGGCGTTCAGGTCGGGCTGAAACAGGCGGTCTTCCGTTACCCGGGGGATATCCTCACGGATCCGGCGGCGGACGGCCTCCACCAGCGGTCCTGAACGGAGCGGCGCGTGGAAGTCGAGGGCCTGGACCGCGCAAAACAGTTCGATAGCGAGGACCTGTTCCACATTACGGACCACCCGCAGGGCCTTGCGCCCCCCGAATGCTCCCATGCTCACGTGATCCTCTTGCCCCAGCGAAGTGGGGATGCTATCGGCCGAGGCCGGGAAACAAAGGGTCTTGTTCTCACTCACCAGTGCCGCGCCGGTATACTGCGGGATCATCAGTCCGGAGTTAAGACCGGTTCCATCGACCAGTAATTTGGGCACGCCCGGGGTTTGGCCGAGGAGGGAGAGATAGGTCCGCCGATCGGAGATATTGCCGATCTCGGCGGCGGCGAGGCAGGCGTAATCCAGCGGCAGGGCCGGCAATTGGCCGTGGAAGTTACCGCCGCTGATGGTGGTGCCGTCCGGAAAAACAATGGGGTTATCGGTAACGGAATTCAATTCGGTTTCGGTGGCCGTTCGCAAATGAGCATAAGCTTCTCGCGAAGCACCGTGAACCTGCGGTACGCAGCGCAGGGAATAGGGGTCTTGTACCCGGCCGCAATCCGCGTGCGAAACGGAAATTTCGGAACCGGTGAGTAGGGTGCGCACGTTGGCCGCAGCGTCAATTGCACCATTATAAGGTCGAAGCTCGTGTAAGCGTTGTTCGAACGGACTAAGCGATCCCAGTAAGCCGTCCACCATCATGGCCGCCGCCAGATCGGCGTGGAGCAGGACGCGTTGGAGAGTAGCGCAAACCATGACCGCATGAGCGGCGATAAACTGCGTGCCATTGATCAGGGCCAGCCCTTCCTTGGCCCCCAGCCGTAAGGGGGGGAGATCGACCTCACGTAAGTAATCGGCTGCGGCCAGGGTTTCCCCGCGCCATTCGACTTCGCCCTCCCCGATGAGGGGAAGGAAGAGGTGTGATAAAGGAGCCAGGTCTCCGGAAGCACCGACTGAGCCTTGCGTGGGTACAACGGGCACGACATCGGCCTCGATCAGGTGAATGATGCGCTCCAGTGTTTCGGTGCGGATGCCGGAAAAACCTTGTGCCAAAGCATGCGCCTTGAGCACCAGCATGAGCTTGGCGATCTGCCGCTCGACGGGCGAACCCAGCCCCACGGCGTGGCTGCGAAGCAGGTTGAGCTGAAGAATTTCGGTTTGGGCGGCCGAGACCTGGGTAGTGCAGAGCGGTCCGAAACCGGTATTGATGCCGTAGACCGCCGCATCGCCGCCGGCAATTTTTTCCACCACGCGGCGGCAATCGGCCACGCGGCGGCGGGTTTCTTCAGTCAGGGTAAGCGGTCGCCGCCCGGCGGCGATCTCCAAGGCAATGGGAACACTGAGGAAGTCTTGCCCCAGCGAAAAAGTGGTGGTAGTAGTCGTCATTGGGGCACAAAGGTAATGTGGCAAAGATTATCCCAGTTCCAGTAGCTTTTCCTTCTGGGCGCGGAATTCGGCTTCGGTGAGAATACCCTCCTCGCGCAGGCGGCCCAGTTTGGCGATCTGGGAAAGCAAGTCAGTGGTGGGATCGGGCGCGCCGGCAAAGACATCTGCGTCGTCAGGAAGTTTCAGGGGGGTGAGATCCGGATAAGCGTTGGACGTAGGAAAACGGGTGGGTAAAGTGGTATTTTCTCTCCACTGAACGTACTCGGGTTGCCGGCGGAGCCAGGCCAGCGCGGGATGGGTATCGAGGCGGGCGGGACGATCGAAGCCGGAATTGAAGGCCGCTTGCAGATTTTCGATGGCGTTGCCGGTTTGGTGGAGTTGCGCGAAGCAGCAAGCGATATTAAAGAAGATGGCCGCATCGTCGGGCCGCAGGTCGAGGGCGTCCTCGAAAGCTTCGAGGGCGAGGTCGTATTCCCGGGCGCGGAAGTAGTGGACGCCCTCTTTTTTGAGTTCGTCTACATTATAAGGTGCGTGAACGGATTGCCGGCGGTTGTACTTGCGGTCGAAATCCTCGCGGGGTTGCACGGCCAGTAAAACCGCGTCGATTAAGGCCACGATGGCCGGAGCAATAATGAGCGGCACCTCCCCCTCGACGGTGGCGATGAAGCCGATGAAGAAAGCGACCAGGTAAAGGATGCCGATAAAGCGCTGGCCGAGGTAAAAGCGGTGTACACCAAATATACCAAGGAAAAAAGCCAGGATCGCCGCCCAGGATTGAGATTTCATAATAATGTTCGATTCCCCCCAAAGATAGGGGTCGGCGGGGGCATGCGCAAATGGGGCGGCTGGTCCGGCAAAGGACAAAAGGCCGAATAGCGGTTCGTTTGGCCCCGTTTATCGACCCCCTCAGCCGGTTGGTAGACGAGGGAACGTGATTGGTGCGTTAGGGAAAAAAGCCGTTGGGGCGGGAAATTTTTTCCGATCCGACCGGACTAGCGGCATGGAGTGGTGCCCGGCGGTGGAGTTAGCTCTTCGGTTGCGAACAGCGGTTCATGCCGGGCAGCCCGCAGGGCCGAGCGAAGAGCGAGCCGCGTAATGGCGCGACCGCACCCCCGCCAGGGGGTGGGGAAGGCCCCGAAAAACACCTTTAATCGTTAGCCGCAAAACCTGCTTCCCGATCCAACGTTTGCTTTAGCATAAACTCGCCACATGCCGTCACGCTACCGTTTGTTGTTCTTTTTTGCCCTGCTTTGCGGCAGTTTTAGCACCGCGCGTGCCCAGCAGGAGGCGCAGTATAGCCTGCATATGCTGGACCCCGTGCAGATCAATCCGGCCTATGCGGGCCTGGATAACTCACTGGCCGTAACGGCTACTTACCGTTCGCAGTGGGCGGGCCTGGAGGGTTCTCCGACCGGTCAGCGACTGAGTGCGCACCTGCCGCTTTATTTTTTGAGTAGCGGCATCGGGATTACGGTAGAAAATGACGAACTAGGATCGCGGCGGCTTACCAATCTGGGACTCTCCTATAACTACCAGTTGGTCGGGCCGCGCTCGGTCTGGTCGCTGGGGGTGACGGCGCGGTTTCAGCAGATGAACCTGCTGGGCGGCGATCTGCGGACACCCAGCGGCGACTATGATCAGGGGGTGATTGTGCACAACGACGACCTGCTGCCGGATGCGACCATCCAGGGCGGGGCCGTGGGCCTGGGCGGCGGTATTTACTACCAAAGCGAGCGATTGGAGGGAGGAATTTCCGTTCTGAACGCCTCGGAACCGATCATTGACCTGTCCAGTGACCTGAGTTACCGGACGAGCCGGACGGCTCACCTGTTTTTGCTGGGTCATCTGGACCTGCCCGGAAAACTGACCCTGCACCCCTCGGTTTGGGTACGAAACGACGGCGTGCAGACGCAGGGTGAAATTTCCGCCAGGGTACAGTACGATGACAATATTTTTGCCGGGGCCTCGTTCAGAGGTTACAGTGCCGAAACCATCGACGCGGTCGTTATTATGGCGGGGGTGAACCTTAGTTCCAAGCTCCGACTTGCCTATGCTTTCGACCTCGGACTTTCCGATTTGCGGACCACGCACAACGGATCACACGAGATCAGCCTGTACTATAATTTGGGGAAAAGAATCGGGTCGGGCCTCCCGCCACCGATTATATATCACCCACGGGTGCGATAAGCCGAACCTTGTTTGTCTGTCGCTTTGTTTTTAGCTCTGAAATTCTGACTTCTCTCGCAGCGCGGCTTCGGCCCGCACTCAATGGCAGCCCCCGAATTGTGTTAAACTATTGGGTAGTCTCGCCTTATTCTTGGTTTTAGCGCATGATGACGCTATATTTACACCGCTTTGAAATTAATATGAAGGTAAATTCGGGTATTTTTATGAAGAACCTATCCAAAAACGCGCTCGTACTTCTCGTACTGGCGACGGCTCTACTATCGTGTGGACGCCGCGAATCCGGCGAACTGACCGGAGCTTTGGACCGCCCCTCATGGAAGGGCATCAATCCTTATGGCATGGTATACGTACCCTCGGGTACGGTGCACGTCGGTCCGAGCGACCAGGACGTAGCCAATACGTTCATCCAGCGCCAAAAGGCCATCTCCATCTCCGGTTTCTATATGGACGAAACGGAGATCACTAACAATGAGTACCGTCAGTTCATTGACTGGGTGCGCGATAGCATTGCTCACGATTTGCTGGGCCACTTCGTAGTTTCCGACGACGGCGAGGAGTCGATCGACTGGGACTATGACCTGGACTATTCCGACCCCGCCCTGGAAGACATGTACTACCAGGGAGACGACCGCTTTGCCGGACGTAAGGAATTCGACGTCAGCCAGTTTCGCTATACCTACCAATGGTATGACTGGAAGGCCGCCGCTGCCGACCGAGGCAATAGCCCACGCAACTCCTTTATTCAGGAGAAAGAGATCAGCATCTACCCCGACACCCTGGTGTGGGTACGTGATTTCGCTTACTCCTATAACGAACCGATGGCGCGCGCCTATTTTCGCCACCCGGCCTACGACGATTATCCCGTAGTGGGCGTGGATTGGCACATGGCCAATGCGTTTAATTACTGGCGGACCAATTTGTGGAATACCTACAACGATGACGGTATCATCACGGAGGATTTCCGTTTGCCGAACGAGTACGAGTTCGAGTACGCCGCCCGCGGCGGTCGCGATCAGGCTCCATACCCCTGGGGCGGACCCTACATCCGCAATGCCAAGGGTTGCTTGCTGGCCAACTTCAAGCCCGGCCGGGGTAACTACCCCGAGGACGGAGGCCAGTACACCGTTCCCGCCGATGCCTACTACCCCAACGATTACGGCCTGTACAATATGTCGGGCAACGTAGCCGAGTGGACCTCTTCGGCCTTCTACGAGAATGCTAACTCGTTCATTCACGACATGAATCCCGATATCCGTTACGATGCCCAGGACGACGATCCCGAGGCATGGAAGCGCAAGGTGATTCGCGGTGGATCGTGGAAGGACATCAGCTACTTCCTGCAAACCGGTACTCGTCACAGCGAATACCAGGATACGACCAAGTCGTATATAGGTTTCCGTAGTGTGATAGCCTTCACCGGTCGTTCGATCAACGATTTTTAGTCAGCCTTGCTGACCCACGACTTAGCGCGAGCCGGTCCACCTTGGTGGATCGGCTCGCGCTGTTTTAGGTCCACACCTGCCACAATTACAGGTAGCAACGGCAATCCGCGCCTAAATTGCGAACTTCGCGGCGCGGTACGAATTTTGCGCTACCTTGATAACTTGCTAACCGACCTACTGAACCACCCCCGCGTGATCCCATATAAGTTCTCTCCATTTTCCGCTGCTCACGGCTTTCCCGAAGACGGGGAGGGCATTCCGCTCATCACCATTGATGACAATAACGACGACCTGACCTCGCAGGAAGAGTTTCCGGAAGCCCTGCCCGTACTGGCCCTGAAAAATACCGTGCTGTTCCCTAACATCGTGATACCCATCACGGTAGGGCGCGATCGTTCCATTCGTACCATCAACAAGGCACACGAGGACGGCCGCCTGGTTGCGGTGCTGTCGCAGCGGGACTCATCGGTGGAAGACCCCAACCAGCCCGACCTATACCAGATCGGAACCATCGCCCGCATCATCAAGATCTTGCGAATGCCCGACGGTACCATGACTGCGATCCTGCAGGGCCGCCGCCGTTTCCGCCTGACGGAATGGCTGACCGAGCAACCGATCCTCAGTGGCCGGGTGCTGCCGCTGGACTATGAGTTACCCCCGGACGATATCGCATTCCGGGCCACCATCGACTCGGTGCGCGATCTGGCCCGTAATATCGTGGAACTGTCGCCCAACCTCCCCTCCGAGGCGGCCATGATGCTGACCAATATCACCAGCGACAGTTTTCTGCTCAATTTCATTGCCTCCAACCTGAACAGCAAAACCGAAGCCAAGCAACTGTTGCTGGCCGAAGACCGCTTGCAGGAGAAAGCCGATGCGATCCTGCAGGCACTGCACAAAGAACTTCAGGTGCTGGAAGTACGCGACCAGATTGAGAACAAGGTACGGGGAGACATCGAGGAGCAGCAGCGGAACTATTTTTTGAACCAGCAACTCAAGACCATTCAGAAAGAGCTGGGGCAAAATCCGCAGGAGGAGGAAGTGGGTAAATTGACCGCCCGAGCCGCCGAAAAAGAGTGGCCGGAAGAAGTAGCCAAAACCTTTGAGCGCGAGGTGGAACGCCTGCGACGCATGAACCCTCAGGTAGCCGAATACAGCGTGCAACTCAGCTACCTGGAAATGTTGCTGGACCTGCCGTGGGAAGATACTACCCCGGATAACTTCGACCTGAGTAAGGTCAAAAAGGTGCTGGACGACGATCATTTCGGCCTGGATAAGGTCAAGGAGCGTATTCTGGAACACCTGGCCGTGCTGAAACTAAAGGGCGATCTTAAGGCTCCGATCATTCTGCTGGTCGGCCCTCCGGGCGTGGGTAAAACCTCGTTGGGTAAGTCCGTTGCCCAGGCCCTGGGGCGTAAGTTCGTCCGTATGTCGTTGGGCGGCCTGCACGACGAGAGCGAGATTCGCGGTCATCGAAAAACCTACATCGGCGCCATGCCGGGCCGGATCATTCAGTCGCTGAAGAAGGTCGGTTCCGCCAACCCCGTCTTTATTCTCGATGAGATCGACAAGATCGGCAACAGTTTTCGGGGTGACCCCGCCTCGGCCCTGCTGGAAGTGCTGGACCCGGAGCAAAACTCCACCTTCCACGATAACTACCTCGACCTGGATTTCGACCTGTCGCGGGTGCTGTTTATTGCCACGGCTAACAGCCTCAACACCATCCAGCCCGCCCTGCTGGACCGGATGGAAGTCATCCAACTCAGCGGCTATTCACAGGAAGAAAAGCTGGGGATCGCCACCAAGCACCTCGTGCCCAAACAGCGTAAGGAACACGGACTGAAAAGCGACCAGGTAAAGGTGAGCAAGACCGTACTGAAATCCCTCATCGACGGCTACACCCGCGAGAGCGGTGTCCGCTCGCTGGACCGCCGCCTGGCGGGCCTCATGCGGCGGGCCGCCAAGCGCGTGGCGATGGACGGGGAAAAAACCGTGAAATTTACGCCGGATGATTTGAACGCCGCACTCGGCCCCGCGCCCTTCGGCGGCGAGCGCTATCAGCGCATCGACGTTCCCGGCGTAGCCGTGGGCTTGGCGTGGACCTCGGTGGGCGGCGATATCCTGTTCGTGGAGGCCAGCCTCAGCCCCGGTAGCGGCAAACTGACCCTGACCGGTAATCTGGGTGACGTGATGAAGGAAAGTGCCACCACGGCCCTGAGTTACCTGCGTGCTCACGGCAGCGAACTGGGTGTCGAGCCGGAAGAATTCAAGAAGCAGGATGTCCACCTGCACGTGCCCGAAGGGGCCATCCCCAAGGACGGTCCCAGTGCCGGCATCACCATGCTAAGTGCCCTGACCAGTGCTTTTCTCCACCGTCCCCTGAAACCTTTTCTGGCCATGACGGGAGAGATCACCTTGCGCGGCAAAGTGCTTCCGGTAGGCGGCATCAAGGAAAAGATGCTGGCCGCCCGGCGCTCCGGTATCAAGCAGATCATCCTGAGTAAGGAAAACGAGAAGCACGTCAACGAGATCGAGGACACCTACCGCAAGGACCTCGATTTTCACTATGTTAGCACGATGCGCGAGGTAACGGACCTGGCACTGGCTAAAAAATAATATTTTAGTACCGTCGATCAATCAAATGACGGTCGATCGGCCGCTTATTCTGGCTGATCCGATCCAGTTTTTTGGCGCAGGTTTCACACGTCCCCAGATGCTGTGCCAGTTCGCGGTGCCGGGGATTATTGGCGACGATGTCACCGGTCCAGAAGCCTTCGATATCTTCCTCGGGCGGATGCACCAGTCCCGCACGGATACGTCCGCGCGATCCGGAACCCGATACGCAATACCGCCAACGCGGAAACGAGAATGAGAAAGTACATGAGCATCGGCGGAAGTCGTTTGAGCGGTTAAATTGCCGGCAGAACCGGCCTTTAATAAACCGGTTAGTGCCAAAAACTATCGAACATCCGCCAGATGTCGTTATCGCTATACGGGTCGGCGGTAATTACTACGGGCTCCTGCTTAACGGGGTGAACGAAAGATAACGAACGGGAATGCAGCATGATATTTCCGTCGGGCGTCGGGTTGGCGTAGCCGTACTTCAGGTCGCCCCGGATGGGCATACCGGCTTTGGCCAACTGCACGCGAATCTGGTGCGGCCGTCCGGTGGCGGGCTTCACTTGCAGTAGCACATTGCTGGCCACGCGCCCCACCACCTCGTAGCTCAGTTCGGCCCGCTTGGCATTGGGGTGGCGGTTACTGTTTTCCTTATCCAGTGCCTTGGCGCGGTTCTTCTTACCGTCCTTCCAGATGTAGTCCACCAGCGTGGCGGAAAACTCTTTGGGTTGCTCGGACACGATGGCCCAGTAAACCTTGTCGATCTCGCGGTCGCGGAAGACCTTATTCATCCGCTCCAGTGCCTTGCTGGTGCGGGCAAAAAGCAACACTCCGCTTACCGGCCGGTCGAGGCGGTGCACGGTGCCGAGGAAAACATCGCCCGGCTTGTTGTAGCGTTGTTTGATGTAGTTCTTTACCCAATCGGCGATGGTACTATCGCCGGTTTCATCACTCTGACTGAGTGCACCCGCCGGTTTGTTGACGGCGATTAGGTGGTTGTCTTCGAAGAGGACCTGAAGTTGCATGGCGATGGAGGTGGGAGTGAACAAAACGGTGGAGCGCGTATGGCGTATGAGCGTGCAAAAGTGCAACAAAGTAGAGGGACTAACAACTTGGGAACTGCCTGCGTTCACGTGCCGGCTAATGAACTCCTACTCCAGCCGCTCCGGTAAGTCTCCCGCACCGTTCAGAAAATCGGCTGTTTCCATGCGCCGTTTACCGGCTGCTTGAACTTTTAGCAACTGTAAATAGCCGCCGGGGCACGCTACCCTCAACTCCCGCTTTCCGTCCGTAACCAGGGTGCCTGGCGTGAGCTGGTGGGCTGCCGATTCCGGCGCGGCGGAGATTACTTTGAATGTCTCGCCGGCCAGCGTCGTCCAGGCAGTAGGGTAGGGGTGGAGTCCGCGCACGAAATCGTGCAACTCTTGCGGGGAGCGCGTCCAGTCGATGCGGCAATTTTCCCGGAACAGCTTTGGTGCCGGGGTGGCCAGGGCGGCATCCTGCACCTGCGGCCGGGCCTTGCCGTTTTCGATCAGCCGCACGGTATCCAGCACCACTCCGGCACCGATTTCCATCAGTCGCTGGTAAATATTCCCGGCCGTTTCATTAGGTCCGATGGGTGTCTCGGCCTGTAGCAGCAGGTCACCCGTGTCGATCTCGTGACGGAGAAAAAAGGTGGTGACGCCGGTTTTTTTGTCGCCGTTCATCACCGCCCAGTTGATCGGGGCCGCCCCCCGGTAACGGGGCAGCAGGGAGCCGTGCAGGTTAAAAGTGCCCAGCGGTGGCAGGCTCCAAACCGTTTCGGGCAGCATCCGGAAAGCAACGATGATCCCCAGGTCGGGCTGCAGTTCGCGCAGTTGCACTTGGAAAGATTCCGCCTTCAGGTTGGGCGGTTGCAGGATGGTCAGCCCCCGCTCGCGGGCAAATATTTTGACGGCCGATTCCAGCAACTGCTTGCCGCCCCGGCCGCCCATTTTATCGGTAGCCGTAACCACCCCCACTACTTCATAGTCGTGATCCAGCAGGGTGCGCAGCGCGGGGACCGAGAAATCCGGCGTCCCCATAAAAAGTATTCGTGGCTTCATTGCGCGAAATTGGCTATTTTTCCGGCATGAGTTTACCGATTGCCAAAGAATTTTCCTGGAAAGCGAACGACGGCGTGACCATTTTCGCCCGCGAATTGCCCGTCGACAACCCCCGTGCCGTCATGGGCATCATCCACGGACTGGGCGAACACGGCGGCCGTTACGACGAACTGGCCGACTATTTCCGCGAGCACGGCATCGCCGTGCTCACCTACGACCGGCGCGGCCACGGCCGCTCCAGCGGTAAGCGCGGCCACACGCCCGCTTACTCGTTTTTCCTCGACGAGGTCGCCAAATTACTCATCGAGTGCGAGCGGCGATACTCCGATCTGCCGGTTTTCCTGTTCGGTCACAGCATGGGTGGCAACATCCTCCTCAACTACCTCATCCACCGCAAGCCGCGCATCTCGGGTGCCGTGGTCTCGGCCCCGCACATCCGCCTGCCCTTCGAGCCGTCGCCGCTCCTGATCGGTTTCGGCAAGCTGATCCGCAGCATTTATCCGTCCTTCAGTCAGCACAATCAGTTGGACCAAAGTAAGCTCTCGCGTGACCCGGCCTTCAATGCCCACTTCGATGCCGACCCGCTCACGCACGACCGGATCACCAGCCAGACGGCCCTGTCCATCATCGAAAAAGCCGACGAATTGGACGCTTACAGCGGCCCGCTTCCCGCGCCCACGCTTATCATGCACGGCGACGCAGATGCACTGACCGATTTCGGCGGCAGCCGCGATTTTGCGGGCCGGGTCAGCGGCGGCCCGGTTACCTTCAGGGCTTGGCCCGGTTTGTATCACGACCTCGTCAATGACCCGGAAAAGGCCCGGGTCAAACAGTTCATACTCGAGTGGCTGGAACCGCTGATGCAAAAGGAAGTACACCGCCGGGCTAAAAGCGTATAAAGGCCAAGAATAATCAGGTCGGGTTCACCCATTTTACTTCCGCCACGCCCATTTTTTGACCCAGGGCGCGGGCCAGGACGAAGAGGTAATCGGACAGCCGATTGAGGTAAGTGATAATGGTGGCTTCCACGGCTTCGGCGCGGTCCAGCGTGACGCACCGGCGCTCGGCGCGGCGGCAGACGGTTCGGGCCAGGTGCGCGTACGAGACGGCGGGATGACCACCCGGCAGGATGAAGTGGCGCAGGGCGGGCAGGGCTTCGTTCATGGCGTCGATGGCGGTTTCTAACTCTTCGATCCAGGCGGCCGGGACGGTCACCACGCCGTCGGTTTTGCGGTTGGCGGGGTCGGAAGCAAGACTGCCGCCCAAGCTGAATAATTGGGCCTGAATGCGTCGGACGGCGGCGTGTTCGTCTCCGTCCACGGGGCAATGATCGGCCAGCAAACCCAGGCAGGCGTTCAGTTCGTCCACGGTGCCGTAGGCTTCGATCCGCAGTTCGTCCTTGGCCACGCGGCGGCCGCCGAAGAGAGCGGTTTGGCCGGTATCGCCGGTCTTGGTATATATTTTCACGGGTTGGTTTTTGCGGTTATTTTTACTGGGCGTGTCCCCGTCCAAAGGCCGGGGCCGGTCCCTTCCAGGCTCGCTGTTCGCTCGGTGCTGCGCACTCCGCCTAAACGGCGGCCCTTCCAGGCACCTCACGCAATTACGGGAGAAAGAACTCTCCGGTAAGCAGGTTACACGCTCACCCCTTCACCAACCGATAAACCGAGATGAATATCCCGTCGGCCTGGTGTTCGCTGATCTGGCCGGGCGCAAATACTACCGGTCGTTCTTCGGCCACCTCGATGCGGGTAAATCCGGCCTCAGCCGCCAACTCCAGATAAGCCCGGTGCCGGCGAATACCGTTCAGGCAACCGGTCAGTTCCAAGATCGTTGCGTAATCAGCGGGCGAATAATCCACGCGGCGATTGATGTCGGCCAGCGCAAAAGTACCGCCGGACCGCAAGATACGGAAGGCTTCCCGGAACCCCGCCCCGGGGTTGGGCAGCAAACTGAACACTCCGTTGCTAATTGCCGCATCCACGGATTCATCGTCCAGGGGCAGAGCGGTAATATCGGCCTCCCGAAATTGGATATTAGTCATTCCATTGGCGGCGGCAATCCGTTGTCCCCGCTCCACCAGCGCGGGCGTGAGATCGAAGCCATGTACCATTCCCGTCTCACCCACCATCTCCCGCACGATGAATGAATCCACCCCCGCCGCGCAGCCCAGGTCGGCTACCGCATCCCCTTTTTCGATCCCCGCAAACGTGAACGGAAAAGCACAGCTCAGCCCCAGGTCGGATGCCTCACGGTAACCGGCAAAAGTCGCGTACCGCCCCGCGATCGGATCGTGGATGGGTCCGCAAACCGTGGCCCGCTGTGTTTCTCCACCGGTCTCCTCGTTCCGCACCACGATGGAGGCGTAATCGGTCTTGATTTGATCGTGTAAATTCTGCGGGCTTGCCATAAGTGGTTTTAGCGCGAATGTAGGGGAACCGACCGGATTGTACCACCGCTAGCGAAAATTATCGTGTTTACCTGCTTCCTCACACCAATCACCGGCTTTGCCATTGATCGGACCCATGCTCATCGATTAAGCTCTCCTCGGTTCCCGCTCCAGCACCCGTGCCGGTTTTTGCGGCTTTCTGTGCATCTTTGCCCCGTAACATCGTCCACTAAATTTAGCAAAGCCAGCCATGAATACCCGTCTCCTCTACCTGCTACTTGTCCCCGTTCTACTTTTTTCCTGCGCCACCGAACCCGAAGAAGTGCAGGGTACCATCGACACCTCGGCCCGCATCGCCGAAGACACCCAACCCCGGCCCGGCACCAGCACCCCCACTTCCGATGACTACCTGCTGCTCCGCCTCGGCTCCGCCACCGCTTCCGCCGGAGACCATGTGTGCCTGCCCGTAGTAGCCGAAAATTTCCGGGATATCATCGGCCTCCAGTACACCATCACTTGGGATTCTACCCAGCTGGAGTTCGATAAAGTGAGCAATTTCAAACTCCCCGGCCTGCGCGAGGATGGTTTCGGTACCCGTTTCACCTCCGCCGGTTACTTCTCTTCCCTCTGGACGGAAGCCGCCCTGCAGGGTACTTCCCTCGCCAACGGTACTGCCCTGTATGAGGTCTGTTTCACCAGCCGCGTCAAAAGCGGCCAAACGGCCGTGGTAAAATTCAGTAACGGCCCCACGGTGTTCGAGGTCGTCCGCAAGGATATGGCGACGTTGCGGTTTCGGTTTGCGAACGGGGAGGTGCGGGGCGGGTGACCTCCAGTCTCTCGGGGTCGTGACCTCCGGTCGCGGGTTTGGTGCGTGACCTCCGGTCTCGCGGGTTTGGCTATCGACCTCCGGTCGTATGATTTCCCCAACCAGAGGTTGGAAGCCAAACCCGCCCGACCGGAGGTCGAACACCAATGCGATGGTTGAACATCATTACGTAGATAACTGCCACCATAAACTTATTTGAAAAAAATATCGTGCTTTTGTGCAAACCGAGGTATACGGTTCGGCATAGGGGGTGTGACCTCCGGTCTCGCGATTGGTGCGTGACCTCCGGTCTCGCGGGTTTGGCTATCGACCTCCGGTCGTATGATTTCCCCGACCAGAGGTCGGAAGCCAAACCCGCCCGACCGGAGGTCGAACACCAATACGATGGTTGAACATCATTACGTAGATAACTGCCACCATAAACTTATTTGAAAAAAATATCGTGCTTTTGTGCAAACCGAGGTATACGGTTCGGCATAGGGGGTGTGACCTCCGGTCTCGCGGGTTTGGTGCGTGACCTCCGGTCTCGCGGGTTTGGTGCGTGACCTCCGGTCTCGCGGGTTTGGCTATCGACCTCCGGTCGTATGATTTCCCCGACCAGAGGTCGGAAGCCAAACCCGCCCGACCGGAGGTCGAACACCAATATGATAGTCGAACACCAATATGCGGGATAGTTTACCGTCTGTTGTGAGTGGCTTGACACACTTAATAATAACTTAACAACAGGATACAATGAGCAGTGACAAAGCAGAAAAAGTACCACACCAAGACCTTTCTTTAGTACCTGTACATATTGTGTATCGGCTAAAGGATAGCTTGCCGGCCTCAATAATTAAGAAAATTTCACTGGATCGGGAGCGAGACATGGAACGGATGGAAATAAAACTCAGGAGTACATCGACGGATAGAAAAAATAATGCACGTAAAGAATGGGTGGAGATGATTGAAGATAAATATGAACAAAGGATAGAGAATGCTATTCATCAGCGTAAATGCGGCCCTTTTTATCTAAGTCAAGAACCGATTAGAAAAATAGTTTTTGATTCTTGGAAATGGCTGGAAACTCATAGAAAGATAAGAATCTATGCCATTTGTATCATGAGCAATCACGTCCATATCTTACTTTCTACCACCACTGCCGCCAGAATGGATACGGGGCAACTGATGAAAGCACATAAGAGTTTTACATCCTTGAATGCCAATAAAATTTTGGGTAGAACCGGCTCTCCCTTCTGGGAAGTAGGTTACTTCGATAGAAATGTCAGACGTGGAAGGTTTGACCGAGTATTCCAATACATCTTAGACAACCCGGTGAAAGCAGGATTAGTAAAGAAGTGGGAAGAATGGCCGGGCACCTACGTCAATTTTGAGTGCGAACGAATAGAATTTCCTTTATCCTGGGCAGCTTGAACAAAATCGAGCAAGTACTCCAGAATCTATGCCTGACCAAATCACAGACCAGTCGCGCAACAAAAAAGCCCCCCATCCACACTACACGCGGATGGGGGGCTTTTTTAGCTAACAAAAAAATACCAGATTAGTACTCCCACAGATCGTGCTCGAAGTTAAAGATCTCTTGCTTGATCTTGTCGGCTTCCATCAGGGCATCGTAGCCGGTGACGTAATCCTGGACGCGGCGGTCGAAGACGTTGCTTTCCTTGATGATGTAGCTGGAGAAAAAACGCATTTCCATTACGTCTTCCCAGGTGCGATTGGCGGCCTGGTTGCCAAAGGCGAAGGCTGATTCGCGGGCCAGGGCCTCGCGAGCGTTGGGGTAGTAGACCCAGAACATGGGTAGCTCGTAGAGGTAGTTGCCGTTCTCGTCGTACTCGTCCTTGAGGGGAGCGATGCCGAGGATGCGGACCTTGAGGGTAGAACTTTCCTCGTCGAAAACCCAGTCTTCCTTGATGCGGTAACGCTTGATGTCGGCGGGGTTGAGTTCGTTAACAACTACTTCCGTCTTTTCCTCGTAGGTGACGGGATCGAAGGTAACGACGGTGTCCACACTAGCCCCCATCTGGCCGACTTCTTCGGGCGTAAGGGGGGTGGTGAATTTGTCGTCGATCGTACTGTATACAGTGATGTCACCTTTCTCGGCCGCCTCCTGGAGGATGGTAAAGAAGGGGCGCTCCGGATAGGAGAAGGGAAGGTTGATCTTCTCGCGGATGTCGATTACGCGCCAGACCCGCTTTTCGTAGAAAATATCGCTCTCACGGATGTGCTCGTAGGGGAGTACCCGCTTTTCGGCGATGGTGGATTTTTCGACAACGCCGTCGATGACGGGGCCGTTGTTAGTGGGCGTGACCGGATCATCGGACTCGACGCCCATGATCTGACCGGGAATTTGCGCGGAGAGCGCGCCCAGACACAGGATCAGGCTGAAAATTGTTAACGCGAACTTCATAGAAAAAGGAGGTTTAAAAGCTGAATATATACCCCGAATCGAACGTGTGTACCCGAGTGATTAGTGTCCGGTTACGGGAATTTGCATCGAAAGTAGCGATAAGTCCGCCGAAAGGAACGAGCCGTCCGGTCGGGATATAAAACGGGCCGGTCAACGAAGGTTGGCTGACCGGCCCGTAAAAGTGCGGTATAATAATGAGTCAACCAAATGATCGGCTCACCTTAACATCTGGCAGAACTAGCGGATGGTGAAGACCATTGAGTTGATCTGACGTGTCGAGTTATCACCGGGGCACTTTGCCCGGACGTTGTTGAAGTAGTAGGTATCGCCCGGCTTGGCCCGATTGACCAGTTCGCGGGAAGTACCGTCGTAGCGGGCGCCGCCGTTATTGTTCGGTACGGCATCCTGCCGCTTGGCGACGTAGACGATCTCGAAACCGGCTACCTGGCAGGTGGCGTCAAAGTCGAAATCATCCAGGAAGGCACCGACACCGCCCTGTGCCTTGAACTCACCGGAACCGATGGTACCGCCTACTTTACCGGAAAGACGAGCCTGGGGATCGGGAATCCGCTTGACGCGGAAGGGGAACGAACCAAGCGTCGTGCCATTGGCCGTAACCGTTACGGTAGCGTTACCGGGGGTAGTGGGCTTGATTACGTAAGAACTGTTGTTCACTTTGCTGGAGGCGGCACCGGCAACATTTACGCGCACATCATTAGAGCTTACTCCGGCGGCCGAAACCGTCATGGGGTTATCCACGCCGATGTAGAACACGTTCATCTTATCGGCCGAAACGGCTACCGAGCGGGAGCCTACTTCGTAGGTGAACTCGCCCTTTCCTTCCGTTACCTCGCCCGTCAGGGGGTTGGTTACGGCTACCGAAAGGGGGACCGTCTTCGATCCCGTGCCGCTGCCGGTAATATTGTAGTCTGCCGTACCGTCGGGGTTGATCCGCTGGGGCGAACCGTTTACGGAAATCCGTACGTTAGCGGGATCCAGCGTAGAGCTATAAGTACCCACCGAAATCTTGGCCTTAATCTGTTCGCCGCCTACCACGTAGGAGCGGTCGGCTTGAACCACGGGGAAGAATTTATCAAAGGTGATGGTCTTACCACCAGCCAGGCTGATCATATCGTTGACCATGTTAGCTTCCGAAGTCTTCAGGTCGGCCTGAATCTGCGACATTAGCGGCAGGACGGCGGCCAGGGGCATCTGACGGAATTTGAAATCCGCCCAGCTTTCTTTGTCGGTACCCTTCCAAATATCTTCGTTAACATTGAAAGCCATGTTGGCACCGATGCTCTGCTCCTTGGCAGCAACTTGCGCGTCATTAAGACCGAATACTTGCTTGTTCTCTTCAAGTAAGCGGGAGTAGATGTCGATCAACTCCTGGCGAGTCGATTTGATCTTCTCTTTCAGTTCCTCACCCCGGCCTTCGTCTACGAGCAGGCGCGTGGTTACATCCTTGTTCTTCTTACCTTTGATGACCGTGTTACCATGGTCTTCCTTATAATCGCCTTCATCTACGCTACCATTGTTATTGCCGGACGCATCGATCATCAGATCGCGCAGTTCGTTGACGTAAGTCATGAATTCGGCCGACTTGGCGCGGACCTGCTGGATGGCAGGTTCGATGGGACGGAATTTCTGCTTGGACTCATCCGACAAAAGTTCTTTCAGGGCAGCCTCCGAAGAATTCAGTTGCTCGTCCACGATGGCCATCGTGTCCATATTACCCTTATCGAGGGTGAAAAAGGCATTCATTACCTCGGCGGATACGTTGAGCGCCAGCATGGCAGTCAGTACCAGGTACATGATGTTGATCATCAACTGCCGCGGTTCCTTGGGAATTGACATAAGTTGTTATTAGAGGCTTTCACGGCGGAAGGGGTGGGGCGGTTGGCACCGGCCCGATCCGTGGAAAGCAAAGTGGAATAATAAGAAGGAGTGAGCGCCGCCCCGTCTGTTGCAAAGACGGCGCTCACGAAAGGAATCGGCCGCGGAAGACGACCGTCAACGAGTGGGCTTAGGCCCCGCGCATGGCGGAGATCATGTTGCCGTATACGTTGTTGAGGTGGCTGTAGCTGTTGTTCAACTGGGCCACGTTCTCGTTCAGGGCAGACAGGTTGTCCTTGTAGCGCTTGGTATCGTCTACGGTATCGGCCAGGTCGGCCATGGCCTCGTTGAGCTTGGCGTAGAAATTACCCATTTGTTGGATCTGCTGGCTGGCACCGCTGAAGTCGGCTTCCTGCAGGGCCTTGAGGCTACTCATGCTCTTGGACATGGTTTGCAGCTCGTTGAGCATACCGCCCAATTGCTGCTCGACCACTTCGCCGTTGAGGGCGGGCACGTTGCTTACCGCACCTACGGGACCGGCCGTAAGGGGCTGGATATCGGCGTTGTAGTTATTCAGGCCGGGGTAAAGTTTGTCCCAGTAGTAATCGGGTTCCGGGCCGATGATACCCAGGAAAGCGAAAATGAAGGCTTCGGTCAACATACCTACGGTCAGCAGGAGATCGGCGATGGCCCAGCTCTGAATCTTGGCAAGCGCACCTACCAATACGGCGGCGGCACCGATACCGATGATAAAGTTCTTGAGATACTTGAAACCCTTGGACTTCAGAAAGCTCATATGGATGGTTTGATGAATAGGGGACCTTACGGTTGCGACGGGCCCCAAAAACAGGTTGAACAAGAACCGACGGAAAACCGGCGGCGGGTGATTGTGAGTTGCCGCCGGGCCGGAACGATGACCGGCCCTCAGGCGAATTGACGCTGGTATAATGCAACGCGCCGCGAAAGTAACACGTCGGTTGCATATTTTTTCTTCTTGCGCGAATTTTATTGAAACAAGGCACTTTTCATATGCCAAAATTTCGCTTTGATTCAACCGCAGGGGCCTTTGCCGTCAACTGGCGGCTAACGTAATGGGGCGGTGGTATTATTGTTCCGCCGCTAATTCTTCCCGCACTTTTTTCGGGAGACCGGCTACCACCAGGGCGTAGGAGTGGTCGATCAGTTGGTAGATAAGCTCGTCGGCGGCATCGCGCTCGAAGTACACGGTGTTCCAGTGTTTCTTGTTCATGTGCCAGCCGGGGATGACGGCTTCGTGCGTGTCCCGTAGTTCCAGTGCCCGGGCGGGGTCACACTTGAGGTTGGCACGCGGCTCGGGTTCGTCGAGGCCCATGAGGGCGAACAGTTTATTTTTCACTTTGAACACCAGGGTATCGGGGCCGAAGGGCAGGGATTCATCCGTGCCGGGCAGGGAGAGGCAGTAGGTGCGGAAATCTTCGAGGTTCATGGCGGTGGCTGATTGGCGGCATGGTGAAAAGGTAGGGGTAGAACGGAAATAGACGGGTTTGCCGCGTGAGGTGCCCGGAGGGTTTAGTGCGTAGCACCGAGCGAACAGCGAAGCCCGCAGGGGACCGGCCCCCGGCCTTTCGGCCGGGGGACACGCCCCGAGAAAAATCATTCGCTAGCCCTTTACCTGCACCAGAATATCCCCCGCACTTGCGCGCATGTTGCCGATCGGTTGGAGGTCCAGGCCGTGTTTGCGGGCGATGCGCTCGAAGTCGGTGCGCCCGGCCGGATCGAGGCTGACGAGCAGGCCGCCGCTGGTCTGGGGGTCGGCCAGGAGGCGACGCTGCCGCTCGGTGATGGTGCCGATGCGGTGGCCGTAGCTGTCCCAGTTGCGGGTGGTGCCGCCGGGGAATGCGCCCCGACCGAGGTAGTGATCGAGGGCGGCCTCGTCGAGCAGCGGGACGGCGGCGAAGTCGATCCCGGCACTCGTTTTGGAAGCCGCGCACATTTCGCTGAGGTGACCCAGCAGGCCGAAACCGGTTACGTCCGTCATGGCGTTTACGGCGGGCAGGGAGGCCAGTTCTTCGCCGATTTTGTTGAGGGTGGTCATGCTGCGTACGGCCAGTTCGGCGTGCGCGGGCTGGAGGATGCCTTTTTTCTGGGAGGTGGCGAGGATGCCGACGCCCAGCGGTTTGGTGAGGTAAAGCAGGTCGCCGGGCTTGGCCCCCGCGTTCTTTTTCAGCCGGTCGATGGACACCCGCCCCGTGACGGCCAGCCCGAAGATCGGTTCCGGGCTGTCGATGCTGTGCCCGCCGGCCAGTGCGATCCCCGCCTCAGCGCAGGCCGCGCGGCCGCCGCTGATGACCTCACCCGCTACTTCGGGGGCCAACTCTTTGATGGGCCAGCCGAGGATGGCGATGGCCAGCAGCGGCGTGCCGCCCATGGCGTAGATGTCCGATATGGCGTTGACCGCCGCAATTCGCCCGAAGGTATGCGGATCGTCGACGATGGGCATGAAAAAATCGGTGGTGCTGATGATGGCGGTGCCGTCGCCCAGGTCGTAAACGGCGGCGTCGTCGCGCTCGTCGTTACCTACCAGCAGGTTGGCATCGGGGCGGGCCGTCTGGCCGGCCAGCATTTTATCCAGTACGGCGGGGGCGATCTTGCAGCCGCAGCCGGCACCGTGGGAGTATTGGGTTAGTTTGATCATGGGTTAGTTGCGTGGTTCGGCAAGGGGACACCCTGTAGTAAGAGATTGTTGTCGGGGGGGTGGGGGAAGATGTTTGATCGAGGCTCACGCCTCCGAAAAACAATAAATTCGGCGGCGGCCGAACCGATGTTGCCTCGGAGGAATAATGGCGGCGACTGTTGGTCGCCTGGACGCAAGATGTTGCGTCTCTACGTTCCATCATTCAATCCTTCGATCATTCAATCCTTCGATCATTCAATCATTCAATCCTTCATTCTCCCCACAAACGGCACCGTATACCGCTGCAACTCCCGCGCCCCGGAGGTGAGCGGAAACACCCGCCGCGCCTCCGCCTCCAATGCCTCAATATCGGTGTAGCGACCGGAATAGTGGCCGATCACCAGCTGCCCCACCCGCGCATCCCGCGCCGCCAAACCGGCCTGGTGCGCGGTGGTGTGATCGGTCTCCAGGGCACGGTCCAGGTCCTCGTGCAGGAAGGTGGCCTCGTGGTAGAGCAGGTTGACGTCACGGATAAATTCCACGATCTCGGGGAAGTAGTGCGTATCCGAGCAGTGGGCGTAGCTGCGGCTGGGCGGCGGGTCGGTGGTCAACTCGCCGTTCGGGACGGTGCCGCCGCCCGGCAGGGAAAAGTCTCCGCCGGCCTTGACGGCGGGGATGGCGGGGTAGGGGATGGCGTACTCCTCGATCTTGGCGGGCAGGATGGAGCGCGGCCGCTCCAGCTCGCGCACCAGGTAGCCGTTGGTGGGGATGCGGTGGCGCAGCGGAAAAGCGAATACGTCCAGTTGTCTGGTCCGGTACACCCGCTCTAAACCCGTGGGTGCTTCTTCCTGAAAAGTAATGGGGAAGGGCGGCGTAAACTTATCCAGCTGAATGACCGGCGTGATCATCTCGCGCAGCCCCGGCGGCGAGATAATCAGTAGCGGCTCCCGCCGCCGGTTCAGCATCCAACTGGTGAGCAACCCGAACAGGCCGAAAAAATGATCGCCGTGCAGGTGGCTGATCAGAATGGTGTCGATACGCCCGTGGCCCGCGCCGATTTTTTGCAGTTGTAGCTGGATCCCCTCCCCGCAGTCGATCAGGATCGACTCCCGCTCCGTGTGCAGCAGTTGCCCGCTGCAGAAGCGGCCGTGGGCGGGCACGGCGGCGGAGGTGCCCAGGATGGTGAGGGAAAAAGTGCTCATGGATTGGAGGGGTTGCGCCCGTAATTTACCTGCGGTGATCGTCGCAGGCTCCTCGGAGTTAGTAGGCGGCGTTGCCGCTGGTAAGTTGGTATGCTTATTTAAGCCTATCCTGGTTTTAACGTCGCCCAAAAGTATTAAAATACCGCGATGCCCGCCATCCCGCCCGCCATTCAGGTACCGCTTCGTATCTTCGCGCCCAATGTCATCCGCCAGCCCCATTTCCGGTCGCAAGCCCTCGCACTTTTACCCCACGGTAAGCGTGGCACTGGTGCTGTTCGTGCTGGGTTTTTTCGGCTTCTGGCTCCTCCAGGCCGGGCACCTGAGTAAAACGCTGAAAGAAAACGTGGACATCATCGTGGAACTCGAAGACGAGATCGGCGACGATGCGCGTAACGAGTTTACTGCCCAACTTAGTTCCCGGCCTTACGTGCGGCCCGGCAGCGTCCGATTTACCGACCGCCAGACGGCCCTGCGCGAACTGGGCGAAGACCTGGGTGAGGACCTGGCCCAACTGGACCTGACCAACCCCCTGCACGACGTGATCACCTTCAACGTCTATGCCGCCGCGCTGCGCTCCGATAGCCTGGAGCGCATCAGCACCCAACTGCGCGCCGGCCCCGCCGTGGCCGACGTTTATTACCAGGACAACTTCATCGACCGCGTGGCCGACAACGCCCGCACCATCGGCCTCATCGCACTGGTGGCGGGGCTGCTCTTCGTGGTCATTGCCGTCGTACTTATTCACAATACCGTGCGGCTGACGTTGCACGCCGACCGTTTCCTCATCAAAACGCAGGAACTGGTCGGTGCCACCTGGGGCTTTATCAGTCGCCCTTACCTGCGGCGCGCCCTGCTGCGGGGCTTCATCAGCGGCCTGCTGGCCGTCATCGGTTTGCTGGCCATGCTGCTCTGGATCAATTCTCAGGTGCCGGATCTGCGGGTTTTCGCCCGTCCCGAGTTACTTTTGCCGCTCGCCGCCGGGCTGTTGGTTCTCGGTGTGGCCATCAATTGGCTGAGCAATTATTTTACCATCCGCAAGTACCTGCGCCTGCGGGTCGATGAACTTTACTAACACCACCTTCCCCCAAAATACTCCGAATATGGCCAAGAAGCTATCCAAAAAAGAACGCGCCGAGCGCCAGAGCGCCCGCGCATCCGTTGAAGGACCCGTGGTATCCGGAACCGCCGCGCCCGCCGCTGCCGCCGCGCCCCGCACCACGCGTACCACCCGCAAGGCGGATACCGGTCCCCGGCGCCCGCTCACTTTCGGCCGCGACACCTATATCTGGATGGGCATCGGCACGGCCCTGGTCTTCCTCGGCATGCTCCTCATGGCCGGCGGTGCCATGCCCGACCCGGAAACCTGGGACCCCGACATCATCTACAGCTTCCGCCGCACCGTGCTGGCCCCCTTTGTCATCCTCGGTGGTCTGGGCGTGGTCATTTATGCCGTTTTCAAGAAGTAAACGGTGACTGAAATCCTCCGCGCCCTCCTGCTCGGCATCGTGCAGGGCCTTACCGAGTTCCTGCCCGTCAGCAGTAGCGGCCACCTCGAACTGGCCAAGTGGATCACCCAGGACAACAGCCTGGCCCCCGATTCACTGCTGCTCACCGTCACCGTCCACGCCGCCACGGCCCTGGCCACGCTGGTGGTTTTCCGCCGCGAGGTGTGGGAGATCCTGCGCGGCCTGTTTTCCTTCCAGTGGAACGAGCACACGCAATTCAGCGCCAAGATCGTGCTGTCCATGATCCCCGCCGCCCTGGTGGGCCTCTTCCTCGACGACTACCTTGACACGCTTTTCAACCGCAACATCACCCTGGTGGCCCTCATGCTTTTTGTTACCGGCCTGCTGCTGCTCCTCGCCGATCGTGCCCGAAGTACCGAACGAGCCGTCGGCTGGTCCGACGCCCTCATCGTGGGCCTGGCACAGGCCATTGCCATCCTGCCGGGCATCAGCCGCTCGGGTGCCACCATCGGCACTTCCGTCCTGCTCGGCATCGACCGCGAACGGGCGGCACGCTTCAGTTTTCTCATGGTCGTCCCGCTCATCCTCGGCAAAATGGCCAAGGACCTCCTCGACGGAGACCTCGGTGCAGCCACCAACCCCGTCGCCCTGGGCGTTGCCTTCACGGCCGCCTTCATCACCGGCATCTTCGCCTGCCTCTGGATGATTCGCCTCGTCCGCCGTGCGCAGCTGCGGTACTTTGCTTACTACTGCTTTTTGGTGGGCGGTCTGGCACTGGCCGTTTGGTCGTTTACGTAGTTGAATAGTCGGATAGCGAGTAGTTTGTACCAATTATTAGTTCGGGCGTGTCCGTCCCTCAACGGGCCGGCCGGTCCCTTCCAGGCGCGGCATTCGCCTTGGCCCTGCGGGCTGCCCGCTGACGCGGATCACCCTCCAGGCACCTCACGCAAACGAACCGGAACGTTCTGGACCGAGCAGGCGGCTCGGCCGCCACGTTATTTTGCAACACCACCACCCTTACCAAAAAAAAGTCCTACCTTCGCGGCGCACCCACGGGGGTGTGGAAACCTGGTAATACCGACTGTCGTATTACCAGGTTTTTATTTAAAATAGGCCGAGAATAAAGAATTATGTACGATTTAGAGCAGGAATACCTGGACCAACTGGAAACCATTGCGGGAGAAATCCAGGCATCCCCCCATTTGGCGCAGTACCTCGATGAGGAAGAGGACGATTTTTACAATACCCTCAAAGACGAGTTCGAACCCCGCATCGCGGAGGTCTACGAAGCGGTGGCCGCCGACAGGCCGTTGCAATTGGTGGCCCTGGAAGAAATCTTGCTCGACGATGCTTTCGAGGGGCTGTTCCTCCCCCGCGTGCTGGGTTTCAGTGTGCTGCGCGGCGAGATCAATGAGCATTACCGTTACGTGCGGCCGCAGGAACACTTCAAGGAAGTGCTGCTGACCATCGCCAACTCGTCCAATTTCGGTATTCTCAAGCAGCGGATCGGGCAGAGTATCCAGGTCGGTTTTGCGCTGAGTAGCGATATCTGGACCACCAACCTGATCCAGGAAGTGGGTAACAAACGGGTGCGTAATTTCTTGCTCAGCCACAAAAAAGAAGAGTTTCAGGTATCGGCCGACGAGCGTCGCCGCGCCTACGGTCGTTTCCTGCGGCAGTTCAAGTCGGATAACTACCAGTCGGCTGATTTTCCGCTGGATCAGACCGAGATGACGCTGCTGGCCAATAATGTCAAGGACTTCATCCTCTACCGTTTCAATACGGAATACGACAACGCCTCGCTGGTAGAACCCCTGCACGAGCTGGTAACCAACGACGAACTGAGCGGCCACGACGAGCTGATCAAAATCGCCGCCATCTACGCCGCCTACCTGGAACCGGGCAAGGAGGAGAGTGCCGCCCTCACCAAGCGAATCACCGCCGAGCGCAAGGCCCGTCCCGAGAAAACGGCCGATATCGTACTGGCACTCCTCATCAAACTGAAGGAAGACAAGAGCATCAGTTTCGGCCCCGAGGAAGAACTACGCCTGGGTGCCCACATGGACCACAAGGTAGAAGATACCCTGACCGATTACTTCGATGTAACGGACAAGATCCACGAGGACGACTACACAACTCAGGATGTACAGGAAGCCATCAAAACCGTCTACTACCGGCACGAGGGCCTCAGCGATTTCAACGAGAACCTTCGCCTGAGCGTCTACGGCTACCTGGAACGCTACCTGGAAAATCTGGGCACGGATGAATTTACCGAGTTCTTTGAAATCGGTAAATTATTTACCACTTATATCCAGCTTTTCGGCAACCAGGCGTTCAACCAGCGGCTGAAAATGCTTTCGTTGGCCTACGTCAAACGCCTCATCAAAGTCTACACCGACAAGCGCGGCCGTGATTACCAAGACATTAAGAAGTACGTCAACCGCACCTTCCGGGAATGGGATTTCCTTTCCGAAAAGGAACTGAAAGAACTCTTCAAGACCAAGCGCAAAAAGCGCAAGCCGGCGGCGGAGTAGGGAGGTAGATGTCTGATGTACGATGTTTGATGTTTTCACGTCGGGTCACCAGATCGCCTGCGGTTATGTTCATGCAGCGCATCCGCAAACGAAGAAGGCGTCTTTTACCATAGATCATACATCACTCGTCTCGCTTTCATACCACTCCCATAGTATCCGGTTAAATTCCTCCGGCCGTTCGGCGAAGGGGATGTGCCCCGCGCCCGCCAGTGCAGTAAACCGTGCGCCCGGAATGGCCGCCGCATATTCGCGGTGGTGGGAAATCGGGATGGTCGGATCGTCCGCCCCGACGATAATCAGGGTGGGGGCGGTGATACGGGAAATTTCCGGGCCGATATCCATAGTTAGCAGGGCGCGGAACAGGCGGCGAAAGGCGGCTACGCGGTGGCGGCGGATGTCCGGCCACATATTGCGAATAGTCTCGCCCAAGTAACCATATTTGGTTAGCGCGGACCAGTCGGCGGCATCCAAATACAGAGCGCAGCGGTAGCAGAGCGGGTGCAGGTGCAGGAACCGCCAACCAAGGTGAAAGAGCGTTTTGCGCCCCGGGCCGTCCTGCGCCAGGAATCCCATGAAATCGCGCAGGCCCTGTACGCGGCCGGTAGTGAAACCGCTGATGCTGACGACGCTCTTAACTCGCTCGGGATGGCGGGCCGCCAAATTGAGGACCGCAAAGCCGCCCAGCGAGTAACCCAACAGGTGTACCGGCCGGCCGGGTGCCAGGTGATCGATTACCGCCAGTAATAGTTCTGCATAATCCTGCTCGCTCAGGTCCAGTTGATCCGGGTCCGTGGGCAGGGTGGCGGGCGCGTGCAGGGGTAGTCCGATGCTATGCCACGGAAAATTGGACCGCAGCGGCTCCGGAAATCCGGCTTCCCAGAACCGGACGCTCCCCGTCAGGCCGTGCACCAGAATGATCGGCGTAACTCCCTCACTACCCGGCGGATCGCGGCGGATGTAGGGAATGCGGTGACCGTGGTAATCAACGTAGCCGGTAATAGCGGGCGGGGGCAAATGGTGCATATTTCAATTGAGCAGCAAACGTCTGAGCCAGGGAAGTGGTTATAGCTTACTGAACGGAGGGTCTAACCGGACCTTTCGTGAAACCGCTTAAAACTCATTTCATCATTTTACCGATTGACAGATAGAAGTTGCCCGACCCGCGTGAGGTGCCTGGACGGGGCGATCCCGATTTATCGGGAGAGCAGCCCGCAGGGCCAAGGCGACAGCCGCGCCGGTAAGGGACCGACCCCGGCACTAGCCGGGGGCACGCCCCGAATGGCTTCATTCATCCGCCAATTAACTCAACCACCCATACATGAATACCACCATCCATAATACCCAGGATACAAAAGAAGGTACTCGTCGATTTATCATTGAGAAACTCGAAAAACTGGAGACGTTCTCCGACCGGATCGAGCGCTGCGACGTCTACATTAAAACCGATGACGGGAATATTAATACTGATGGCTATACCGTGCAGGCCCGGCTGGCTATTCCCGGTAATGACCTGTTCGCCGAATTTACCGACGAGAGTATTGAGAAAGCCGCAACCGAGGTGACGGATAAACTGCGCCGCCAGTTGATCAAATTCAAGGAGAAGAACTCCTCGCACTAGCCTAATAATCAATCAGGGCGGCGGTTACACCGCCGCCCTGATTGATTAGGTACATCCACCTACTCACTGCGACGAATGCCGGGAGAGGTTATAGTATTTCGGGTGCGCTGCGTGAGGTGCTAGGTTAAAAAACGAGCAAACCGGCGATTATTTTATACATTTGTACTTCAAGGAGCACTCGTCTAACGAGTTGCATCCACCGTAGGGCAACCGTTAGGTTGTCCTACTTTCGTTTGAGTAATGACCACGCCACGACCCTCCAAGGGTGAGGTGCCTGGACGGTGGGCGGCGGTAGCCGTACCGTGCGCAGCACCGACCGACAGGGAGTCCCCCGAATCCATCATTACGGGGGTCAGACACGCTAAGTTGATTTCCTATAGGCCGGTGCCGGATTAGCTGTCCGGCATCGTTTGTTTCCAGTAGCGTACCAAGCCCGCCACGCTCATCCAGGGCGGGTTGGCCGCCTGGTAGGCCGCCAGCTGGGCCTCGTCCGTTACGCCGGCCTCTTTCAGGTCCACGTCCACGAATTCCACGAAGGCGGGGGTGATCCGTTCCGGGTCTTGTCCGGCTCTGGCGTGGGGTTCGATCCAGGCGGCATACTTTTTCGAGGCGCGTCTCCAACTCCCGCAGGTGCCCCTCCGTATTTTCCACCGGGCCGAAGTGGGTCAGGTAGAGCCGGCGCGGCGCGATCTCGCGGATGCGGGCAATGGACGTCTCCCAGGCCGGCAGGTCGATATCGGGCGGGGGGCAGGGCGGCACCACGGGGCCGCTGCCGATCTTTACGCCGCCCACGTCGCCGGTCAGTAATTCTTCGCCCACCTGCCAGGCAATGTGGTGTTTGGCGTGGCCGGGCGTGTGGTGGGCCGTTACCGTTACGCCGTCCAATTGCAGGTTTTCTCGGTCCGCTACCGCAATCAGTTTTTCCGGGTCTATGGGGTGCATCTCGCCCCACAGGCGGTCCATATCGTCGCCGTAAATGCGGGCGGCACTGTTCCACAGCCGTTCGGGGTTCTGCAGGTGCTTGTAGCCCGCCGGGTGTACGTAGACCGTAGCCCCCTGCCGTGCCCACCACCAGGCGGCACCGGCGTGATCGAAGTGGATGTGTGTCAGCAACACGGCGTGGATGTCAGCGGGTTGCAAGCCCATTTTATTCACCGCCGCCAGCAGGGTCTCATGGGTGCTGTAGGGGCCGGTCTCCACCAGGATGCCGCCCTTATCCGTAGGGATGACGAAAGCCGCAATGGCTCCCGCTACCTCCAGAAAATTCAGGTCGATGGTATGGATCATGCTTCGGTTTTAGCGATTTCCACCAGACCCTCGAAAAACTCGCGTACCTCCGCCACATTGGGCAGGTTGTAGCGGGCCTCGGTGCTGCCGGGACCCACCTTGATGGTAATGGCGTCAGCGGGCATGGCGCGGAAAATATCCTCGTCGGTAGAGTCATCACCGATACCGAGGATAAAATCCCAGTCCTCCTGGTTCACCCAGTGCTGGGTGGCTTTGCCTTTGTTCACGCCGGCATTTTTGATCTCCACCACTTTGTTACCCTCCAGGATCTGAAGGTCCTGGTTCTGGATCAGGTAGGCCAGCATATCCTTGAACTCGCGTACCCGTTTTTCGCCCAGCCCCCGGTCGATACCACGGTAGTGCCAGGCCAGGCTGTAATCTTTTTCTTCCACAAACGAGCCGGGCGTGCGGGAGACGAGGTTGTCCAGAATATCCTGTACGTCCTCTTTCCACCCGTCGCTCACGTTGGAATTAAGTGTCCATTCATTATTTTCTTTCATCCACACGCCGTGCTCGGTGGCCATGTCGGTACCCAGGTGGCCCAGCCAGCCGTCCAGCGTTTTGCGGTCGCGGCCGCTATTGATAACGACGCGATTTTTGGGGTCCTCGGCCAGTGCGGTCAGCAGTTTCAGTACCCGGTCTTCGGGGGCCACGGCCTGGGGGTCTACGTTAAAATCCATCAGCGTACCGTCGTAGTCGATGATGAACAGTCGTTTCCCGGCGGCATGGTACTGGTCACGAACTATATGGGCCTGCGGTCCGCGAAGTTGGGCGGTCAATTTCATCTGGTTCTTTTCTTTTTGTCGTCGTTGTTCGTGAATAAAGTTAGCGGCCCACTGCTTTACGTTGTAGACGCGCAGTAGTTCCTGCATTTTCTGCAGGCGTTCTTTTTGTTCCTCTTCGCTCATCTCCAGGGCAACTTCCAGCGCCTGGCAAATGTCCTGGGCATCCTGCGGATTTACGATCAGGGCATCGTTCAGTTCGTGTACCGCACCGGCCATTTCGCTCAGGATGATCACCCCCCTGGGGTTCTCTTCCTTGGCGGCAATGTATTCCTTGGCCACCAGGTTCATGCCGTCGCGCAGGGGCGTCACCAGCGCAATATCCGACTCCTTGTACAGGGTCGTCAGTTCGGCAAAGTTAAGCGATCGGTAGTAATACTGGATCGGCATCCAGTCAAAAGTGCCGAATTCGCTGTTCACTTTACTCACCAGCACATCCACTTCCTGCTTCAGGTCCTTGTAGGTGTCCACGGCATCGCGGCTCGGCACCACGATCATGATCATCACCACCTTGCGGTGGTACTTGGGGTTCTCCTTGATGAATTTGGCAAAGGCCCGCACGCGCTGCGGTATGCCTTTGGTATAATCCAGCCGGTCTACCGACATGATGATTTTACGGTTCTTATGCAGCTCCCGCAGGTCGAACGACCCCTGGTCGTTCTCCGCATCCACGTCGGGGTAAGCGTACTTTTCGTAGTCGATGCCCATCGGAAACACATCCACGTTTACCGTGCGCTCGCCCACGTGCAGGCGGCCGAACTCCTGCTCGTAACCCGTGATCCGGTACACGGCACTGATAAAGTGGCGCATATAGTGCCAGGTATGAAATCCGATCTGGTCGGCCCCCAGCAATCCGTGCAGCAGCTCGTCGCGCCACGGCAGGATACGAAAGATTTCGTAGCTCGGAAACGGAATGTGCAGGAAAAACCCGATGCTGATCTCCGGAAACTCCTCCCGGATCATCTGCGGCAGCAGCATCAGCTGGTAATCGTGCACCCACACCATATCGTCGTCGCGCAGGTGTTTTTTGACTTCCTGAAAAAATTTACGGTTCACTTCCACGTACGAATTCCAGTAATCGTCGCGGTAGGTAGTATACTCCGTAAAATAGTGAAAGTGCGGCCAGATCGTCTTATTGCTAAACCCCTCGTAATAGAGTTCGATCTCCTCCGTAGTCAGAAAAACCGGGGCCAGGTTATCCTTCGCCAGGTCCTTGGTCACCCGTTCGCGCTCCTTGGATTTTTGCACTTCCTGGCCCGGCCACCCGATCCAGAACATATCATAACTCTGGTCCAGCGAGTTCAGGCCCGTGGCCAGCCCCCCCGCGCTGGGATAATAATGAAACTTGTCCTTTTTACGGTTAATGGTTACGGGCAGTCGGTTGGATACAATAACGAGTCGAGACATGGGCGGGGCGTTTGCGTGCGTGGTGAAGGTAGTAAATGCCGGACGGATCGTGGGGCGTCCGCTGCTAAAACCGGGCCGTCGGGCCGTTGTTTGCGCATCGCGGGGCCTGAATCTAAAAATACCGTTCCGTGGGGCGTGCCCGTTTCCGCCCCGGCGGAAAACGGTCGGTCCCCTCCGGGCTTCGCTGTTCGCTCGGTGCTGCGCACGCCCCCTGCGGGCACCTCACGCTTGTTAATGATTGAATGATTGAATGACTGAATGATTGACCTCGAAGAATCGCTTTGCGATTGAGAGAAGCACCGCAGGTAATGACTGACCTCGATAAATCGCTTTGCGATTTGGAGAAGCACCGCAGGTAATGAGCCATATATCCGTAAAGACGCAACATCTTGCGTCTCCGAATGGCGAACCGCCATCCGGCCTCGATGGAATGAGTAAAGACGCAACATCTTGCGTCTTCGAATAGCGAACCGCCATCCGGCCTCGATTTATTTGCGTAATTTTAGTACTTTAGAGTTGCGTGTGGGCGCGAACCACGAAAAGAAGCGCACATTTTTTCTCTTTCTCCCCAAATACTTTTAAACACGCTCTTACTTAATCCCAAAGAGACGATAGAAGTACCTAACAGTAGGCTGTCCAATCTATTTAGGTTTACCCACTACAGTTTTAACTGTATGTCAACTTCCCGTCACCCCTCTCCTCCGCGGCGGCTGGGGTTAAGGGAACCCAGACGAATAGCCGGGCCGGGGGAGAGGTCTCCAAGAAGCGAGTGCAAAACCTGTACTGGCTCAAGCCTGATAAACTGGACAGCCTACTGTTAAATACGCTCTTAATCCCAAAGAGACGATAGAAGTACCTAACAGAGAAAGCGAAGAAATCACTTGCGTTATTCTCGACCACTATGAGCCGGACGGCAAAAAACTCCTAATCGACAATCGCCCGCACCACCTGTTGCTCTGTCTACAACTATTTCGTAGCGAAATGGAGTTCGCCCGCCAACGCGGGAGTAATCTACTCCTGGATTTGTTGAAAGAAAGAGGCCATCAACCCTACAGCGATCTGGATCGTGAGCCGGTAGTTTGAGGGGATGCATCGCTACGATTAATCCATTTTTTTCCGACCTTCGCGCCACCCTCACCAACCCCCACCACCATGAACGTTTCCGTAATCGGCGCCGGCACCATGGGCAACGGCATCGCCCAATTATTTGCCCAGAACGGCCATGCCGTCACCCTCATCGACCTGAACCGGGATGCCCTGGACCGCGCCCGCCAAACCATTTCCGGCAGCCTGGACCGCCTCATCCGCAAGGAGCGGATGACGGAGGACGATAAGACCGCCACCCTGGGCCGCCTGCTGGACTCCACCGAGCTGGCCGAGGGCGTCAGCAAAGCCGAACTGGTAGTGGAAGCCGCCACCGAGAACGTGGACCTGAAACTGAAAATCTTCACCACTCTCGACCAGGCCGCCCCCGCCGGTTGCCTGCTGGCCACCAACACCTCCTCCATCTCCATCACTCAGATTGCGGCGGCCACGCAGCGGCCGGGACAGGTGATCGGGATGCACTTTATGAACCCCGTGCCCATCATGCAGCTGGTAGAAGTCATTCGCGGCTACGCCACCACGGATGCCGCCACGGAACGGGTGATGCAACTCAGCCGCGACCTGGGCAAACAGCCCGTGGAAGTCCGTGACTATCCTGGATTCGTGAGCAATCGTATCCTGATGCCCATGATTAACGAGGCTATCATTACCCTCTTTGAGGGAGTAGCCGGGGTGATGGAAATAGATACGGTGATGAAATTGGGCATGGCCCACCCGATGGGTCCGCTCCAACTGGCCGATTTTATCGGTCTGGACACCTGCCTGGCCATCCTCCGCGTGCTTCAGGACGGTTTCGGGCACGATAAATATGCTCCCTGCCCACTGCTGGTCAATATGGTACGCGCCGGTCAATTGGGCCGCAAGACCGGGATCGGATTCTATGATTATTCGGGCGGCGGAAAGGAGCTGGTGCCGGTGAAATTTTAGGGCACTCGAACCCCGCGTGAGGTGCCTGGAAGGTGAGGGCGATAGCCCACAGCCCGCAGGGCCGAGCAGACCTGCGAGCCTGGAAGGGACCGACCCCGGCCTTCGGCCGGGGGCACGCCCACTTTAGTAGGATAGGGAATAGAGGGTAGGGGGCAAAGTGATCTTACCAGGGTGCGCAGCATACCTACCAACTCCGAGAAGCCTGGGACGATCGCCGCAGGTAAGATACGGGTGCCGCCCCTCAAACCCCCACCCACCACAACCCCGCCGGCGAACCGATATTGTCATACCGGTGGCTGTACCGCAACCGACCGCTAGCGGTGTCGCGGCTAAAAAAGCACAGATCGTGACTATCCTGATTGGCGACGATTAGCCATTTGCCGTCGGGGGAAAGGATAATGTCGCGCGGCACCTCGCCGTGGGTGCTGACGCGCTCCAGCAGGCTGAGGCGGCCGGTGGCGGGGGTGAACTCAAAGACGGCGATAATATTTTCACTTCGCTCGCCGGCGTAGACGAACAGGCCGTCGGGGGAAGCAGCAATGGCACTGCCCTTGGCGGAATCGGTGGATAAGTAGGTCAGGTGCTGGTGCTCTTTGGGGCCGGTGGCGGTGAGGCGGTAGACGCTGACGATCGGTTTTAGTTCGCTGATGAGGAAGAGAAATTCCTGCTGCGGACAGGGGCAGAAGTGCCGCGGACCCGCCCCCGGCGGGGTATTGACCGTCCACTCGGGGCGTTGGGTGAGCAGGCCGTCCGGGCCGATCCGGTAGACGTAAATTTGGTCGGTTCCGAGATCGGACTGGTAGAGGAGACTGCGTTTGCTGTCTACCAGGGCGCAGTGGGCGTGGGGTGCTTCCTGCCGCCGGGGGTGCGGACCGCTGCCTGTGTGCTGGAGGTCCTGGCGTAACTCACCGATGCGGCCGTCGCTTTCCAGGGCGTAATTTAACAGATTGCCCGAGCCGTAACAGGCCACGTAAAGGCTTCTGCGATCGGGTGAAACAGCGAGGTGGCAGGGTTCGTCACAGGGCACGTCAACGTAACCGAGTTCGTGGAAGTCGTAACCGCCGCCCGGTAAATTGACCACCTGAAACGCCCCCACGCCCGCGCCCGCCGTGCGAGTGCATTCGCGGGTCACGTAACAGGTGTTGCCGTCCGCCGGGCCCGTGGTGACGAAGGTCGGCTGGGTCAGGCCGGCGGTGAAGAGCAGTTTTACTTCCCCCGTCTCCCGCTGGAAAACCAGGCACCGCAGCCCCTCGGCCTCGGCGGTCACGTCATCGGTGTCTTCGGTCCAACCTCCTACGGCAAGTAGCATGGGTTACGGTTTTGGTGTAAGGTACGGCTAATAGGGATAAGTCCGTCACAGCCAGGCAAGTTCGCTTTTTGCATCCGTTTACCGCAAGTAATCACTTCACAGCACTTTCTGAAAATGGTAGCCCAGAATATGATACTCGTTGCGGAAGTAAAACTTGTGACCGCGATAATTGGTGGTATAAGCATTTAGCTCCACGGACTCCACGCCGTTCTCCCGCGCCCAGTTTTCGATGGCGGCCAGAAAGCGCGCGCCCACGCCGCCCGATTGCACGCTGCCGTCCACGATCACGTGGTCGATCTCCAGCTGCTCGCCGCAGTAGATGCGGGTACTGCGCCAGCCGCCGCTCAGGGCGATCAGGCGACCATCCTGCTCCGGATCGCGCCAGCCGAAACAGCGGTAATGCGGGAGGCCGAACATAATCGTGATCCGATCGACGATGGTGCTTTCCGGCCGGTCGGGATTCAGTTGGTGCAGGAGCGGCAGCATGGCCGGCAGGTCGGCAAGGGTGAGATGGACGAGCATGAGCGGCTAGTTAGGTTTTATCTTAGCCAGGGCGGCGCGGCTTTCCGGGGTGAGAATCAGGCGGCCGGAGACGGCGGCGCGTTCGTCCAGCAGCGTTTCCCAGTGTTCGGTGCCGGCCCACGCGACTGCCTTTAGTTCCTGCATGGCGGCGGGACTGTAGGCGGCCAGTTCGGCGGCCAGTTCAGCCACGGCATCGTCCAATTCCCCGGTGCCGGGCAGCACTTCCTGGTACAGTCCTTTTTCCAATGCCCAGGCGGGTAAAAACCATTGTTTCGGCTGCAAGGACATTTGCACGAAAGCACTGGTGCCCACCCGGCGTTGGACTGCCGGGCCGACCACGAACGGGCCGATGCCGATGGCGATCTCGCTCAGTTTAAGTTGGGCGTACTTGGTGGCCAGGGTATAATCGGCTGCCGCCGCCAGCCCCACCCCGCCGCCCACGGCTTTGCCCTGCACGCGGGCGATCACGAATTTGGGGCAGCGCCGAACGGCATTGATGACACGGGCAAAGCCGCTGAAAAATTCTTTTCCCTCCGCCAGGTCTTCGATGGCGAGCAGTTCGTCAAAACTGGCCCCGGCGCAGAAGGTGCGGTCGCCGCCGCTACGCAGCACGATCACGCGCACATCCGCGCGGCCGCCCAGGGTGTCGATGGCGTCGGTAAGTTCTTGTAGTAATCTGCCGGGCAGACTATTATGGGCCGGGTGCTCGAAGGTGAGGGTAGCAACGCCGTGCCCGTCGGTACGGTGGGTAACGGAGCCTTGTTGGATGATGGAAGTCATGGGTGGAAAATGTTCTGGTTGGTTAGCTACCGCTAAGAAAGCTAAATTCTCGGGAAGGGTTGACCGGCCTTGCGACGAACTTCGATTCGTGATAAACCCAATGCCCCGTTTTCTCCTTTATACGATGTCTATTATGCCCAACCACCCCCGGATATGACCACCACCATTTCTGCCTCGGCCCAGCCGCCGGCGCAAACCGAGCTGTTGAAAGCGTTTCGCCTACTGGTCACCGCCAAATCGTTGACCGAGATTTACGAGGCCAACGCCAAGGAGACCGCCAAATACGTACACGCCACCAGCCGCGGCCACGAGGCCATTCAGCTGGCCCTGGGCCTGCAACTGCGGCCCGACGATTTCGTTTCGCCCTACTACCGCGACGATGCCCTACTGCTGGCCCTGGGCCTGGAACCCTACGAACTGATGCTCCAACTCCTCGCCCGGGCCGACGATCCGTTCTCCGGCGGGCGCACCTATTACAGTCACCCCAGCCTGCGGCGCGAGGGCGTTACCCAGATCATCCACCAGTCCAGTGCCACGGGCATGCAGGCCATTCCCACCACCGGCGTGGCCCTGGGTATCCAGTACCGCAACCGCATCAACCATCAACCCACCGATGCCCTGGCCGTCTGTTCCCTCGGCGATGCCAGCGTGACCGAGGGCGAAGTGGCCGAGGCCTTCCAGATGGCCGCGCTGCGTCAATTGCCCATCCTGTATTTGGTGCAGGACAATGGTTGGGACATCTCCGCCAGTGCCGACGAGGTGCGCGCCCAGGATGCCGCCGACTACGCCGCCGGCTTTACCGGTCTGGAAGCCCGCCGGGTGGACGGCACCGATTTTGCCGCCTGCTACCTGGCCGTAGAGGACGCGCTGGAAACCATTCGCACCGAACGCCGCCCCATCCTGCTCCACGCCGATGTGCCGCTGCTCAACCACCATACTTCGGGCGTACGGATGGAGTGGTACCGCGATGATCTGGAAGAACACCGACAACGCGATCCCTACGATAAACTCTACGCCGCCTGCCGGTCCGCCGGGGCCGGCGCGGAAGAGTTGGAGGAAGTGGAAAACGAAGTCCGCCGGGAAGTGGCCGCCGCCTTGAACCGCGCCCGCGCCGCCGCCGAGCCGGACCCCGCCTCCATTTATGAGCACATCTTTGCGCCCACGCCCATCACGGAGGAGCGCGGCGAGCGTACCCCCGCCGGTGCCGAACCCACGGTGATGGTAGACAGTGCCCTGCACGCCATCGAGGAACTGATGCGCGAGCACCCCGAGTGCCTGCTCTACGGTCAGGACGTGGGACACCGCCTCGGCGGCGTTTTCCGCGAGGCGGCCACGCTGGCCCAGAAATTCGGCCGCGAGCGGGTGTTTAATACCCCCATCCAGGAGGCCTTCATCATCGGCAGCACGGTCGGTATGTCGGCCGTGGGCCTGCGGCCCATCGTGGAGGTCCAATTTGCCGATTACCTCTGGCCGGGCCTCAACCAACTCTTCACCGAGGTCAGCCGCTCGTGCTACCTCAGCCGGGGGCAGTGGCCGGTCAGCATGACCCTGCGCGTGCCCATCGGTGCCTACGGCAGCGGCGGCCCCTACCACAGCGGCAGCATCGAATCGGTGGTCACCTGTATCCGGGGCCTCAAGATCGCCTACCCCAGCACCGGTGCCGATCTGAAGGGCCTGCTCAAAGCGGCCCACTACGACCCCAACCCCTGCGTCATTTTCGAGCATAAGGGGCTGTACTGGTCCAAAGTGCCCGGCACCGAATCCGCCCGCACGCCCGAACCGGGGCCGGATTACGTACTCCCGTTCGGCAAGGGCCGGCCGGCATTGGAGGCCGATGATACGGAGGAAAGCCGGGTGGCCGTCATCACCTACGGCATGGGCGTCCACTGGGCACTCAACGCCGCCAAGCAGTTCCCCGGCCGCATCACGGTGGTGGACCTGCGCACCCTCGCCCCCCTCGATACGGAATTGGTTTTCGCGCAGGTCCGCCGGCACCACCGCGCCCTGGTCCTCACCGAGGAACCGGCCGAAACGGGCTTTGCGCGCTCCCTCGCGGGCCGCATCAGCGAAACTTGTTTTACCGATTTGGATGCCCCGGTCCGTACACTCGGATCGGCCGAGGTGCCCGCCATCGGCCTCAATGCGGGGCTGGAAAAAGCCGTCCTTCCCAGCGCGGACAAGGTGGCTGCGGTGCTGGAAGAGTTACTGGCCTGGTGATGGTTCGGGCGTGCCCCCGGCCAAAGCCCGGGGTCGGTCCCTTCCAGGCTCGCTGTTCGCTCGGCCGCTACGCGTCTCCTCCCTGCGGTCGGCCCTTCCAGGCACCTCACGCTTGGAAAGAAGGATTGATTCCAGCGGATGATTCCGCGATAGAGGGTACAAATTATTGAATGTCGTAGGTTGTAATCTGCAGTGACTTGATGCCCAGCCGCCCCTCTCCTCCGTAGCGGCTGGGGTGGAGGGAACCCGGACAAATAGTCGGACCGGGGGTGGAGGCCTCAGGATACAAGCGCAAATCTTATTAGTTGGCCCACCAGGTAGCCTTCCAAACAATTTACCTACATTTGCCCCGTCATAAAACAAATAATGTCCCCCACACTCCTGCTACTATCTGCCCTCATCGGTCTGCTTTTGGGGGGTGTGCTGGTCTTCTTGTGGCTGCGCCTGCGCCTCGGACAGGATTACCTGAGTAGGGGAGAGGTGGCCGAAAAGTACGTGGACCGTACCCTGCACGATCACGTGCAGACAGCCGCTGATGTGCAGCAGGATGAACTAAACGATGCCCGCCGCCGGGAAACCGAACTCACGGCCGAACTGCGGGGAATGCGCACCCAACTCACTTCCGCTAATGAAACACTTACGCGGCACCGCACCGAGGCCGCCGAGTTGCGCCGGCAGGCACAACTGGAATTCGAGCGGGTGGCCAACCGTCTACTGGAGGAAAAGAGCGAACGTTTCGGCAAGCAAAACGTCGAACACCTGGGGCACCTGTTGAATCCCTTGCGCGAACGGATCGAACTGTTCGAGGGGCAGATCGAGCGGCGGTTCCACGCCGAGACCCAGGACCGGAGTAGCCTGCGCGAGGAGATCGTCCAGTTGCGGAACCTGAACCGGCAGCTGTCGGCCGATGCCAATAACCTGGCCGGTGCCCTGCGCGGCGACAGTAAAACCCAGGGCGACTGGGGCGAATGGCAACTGGCCGCCCTGCTGGAGGCCAGCGGTTTGGAAGCCGACCTGCACTACCAGGCCCAGCGTAGCTTCCGCGATGAGGACGGCCGTCAAAAACGGCCCGATTTTATCATTAACTTGCCGGGAGACAAGCATCTCATCATCGACTCCAAGGTATCCCTGACGGCCTATGATGACTGGTGCCGCGCCGAGACCGACCGCGATACCGACCACGCCGGCCGCCGCCTCCGCGATCATTGCCTGAGCCTGCGTAACCACGTACGCGATCTGGCGGGCAAAAACTATACGGAACTCCACGGTATCCGTTCCCCCGATTTTCTGCTCCTATTCGTCCCCATCGAACCCGCCCTCAGTCTTGCCCTCCGCCACGAGCGCGAGCTGTTCACCGAATCGCTGCGCCACAACGTGGTGCTGGTTTCCCCCTCTACCTTACTGGCCATGCTGCGTACGGTTTCCTACATCTGGAAGGAGGAAAAGCAGAAGCGCAACGTGCAGGCCATCGCCAAACAGAGCGGTCTGCTCTACGATCAATTCGTTAACTTCGTGGCCGATCTCCAGGGCATCGGCGACCGGCTGGACCAAGCCCAGGCTTCCTATGCCGCCGCGCTCAACAAACTCACCACCGGGGCCAAACCCGGAGCTACCTTAGTAGGCCGCGCCCAACGATTGCACGCGCTGGGCGCAAAATCACGCAAAAGTTTACCAAAGGATTTGCTGGACCGGACCGAGGAGGAGGAGTAGATTGAAGGTCCCGCTCGCGCAAGGGGTGTGACCTCCGCTAGCGCAAAGGATGTGACCTCCGGTCGCGCGGGGGGTGTGACCTCCGGTCGCGCAAGGGGGTGTGACCTCCGGTCGCGCGAAAAATTGGCCCGCCGACCTCCGGTCGGTGAGAAATGACACGATAGAACGCTGCCGGACATAGATGTGCGGCATGCACAAAGTAAACCTCCGCGATCCGGGGATCGCGACCGTATGCCTCCGGGGATCGCGACCCTCAAACTAATGGGCCGCGTCGCCCGCGTGAGGTGCCCGGAGTGGCCGACCGCAGGGAGGAGTGCGTTAGCACCGAGCGAATAGCGAAGCACGGAGGGGACCGACCCGGCCGGCAGGCCGGGGCACGCCCGCAGGAGCAAAATTACCATGCAGTATAATGACAGGGTGGTGCGAGAATAAGATTAACTCACCCGGTTAAACAGCTTACCGCGCAGCAGGAGCTTAGTCGCGCACCAGTAAGCGCAAGCTGCCGCTACGATCTCCGGCCCAGGCGCGAAGGACGTAATAGCCCGTGGATTGGCCGCCTGGCAACGTGATATCGATGAGCGGCCCGACCCGGTTTGCTCCGGCCAGGAAACCGGTGGCGATGCGGCGGCCCAGGAAATCCGTGATTTCCCAATTTACGTCCGCTGCGGCATCCCAGTCGGCGGGTAGTTCCAGTTGGCCGCTGCCGGCCGTAACGGGGTTGGGGAAGAAGCGGGGCGTGCCGGAAACGGGGGTGTCGTCCGATCCGGAGCGAATGCTGATGATGGGGGTATATTCCTCGCTGCCATCGCGGTCTACCTGGCGCAAGCGGTAGTAATTCAGCCCCGTTCGGGGAGCCGGGTCCGTGAAATTATAACGCGATTCGATTTCGGCATCTCCCGTTGCGGCTACTCGCCCGATGGGGGCGAAGACGCCGCCGGGTACGGATCGTTGCACCTCGTAGTAATCCGCACCGCGCTCGCGGGCGGTGGCCCAGGTGAGTTGCACTTCCTTTTGGCGGGTCAGTTCACCGCGCCAATCGGTAAAGTCAACCGGCAGGGCGGGGGTGGCCTGAATTTGATAAATGATGCCACCCATGAGAGATACTACGTAGAGTTCGCGGGCTTCGTCCTCACCGAAGGCAACCGCCGTGATATCGGTGCTGAAATTTTGGCGATCGGAACTTAGCGAACCATCCATTTGCGGTCGGAGCTGCCAAAAATTGTCGCTTGCGTAGTCGGCCATAATGTAGGTGCCGGTCAGGGTGGTATACTGGCTGCCCCGGTAGACTCGGCCGCCGGTGATGCTGTAGCCACCGTTAGCATTATGGAAGTATTCAAAATCCGGAAAATAGTAGTTAGCGATCGGCTCGCAACCGGTGGTAAAGTAAGGGTCCGGCCCCTCATAACACTGCCAGCCGAAATTGTAGCCGCCGCCGGTGGTTACATCGGGAATGTAGTTGACTTCTTCCCATTTGTTCTGGCCCACATCGGCGATCCAGAGGGCATTGCCATCAAATGAGAAACGAAAGGGGTTACGCAGGCCCGAGGCCCAGATTTCGTCACGCGTACCGGCATCACCCACAAAGGGGTTATCGGTCGGAATACCGTAATTAAGTCCGCCGGAGGGATTGTCTACGTCAATACGTAGCACCTTACCCAGTAAGTTCAGTGGGTCTTGCGACCGGGTACCGGGATTGTTTCCGCCGTCGCCGAGGGGGATCCAGAGGTATCCGTCGGGGCCGAAAGCAAGGTCACCGGCATTGTGGTTGCTTGCGGGTTGGTTAACGGTTAATATTATAAGTTCCGACGTGGGGTCGGCCTGATTGGCATTGCCTGTGCTACGGGTGAACCGGGAGATGACCGTGTTACCACTGTTGTTGGTGTAATTGACGTAAAAGTACCCGTTGGCGGCGTAGTTGGGGTGAAAGGCCATGCCTAATAGCCCCCGTTCACCGGTGCTGGTGGTAGATCCACTGATATTGAGGTAGTTGCCACTCAGTAACTGGCCGGTATTCTGGTCGTAAATTTTAATCCGCCCCGCCCGTTCGATGATGAATAACCGGTTGGTGCCGTCTCCGGCATTGGTGAGGTAGATGGGGCTGTTTAGTCCGGTGATATAGGGCTGAAGCGAAAGCGTGGGCTGCGCCGCGAGGGAGAGGCAGCAGCAGACGAGTAGAAGGAGGGGGGTAAAAATTTGTCGCATGGCTCGAATGTTTATATTAAAAGCCTGCTTAAAGGGGAGAATGTTCGCTAAGTTGCTGATTTTATGGGTCAAATGAATGAGATGAATGAGACGCGCCGATCAGATGGATTTTTGATTGGCTGCGCTGATCGTCGCAAGCTCCTCGGAGTTCTTGATTGATTACCCGTCAGGTCGATTACTTAGCGCGTGTCTAAATTTTTACCTTTTGAGAACCAAGCATTTAAGAATCTGGCGTCATAAAAACTGATTTACGTAACCCGCTATGTGCGCAACCACGAAGTAGCCGCGAAGCGAATCATTGATTATCAGTTCTTAAAGACTTTAGACACGCTCTTAGCTTGCTATTATTGCTGTATAAACAACAATTCCCAATGTAGACAAACCAAAAGAAATGACAGTGCACTTTCTTATTTCTTTCCTGGGATATATATTTTCCAGACAGCTATAGTTGTTCATTAATTCAAGATAGAACAATAAGAAAATTCCGCCAATTAGAAATATAAGTAAGAAAATCGAAATTATTACTTCACTATCAAAAAGAAGATCGGTAATTAGCAATAACGGTCTAAAGAAAAATAAAAAGCAAACCGTTAACACGGAGCTGTAAATAAAACTAAGAAAAAAAGTCAGCAAAATATGTTTTTCCTGCCTGAAAGCTTTTCCCCTTGTTAATAGCTTAGCCCCCAGAACTGACCGTCCAAAACCGAAAATTAGTAACAAGATCAAGTCAGACATTAGGAATTATTTATGGGGTGAGGAGCATGGCCGATCATGAAAATACTATTATCGAATTCATATTGTAACTCATAATGAACAACAGAGGGATGGCTTTGGGGTTAAAAAACAATTCAGTCGCCATTTATTTTTTTAGCCTTCTTCGCGTGAGGTGCCCGGAGGGGCCGCCGGAGGGCATGGCCCGCAGGTGGAGTGCGCAGCACCGAGCGAACAGCGAGCCTGGAGGGGACCGACCCCGGCCCTTGCCGGGGGCACGCCCAGAAACTGCTCTTTGAGAGCGTGTATAAATTTTTACTTCCTGATAACCAATCATTTGAGAACCTGGCGTCATAAAAACTGACTTACGTAACCCGCTATGCACGTAATTTTTTGTTTATTCGGAACCTTAACCACGAAGTAGCCGCGAAGCGAATCATTGATCCTCAGTTCTTAAAAATTTTAGACACGCTCTAAAATGATGCCGCCATTTTGTAGCTTGCGGAATGTTTAAACTTACGCTATCCGCTGTTTTACTGGTTGCCTGGATTGTACTGCTCTCCTGGAGTAAGCCCTTTGGCGCGCCCCTGCCGGCCGTGGGAGCTTTCTTTCAACCGGCTACGGGTTTTTGGCACAATGCCACGAACGGGCAAACGGCAAAGAAAACTTTACAGCTTGATTTATCCGATAACCGTGCCCGGGGAAGCGTGGTGTTCGATGCCGACGGGGTGCCGCACATCCAAGCGGAAAATCGGGAGCAGGCGGCCTGGCTGCAGGGTTATGTGACGGCCGCCGACCGGTTGTGGCAGATGGACATTAGCATTCGCGCCTCCGGCGGTTATCTGGCCGAGGTGATGGGACCCGACCTGGCGGAGCGCGATGAGGAGCGGGTGCGACTGGGGTTCCGGGAGGCTGCCCGCCGCGAGCTGGCCGTGTGGCAAACCAAACCCGCCGAGATTGCCGTGCTGGATGCCTATACGGCCGGGGTGAATGCCTACGTGGCTACGCTGGCCCCCGCTGATTATCCACTCGAATATAAATTGATCGGCTATGCGCCGCAGCCGTGGAGCAACTATAAATCCGCACTTTTCCTAAAATACATGGCCGATATGCTCTGCCGCCGTAATTCCGACCAGGATGCCTCGGCCACCCTCGCCGCCCTGGGGAAGGAACAGCTGGAGCGTTACTTCCCACTCGTAAACCCCGCTGAAAGCCCGGTTATTCCGGTCGGTACTTACCCGGCCGATTCAACGGCCGTCGGGGGTTCGGCCGTTTCGTCCGATGCCTCGCCGGACTCGAACGCCGTTTCCTATCGTCCCGGCCGCGTGCCCGAGCGTTATTCTGCCGCCATTGGGAGCAACAATTGGGCGGTGGGTCCCGAGCGAACGCTAGCCGGTCATCCGCTGCTGGCCAACGACCCGCACCTGGGCCTGAGCCTGCCCAGCATCTGGTACGAGATTCAGATTCAAACGCCCGAATTTTCTTGTTACGGCTTTAGCCTGCCCGGCTCGCCGGGAGTCATTATCGGTTTTAATGAACACATTGCCTGGGGTATTACCAATGCCGGAATCGACGTGCTGGACTATTATCAGGTGCAGTTTACCGACACTACCCGGACGGCCTACCTGCTGGACGGCGTGGCTACTCCGCTGGAGCTACGCCCGGATACGGTACGGGTATCCGGCGGCGAGGAACGTTACGTTAGTTCGGCCTGGACGGTTTTTGGACCCATTGTGGAAACTACCGTAGTTGGGACTGCCGCCACCGGTTTGGCCACGCGCTGGGCGGCACTGGATACCCCGGAGGCCGAACGGGAAGTGTATGCCACCGGTATGTTTCAACAGCTGATGGCCGCCCAAAATCATGCCGATTACCGCCGTGCCGTGTCGGGGCAGGACGCACCGGCTTCCAACCTGGTGTTTGCCGCCCGCGACGGCGATATTGCCCTGTCCGTTACCGGCCGGCTGCCGCTGCGGCAGCCGGGTGAGGGAAGATTCGTGCGGTCGGGTGACAAGCGCACCGACAACTGGCCCGGCTTCATTCCCAAGGCCGATCTGCCCCACGTGCTAAATCCGCCGCGCGGATTCGTGGGGTCGGCCAACCAGCGGTCTACCGAACCGAGCTATCCATATTACTACCTCGGCTACTTCGAGGACTACCGGGGGCGTTACCTCAATCGCGAACTGGCCAAACTGGACCGGGCCACGCCGCAACAGATGCAGCAATTACAATTGGCCGATCTGAGTCTGAAGGCGGAGGAAATGCTGCCCGCCTTGCTTGCTCTTTTTCCCGCTGATTCGATTACACCCACCCGTGCGCGCGCCCTGGATAGTCTGCGGACGTGGGACTACCGCTACGGGGCCGAGAGCAACACCGCCGCTCTGTTTGAGCGTTGGGGCCGTTATTTATATTGGTCTACCGTGGACGAGTTTGACCGGGAGGCTCCCGGCCTGGCACTGGAAACCTGGCAATTAATCGAGTTATTACGCGAGCAACCGACGGATCTGCTTTTCGATGTCCTGGCTACGCCTGCCCGCGAGACGGCCGCCGATCTGCTGCCCGCTACGCTGGATTCGGCCCTGATTGCCGATCACTGGGACGACGGCGAAACACCAACACCCTGGCGCGAGAGTTTGGGTGCCCGTATACCTCACCTCGGCCGTATTCCCGGACTGGGGCTGGACCAGGTGGCTACGCTCGGCGGCGTGGCTTCCGCGCTCAATGCGCAGCGGGGTAATTTTGGGCCATCTTTCCGGATGGTGGTGGAGCTGGACGATCCCGTGCGGGCCTGGGTGGCGCTGCCGGGTGGACCGTCGGGTAATCCTGCCGCCGCCGCTTATGACAGTGGAGTAGCGGACTGGGCAAACGGGCGGTACCGGAGTATCAGTCTGGAGGGGGACTTATCGGATGGGGTGAGGTGGACCTTTGAATAGGGAATAATACTTCTGGATTAAGTGCGTGTCTAAATTTTTACTTCCCGAGAACCAAGTATTTAAGAACCTGGCGTCATAAAAACTGACTTAAGTAACCGGCTATGCGCGCACCGCGAAGTAGCCGCGAAGCGAATCATTGATGCTCAGTTCTTAAAAATTTTAGACACGCTCTAAGACTATTTTACCCGGCCCGGGTTGGCCTTCAGAAACGCATCCCAGCCGCCTTTTTTTCCATTTTGAACACCCAGCGGACTGCGTGATTGGTAAAAATAGCAGAGGGCGGTAGCTAGTGCGTCGGTAGCATCCAGCAAGTAGCGGCCGGCGTCCAGTTGGAACTGTTTGGTGAGCATGGCGGCCAGTTGCTCCTTGCTGGCGTTGCCATTACCGACTACGGACTGCTTGATCTTGCGAGGGGCGAACTCGTATACTTCCAGATCGCGACCCATGGCGGCGGCCATTGCCACGCCCTGGGCGCGGCCCAGTTTGAGCATCGACTGCGGGTTTTTGCCGAAAAAGGGTGCCTCGATGGCCATCACCTGCGGGCGGTGGGTGTCGATGAGGGCGGTCAGGCGAGTGTGAATGACCTGGAGGCGGCGGGCGTGTTCGGCGTACTTATGGAGTTGCAGGGTGCCCAGTTCCAGAATGCGGGGCTTTTGGGAGGTCGGAATCTCGATGATCCCGTAGCCCAGTACGGTGGTACCCGGGTCTACGCCTAAAATTCGTTGTACGGGGCCGGGGGCACTACTCACGGGATGCTTACTTTTGCGGATGAACGGGCCGAAGCGACCCCGCCGGAAGGTTAATTAGCCACCCGACAAACCAAATGTAGGTCTTTTCCCGCCGTTCCAACAAAAATAGCTCACTTATTCGCGCCACTATTTTTTCCCGGCCCTTTTTTGTCCGCCTGCGCGGACTGCCGTGGCGGTGGATTGTCGGCGGTATCGTGGCGGTAGCACTTGCGATTCATCTGCGGAGTATCGCGGACCGGATGGACTGGCCCTATGCCTGGCAGCACCTTCGCCGGCCGGAGAGTCTGGGACTATTGGGGCTGGTAATTGCCGGTATTCCCATTAACTGGTTGCTGGAAACACGCAAGTGGCAACTGCTGCTACGGCCGTTTCACCATTGGTCGTTTCGGCGCTGCCTGGCTGCCGTAATGAGCGGTCTGAGCGTGGGCATTGCCACCCCGAACCGGGTGGGCGAGGTGGGCGGTCGGTTATTAATGGGTGAGCCGCACGAGCGGGCGGGCATTCTCATCAGTACGCTGCTGGGCGGTCTGACGCAGTGGTGCGCTTTTCTCGGGGTGGGCTGGCCCGCGCTGGTTTACGTAGCGCGTCCGCAGCTACCCGAAACAGTGGCCGGCTGGTGGGTCGGGGCGGCACTGATCGGCCCGCTCCTTATTATAGCTGCGTTAAATTTCGGGGCCGCGCCCCTGCTTCGGTGGGTGGAAAACCAGTTAAGAAGGCAGGATCTGCTGGATAATCGTACGCTTGCGACCTTAGGCGGCGTTAAATTGCGGTTAATCCGGTGGGCAGCGGCCTACTCTTTGGTTCGTTTTACCGTTTACTGTACGCAGTTCTGGTTGTTACTTCGGGTGTTCGGCCTGGAACTCGACTGGCTCGGCGGCCTTACCGGCGTGGCGGCTGTTTACACCGCGCAGGCCGGTTTGCCGCTTCCACCGGGACTCAATCTGGCCGCCCGGGCCGAACTAGGCCTACTGCTCTGGGCCGACCAGCCCGCCGCCGGTCCGGCCGTTCTGCTGACAGCCGTCAGTCTATTTTTTTTAAATGTCCTACTGCCCTCGCTGGCAGGTTTTTTTACGCTCACCGCTTTCGCCGCAAACAAAAAATTATGAAAGACCCCATCCTGAATTTTTATCGTCTACCCTATCTCAGCCTGTTGCTGTTACTGGTTTTTTCGCCGCTATCCGCTCACCGTGCTACCTACCCTCCCGCTACGCAACAGACGGCCTCGCCCTGTTTTATCCAAAACGAGGCGTGGCAGGACGGTGAGGAAATCGTCTACAAACTCTATTACAACTGGAACTTCGTCTGGCTTTCCGCCGGTGAGGTGACTTTTGACGTGCACGATACCGGCAAGGATTACCACATTGCCGTGCGGGGCCGTACTTATTCCTCCTACGAGTGGTTTTTCAAGGTCCGCGACAATTACGAGAGCTGGATCGACAAGGAAACCCTGCTCCCCAAGATGCACGTCAAGGATGTGCAGGAGGGTGGTTACCTGCGTTACGACCGGACGACCTTCAATCAAAACGGTCGCTCGGCCGTCTCCATGCGGGGCAAGACGCGTGACGACCTGAAGCGCAAGGATATTCCGCTGGATGGCTGTATGCACGACCTGATCTCGATCATCTACTACGCCCGCAACCTCGATTTTAACGGGATGCGCAAGGGCAACAAGATACCCGTCAAGATTTTGATGGACCAGGAAATATACCCCCTGACGATCAAGTATAACGGAGCCGACTCTGATAAAAAAATCAAGGGAGTGGGCCGTTTTGCCACTCAAATGTTCAGTCCCCAACTGGTGGCGGGCGATGTGTTCAAAGAGGGGGACGAGATGACTGTTTGGGTGAGTGATGACAAGAACCGCATTCCGATCCTGATCGAATCTCCCGTGAGCGTGGGAAGTGTCAAAGCTGTCCTGAAGTCGCACAAGAACCTGCGCCACCCGCTGACTTCTAAAAAAGACTAATAGTAATGGCCCGTCTCGATCAGATCAACCAACTTCTCGCGGAATCGCCCGGGGATGCTTTTCTCCAATTCGCCCTGGCTAAGGAGTACGAAAAACTGGGCGACGATGCCGCCGCCCGCCGGCACTACGAGGAGTTGCGGAAGGCGCAACCGGATTACGTGGGTCTCTACTATCACTTGGCTAAAACGCTGGAACGGTTGGGGTATGATGCGCCGGCTTTTGCTACCTATACGCAGGGCATGGAGGTAGCGCGTCGGGCGGGGGACGGTCATGCACTCTCCGAGCTGGCCGGGGCACGGCTGGAACTGGGCGATGAGGAAGATTTTGCGGAATAACACAAGTCTAACGATCCTCCTTACCTTTGCGCTCACACATCTTTGCCACTATGCCCTTTACCTCCGTCAGTAAGTTTTTCGTGCTCTTTTTGCTCCTGTTAGCCGCTGCCTGTACTCCGTCCGACGAAACGCCGGGTCTGGTGGGTGAGTGGCGCGGCTATTCCCTGACCGAGGGCGGCGACAGCCTTCAATTAGATCCCGCTGAGATTCGTTTCACCTTCGATTCGCTGGGCAATTATACCTACGCGGCAACCATCGGGTACACCGAGGCTGGTACGTATAACCTGAAGGACGGTTTTCTCTACGCCCGGGACACGACCCACCAGAATACGCCCGAAAAGATCGTGGCAATCGATACGTTGCTGGCCGATACGCTCTTCTTACGGATGGCCGTAGTGACCGGCCGCGAGCGACTGTTGCGGATGGTGCGGGAGTAAGATAACAGAGAGGTCATTTGCATAGCTCGCTAAAAGTGCCATTTGGAAGCACTTCTAGCGAGCTATTAATTTATTAGCTCGCCAAAAGTGCCTTTTTTAGAGAGATTTAGCGAGCTATTATTTTATTAGCTCGCCAAAAGTGCCTTTTTGAGGGAGATTTAGCGAGCTATGTTTTGGTTAGCTCGCCAAAAGTGTATATTTGAGCTACGCAAAAGCGACATATTATGGCTCATCAGGAAGTACCGTTTATCGGTAGAAAAGAGGAGAAAGCAACACTTCATAGGGCACTGACCAGTGCGGAGGCCGAACTGGTAGCCGTAATCGGTCGCCGCCGGGTAGGTAAAACCTTTCTGGTCAGAACCATTTATCGGGAGCAATTGGCATTCGAGATGACCGGTCTACAGCGTGCCCCCAAAACAGAACAGTTACAAAATTTTGTTAACCGACTGAATGCATTTGCCCGTCCGGTATTGCCCCTTCCGGCCCCGGATAACTGGCTGGCAGCATTTCAATTGCTCATCGACTGGCTGGAAACGAGAGTAGGAGAAGAACGAATAGCCGTATTTCTCGATGAGCTGCCGTGGATGGCCACTCCCCGTTCCGGCTTTCTGCGGGCCTTCGGGTATTTCTGGAACAGCTGGGCTTCGCAACAGAATGTAGTGGTAGTCATTTGCGGATCGGCAGCCTCGTGGATGATCCAAAAAGTCGTTCGTAATAAGGGTGGACTTTATAACCGGATCACCCGCCGGATTTACCTTAAACCCTTCAATTTATACGAGACCCAAACCTTTCTAGCGAGCCGCAACGTGCGAATGGATCACTATCAAATCCTGCAACTTTACATGGCGATGGGAGGTATTCCGCACTACCTCAAGGAAATCGAAGGGGGGAAGAGTGCCGTTCAAAATATCGACCGGATTTGTTTTGCGCCGGAAGGATTGTTGAACAATGAATTTTCTTCTCTTTATCCGGCCCTGTTCGACAACGCTGATCAACACATCAAAATAATTAGGGCACTGGCCGAAATACGGCAGGGCGTGAGTCGTCAAGAACTTATCGCCGCCGCCAAGTTACCCAACGGTGGGGGTACCACCAAGGTGTTGGATGAGTTGCTGGCTTCCGGCTTTGTATCAACATACTATACCTTTGGGAAACGGAGAAAAGACGCCCGTTACCGACTTACCGATGAATATTCCCTTTTCTATCTCAAATACATCGAAGATAAACGCAACGAAGGAGCAGGCACCTGGCAGCGGTTGAGTCAGACCCAAACCTGGCAATCCTGGAGTGGCTATGCCTTTGAGAGTATTTGTCTTAAGCACATTGTACAGATAAAGCAGGCCTTGGGAATAGATGGGATTTATTCAGAAGCTTCCACTTATTCGGTACAGGGTGACAAGACGATCACCGGTTTTCAGATTGATCTGGTGTTGGATCGTAACGATCACGTAATCAATGTTTTTGAGTTAAAGTTTTACCGAGATAATTTACTGATCGACAAAGGATATGCCGATAAATTACGGAAAACGGTCAGTCTGTTCCGGGCCGCGACGCGGACCAAAAAGCAATTGCACCTTACGCTACTGACCACTTTTCCAATCATAGAGAACCAGTACAGCCGCGGACTCGTGGATCAGGCACTAACCATGAATGTGCTATTCCGGGATCAGTGATACCAAGCCAACGCAGATCCGGCAACCATACACGCTACCTGCTTCAATCCCACCCACAACCATCCGCCCGCTAAAAAGCGTATCTACACCATGCGCTTCTTCCTCTTTCTACTTCCGATTTTTTTGCTCAGTTTCGCCCGCCTCAGCGGGCAGGAAACCGGCAATCATTATGTCCAGCTGACCTACGCCAATGATTACTTTACGGCCACCGATTACTACTTCACGCAAGGCATCCGGCTAGAGTACGGGATGGGGCGGCACACATTTTTCGTGGGGCAGGAAGGATATACGCCTACGAGCATCCGAGCCGACCGGATATTGGTCGGAGACCGTCCTTATGCCGGTTCGCTGTACCTGGGCGCACGGCGCACGGGAGTCTGGGGGGTAAATCTGGAACACCGCTCCGAGATTCTGGTGGGCGTAATCGGCCCGTGGTCGCTGGCTGCGGCGGAGCAGAAGTGGATTCACCGCCAGACCGGTAACGTGGAACCGATGGGCTGGGATTTCCAGATCGCGAATGACGTGCTGCTCAATTACCAGTTCAATGTCGATAAAACCTTCTACAGCGGTCGTTTTCTACGGATTGCCGCCGGCGGGGAGGGCAGGATCGGTACCTACCGCACCCGCTTGGGGGCGAGGACGGACATCGAACTGGGTCTGCTAAAAAACGGGGCCGGTAAAGCCACTCGTTTCGGGGCCGCTTTTTACCTCACCCCCGATGCCTATATTCCTCTCTATGACGCCACCCTTCAGGGCGGGTTGTTCAACCGTAGCAGCCCGTACACTATTTCGGCAGGCGACGTAGAGCGGGTGGTGGGCCGGCTAACGGGCGGTATTCGGATCAAACTTGGAAAGAGTCGGATCGACTTTTCCCACACCTACCTCACGCGGGAGTTCAGCACCGGGCGGCCCCACGCCTACGGCACGGCGACGATTAGGGTAGGATGGTAATTCTCAATAGAGCCGAGTAAACTACCGTCGCTTACCCAGCCAGCGCAGGAAAGTGGATAACTTATCCGGGCGGGGCAGGCTGCCGCTATCCCAGTGGAAGAGCGGCTCGTCGCCGATAAAAACTTCCACGCGCTGGCCCAGTGGGTTGCGCAATTTGCGAAACCGCCGCGTAGCGCGGGAGTTGGTAGAGCGGTACGCCACGCGTACCAGTGCCCACAGACTCGGCCCATCCGAACAATGCACGACCAGGACACCGTCCCGATCGTGCATTCGTATGGTACCGCCGCCGGGGGCGTCGATGGTTAAATCTCCGGCAATGGTCATTATTTGTTGCCCTTGCCGTTCACGCCGTCGCGCGTGGTGATGCGCAGGGTGCCGTTCATGCGCCACTTGGCCGAATCGGCGTCGCTGGACGTGCCGCTCGGTACGTGCACTTCAAAGTTCTCGAATTCGTAAATGATCTCCGCGCCGCGGCCGGTCAGCTTATCAAAAAGGCCAATGGCCAGTTCGGGCCAGGTATTGGTTTCGTTTGCCATTTTTCAGGGTGTTGTTTGGTTACTAATGGGTTGAGCAGGTGTAACCGGGGCCGGACGGAGAGGTTGCAGGATAGTCGATAAAATATCTCCGGCGACTATTCCACCCAATCGCTCATAAACACGTTCGTGGCCCGGGTACCGCCGTTGAAGCGGTTGCTGGAAAACACCAGCCGTTCGCCGTCATAGCTGAACATGGGGAAGGCATCGAAGGTCTCGTCGAAGGTGATCTGCTCCAGATCCTGTCCGTCCAGACCGATCATGAACAGGTTGAACTGGCGACCGCTGGGCACGTGGTGGTTGCTGGCAAATACGACTTTCTCCCCACCGGGGTGAAAATAGGGTGCCCAGTTGGCCTTACCCAGATCGGTGATTTGCCGCAACTCCGAGCCGTCTACCAAACAAGTGTACAGTTCCATATTGGTGGGTTGCACGACGTGCTGCTCCAGCAGGCTCTTGTAGGTAGCCACGTCTTCTGGATCAGTAGGGCGCGAAGCGCGGAAGATAAGCCGCTTGCTATCGGGGGAAAAGAAGGCACCGCCGTCGTAACCCAGGCCGCTCGTCACCTGCTTCACGTCGCTGCCGTCGATTTTCATGGTGTAGAGTTCCAGGTCGCCCGAACGATCGGAGGTAAAGACGATCAGCTTGCCGTTGGGAGAAACAGTGGCCTCGGCATCGTAGCCGGGTGAGTCGGTGAGTCGGCGGACGATCTTGCCGCTACGGTCGGCGACAAAAATGTCGAACTCGGCGTAAACCGGCCAGACGTATTTGCCGTCCACACTGCGGGGAACTTCGGGGCAGGCCTCGTCGGCCAGGTGGGTACTGGCGTAAATGATTTCCCGGTTGCCGGGCATGAAAAACGAGCAGGTGGTGCGCCCCAGCCCGGTGCTGATGAGGGCGGGCCGGTTGCCGGTATAGCCGGAGGCGGGCATCAGAAAGATCTGGTCGCAATCGGTCTGCCACTCGGGGTTACTGGCCTGGAAGATCAGTTCGCTGTCGTCGAAACTGAAGTAAGCCTCGGCATTATCGCCGCCAAAAGTGAGTTGGTGCAGATTGCGCAAGTGGACCTCGGCGGGGTAGCGCAGGGTATCGCTCTGGGCCAGGGCATCGGTCACCATTTCGGCATCGGAGGGTGGGGGAGTGGTGCCGCAGGCGACGAGCAGGAGAACGGGAAACAAGAGCGCGGGAACACGGACAAAGAAAGATTGCATATAAAGGAATCGTCTATTTGGTCGCAAAGATGCGCGACTTATCGGCAAAAGCTTTAAACTCGAGGGCATTTCCGTTGGGGTCGAATAAAAACATGGTGGCCTGCTCGCCGGGTTCGCCCCTGAAGCGCACGTAGGGTTCGATCACGAAATCGGTACCGTCGGCCTTCAGCCGCTCGGCCAATCGGTGCCACTCGTCCATTTCCAGAATGGCCCCGAAGTGCTGTACGGGCACGCGCTTGCCGTCTACTTCATTTGTGGGAGCGGGCGGCATTTGGCCGTCTACCAAGTGTGCGGTGATCTGGTTACCGAAAAAATCGAAGTCGATCCACCGCTCGTCCGTCCGACCGACGGAGCAGCCCAGCAGGCGGGTGAAAAAGTCGCGCGTGGCGGCGAGGTCGGTTACGGGGAAAGCGAGGTGGAAGGGGAACATGGTAGATAAGGATTAAGGGGATGGAAGGATGGAAGGATTAGGTTGAGGGATTGAAGGATTGAGGATGAGGATTGAGGGATTGAAGGAAGATTGAGGTAAATGAAACGTAGAGACGCGACACCTCGCGTCTAGGAGATTCCCAATCGACGCCTAAAACCGCGCATGGCATAAAAAAACGCAATACCCCGCGCCCCGGAAATTCCCAATCGACGCCTAAAATGCACATGACGTAAAGAGACGCGACACCTCGCGTCTAGGAGATTCCCAATCGACGCCTAAAACCGCGCATGGCGTAAAAAAACGCAATACCCCGCGCCCCGGAAATTCCCAATCGACCGAACGACCCACGGGCAATTGCGTGAGGTGCCTGGAAGGGCGTTAGCGCACGAAGTGCCGAGGCGAATGCCGAAGCCTGGAAGGGACCGACCGGCCCGTTTCAGGGACGGGCACGCCCGAATAAGACGCCGCAAAATACGCTAAATCACGTTTCAGTACCCCGTTCAATCCAACAAACGCCACGAGATGCCGAGCCGCAGGGCCGCGTCGGGGTAAGGGTAATCGGCGGTGAGGTAGAAGAGCTGGTCGTTCCAGACGGTGTTGAGTTGCTCCATTTTGGCGAAGAAGCGGAATTTGGTGACCCGCATGGCGAAAAACGCATCCACCTGGGGCGTGAAGCCGGTGGTGGACCGGTCTTGCAGGGTGAACTGCTGGACGACGGGGTTGTAGTAGGCGGCGCGGAAATCGTTGGTGTAGCGGAGGTCGAAACCGAGGCGGACGTTGAGTACCTTGAACCAAAAACCGGTATAATAGAGGCTGTGCTCGCCCACCAGCCGGGGTAGGGGAAGTACCTCGCTGTCAACGGTTTGGAGCAGTACGCGGTTGTCGAGGTGGAAGGCCCCGAAACGCAGGTCGCGCTCGGCGGTAAACTGCACGATGCTGACCGGGCTGCCGCTCTGCTGCACGCGGCCGGTGCTGTCGAAGTAGACGTAATTATTGAGTAGGGTGTAGCCCGCGCCCAGGCGGATGCGGACGCCGGGTACCATATAATTTGCGGTCAGATTGGTCTCCAGCGTGGGGGTGAAATCGGTTTGCCAGAGGTCCTGACCGGACAGGCGGTAGGTGGTCTGGAAGAGGCTGGGGCGGTAGCGCTGGTTGATGAATTTTCCCTCCAGCCGGCCGGCTCCGCCGAGGTCGAAAAAGATGTCGGCGGCCACGCGATAGTCGGTGAGTTGGTCCAGCAGATTGAGCTGGGCGTCTACCAGCAGGCGCAGCCGCTCGCTGGGGCGCAGGCCGATGCGGCCGGTGAGCAGGAGGTTGTTGACCACCGAGTCGCGGGGTTCCTGGTAGATGTCGTTGTAGCGGTGGGTGAGGCCCACTTCCAGCACATCGCGCTGCACGGAAGCCGCGTTGACCAGCCGCCCGGCTGCGCCGGCCGCCCGGAAAGTGGCTAGCCGGAAGGAGTTCTCGATGTAGCGCACCTCGGTGAGGTTGCGCTGGCCGCGCTGGTCGACGAGCAGTTGGGGGAAAAGGTTGAAAAAGGCCGTATCGCCCACCGTGAGCGGCGAGCTGAGGCGCTGTTTGCGGCTGCCCACCACGGCCTGGTGCGTGAGGGTAAAAGCGCGGCGGGTGCGGCCGGTGGTGTCGGTGGTGCCGCCGAATTTGAGGGTATGGGTCAGCATCCACTCGCGCTCGGCTTGGCGCAGGCGCGCCTGCGTCAGGCGCGATTCGGCCGAGAAGGGCGTCTCGAATTCGCCCTCCAGGGTGGGCAGCCGGATGAGGCCGCCGTTCTGTTGCTGCTCGAAAGTGTTGGCCGCGAAACTGAGAAAAGCATCGTAGCGGCCGCCCGGACTGTCGATCCAGAAGCCGGTGACCACGTTGGTGTTGCGCAGGTTTTGGCTGGGGTACTGGTCGGAGGTACCGAGCTGGGTGGTGCGGCCGTAGTCGAGAACAAAGTTAACGCCGTCGGAAAAATTGCGGCTGAATTTCAGGTCGAACATTCCGTCCGCCTGCTCGGACCCCTGCACGTAGGTGACCTGGGTGAACGGCCGCACGAGGCGCATATATTCCACGCTGCGCCCGTCGCGGCGGTAGAGGTCGAACTGGTGGGTACCGATATCGAAACCGCGCCGGTGGAGCGGCTCGTAGCGCAGCGAATAAGCCCCCGAACCGAGGATGCCCAGGTGGCCGTAGTCAAATTCAGCTTTGCGCGTGGGGTCGTAGCGCTGGAAATTCTGGAGCGTGGAATCGAGGTAGGGCCGCTCGTTGTTGGGGTCGTCTACCGTGAAGAGGAAAGTTTTAAAGGTATCCAGCCGCGTCTCACGCTGCTCCTGCGGTCCGGGCGTGCGGCGGTCGAACTCGCCCGCCTGCGGGCGGCCGCCGTCGCGGCCGGTGTTGAGGCGCACGTCGTTGGGGTCGAACACCTGGGCACCGGCCGCAGCGGGCAGCAAGAACAGGCCGAGCAGGAGTAACCACAATGGGTTGCTCGTGCGCGGGCGGGCCGTCGACTGGCTAGCGGGGCGGGGCGGAATCCTTTTCACGGGGCGAAGGTACGGGAAGCGGCGGTTAATCCGGTCTCGCGGCCCCGGCTTAACGGTCGGCTAACCTTTGGCGCGCCCGGCCGACCAACCCGGCCACCGTTTCGGGCCTCCCTGAACAGAGACCTTGCGCCTTGTTCCAAATTTTACTAATTTTGCGCCCTTATGACTAAATCCCGCCTCTTTTTCCTCACCGTCACCGTGCTCCTGCTGGCCCTGGTCAGCACCAGCTGCCGCAGCGAATTCGAGCGTGTCCGTACCAGCGGCGACCCGGAGGCTTTGCTCAAGGCCGCCGATAATTACTTCGAGCTGGAGGAGTACCAGAAAGCCCAAACACTCTACGAACTCCTCATTGCGCCCTACCGCGGCCGGCAGGAAGCCGAGCAGATCGCGTTCCGCTACGCCTACACCTATTATTACCTGGAGCAGTACATTCTGGCGTCCTATTACTTCAAAAACTTCGCCAACACCTACGGCGGCAGTAACCTGAAGGAAGAGGCCGATTTTATGTCCTCCTACTCCAACTACGAGCTGTCGCCCATCTTCCGGCTCGACCAGACCTACAGCCAAAAAGCCATCGAGGGTTTCGAGGAATTCGCCAACCAGTACCCCAACAGCGAGCGCGTGCCCCGGGCCAACGGCCTGATCGACGAGATGCGCGCCAAACTGGAACTCAAGGACTTCGAATCCGCCAAACTATACGTGGACCTGCGGCGTTACCAATCGGCCATTCAGGCATTCGACAACTTGCTCAAGGATTATCCCGAGACTAACCGGGCCGAGCAAATCCGTTACCTGACCGCTTTGGCGGCCTACCAACTGGCGAGCAGCTCGTTCGTCGAGTACCAAACGGACCGCTACCGGGAAGCACTCAAGTACATGGATATCTACCTGAAACGCTACCCCAACGAACCGAAAAGCGACGAACTGCGCCGCTACTATATACTTTCAAACAAACGATTAACCGAACTGCAAGATGAGCGATATCAAAACCCAGGCGCAGGGCCTCGATCCTAACGTAAGTGCCAAGGACATGGACTCCCTGGTGGAGCACACCGACAATATTTACGAGACGCTCTCCATCATCAGCCGCCGCGCGCGGCAGTTGGGCGTGGACATCAAGCACGAGCTGAACAGCAAGCTCGACGAGTTTGCCGTGGTCACCGATACCATCGAGGAAGTGGTGGAAAACAAGGAGCAGATCGAAATCTCCAAGTTCTACGAGCGCCTGCCCAACCCGGTCATCATTGCCACGAACGAGTACCTGAACGACCAGTTGTACCACCGTTATAACACCCGCAATGCGGACGACGAGGACGAGGAATAGTTTAGTAGTACGTAGTTTTTAGTACGTAGTACTTAGGCGTGTTACTTGAGTTATTCGCAACTAACTGAAAGATTTGAGGGTGGTAAATGATCGGCAGGTCGTTTACCACCTTTGGTTTTTGGGCGTGCCCCGGCCGATGGCCGGGTCGGTCCCTTCCGGGCTTCGCTGATCGCTCGGTGCTGCGCACTCCGCCTGGCGGCGGCCCCTCCAGGCCCCTCACGCGGGGAACAATGATTGAATGATTGAGTGATTGACCTCGAAGAATCGCTTTGCGATTGAGAGAAGCACCGCAGGTAATGACTGAATAGCCCTGTTAACTTCAACTCCCCCCTTCGGGGGGCTGGGGGGGCAACCGGGATTAAATAGCCCCCTCAACTTTAACTCCCCCCTCCGGGCGGAGAACTATTATCGCAGGCCAATCACTATTCTGTATTCCATATCCCCTATTCCACGCATCAATTACCCACTGCCTAACTACCCACTAACATGCCCCTCTCCGGTAAAAAGATCATCCTCGGCGTCTGCGGCAGCATAGCTGCCTATAAGTCCGCGCTGATCGTGCGCCTGCTGGTGCGCGGCGGGGCGGAGGTGCGCGTGCTGATGACGGCGGCGGCGGCTGATTTCATCTCACCGCTCACGCTTTCCACTTTGTCGCGCCATGCGGTTTATCAATCGGTACACGGGGCGGAAGGGTGGAACAACCACGTAGAATTGGGGCTGTGGGCCGACGCCCTGCTGATTGCCCCGGCCACCGCCACCACCCTGGGGAAACTGGCTAACGGCATCTGCGATAACATGATCGTGGCCGTTTACCTCTCGGCCCGCTGCCCGGTCTTCTTTGCGCCGGCCATGGACGTGGATATGTGGCACCACCCCGCCACACAGGCCAACGTAAGCCGATTGCAGGGCTACGGCAATCACCTGATTCCGGTGGAAGCGGGAGAACTGGCCTCCGGCCTGGTAGGAGACGGCAGGCTGGCCGAACCGGAAACGATTGTACGGCTACTAAAAGATTTCCTGGGGCGGGGGCAAGACCTGTCCGGCAGGCGAATCCTGATCACGGCCGGACCCACCCGCGAGGCCCTGGACCCGGTGCGCTACCTGAGCAACCACAGCACCGGCAGCATGGGGCTGGAACTGGCCCGCGCCGCCGCCGCGCGCGGCGCGGCCGTGACCCTCGTGATGGGACCCGCCGAGCGGCGGCCGGAGGCCGCCGCCCTGCCGGGCGTGACCCTGCTGCCGGTAACCGATGCCCGCGAGATGCAGGCGGCGGCCGAAACCCACTGGCCCGAAATGGACGCCGCTATCCTGACCGCCGCCGTGGCCGATTATCGTCCGGCCGAAGTGGCGGCTACCAAGATCAAAAAAACCGGTGCCGAATTACGGCTGGACCTGGTGCGCAACCCCGATATCGCCGCCGGACTGGGTCAAACCAAGCGGGCGGGTCAGGTGCTGGTCGGTTTTGCGCTGGAGACCAATGACGAGGTGGTAAATGCCCGCGCCAAACTGGTGCGGAAGAAGCTGGATGCGATTGTGCTCAACTCCCTGCGCGACAACGGAGCCGGTTTCGGGGCGGGCACGAATAAAATCACCCTGATCGATCACAATACCGCGCGGTCTTTTGAGTTAAAAACCAAGGCGGAAGTTGCCAACGACATCCTGAATGATCTGGCGCAGCGGTTGGCGTAAATCCGGCCATCGAAAACTCACTGCCCGCCGGGGGTTCTTACCCTCGATTCACGAATTATTTTTCTCTCGTTATGCTACGTACTCTACTCGTTTTATTACTTGCTTTACCCTTTCTACTGACTGCACAGCAGGGACCCTTTAACGTCAACGTAAAAACCAACACGCAGAAAATTCAGACCCTGGACCCGGAGATTTTCGAGACCATGGCCAACAGCGTGCGTGACTTCATCGCCGGCACGGTCTGGACTGAGGATGCTTTTGAGACCGAGGAAAAAATCGACCTCGATTTGTTTCTCACCGTTCAGGAAGAGGGTGACGATAATACCTATACCGTCGAATTGACGATCCAGACGACGCGCCCCATTTACGGCAGCGATCAGAAAACCACGGTGTTCAACTTTCAGGACCCCCGTTTCTCGTTTTCCTACCAGCAATTTGAACCCATCCAGATGAGTGAGACCGGTTATGCCGGTAATATTTCTTCGGTCATTGGCTTTTACTGCTATATGGCACTGGGGCTGGATTACGATACTTTCAGCCCGCTGGGTGGACAGCCCTACTACGAAAAAGCGCAGGACCTCTATAATCGCCTACCCACCAACCTGCAAAACGGCGACAACGGCTGGAAGCAGGCTACCCGTCGTAACCGCTACTGGATGATGGAAAATATGCTCTCGCCCCGGATGATTCCGCTGCGCCGCGCCCTCTACACCTACCATCGCAAGGGCCTGGACCTGATGACCAGCGATGTAAACGCGGGACTGCAAGCCATTGAACTTGCCGTGCAGGACGTGCGTCAGAGTAACGCATCCTACCCCAATAGCGTGGCGGTACAGATGTTTTTGGCTGCCAAGCACGATGAGGTGATCAGTATTTTCAAGGGAGCCGGCCCCACCGAGCAGCAGAACGTGCGTGCGGCCATGACCGAGATCGACCCCGCCCGTGCCAGCGACTACCGCGCAATCCGTTAAACGGCAATACAGAACGATTCGAGTCGAACTATTTCCTCACCGGAAAAGTGGTCAGGCGTAAGTAGTGTGTCCGCTATTCCTTATTAGCTCTTCCAACGCTTACCTTTGCCGCTCGAACCACTACCTCAGCAAACAGCAGCGGCATATGCCCCAAAATATCCTGGTTATCGGCGCGGGCCGATCCTCTTCCGCCCTCATTAACTACGTCCTTAAATTGGCTGCCGACCGGCAGGGCTACGTCACCGTGGCCGATGCCGACCCCGAGGCGGCGGCCCACCGAATCAACGGCCACCCCAACGGCCGCCCCGCCTGGCTGGACGTGAACAAAACCAACGACCGCCGCGAACTCATCGGCCGGGCCGACATCGTCGTTTCCCTGCTACCCGCCCACCTGCATATCGAAGTGGCCCAGGATTGTATCCGCCTGAAGAAAAACCTGATCACGGCCTCCTACGTGAGTCAGGAACTCTACCGGCTGGGCGACGAGGCCCGGGACCGCGAACTGATCTTCATGGGCGAAATGGGCCTGGACCCCGGTATCGACCATATGTCGGCCATGCAGAAACTGGACGAGATCCGGAATAAGGGCGCAAAGATCACTTCCTTCCGTTCTTTTACCGGCGGCCTGATTGCGCCCGAGAGTGACGATAATCCCTGGCACTACAAATTTACCTGGAACCCCCGCAACGTGGTGCTGGCCGGACAGGGCACGGCCCAGTACCTGCGCGAAGGCAAGCTTAAATTTATCCCCTACCAGCGGCTGTTCAGTAACCCCTGGAAAATCGAATTTCCCCAACTGGGACCGATGGAAGCCTACGCCAACCGCGACAGCCTGCTCTACCGCGACCAGTATAACCTGCACGATATCCCCACCATTCTGCGGGGTACCATCCGTTACCCCGGCTTTGCCCACGCCTGGAATGCGCTGATCAAGCTGGGCCTGACCGATGCCGGGTTCCCGATCCTGGACAGCGAGCACATTACCTACCACGAATTGATGGAAGCCTTCGTGCCCCGGGGCGCGGGTAGCGTAAAAGACCGCGTGGCCGATCTGCTTGGCGAGGAACCCCACTCGGAGACGATGGAAAAGCTGAACTGGCTGGGCCTGTTCCGAAAGAAGAAGATCGGCCTGCCCAATGCTACCCCCGCCTTTATCCTCGAAAATCTTTTGCTGGACAAGTGGAAGCTGGGACCCCGGGATAAGGACATGATCGTGATGCAGCACCTGATCGATTATGAGTTGGAAGGCAAAAAAATTCGCTGCACCTCCAACATGATCATGAAGGGGGCAGATGCCGATGATACCGCCATGTCGCGGCTGGTCGGTCTACCGATGGGTATTTTCGTCAAGCTGGTACTGGAAAACAAGATCAAGGCGACCGGAGTACATATTCCTACCATGCCCGAAGTCTATAACCCGGTATTAAAGGAGATGCGCGATTTCGGCGTCCGTTTCGAGGAGACCGAACAGGAACTTTGATCGGGGGGCGGTTGCCGGTCCGTCTTACCGGCATTGGTGCCGGGCAATTTGCACAGCTTAGCCGGCAGGCGGGCTTACTGGTTTTGGCCCTGTTACTGCCTCGCATCACTACCGATACGACCCTTATCGGTTGGTGGGAACAGTGGCAATTTTTGGCTTATGTACTCGGCTTCGGGTGGTTGGGTGCGGCGGGGCAGGCCCTGCTCACGCGTTACCGGCGGCTACCGGCGGCGCGGGCCGAGCAACTAACTCGCCTGGCATTACTGACGGTAACGGGTTTCTCGGCCGTGGTGCTACTGCTTGCTTACGTAGCCGCGCCCTGGGTACTACCGGCTGTCATCGGTAGCGGAACACTGGTGGGGTACGGAGCAATTTTGCTCTACCTGTTGGGATTCTGGCCCGCCGCCCTGTTCGAGCAACTGTTGCTGGCGCGGGGAGAATTAAAGCGACTACTATTTTTTACGGCTTTTTCCAATCTGGCGGTACCACTGCTGTTCGGGCTGCTGCTTTACGCTTATCCCGGACGGTGGACGGCCGTTTGGTTCATGGTCGGCACATCCGGCTTGCGGCTGCTTTATGTGGGTTGGTATGGGTGGCAGCGGGGCCGCCCCCCGGGTAGCCGGCCGCTGCGGTTGCTGAAATTCTGGTTGCGACCTTTTCCTGCCTTGCTGGCTTACGGATTACTGGCGGCGGCCAGTGTGGCGGTAGACCCGTGGCTGGTCGGTCAGTGGAGCGGCGGGGACGAGGATGTCTTTGCGATCTTCCGCTACGGTGCCCGCGAGTTACCGCTGGTGGGGGGCTTGTTGCTCGGTATCGGTCAGGCCGTGCTGCCCACCCTAACGAGTGATCGGGCGGTTGGATTGGAGGAGTTGCGCCGTGCCTCGCGGCGGGCGATGCACTTGCTTTTTCCACTGAGTATATTTTTGTTACTCACTTCCACCCGTTGGTGGCCGGTACTTTTTACGGAGACGTTTTTGCCGTCCCTGCCGCTGTTCCAGGTATTTTTACTGGTGCTGATCAGCCGGCCCGTTTTTTCCCTCACGGTGCTGGTGGCCGAGCGCGAGAATCGGGTATTACCGGTATTCGGTCTGCTCGATCTGGTGGTTAACCTGGGGCTGAGCTATCTGCTCTTGCACCGCTGCGGCCTTATCGGCGTGGCGTGGGGTACGGTAGCGGCCTTCACGCTGGAGAAATCGGCTCTGGCCCTTTATCTGTGGCGGGTGCGGGGTATTGCTCCGGCGGCCTATCTGGATATATGGTGGTGGGGAGGGTACTGTGCGGTGCTGGTGGGGGCTTTTTGGTGGGTGTTTTAGTGATTGTAGCGGGTAGCGGGTAGCGGGTAGTGATGTCACTGCATCTCGACCACCGGTGCTTCTCTAGATCGCAAAGCGATTCTTCAAGGTCAGTCATTCGATCATTCAGTCATTCAATCACTCAATCATTGAATAGCGTGAGGTGCCTGGAAGGGGCGGCCCGCAGGGACGCAGTGCGCAGCACCGACCGGCAGGGAGCCTGAAAGGGACCGACCCCGGCCCTTGGCCGGGGGCACGCCCAAAAACCTCATGACTACCCCTATTTAAATTTTCGGTTAACGAACAAACCCGGACTGCCATTCGTAACGCTTAAAACACAACGATGAAACGTACTGCAACTGCCGTTTGGAACGGCTCGGGAGAAGAAGGATCGGGTAATCTGACCACTAAAAGCGAGGTGCTGGACCACGCGCCCTACTCGTACAAAAGCCGGTTTAAGGACGGGAAGGGCACCAACCCCGAGGAACTGATTGCCGCTGCTCACGCGGGTTGTTTCACGATGGCCCTGACGTTCAAACTGGGCGAGGCCGGCTATACGCCCGGTGAGCTGAAAACCGGCTGCGCCGTGGATTTTCAGGACCAGACCATTGTGGAAAGCCACCTGACCGTGACGGCCGAAGTGGACGGGATAGCGGAAGAGGAGTTTGATAAAATCGTTACGGATGCCAAGGAAAATTGTCCGATTTCGAAGGTGTTGGACACGGATATTACGCTGGAGTATACGCTGAACGGAAAGAAGGTCAAATAGTCGTTTTTGCCGAATATTCTTGCGTTTTGCTCGCGCCGTGGATGCCCGATCAGCAGATCGGCCGGGTGGACCGTCTGCCGGATTAAGCGATAGCAGGGTGAGATAAGCGGGTGGGGGAGATGTAAAAGAGGGCGATTATGGAGATGCGAGGCCTGTTTTTTTACCCCGTCCCCGGAAAAAAGTCCGTCCTTCGCCTTTCCGAAGAACCAAGCCGTAATTCCATGTCCGAATTTAAACGCCTGACAGAATCGCCTTCCAATCACCGTCACCTGGAGACGCTGGCCACCGCTGATCTGGTGCGCAAGATGAACGAGGAGGACCGGACGGTGGCCGAGGCCGTGGCCGCTGCGCTGCCCCAAATCGAGGCGTTGATCGACCAAACGGTGTTGCGGATGCAGCGCGGCGGCCGCCTTGTTTACGTGGGTGCGGGTACTAGCGGGCGTTTGGGTGTGCTGGATGCCTCGGAGTGTCCGCCGACCTTCGGCGTTTCCCCCGATCTGGTGGTCGGTCTGATTGCCGGCGGTCCGGTAGCCCTGACGAGCGCGGTAGAATCGGCGGAAGACAGCACCGATCAGGCGCGTAAGGACTTGGAAGAAATCTCTCTCAATGCCGACGATATCGTGGTCGGGCTGGCTGCTTCCGGCAGCACGCCCTACGTGATCGGTGCCATCGAATACGCCAAGCGCATCGGTGCGGGTGCGGGCTGTGTTACCTGTAACCCCGGATCTCCGTTGGCGGCGGCTGCTCCGTTTCCGGTGGAAGTCATTACCGGACCCGAGTTCGTCACCGGCTCCACGCGCCTCAAGGCCGGTACGGCGGAGAAGTTGGTGCTCAATATGCTCACTACCTGTACCTTCATTAAGCTAGGCCACGTCAAAGACAACCGCATGGTGGACATGAAACTGAGCAACGAAAAACTAGTCGACCGCGGCAGCCGCATGATCATGGAGGCTACGGGCCTTGACTATGACGCCGCCCGGGCGTTATTGCTGAAGCATGGGAGTGTGCGGGCGGCGTCGGCCCTCCGGAACCCCGAGGGGGGGTGATGATAAACGAGTCCCTTCAAACCTGTTTTCTTCTATCCTTTAATCCTTGCTCATGGCCTCCGCACTAAAAAACCTTTCCACCTACGACGAAACCACCCTGCCCGACGGTGCCGAACTGCGCATCGGGATCGTGGTAGCGGAATGGAACCGGGAAATCACCCATGCCCTGTACCGGGGCTGTTACGATACCCTCGTCAAGCACGGCGTACTGGAAGATAATGTCCATACCCTCCAGGTGCCCGGCAGCTTTGAGTTGACGGCCGGTGCGCGCCTGCTGGCCGGCAGTCAGAAGCTGGATGCCGTGATTTGCCTCGGCTGCGTGATTAAGGGAGAAACCAAGCACGATGAGTACATTAATATGGCCGTTGCGCAGGGGTTAACCAACTTGTCGCTGACTACCGGTAAGCCGTTTATCTTCGGCCTGCTGACGCCCAACACGGAAGAGCAGGCCCGCGCCCGCGCGGGGGGCGAGCACGGTAACAAGGGCGTGGAAGCCGCCGTCACCGCCCTGCGCATGGGTGCCATCTACCGCGACGTGGCCGCCGGCGCGGGCAAACGCTCGATCGGGTTCGGCGGGTAAGCGATAAACGGGAACCCAAACTACCGGCTTACACGAACCTGCAGTTATCAGTAGAGGACAACAGGTATTTCTTTGTGCGTTACGGGGAGCAGCAATTTTAACCCTGCCGAAGTGTGTAGGCACCCCTATTACTACCCATGCCCACCCAGTACATCAATCCACCCCCGGCGCACCCCAGCAGGCCGATAACCGTGTAGGCCGCCTCGGCACCGAGTTGCTCGATAAGAAAGAAACCACCGATGGGCGCGATGATGAAACCCGCTGAAAAGCTGATGGCGAGCCAACCGAGGTAGCGGCCCCGGCGCGATAGCGGTGATACACTGGTGATGTAGGCGCCGGCGAAGGGCATTTCGAGAATTTCGCCGAGGGTGACGATGAATGAAAAGGCGAGGAGCGAAATACCCCCGATGAGCGCGGTGGTGGACAGAAAAAGATGGGCCAAACCGATGAGGCCGCCGCCGATGCCGATGAGGGTGATGCGCGAAAAACGTTGGCTGAGTAGGTAGATGAGCGGCATTTCGCAGACCACGATCATGAGGCCGTTGAAGGTGTAAAGGGCCCCGAGGTGCCAGGCTTCGTAGCCCAGCTGGGTGAGGTAGACGGGCAGGGTGGTGAAGAACTGCATGAAGGCGACGGCGATGAGCAGGTTGCCGCCGCAAAAGGCAAAGAGGCGGCCGAGAGTGAAGGGCCGGGCGGGCTGGAGGACGTTGCCCGCCGGCGGGGATTGGCCTGGTACTGACGGCGGCGGGGCGGTAACGGTCTCGGCCACGGGGCGGGTGGTCTCGTCGGGTGGGAGGAGGAGGCCGAAGAGAACGGCCGACAGGACGCAGGTGAGGCCGTCGATGTAGAATAAAAAATCGTAGCCGACGGATGCGATGAGCCACGCCCCCAGCATGGGACCCATGCTGATGCCGAGGTTGACGGCCATGCGCAGCAGCCCGAAGGCGCGGTGCAGGTTTTCGGGGGCGGTATAGTAAGCCGTGGCGGCTTTATTGGCGGGCCGAAAGCAGTCGGCGACGGTGGCGAGGAGGAAGATGGTGCCGCAGAGGAAGTAAAAATCACTGACGCCCTGCAGGACGAAAAAGAGCAGGCCCGACCCGAGCAGGCTGATCCACTGGACGTGGTAGGAGCCGAAGCGGTCGTTGAGGTAGCCGCCCAGGTAGTTGCCCGCCATGCCGCCGGCCCCGAAGGCGGCCATGACCAGCCCGGCGCGGGTGGTGGTGAAGTCACGCTCCTGGGTGAGGTAGACCGTGAGGTAAGCGATGACCATGGCCCCGGCCCGGTTGATGAGCAGCACGGCGGCCAGATACCAGACCCGGCGCGGCAGGCCGGCGAAGGAGCGGCGGTAGAGGTCGATGAATTGTTGCATGGGCCGGGATTAGACCAGCCAACCCCGCCCCCGGGCCAAAAGGTTTCGCCGGGGAAACGGTAATTTTTGTGTAATGAGATGGACACATGAACACATTTTAAATGTGTGGGAAGTACCCGAGAGGGGCATGAGCAAATTAAATTTTTAGATTTGCGCCCCGCTTGAAACCCGAACGCATTACCCGAACTCAAACACAGTACTACCGTTTGCCGCATCTTCTTAGCTTGATCCCACTGATTTGATCGGTACGGCAAAACCACCAACATGCGCAGGGCTACTTATCTAACCTTGGTTTTCTTTTGCTTCACCTCCTTCCTCACCGCCCAAACTTCCTGGTACCAAATCATAGCCACGGCCGACCTGCCGGCGGGAGAACGCCGCGTGCTGCCCGACCGGGCCGCGCACTGGTCGGCCGATCAGCAGCAACTGCTTCAACTGCTGGATGCGGCACCGCACGAAGATAGCGCGGCAGGCGGCCCGGCGGTGACCATCGACCTGCCCGACCCGGACGGAAACGCCCTCAATTTTCGATTAACGCGCTACGATCAACTGGAAGCCCCGTTAGCGGCCGCTTATCCCGAAATTCGTACCCTCTACGGCGTAGCCACCGACGGCAGTGCCCGCAACCTGCGCATCAGCTGGTCGGCCCGCGGCCTGCACGCCTCGGTGCGGGGTGGGGGAGCGGACTTTTTCGTCGATCCCTACCTGTGGGCCGGCGGACCGGTTTACCAGTCCTATTATACCAGATTCTATCCCGTGCCGGATCAAGGGTTCGAGTGTGCCTTTGACGACAAAGAAACCGAACACCTGAAGGAAACGCTGACCGATGAAGAAAATCGGCCGGCGACTGCCGCCTGCGGTCTTACCGGCATGGCGATTGCCACTACGGCCGAGTACTGTGCCTTTCACGGTGCCGCCGCGCCCGCCCAGGCGGGCCTGGTGATGGACGCCCTGGTGGTTTCTTTCGCTCGCCTGAACCAGGTGTTCGAGGCCGATCTGGCCATCCGTATCCTGATTGCGGCCGACCAGGAAGATCTGTTTGCCTACGATACCAATACGGACGGGCTGACGAATAACAACGCCGGTGCGTTAATCAACGAAAGCCCCGGCGTGATCAACGCTGCCATCGGCCTGGGCGGCTACGACATCGGCCACGTGTACGGCACGGGCGGCAACAACGGCGTGGCGCAGTTGAACAGCCCCTGCACGAGCAACAAGGGGCGCGGTGTAACGCTGCGCAACAACCCCGTGGGCGACCCCTTTAACATCGACTACGTGGCGCATGAGATGGGCCACCAGTTCGGGGCAAGCCACACGCAGAATAACGACTGTAATTACTCTTCCAGTGCGGGCATGGAACCCGGCAGTGCCTCTACCATCATGGGCTATGCCGGTATCTGCTCGCCCAACGTACAGAACAACAGCGACGCTTATTTTCACGGCATCAGTATCCAGCAGATCAGTAACTACATGGAGAGCGGTTTCGGGAGCAGTTGCAGCCAGACCGTGAACAACACCAACAGTGCCCCCCAGGTGACGGCGCAGCAGAATTACGTAATTCCGCGCGGCACGCCCTTCGTGCTGACGGCTACGGCCGCTGATGCGAACAATCACCCGCTCACCTACTGCTGGGAGCAGTACGACCCCGAGCAGGGTGCCAATATGCCGCCCGCCGGGACGAACGTGCAGGGGCCGCTATTCCGCACTTTTTTCCCCACCACCGATCCCAGCCGCTACTTCCCGCGCCTGGTGGATCTGGTGGATAACGTGGACCCGACCTGGGAGGAACTGCCCACCGTGGCGCGCACGATGGATTTTCGCGTGACCGTCCGTGATTTCACCGGCTCCTACGGCTGTACGGACGAAGATAATGTGCTATTGACCGTGGCCGGCAACGCCGGACCGTTCGTGGGCAGAACCCCTCGGCCGCAGGAGTAGAGTGGTTCCAGAACACCACGGCGCAAGTGCAGTGGGAAGTGGCTTCCACGAACCAGGCCCCGGTAAGCACCCCGCAGGTGGATATTTTGCTGAGTATCGACGGCGGTTTCACTTACCCGATCACTCTTGCCACCAATCGACCCAACAACGGCTCGGCACTGATAAGCGTGCCGAACCTGCTGACCGGTCAGGCCCGCGTGATGGTGCGCGGCCGAGGAAACGTTTTTTTCGATATCTCGAATAACGACTTTTCCATCGTGCCGGAACCGGATGAGGACTACGATTTTTTCATTCAGCCCGATGAGTTGACCGCCTGTACCAATGATGCCTCCGCCCAGGTTGCCCTGGATGTACAATCCATTGGCGGCTATACCAGCCCGGTTACATTCAGCCTGGTGGCGGCCCCGGCGGGCCTGAGCAGTAATTTCTCCCCGGCGACCGTGCCGGCCGGGCAGCAGTCCACGCTCACGCTAGGCAACTTCAGTGCCCTCGGGCCGGGCAGCTATACCCTGACGGTGCGATCTACTGCCAGCTTGGGTACGCGCGAGAAGTTTTTTGTACTTACCATCATCGATCCCGCCGGTACGCCGACCCAGCTCAGTCCGCAAAACGGTGCCCTCGACCAACCCGTGACGGTCGTACTCGACTGGACGGACGAGAACGATGCCACTGAATACGAGATGGAGGTGGCCGATAACCCCGGTCTGAACGGTAGCTTTAGCCAGGGTGGGTTTATCGCATCGCAGGCAACCGTCACCGGCCTGGAAGACCAGACCACTTATTACTGGCGGGTGCGGGCCACCAGCCTCTGCGGCACGGGCAACTGGTCAGGCTTGTTTTCCTTTACTACCGCCGTTTGCCAAATCTACTCTTACAACGGCCAAGCTGTCAATATATCTGAAAACGGTACCCCGACCGTCACCGCCGACATTGCCGTCGTCGATCAGGGTAGTATCGTAGACCTGGACGTGATCGATCTGGACGTCCAGCATTCTTACCTGGGGGATTTGGAAATAAGCCTGCAAAAAGTGAGCAGCAATAACCGCCGATTATACGACCGCCGGTGCGGCACCACCAACAACATACTGGCCTCTTTCGATGACGAAGCGGGCACACCGGAATCAGGGTTTAACTGCAATAACTCTACCGGCGGCCAGATCGTCCGTCCCAACCAATCCCTGACCGTATTTGACGGTCAATCCATCAACGGTACCTGGCGCCTCACCGTCCGGGACCGAGCTAACGAAGACGGCGGCCAATTGCGCGGTTTTAGCGTGCGGATGTGCGTGGCGCAATTCCTTGCACTTCCCGTTACGTGGCTGGATTTTACGGCGTCTTCCTGCTTCCGCTACCGCCGTCCGGCTCAACTGGCTGGTGGCTGATGAGGAAGATAATAAGGGCTTCGAAGTGCAGCGGCGCGCCGCCGCCGAACGTGAGTTTCAACCCGTGGCCTGGCTGGACGGCCGCAACCTGCGGGGCGAACAGGCTTATGCGCACCTGGATGAAAACCTCGCTCCCGGCACCTACGATTACCGCATCCGTCAGTTGGACCGCGATGGTAAGGAAAGCTTTTCCATCCTGCGCTCCGTCACGCTCGGCAGCGCGGGCGCGGTAGTACGAATATTCCCCAACCCCGCCCCGGCGGGTGCGGTGACCGTTGAGTTAAGCGGTCCCGGCATGGCGGACGGTGCCGATTACCGCCTGATCGACGTGCTGGGCCGTACGGTGCGCACCGGCCGGCTGGCCGGGGGGCGGTCTGCCTTTGTCACGGCCGATCTGGTGAGGGGCTTGTATTTCCTGCGGGTGGGTGATGAGGGGCAACTACTGCGGCTGGTGGTGAAGTAGCCGTTACGAATCGTATTAACCGATCCCGGAATAGCGAATGATGCCCTTTGGGTGTCGTTCGCTATTTTGCGTTTAAACAGATGCTCAAACCCCGACAAATTAAAAACGGGCAGAAACACCGACCGTTTTTCAGCGTTTAGAAACTCGGGCCG
>CAVPZP010000033.1:0-18900 GCA_963710215.1 Lewinellaceae bacterium | reverse complement strand
CCGTTTGGTAGCGGGGCGGGTGGTGGTTTTTTGATGGGTGGTGCTCAGATTAGCAGGGAGGTTCTGCGGGAAACCCATTTCCTCACTATACGACGCAGGCATCATTTACTACTCTTCGCCAACTGTATGAACACAATCAAAAAGAACAGGCAAAACAGCCCGTCATTGATTCCATAGATGGAGAAAAATACCCCCGCCAGAACATCTTTTTCGTAGACCGCCGCCACGTCGTTGCGGGTGATCCACCTGACCCAGGTGTAAGCGTAGACAAATTTCTCGATCACAAACACGCCCACCAGCCACTTCACCTGCGGGTAGTTTTTTGCCACCGCCATATAGGCTAATCCCCATAATACGATCATGAGGACCCCAAAGTCGGATGCCAACACTGGGTCGTAGGCGGTCATGACCTCGTTGGTGAAAAATTTGGAAAAGAAAAGTACGGAAATGTTGACCAGGCCGGCGGCGAGGAAGAGGCGGGTGATGGTGGTGGGGGTCATGGGTATCTATTGGACTCAATTAAAAGTTGTAGCGTCCGTTGAGACAAACCAGCATGCCTTAGGAATAGGCAAAGATCAACGTCAGTGATAATTCTGCTCAGAGAAGCCACATCGCTGGGCTTGCTGATTTAAAATCTGGAGGTTGATCTTTACGCGTTCCCGAGTATTGGATGGGTAGATTAGCTAACATGGTAACTTCTACTTTGACCGGAACGTATTGAGTTGGTCGTTAGTTTGTCATCATTCCTCCCAGGCATACTGGCTATTGAGCCATAAAATTGCTTCCTCCCGGTCTTCCCGCGTCGTGAGCGGTTTCAGGTACCTGACTCCTTCAGGCAAGGATTTCCTTAGCAATTCCGTAGCTTTATCGAAGGTCAAAATACTGACCTGGCCGTTAGTGGTATCTAAAATGATCCCCCGCCGCTGCGTAGAAACAGCCGCACCGATCACTCCGAAGGCTATCGCGGCTCCGGAATCCGAGAACATGTCCTCGAAGTAAATGAAGCGACCCATGTGTTTGGCCGCGATAAAGTATTTACCGTAATTATAACGGGACGCATGCATGAATAACTTTCCGCGATCCGCGACAAACATCACCATCTTATTACGGTCTTCCCGGTTTTCAGTCTTTATGGTAAACCGGATCAGTGAAACGTCATTGGTTATTTCCCTTATTTCGTGGGGAAAGGTTTCCATCGGCTCGTTCAGGCAAAGCGTATTGAAGGAAGGGTAGAAACCCAGTTCCGGCAATTCTTCGAGGATGATATTGCAGTCTACCTGACTCACTTCCTCTACCGCGGCACCCTGATTCTCTTTCCAGTTAGTAGAATTGAACTCCTTGAGGCACATTTCCAATGCCTCCCTGATCCGTACTCCGTGGGTAGCGGTAACATCAAATCCGCCTCTCGTTACTTCCGCCAGATAGGTGCCCAGGGAATAGTAAGTAGAATCCTTTACCCGCGCTATCTCCAGCTCGATTCTGCAGGAGCCTTCCTCCCGGGTAGGGGAAGTCCGTTCGGATACACTTAACTCGTGCACGATAGCCACCAAAGCTACCGGATCGTCATTCGAGCTAATGATGCGGTTAAGGGAATTCAGCACGACGCTGGAAAAATCGCCTTCTAAAACTGCCGGCATCCTGCGGTTATTCATTCCTTTTTGCGCAAAACCGATGTTATCTTGTACAATCCGGCTGTCGATCACGTCTACGAAGCGAAAATCTGCTTGTATCGTCGATGACTCGACGGGTAGGGTTACTTTATGTACCCTCTGCTGTGCAAGTGCCCCTGTGTTCAGCAGGATGAACCACACGGTAGCGGTTAAAATAAATTTATTCACGGGTTGCTATTTTTGGGATAAATCAAACGCGATTGGGGATTCCCGGCAGTAAGCAGCTAGTCGAAAGACCCATCCTGAATGTTGGTGAGGCTATGTTGCCGGTGCAAGGATGGTATAAAGATAGTGGTTTCCGGAATAGCAATCGGCGTTTTAATCCCCCCCCCCTCCTATGCCAGTCGCCTCGCTCCTGCACAACTAGGGTGTTCAGTTTATTAGCAATTTGGGTAACACCGTTTAAGCACTTGCTTTTTGGAGACCTCTCCCCCCCGGCCCGGATAATCGTCTGGGTCCCGGCTATGTGCGGGTTCCATGCCTTTCCGGAAACAAATAGTTTGGCGATTTGGAATAAAGATACTAATGGGTTGGCCCACCAGGTCTAATCATTGCCATATAAATACCCCGCCACCACTGCGTGAGGCACCCGCAGGGGCGTTAGCGCGCGCAGCGCCGAGCGAACAGCGAAGCCCGCAGGACGCCGACCCGGAGCCGTCAGGCGAAGGGACACGCCAAAAAACGCATCCGGCACGGAAACATCGGAGTAGAACTTCTTGACCGATTGGAATAAATAGTAACCCATCGGAGTACAACTCCTTGACCGTTTGGAACTATAAGTTTATGCCTGCTCGAACTGCAACTTCGCCAGCGAATTATACGCACCGTCGGGGTCGAGGGTGAGTTCGTCGTGCGTGCCCGACTCCACGATGCGGCCGTGTTCGAGCACGTAAATGCGGTCGGCATCGCGGATGGTGGCCAGGCGGTGGGCAATGATGATGCTGGTGCGGCACTCCATCAGGCGGTTAAGGGCTTCCTGCACCACGCGCTCGCTTTCGGCGTCCAGGCTGGAAGTGGCCTCGTCGAGGAGCAGGATGGCGGGGTCTTTGAGGATGGCACGGGCGATGGCGATGCGCTGACGCTGGCCGCCGCTGAGCTTGATGCCGCGCTCGCCCACCAGGGTGTCGAGGCCCTCGGGGAAGGAGTCGATGAACTCCCAGGCGTTAGCCTGGACGGCGGCCTCGCGGAGTTCCTCGTCCGTGGCACCGGGGCGGCCGTAAGCGATATTTTCGCCGATGGTGCCGCCGAAGAGCATGACCTCCTGCGGGACCAAACCGATGCGCGAGCGGAAACCCCGCAGCGGATAGTCGTCGATGGGGCGGCCGTCTACGGTGATCTCGCCCGACTGCGGGTGGTAAAACCGCAGCAACAGGCTGACCAGCGTGGATTTACCGCTGCCGCTGGCTCCCACCAGTGCTACGCGTTGGCCGGGTTCCACGGTCAGGTCGATGCCCTTTAGCACCTCGATATCGGTGCGGGTGGGGTAGGAAAAACGGACGTCGCGGTATACGATATTACCCCGAATGACGGGCATCTCCGCGCCCGCGTTAGCGGTTTCGGCCACGATGGTGGTCTCCTCCTCGCCCGCCTCGCCGTCGAGGATGTCGATGATGCGGTCGGAGGAGCCGATGGCCGCCACGATCTCGGTGTAAAAATTACCCAGGCTGGCGATGGCCGCGCCGATGATGCCGACGAAAATGGCGTAGTTGAACAGGTCGCCCACCGGCAGATCGCCCGACTGCACCAGCAGGGCCGCGCGCCAGATGATGAAGAAGAGCGAGCCGAACAGGGCCACGATGATGAAGGCCGCGAACAGGCCGCGCACGTTGGCCGTGAGCAGCGAAATGCGCACCGTTTCGGCAATGCTCTTGTCGTAGCGGTTCACCTCCAGCGGCTCGTTGGTGTAGGCCTTTACGGTGTGGATATTTTGCAGCGTCTCTTCCACAATTACGTTCGACTGGGCCAATTGATCCTGCCGCTGTTTGGTGAGTTTGCGCACGTAGCGGCCGAAAAACATGGCGGCCACCACCACGAACGGGAAGGTGACCAACGTGATAAGGGCCAGCCGGTTCATGGTGAACAGGATGTAAACGATGCCGCCCGTGAGCACGATGAGTTGGCGTAGAAATTCGGCCAGCGTGAGCGAAAAAACGCCCTGGATTTTGGTCACGTCATTGGTAATGCGGCTGGTCAGCTCACCCACCCGTCGCTGCTCGAAAAACGGGATACCCAGGCTGACGATGCGCGCAAACAGGTCGCGGCGCAGCAGTGCCATGCTGCGCTCGCTCACCACCGCCTGGAGACGCACGCGGATGTAGCCGAACACGGCCTGCAGCACCAGCAGGCCCGCGATGAGCAGGAAAACCTGGTCGATGGTCAGGCCGTAGCTGCCCTCATCGTTAATAATATTGATGATCTCGCCCGGCAGGGCCATAATGACCAGAAAGATCAGCGAACCGACGGCCAGTACTACCATGCTGAGCGCGAAGGGCACCCGGAAAGGCTTCAGGTAGGCGAAAATACGGGTGGCCCGGCGAAGTTGGTCTTTATTCGGAACCTTTTTGGCGGTTTTTTCGGAGGTAGCGGCGGTTGCTTGCATAAACGAAGAGCGATCTGATGGGGGAGGCGGCAAGGGATTTCGGCCGAACTGCGGGGGAAAGAATGAGAAAGACGGAGGGCCGGAATTTACCGGTCCGGCCGCTAAAACATCCTAACAATTCTTGGCCTCGAATGGGTCAACGTGTGGGCCGAAGTCGATAAGACCCGATTAAAGTAGCCCGCCTACGGCAAAAAGTGCTAATTTTGAGCACCAAAGGTAGGGCCGCTTGCGTATAGGTAAGCGTTCCGGGCCGTCCCATTTGGGTCAAAAGCCTGTTTACCACCAGATAAGGTCCTGACGACCACGCTACTCCCCACCTCATCCGTTTCCGTTTACCCCCTGCGATTAATCCCATTTTATGCGCATTACGTACCTGTTTTTCCTCTCGCTCCTCGCCGGCGTCGCCTTTACCGGCCTCCAGGCCCAGAACCTGGAAGGCGGCCTGTTCGGCGGCATCGCCGCCTACAGCGGCGATCTTTCGCCCAAAGAATTCGGTCTATTTTTCGAGGATATGGAACCCGCCGGCGGCCTGTTCCTCCGCTACAATTTCAACCGGCGGCTCTCCGCCCGTTTCGGCGGCAACTTTGCCAAACTGAGTGCCAGCCGCGAGGTGCCCGCCAATGCCGACGGCGAACTGCCCGTTAACGTGCCCAATTTCCGCACCGACATCATCGAGGCCAACCTCAACCTCGAACTCAACCTGTTTTTCATCGGTCAGGAAGACGGCTTTCGCATGGCCCCCTTCATCAGCGGCGGCGTGGGCGTATTCAGCTTCGATCCCGAGGCGGAACTCGACGGCCAGTTCATCAAAGTCCAGCCCCTGCGCACCGAAGGCCAGGGCATCAACGACCCGCGCTACCCCGCCGCCCCCTACAACCTTACGCAGCTCAATCTCCAGCTCGGCGGCGGCCTAAAATTGATGCTCAACGACCGCCTCACCATCGGCCTCGAACTCTCCGGTCGCCGCCTCGGCACCGATTACCTCGACGACATCAGCGACACCAACGTCAATTACCAGGACATCCTCTCCAACACCGGCGCCATCGCCGCGCGCATCAGCAACCCCGCCGTTATCGACCCGTCCACCGCCCCCGATCTGAATTACCAGCGCGGCGGCCGGTACAACGACTGGTACTTCATCAGCGGCATCTCCGTGGCCTTCTCCTTCGGCCAGGGCGGCGGTGGCGGCGGCGGCGGCAAAACGGGTTGCTACCAGTTTTAACGGGTCTGCCTAATCATTTCGGAGCATCTTATCCCTGTCATTAGCGGTTGGGGGGGGGTGGCGTGCCCGTCCCTCAACGGGCCGGTCGGTCCCTTTCAGGCCTACGGTTCCGGTATATATCGTATGATATTTTTTTCTTATATTAGTCTCAAAATCAGTTTTGCCATTTTTTGACCCCATCACCGTTTTTGATAAAGATTATCAAACCCTACCTTTATTATCCCGCAAACGCAGTCCTTTTAGCGATATTCGCTTTGAGAAGACGCGCGAGGAACTCAGCCAAGTCATGGAGGATAAGCAGATCATCAATATCAGGGCGTTAGCTGAAGACTCCAATCAAGCCGATCGCTTTCACCGCTTTTTGAGCAGTTCTAAAGTGGAGACGAGTGAATTGATCCACCGTAGCTGTCAGGTTCCAGCTGAAGTGGTTAAGGGTAAACATATACTCAACCTTTCGGATACTTCTTCTTACAACCTCGGTAAATCGGCTGCTCGTTTTGAACAACATGAAGCCGCCCGTCAATCCGAGCAGCCCGCTGAAGACCACCCAGCCCCCCCCCCGCGGGCATGGTGGCCGGTTTACTCCGCCCGCCGATCAGGGGTTGGGCCGTGGAAATTACCAGATCGGCGTTCTCCAAGATGGGAAGACTCCCGGTACGCACGTCCATGCGAGCTTGGCGGTGGAACAGGGCAGCGGTGCGATTCTGGGATTGAGCGACGTGATCTATTATAACCGCCCCGATCGGGATGCCGGTCGGCGCGATGGACGGCCACGTCAAGACAAAGAGTCCCATAAATGGGAATTGGGATGTACCAATGCCAGTAAGGTTTTGTCCGCCGCCGATCGGATAAGCCACGTGATGGATCGCGAAGCGGACGACTTTTATTTGTTTCATCACGTCATTCATGAACTAGGGGACGACCTGGTGGTGCGAGCTAAACACAACAGGCTGATAATCAATGACAAGGGAGAGGAAGTCCGCTTGTTTGATCACCTGTCGAATAGCCCCTTGCGCCGCACTTACGAACTGAATTTACCAAAGCTCAATCATTACTCCACCACCAATGGGAAAAGGGTACTTCGGGCGGCTCGAAAGGCCAGGATTGAGTTGCGTTTTGAAAAGGTGACCGTGGCGGCCCCCAAGGATGGTGAGCTGAGCGGTACTTCCCTGGATTTATATGTTATCGAGGCACGCGAGGTCGATGCCGATCTACCCCCGGGACAGGAGCCTTTGCTATGGCGTATTTGGACCACCCATGTCGTGGAAACCGTTGAGCAGGCCATGACCGTCATCAACATCTACCTATGCAGGTGGAAGATTGAGCAGCTTTTCAGGACGACCAAGAAAAAGGGATTTAACGCGGAAAACACTCAGGTCGACTCTTATTCGGCTTGGCTTAATCAGCTTACGATAGCCCTGACGGCCGGCACTAAAATACTCCAACTCGTCTATGCTCGTGATGGAGATGACGATCAGCCCATCTCGAATGTCTTCACCGAAGAAGAACAAGACCTGCTAGTAAAAATCAATCGGACCGTTCAGGGAAAGACCAAAAAGAAAAGTAACCCTCACCCCCGCAATAAACTAGCCTTCGGCTCTTGGGTAATTGCCCGGCTGGGGGGATGGTCCGGTTATCAATCAAGACGCCCACCCGGGCCGCTGACCATGAAAAGAGGATTGGAGCGGTTCATGTTCATGCTACTGGGGTCGCGACTGATGACAACACTTTAGAACTAAGCTTAATACGACTTGCACCGGAACCGTAGCCCTTTCAGGCTCCCTGCCGGTCGGTGCTGCGCACTGCGTCCCTACGGGCTGCCCCTTCCAGGCACCTCACGCGGGGGGAGGCCGTTCATTACTATTCTACCAACTCCTTCCCGGCGACTACCAACTAATTCGCCGCCGCTGCTTTTTTCCGTACTTTTGTCCCATTCCCCGGCCGGTGCTCACTGCGGCTGCGTGCATTTTAGTGCACGCGCTCCGGTTAACGAGGTCCAAGGGAATGACTACCAAAGAACTACCTTAAAGCAAGGCCCCACGATCCCTATTCGATACGGCCGCCCAGTGTATGGCGAATAAGAAGAAACCCAGTCAATTATCCCTCCGTCTCGGCATCGACGATGAACGGGTCCCGAAACTGGTCGGGATCTTCGCGCTATTCCTGTCCGTTTACCTGTTCATCGCCTTTTGCTCCTACCTTTTTACCTGGAAACTTGACCAGGACAAGGTACTCCGTTTCAGCTGGGAATTGCTCCTGAGCAACCAGCACACCATGGCCAACTGGCTGGGGCGGCTGGGAGCCATCGCCTCCAATTTCTTCTTCTACTGGTGTTTCGGTCTGGCTTCCTTCTTTCTCATTTATTTCGGAGCAATCTTCGGACTCAATCGCCTCAAACGGCAGCCGCTGGCCCCCATGGGTCGGTTATTCGCGCGTACGGTGGCGGCCATGATCCTGCTGTCCATTTCGCTGGAACTGTTGTTTCACTCCTCGGAATTTCCCTGGGGCGGTGCCATCGGGCAGACGATTTACGAGTGGCTGGAGCGGTTCATCAAGAATATCGGCATCATCTTGCTTTTGCTGGTATCGGGCATCATCTTTATGGTCTGGCGGTTCAACCCCCGTTTCGACGACCTGACGCTGGGCGAGGCACTCAGGGCCATGGTCGAATTCGGGCGCGGGCAGATGAGCGTTACCGAGCGGATGCGCCGCAAGCGCCGCGAGGCGGCCCTGGCCGGGCGCGGTGATACCGCCGTGGTAGCGGTTGACGAAGACGACGATTCCTCCGGGCTGCGCCCGTCGGGTAGTACCCGGTCCACGGTGCCGGAATTCGGAAAGGATAAGCTGCTGGATATGGAAGTTTCCGGTCCGGAGCTGCCGAACAAACGCCTGCCCCGCGGCGACCAACTCTACATCCCGCTCGAAGACGTGGAGGCCCGCGAGAAGATCGACTTCGATGCCCTTGAAGTCGGCGACGATGGGCTGGAAGTAGCCCTGCCCGGCACGCCTACCGCCGAAGGGCTGACCCCCATGCTCGCCTCCACCCAAGAGAACGAGAATCACAGCGAACCCTACGACCCGACCCTCGATTTGTCGAGTTACGAGTATCCCGTATCGGTGCTGCTGGAAGATTATTCCGACCAGAAATTCGAGGTGGACCGCGCCGAACTGGAAGCCAATAAGGACCAGATTATCGAGACGCTGCTCAATTACAAGATCGAGATCACCAAGATCCGGGCCACCATCGGGCCGACGGTGACGCTCTACGAGATCGTACCGGCCCCCGGTGTTCGTATTTCCAAGATCAAGAACCTGGAGGATGATATTGCGCTCTCGCTCGCTGCCCTGGGTATTCGCATCATCGCGCCCATCCCCGGCCGGGGAACGATCGGTATCGAGGTACCGAACAAGAAAAAGCAGATGGTCAGCATGAAGGAAGTGCTGATGTCCGACAAGTTCAAGCAGGCCAAAATGGACCTGCCGCTGGCGATGGGTAAGACCATTAACAATGAGGTATTCGTTGCGGATTTGGCCAAGATGCCCCACCTGCTCATCGCGGGGGCTACCGGACAGGGTAAATCGGTCGGCATCAACGCCGTCATCATGTCCATCCTTTACAAAAAGCACCCCTCGCAGGTCAAGTTGGTTTTGATCGACCCTAAGAAGGTGGAACTCTTTCCCTACGCCAAACTGGAACAGCACTTCCTGGCCTTCCTCCCCGATCAGGACGAACCGATCACGACCGAGACCACCAAGGTCATCCATACCCTCAATTCGCTCTGCATCCTGATGGATCAGCGTTACGACCTGCTCAAAAAAGCGGCAGTTCGTAACATTAAGGAGTACAACGAGAAATTCATCTCCCGCCGCCTCAACCCCGAAAAGGGACACGAGTTCATGCCGTTCATCGTGCTGGTCATCGACGAATTTGCCGATCTCATCATGACGGCGGGCAAGGAGGTGGAACTTCCCATTGCGCGGCTGGCACAGTTGTCGCGGGCCGTGGGCATTCACCTGGTTATCGCCACGCAGCGGCCCTCGGTCAATATCATTACCGGTGTGATCAAGGCTAACTTCCCCGCGCGAATCGCCTTCAAGGTAACGGCCAAAGTAGACAGCCGCACCATTCTCGATGCCGGCGGTGCCGATCAGCTCATCGGCCGGGGAGACATGCTCCTTAGCGTGGGCGGCGAGATGGTCCGCGTGCAGGGTGCCTTTGTGGATACACCGGAGGTAGAGCGCGTGATCGACTTCATCGGTGCCCAGCGCGGCTATCCCCAGCCCTACCTGCTGCCCGAATTTAGCGGCGACGAGGAGATCAGCGGTAATGCCGGTCTCACCTATGCCGACCTCGACGAGAATTTCGAGGATGCCGCCCGCCTCATCGTGCAACAGCAAATCGGTTCCACTTCCATGATCCAGCGCCGCCTTAAACTCGGTTACAACCGCGCCGGGCGAATTATGGACCAGTTGGAGGCCATGGGAATTACCGGCCCGAGCGAGGGTTCCAAGCCGCGTGAGGTACTCGTTTATGACGAGAACGAACTGACCCGCATTATGCAAATGATCAAAGAAAAAACCCTTTAACTATGGCCCGTACCCGCATGACCCCCTTTGCCCGGATTGTTATTCTGCTTCTCTTTCTATTGCCCGCCGCCTGGTTCGGTGCCGCCTATTACAATGGAGAAGACCCGCTGGCCAAGATCAAATCGCTCATCGGTTCCGATAACCCTACCCCCACCGAGCAGCCGACGACCTATGCCGACCCCAATGCATCCATTCCGGCTCCCTCCTCCCCCACCGGTACTGCGGCCGGCACCGGCTTTCGTAGTGCGGAAGAACTGGCTGCCGAAATCAAGCAACTGGAACGCGACAAGGCCGTGCTGACGGAGCAGTTGGCCCGGTGTAAACAGGGCTTCTGATTAGGCCAGAGGTAAAGCGAGCAAGGATAGCCCTGAATTGGCGTCCCCACCGTATTCTTTTTCATGAAAACTCATGGTTCCCGCTTATGCCTCACGGCCGTAACCGAGCCAGTCCTCCAAATGATCCACATCCGACAATTCGGGCAGTTCACCGAGGGAGTAGCCGGCGGTGGCGAGGCGCTCGCGGGTAACCTGAGCGACATCGTCTACTGACCAAGTCATGTTTTGAAACACCACGGCGGGGTCGGCACTGGCACGGAGGCCGAGGAGGTAATAGCCGCCGTCGAGTGCGGGGCCGAGGACAGATTTGCGCTCGTTGAGGCAATCGAAAGCATCTTCGAGCAGGGCGGTAGTGAGGCCCAGGCAGTCGCTACCGATAATGACGGCGCGTTGGTGACCGGCCTTAAACACGGCTTCAAAGGCCGCCCGCATCCGGTCGCCCAGATCGGCTCCCTGCTGGACGGCGCGGATATCTTCATCGGCCCAGCCATCGGTTTCGGGAATAAAATCACTGTAATAAACGTAGCGGGCGGCGGGGGCGGCCAGGCATTCCGTGCGGGTATGGGCCACCAGCTCGTGGTAGATCTCCAGTGCCCGCGCGTGACCGACGGTGGCGGCCAGGCGGGTCTTGGTTTTACCGGCGATGGGATTTTTCAGAAATACGATCAGGGCGGGGAGCATGGGGGGAGTTTAAGTTAACAGGTCTATTCAATCTCGGTTGCCCCCCCAGCCCCCCGAAGGGGGGAGTTGAAGTTAACAGGGCTATTCAATCCCGGTTACCCCCCCAGCCCCCCGAAGGGGGGAGTTGAAGTTAACAGGGCTATTCAATCCCGGTTGCCCCCCCCAGCCCCCCGAAGGGGGGAGTTGAAGTTAACAGGGCTATTCAATCCCGGTTGCCCCCCAGCCCCCGAAGGGGGGAGTTGAAGTTAACAGGGCTATTCAGTCATTCAATCACTCAATCATTTAATCATTGAATAGCGTGAGGTGCCTGGAAGGGGCGGCCCGGATGGGCCGGAGTGCGCAGCACCGAGCGAACAGCGAGCCTGGAAGGGACCGACCCCGGCCCTTGGCCGGGGGCACGCCCCCACCCTACCCCCACACTAATTGCCACGTAACTGCACGCGCTGCCGGTTTTCCTGAGCGGAGACGACATCGAGATCCTGGCGAATCCACTCGAGGAGTTCGGTAGCAGTGGCGAGGGCGGGTTCGAAGGTGATGATGTAGTAGGGTTGGTTGGGGCTGACGCGTTCTTTGACCCGGAGACGTTGCTTGGCGTACTTGACGATCCAGACCTCGGGATTGACGTTGGGGGCCAGTTGGATGAGGAGTTCGTTGTTAGGCGTTTCGCCGATGGGCAGGCCGTCGGGACCGGATTGCTGGATCCAGTCGGGGCCGCGGGCAATGGAGCGCAGATCGGCTTCCAGTTCGATCAGGATTTCGGGGCGTTCCTCTTTGCCGACGATGGATTTTTGCTTGCCCGTTTTGTCAATGTAGGTGATGGTGATGGACGACGCGTCCGGCACGCGGGAGCGGTAGACGTTTTGCAGGCGGTTCAGATCGGCGGCGTCGAATTTGGCGAGCAATTCATCCACCGCGCTGCGGGACAGGGTTTTGCTCCACTCGCCGGGCTTGGCGGAAAAATTGCCACCCTCGAACAGGACGAAGCCGTTATCGTAGACCGTCATTTTGAAGACGGGGCACTGACCGAAGCACGGGCCTTGCTCGAAAACGATGCGGGGGCGGTAGTTTTTACGCTGATTGAAGGTCGGCTCCAGGATAGAGCAGGCGGCGAGAAAAGGGAGAAGAAGGAGGAGGTATAGCTTCATTTATGGGGGAGGGCTTTGCCCGTACTTTGGTAGGCGTGCTGCGCACGCTGGTATTTTGGTATTTTGGTACTCAGTCTACACGGGGGGCTTCGCCCGTATTTTACAGGCGGTGAGCGTCGGCAAGCTATTCGGAGTTGGTAGTTTAGTACTTAGCCTAAGCGTATACTTTGTCTACCGAGCCTTCTGCCCGGTTTTACCTAACGTCCGTAGAGCATCTCATATTTGGGCATAACCGTAATGGTGGTGCGCCGGTTGACAACCCGGTTTTCGGGGGTGGAGCCGTTCATGAGGGGCTGAAAACCGGACTGGCCGGCGGCGGTGAGGCGTTGGCCGGAGAAGCCGAAGTCGACGAGAAGATTGACGACGGAGACGGCGCGTTCGGTGCTGAGTTCCCACTGTTGGGTGGGGCTGCCGGTGCCGTCGGTGTGGCCGGTGACGATGACATCGAGGTCGTTGTAGAGGCGGAGCGTGTTGGCGATCTGGCGAACGGCCTGACGGCCGCGATTGCCGATGGAGAGGCTGGGTGCGCCGGGAAAGAGGAGACCGTCGCCGAGCTGGATGGTGACGGCACCGGGGGTCTCGTAGATGTCCACTTCGCCGCGGCCGTAGGCAGTGAGGTCGGCCAGCAGGCGGGCGCGGACCTCGTTGAGGCGTTGCTGGTGCATGACCACGCGGGTGCGGATGGGATCGGAGGAAGGTCCGCCGCCCCGGCTGTCGTAGGTAGTGACGCCGCCCGCACCGCCGATGCGGTTGATCTCGGCTTCGCGCTCGTCGAGTTCGATATCGAGGCGGCCGAGTTCTTGTTCCTTGCGGCTGATCTCGGCCTCGCGCTGGGCAACGGCTGATTCCAGGTCGGTAACGCGGTTGCCGGAAACCTGGAGCACATCGCGGTTCTGGTCCAGTTGATCGTTGTAGCGTTGCAGCAGGTCCTGGTAGCTGGCGTTGAGGCTCATGTTAGTGGCCGTGAGGCGCTCCAGCTGTTGCATCCGTTGGCGTAGCTCGATTTCGGCCGTGACCTCGGTAGGGTCTTCGGCTTCGGCCCCCGGCGTGTAACGCAGGGAATCGTTGACGGCGGTACGCTCCTGGTAGAACGCCAGTTTTTGCTGCGCAACGTCGTATTTCTGACGGGAGACGCAGGCCGAAAGGCCGATCAGGAGGATAAGGCAATAGAGTGTGGGACGCATAGGGAAGTACTTTTCTCGCGCAAAATGCGGATTTTCTGCGGGCTATTGTGTGTGAGGGGGGAAAATTCCCCCCGGCCCGAGTTTCTAAACGCTGAAAAACGGTCGGTGTTTCTGCCCGTTTTTAATTTGTCGGGGTTTGAGCATCTGTTTAAACGCAAAATAGCGAACGACACCCAAAGGGCATCATTCGCTATTCCGGGATCGGTTAATACGATTCGTAACGGCTACTTCACCACCAGCCGCAGTAGTTGCCCCTCATCACCCACCCGCAGGAAATACAAGCCCCTCACCAGATCGGCCGTGACAAAGGCAGACCGCCCCCCGGCCAGCCGGCCGGTGCGCACCGTACGGCCCAGCACGTCGATCAGGCGGTAATCGGCACCGTCCGCCATGCCGGGACCGCTTAACTCAACGGTCACCGCACCCGCCGGGGCGGGGTTGGGGAATATTCGTACTACCGCGCCCGCGCTGCCGAGCGTGACGGAGCGCAGGATGGAAAAGCTTTCCTTACCATCGCGGTCCAACTGACGGATGCGGTAATCGTAGGTGCCGGGAGCGAGGTTTTCATCCAGGTGCGCATAAGCCTGTTCGCCCCGCAGGTTGCGGCCGTCCAGCCAGGCCACGGGTTGAAACTCACGTTCGGCGGCGGCGCGCCGCTGCACTTCGAAGCCCTTATTATCTTCCTCATCAGCCACCAGCCAGTTGAGCCGGACGGCGGTAGCGGAAGCAGGAAGCGCCGTAAAATCCAGCCACGTAACGGGAAGTGCAAGGAATTGCGCCACGCACATCCGCACGCTAAAACCGCGCAATTGGCCGCCGTCTTCGTTAGCTCGGTCCCGGACGGTGAGGCGCCAGGTACCGTTGATGGATTGACCGTCAAATACGGTCAGGGATTGGTTGGGACGGACGATCTGGCCGCCGGTAGAGTTATTGCAGTTAAACCCTGATTCCGGTGTGCCCGCTTCGTCATCGAAAGAGGCCAGTATGTTGTTGGTGGTGCCGCACCGGCGGTCGTATAATCGGCGGTTATTGCTGCTCACTTTTTGCAGGCTTATTTCCAAATCCCCCAGGTAAGAATGCTGGACGTCCAGATCGATCACGTCCAGGTCTACGATACTACCCTGATCGACGACGGCAATGTCGGCGGTGACGGTCGGGGTACCGTTTTCAGATATATCGACAGCTTGGCCGTTGTAAGAGTAGATTTGGCAAACGGCGGTAGTAAAGGAAAACAAGCCTGACCAGTTGCCCGTGCCGCAGAGGCTGGTGGCCCGCACCCGCCAGTAATAAGTGGTCTGGTCTTCCAGGCCGGTGACGGTTGCCTGCGATGCGATAAACCCACCCTGGCTAAAGCTACCGTTCAGACCGGGGTTATCGGCCACCTCCATCTCGTATTCAGTGGCATCGTTCTCGTCCGTCCAGTCGAGTACGACCGTCACGGGTTGGTCGAGGGCACCGTTTTGCGGACTGAGCTGGGTCGGCGTACCGGCGGGATCGATGATGGTAAGTACAAAAAACTTCTCGCGCGTACCCAAGCTGGCAGTAGATCGCACCGTCAGGGTATAGCTGCCCGGCCCGAGGGCACTGAAGTTGCCTAGCGTGAGCGTGGACTGCTGCCCGGCCGGCACGGTCGCCGGGGAGAAATTACTGCTCAGGCCCGCCGGGGCCGCCACCAGGCTGAATGTAACCGGGCTGGTATAGCCGCCAATGGATTGTACATCCAGGGCAACCTGGGCGGAGGCATCATTGGTACAGGCGGTCAACTCATCGGGCTGAATGAAAAAATCGTAGTCCTCATCCGGTTCCGGCACGATGGAAAAGTCGTTATTCGAGATATCGAAAAAAACGTTTCCTCGGCCGCGCACCATCACGCGGGCCTGACCGGTCAGCAGGTTCGGCACGCTTATCAGTGCCGAGCCGTTGTTGGGTCGATTGGTGGCAAGAGTGATCGGGTAAGTGAAACCGCCGTCGATACGCAGCAAAATATCCACCTGCGGGGTGCTTACCGGGGCCTGGTTCGTGGAAGCCACTTCCCACTGCACTTGCGCCGTGGCGTTCTGGAACCACTCTACTCCTGCGGCCGAGGGGTTCTGCACCACGAACGGTCCGGCGTTGCCGGCCACGGTCAATAGCACATTATCTTCGTCCGTACAGCCGTAGGAGCCGGTGAAATCACGGACGGTCACGCGAAAATCCATCGTGCGCGCCACGGTGGGCAGTTCCTCCCAGGTCGGGTCCACGTCATCCACCAGATCGACCAGGCGCGGGAAGTAGCGACTGGGATCGGTGGTGGGGAAAAAAGTGCGGAATAGCGGCCCCGCACGTTCGTCCCGGCGGGCGGCATATCGGCACCCTGCTCGGGGTCGTACTGCTCCCAGCAGTAGGTGAGCGGGTGATTGTTCGCATCAGCGGCCGTAGCCGTCAGCACGAAGGGCGTGCCGCGCGGAATACGTAATTCTGCTGCGCCGTCACCTGGGGGGCACTGTCGGCGTTGTTCACGGTCCGGCTGCAGCTGCTCCCGAAACCGCTCTCCATGTAGTTACTGATCTGCTGGACACCGATGCCGTGAAAATAAGCGTCGCTGTTGTTCTGTACGTCGGGCGAGCAGATACCGGCATAGCCCATGATGGTAGAGGCACTGCCGGGTTCCATGCCCGCACTGGAAGAGTAATTACAGTCGTTATTCTGCGTGTGGCTTGCCCCGAACTGGTGGCCCATCTCATGCGCCACGTAGTCGATGTTAAAGGGGTCGCCCACGGGATTATTGCGCAGCGTTACACCGCGCCCCTTGTTGCTCGTGCAGGGGCTGTTCAACTGCGCCACGCCGTTGTTGCCGCCCGTGCCGTACACGTGGCCGATGTCGTAGCCGTCCAGGCCGATGGCAGCGTCGATCACGCCGGGGCTTTCGTTGATTAACGCACCGGCGTTGTTATTCGTCAGCCCGTCCGTATTGGTATCGTAGGCAAACAGATCCTCCTGGTCGGCCGCAATCAGGATACGGATGGCCAGATCGGCCTCGAACACCTGGTTCAGGCGAGCGAAAGAAACCACCAGGGCGTCCATCACCAGGCCCGCCGGGCGGGCGCGGCGGCACCGTGAAAGGCACAGTACTCGGCCGTAGTGGCAATCGCCATGCGGTAAGACCGCAGGCGGCAGTCGCCGGCCGATTTTTCTTCATCGGTCAGCGTTTCCTTCAGGTGTTCGGTTTCTTTGTCGTCAAAGGCACACTCGAACCCTTGATCCGGCACGGGAGTAGAATCGGCAGAATGGACCGGTAACCGGTCCGCCGGCCCACAGGTAGGGATCGACGAAAAAGTCCGCTCCCCCACCCCGCACCGAGGCGTGCAGGCCGCGGGCCGACCAGCTGATGCGCAGGTTGCGGGCACTGCCGTCGGTGGCTACGCCGTAGAGGGTACGAATTTCGGGATAAGCGGCCGCTAACGGGGCTTCCAGTTGATCGTAGCGCGTTAATCGAAAATTGAGGGCGTTTCCGTCCGGGTCGGGCAGGTCGATGGTCACCGCCGGGCCGCCTGCCGCGCTATCCTCGTGCGGTGCCGCATCCAGCAGTTGAAGCAGTTGCTGCTGATCGGCCGACCAGTGCGCGGCCCGGTCGGGCAGCACGCGGCGTTCTCCCGCCGGCAGGTCGGCCGTGGCTACGATTTGGTACCAGGAAGTTTGGGCGGTGAGGAAGGAGGTGAAGCAAAAGAAAACCAAGGTTAGATAAGTAGCCCTGCACATATTGGTGGTTTTGCCGTACCGATCAAATCAGTGGGATCAAGCTAAGAGATGCGGCAAACGGTAGTACTGTGTTTGAGTTCGGGTAATGCGTTCGGGTTTCAAGCGGGGCGCAAATCTAAAAATTTAATTTGCTCATGCCCCTCTCGGGTACTCCCCACACATTTAAAATGTGTTCATGTGTCCATCTCATTACACAAAAATTACCGTTTCCCCGGCGAAACCTTTTGGCCCGGGGGCGGGGTTGGCTGGTTATCCCGGCCCATGCAACAATTCATCGACCTCTACCGCCGCTCCTTCGCCGGCCTGCCGCGCCGGGTCTGGTACCTGGCCGCCGTGCTGCTCATCAACCGGGCCGGGGCCATGGTCATCGCTTACCTCACGGTCTACCTCACCCAGGAGCGTGACTTCACCACCACCCGCGCCGGGCTGGTCATGGCCGCTTTGGGGCCGGCGGCATGGCGGGCAACTACCTGGGCGGCTACCTCAACGACCGCTTCGGCTCCTACCACGTCCAGTGGATCAGCCTGCTCGGGTCGGGCCTGCTCTTTTTCGCCTGCAGGGCGTCAGTGATTTTTACTTCCTCTGCGGCACCATCTTCCTCCTCGCCACCGTCGCCGACTGCTTTCGGCCCGCCAATAAAGCCGCCACGGCTTACGATACCGCCCCCGAAAACCTGCACCGCGCCTTCGGGCTGCTGCGCATGGCCGTCAACCTCGGCATCAGCATGGGTCCCATGCTGGGGGCGTGGCTGATCGCATCCGTCGGCTACGATTTTTTATTCTACATCGACGGCCTCACCTGCGTCCTGTCGGCCGTTCTCTTCGGCCTCCTCCTCCCACCCGACGAGACCACCCGCCCCGTGGCCGAGACCGTCACCGCCCCGCCGCCGTCAGTACCAGGCCAATCCCCGCCGGCGGGCAACGTCCTCCAGCCCGCCCGGCCCTTCACTCTCGGCCGCCTCTTTGCCTTTTGCGGCGGCAACCTGCTCATCGCCGTCGCCTTCATGCAGTTCTTCACCACCCTGCCCGTCTACCTCACCCAGCTGGGCTACGAAGCCTGGCACCTCGGGGCCCTTTACACCTTCAACGGCCTCATGATCGTGGTCTGCGAAATGCCGCTGATCTACCTACTCAGCCAACGTTTTTCGCGCATCACCCTCATCGGCATCGGCGGCGGCCTCATCGGTTTGGCCCGCTATCTTTTGTCGACCACCGCGCTCATCGGGGGTATTTCGCTCCTCGCCTTTTCATTCATCGTCACCCTCGGCGAAATTCTCGAAATGCCCTTCGCCGGCGCCTACATCACCAGTGTATCACCGCTATCGCGCCGGGGCCGCTACCTCGGTTGGCTCGCCATCAGCTTTTCAGCGGGTTTCATCATCGCGCCCATCGGTGGTTTCTTTCTTATCGAGCAACTCGGTGCCGAGGCGGCCTACACGGTTATCGGCCTGCTGGGGTGCGCCGGGGGTGGATTGATGTACCGGGTGGGCATGGGTAGTAATAGGGGTGCCTACACACTTCGGCAGGGTTAAAATTGCTGCTCCCCGTAACGCACAAGAAAATACCTGTTGTCCTCTGCACCCAGAACTGCAGGTTCGTGTAAGCCGGTAGTTTGGGTTCCCGTTTATCGCTTACCCGCCGAATCCAATCGACCGCTTACCCGCCCCGGCAGCCACCTCCCGGTAGATCGCACCCATCCGAAGGGCCGTCACGGCAGCTTCCACGCCCTTGTTACCGTGC
>CAVPZP010000032.1:0-13108 GCA_963710215.1 Lewinellaceae bacterium | reverse complement strand
CATGGTAATAAGGGCGTGGAAGCCGCCGTCACCGCCCTGCGCATGGGTGCCATCTACCGCGACGTGGCCGCCGGCGCGGGCAAACGCTCGATCGGGTTCAGTTTGTAGTACGCAGTATGTAGTCCCCAAGCAAACCAATCTCCCCCCTTCGGGGGGTCGGGGGGGATTTATTCAAAACAACGTTACCCATGCAAATCACCTCCGTTCTGGCGGGCACCTTCAAACTGGATGGCGGTGCCATGTTCGGCATCGTACCACGGGTTATGTGGGAGCGGATCAACCCGCCGGACGACCGCAATCTCTGTACCTGGGCGATGCGCTGTCTGCTGGTGCGCACCGGAGACCGGGTGATCCTGATGGATACCGGGATCGGGGAAAAACAGGATGCGCGCTTTCGCTCCCACTTTCACCCTTCCGTACCGCAGGTACTGGGGGAGAGTCTGCTGTCCGAGTCGGTAAGGCCGGAGGAGGTGACGGATGTGCTGTTGACGCACCTGCACTTCGACCACGTGGGCGGAGCCGTTTACCTGGACGAGCAGGGGAAACCCCGCCTGCGCTTCCCGAACGCGACCCACTGGCTGAGCGAACGGCAGTGGCGGTGGGCCACCGAAAATCCGAACCCGCGTGAGGCGGCGTCTTTTCTGTCCGAAAACCTGTTACCGCTTAAGGATTTGGCCCGCTTGGAATACCTGGACCCCGATAACCGCCATACCGACCTGGAATGGCTGCCCGGTATTCGGCTGCGCTCGCTGTTCGGGCATACGGAAAATATGTTGATGCCGGTATTCGAACTGGAGAACGGCGGCCGTGCCGCTTATCTGGCCGACCTGATGCCCTCGGCGGGGCACGTGGGGTTACCCTATGTCATGTCTTACGATATCCGGCCGCTGGATAGCATTGACGAAAAAGAACGCCTGCTGGATGAGGCCCTGCGGGAGGACTGGTTATTATACTTTGAACATGACCCGGTAAACACGAGTGGTAGATTGACGAAAGACGAGCGAAACCGGATAGTTTTCGGAGAGCTGTATCGGTAGCACCGACCGCCGGCGAACCGGAAAGATGCCGACCCCGGTGCCTCGGGGTGGGACACGTACGCGCCAGTATGGTCTTTCGTGCCTAAAACGTACTTTTGCGCCTGCTTACGGACGGGTGCGCGTTGCCCCGGCCCAAACCCATGCCATGAAAGCTATTTCCTTGCGCCTTTTCCTGTTTGCCGCTCTCGGCCTTGTTTTCGTAGCCTGCGGCAGCGATGCCGACCAAGCCGGTGACGGCACCGAGGAGCAGGTGGCTAACGTGCCGGACGACGGTGCTTACACCATCGATACGTTTGCCACCTTCCCGCCCCAGGTGGATGATTGTTCGTGCTATTTTGCCGCAAACGAGATCGAGTTCGATCGCCGGAATTATGTCTATGTGGATGACACCAAGAACAAGGGCTATTTGACCCTGAGCGGCGAAGTGGTCGAATTTGATCTCGACCGCACGGAAGAAGGCGAGGAGGGTGCCTTTAATTTTAAGGGGTCTAATCCTGATTATACTTTTAGCATTCAGTCCGCCGAGATCGGTACGCAGGGAAATACCCGCCAATATCGGGGCCGCCTGACGGTCAACTCCACCAAGGGCAAGCAGATTGTCAAGGAGTTGTACGGCGAATGCAGGTGTAACTAAATGCGATACCGATTTTATTTCGGCACCCGGATCGAGTAACTATTTCCCTGGCTGATCGGCAAATTATCGTCGATCAGCCAGGGGTTATAGACCTTTAGCATCCGGTAAGACGTGCCGCGTTGTCGCGCATAGACGGCCAGATCGGGGATGGATTGGGTTTCGGCCCGTTCTTCGAATTTATCCAGGGTAGGGTAGTAGTCCTCTTTATTCACGTAGAAACCGAAGGCGGTCGGGTTTTCGATGATCTCCTTGATGGCCACGATACGGAACAGGTAGCGCATCGTTTCCTGGTTGATATTGAGGTCGAAATAGCTGTCCGGTGTCTGGGCTTTTTGGAATTTACGCATGTTTCCCTCGCCCATATTATAGGCCGCCGCCACGTAGTGCCAGGTGCCGAATTGGTTGTAGTAGTTTTTCAAGAAGTTGACTACCGCCCGCGTCGATTTTTCCGCATGGTAGCGTTCGTCCACTTCGTTGTTTACTTCCAGTCCGTACTGCCGCGCCACGGCGGGCATGAATTGCCACAGCCCCCGCGCCCCCGCCGGGCTGGTGACCATTTCCAGGTCGCTCTCGGCCACGGCCAGGTACTTCAGGTCTTCCGGCAGGCCTTCCTCACGCAAAATCCGCTCGATAACGGGGAAATAGCGCTTCGTCCGTTTGATGATCAGTAGCGTATTACTATGGAAATAGGCGTTGCGCAGCAACTCCCGCTCCAGCCGCTCGCGCACGTCGAAATTATCCATCGGCAGGGCCTCCCCGGCAAAATTGTAGGCGTCCTTCAGGGTCACGCCCTTGACCACCTGCGGCAGCGTGCGCTCCTCCCCGGACGACGGTGCAGCGGGCGTGTCGCCGTCAGTATGGGCGTTGGCCATGAATGCCAGCAGACCGGCGAGCAGAATGGCACCCAGGATGGTGCCGAAGAGAAGATTGCGCATGGGATGGAGGAAATTGAAACTCAAAAGTACTGCTTCGCTAACGAAATAATGAGCTTCGCTCTTACTACTTTAGTAGAATTGCCGGGTTCGTTAATTGGTGGGTGATCTTTTGTTGCACGAAGTTGGTTGCCCACCGCCGACCGGAGGTCGGTAGCCAAAATCCCTCGACCGGAGGTCGAGAACCGGCCGTAAACGAAAAAAGCACTTCCGGCCGGAGCCGAAAGTGCTTTTTAAAATCTGTGCCCAGGACAGGACTTGAACCTGCACACCCATAAGAGCACTACCCCCTCAAGGTAGCGTGTCTACCAATTTCACCACCTGGGCAGATGGATTCCGCGCGGATGGTCATCCTTGCGGGCGGCAAAGATAGTAGCAATCCTGAAACGGGGAAAGTTTCGGGGGGAAAAAATTCAGCAAGGTACTTACAGGGTGAGATCGCGGCAGCCCCTCACATCCGGTCCGGCATCCCGATCCCCAGCAGGGTCATGCCCTGGCGCAGTGTATTGCCGATGGCCTGGCAGAGGGCCAGGCGGAAGGCGACGGCCGCCTCGGTATCTGCGTTGAGAATACTGTGATCGTGCCAGAATTTGTGGAAAGATTTGGCCAGTTCATAGCAGTACATCGCAATCAGCGAGGGATCGTAGGCGGCGGCGGCCTCCCGGATAAGCTGGGGAAAATCGTAGAGGCGGTTGATCAGGTCGGTCTCATCGGGGTGCAGGTCGGTGTAGCCGGCGGCGGCTGCGGCCAGGTCGGTTAGGCGGTCACTGTCGGCGCGGCGCTGCACGGCCTGGGTACGCACGTAGGCATTCTGTACGTAGGGACCAGTTTGGCCCTGCATATCCACCGATTCCTCGGGGTTGAAGGTCATGCGCTTGCGGGGACCCACTTTAAGGATGAAGAATTTCAGCGCACCCATGCCCACCATATCGATGATCTCCCGCTGCTCGGCGGGGGAGAGATCGTCGGTGGTTTCGCGGTCGGCCCCGGCCTCGCGGGCGGCGGCCACCACTTCGTCCATCAGGTCGTCGGCGTCCACCACGGTGCCCTCGCGGCTTTTCATTTTGCCGGTCGTCAGGTCCACCATGCCGTAATTAAGGTGGTACAAACCCGCAGCATAGGGTTCCTCCAGTCGCTTCAACACCTCGAAAAGCACCTGGAAATGGTAGTTCTGCTCGTCGGCCACCACATACACCATTTTATTCACCCCGAAATCATCGTAGCGCAGGCGGGCGGTGCCCAGGTCCTGGGTAATGTACAAGCTGGTGCCGTCGGAACGCAGCACGGCTTTTTCGTCCATTTTGGCGTCGGTCAGGTCCACCCAGGTGGAGCCGTCTTCCTTGGTAAAAAAGACCTCTTTTTCCAGGCCGCGCTCGATCATGTCCTTACCCAGCAAATAAGTATTCGACTCGTAATAAAGCTTATCGAAACTGACGCCCAGCCGCTCATAAGTCGCAGCGAAACCTTCGTATACCCAACCGTTCATTTTCTGCCACAGGGCGGTGGTTTCCCCGTCGCCGGCCTCCCAGCGCAGGAGCATCGCCTTGGCGGCCCGACCGAGATCGCTATACTCGTTAAAATAGATATTTTTATACCCCTTAAAAAAATCGGCGGCGTCCTGATCGTCCTTGGCTTTCTCCGCGTACACGGCCTGCCCGGCGGGGCTTTCCTGCCACTGTTTATACTCTGCCCGGAAGCGGGTTTCAAACGCCACGTAATAGTCGCCGACGAAGTGGTCGGGTTTGGTGCCGGTGCTTTGGGGCGTGGCCCCGTCGCCGAACCGTTGCCAGGCCAGCATGGACTTACAGATGGCAATACCGCGGTCGTTAATGATCTGAACCTTAGTCACATCGTAGCCCGCCGCGTCCAGGATTCGGCCGGCCGACCAACCCAGCAGAATGTTGCGGATGTGGCCCAGGTGCAGGGGTTTATTGGTGTTGGGCGAGGCAAATTCCACCAGTACCTTTTCGTCCCGGCGGGGGGCGCGGCCGAAATCACGGTCGGCAAAATTGGCCAGCAAATATTTGTTCCAGAAGCCGTCCGCCACGGTCAGGTTGAGAAAACCCTTAACGACGTTAAATTCACTCACGTCCTCCAACTGATCCAGCAGGTAAGCCCCCAGTTCCTCGCCGATTTGCTCGGGTTTTTTGCGGGCCGCCCTGGTAAACGGAAACGTAACTACCGTATAATGACCGGCAAATTCCTTGCGCGTCGCATTCACGGTTACCTGGTCGGCGGGCAGGTCCATGCCGTAAAGCGCCTTAACGGCCCCCGAAACGGCGGATTCAATGGTGTGCTGGATGGTGGTCATGGAAATGGCTGGGGTTGATGGAGAACGAGGGGCAAAGAAACTAAATTCGGCGGTGGGCGGGTGCGCGGTCGGGCAATTGTTTTGCGGGCGTGCCCCCGGCCGAGGGCCGGGGTCGGTCCCTTACCAGCTCGCTGTTCGCTCGGTGCTAACGCACTCCTTCCTCCGGGCCGGGGCAAGCCCCGCCCCTACGGCGGCCTGTCCAGGCACCTCACGCGAAGTCGATCGCGGTAGGGTCGGCCCCTATTCCAGCTCCCAGACAACCGCCTGATAGGGCAGTAACTCGGTCCGGTCCTCCTTTACACGTACCCCCGCATAATTGTTGATCGCCGGTGCCCCGGCAAGTGGATAATCGGAAAGATCGATCGTAGCCGGCCGTTCGGAAAAGTTAAGCACCACCAGCATCCGCTGATCGCCGTTGTCCCGGGTGTAGGCGTAGATCGTCGGGTGCTCGGGTTGTACCAGTCGGTAGGCACCGTAGACCAGGGCGGGATTCTCACGGCGCAGGGTGGTCAGCTGCCGGAAGTAATTCAATACGGAGGCCGAGTCCTGCCGCTGCGCTGCCACATTGATGGTGGTATGGTTAGCGTTCACCGGCAACCAGGGGGTTCCGGTGGTGAAACCGGCCTGCTCTGCGGCCGTCCACTGCATCGGGGTGCGGCCGTTGTCGCGGGAGCTGAAACTGAGGTTGCGCAAGTACTCCGCTACATTGCCGCCCTGGTTAACCACCTTTTTGTAGCCGTTGACGGCCGCAATATCCTGGTAATCCTCGATCTGCTTAAATTTGCTGTTGGTCATACCCAACTCATCGCCGTAATAGCAGTAGGGAGTTCCCCGCATGGTCAAAATAAAGGTGTTGAGTAGTTTGGCGGAAGGCGCGCGCAGTTCCGGGCTGTCATTGCCGTAGCGGCTCACCAGCCGCGCCTGATCGTGGTTGGAGAGGAAGATGGAGAGCCAGCCGTTTTTGGCAAACGCGCTGTCCCAACGGGAAAAGACGGCCTTGAGGGTGTCCAGTTCGTAGCCGTCCGGTTTGGCGATATCCACGCCGTCAAACGCATAAGCCATGTCCAGTTCGTTGCGGTCGGCATCCACCAGATCGTGGGCGTCGGAAAAGGAATTGCCCGCGCCCTCGGCTACGGCCATCACGTCGTATTTACTCAGTACTTCTTCGTTCATCTCCCGCAAGTAGTCGTGCAATTTGCCCTGCATCGCGTAGTACGGCATAAAATTCTCTTCAAACCCCTGCGGGAAGGCGGGAAAGGTGGTGTCTTTGGCCGCAAATTGAAAGGCATCCAGCCGGAATCCGTCCACGCCCTTCTCGGCCCAGAAGGTCATGATGTCATAGACTTCCTGCCGTACCCGAGGGTTTTCCCAGTTCAGGTCGGGCTGCTTCCGGGAGAAGTAGTGCAGGTAGTAGGCATCGGTCAGCGAGTCGTACTTCCAGGCGTCGCCGTTCTCGTCGAAGAGGCTGTAGCGGTAAGCGGGCTTGCCGCGTTCGGCCGGCCACCAGTGGTAATAGTCGCGGTAAGGGTTATCGCGCGAGCTACGGGATTCCACAAACCAGGGGTGCTCGTCGCTGCTGTGGTTGACCACCACGTCCATGATGAGTTTAATGCCTCGTTCGTGCATTCCGGACAGCATCCGGTCGAAGTCTTCCATGGTGCCGAAATCGGCCATGATGCCCCGGTAGTCGCTCACATCGTAGCCGTTATCGTCGTTGGGCGAGCTATAAATAGGGTTCAGCCATACGGCCGTTACACCCAGATCCTGAATGTAATCGAGCTTTTCAATGATGCCCGCCAGATCGCCCACGCCGTCGCCGTCGGTATCTTTGAAACTGCGGGGATAGATCTGGTAGACGATGGCTTCTTTCCACCAGTCGGTCTTGGCTGCGGTGGTGAGTGCCTCTTTCGTGTCAGTATCGCTCGGTGGGCGGTCGCAGGCGGGCAATAAAATGGTGAGCAGCAGTAACGCGATCCAGGGGAAAGATTTCAAGGCAGGTTGATTTTTAAAGGGGTGAATAGATCAATCCAGTTGCCGGACCGGTTTTTCCGGTCTTAACCGGACCAGGGGTGGGAGCGGACGGGCCGGCAGGCCCGGGCCCGCAGGGCCGAGCGAACAGCGAGCCGCGGACGACCCGGCCGCCCGCCCGGCAGGGAGGGCGGGGGCCCCGAAGGAGGAAAAGAGTCGGGAGTTGTCGTGCGGGTTTGCGCTATCGCACTCCCCCTCCCAAGCCGCTGGCTCGACCTCCCCGGAGGAGGAGGTTGGTTGTTGGGTGAGTTCTCTCGTACCACGCCGCGCGCCCTCACCCCCGTCCCCTCTCCCCCGCGGCGGCTGGGGTTAAGACCGGGCACCCCGACGATTAGCCGGGCCGGGGGTGAGGGATACGTATGCCCAGGATTGCACCAAAATACAAAACTCCGAGGAGCTTGCGACGATCACCGCAGGTAATTACCAGCGTGCGCCGTGCGCCTACAAAATACGGGCGCAGCCCTACTTAAAATACCGGAAATCGTGCTGAAATTCGATGAGCTGGAGGGTTTCGTAAATGAGCTGGATGACGCCCTCTACGTCTTGGCGGTGGGCCATTTCGACGGTCGTGTGCATGTAACGGAGGGGGAGGCTGATGAGGGCGCTGGGCACGCCGCCCCGGCTGTAGGCGAAGGCGTCGGTGTCGGTGCCGGTGGCCCGGCTGGCGGCTTCGCGCTGGATGGCGATGTCGTTGTCGGCGGCGGCCCGGACGATGAGATCGAGCAGTTTGTTGTGGACGGCGGGTGCGTAGGTGATGCTGGGGCCGAGGCCGCCCTTGACGTCGCCGACCTTCTTTTTGTCGAGCATGGGCGTGTGGGTGTCGTGCGTGACGTCGGTGACGATGGCCACGTGGGGACGGATGTTGTGCGCGATCATCTGGGCGCCGCGCAGGCCGACTTCTTCCTGCACCGAATTGACGACGTAGAGCGAATAGGGGAGTTCGACCTTGTTTTCCTTCAGCAGGCGGGCTACTTCGGCGATGCAGAAACCACCCATGCGATTATCCAGGGCGCGGCCGACGTAGTAGCGGTCGTTGAGGATTTCCAGTTCGTCGGGGTAGGTGATGACGCAGCCGACGTGGACGCCCATTTTGAGCACTTCTTCCTTGTCCTTGGCACCGACGTCGATAAAGATATTGTCGGGTTTGGTCGCCAGTTTCGCTTCTTCCCCGCGCCGGGTATGGATGGCCGGCCAGCCGAATACGCCGCGCACGATGCGGCCGTCTTTGGTGTGGATGTTGACCCGCTTGGAGGGCGCGATCATGTGGTCGCTGCCGCCGTTGCGGACCACGTAAATGAAGCCGTTATCGGTGATGTAGTGGACGAACCAACTGATCTCGTCGGCGTGGCCCTCGATGACTACGCGGTAATCTTTGCCGGGGTTGATGATGCCGTAAGCGGTGCCGTAATTATCGACCTGGTACTCGTCGATGTAGGGTTTGAGGTAATCCAGCCACAGTTGCTGACCGGCTGACTCGAAGCCGGTGGGCGAGGCATTATTGAGGTAGCGTTTCAGGAAAGCATCTGAGTCGGCGTTGATGATGGACATTATCAGTAGAGTTGGTCGGTAATTGGAGGGAAGGGAGCGGGGCGGCGGTGGCTTAATTGTTGTCGGCCGTAAATTGTTCGCTCCAGGCGTGGGGATCGGCGCGCCACTCGGCGAGGCGGGCGTGTTGCTCGTCGGAGAGGTGGCCGCCGGTGAGGGCTTCTTCGAGCAGGATGCCGTAGTTACTCAGGGTGGCGTAAGGTAAATCGGCGGCGCGAAAGTTGCGCTGGGCGGAGGGAAACTCGTAGGTAAAGATGGCCAACGCAGCCAGCGGTATGCCGCCCGCGCCCTTGAGAGCCTCGGCGGCGTGCAGCACGCTGCCGCCGGTGGAGATGAGGTCTTCGACGAGAACGTAGTGGTGACCGCTGACGAGTTCGCCCTCGATCTGGTTTTGGCGGCCGTGTTCCTTGGCCTTGGAGCGCACGTAGATGAAGGGCAGGCCCAGCCGATCGGCCACCAGCGTGCCGTGGGGGATGCCGGCCGTGGCAACGCCCGCAATGCCCTGCGCCTGTTCCTGAAAGGCCTCCATAAGTTCCTGAAAACCCTGGGTGACGGCGCGGCGCGCGTCGGGATGGGAGAGGATGATGCGGTTGTCGCAGTAGATGGGGGAGCGGAGGCCCGAGGCCCAGGTGAAGGGCTGGTCGGGGGAGAGTTTGACGGCCTGGATGTCGAGTAACAAGCGGGCGATCCGGCGGGCGGTGGTCATGGTGACGGAGCGGTCTGGCGGTAAAGCGATCGGCAAGTCTTATCTTGGCGGCCGCTCTACCCCGCAGGCGTGAACCTGCGGTTGGTGAGGATTACTGAACGACAGTCGTCCATTCTCCCTGAAAAATTTTCGCAAATGTACAAAATCTACATCAACGACCGTCCGCTGTCGCTCATCTCCACCCCGCAGTTGGGCTTGCTCGGCACGCCGCCCGCCGATCACCTGGTGGCCCGCTATTCGGGTAAGGAAAAAACGTTGCTGCACTACGTGGATACGCTGGAAAAAGGCAGCCAACTGGTGCGCGCCGTCACGATCTACCACGCCGATATGGAGCGGCTGTGGGCCGATTTCCGGTCGCACTATCACCTCATCACGGCCGCCGGCGGGCTGGTGCGCAATGCCGCCGCTGAGCTGTTGTTCATCTACCGCCGCGATAGCTGGGACCTGCCCAAGGGCAAACAGGACCCCGGCGAAACGCCCGAACAGACCGCCCTGCGCGAGGTGAGCGAGGAAACCGGCCTGACCCAACTGGAGCTGGGCGATCCGCTGGGCCTCACTTACCACACCTACCGCGACCGCAAGGACCGCCGGGTACTGAAGCGCACCTACTGGTACCGGATGCAAACCGAGCAAACGGCGTTGGTGCCCCAGGTGTCGGAAGATATCGAGGTGGCCGAGTGGGTTTCCGCCGAGCGGGCCGCGAGCCTGGAGCCGATTTACGGGAATGTGCGGGAGGTGTTTTTGCGGGGGGAGTGAAGGCGCTACCGTTCGTTTATTTCGTAACTTTAATTGTATCGGTTATCTGACAAAATACAATAACAGCATGACACGGTCATATAATTGATTTGCTGCTGTCACGGCAAATATGACGTGTATATTCGGAAGTTGCCATATTTTTCTGGAAACATCTTCCCCACTCCTCATCTCTATGTTTCACTTTTTTTGACCGCCAAAAAAAGTAAACAAAAAAACCGGCCGGCTGTCACAGGTTCTTAACGCGCTCTCACCACCCAAAACGGGTCGCCCACCAAACTCGCAAAGTCGTCGGACTCCTAAGCTCAGACAGGGTTGGCAACTGTTCCGTTTTGGGTGGATCGTTTGCTAAACCTGCTCAAGGCCGGGGGGCGTATGACCGATTTGCTGCTGTCACGGCAAATATGACGTGTATATTCGGAATGTTGCCGTATTTTTTTGGAAACATCTTTCCCACTCCTCAACTCTATGTTTCACTTTTTTTGACCGCCAAAAAAAGTAAACAAAAAAAGCGGCCGGCTGTCGCAGGTTCTTAACGCGCTCTCACCACCCAAAACGGGTCGCCCACCAAACTCGCAAAGTCGTCGGACTCCTAAGCTCAGACAGGGTTGGCAACTGTTCCGTTTTGGGTGGATCGTTTGCTAAACCCGCTCAAGGCCGGGGGGGTATGATCGATTTGCTGCTGTCACGGCAAATATGACGTGTATATTCGGAAGTTGCCGTATTTTTTTGGAAACATCTTTCCCACTCCTCAACCTATGTTTCACTTTTTTTGACCGCCAAAAAAAGTAAACAAAAAAACCGGCCGGCTGTCGCAGGTTCTTAACGCGCTCTCACCACCCAAAACGGGTCGCCCACCAAACTCGCAAAGTCGTCGGACTCCTAAGCTCAGACAGGGTTGGCAACTGTTCCGTTTTGGGTGGATCGTTTGCTAAACCTGCTCAAGGCCGGGGGGGCGTATGATCGATTTGCTGCTGTCACGGCAAACATGACGTGTATATTCGGAATGTTGCCGTATTTTTTTGGAAACATCTTCCCCACTCCTCAACGCTATGTTTCACTTTTTTTGACCGCCAAAAAAAGTAAACAAAAAAACCGGCCGGCTGTCGCAGGTTCTTAACGCGCTCTCACCACCCAAAACGGGTCGCCCACCAAACTCGCAAAGTCGTCGGACTCCTAAGCTCAGACAGGGTTGGCAACTGTTCCGTTTTGGCCGGCTCGTTTGCTAAACCTGCTCAAGGCCGGGGGGCGTAGGTTCGATTTGCTGCTGTCTCGGCTCATCTGACGTGTATGTTCGGAATGTTGCCAGTATTTTTTTACGGAGAACATCTTTCCCAAATCCTCAACTCTATGTTTCACTTTTTTTGACCGCCAAAAAAAGTAAACAAAAAAACCGGCCGGCTGTCGCAGGTTCTTAACGCGCTCTCACCACCCAAAACGGGTCGCCCACCAAACTCGCAAAGTCGTCGGACTCCTAAGCTCAGACAGGGTTGGCAACTGTTCCGTTTTGGGTGGATCGTTTGCTAAACCCGCTCAAGGCCGGGGGATGTAGGTTCGATTTGTTGTTGTCTTGACACATGTGGTGTGAATGTTCGGGAGCCGATATTTTCATACGGAGACATCTTCCCCACTCCTCAACTCCATGTTTCACTTTTTTTGACCGCCAAAAAAAGTAAACAAAAAAACCGGCCGGCTGTCACAGGTTCTTAACGCGCTCTCACCACCCAAAACTGGTCGCCCACCAAACTCGCAAAGTCGTCGGACTCCTAAGCTCAGACAGGGTTGGCAACTGTTCCGTTTTGGGTGGATCGTTTGCTAAACCCGCTCAAGGCCGGGGGGCGTATGAATAAATCAGTATTATTTCAACAAATCTAATTTCCACAATACAGAACGCAAAACGTCACCCCTCTCCCCCCCGGGGTAGGGGGCCGGGGGGTGAGGGCGCGCGACGTAATACGAGCCAAAAAACGTCACCCCTCCCCCCTGGGGAGGGGCCGGGGGAGAGGTCCCACAAAACAGAACGCAAAACGTCACCCCTCTCCCCCGCGGCGGCTGGGGTTAAGGGGACCCCAGACGATTAGCCGGGCCGGGGGTGAGGGCGCGCGGCGTAATACGAGCCAAAAAACGTCACCCCCTCCCCTCTGCGGCGGCTGGGGTTAAGGGGACCCAGACGATTAGCCGGGCCGGGGGGTGGGGAAAACGGCGTAATACGAGCCCCACCCCCCTACACCCCAATCCTTTCCACCTCCCCCCAAACAACCTCCGCCACTTCTTCCACGCCCCCACTCCCATCCACCACCACGATCCGCTCGCCCTGCCCGAAATCCTCAAACGCGGCCAGAAACCCCGCCCGCACCCGCGTCAGCCGGTCCAGCGTCTCGTAGCGCTCGGTGCTCGCGCGGCCGGCGGTGATGCGGCGCATGCTCTCCTCCGGCTCCAGGTCCAGGAAAATGGTCAGATCGGCGGGGTACTGCTCGCGGGCCAGGCGGTTCAGGTCGGCCACCCAGGCACGGGGCGTCAGGCCGCCCTGGTAGGCGAGGCTGCTGAAATAATAGCGACTGCTGATCACGTCGTAGCCACGCGCGCGCAGCGCGCGCATACCATCCGTGGGATGATTAATGTGATCCAGCCGGTCGGCGGCGAACAGGGCGGCAATGGCGGTTTCCTCGGCCGTAACGCGGCCACGCAGCATCTGCCGTAACAGACTGCCGATGGGACCGTCCGTCGGTTCGGCGGTGGTGACCACCGACCGGCCGGCCGCCCGCAGGCGGGCGGCCAGTAGGTCGATCTGGGTGGTCTTGCCGCTGCCGTCCATCCCCTCGAACACGATGAACAGGGGGCGTTTCGCTTCCGCCGGCCCGCTCACCCGACAACGATATTGATCATCCGCTTCGGCACCACGATCACCTTGCGGATCGTCTTATCGGTCAGGTACTTCTGTACGTCCTCGCGGGCGAGGGCTTCTTTTTCCAGCTCGTCCTTGCCGGCGTCGGCGGGGAAATCCACCGTCAGCCGTGTCTTGCCGTTGATGGCAATGGGGTAGGTGATGCTGTCCTCCACCAGCCACTTCGGCTCGAAGGTGGGCCAGTCGGCGTGGTGGACGCTGCCGGCATCGGGGCGCAGGCGGCTGTACAGTTCCTCGCACAGGTGGGGCGCGAAGGG
>CAVPZP010000031.1:0-79617 GCA_963710215.1 Lewinellaceae bacterium | reverse complement strand
ACTTATGCAACTCCGGTACCGTGATCGCAATGGCCGAACCGACCACGAAACCCACCAGTACATCCGTAAAAAAGTGGCGGCCCGCCTTCATCCGCCCGTAGCTCACCAGCACCGGCACCAGGGCCGCACCCGCCCACACGAAGGGCCGCGCCCGGCTGTCGGGATACAGGTCATTAAATAGCTTGGCCGAAGTCATCGAAAAGTAGGCGGCCGTGGACGTGTGGCCCGAAAAGAAGGAATAACGCGCGCTTTTCTTCAGCTTAAAATCCAGCGGCGCATCGGGATTATAATTATAGGGCCGGGGCCGGCGCACCAGCACCTTGGATAAATTGATCAGCCCCGAATTGATTAGCGCCCCCTCGAAAACGATCAGGCTCAGGTCGTTGAAATTACCGCGCCCCCGGTCGTCCATCAGCAGCAAGAAGGGTGAGGCGAATGCGCCCAGCAGTAGCTTGTCCGTCATCTCATCGGCCCGCAACGAAAAATGACGCGTCGAGTAGCGGTCGATCGGGTAGATTTTGTCGATCTCCAGCAGCACCAGGTCCTCTTCCTTCTGCACCGGCACCCCCCGATCCAGGTAGATGGACACCCCGGTAAGGGTGCCGCCCAGACCCATCAGGATGGCATTGGTCGTACTGCTCGCGTCGTAGGGCTGAATCTGGAGTTCCGCCTGCGCCTGCGCCACATTGCCGCCCAGTGTGAGGAGCAGTAGCAGCAGACAAAAATAGCGGGATACAGAAGCGGAAAAACGAGAGGGTAGGAGGCTAGCGGTCATAAAGTTGGATGCATTTTCGGAACGTAAAACTACGGGACCGAAACGAGAACCCGCGAGCGAAGTTCAGTTTTTCTTACAAACCGAGCAACCGCCGCTTGTCCCGGTCGGCCGCCGCCTGCTGCTGCCAGTAGGGTTCCAGCAGCGTACCCGTGCGCACGGCTTTGGTGGTCAGCAGACTACCCTCGCGCCCGTCGGGGTAGGTATCCAGCCAACCCTCCAGGTAGTAGGGTGGGGCGGCCGAAAAGACGTAGACCACCTCCCGCTCGAACTCCGGGTAGCGGAGCGTATAAGCCCGCAAGCGTCCCTGGGCCGACGGAAAATCGGTGCCCGTATAGTCCTCCAATGTGGCAGCGGCCTGATACGTATCGTAGGTCTTGTGCGTCAGCCGCAGGTAATGCAGGGCCGGTATCACGCTAAAATTACCCACCGGCAGCCGGTCGGGCGCCATCCGGATGCGGGTCATCACCTCGTCTTCCAGAAAATCGGCCCGCTTCGATTCCACCTTATCCGCCTCGGCCTCGAAGTAAGAATGCAACTCGCTGCGGTACTGGCCGTCCCGCAAATTCAACTGATCGTACGTCTGCCCGCACCAGTCCTGGCTACTCATCGTCACTTTCAGCGTCTGCGGAAATTCCTCCACGGCCGTCGGCGTAAATACGGACGTAAACACCGAATAATCATAAATCCCCGTCGTGAACCGCCGAATCTGATTCGATTTCATGATCGGGGCCGTGTTCGGGTTGCGGTAATAATCGTTCTTCACCTGCGGGCCGGTCAGAAAATCCTCGCTCACGAAAATCACCACCGCCTCGCCCGGGTTCTCGTTACCATAGCGTGCCTGCGTCAGCCGGTAGCCGTTCAGTTCCGCCTTGCCCTGGTACCAGTATTCACTCAGGCCCGCTGCGGCGGCGGTGGGTTTACCGGCCTCGGTGGTTTGATCGAAGGCGGAACTGCCATTGCCGGACTCCGGCACATGACAAGCGGTCAGAAGAATAAGGAGGAAGAGTGAGAACGGGTATTTCATGGTGGTGGTTTAACGTAGCGCGGTCCGCAAAGGTCACGTATAGAGGTACGGCGAACAAGAAGGAAGCGGTTTTTGACCGGTTAATGTCGTTAGGGTACGTTTGAGGGGGGCGTGCCCCCGGCCGCAAGGCCGGGGTCGGTGCCTTCCGGGGTTCGCTGTCGCTCCGTGCTGCGCACCCTCCCTGCCGGTCGGCCCTCCAGTCACCTCACGCGGGTATACGAGGTTTAAATCCCAACAAATTACCTACATTTACTCCCCACAAAACAAATCATGTCCCCCACGCTGTTGCTCCTTTCCGCCCTTATCGGCTTGCTCCTGGGGGGCGCGCTGGTTTTCCTGTGGATGCGCCTGCGCCTCAGCCGGGAGCACCTGACCCGCGCCGAGGTAGCCGAAAAATACGTGGACCGCACCCTGCACGAACACGTCCAAACCGCCGCCGATCTGCAACAGGACGAGCTGAACGACGCCCGCCGCCGTGAAACGGAGCTCACGGCCGAATTGCGGGGATTGCGTACCCAACTCGCTTCGGCCGCCGAACTGCTCACGCAACACCGCGCCGAAGCCGCGGAACTGCGCCGGCAGGCGCAACTGGAATTCGAGCGGGTAGCTAATCGCCTGCTGGAGGAAAAAAGCGTACGCTTCGGCAAGCAGAACGTCGAGCACCTGGGCCACCTGCTCAACCCCTTGCGCGAGCGGATCGAACTATTCGAGACCCAGATCGAGCGCCGTTTCCACGCCGAGACCCAGGACCGCAGCAGCCTGCGCGAGGAGATCACCCAACTGCGTAACCTCAACCAGCAACTTTCCGCCGACGCCAATAACCTGGCCGGTGCCCTGCGCGGCGATAGCAAGACCCAGGGCGACTGGGGTGAGTGGCAACTGGCCGCCCTGCTGGAAGCCAGCGGCCTGGAAGCCGACCTGCACTACCAGACCCAGCGTAGTTTCCGCGACGAGGACGGTCGCCAAAAACGGCCCGATTTCATCATCAACCTGCCGGGAGACAAGCACCTCATCATCGATTCCAAGGTCTCGCTGACGGCCTACGACGACTGGTGCCGCGCCGAGACCAGCCGCGATACCGACCACGCCGGCCGCCGCCTGCGCGATCACTGTACCAGCCTGCGCAACCACGTCCGCGACCTGGCGAGCAAGAATTATACCGAACTACACGGCATCAGTTCACCCGATTTCCTGCTGCTGTTCGTACCCATCGAACCCGCCCTCAGCCTGGCCCTCCGCCACGAGCGCGAACTGTTTACCGAATCCCTGCGCCACAATGTCGTGCTGGTTTCCCCCTCCACGCTACTGGCCATGCTGCGCACCGTCTCCTACATCTGGAAGGAGGAAAAGCAGAAGCGAAATGTCCAGGCCATTGCCAAGCAGAGCGGTCTGCTCTACGATCAATTCGTTAACTTCGTGGCCGACCTGCGCGGCATCGGCGACCGCCTCGACCAGGCCCAGGCTTCCTACGCCGCCGCGCTCAACAAGCTCACTACCGGGGCCAAGCCGGGAGCAACCTTGGTAGGCCGCGCCCAGCGGCTGCACGCACTGGGCGCGAAGTCGCGCAAGAACTTGCCGAAGGACTTGCTTGCGTTGAGCGAGGAGGAATAGTTGATTGCCTGACCCGGTCGTCGGGGACCGGACTGAGGAGGGAGGATTGTTTTAACTGCCCGACGTTGTCGTCGGGATGCAAATTGAAAGATCGGAACCACCGTCATGCCACGCCACCGCACCGCCATTCGTACCATTTACTTCAGTCTGGCGGGCAACGTCTGCCTGGCCGTCATCAAGGGCATTGCCGGCTTTTTCGGCCACTCCCACGCGCTGGTGGCCGACGCCATCGAATCGACGACCGACGTATTCGCCTCCGCGCTCGTGCTCGTGGGCCTGCGCTACGCCAGCCGCCCGGCCGACGCCAATCACCCCTACGGCCACGGCCGCATCGAGCCGCTGATCACCTTCGCCGTGGTGGCCTTCCTCGTCTTTTCCGCTACCCTGATCGCTTACCAGAGCATCGTCAACATCCTCACGCCCCACCGCATGCCGGCGCTGTGGACGCTCTACGTGCTGGCGGGCATCATCGTCTGGAAGGAAACCTCCTACCGCATCGTGATGCGGCGGGGCGTGGCCACCGACAGCTCGGCACTCAAGGCCGATGCGTGGCACCACCGCAGCGACGCCATTACCTCGGTCACCGCCTTCGTCGGGATTTCCATCGCGCGCTGCTGCGGCCCCGGCTACGAAACCGCCGACGACTGGGCGGCCCTGGTGGCGGCGGCCATCATCCTCTACAATGCCTACCTCATCTTCCGCCCCGCCCTCGGCGAGATCATGGACGAGCATTTCTACGACGAACTCGTCGATCGCATTCGTGCCGTTTCCATCACCGTTCCCGGTATCCAGGGCACCGAAAAATGCCACATCCGTAAGGCCGGCATGCACTACCACGTCGATCTCCACGCTATGGTAGACGGTACCCTCTCGGTCACCGAAGGCCACACCCTCGCCCACCGGCTGGTGGATTGCCTGAAGGAAGAATTACCGGAACTGGGGCAGGTGCTGGTACACGTGGAGCCGTCACCCGGTATTCCGACCGTTAAGTAGAGGCACCAAAATATACCGGTTGCCGTTGCACCTCTGCGGAGGAGACGGAACCCCGCGTGAGGTGCCTGGAAGGACCGGCCGTTAGGCCGGGGCCGCGTAGCGGCCGAGCGAACAGCGAGCCTGGAAGGGACCGACCCCGGCACTCAGCCGGGGGCACGCCCGAAAATAGTTATTTATACAGCTTGACACCTACTTAAAATACCGGAAATCGTGCTGAAATTCGATGAGCTGGAGGGTTTCGTAAATGAGCTGGATGACGCCCTCTACGTCTTGGCGGTGGGCCATTTCGACGGTCGTGTGCATGTAACGGAGGGGGAGGCTGATGAGGGCGCTGGGCACGCCGCCCCGGCTGTAGGCAAAGGCGTCGGTGTCGGTGCCGGTGGCCCGGCTGGCTGCTTCGCGCTGGATGGCGATGTCGTTGTCGGCGGCGGCCCGGACGATGAGATCGAGCAGTTTGTTGTGGACGGCGGGTGCGTAAGTGATGCTGGGGCCGAGGCCGCCCTTGACGTCGCCGACCTTCTTTTTGTCGAGCATGGGCGTGTGGGTGTCGTGCGTGACGTCGGTGACGATGGCCACGTGGGGACGGATGTTGTGCGCGATCATCTGGGCGCCGCGCAGGCCGACTTCTTCCTGCACCGAATTGACGACGTAGAGCGAATAGGGGAGTTCGACCTTGTTTTCCTTCAGCAGGCGGGCTACTTCGGCAATGCAGAAACCGCCCATGCGATTATCCAGGGCGCGGCCGACGTAGTAGCGGTCGTTGAGGATTTCCAGTTCGTCGGGGTAGGTGATGACGCAGCCGACGTGGACGCCCATTTTGAGCACTTCTTCCTTGTCCTTGGCACCGACGTCGATAAAGATATTGTCGGGTTTGGTCGCCAGTTTCGCTTCTTCTCCGCGCCGGGTATGGATGGCCGGCCAGCCGAATACGCCGCGCACGATGCGGCCGTCTTTGGTGTGGATGTTGACCCGCTTGGAGGGCGCGATCATGTGGTCGCTGCCGCCGTTGCGGACCACGTAAATGAAGCCGTTGTCGGTGATGTAGTGAACGAACCAACTGATCTCGTCGGCGTGGCCCTCGATGACTACGCGGTAATCTTTGCCGGGGTTGATGATGCCGTAAGCGGTGCCGTAATTATCGACCTGGTACTCGTCGATGTAGGGTTTGAGGTAATCCAGCCACAGTTGCTGACCGGCGGACTCGAAACCGGTGGGCGAGGCATTATTGAGGTAGCGTTTCAGGAAAGCATCTGAGTCGGCGTTGATGATGGACATTATCAGTAGAGTTGGTCGGTAATTGGAGGGAAGGGAGCGGGGCGGCGGTGGCTTAATTGTTGTCGGCCGTAAATTGTTCGCTCCAGGCATGGGGATCGGCGCGCCACTCGGCGAGGCGGGCGTGTTGCTCGTCGGAGAGGTGGCCGCCGGTGAGGGCTTCTTCGAGCAGGATGCCGTAGTTACTCAGGGTGGCGTAAGGTAAATCGGCGGCGCGAAAGTTGCGCTGGGCGGAGGGAAACTCGTAGGTAAAGATGGCCAACGCGGCCAGCGGTATGCCGCCCGCGCCCTTGAGAGCCTCGGCGGCGTGCAGCACGCTGCCGCCGGTGGAGATGAGGTCTTCGACGAGAACGTAGTGGTGACCGCTGACGAGTTCGCCCTCGATCTGGTTTTGGCGGCCGTGTTCCTTGGCCTTGGAGCGTACGTAGATGAAGGGCAGGCCCAGCCGATCGGCCACCAGCGTGCCGTGGGGGATGCCGGCGGTGGCTACGCCCGCAATGCCCTGCGCCTGTTCCTGGAAGGCCTCCATAAGTTCCTGAAAACCCTGGGTGACGGCGCGGCGCGCGTCGGGGTGGGAGAGGATGATGCGGTTGTCGCAATAAATGGGGGAGCGGAGGCCCGAGGCCCAGGTGAAGGGCTGGTCGGGGGAGAGTTTGACGGCCTGGATGTCGAGTAACAAACGGGCGATCCGGCGGGCGGTGGTCATGGTGACGGAGCGGTCTGGCGGTAAAGCGATCGGCAAGTCTTATCTTGGCGGCCGCTCTACCCCGCAGGCGTGAACCTGCGGTTGGTGAGGATTACTGAACGACAGTCGTCCATTCTCCCTGAAAAATTTTCGCAAATGTACAAAATCTACATCAACGACCGTCCGCTGTCGCTCATTTCCACCCCGCAGTTGGGCTTGCTCGGCACGCCGCCCGCCGATCACCTGGTGGCCCGCTATTCGGGTAAGGAAAAAACGTTGCTGCACTACGTGGATACGCTGGAAAAAGGCAGTCAATTGGTGCGCGCCGTCACCATCTACCACGCCGATATGGAGCGGCTGTGGGCCGATTTCCGGTCGCACTATCACCTCATCACGGCCGCCGGCGGGCTGGTGCGCAATGCCGCCGCTGAGCTGTTGTTCATCTACCGCCGCGATAGCTGGGACCTGCCCAAGGGAAAACAGGACCCCGGCGAAACGCCCGAACAGACCGCTCTGCGCGAGGTGAGCGAGGAAACCGGCCTGACCCAACTGGAACTGGGCGATCCGCTGGGCCTCACTTACCACACCTACCGCGACCGCAAGGACCGCCGGGTACTGAAGCGCACCTACTGGTACCGGATGCAAACCGAGCAAACGGCGTTGGTGCCCCAGGTGTCGGAAGATATCGAGGTGGCCGAGTGGGTTTCCGCCGAGCGGGCCGCGAGCCTGGAGCCGATTTACGGGAATGTGCGGGAGGTGTTTTTGCGGGGGGAGTGAAGGCGCTACCGTTCGTTTATTTCGTAACTTTTCGTAACTTGTATCGGTTATCTGACAAAATACAGTAACAGCATGACACGGTCATATAATTGATTTGCTGCTGTCACGGCAAATATGACGTGTATATTCGGAATGTTGCCGTATTTTTTTGGAAACATCTTTCCCACTCCTCAACTCCATGTTTCACTTTTTTTGACCGCCAAAAAAAGTAAACAAAAAAACCGGCCGGCTGTCACAGGTTCTTAACGCGCTCTCACCACCCAAAACGGGTCGCCCACCAAACTCGCAAAGTCGTCGGACTCCTAAGCTCAGACAGGGTTGGCAACTGTTCCGTTTTGGCCGGATCGTTTGCTAAACCTGCTCAAGGCCGGGGGGGGCGTATGATTAAATCAGTATTATTTCAACAAATCTAATTTCCAAAATACAGAACGCAAAACGTCACCCCTCCCCCCTGGGGAGGGGCCGGGGGAGAGGTCCCACAAAACAGAACGCAAACGTCACCCCTCTCCCGCGGCGCGGTTAGGCCAGACGTGCCGGGCCGGGGGTGAGGGCGCGCGGCGTAATACGAGCCAAGAAACGTCACCCCCTCCCCTTCGGGGTAGGGGCCGGGGGGTGGCGGAAAAACGCAGATACGAGCCACCCAAAAACGTCAGTCTCCCTCCGTTTGCTGCTGTCACGGCAAATATGACGTGTATATTCGGAACGTTGCCGTATTTTTTTGGAAACATCTTTCCCACTCCTCAACGCTATGTTTCACTTTTTTTGACCGCCAAAAAAAGTAAACAAAAAAACGGCCGGCCTCTGCGGCGGCTGGGGTTAAGGGGACCCAGACGATTAGCCGGGCCGGGGGTGAGGGCGCGCGGCGTAATACGAGCACCCCACCCCCTACACCCCAATCCTTTCCACCTCCCCCCAAACAACCTCCGCCACTTCTTCCACGCCCCCACTCCCATCCACCACCACGATCCGCTCGCCCTGCCCGAAATCCTCAAACGCGGCCAGAAACCCCGCCCGCACCCGCGTCAGCCGGTCCAGCGTCTCGTAGCGCTCGGTGCTCGCGCGGCCGGCGGTGATGCGGCGCATGCTCTCCTCCGGCTCCAAGTCCAGGAAAATGGTCAGATCGGCGGGGTACTGCTCGCGGGCCAGACGGTTCAGGTCGGCCACCCAGGCACGGGGCGTCAGGCCGCCCTGGTAGGCGAGGCTGCTGAAATAATAGCGACTGCTGATCACGTCGTAGCCACGCTCGCGCAGCGCGCGCATACCATCCGTGGGGTGGTTAATGTGATCCAGCCGGTCGGCGGCGAACAGGGCGGCAATGGCGGTTTCCTCGGCCGTAACGCGGCCACGCAGCATCTGCCGTAACAGACTGCCGATGGGACCGTCCGTCGGTTCGGCGGTGGTGACCACCGACCGGCCGGCCGCCCGCAGGCGGGCGGCCAGTAGGTCGATCTGGGTGGTCTTGCCGCTGCCGTCCATCCCCTCGAACACGATGAACAGGGGGCGTTTCGCTTCCGCCGGCCCGCTCACCCGACAACGATATTGATCATCCGCTTCGGCACCACGATCACCTTGCGGATCGTCTTATCGGTCAGGTACTTCTGTACGTCCTCGCGGGCGAGGGCTTCTTTTTCCAGCTCGTCCTTGCCGGCGTCGGCGGGGAAATCCACGGTCAGGCGGGTCTTGCCGTTGATGGCAATGGGGTAGGTGATGCTGTCCTCCACCAGCCACTTCGGCTCGAAGGTGGGCCAGTCGGCGTGGTGGACGCTGCCGGCATCGGGGCGCAGGCGGCTGTACAGTTCCTCGCACAGGTGGGGCGCGAAGGGGGCCATGATGCGTACCAGCGGTTCCAGCACCGATTGTTTACGGCAATCCGCGCGGCCCAGTTCGTTCACCGCCACCATGAAGGCACTCACGCAGGTGTTGAGGCTGATGCGGTCGATGTCGCCGCCGATCTTGTCAATGGCGGTGTGCAAGGTTTTCATTTCGTCCTTGGTCGGCTCGCCGTCGGTCACCAGCCAATTGCCGTCCTGGTCGTAGAAGAGGTGCCAGAACTTACGCAGGGCGCGGAAAACGCCGTCGATGCCGCTGGTCTTCCAGGGCTTGCCCTGCTCCACCGGACCGAGGAACATCTCGTACATCCGGAAACAGTCCGCGCCGTAGCGGGTCACGATGTCGTCGGGGTTGACGACGTTGTACTTGCGCTTCGACATCTTGCCCATCTCCATGCTCAGTTCCAGGTAGGCGCGGCCCTCCTCGTCGGTCTGCCAACCGAAGGCGCTGCCTTGCGCCAGTATGCTGCTGAAGTAGGGCGCGTCGGGGTGCTCGCTGGCGGGCAGGCCGGAGACGGTGTCCCGGTAGAGGCGGAAAAACTGGTCCTTGTCCTCGTTCACTTCCGTGCCGAAGATGAGGGGAACCAGGCGCGTACCCGCGCGGTCGTCCGCCACGATGCGGCCGCTACCCAGGCCCTCGATGGTCAGTTCGCTGCCCTCGGTCAGGTCGCTCGGCACCCAGACGGGGTGGTGCTTCCCGTCTCCGGTGGCCAGCACGGCCAGGTGGATGTACAGGATCGTCCCCCCGATCATGCCCTGGTTCAGCAGGCGGCGGTAGGGTTCCTGGGTGGGCACGTAGCCCAGGTCGAACAGGAATTTATGCCAGAAGCGCGAGTACATCAGGTGCCCCACCGCGTGCTCGGTGCCGCCCACGTACAGGTCCACGTCGCGCCAGTAATCCACGGCGTCCTTGCTCACGAACGAGTCGGGATTGTCGGGGTCCATGTAGCGCAGAAAGTACCACGACGAGCCGGCAAAACCCGGCATGGTATCCGTCTCGCGCGTGCGGCCACCGGGCAGGTTCACCCAGTCCTCGTTGCGGGCCAGGGGGGCCTTGCCGCCGCCGGCGGGCTTGAAATCATCCAGCTCGGGCAGCTCCAGCGGCAGTTCCTCCAGCGGCAGGGCGTGGGGCACGCCGTCGGCGTCGTACACGATCGGGAAGGGTTCACCCCAGTAGCGTTGGCGGCTGTAGATGGCATCCCGCAGGCGAAAGTTGATCTTCCGTTCCCCAATTCCCCGCTCCTCGATCCGCTCTACGGCGGCCTCGATGGCGGCGGGCACTTCCAGCCCGTTCATAAAATCGGAGTTGACGATCTTCCCCTCCTTGTCCTTCAGCGAAGAACCGGGATAGTCCGTCTTGTCCACCACGTCGATGATCTCCAGCCCGAAGTGCTCGGCAAACCGTTGGTCGCGCTCGTCGTCGCTCGGCACGGCCATAATGGCCCCGGTGCCGTAGTCCTTCAGCACGTAGTCCGCAATATAGACCGGCACCCGCTTCCCACTGAACGGATTCAGCGCATGGGCCCCCGTAAACGCGCCGGTCACCTCGTGCACCTCGGCCTGCCGCTCCCGCTCCGAGCGGTGCGCGGCGTAGGTCTGGTATGCCTCGATCTCCGCTGCTTGCGCGGGCGTGGTCAGCCCCGCCACCAGGTCGTGTTCGGGGGCCAGCACCATAAAGGTCACGCCGTAGATCGTATCGGGCCGGGTGGTGAACACCTCGATCCGTTCCCCGCTCCCTTCCACCGCAAAAAACAGTTGCGCGCCCACCGAGCGGCCGATCCAGTTGCCCTGCTGCTTCACCATGCCCTCCGAAAAATCCACGGTTTCCAGCCCGTCCAGCAGCCGCTGCGCATAGGCGGTTATCCGCAGGCTCCACTGCAGCATCTCGCGCCGCTCCACCGGGTGGTTCCCCCGCTCCGAGCGGCCGTCCTTTACTTCGTCGTTCGCCAGCACGGTGCCCAGCGCCTCGCACCAGTTCACGTAGGTGCTCTTGCGGTACGCCAGCCGGTAGCTCATCAGCGCGTCCGACTGCTCTTTGGCCGTCAGGCCGTTCCACTGCCCGGCCGTCATGGCCCCGCCCTCGCCCGCCGCCCGCAGGCCCTCGGTGCCGTGGGTCGCCAGGTGCTTGCGCAGCTCGGCCACGGGGCGCGCCCGGTCGGCCGCCTCATCGTACCAGTGCTCGAACAGCAGGATAAAGATCCACTGCGTCCACTTATAGTACTGCGGGTCGCTGGTATTCACCTGCCGGTCCCAGTCGAAGCTAAGGCCGATATTATCCAGTTGCTCCCGGTACCGCGCCGTGTTCTCCGCCGTCGACACCGCCGGGTGCACCCCCGTCTGGATCGCATACTGCTCGGCCGGCAACCCAAAAGCGTCGTAGCCCATCGGGTGCAGCACGTTGTGGCCCCGCATCCGCTTGTACCGCGCCACAATATCCGACGCAATGTACCCCAGCGGGTGCCCCACGTGCAACCCCGACCCGGAAGGGTAGGGGAACATGTCCAGCACGTAATATTTGGGCTTGTCCATGTCGTTCGTCACGCGGTAGGTGCCGTGCTCGCGCCAGTAGTCACGCCATTTGGCGTCGATGGGTTGGGGGTTAAAATCCATAGGTCAACGTAGTGAGGCCGCAAAGGTAGGCACTTAATGACTTAATGGCTGAATCAAGGAAGTGGGAGCGGACGGTTTCAAGTCTCAAAACGGTCGAGGAGTTCTACCCCGATGAACCATTCAGCCACAATTACCACCTGCCTCGGACTACCTAACTACCCACTAATTCAGCAAAGTTCAAGTTCCGATGCCTCAATCCAGCACGGCTACTACAAACTACCTACTACGAACTACCAATACGAACTAACTACTAAACAACCGGGCGTGTCCGTCCCTAACGGGCCGGCCGGTCCCCTCCGGGCTTCGCTGTTCGCTCGGCACTTCGTGCGCTACCGCCCCTACGGGCACCTCACGCGGAGGGAACAAGGAATGAAGGATGGAGGGAATGAAGGATTAGCTACGCTGCTTCTCTCGATCGCAAAGCGATCTTTCGAGGTGAAGGGGACAAGGATTAGCTGCGCTGCCTCTCTTAAACGCATAGCGATTCTTCGAGGTGAAGGAGGGAACGAAGTAATTGCCACCAATGGATAAGGAAAAAATAAGGGAAAGCGGAGCATGGGTTTTTGAAATTTTATCTACATTGCGGTCCGTGTTAGTGCGTTTATTTACCAGTCTTTTCGGGACGAGCGGTTTGGCCGGCTTGAGGGCGGAGCCGTGTGGGAATGTTTTTTGGATGGTTAGGAGACACAAACGTTTTAAACGTCTATAAACGTTTTTAAGCGTCTAAAAAACGACTAACATCTTGGTTAGTAAGGAGATTTGCGCAAAACCACTTGCCAATGCCTTACGATACCGATCTTCAGGACTCTCTCCGACTCTACCTTAAAATACCTTATGATCGCACCAAAATCAGCCGACTCAAAAGCGTCGGGGGCGGTCGCTGGCTCAAAGACCACAAGCTGTGGGTGTTCCCGGACACCGATACCACTCGTAGAGGACTGGACAAATTCGGCTTGCTGATCCATGAGTGTGATGCTCCACAATCGCTGGTCGGCAATCGAACTGATAACAAGCTGATAGAGCGTGCTCCCACGAATACCAAGGTCCGTCCCGATCCAGTTGTGCTGACCGCCACTTACCGGAACAGACTGCTGCAATGCGAGGAAGAGATGCGCCTGAAACGCTACAGTTGGCGAACGATCAAATCATATTTGAGCCACCTGCGAACTTTTTCCACCACTTTACCCAAGTCGAACCTACTGCCATAGGCAGGGAAGAAATAAAGTACTACATCCTGAATAAGGTGAGTGAGCAGGATTGGTCGGAATCCACGCAAAATCAGCTACTGAGTGCCGTCAAGTTCTGGCTCGAAAACGTGGAGCGGCGTCCCAGAGATTTTTATGACTTGCGGCCGAGAAAAGCGAAAAAGCTTCCCCAGGTTCTGAGTGAAGAAGAAGTGAGTCAATTATTTAGAGCTACACCGAATCGAAAACACCGGTGTATCCTGATGACGATCTATTCGGGCGGATTGCGCCTAAGTGAACTGACTAATTTACGGATTACTGATATTCACCCGGACCGGCAAGAGGTATTCATCCATAGCGGGAAGGGAAAGAAAGATCGCTTCACCACGCTATCCAAAAAACTAGTCAAAGAGTTGGCTATTTACCAGTTGGAATATAGCCCAACCTATTGGTTATTCGAGGGCCAAACCGGTGGTCAGTACTCCACGCGCAGCGTGCAGGATATCCTGCGCAGATCGGTAAAAGTAGCGGGGATAAATCCTTACGCTACCGTCCATACCCTGCGTCACAGCTTCGCCACTCACCTGCTTGAACACGGTGTCAGCCTGCGGCATATCCAGGAACTGTTGGGGCATGGCTCTTCCAAGACGACGGAGATCTATACCCACATCTCCAATGTGCACCGCCGCAGTATCGACAGCCCGCTCGATCGACTTTTCGGTGAATGAGTTGCGTGTATTCATCTTTATTGGGTGCCTATGCGCAACCCGGTTGCGCATAGGCTGCCCCGACCGGTGGGGTTGACGCAAGTTTAGGTGGCGCAGTTGCGCTTTTGGAACTTTAAGTAGGGTGATATGCGCAAGTTTTGCGGGTCGGGTTGAGTGTTTGCTTGTATATTTGGCGGGGTTGACGTAAGTTTGGGCTTCCCAGTTGCGCTTTTGGAGCTTGAAGTAAGGTGATATGCGCAAGTTTTGCGGGTCAGGTTGCGCGTTTGCTCGGTTATTTGGTGGGGTTGACGCATGTTTGGGCGGTGGGTTGCGATTGGTGGGATATGCGCAATGCGGATATCGACTAGTTATAGCCAATAAAATATAAAATATTATATATAATGAATACAGTATTGTTTGTGAACTAATTTACACAGAATGAAACACAAAATGTCAAGAATTAATTGTTTAGTTCCCACTTCAAGACGTTGGGTGCTTTTTTGAATTTTCAAATAATAGACAAAGAAAATGTGTTTAGGTCTGAGCAAACACAAATTTATGGAATTCAAGATTATTCATCAAATTACTATACATTAATAAGAATTTCCTATCTTGATTAACATATAAAAAGGCTAATCAAAGAAATGAGATCAGATAGATAAAAAACAAAATAATGATTTCAGAAACAGAACAAGCCCGGAATAATTTGGACCTGGAATTTTTACAAGGCACTTTAAAAGATAAGGCTGATCTACCAGTTAGTCTCATTTATGCTTCAGAAGGAAATCCACTCCCCTCTATCAGTGGCGCAGTGCCTACTACCACTGGTCTGGCAGCGACCTTTCAGTTATTATTCATTCCAACAAAAGATTCACTAGAAGAGGTAAATCTATTACAGATATTTATTTATTCCCAGGATAAATTAAACGAGCCTACGCTGGAACTTTATGAATTTGTTAGACAAGCCAATAGCCGAAGCTTGATGGGATTCTTTGGAATAGAAGACGAAGAAAAAAGAATTTTCCATCGCTATGTTTTTACGATCCCCCGGTTCATTGTTCCAAACGAAGCAGTATTTTTAGAAACCCTGAGTCTCTGTTTTGGAAATTTTGATAGCATTGCCAATATAATCCTTGCCCTTGCCAAAAGGGATTATTCATTGCAGGAAGCAACAGAGAAATTAAACAATTGATTTAATAGGTCTATTCAATCTAAATTTAATTGGAGAATAAACGCCTTTATGCCAGCCGGGATCAGACAAGGTAGCGGGTGCGAAAACCCTATAAGAGTATCTTATTTAGGGCATTTCATTAAACTAAAATAAGAACTGGCTATAACAAAGCATACAACGGTCATGTCGGCTAAACGCCGCCACGCCGTGTATGCGGGACGTTAGCGGCAACAAAAAAATGAAATATTGAATATAAATCTAGACATAATAAAAGCCAAATGAAAACAATAATTGATAATTGTGTTTGGTATCAAATCGAAAAGGATAAAGCAAATTTATCAAAAATAGAAATAGTTAATCCACATGTTCAAAACTTAAACATTGATGAATTATCGAGGTCCTATAATCTTGTTTATTCAACAGATCGGGTTCGAAGATGTATTCAAATTGCAATGAAGTTATGCCAAAATAGACTCATAGGTCAAAATCCATTTGTCTATCTGTTGAATTTAGATGGTCAGCTACTTGGTCATCTTACAGATCACGATGAATTCATTATTGAATTAACGAGTGATTTAGCCAAAGGAGCGCTAATTGATCAATCAAGAAAAGAAGAAATTTTATCAAAGTGGATAGCGGAAAGAGATTCAGAATTAAAAGCAATTTCTGATGCATATGGAGAGATTACGGATAATATTAAAGCAAATTTCAACCTGACTAAACAAAATTTGTCCTTTAAGATGCTTCGTCCATTTGTTATTGAGTTATTAAAAGAAAATATCTCAAACTGGACAATCGCAAATTTACAAAAGGAATACTCACTCAGTAAAGACTTTGATTTTTGTCAGATTGAGCTTTTTATAAAGTGTTATGCATCATTTTACAAGTCTATCCTGAATAGCTCAGGAAAATATAAACCACATGATTCTTATGATTTATATCAATTGATATATGTGCAGCCCGGTGACAAATACTGGACAATCGAAAAAAAATGGCAGAACATAATTTACGAACAGGCAAAGTGCCCTGAATACTTGTTCGAATATAGAGGTACTAGGATTGTGTGATTTAGAGTAACTTGGGTCTTGTAAAATTGAAAGATGGATAAGGAAGAAGAATATTTCCACAAGAGATTAGGTCAAAGGTTGTATGTATCCAAGAGGTTCTACGGTAAATTTGGTGGAATCTCCGCTAAACGATTCATAACTAAAAAACACGAAGTTGAAACGCAGGTAATGTTCGAGAAAAAAGGGAGTGAAATTATTCTCAGTGAAAATCCTACTCGCAGAGGGACGTATCAATTAAAAGCCTTGATACATGAGAGTTCCAAATTGGTTAAAGAGCTAGTGATTCAACGTTTTACAGCAGAAACTGGGAGTCCACATAAAAATGCCTTCTCTTTTAGAGGGGGCGAAATTGAAAATCTTTATCTTTTTTTGAAAGCAATAAAGGAACTAGAATTACCTTCTGAGGATAGAATCACGATAGATGATGTTGATTTATCAAAAATACTTTTAAGTCAGCAACAAGCAAGACAGTTAATAAAGGATCATACAGGTGCAATAGTTCAAGCTATAAAGAATGATGTTTCTATTGCAGATATAGTTTCAATTGCATATAAAAAAGAGCAATTGAAAATTTTTGAAAGATTATTAAATGATGATGAGTTCTTCAAATCAGAAATGCAAAGAATTGAAACTAAATCTGAGGAAGGATTATGGCAAATGTTTTTTGAACAGAATACTTGGATATTTGGATATGGCCTAGAGTTTATATTTAATTCACCCTTAGAAGAGAAAAAATTAGAACAAGTTGTTGATGGCTATTCTATAAAAAGTAAGGGCAAGAGAATTGATGCTTTATTAAAATCGAGAGGGTTGATTAGCTCGTTATGCTTTTGTGAAATCAAAATCCATTCAACAGTTTTACTAAGGCAGGTTAAAAATAGTTATCGACCAGAAAGCTGGGCTATATCTTCCGAGTTAGCAGGTGCTATTTCACAAGTCCATAAAACTGTCCAAAAGTCTTTACAAAACTTAGGTCAGCGACTTGAAACGAAAGATGATCAAGGCAATTTAAGCGGTGAAGAGATATTCATTTATAATCCAAAATCTTTTGTGATAATTGGATCGCTTCAAGAATTTGATGGCGATCATGGAATTAATCAAGACAAATACAGTAGTTTCGAGATTTTTAGAAAAAATCAAATCAATCCTGAGATTATTACTTTTGATGAATTATACGAAAGAGCCAAATTCATAGTAGATAATTCAATTGGGACGAAAAATTAAATGCCGCTAACAATGCACCACCGTCAACCGGCTAAGGCCGGCTGCCTTGGCGCTCCCGTTCACCGACATAAAAACCTAAAAATAAAAAACCTAAGAAATGAATCCATCTCAGCTAGAAGACCTTCACAATGATTTCATCAATAGGGATATTGATTCTTATAAATTAGGTATAAGAAAAATTTCAAATGAAATTCCTGCGATGAATTTATTAGATTCTATGAAAGCCTTAACGGCCATTAATAATTTTCAAGAGGAAAAGAATATTGCTGGATTACAACCAATAATTTTTGAAATTTTGAACCATTTTACTCATTCATCTGAAGGGAAGATTGATTCGAATGAATTACAAAAACTTAATGAATTCCCTTTGTTTAATGGACTTCCCTTCGAGGATTTAGGTGCGATATTTCCTGAACCACCAGTTGGATATGATGATTTTTGGCCTGAGTTTTTTCAATTAAATCCATATGATTTGCCCCCTGAAAGAGTCAGAGATCTTATAAAGCAGGCTGCGAGTGAAAAGGTAGAGTATAAAAGAATTAAGTTGCCTGATGATGCCACTGAACCTATTGTTTTAGAATCTAGAAACGCATGCTCAGAAGTTCCATTGTGTTTTTTAGATTTTCCAGATACAGTTTCAAATAACTTTATTGTAGAGTTAAGTACTGAATCTCTCTTTGAAGATAGTGTACTAGTCAAACAGGATGGCAAATCTATCGGATTTAGGACTTGGCCACAGCTCCGATTACCAATAGATGCGCGGTCTGAATCTTTCAGTTTAAGGATTGTGGACAGCAGTCGGGTTTGGAATTTTACAGTAGTTATACCAATAATCATCAACATCAAGAAAAGCTGTGACTTTACGAATAAAGTTTTACCAATTCTAGATCAAAAAAAATCAATAGACCTTAAATATTATTCGAGTGGACCTCAAGGGAAAATGGTATGGAATTTTTCAGGAGGCCTTCCAAATGGTATTAATTTTGAGAGAGAACGAAATTTAGCAGGTCACCTGACAGGTCATAGTAAAGTTTTAGGAGAAGTTGTTTTTGGTGCTCATTCGACAATAGGCGAACTGCAATTAAGTAATGGAAGAGACTTTGCTAAGCAAGAATTAAATTTCAAAGTAAGGGTGCATATATCTGATGCTGATAGAGAATATTTTTCAAGTACGGTGTTTTCTGCTAGACATGAAGATCAAGTAGATATTCCTTTACCAACGCCTTATGGAGGAGACGGAAACCAAAATAACTATAGATTTATTTTAGATACTAATTCAGAACTACCTGAGGGGGTTGAGATAAAAAGATTAAATAATGATTGGAGCATTTCAGGCGTAGTTGATAATGCTGCTTTAATTCGATTCTATGTACTGAAATTAAAAATAATATCGGGAAAAAGTGAATATTCGACTGAACTTACTATCAAATTAAACCTATACTCTAATTTTAGAGTATTTACTCAAAATATGATACTCCTTCCATCATCTTATGCCCCAAGTTGGTTATGGGCATCATGCCTCTGGCCATTTTCTGCACCAATATGTGCTGTACAAGTGGGTGTGGAAATAGCTTGGCTTAAGATACACAATACCTCAGACGATAATCAAGATCGAGTTCAATGTTTATTAAACAAAATAGTTGACGAGGATATCAAGTATGATATTATTGCATTACAAGAAATATGGAAAACTCCTTTTAATAATAGTAGCTATTATGATGTCAGAGATAGTGTAAACTCATTAGGATATGATTACTTCGAAGGTCCTTCTGATAGTGGGGTTGAAATGAATTCTGGATTAATTCTGTTGGTCAAGAATCAATTGAAAGTACAAAAACATTTTGGTAGAGAAGTGTTTAACGATAGTGGCGGAGATGATAGCTATTCTCAAAAAGGTTTTACTCTTACTCAAGTAAGATTAAGTGCTAATGAAGATGAGTATATATATGTAGTTAATACACATTTACAGGCCCCTGAACAAGACAGAGAGATTCGACAAAAGCAAATTAATCAATTGCTAAATTTCATATATTCTAATACGGAGGTTACTCATCCTATAATTTTAATGGGAGATTTAAACATAATTGCGGACGCAAATAATGATGAATACAGTTCATTTCAACAAACACTCTCTGGGTTTGATGATATTTTTGAACCAGGGAATATTGATTTTTATACAATAAATAGCAACACGAATTTTTTAAAAAAGGAATGGGGAGACAAGGGAGGTAGCGAATTCAAAAGACTAGACTATATTCTCATTCGTCAAGGCACTAGGTATGGAATAATATACGATGACCGAAAATTGGAGAACGATGTTTGTATAACAGAAAAGTGCATTAATTCAGGTAAAGTAGATTCAACTAGTAACTTAAAATGTTACATGTCTGATCACTACGGCTTATCTGTTAACATGAAGTTTGTTCACATAAAATACCTTGATTATTTAGCAGAATGATGTATTTATAAAGACAAACGTCGGTGAACAATGGCTACAACGACAAGCCTCCTGTCGTCGGCCTGCGTGTAGCCTCAACGTTGTGTGCAAGGTGTACAATCGATGATCTTTCTTAAGACTGAATGAATTTGATAAAATCAAACAAATGAACAAAAGCCATCTATTTCAGCAGTTAATTTTCCTGCTAATAATTGTGAGCACATCATGTGATGTTGTACATGAAGCCATGGGGGCAGTAAACTCCCTTAATCTAGAAAAGCTAACTTCTGAGAAAGCTCTCAATTTATTTAATAATAAAAGTCCGATATCAACAACTTTTGATGATGCAATTTACGAGGCAGAAGAATTAGAGAACTTTGAGCCTGATAGGAATCTTTTTGTCCCTATCTCTTTGCAAAAATTGGATAACAATTCTTCGTACGAATTGAGTAGTGGATTATATTCCAGCAAGCTTAAAAGTTTTTGCCTAAGAGGTTATACCTATGGTCCAACGACAGGTGATGGTCATCTATATGCTCCATTATTAGGCAAGAAATCCGAATTTGTACAACTAATCATAGAAAAATATGGACAAAACCCAGGAATTGAACAAAACAATATTCAAGTACTCTTATGGGCAGTTATTGCTGGGAGTGACATGAGCGAATTAGGTAACAATTATAGCGAAGTTTTAAACTCTTTATTCGACAGTGGTGAGTTACTTGTGATGCAGGGTAAAGATTTATTGAGTGGTGTAGCAACTGATCAGATCAGTGCTTTGAGAGGTCAGGTGATGTCTAGTTTACCTTCTAATGTTAGAGGGTTCATTGAGTCAGATAATAAAATAAGAAAGCTTGTTAAGGATGATGCTTCTTTCAATGCTATTGAGCAGATAGCGATACTCTCTGGAGTTGCTCCTGAGCGTGATATGATCAGACAAGTTTCAAAAGGTAGATGGTCTAAACATCCAGATGGTTATTATATTAGATTTTTTCCAAATGGCTACCAAGAAACTCAAGTCGATATATACGTACCATATATAGATGAAACGACAGGTAAAAATTTTCTAGACGCTAATTTTCGTTCTTCGAAATTATTGGGAATAAAAAAAGTTATTTACAATCCAGCAACAATGGTTGCATCTCCAGCAAACCAATCCAGCCAAAGGGTAGGTACATCTTCTATTCCCTCAACCACCATACCAGGCTATGAAAGGCCAGAAGATTGTGAACTTTATACTACTTTTGATGAAGGTGAAAAGAGATATTCAAAACTATATGATGGGTTAGAAATCAGGGGCTCTAAGAGATTCATATATCTTGTAGAAAAAAGCCTTAGTATTTTGAGAAAAGATTCTCCGAGTATATATTCAAGATATATTAGATCTTCTAACAATCCTCAAATTAATTCAATCCTCAAGGGTATTGGAATTGATTGTAGATATGGTTACAATACTTTAGATGCGTTTCTTTATGCACGGTTAGCGATAAAAACTGAAAAAGATTATCTAGCTTTATTGCAAAATCCTGAAATATTAGCAGGAATAATTGTTCATGAAGCGACACATGTCCATCAGGCTCATGCTTACATAACAACGGTTGGAAATGGAAGTTTTCGTAACTTCATAGCCTACTATTGTGGAAATCCAGGAAGTTTTGAAAGGGCTGCGTCAAAAAGCCAATTACAATATTTAAATCTTGCAATCAAGAAATACAAGAGTTCTGATCTTAAATATAAGAACTTGTATAATGAAATAAATCGAATAACAAATTACCATAATGCCAATCATAAGTGTGAAAGTTGACTATTAAAATGTAACCACGATAAATTTTGTCTGAGTTAGATCAAAAGAGATTATGAAAAAATTGTGTAGGTCATGTTTCAAAAAATAATTTTTGAGCGTAGAAAATTCAGTTTCTTGGTGTCGTTCTTAGTAATTTCACTTCCTCTTCTCTTGGGAGGTTTAATTTATGTTAGTTTTCGCTCAACTACTCTTTTGATGTTTGATTGGTTTGACCATCTTGGCTTGAGTGATCAAATTACATATCTGAGGAGGCAAGTTTTGCAGTACAGGCCAAATAATGATATTATTATCTACTCGCTTCCTGGAGCATTATGGGTTTTTTCGTTTCTTGGATTTGTTTGGGTTTACCCTAAAGAATCAAGGCGTGCAAGCATGTTTGCTATTTTAGTCGCTTTTGTATCTATTGGGATAGAAATAATGCAGATATTTAGCACTAATTTGGGTAGTTTCTGTTTTAATGACTTATTTTTGAATTTAGTCGCAATCTTAATATTCCTTATAACTTTTGTCAAAAAAAAGTACTATGAGAAATAATGCTTTTTACATTTTTGTTTGCATTTATATATTGCTTGCAATCGGCTCGACAGATGGATGCCGAGATGGAAAACCAATGTCAAACCTTGACTTTGTTGGTATAGTTGAAATCTATAAAGATGGAGTCACTGTACCACTAAATGACAGGTTAGTAATCGTTTATGCTAACGGTAAAGAAGTTGGACGAAGCATAAGTAATCTAGGTCAGTTTGAACCAATTGATAATGTTCCTGATGACGGCCTTTTTGTCGTAACTGTTCCTAATGAATATGAACTAACTAGAGACCAAGTTGGCAAGAGTGGTACAGGAACCGTGTCCAAGAAAGATAATTTGATAGAAATGAAAATTGGTAATAGTATGTTTCTTAATATTGGAGAACGGCTTGAAGGATTCTGTAAAAAGAATAAAAATTGATAAAAGAAAAAATCTTACATATTCAATATATGTAGTTCCCGGCGAATCAAAATATTTACCTAAGGATTTACTAGACGAAAACAATACAACTATTTTAACAGAAGATGAAGAAGTATTAGTTGTTTCAAGAGATAAGGGAGTTCCTGTTAATATCCAAGATGTAGTATTTAATGAAAAGGAGGAAGAAGTTAAAGTTAAAGATATAGAGTTTCCTTTTGATAATTGTAATGGAGCAAGAGATGTGAACCAACGATATTTCAAGACCGAATCATTTTTGCATGAAACGAAATACGATCAAGAAGTTACAGCAAAATTACGTCTACCTATAGCTTGGCTTGCAGGGATCGATATTTCTACGCAATTAAAATCTAAATATGGATTTTATCAGAGAGAAATGGGACAGGAAACCATAGAGTACTTTTTTAAAGTACCGAAAAGGAAGAACGTTACTTACAGAATTACATGGTTTGAAATCTGGAAATCTGGAAAGGCAAAAGTCATGACTGAAGAGGGTATTATTGAAATACCATTTAAAGTTAAAACAAGGATGAGATATGATGTTTCATCTAAAAACAGAGGCTGTTGAACTTATTGGGATATTTTAGTTTAACTCTAGAAATAATCAATCGAGGTAAATGATTCTAACGCATCGATGGGTGTCAAATATAAATGCACACAACACAGCGCCACCGTCAACCGGCTAAGGCCGGCTGCGTTGGCGCTCCCGTTGTGTGAAATCAAAAAATATATAGTATTTATGAGAGAATCGATAAATGACGAATCAATCAATGAAAGGTTTAGTAAAATTGAAAGTGACATAATTCGTCAAGAAAATAGTGTCACATCAATTGTCAAGAATATCTATAAATATGGTCTTCAGTCAAATGATAAAGCAAAAACAATTTCAGTATGGACATCTGTCTTTAATTATTTTCTTAAAAGACAGGTTTTAACTATTGTTGTAGCGTTTACTTCTGGAATAATTGCAATTATTGGATGCGTACTTGCTTATCAAGCAAATAATATGCTAAACCAGCAAAATGAACTGTTAGAAATTCAAAACGATAGAATTATAGATCAGACATATCTACAAGAAGCTGAAAGAAGAAGTGGATTAGTTTATCTTTTTAGTAATGTAATGGATATTTTAGATGATGAGCTAAAAAATGACTATGAAAATGATGGAATAAGAAACTTATCACCGCAATGTGTGGGTAGAGTTATTTCATTGGCTCAAAGACTTAAGCCATATAGATATTATAATAACGGAGCATTAATTGATTACGAAATTAGTCCAGAAAGAGGGCAGTTATTAAATATTTTGCTGGAGAGTAAGTTGGATGAAGAAACGTTAGATAGAATTTTAGATAATGGCAATTTCACGTATTCTGAGTTAGACAATATATCATTTATTGACTTAAATAAGAATAGTTTTGATTTATCAAATACTAGAACCAATAAAATTCATATTCAAAACTGTATTTTTGATTGGATGATAATGGATAAATCATATTGGAAAAATATTTTCACTATAAGGCTTAAAATAGATATTTCTGAAATTACTGATTCCGAACTAAACTTTACAGTGCTTGATAGTTTCAATATCAATTTCAGTACTATTTATGAGAGTAAAATTAGCGCTGAAAGCATTACTGGTGAAATGAATAATCCAGTTTGGTTCGAAGATAACACAATAGAATATTCGAATATTTCATTATCATTTGATTCAATACGCTTTAAAAATAATTTTATCATAAACACATACTTGAATATGGAAACAAAGTTATTGGATATTCACTCATCGTATTTTATTATAACTGATTCTAATTCAAAAGAGAGAATTTTTATGCAGGAATAAAATTTGAAGAAATCATACCAGGCTATTTTTTCACTAATCATAAATATTTTTTTGATAGCAGCACAAGTTTTGAGTCAAATAACTACAGGACCATTAAAATTGGAACAGGATTAGGGATCAATGAAAAGTTATCATATTTAAATAACGAAGAAATGTTTATGGTAGTTTCCAATGATTATATTGAAAATTCTAATAACAGATTAAGTTTGCTGAATCCTAGCGGACTTTACAAAAAATTAGACAGGGAGTATTTATCTTTAATAGATGAAATCTTTACTGAATCAGAAAAACATATTTTAAAAAACTACTTAAATTATAATAGAATATTTCCTAATATAGAGGTGTCAAATATTACAGATAATGAAATAAAGTCTTTTCTTGATACATCAACCACCAGTAATTATGAAGATATGTTGTTTATCAACACTCTCTTAAAGAAGAGACTTATTAAACAATTGGCCAATTTACTTAAAGCTTCAGCTTCAAATAAAGAATTTATAGTTTTGAGTAATGAAATTGCTTCGTATGAAAGAAAATTTTCAACCAAATTAGATGTATCTCAACTAGAATACGATGTATGGACTGAATGCAATGAAGCTATTCGTTTCAATGTAATAGAAAATGTGCTAAAAATATTTAAATAAATTCACACAACACAGCAGCCACGCCAAGCCGCTGTCCCTCCTTTCGATTAGATTCGTTCAAATGCCGCCCTTTTCGCCAGGTTATTTGCGTGCTGTCGCTTTACGCAAATAACCTGGCGAAATGGGCTATTCCGGCGCTTGGTCCGATCGCTCTCAATTCCCAAAAATTCCGTCCGGTCGTTCCTCCCTTCCGGTTTTTTGTGAATGTTCGCGCCCGGCCCAATCACCTAATCGGATATTTGACGTAGATTAGTCCTATCGAAGACGCGGCCTGCGTGGCTGCGCCCGTTGCCTACAAGTAAAAGAAAAAAAACAAAATGAACAGACAAGCCTTCATAAATGAAATTATCAAATACTCTTCAAGATTTACTGAAGAAGTAAAACAGTATAATTCTATTGGGCTTTATGATATAAACATTCATGCTGAAAATTTCTTGATTCCAGTTTTAAATAAAACTTTAGATTTAGAATTGGAGAATCTCAACATCAGCAATCAAAAGAATTTTCCTTCAATTGATTTGGCAGATTTTAAGAATAGAGTTGGTATTCAAATATCCTCTACCACAACAACCCAGAAAGTGACTGATACTTTGGAAAAATTTGTAAAACATTCTCTGTATGAATATTTTGATGTTGTTTACATATTCTTTATATCTGACAAGCAAAAAACGTATCCTGCCGATAAGATTAATAAGGTAGCAAGCCCACACATACAATTTGATGCTAAAGAACATATTCTTGATAATTCTGATTTAGTGAAAAGGCTAAGCAACCTTTCCCTTAAAAAGTTGAAATATTTAGCAAGAATTTACAAACATGAGTTTTCCGATATTCAGATAGAATCAAGGGAAAAGCAATTTAAGTCAGGATATTTAGAAAGTGAGAATGAAAAACTATACAGTAACCTTTTGGAAATTAAAGTTCCGCAAAAATTATATTCAGCAGGTTTATACTTAGATGAAGAATTGATTATAAATAGAATGAATATTTATAGGGAAAGTAAAGGTTGGAGTTCGCTAAAAAGGATAAAAGATAAAGGTAAACTACTCAATAATGAGTTGATGTACCAAAAAATATATTTGAAAGATTGGGTACTTAGAAATGGAAGGTTATACACATTTAGAAATCTTCATGACAATAATGAACCATTCAGTCGAGTCATAGATAAAGGAACAATCGAAGAATACGACAGCAATGAGTATTGCGAGGAGAATGAAGATTACTTGAGAATATTTAAAAACCTTCTTAGAAATACATTAATTCAAGACTGTTTTTTCAAAGGACTTGAATGGGTGCATAAAAAGAAAATTTTAAGGTTTAAGATTGACCAAAATAACAAGGGAGCTAAAAAAGTGATGTGGGTAGCCAAAAATAAGGCTACGAAAACAGTAATATTTGAAATGATAAACAAAAAAGAGAATCATCTTATTTGCTATAAGCATTTAGCCTTTAAGCCAAGTTTTGAATTATTAGATAAAACTTGGTATTTAGTGATTAACTCTACATGGAGTTTTACTAATCCAGGAGGGAAAAGGCAAAGTAGATTTGAGGAAACCTATTTATCAGGAATTAAGCGTTTAGAAAGTAACAAATCCATTTACTACTTCTATAGATTTTGGAGCTATTATTTACGGTATGAAGACTTATTTTCTCATAAAGGTAAAATCTTAAAACTTGAAGAGTTTAAACCTCTTTCATTCATGCCAAAATTAAATGATGAAAAATGGCTACCTGTTAGAGAGGAAAAGCAAATGAGTGAGGATGATATTTTAACAGAAGATACTGAATTATCACAAAAACTATTCGATTGATTTCAACAAAATTTATAGAAGAACCTTCTTTACAATTTGGTAAAGACCAACATATTTGCCCTCGGCAAGGGATATACTCATTTAATCCTTACGACATTGACCTTTCTACCAGACCCGATAAAATAAAGATTGGGATAATTGGTAAATCTGATAGTGTTGAGCAAATACTTGAATGGATAGAAGATTGTCAAAGTCATATTAAAGGCAAAACAAGTAAAAATCCTCATCCAAACCTTTTTATGAATTTTTGCGGATTTAATAAAGAGTTAGGTTTTAAATCTGAGATTATTTATGACGATAGCTACATACGAAATATTAACAACTCTGATTTTTTGGACATAACAAAAAATTGCAAAAGTCTTGCAGAAAGAATTAAGTTGATAGCAGAACTATATCTGACGGAAATAAAGTATTTAGCAAACAACAGAAAGCCTGATGTGATTCTATGCGTTTTAAGCGATAAATTTTTGACATCAATTAAGGGTGATGATAATGTAGAAAATGTTGATGATGAAGACATAGAAAAAGACCCATATGAAGATAAGGAAGAATCAAGTTATCTTGAACAGAACTTTAGAAGGTATTTGAAAGCTAAGGCAATGAGATATAAAATCCCTATCCAATTAATGAGGGACAAAATTTCAAAACCTAATTCTTCAATGCAAGACCCTGCCACCATTGCATGGAATTTTTTTACGGCAATTTATTACAAAGCATCAGGTACACCTTGGGCATTAATAAGAAAAGATTTTTCAGAAACAACTTGTTATGCTGGAGTAAGCTTTTTTCAAAGTAGAGATAGGAAAAGCATCCAAACCAGCATAGCCCAAATATTTAATGAATTAGGAAACGGTGTAATTCTTAGAGGTGAAGAAGTGAGAACTAACAAGAGAGATAGAGTGCCTCACCTTTCTGAAGAACAAGCATTTCAATTATTATCTTTATCTCTAAAGGAATATTATGATACCGTAAAAATCTACCCAAAAAGGTTGGTTCTACATAAAACATCAAACTTTAGTCCTGACGAAATTTATGGATTCAAACAAGCAGCAAAAAAATCAAATATTTATCAAATCGATTTAGTGACAATTCAACCAAGTCCAATAAGATTGTATAGGACTGGACAATATCCTCCATTAAGAGGAACTCAAATGAGGTTAACGGAAGATAGGCACTTATTATATACTCGTGGTTCTGTGCCACACTATGAAACCTATACTGGGATGTATATTCCAAGTCCAATTGAAGTTCGCTTATTCGAATATGATGAATCACCAGATTTGATTTGTGAGGAAATAATTGGTTTGACAAAAATGAATTGGAACAATACTCAATTTGATAGGAAATTTCCAATAACCATCGAATGTGCGAGAAACGTTGGAGATATATTAAAGTATTTAGAACCCGAAGACCCAATGGAATTGAAATATAGTTTTTATATGTAAAAAAGAAACCTGTAGGCAACAAAGCATACCCGTCAAGCTGCCCTATGCGGGCAGCCTGCGGGTATGCGGGACGTTGTGTAAAATAAAAAAAAGCAATTATGTTAATTGAGGCAATTACAAATGAGCAGTTCAACGAATATGATATTGGTCGCACATTTCCTACTTTCTCCGCAAAGGAAGTTGCTTGGTATAGAATGCATGATGATAGTGGACTAGGACTTTTATTAAAAGACAACTTTGACAAAGACTATTCTTTCATAACGTTTGAGTATAACGGAGAAGGAGGTTTTAGTATTGATACTATTGAAGTCGACTTTGAAGATTTTTCAGTAGGTGAGTCTATACTTTACCAGCGAATGATAGGTTTATATGTAAAGGATAAACAGTCAACTGAACTATATACTGAAAGTAATTTAACGGTTGAAAAGATTAATTGCATTGTATCTATTGATGATGAAATTAAAAAATTTTTCAAAAGACATCCGGAAAAATTATATGAACTGTCACCTCGTAAGTTTGAAGAACTCATTGCGGATATAATGACTGACCTTGGATTCAAGGTAGAGCTAACTAAACAGACAAGAGATGGTGGCAAGGATATAATTGCTAGTATTGAGACTGCAGTTACCAAGTTTATAATGTATGTTGAATGTAAGAGGCATAGCGCTAACAACAAAGTTGATGTAGGTATAGTGAGGGAGCTAGTAGGCGTTCACTCACTTGACAAACCAAATAAAAGCCTTATAATAACCACTAGCTACTTCACGCCTGATGCGGTGAAAGCTGCAAGGTCTTTCGAGTACCAAGTTGAATTACAGGACTTTAACGATTTGAAAAATTATTTGAGTAAGTATTAATTAAAATAATCAGTGTCTATTAAATTATTTAGATAATATCCCTATGATCCGATATTTTACAGATAACGAAAGGTTGGCAATTACGAATACAATTAAGTTACTCAAAAAAGTTGATAGTACCGATGTCGAAAAAAATATCATCGATATTTGCGATTAAGGAATAAGATTCATGAAAGATCATTTGTTGTACAGTCCATAAACAATCCGGAAGAGAATAGTAATAATTTTCAGTCGGAAAGAGTAGAATTTGACGATGATGATTACGAAGATATAATGAGAAGATTAACGGTAAGCGTCCGAGCAACTACGTATTGTGCAATTCAATAATTATACAGGTAAGCGGAAATATTCAAATATTAGACAACAAAAAGTTGAGAATGCTTCGATACGCTACATTTGATCAGTTTTGTTTTGGAATATAAGTAACCTGTAATTCTTTTCTATATTGCAATATGTACTTGCTCGTACGCTTACACTTTATTAATAAATAGTACCAGAAATGATTGACACAGACGGAAAATTTTGGATGGTTAGAGCCGGAAGGAATTCGTATATGGTTGATGAGTTCCTGAATGATGGAATCGTAGCGATAGGATGGAATGATATTGGAGACTTGACCGAGCTAAAAAGCTTAGAGAACATCAAGGAGAAGTATCGTCAGCTTGAACCGGGAGCTAAAAAGGGAAAAATCGATACTAATTCCAATCAAATTTATAAATTCTTGAAAGAAATTGGAGAAGGAGATCGAGTTATTACTTATGATTCGACAACAAGATTATACCATATTGGTAAGGTTATTTCAATATATCATTTTGATCGTGGTAGAGACTCGTATTTTCACTATCGTGAGGTTTCCTGGTTAGAAACTGTTGAAAGGGATATATTAAAGGTTCCTACTAAAAATAGCTTAGGATCAGCAACAACTATATTTCAGATAAGTAAGGAAGTAGAAAATGAATTATATAACACTTTTATTGACGAAAATGATATTTCTTTAGAGGAAAGAGAAGTACAAGATGAGGAACTTGATCAAATTAAAGATTCAATTGAGAATAGTGCCTCCGAATTTATTAAAGATAAACTAGCTACACTTCAATGGGATGAAATGCAAGAACTGTTTGCGGGAATACTAAGAGCTATGGGATATAGAACAATCGTAAGCCCTCCTGGACCTGACCGAGGAAAGGATATAATTGCTTCGCCAGATGGTTTAGGACTCCAAAATCCAAGAATCAGAGTTGAGGTTAAGCATAGAGATAAGACTATGGGAGCTAACGAAATAAGATCTTTTGTAGGAGGATTACGTAGCTACGATCGTGGTATTTATGTATCAACTGGTGGATTTACTAAAGAGGCAAAATATGAAACTGAAAGAGCTGAAATACCAATTACATTGGTTGATCTCGATTTATTAGTAATTCTCGTTATCAATAATTATGAAAACTTTGATCCTGATACAAGGGCATTGATTCCCCTGAAAAAAATATATTGGCCAGTTTAAAAGAACCGCAGAACAATGTAGCACCGTCAACCCGCCCGAAGACTGTTGCGCTCCAACAGTGCTTTGGCAATCAAGTCTCGAACCTCCCGTTGGATGATACGACGGTTGTTTAGGACAAACTGACGATCACTGTCTTTGCAAAGGTGATGCTGCTTGCTGTAGTGGGTAAAACCGTTTTTGACTACTTTTGTCGAGCAGCAGCGAGGGCAACTGGTGTAGATTGTTTTGAGGGTTGGACACTCCAAAGCTAATGAATATTGGCATTGGCTGCTCTTTTATGAGATCATCCTTACAGCTGGTACACCGCCAAAATTTTTCGGTTAGTGCGGTAGTTACTTTTCAACTAATCTTTGAAAGCAGATCGAAGCAACTTATCTATCTTGCAAGTTGTTAGTGTTTCATCAAAAACGTGGAACTTATGCAAAGTTTATCTATAGAGAGAACTTCTGAGGCGATAGTAATCAAGCTGCCCTTAGACTCGACTGCTATTGAGATCCAGAATGTGTTAAATTATTTCAAATATGTAAGAGTAGGAGGTGCTAGCCAAGTGACCGATGCTGAGCTGGAAGAGCTAGCTAAAGATGCTAAATCTGGTTGGTGGGAAAAAAACAAAAATCGGTTCTTAGGTAAGGAAGGATTTGAAGGTCTGGAATGATGAAAATATTTATTCTAGATTCAAATGTGATCTGGTCTACTGCTTATAACGCCAAGAGCGATATGGGACAGTTTGTACTTGCGGTTAGTCCCAAAGAAGTTCAGTTTTATGCTCCCGAATATCTGAAAGTAGAAATAGAAAGGAATTTGCTAATGAAGCAAGCGTAGCCGCTGCGCGGGACCATAAGTAAAGGAAGTGGTGAAATGACTCGAATCTCCGTGAAAGCTACGTCGGCTTTTGCGGAGATTTTTTTTGGGGAGCAGGCCGTCGCACGGGTGCCTATTGCTCGAATGACGGTTGGGTGGTACCCTGCGTGAGGTGCCTGGACGGGGCGAGCGCAGCGAGCAGCCCGCAGGGCCAAGCCGACAGGCGCGCCGGGAAGGGACCGACCCCGGGCCCCCGGCCGGGGACACGCCCGAAATATTAATGCAATACCGGGCCTTCACCCTGCCACGTTCCCAACTCAATCCTGCCAGTGCCTCAGACCTTAATCGCATCCATCGTCTTAACCTGACGGATAATCTTCTTGGCGTGCTTGCCGGGCCGAATCGGGTAACCCCGCCACTTGGCCCAGACAAAAGTAAACTCGGCACCCAGAAAGATGATCTGTGAACTATAGTAGGTCCAAACCAGGAGGGTGATGAGGGCACCGGCCGCGCCGTAAGTACTGCCGAAATCACTGTTGCCGATGTAGAAACCGATGGCGAATTTGCCCAGCGTGAACAGGGCGGACGTGAAAATGGCCCCCGCCCAAATATCCCGCCAGCGGGCGCGGGCGTCCGGCATGAAGCGGAAAAGTAGGGCGATGATAACGGTGGTTACGATGAAGCCGATCAGGAAAGATACCGTTTCGAGTAGGGTAGGGCCGAGGGCGGGCATCATCTGGGAAATCTGGTCGACAAATTTTATCACCACGGCATTGACCACCAGCGATACTAATAGCATGAAGCCCAGACCGATAACGAAGGAGAAGGAAAGCAGGCGGTCCATGATGAAACCCATGATGGCACCGCTGGGGGAAGCCTGTAGTTCCCAGGTTTTGTTGAGCGAGGTTTTTAGCGCATTGAAAACGCCGGTGGCGGCAAAAATGAGGGTGCCCACCCCGATGACGGTGGCCACGATGGAGTTGCCGCTGATGTAGGCATTCTTGACAATTTCCTGTAGCGTGGCAGCGGCTTCCGCTCCGAGCAGACCGTTGAGTTGCTCGAACATTTGCCCGGACATGGCCTCCTGCCCGGCAAAAAAACCGGTGACGGAGATGATAACGACCAGTAGGGGCGCAAAGGAGAAAACGGTGTAGTAAGCCAGTGCGGCACCCATGGTGAGGGCATCGTCTTCGGCGTAGTTAGCGAATACTTCCTTCATGAAATTGAAGGAGCGGAGGTACCAGGGTTGCGGTTTGGCCATGTGAGCGGTGGGTGGTTAGCTTATCAGGCATAACCACCCCGACCCGGCCCGATGTTCACGGCAGGGCGCGGATGACGGCACCCGCCACGGGCGGATTGGGCGGCAGCGTCAGTTCCCGACAGTCCCAGCGGGGTACGAATGCCCGGTCTTCGCCGCCGTAAACGCAGCGGGTAATGCGGCCGTCGCCGGCGGGCAGATCGAGGACATTACTGGAGAAGCGGTAGCCCGTCAGGTACTCGGCGTGGTGCACGGGACGGAAATTCCCCTCGCGGTACACGTAGATTGCCTTTTCGATGCCGCCGGTACAACCCGTGATGAGGGTGCCGGCTGAAACCGCCAGATAACCGGCGCGCGGCTGGTCGGTCTGGGTCTGGAGGACGGCGCGGGCGTGGCACTCCATAAAGAGACAGAGACCGGGAATGTCGGTTTCGGCGATCACCCGGCTCTGCCGGACCAGGCGCAGCGCGGCCCGGATGTCCAGGTCATTTGCGGAGCGGTCGTTATCAGCCAGGCCGAGCAGCAGCAGGGCGGGGAGTTCGTTCGGTGCGGGCACCACGTCCTGCCAGGCCTGGGCCAGGTGGCCGCCCCAGATGTAGCCGTTGAGGTGGCGGCCGTCGGGGCTGGTGGCGTTTACCTGGTACCAGTAAGCCGTGTACCCACGCTGGGTGCCGTGCGGCCGGTAGGTCTGGCGGGGCGAGACCACGTTGCCCACGGGGGTGCCGGCGGCCAGGTGGGTGAGTGCGGGCGCACCCTCGTCGGGGGCGCTGCGTACGGGAGCGTTGGGGGTGAAAACGTACAACTTGGCGTTGTTGGTTTCCAGCAAACGGGCCTGGCTGTGGAGGTCGAACCAGGCGTGGTAATCGGCCAGGCGGGCGGCATCGTAGGTAGGCAGTGCGGCCGTTTGGGCGGCTGCCGTCCACGGGACCACGCCGACCAGCAGGCCGGTAAAGATCAGGGTTCGCATATGTGGTTGCGGGTTGGTTGCGGGGATGAAACGTTAAAATAGCGCAAATGATTATTGCAAAGTTCTGACACCGCTGGCAGAGACGGGAAAGTACGGGCCGGGTAACGCGAGAAACAGGTTCTTCTTACCTTCGCGCCCATGCCGACCCTGCTTGCCATCGAATCTTCCTGCGACGATACTTCCGCCGCCGTCATCCGCGACGGAACGGTGCTGAGTAACGTCACCGCCGGTCAGGCGGTACACGTGCAGTACGGCGGCGTGGTGCCCGAGCACGCCGGGCGGGCGCACTTGGTCAATATCGTCCCCACCGTGGCCGCTGCCCTGGAACGGGCCGGCGTGGCCCGCACCGAGATCGAGGCCGTGGCCTTCACCCGGGGTCCGGGTCTGATCGGCTCACTGATGGTGGGTCTCAATTTTGCCAAATCATTCGCCCTGGCCCGCCGCCTGCCGCTGGTGGCCGTGGACCACCTGCGGGCACACGTGCTCGCGCACTTTGCCGAGCCGCCCTACCCGGCCTTCCCGTTTCTCTGCCTCACCGTCTCCGGCGGGCATACCCAGATCGTGCTGGTGCGCGACTACCTCGATCAGGAGATCCTGGGCCGGACCATCGACGATGCGGCGGGGGAGGCGTTCGACAAGAGCGGCAAACTGCTCGGACTGGATTATCCTGCCGGCCCCGCAATCGACCGGCTGGCCGGGACCGGCCAACCGACCATCGAATTTGCCAAACCGCGTATCGACGGGCTGGATTTCAGTTTCAGCGGCCTGAAAACCTCCATCCTCTACACCCTCGAAAAACTGGAACGCGCCGAAGCCGGCTACGTGCAGGCCAACCTGGCGGATGTCTGCGCGTCCATCCAGCAATCCATCGTCGCCATCCTGCTGGAAAAACTGGTGCAAACAGCCGAGGAAACCGGCATCCGCCAGATCGCCATCGGCGGCGGGGTGAGCGCCAACTCCGGCCTGCGGGCCGCGCTGGCCGCCACCGGCCGCGATCTCGGTTGGACCACCTACACCACCCGCCTGGAATACTGTACCGACAATGCCGCCATGATCGGTATTACCGGTTATTACCAATACCTTGCGGGCGATTTCGTGGACCAGACGGTTGTGGCGACGGCGAGGGGGGGGGAACAATGATTGAATGACTGAAGGATTGAATGATTGAATGGATGAACGTAGAGACGCAACACCTTGCGTCTAGGCGACCGACAGTCGCCGCAAAATCGAAATGTAAAGACGCAACACCTTGCGTCCAGGCGACCGACAGTCGCCGCAAAATAGAATCGTAAAGACGCCAACACCTTGCGTCCAGGCGACCGACAGTCGCCGCAACAGCTGATCTTCCCCCTCCGGGGGCGGCTGGGGGCAAACCACCTAATTACACCATATGCTTCGTATCATCCTGCCGGTCATCCTACTATTTGCCATCACCGGTTCGGTGGCGGCCCAGACCGATAGTATCCCCACCGGCCCCCGGCCCAAATTGGGGCTGGCCCTCAGCGGCGGCGGGGCCAAGGGCCTGGCGCACATCGGCGTGCTGGAGGTGCTGGAACAGAACGGCATCTACGCCGACATGATCTCGGGCACCAGCATGGGCAGCGTGGTGGGCGGCCTGTACAGCATCGGCTACAGCCCGGAACAACTGGTGGACGTGGCCCTGTCGGTAGACTGGTCCGACTACTTTAACGACGCCTACCCCCGGGCCTACCAACCCATCGAGGAGCGGGGCCGGGCGGCCCGCTACCAGCTTTCGTTCAACATCCAGAAGGGAAAACTCACCCTGCCGCAGGGACTACTGCAGGGGCGCAAGATCCAGGCCCTGCTGGCTTCCCTCACGGCCCCGGTACACGATATCGACAAGTTCGACAAATTCCCCCGTCCCTTTGCCGCCGTGGCCACCAACATCGAGACCGGCGAAGCCTACGTTTTTCACACCGGCGATCTGCGGCGGGCCATCCGCGCCAGCATGGCCATCCCCTCGGTGTTCAGCCCCGTGGAGGTGGACGGAAAACTACTGGTGGACGGACTGGTGGTGCGCAACTTGCCCGTCAGCGACGCCTTCGACCTGGGGGCAGACGTGGTGGTGGGCGTCGATGTCGGCTCGCCGCTGGCCAAGAAGGACGAACTTAACTCGCTGCTCTCCATCGTCGAGCAAACGGCTTCCTTCGGCGGGGCCACCTCCACCGGGGAACAGCGCAAGTTGGCCGACTTTCTCATCGAGCCGCTACTAAAGGATTACTCCACGCTCGACTACGGCCGCGCCGACAGCATCGTGGAAGTCGGCCGCGTTGCCGCCCGTAAATCCATGCCCGCCATGATCCGGGCACTTGACTCACTTGGCATCCGCCTGCCCATGCAGCGGCCCGACCGGGACAATCTTCGGTTGGATAGTTTTTACGTCACCGACCTCGCCTTCACCGCTAACGACCCCGAAGTACGCCGTAACCTGGAACGGCAAACCCGCCTCAAACTTCCCATCCTGCTCACCACCGAACGGCTGGCCGAGGTGGTCGGTCGCCTCTACGGTTCGGGTTTTTTCGACTACGTCGACTACGCGCTTATCTCCCTGTCCGAGACGGAAAACATGTACCGCCTCCAGATCACCGGCCGGCCCGGCCCTGATTGGCGGGCGCGTTTCAGCGTCAATTACGATACCGATTTTAAAGTGGCCCTGCTCGCCAACCTGACGGCCCGCAACGTCCTTACCCGGGGCAGCGTATTCTCCCTCGACGCCAAAGTCTCCGAAAACCCCGCCGCTGCCGTCGAATACCTCCGTTATACCGGCACCGACCCTAGCATCGGCATCCGTCTGCGCATGGACGGCAGCTATTTCCCCGGCCGCATTTACCGGGGCAGCCGCCTGCTCTCCGAATTCAAATTTCACCACTACCGGCTCAGTGCCAGCCTCCTCAGCGGTCTGGGGCGCAAGTGGTTCGTCGAGGTCGGTCTCACAACCGAACGCACCAGCCAGAACCCCCAGTTTTTCGATCTCGCCGCCGGTGCCGCCGCCATCAATCAGCGCACCGTCTTCGGCGAACTCATGCGCGACACCTACGACCGCACGGCCTTCCCCCGCAGCGGTTCCCTCGGCCTGCTCCGTGCCTACTACGGCCTGGGCGGCAACGTGCAGGAGACCTCCAACAGCGGCGAGGTCCGCAACGAACTCCAGCTCAACCGGGGCGGCGAGCTGCGCTTCGGCAAGGCATTTCCCGTCACCAAACGGATCACCATCGAAAGTCAACTCGGGGCCGCTTTTATCGACAATGACGAACTGAACCTCGTCAACCTCCTCTACCTCGGCCGCAACGCCCCCGGCCAGGACGCCTTCCACTCCTTTTACGGCCTCCGCTACATGGAGCGCCCCGTCACCTCCTTCGCCGCCGCCCGCCTCACGTTCCGCTACGAGATCGGCAGCAACAACTTCCTCCTGCTCGGCTACCAGTTCGGCTATTTCGAGCAGCGCTCCTACCGCCTCATCGACAACGACCAGGGCCAGGTCGTCCCCGCTACGGAGGGTCGCCTTTCGGGTTTCGGTCTCGGGGCGGGCAGCCTCTTCCCCTTCGGCCCCGCCCTGCTGCGGCTGGAGTATAACCCGGTAAATGGGTCGTTGAATGCCAACTTTCACGCGGGATATTTCTTCTGATTACCCCCAATAATCCGCTACGACTATTTATCAGGTGTTTGTTTCGGGCGTGTCCGGGCGGCTAAGGCCGCCCGGTCGGTCCCTTCCAGGCTTCGGCATTCGCCTCAGCACTTCGTGCGCTATCGCCCTTCCAGGCACCTCACGCAATGGGATACCAGAGCTACGTGATCGGTACAAGGTAACTTGCGGGTAGCCCCTGCGGCACAGACGCCAAACCTTGCGCCGCTACTCGCACTCCCCGTACCGCTTCAACTTGGTAAAATGCCCGTCTCCGTCAAAAAAACGCCACGTCCCGCAGGGTACCGGCTCCGCACCGGCGGCGGGTAGTGTATACGACCGCTCCGCCAGCACACCGCCGGAAGTATCGTAAGCAACCTGCCGGGTTTGGGCACGGCGCTGCCCGCCCTCTTCACCGTACCTGTAAATGGTCCGCTCCCGCATCCCGCCGTCGGCATAGTAGCGGCGCAGCGTATCCAGTGGCCGGACCTCGTCCCGGTACAAACCCTGGCGGCCTTCGGCCAGCAACTGCCCGTCGAACGAGCGGACGGTGTAGCGATAGGCGCGTTTTTCGTTCGGGTCGTCGTATACGCGGGTGGTGCGCTCGCCGGTAACGGTATCGATGGTGGTATTCGGGTCATCGGACCTGGTGGCGATCCACCCGAATTCCGCGCGCACCAGTGCGGCACGCGGACCGAAGGCTGCGGCCATTTGGGAAGGATAACTCGTCAACCAGTAGTAGGCCCGGCCGTAGCGGCGACCCACTTCCACCCGGTACTCCACACTGTCATTCACGGCCCGTAGCCGCAAAGGGTCGGTACCCTCCTCGCTTACCTCACCGCGCGATTTCAGAAAAGTCCGCACCAGCAGGTCAATGGAGTCCCGGGCCACGCCCGCGCCCAGCACGTTCAGGCTCAGCAGGGCCGGTCCCGTTCCGTAGCGCACGCTCGCAATACCGTCGGTGGCCGCCTGATCTACCGCGAAATTACTCGGAAAGTAAGTGGTAAATGCCAGTGGAAAATTCTCCTCGCTCTCGTAACGCCGCAGCATCACCGAATCGCCGTCCGGCAGCACCGCCGCCTTACTTGCGGGCGCTTCGTCCCGCACCTCGTCTTGTTCCGTCGCGGCGGATTCATCGGTTGCCGCCTTGTCACCGCCGCAGGCGGTCAGCAGGCTCAGGCAGGCAAGTAAAAACAGGTAAGTAAGTGGGCGCATGGGCAATGGTTTGAGGCTTCAACCGCTGGGGGCGGGTCAGGTTCTATGGAGGGGTGGTTTGGGTAGTGGGGAATCGGTAGCCCCCAGCGCATTTTTTTTCACTTCCAATAGCTCACGCGGATAACCCCACACCGTTTTATCGTCCGGCAAAGCGGCAATCAATTCTTTAGTCAACGTATTCCCCTAGATCGCCGGACTAGACTGCAACAACCTGATCTGGTCTTTCCGCTTCAGTCTCAGATCGCGAGCAAAAATAACCAGTGACCTTCCAGTTCTCCAACTATTCGAATAATATCCGCGACTTTAGCCGCCATTCAGATGATAAAGTATAAGGCGGCCTGCAGGGCGTGATCGTATCATTTGATCGCATCACAAAGTACGATGATTAGATCACATGATTTAATCATCGCAAATACTTCGGCATCCGAAACCTTTGCCCGTACCGCCCCCGGAAAAAATCACACCGTTCCTTAAACGCCTCTTTGCCGTATCCGGCCGCATAGCGCATCACGCCGCCCGTATAAGCCGGAAACCCCCAGCCGTAAACACTCGCAATATTAGCCGATTCCGGCCGCTCGATCACGCCCTCCTCCAGGCACCAGGCGGCTTCGATCACCTGAGCAAACAGGAAGCGCTCCTGCATCCGGGTCTTGTCGTACTGTGCTTTGGTGACCGGAAAGTGCTCCAGCAGACCGTCCCAGAGGCGGGGTGCTTCCTCTTCCCGGGAGTAATCATAGAAACCGGCCTTCTGCCGGCCGCCGGGCCGTTGCAGGTCGTTGAGCATCGTACGGATCACGTCGGCCGCCGGATGGGCGGTGTATCTATCACCGTAATGCTCATCAGCCTGTTCTTCGTAGCGAAGTACCAACTCCAAACCCAGTTCATCGGCCAGCCGGAGGGGGCCGTGCGGCATCCCGACCTGCCGCCCCATATTCTCGATCAGGGCGGGCGGGTAGCCCTCGTTCAGCATCGTGATTCCTTCCAGAATGTAGGTGTTCTGTACCCGGGCGGCGTAGAACCCCCAGCCGTCCCGTACCACGATGGGGTTTTTGTTGATCGCGATCGCAAAGTCGAACGCCCGGGCAATCGTCTCGTCGGAGGTTTTTTCCCCCCTGACGATCTCGATCACCGATACCTGGTCGGCGGGTGGGAAAAAGTGCAGGCCGACGTAGTTTTCCGGCCGGCCGGCGGCCTTGGCCAGCGCGGTGATCGGGATGGAAACGGTATTCGTACCCAGTACGGCGTACTCGTCCAGGAAGGGTTCGGTTTCGCGGGTGACCTTGTTTTTTACCATCGCGTTCTCGAATACGGCCTCGATCACCAGGTCGCAATCCGAAAACTTGTCGGATTTATCGGTAGCTACTACCCGCTGCAGCAGTTCGGCCCGCTCTTCTTCGGGAAAGGTGCCGCGCTCGATGTATTCGTCCAGCTTACCGCTCACGTATTCCAGACCCCGATCGGCAATCGGCTGGCTCACGTCCTTTAGCACCACCTGCATCCCCCGCCGCAGGCAGGCAAACGCAATGGCCGATCCCATGCGCCCCGCCCCGACGATACCGATCCGCCGCGGCCGGAATTTACCGAATCCCTTCGGCCGGTTGATCCCGCCTTTAATGGCCTGTTTGTCAAACCAGAACGTGGAAATCATATTCTTGCAGGTCACCGTGGTCACCAGGTGCGCAAAAGTGCGGCTGTCCTGACGGCAAGCGGTGACAAAATCGACCTTCGACCCCTCGGCCAGCAGCTCAATGATCGCTCGCTTGGCGGGGTAGTGATCGTGTGTAGCGGCCGAGAGTTCGGCGGTCAGCAACCGGATGCGGCGGCCCATATCCGGGTCGTAGGCGGTGCCGCCGGGGATTTTAGCCCCGGGGTCGTCCCATGGGCGGGCTACGTCCTGGTGATTCAGGCACCATTCCTTGGCTAGTTCCAGCAGGTGGCGCGGCGTATCGGCCACGTCGTCGATGATACCCACTTTCAGGGCTTCTGACGGACTATAGCGGCGGCCGTTGAGCAGAATGGGCAGTGCTCGTTCCACGCCCAGTAACCAGAGCAGCCGGATAATTGCCCCGCCGCTGGGAATGAGGCCGATATTTACCTCCGGATGCCCCAACCTGATGCGTGGTTGGTTCAGTGCTATCCGGTAATGGCAGGCTAGCGCCACCTCGAAACCAGTCCCCAGTGCATCTCCCGCAATGGCTGCTACTACCGGTACACCCGGCCATTCCAGGTCGCGCAGAAATCCCTTAAGCCGCTGGGCGAACTGGAATAATTCCTCCGCATCGGTTGCCTCGTAAAGGTAGCCCAGGTCACCGCCCTCCAGCCAGGTCGGTTTGTTGGAGGTGATGATGATCCCGCGCAGCGCGTGGCGGGCTTTCTCGGCCTGCAGGTGTTTGATGATGGGAGAAAAAGCCTCCTGAATATTGTGGTTGATAACGTTGCCTTCCCGGCCGTCCATGTCGAGGCGCAGGGTGACGACGTTATCGACGTCTTTCGTATAGTGGATCATGGGGCAACGCGTTCGAGGAGGGTGGCAACGGCCAGCCCCGCTCCGGAATTAATGGTAAGAAGACCGAAGGTCTGGTCACGGCGTTCGAGTTCGTCCAGCACGTGGCAGACCAGCATCAGGCCGGTCGCGCCCAGCGGGTGGCCCAGCGCGATGGAGCCGCCGAGAACGTTGAATTTATCGTCGGGTATGGCCAGGGTGCGCTGAAAGGAAATGCAGTTGGCGGCAAAAGACTCGTTGAATTCCCACAGGTCCACGTCTGCTTCCTTCAGGCCGGCTTTTTCCAGGGCCATTTGCGCGGCCACGGCCCCGCCGCCCAGCACGGCGGCATCCACGGTAGCCAGGGCCGCCGAGCGTACTTTGGCGCGGGGTCGGAGGCCGAACTGTTTCCCCTTCTGCTCGCTGCCGATCAGGGCCAGGGCCGCGCCGTCGGTGGCCTGCGCACTGTTACCGACGGTGTGGCGGTGATCGATGTATTCTACCAGCGGGAAACGGTGCATGGCCATGATATCGAAACCGGCCGAGCCGAGTTCGCGGTAGCGGGCCTCGTGGGCGGCCAGCTGCTCCCTGTTCACTTCGCCGGTGATCCACTCGTCCTGATCCAGGATTATAAGGCCGTTGCGGTCGCGGATGGGTTCCAGGCTTGGCGCGAACCAGCCCGCATCGCGGGCGGTGCGGGCGCGCTGGTGGGAGCGAAGGGCGAACTCGTCCAGTTCTTCACGACTGATGTGTTCCAGCGTAGCTACCAGGTCGGCCGCCACGCCTTGCGGGATGTAGTGGGTGTCGATGATGGTCTGGGGGTCGTTCACCATCGGGCCGTTGCTGGTCAGGTAGGGCACGCGGCTCATGGAGTCGAGGCCGCCGGCCAGGATGAGGTCGTCCCAACCCGTTGCCACGCGGGCCGCCGCCTGGTTGACTGCCTCCAGCCCCGAGGCGTCGAAACGGTTGATCTGGATACCGCCCCGGGCGGTTTCCCAACCCGCCTGGAGTAAGGCGGCGCGGGCAATATTGTACCCCTGGTCGTCGGTGGGCAGGGCACAGCCCACGATCAGGTCGTCCGTTTCCAGGGGCAGTTGCGGCAAGTCCAGTCGGCGGCGCATGGCCTCCAGGCAGTCCACCAGCAACCGGATCGGCTTCACTTCGAAGAGGGCACCGCCGGGAAGGCCGCGCCCCCGGGGCGTGCGCAGGGCATCGTAAATATAGGCGTCTGACATGGCCGCAAGATAGCGGCTTTAGGGCGTAACTCGGTGAGTAAACCGCTTATTTCCTGCACCGGGTAAAACCGCTTTCCTTTTCCGCGCCGAACATTTTCAAGCACGGATCGGCTCAACTGTCCGCAGATGCCTCAACCTTGGGGCGCGGCCGGTGGTATTGGAAGGGTATTATCTGATTAACCAACTACCTGTTATGCGTTACCTGATCGTTTTAATCACCTTCGGATACCTGTTTTCCTGTTATTCCTGCTCCGGCAACGCGCCGGCGGACGATGTGAGCCAAATGAAATCGACCGCTGCCACCGCTACCGATAGGGCCGCATCCGGAACCGATACCGCCCAAATGATGGATGACGGCCTGGCCGCCGCCGCGCCCGCTACCGGCGCGCAGCCCACCATTGACGTAAGCAAAACCCTGGATGACACCCGCACTACGGCTACCGGTACGCCCCGCCGCGATGCGACGGCCGCCAAAGCAAAAAAGATCACGATCGCCCAGCCGGAAGTAACTTCCTCCCTGTCAGCCACTCCCGCACCGCAGAATAATACGACCGCCAGGTCGACCGCTCCCGCCCAGCCGCAAATCACCGCCACAGAGGTCACCGCCACCCCGGCTGCACCCGATCACGCAGCCTTCGATGCGCTGTTGCGCAAGTATGTTTCCAGTGCCGGAAAGGTGAATTACGCCGGACTGAAAAAGGACGAAAGCAAACTCGATGCCTATCTGGCTGAACTAGCCGAATCCATCCCCCAATCCGACTGGGGCCGCAGTGCCTCGTTGGCTTACTGGATCAATGCCTACAACGCCTTTACCATCAAACGAATCCTGAAGGCCTACCCCCTCAAAAGTATCAAGGATTTGGACGGCGGTGACCCGTGGTCCGTTAAATGGATTACGCTGGAAGGCAAGAAGTATTCGCTCAATCAGATCGAGAACGACATCATTCGCCCGCGCTACAGTGAGCCGCGCATTCACTTCGCCGTAAACTGTGCCGCCGTTTCCTGTCCACCCCTGGCCGACAAAGCGTTTACCTCCGCCAACCTGAACTCCTTACTGGAGCAGCGTGCCAAAGCGTTTATCAATAACGATCGCTATAATCAGATCACCGCCGACGCGGCCGAGGTCTCTAAAGTATTCGACTGGTATGGTAAGGACTTCGGTGATTTACGCAATTACTTGAATAAGTACGCTACTACCGCTTTGAAACAAGGAGCGAAGATCGAATACAAGGAGTACGACTGGGCACTGAATAATTAGAGCGTGTCTAAATTTTTTAAGAACTGAGGATCAATAATTCGCTTCGCGGCTACTTCGTGGTGCGCGCATGGCGGGTTACGTAAGTCAGTTTTTACGACGCCAGCTTCTTAAATGCTTGGTTATCAGGAAGTAAAAATTTAGATACGCTCTTAGGGAGGTATACGCTAACTATTCAATCCGTGTCGTCGCCCGGCGCATCGGCACGGGTGGCTTCCTGTGAATCTCGGTCGGCAAAACCCTCGCGGATCACGCGGTCGATCTTGGAGGCCAGTACCTGGTGAGCGTAGGCGGAATTGCGACCCAGCACATTAGACATCAATGCCACGGCGTAGCGGGCACCGCCGTCGGGGTGCTCCACGATGGCGATGGAATTCATGTAATTGAATCCCAAACCGGCATACTTACCGCCGCCGCCGCCGTAGAAACTGCCGGACTTGAAGTAGACGGCCGATTCATCCAGCGTGGGCGAGTGGGCGTAGCGGATGCGGCGGTCGGTCATGTACATCAGCCGCTTCATTTCCAATGAGCTGGGCGCGTCGATCACCCGGCCGCTCTCCAGGGCCAGCAGCCATTTCATCAGGCCGCGCGTGGTGCCGATACTGCCGCCCTTGGGCGGGATGATATTGCTGCCGCCCCGGGTAAACAGCTGGCCCAGCCGCCACTCGTCGTGGGTGATGCCCAGGTTGCGCAGGGGTTCGTTGACTACGCTCTCGGCAATATCGGCCAGTTCGCGGCGGGGCGTTTTGCGGAAGTATTCATCGGCCTCTTCCTGCGTCAGGGTGGGGTATTTCTGCCCGAAAACACGCATCAGAAAAGCCTCCCGCCACACGATGCTGGCCGCGCCGTTGTTGCTTACCGATACCATGTGATCGATCCACTGGTAGAGGCTGAAATCGTCGACCGTGCCCACCTGGCGGCGGTTGTAACGGTTGGTTTCCGGGTCGTAGAAAGGAATAGTGTGGTGGTCGCGCACGCCGAAGGGACCGGAGCGGACCACGCGCTTTTTCAGCAGGTCCCAGCGGGCCTCCACTGAGTCGACGTAGACGTTCTCCAGCTCGCAGAAAATGGCGGTCAGCACCGCCAGTTTACCCACGCTGCCGGGCTGGTAGCCCACCTCGGGGCGGTGTTCGGCGTAGCGGATCTCGCGGCCGGGGGTCATGTCCAGCACGCTGATGGAGTAGGCGGCCGAGCGGCTGGGAAAAACGTCCACCAGGGATTCCTGTAGTACGCGGTCGATGTCCGACAGGCTGTCGGGCCGCTCGCGGCTGACCAGATTCAGGCGAATGCTATCCGTCGGCAGCCGGCCGCCGTAGGGCAGCTTGCGGACGAGACCCGAGGAATCCATGTCCACCAGATAGAGTAGCCGTTCGATGCCGGTGCGCTCGTAACCGTCGATGGGATACGAGTTGGTGGTCTTGAGCGGGACGATGAGCCAGAGCACGAGGAGTGCCAGGGGCAGGAGTATTTTGGTACGCATGTTAGTATTCTTCACGGGGGAGTTTGGGGGTTAGATCGATCAGGCGATCGGTGGCGAGGGCGGGGCTGATCCGTTCCAGGTAATCGGAAGATTGGGCGCGTTTGTTCTCTACGAAGGGGCGGATCTGGAAGAGCCAGATCTTGTCGTTCTGAAAACCGAGTTCCACGTCCCACGGCCCGGTGCCTTCCACGCCCTCCGCTTCCGGCATTTTGGATTCCACGGTATGGGCCAGTTTTTCCAGATCGTCGAGGTTGCGGCGGTTGAGGATGGGTTGGTCGAAATCAGCCCGCTCGAAAACCGAGCCGCCCGCCGCCGGCAGGCGGCGGTGCATCCGCTCGCGGGCGGGCGAAAGCAGGTGCCGGCGGCCGGTGTGGTCCAGCAGGTAGCTCTCGGCGGCCTGCCCGTCCACGGCACCGCCCGCGCCGCGGCTGAAGGCTGCGGTCACGTCGTCCTCGTTGCCGGTAGTGACGCCCTTGGTAATGACCACGCCGGAGTAATCCACGTCCACGCTGGGAATGATGAGGATGCTGGGAAAAACATTCTCGGGGTTCAGCAGGTAGCGCTGCCGCCAGCGGTAGCTCCGCTCGGTGTAGGGCGAGGCCCACACTTCCTTGATGCCGTCGATGATCTTCTGCCGGTCCACCACATTAAACAGCGTCAGATTCAGGCCCGCGCCGGTAAATTCTTTCAGGTCCTCCATGTTGGTGTCGCTGCGCAGAAAAACCGGCACCGCGCCCAGTTCGCCGCCCAGCACGGTGCGGAAACCCTGCTCCAGTTCCTGCTTCAGGTAGGGCTTTAGCGGCATCCGCTTGATCTCGTTACTCAAAGTAGCCAATTGGCGCAGCAGCCACTCGTCAATCTGATCTTCGGTCATCTTGCGCTTGCGCATCCGTTCTGCCTCGGCAAAACGGCTGTTCAGAAACTGCCAGTAGGTCAGGCCCTGCGGGCCGGGCATCAGCTGGTCCATGTGGTCGCGGAAAATACCGAACCCGATCACCAGTCCTTCCACCACGTTTTCGGGAAACAGGGCCTTTAACTGGCCCAGGTTGGCGGCCTTCGGCCCCACCCGGATGCCGGAATCCGAACTGCGCACGTTGCGCATGTTCAGCACTTCGCGCTCGTTCAGTTTGATCCGGTCGGCCTCCACACGGATGCGGTTCTCGTTGCGTTCCTGCTTGGCAAAAAGCTGCTTTTCCTCCTTATCCATGTCGCCGGCCGGTTTCATGATCACGTTACCGCGCACGCCCACGGCGTAGAAGACTTCCTCGCCGTCGTACTCGCTCATTTCCTCCAGTTGGTCAGCGGTCAGGATGGCATTCGGAATTCCCAGGTTACGCGCCAGCAGTTGCACGTGCGAGACCATGTTACCCTCCGAAACGGTCAGAATACCCGCCACCGGCTTGATGTCGGAGGGCGGCCGCAGGAAAGCATAAATTTTGTCGTTTTCTACCTGTAGGTTCTCGGGGTTGGTGGTCACCACCACCAGTTTGCCCCGGGCGTAGCCGGGGTTGAGGCCGCGAATCTGTCCCTGGTTTTCCACGTCCATCACCTCGTTGCGCTCATTGCCCTGCGCGGCCACGAAATCGCCCAACTCGCCGATGGCGGTACCCAGCGGCAACAGCACGGAAGAGCGGATGCGGTCGTCCAGGAAACCCACGGCCAGCGGCTCGAACTCGGCGTAGGTGTCCACCACGTCACCGTAGACGGCGCGGTTGGTGGCCGTGCCCCATTCCACCAGGCGGCGGGCGTCGTCCAGGTAAGCGGTCAGGGTGGGCTGGTAGATGTAGCGGTAGTTGGGGTCGGCCACGGCCTGCCCCACCTGGTCGAACTCCCAGTTTTCCAGAAAACCGGCACCGGCGGCGGCGCGGCCCAGGTAGCAGATCTTTTCCATCTGCTCCCGGGGGCTAACGGCTTCCCAGTCGTTGGCTTCACGAAACAACAGGGTCTCCAATTCCAGCGACACGTCCAGCAAGTTCAGGCGGGTAGTGGCATTGGGTTCGTTGAGCAGTTCCCGGCGGATGTCGTACAGCAGGTCGGCCGCCGCCGTCAGGCGGTCGGGGCGGTCGGCATCGCCGCCGCCGCCGTGGCTGCGCAGAAAGGTAGTCAGCCGGTCGTGCAGCAGGGCATCGGCGCGGATATCGCCGATCACTTCCTGCAAGTTTTTCAGGCTGGCCCCGCCGTAGGCCTGGTCGATGTCGGCCGCCAGGCGCACCATGTCGTCGTCCAGGCCGCGCTTTATCAGGTCGCTGTTATATTCCTGCAAAAACTCGCGCACGGCGGCCGCGTCTCCGGCCTCGGGCCTGCCGTGAATTTTGATGCGCAGGTCCTGAAACTTGGGGTACTCGTCGGCAATCGTCCGGCTCACGGCGCGGATATTCCGGCTCAGATCGGTATCGCCCCGGTGCGGAATGTCGCGGGCAGCCTGGCGGATCAGGTAGAAATTGGTCCGCACGTCGTCCTCGCGGCGCAACAGCCAACGAAAAAAATCACGCCCCCACTCCTCTTCGTCCTCCACCTGCATGGCCCCGCGGTAGTAGCGGGCCTTTTCCAGCACCCAGCCGTCGTCCACGGCCCGCAGGTACTGCTCCAGTTGGTATTGCTTCAGCCGCGAGTGTTCTTTCTCGGCATCCCAGAAGTCATCCTTGTCCGTACTGGCCAGAATCTGGCCCCAGAACAGGTGTCTGGTTTTACCCAGTTGCACCACCTCGTCTTTATAGCGGGCGTGCTGCACGCCCTCGGCGTCGGGGCAGGGGTCGCGGGCCGCGCGGGTGGTGCCGTTGGGGCAAAACCAGCGGATGTCGCGGTAGGGTCCGCGTACGTCCTCCTTGTATTTTTGGATCAGCCCCGGCAGGTCGATCGTCTGGGCCGACAAGCCGCAAAAAACAAGCAGAAAAGAAAACAGCAAAATCTGGCGCATGGAAGGTAGTTAGATGGTAGCGTGCTCAAAAGTACGGAACATAGTACGTATAATGGTGGGGAAGGTTGGGTCGCCCGTATCATTCCCCCTTTCGGGCCGGCCGCACTTCTCCTTCCCGCCGCCCGCTTACCCACCGGCCCTTACCTTTGTCGCCTCAACCACCCCCAAGCCGCCATGCAAACCGTTCGCACCCCCGCCGCCCGCTTCGCCGATCTGCCCGATTATCCCTACCGGGAAAACTACGTCGATTTCGAGGGCATTCGCATGCACTACCTCGACGAGGGCAGCGGCGAAACCATCCTCGCCCTCCACGGAGAACCGAGCTGGAGTTTCCTCTACCGCAAATTCATCCCCGTCCTCACGCCCGGCCACCGCTTCATTGCGCCCGACCTGATCGGTTTCGGTAAATCGGACAAAATCGTCGGCTGGCGCGACTATTCCTACGACCTCCACTTCCGCTCACTCGAAAACCTGATCGACCGGCTCGAACTCAACGACATCACCCTCATCGTCCAGGACTGGGGCGGCCTGCTCGGCCTGGCCCTGCTGGGCGCACACCCCCGGCGGTTCAAACGGGTGGTCATCCTCAACACCTTTTTGCCCCGGGGCAACCGGCTCCCCCTCGGCTTCCGCATCTGGCAGTGGTTCGCACGCTATCACCCTTCCGTGCCCGTGGGCCGCATCATCCAGTACGCCAGTTTCACCAAACTATCCAGAGAAGTCATCGCGGCCTACAATGCGCCCCACCCCGGCCGTAAGTATAAGGACGGTGCCAAATCATTCCCGTCCCTCGTCCCGTCCAAACCCACCGACGGCGGCGTAGACCGCATGAACGAAGCCCGCCGCGTACTGAGCGAATGGACCAAACCGGCCCTCGTGCTCTTCTCCGATAAAGACCCCGTCCTGAGCGGTTTCGAGGGCTTTTTCTACGACCTCATCCCCACCGCCCAAGACCGGCCGCGCATCACCATCGAAAACGCGGGCCACTTCCTGCAGGAGGAAAAAGGCGAGGAAATCGCGGGCTACGTAAAACAATTCATGGCGGGCACGTTGAACGCGTGAGGCAGTAGAAAAAGAACGATCCGGCTATTTGGGGCGTGCCCGCGGCTAACGCCCCGGTCGGTCCCTTCCCGGCTCGCAAGTCTGCTCGGCCCCTCCGCTGCGCTCCGGGTCTCCTCCCTGCGGTCGGCCCGTCCAGGCACCTCACGCAAAGCGGTTACAAAAACTACCCCCGCCCTCAACCGTTAACCCTGTTCAAGCTAACCCCGCGTGCCCCCCCCGGCGCGGCAGCAAAAGACCACTCCCATACTATGGCCAAATTCAAGATCAACCTACAGGAAGGCACCCTCGCCGACCCCACGCAGGAAAAACAATCGGAAACGGAACTGATCGTCGGCATCGACCTGGGCACGACCAATAGCCTCGTGGCCTACGTAGCCGACGAAACGGCCGTGGCCGTGCGCGGCACGGATGGTTCGTCTACCTTGCTGCCTTCCATCGTGCACTTCAATGCCGCCGGCGAGGTACTGGTAGGCGACGACGCCCGCGAGCAACTGGTCAGCAACCCCGGCCGGACGGTGTGGTCGGTCAAACGGCTGATGGGCAAAAGCTACGGCGACGTGGCCGAATTTGCCGAAAACTTCGGCTACGAACTCATCGACGAGGATACCGAAAGCCTGGTGAAAATCCGGGTGGATGACCGCTTCTACACGCCCATCGAACTGAGTGCCGCCATCCTGCGCGAGCTACGCGAACGGGTGCAAACCGCTACCGGCCGGCCGGTCAACCGTGCCGTCGTTACCGTGCCGGCCTACTTTAACGACGCCCAGCGCCAGGCCACCCGCGACGCCGGTAAACTGGCCGGACTGGATATTCTACGCATCGTAAACGAACCCACCGCCGCCAGTCTCGCCTACGGAATCGGGATCAACCCGGAGGACGACGAGGGGCGCACCATCGCCGTCTACGATCTGGGCGGCGGTACCTTCGATGTATCCCTGCTGCGGATCGAGGGCGGCATTTTCGAGGTACTGGCTACCAACGGCGATACCTTCCTCGGCGGCGACGATTTCGACCGCGCCATCGTCGATCACTGGATCGCTACGGGGCAGGTAAGTGCCGATGAACTAGCCGCCGATGCCGGCCGGGGCCAGGCCGTCCGCCTCGCCGCCGAGCGGGCCAAAAAGCACCTTAGTTCCGAAGAAACATACGTGGCCGAGTGGCAGGGCGGGGAAATCCGCATCACCCGTGCTACCTTCGAGGAACTCATCCGCCCCACCCTGGACCGTACCCTCCGCGCCTGCGCCCGCGCCCTGACGGACGCGGAACTAAATAAGGAGGCCGTTGATAAGGTCGTGCTGGTAGGCGGCAGCACCCGCATCCCGCTGGTAAAGGATCAGGTGAGCGAGTTCTTCGGCCGCACCCCCGAAACCGGCATCGACCCCGACGAGGTGGTCGCTCTGGGTGCCGCCATCCAGGCCGACATCCTGGCCGGCAACCGCAAAAATGTCCTGCTGCTGGACGTGACCCCGCTCTCCCTCGGCATCGAAACGGTGGGTGGGCTGATGGATGCCATCATCCCCCGCAACAGCAAGGTGCCCACCCGCGTAGCCCGCAAGTACACCACTTCGGTAGACGGTCAGGCCAACCTGAAGGTAGGCGTCTATCAGGGGGAGCGCGACCTGGTAAAGGACAACCGCAAACTGGGCGAGTTTATCCTGAAGGGCATCCCGCCCATGCCCGCCGGTATCCCCCAAATCGAGATCCGTTTCATGCTGGACGCCGACGGAATCCTCCAGGTGCGGGCCTCGGAACTGCGTTCGGAGACGGAGCAGACAGTCACCATCCGTTCGCAGTACGGTATCTCGGAAGAAGAGATGGCCCGCATGCTGATCGACAGCATCCGGCACGCCGCCGATGACATGGCCGTCCGTGCCCTGCTGGAAGCCCGCAACGAGGCCGACAACATCGCCCTCAGCTCGGACCGCTTCCTCCGCCAAAACGACGAGTGGCTCTCCGCCGAGCAAAAGCAACGGATCACCTCCCTCGCCGCCGAGTTGCGCACCGCCGCCGCCGGCGAGGACAAGGATGCCGTCAACGCGGCCATGCAACGCCTGAACGAGTATACCACCCCACTGGCCCACGAGGCACTGGATCGGAATGTGGCGGGGGCGATGCGGGGGCAGGGTCTGAAGGAGGAGGGCAAGTAGTTTTGACCCGCTCTGGAAGGCAGTGCCGACTCGGCGGCCCATGGCTTTTCGTCGAGTACCCAGGAAACGCACGGGCAGCTCCGTCGCCGTCTATGGAATGATGATCGAAAAATCACCCCGCTTCATCGAAACCCTACCACAAACCGCCGCCTCAGTGGTTATCTTGGGTAGCCGGTCACGAGAAATTTCTTTGACCCGCTGTTTTACCTATCTTTACCCGACAAGTTTATCTCTACCTTATGGAAGCACCACAGCTCAAACCGAAATCTTTCTGGAAACGCCCCGAGGGCATCACGGGACTCATCTTCCTCGCGGCCATTGTAGCGGGTTTAGGATATGTCCTCAGTGTTGTCAATATCGGAGCGATTCTGGCCAATACACTTTATCTGGCGGCCACACTGGCTGTTTTGGGGATAGTAGTCTATATGGTCCTCGACCCGAAGATGAGGAACCTCATCTTTTATATGTACAAGAGCATCATGCGCAAGATTACCGGCATGTTCGTGCAGATCGACCCCATTGGCATTCTCAAAACCTATGTGGAAGAGCTGGAGGGTAACCTGCGCAAGATGAACAAGCAAATCAGCCAACTGCGCGGGCAAATGCACAAGCTCAAGGAAGTGATCGTCAATAACCAGCGCGACATTTCCAACAACCTGCAACTAGCCAGTAAGGCCAAGGAGACCAACAAGCGCAACGTGATGATCCTGAAGAGCCGCCGCGCCGGCCGTCTCAAGGAGTCCAATATTCGCCTGGAGGACCTGTATAAGAAAATGGAAGTGCTCTACCGCGTCCTCACCAAAATGTACGAGAACAGTCAGGTACTGGCCGAGGACATCAAAGACCAGGTATCCGTTAAGGAACAGGAGCGCAAGGCAATCCACGCCAGCCACGGTGCCATGACCTCGGCCATGAGCGTCATCAACGGCGACCCGGATCAACGCGCCATGTTCGATATGGCCATGGAAGCCATTACCGATGATGTGGCCAATAAGGTCGGCGAAATGGAACGCTTCATGGAAATGTCCGCCAACTTCATGGATTCGGTCGATCTCCAGAACGGTGTTTTTGAGGAAGAAGGCATGCAAATGCTGGAGAAGTGGGAAGCCGAAAGCAACAGCCTGCTGCTGGGCGAAGAGAAATCCCACCTCCTGCTGCAAGCCCAGAACGACACCGACGTCCTGGACCTGGACGCCCCGGTCAAAGAGCGGGTGCGTCAAACCGGCCAGCGCAACCAGTATGATTCCTTCTTTGAGTAAGACCTTGTCACCAATCTAACCATCACCCGAGCAGCCTACCGGCCCGAGGATGCCACGCCGTGCGTGGTGCCGCCGGTGCGGGTAGGCTGCTTTTTTATACGGACTTATCCCCCGGCAAGGGGCCGGTCCACCATTTCATACACAACCACCCAATGGCTCGTTTAACCACCCTTAGCAAGTTGCTGATCACCATCCTCATCTTGCTGGTCATCTTCTTCGGCTTTAACTATTTTGTCAACGGCAGCCTGCTTCCCAACCTGGGCGGCGACGGCACCGAGCAGGCCGGCAGCACCGACGGATCGGGCGGCGGCGGCGGTCTCTTCGGCGGCGGCAAAAAGAGTAACAACGACGCTATTCGCGTGGGCGTGGTTACCTGGGGCGGTTACGCCGGGGGGCAATACTTCAACGAGGGTTTTGCCGCTTCGGCCGAGTCACGCTTTAAAAAGGAGTACGGTATCGATGTGGAGTTTGTCCTCAATGACGACGTGGTTTCCTCGCTGGCCGCCTTTAAGAACGGCGACATCGACGTGCACTGGTACACCATCGATGCTTTCCCCACCATCCTTTCCGACCTGAGTGCCTACAATCCCGTAGTACTATTCCAGGCCGACTGGTCGCGGGGCGGCGACGCTATCGTAGCCCAACGGGGCATCAATAATGTGGCCGGTCTGCGCGGAAAAACCGTTGCCGTGGCCGAACTCACCCCCTCGCACTCTTTCCTCCTCTGGCTGCTGGACGCCGGCGGCATGACGGTCAACGATATCGACATCATCCCCCAGGCCAGTGCCATCGACGCCGCCGCTGCGTTTAAGAGCGGTCAGGTGGATGCCGCCGTGGTGTGGTCGCCCGATGACGAGCAGGCCGTGCGTGCCGTGTCCGGTGCCCGGATTCTGGAGAGCACCCGCTCGGCGTCCAATATTATTGCCGACGTATTCTTTGCCAAGCGCGAATACGTAGAGCAGAACAAGGACAAATTGCAAAAGCTGTACGAGGGCTGGATGCGCGGTGCCGCCGAAATCAACGCCAGCGAAGCTAACAAGCAGAAGGCTGCCCGTATCCTGGCTACCGGTCTGGCCATCCCCGAAGGCGACGCCCTGGCTGCCATCAACAACGTGCGCCTGGTGACCCACGGTGACAACGTCAACTTCTTCGGTCTCAACCCTTCCTTCAAGGGGGTAACGGGCGAGAGCCTGTATCAGCGGATGGCCAACGAATATTCTGCCCTGAAGTACATCGAGGGGAGCGTGCCCGCCTTCCGGGGAGTCTCTTACCCGCAACTGGTCAATGCCGCATCCGGTAACCTGAGCGGTCCCGAAAACGCCGCCGAGGCCGGCAAGGAATTTGCCGCCGTCAAGGAAAGCGAGGCCGAGGCCAAGGAAGCGATCGCCACCAAACAGGTGAGCATCAATTTTGCCAGCGGCCAGTCTACCCTGGACGAGAACGCCAAGCGAATCATCGACCGCGACTTCGTGGAAATTGCCCGTGCTTTCGGAAATGCCCGCGTACGGATCGAGGGAAATACGGACAATACCGGCGGCCGTGCCACTAACGTCGAGTTGTCCAAGCGCCGTGCCCAGGCCGTTGCCGGTTATTTGGTCCGCGAATACTCGATGGACCCCAACCGCTTTATTATTGTCGGTAACGGTCCCGATAACCCCGTGGCCGATAATGGTAGCGAGCGCGGCCGCGCTCAGAACCGGCGCACCGATTTTGAATTGGTGCGGGAATAGGGGAGGAGTAGTGCAGTTGCCTGCCCTTAGATAAACAAGAGGTCATTCCAGCGAGTCGAGTAGTTCGGACTTTTGTGGTCCTGCCGGAGGGGGATAGACGGCCGTTCCCCACAGGCGGCGAAGTAGACGACTCCGCGCCCCAGCTTTTGGTTGATGGCGTCCACGGCGGTCATGACCTTACTGTCCTGTTGGTGGGGGCTGCTGTCCTGGAACAGGTTTCCTTGCCGGATACCTTCGGGCACCAGTTCTGCGGCCATGATGCCCGCTTTTTTGTAGTTGGTGCCCTCCTGATAAAGGACTTTGGCGATCACGCGCGACCAGGCGATCAGGTGATTGGTATTATTGGTCGCCAGGGGCAGGGTGACACTCTGCGTAAAACAGGTGCGGCCGTCTTTGCGCCGGTTCTGAAACTTATTGACCCACAGGTACACCGTCAGCACCGTGGCGGCCTGACGGTACTGACGCAGTTTTTCTCCGAGACGAGTTGCGTAGAGGGCGAGTCGCCGCTCGATTTCCTCCAACTCATAAATATCGGTGGAAAAGGAGCGGGAAACCATGGTGTTCTTACGTTCCGTTATGGGTGATTCCAGTTCGTGACACACGAAACCGTTCAATTCTTTCAGTAGCCGCAGACCGACCACTCCGAATTCCCGGCACATCCAGTGTTCGTTGACCCTTTGTAAATCACGCACGGTAGCCACGCCGGTTTGCTCCAGGCGGGTCCGGTAGGCGCGGCCTACTCCCCAGACTTCGTCGATGGCCAGTTCCGCCAGTACGGCATTGTCGGGGTAGAGAAAAGCGACTCCGGTAGCGGTACGCTTTTTGGCTACATGGTTGGCCAGTTTGGCCAGCGTTTTAGTGGGAGCGATTCCGATGGATACGGGAATACCCGTCCAGAGGTAAACTTTGGCACGCAGTTCCACGGCCCATGCGGTAAGGGATACCGGTGATTGCCGGGCAAAGCGCAGTTCCAGAAATGCTTCGTCGATGGAGTATACCTCGATGTCCAGACAATGGGCGGCCAAAACCTCCATTACGCGGCGTGACATATCACCATAGAGCGAGTAGTTGGAAGAGAAGACCTCCACTTTTTCCGTGAGAATGAGTCGGCGTACCTTAAATAGCGGCTCGCCCATGGGAATACCCAGGGCCTTGGCCTCATTGCTGCGTGCTACGACGCAACCATCGTTATTGGACAAAACCACCACGGGTTTTCCATTCAACCGGGGTTGGAAAACCCGCTCACAACTCGCGTAGAAGTTGTTGCAGTCCACCAGGGCAAAGAAACGGTCCATAGTTTCTAGGTTGGCTTGTGAAGAACGTGGGCGACTACCCCCCAAACGGCAAACTCATCGCCGTCGCGGATGCTCAGACTCGCGTAGCGCGGGTTCTCGGGCACCAGCCTGATGTCTCCTCCCTTCTTGTAAAGGCGTTTGACGGTAAACTCGCCATTGAGTACGGCGATGATGATGGTGTTGTGTCGGGCCGCAAGGGAGCGATCCACTACTAGAATATCGTCCGGGTGAATGCCCGCCCCGACCATGCTATCGCCCTGTACCCGCACGAAGAAGGTAGCCGTGGGGTTTTTTACCAGGTAGTCACCTACATCCAAGTGTTCTTCGAGGTAATCATCCGCCGGAGACGGAAATCCGGCCGAGACCCCACCATAGAGTGGGAGACAGAGATTTAGCCGGTGCAGGGGAATAACGAGGATCGCCTGCTGCGATCCCGAAAGTGATTTGCTGGACATTCTTTTCTTTTTTTGCAACCTGTGAGAACGCAGCAAACATAGAACAAAAAGTTTTGATATTACAAATTATTATAACGTATGTGTTTTAATACAGTATGTTTGAAAAACAAAAAAGGGGGTGTTTTCTTATATTTGAGGAGAAATTAAATAATTAAAGATAGCTTACTTCGTACGGTAGAAGCAAGGCAGCATTTACAAACGCTGCGTCATGAAAAATAACTTACTCAACTAGCTAAGTACGCACCACGAAGCAGCCGCGAAGCGAATCATTGATCCTCAGTTCTTAAAATTTTAGACACGCTCTAAAAGACAAAGCCCGGCTCCACTGACGTGGAGCCGGGCTTTGTTTGCGTGAGGGGCCTGGAAGGCCGACGTAAGGAAGGGTGCGTAGCACGGAGCGAACAGCGAACCCTGGAAGGACCCGACCCCGGCCGTCAGGCCGGGGGCACGCCCGAAAAAGGCGCTTTACTCAACGCAAACCACGCTACTGGAAACGCAGCGTGACGGTTTCGTTGATGCCGCAACCGACGTTGATCTTGGCACCCGCGCTCATGCTACGCGAGAAAGCTTCTTCGCTGGTGGGCATTGAATCGCTGTAGCGGCTGATGCGGCTGGTGGCGTCACTGGCCACGGAAGAATCGATGCTTTTAGCGTAGCTGTACTTGTCTATGGCGGCCAGTACGGCGAGGCGCTGGTTCCAGGAATCGCCGCAGCCGGCACTCATGCGGCCGTAGATATCACCGATGAGAATGTAGGGTTTTCCCCAGCCGCGGTTGAGTTGGGCGGCGCGGTTGGCACTCTCGCGGGCCGAGCCGTAGGAGCCGAGTTTGCCCGACTGGATGGAGGCGATCTGGTAGTAGTACTGCGCCTTCTTCTCGTCGTTGTCGGCCTGCTCGATGGCTTCGCGGTAACGGCTAATGGACCCGTTGTAATTGCCTTCGTTGTAGAGTTCGTTGGCGTCGTAGGCGGGGTTCATGCGGCGGCGCTCAAGTTCAAACTCGGCGGCCTTGGTGGCGTAGATCTCGTCGTAGCGGCTCTTCACGCGCATCACGTCGGCATCGGTCGTGTCACAGCCCTGCTGAACCATCTTCTTGTAAATGTAGCCGATAATGTCCAGGCTGTCGCGGTTCTCCTCGAATTTAGGCAGCAGGTTTTCCTTGAAGTACTGGCAATCGAAAACCTCGCTCTCGATCTCGGCGATCTTATTGTCTACGTTGGCCATGCCGTCGGTGTAGTACTGGGCGTAGGTACCTTTCTGGTTGGCTTCGGTCAGGCCCTTGGCCATGAGGTAGATCTCCTGGACGCGCTTCTTGTCAACCTGCTTCTCTTTGAACAGGTAGTTGAGCAGTTCGCCGGTGGGGACCAATACGATGTACTCGGTTTTGTCGCCGCCCACTTTCATGGCTTGCTCGGCGGTGTTGAGGGCCTCGATGGAATATCCGGTGAGGTAGAACTGGTCGAATGCCTTGCGCCCCAGCAGGTAAGCCTTATTGTCGGGGTAGCACTCCATTTCCTCGTTGTAGAGGTCGATGATGCGCTGGGCGTGCTCCTGCTTCTTGGCGGCATCCTCGGTCTTATCGCGCATGGCACGGTAAAACATTTGTCCGTCGCGGTAGTGGAAGGGCCGCTGGCCGTCGGCCGCCGGGGCGATGTCGTAGGCGATTTTCCAGTTGTCGTAAGCGATCTTGAAGTCCGCATCGCTCATGGCTTTGAGGTCTTCGGCGGTCTTGCCTTTTACGTAGCCGCGGTAGTTAACGTGAGCATTTTCCGCCTTGTCTTTTTTGGGCGATTTATTCCACGTTTTCTCCGGGCACTGGGCCGTCAGCTGCGTGGCACCGAAGGTGAGCAGCAGGGTAAGGAGGAGGAAAAATTTATTGATTGGTTGCATGGTTTAGTTGAATTTGCGTTTAAAGAACCAGGTGTTGTCGTTGAGCGAAACACCCAGGGTGAATTTAGCGTAGGTCTCGTCGATGACGTTCGGTACGCCGAATTTACCTACCTCGAAGGTCAGGTCCACGAAAGATATTTGCCCGCGGGGGAGCACTAACGGGAGGCCGAAACCGAAGGAACCGGCGATGATGCGCGCCTGCTCTCCGTTGAGTTGGCGGGGGTCGGTTTCCGAGCGAAAACCAAAACGATAGCGCACCCTTTTCCAGTACGAATTATAGGAGTTGATGTTCGGGATATACTGCATACCGACGGCAAAACGACGCGAATCCACCAGTTGATCCGGTTGGGCATCGTTGCGGTAGTTGGAGTAGGCGGCCATACCGTATTCCGCGCCGACGAAGAGGCGGTTGACGTCGTCGAAAGCCAGTCCGAAATTGATCTCGGTGGGCAGGGTGAGGTCGCCCTGTTCCTCGCTCACATTCTCGATCGTATCGCGGATGCTGACCGACTGCCGTAGCGATATCCGCTGCGAGAGCCGTTCGGATTCGGTGACCAGGCGGGTCTGGAAGCGTCCGTTCACGCCCGCGATGAGACGTTTGCCGTTGGGTTTGCCGTCGGCCGCTTTGAAGTTGTAGGCATACTGCACCCCGTAGCCGAGACCGAGTCCGCTGATGGTATAGGCCTCTGAGAACTGCGACGAGAGCGCGGTTTGCAGCGAGTCGAATTCTACTACTCGCGTGTTGATGATCTGGCCGAAGTTGTAATCCACGTTCAGGCCCACGCTCAGATTTTTGTAGCGGTAGCCGTTCGACCAACTTACGCGGTAGGCACCGCCGGTGCCCTTGAGCAGATTGGAAGCCGTGCCGAAAGATTCGTCGAACTCTTCCAGTTCCAGATCGTAACCCACCAGCGTGGTGGGTTGTAAGCTGAAGGCCATGCCCGCGTTCCAGTCGTTTGATTTACGGTCCAGGGCGCGGTTGAGTGCATTGCGGAGTGAAAAGCCGAGCGCGAGGTAGCGGATGTTTCCGCTCCAGACATCCTCGGTGTTACCCTGCACGTCTTCCAGCTGGTCGTACTTGGCGTAGATGCCCAACTCGAAGGAAGTAGTTTGCAGCGCCGCCAGCGAGGCCGGGTTGAGGATATTGAGGTGATAGGCGTCTTGGTAGGTGGCCTGAATACTTCCCATGGCTACCTGGGCGGCGAAGGGAGCATCGAGGGGGTCGCCCAGCCCGAAACGAGACAGGGGCGAGTTATTTTTGGGGCGAACCTGCGAAAAGTCGGTGGTCTGGGCCAGGCCCGACGCGGCTCCCGCACAAACGAGAAAGAAGAGGAGTAGGTTACGCAAAGTGATGCTCATGGTTGTAGTTCAAAATTTCATTCAATCCGTCCAGGACCAAATTCGGGAGCGCAAATATCTCTGTTTCCGGCAGACTTGCCAAAAGCGGTGCGTCCCCGCCGGTCAGAACGAGGGTCAAAGGACCGAATTTTTGCCGCAACCGTGCGTACAAACCTTCGATTTCCAGTTGCAGACCGAAAATACCTCCGCTGCGCAGTGCTCCGTCGGTGTCGGTTCCGAGCAGGTCGGGCGGCGTACCGGCGGCTTCCGCCCGGGGGAGCCGCGCCGTGCCTTCGTGCATGGCCCGCAGCCGCATTTGCACCCCCGGGCTGATGTTGCCGCCGATAAATCGGCCGTCGGCCGTCAGCAGGTCCATCGTCACGCAGGTGCCGGCGTCCACTACCAGGCACGCTTGCCCGGGGTAGTGGGCCAGTGCGCCGGCCAGGGCCGCCAGGCGGTCCTTGCCCAGCGTAGCGGGCGAGGCGTAGTCGTTTTTGAAGGGCAGCGGCGTGGTTTCGGTCAGTTCCAGCACGAGGCCGGGTACCAGGCGCCGCAGTTGCAGCAGCCGGGCGGGCGGGGCCGTTGCCCCCACCGTTGAATAGATGAAATTTTGAACCGGATGGTTGGTCAGCGTCGTTACCAGTGTCGTCCACGTGGCGGGTTCTACCGCAAAGGTTTGCAGGTCTTCCAGTCGCCCACCGCTGAAGCGGGCCAGTTTTACGCGGCTGTTGCCGATATCGAGCGTTGCATTGGTCATCACGCTAGTATAGACGTTTTTCGGCGGTAAACGGCTCTTAGGGGGTTGTTAAAATTTTGGATACGCTGGTTTTTCTGATCGCAAAGCGATTTTGGGGGGTTGAAGTAATGAAGGATTAAGAGCGTGTCTAAATTTTTACTTCCTGATAACCAAACATTTAATAACCTGGCGTCGTAAAAACTGACTTACGTAACCCGCTATGCGCGCACCACGAAGTAGCCGCGAAGCGAATTTTTTATCTAGCCGGAACCTTAACCACGAGTAGCCGCGAAGCGAATCATTGATCCTCCGTTCTTAAAAATTTTAGACATGCTCTAAAGACCCACGCTCATCCAATCCACCCCGGATGAACATTAAACCCCTATTTTTGCCCTCCCATGTCTACCCCGCTCGAAATACTGGTTCATTACTGGAAATATCCCGCTTTCCGGCCCATGCAGGCCGAGATCGTGCAATCCGTACTGGATGGTAAGGACACGCTGGCCCTGCTGCCCACCGGCGGCGGCAAGAGCATTTGTTTTCAGGTGCCTGCCCTGGCGCGGGAGGGGGTTTGCCTGGTGATCTCGCCGCTGATTGCGTTGATGAAGGACCAGGTCAGCCAGTTGCGCAAGCGCGGTATCGTGGCCGAAGCGATCTATAGCGGCATGGCCAAACGCGACATCGACCGCGTGCTCGACAACTGCGTGTACGGCAACACCAAACTGCTTTATCTTTCTCCCGAACGGTTGCTGAGTGATCTGGCCAAGGCCCGCATTGCCAAAATGCCCGTCAGCATGATTGCCGTGGACGAGGCGCACTGCATCAGCCAGTGGGGGTACGATTTCCGGCCGCCCTATCTGCGCATTGCCGAAATCAGGGAGTTGCACCCCGACAAGCCCGTTATCGCCCTGACCGCCACGGCTACGCCGGAGGTGGTACGCGACATTCAGGAGCACCTGGGTTTCCGGCGGGGGCACGAGTTTTTTCAGCAATCGTTCGAGCGTAAGAATCTGGCGTACGTCGTGCGCCACGTGGAGGCAAAGGAACCGCAGTTATTGCACATTCTCAGTAAGGTGCCCGGCTCGTCGGTGGTTTACGTGCGCAGCCGGCGGGGGACCAAGGAAGTGGCTCTGCTGCTGCAGCGCAGCGGGATCAAGGCCGATTTTTACCATGCCGGACTGGAACCCGACCAGCGCGACGCCCGCCAGGAAGCCTGGATCAGCGGCAAGCTGCGGGTGATCGTGGCCACCAATGCTTTCGGAATGGGCATTGATAAACCGGACGTACGCACCGTCATCCACCTGGAGCCGCCCGATAGCCCGGAGGCCTACTTCCAGGAGGCCGGCCGCGCCGGCCGCGACGGGCTGGATGCCTACGCCATCCTGTTGACCCACCCGCGCGATGCGGTAAAATTGCAGCGTAACTTCGAGCGTGCCTTCCCGCCCGTGGAAACCATCCGGCGCGTTTATCGTGCCCTGGGTAGCTACCTGCAACTGGCAGTGGGCAGTGGGCGCGACGAGAGCTATGAATTCGAGATCGCGCCCTTCAGCAAGACTTACCGTCTGGAACCGGTAGAAACCTACTACTGCCTGCGGGCACTGGAGCAAGACGGTTATCTGGCCCTGAGCGAAGCCGTGCACACGCCCGCCACCCTGCAGGTGATCGGCACCAAGGACGAACTTTACGATTACCAGCTCCGGCACCGGGATTTGGACCTGATTTTGAAAGCCATCCTGCGGCAGTACCAGGGGGCCTTTACCGGTCACATCCGCCTTAAGGAGGGCAATCTGGCCAACTTTCTGAAAATCAGTCGCGATAAACTGCGCGCTGCCCTGCAACAGTTGCACGCCGACAAGATCATCGACTATCGCCCCGCCACCGATCTGCCGCAGGTCACTTTCCTGCGCGAGCGCATCGACGCCGATAACCTCGACCTGGACCGCAAACTTTACCGCTTCCGCCGCGAGCGCGCCGAGCACCGCCTCCAGGTCATGGTTCGTTATACCAGCAGCGAGGAGTGCCGCAGCCGACAGTTGCTGGCCTACTTCGGCGAACCCGACGCGCCGCCCTGCGGCCGCTGCGACGCTTGTCTGGACCGTAAGAAAGGTAGCCTCGGCCAAACCGAATTTGACGACCTGCGGGAACTCCTCCTCCGTAAACTGAGCGAGCAGGACGGTCAGACCACCCAACAGCTCACGGCCGACATGACCGACGAGGGGGTGACGGGGTCGGCCCTTTCCACGCTCCAGCACCTGGTGGCCGAGGGAGTACTGCGTTTTGAGGGCGAACAACTTTTCCGCCGGTGAAGCACGTGATCTGTACCGTCACCAATGACTTGGGGCATGACCAACGGATGCAGCGCATTTGCGCGAGCCTCGCGGCGGCCGGCTACCGGGTTACGTTGGTAGGTCGCCTGCGGCCGGGTTCGCCGGAACTACCCGATTTCCCCTTTGCGGTCCACCGCATCCGTTGCCGCTTCGATAGTGGCAAGCTCTTCTACCTGGAGTACAACGCCCGCCTGCTCGATTACCTGTTGCGTACCCCCCACGATGCCGTCAATGCCATTGATCTGGATACCCTGCTACCCGCCTGGCTGGCCGCCCGGCAGCGGAACGTTCCCTGTATCTACGACGCGCACGAGCTGTTTCCCGAAACCCCCGAGGTGGCCCGCCGTCCGCTTGTCCGGCGTGCCTGGTCAGCTCTGGCCCGCCGGATTATCCCCCGTCTGCCGTTGGCTTACACGGTCGGTCCGGCACTGGCCGATTGGTTCAGCCGGGAATACGGTATTCCGTTCGGGGTGGTGCGTAATATGCCCATTGCCGCTACCGTGCCGCCTGCCGAACCGGTGACCGGCGGTCTTCGCCTCATCCATTATCAGGGGATGCTCAATGAGGGCCGGGGGCTGGAATCGCTGCTGCGGGCCATGCCGCTACTGCCACCCGAGTACCGCCTGCGGTTGGTGGGGGACGGCGATATTAAAGAAGACCTGGAAATGCTGGCACAAGAGTTGGGTATCGGTTTCCGCACGGACTTTCTCGGTTACCGCCCCCCGGCCGAGCTACCGGCCCTGGCGGCCGCAGCCTGGCTGGGAGTCAACTTGTTGGAAAGCCGGAGCATGAGCTATTACTTTAGTCTCGCCAATAAAGCCTTCGATTACGTACAGGCCGGACTGCCCTCGCTCCAGATGAATTTCCCGGAGTACCGCGCCCTGGCGGAGGAGTATCCGGTCTACGTGTTCAGCGAAAAATTGGAACCCGCCGCCATTGCCCGTACTATTTTGGAACTCGGAGCGGATAACGACCGTTACCAACTGATTTGCGCCGCTTGCCGGGAGGCCGCCCGTGTGTGGACTTGGGAGCGCGAGGAAGAGGAATTGATTCGCTTATGGAAGCGGGCGGTGCCACTACGGTGAACTACGGGAGGGGGTGCTGCTTTCCAATGATTACCGACTCTTGCAAAGTTGTTTTTTAACTACCGGTAAGCACCTGTCACCGGCCATAATTTGCTAACTATGTGGACCTGCCCCAATTGTGAGCGCCCCTTTAAATCGGCCAACCAATGGCACATTTGCGGGGAAAAGACCATTGACGAAATCTTTGAGGGTAAACCGGACGAGGTGGTGCTGGCCTTTGACGACGTGCTGGTTGCTACCGCCGAGTGGGAACCCAACCTGATTACGCCGGCCCGCAAGGCGATCATGTTTACCAATAAGCGGGCCTGGCTGGTGGTGCGCCCGATGACCAAGGTGTTGGAGGTGAGCTTTTTTACCGACTCCATTATCCACAGCCCCCTATTGCACCGTAGTGCCATCGACGGGATGCGAAAAGACAAGTACCGCCACGCCATCCGCCTCACCGGCCCGGGGGAGTTGTCGGCCGAGCACGTGGATTTGCTGCGTGAGGGGTTTGATTTTTGTATGCGGTGAGGGGGCGGGCACTGAAAATTCCTGTATCAGTAATGTTTTTTGCCAATGCACCGGCAGTCTGCTATTTAGGCTTCTCCAAGGAATGCAAGGTTTTTTTGCGTATCAAGATGGTGCTAAGCAGCCGGTAACGACGGACTCCGGTACGATACAGGATGAGGACTTTATCGAGCGGATATAGCGCACAAGTAGGTTACCCGTTCACCTATCAATACATCAGCCGCCGCTGATTGATGACTTCCAGCGCGGAGGCGAGCCGCAGACCGTTAGCCCCGCAGATGACGGTGTAGTCGAGATCCTTATCGCGGAGGAGTTGCTCGAAGGCGGCGAAGATGAGTTCGCGGCGCTCGGGGAGGGGAGACTCGCGCTGGGGGTCGGGATGCCAGGGGAGATCGGGGGCGAGGAGGAGGATGACGTCATAATCGGCGTGGATGACGGCCTGCTCGATGGCGGGGTGGACCTTGCCGTACTTGACGAGCGACCAGACGTAATAATCGACCGCGCCGGTGTCGCAGATGACGGTGCGGTTGGTCTTGCCCCGCTCGACCTCCGATTCGAGTTGACCGGCCAGCATGGTGAGCAGATCGGATTTCTTGTAGCCGCCCGTGGCGCGATCGGCCAGAAAAGTACGGGCGTACTCGGGCACGAGGACGGCCTGGAGGTCGTCGGCCAGGGACTGGGCGAGGGTGGTTTTGCCGCTGCTTTCGGGTCCGCAAAGGAGAATGCGCATAAGTGGAGTGCGAAGGTTTTTTGACTAAAACATTGATTCGGGCGGAACGTTAACGGAGCAAGGTAACTATCTCTTACGTATGCACGAAATCGAACCCCACTACCAGTGGCGCGACCGCTACATTGCGGCCGACGACCCCGCATCTCCCTTTTACGGCCGGACTTATAATGAGTTTGGGTTTGATAACCAAGTATACAATTACCTGCTCCACCCGCAGTGGGACGACATTGGGAGCGATACCCTCTACGTGAAGATCATTTTTGCCGATTACGAGGAAGGTTACGCCATTATCGAGTTGATCGGGGAGTGGAACGACGCGCTGCACAACGACGTGATGTACCTGAAGCGGGCCGTGATCGACCAGCTGGTGGAGGCGGGTATTTACCGCTACATCCTGATTGCCGAGAACGTGCTGAATTTCCACGGTGACGATGACAGTTATTATGAAGAGTGGTACGACGATATCCGCGATGATGACGGCTGGATCGTGATCCTGAATTTGCTACACCACGTGGCCGAGGAGATGACCGATACCCGGCTGGACCGCTACGTGAGTTACGGCGAAATTTTTCAGACGATCAACTGGCGGCCGCAGAAACCGGAACGAATTTATGCCGCCATTGAGGGGTTGCTACAGACCAAAGTGAAACGAGTATACTGACACCAGCTGGAATGCAGTGCGCCGCCCGACCGCGTGAGGTGCCCGCAGGGCCGACCGGCAGGGAGGGTGCGACAGCACCGAGGCGAATGCCGAAGCCCGGAGGGGACCGACCCCGACCCCCGGGAGGGGACACGCCCACCCGCAACCGAGCCGACCCGATGAATATGAACGCGATTAAAACGTACCACAATGACTGCTGCCCGCACCCGACTGATAGCCGCCGAAGCCAAGGCCGCGCACCTGTTTGACGAAGCCGTGAAGCGGGGGATTATTGCGGCCGGGCGCACGGAAACCGCGATCAATACGGCTATTTTCGAGTTGGCCAAAGAGCTGTTCGGGATCGAGAAATACTGGCACAAGCGAATTGTGCGGGCGGGGCCGAATACGCTGAAGCCGTATTACGAGAACCCGCCGGACCTGATGCTGCGGGAGGATGATATTCTGTTCCTCGATTTCGGGCCGATCTTTGAGGAGTGGGAGGCGGATTACGGCCGCACGTTCGTGATCGGGCAGGACCCGGACAAGCTCAGGTTGCGTGACGATACCGAGCGGGCCTGGCACGATGCCAGGGCGTGGTTTGACGACCGGCCGGAGGTGACCGGGGCCGAGTTTTTCCATTTCATCCAGGGCGTGGCGGCGGCCTACGGCTGGGAATACGGCAATGAGATGGCGGGGCACCTGATCGGTCAGTTTCCGCACGAGCGGCTGGAGAAGGAGAATTACGGCCTGTATATTCACCCCGAGAACCATAATAAAATGTCGTTGCCGGATAAGGACGGGAAGCCGCGCCACTGGATTCTGGAGATCCATTTCGTGGACCGGGAGCAGGAGATCGGCGGCTTTTTCGAGCAGTTGTTGGTATAAGATAACTTTGCTCCGCCCCGTCTGTTAAAAAACACAAATCCACCCTCCGACTTGCATTACATTGTTTACGACCTCGAAGCGACCTGCTGGGAAGGGCGACCGCCCGGCGTGGTTCAGGAAACCATCGAGATCGGTGCCTACCGCATTGATGCCTACGGTGATGTTTTATCGTCCTTTAACCGCCTGGTGCGCCCGGTGGTACACCGCCAGATGTCGCTGTTTTGCCGCCAACTGACCGGGATCGACCAGACGGACATTAACCGTGCCGAGGAGTTTCCGGCCGTGATCGAGGCGTTCATGGACTGGATCGGCTACTACGACAACGAGGATTATGCGCTGGCCAGCTGGGGCCGGTTCGATGCCAAGCAACTGCGCCGCGACTGCGCGTTGCACAACCTGGACGATGACTGGATTTATAAGGTGATCGACTGTAAGGCGCAGTACGCTTCTTTTCAACGGCTGAAACGTCCGCGCGGGCTGGCCGCCTGTATCCGCAAGGAGGGGTTGGAATGGCACGGCGACCAACACCGCGCCCTGCCCGATGCAGCTAATTTGGTGAACCTGTTTCGGGCGCATTTCGATATGTGGCGACCGGATTAGGTGCCCCCCGGCCCTGCGGAGGGAGGGAGATATTGGATTGGCTCGTTAGCGGTGTTCGTATTGCGGCAAGCAGTGGGTGCCATATCAGATCTCGACGATCTACGTAGCTATTCCATCCCGCCGGGCCAAGCCGGATCAGGTGTTAGTTTTACGCTGTTCAACCAGTATCGGCGGCAGAGCCGCCTTGTCGGAGTTCGACTCCTCTACCGTTTAAAATTTAAATACTTCAATCCTTGACCCCTACCCCCGCCATCCGCATCCAGCACCTGCGCAAATCTTACGGCGATCACCTCGTACTATCGGACATTAACCTGGAGGTGATGCCCGGTCAGGTGATCGGCTACATCGGTCCGAACGGAGCCGGTAAATCGACCACCGTCCGTATTTTGGCCGGGATTGATAATTCCTTTGTGGGGCAGGTGGAAGTGCTGGGCATGGACGTATCGAAAGATCCGTTGGCCGTAAAAAAGCGCATCGGTTTCGTGCCCGACCAGGCGGAGGTGTACGAGGTACTCAGCCCGCGTGAGTTTCTGGAGCTGATCGGGGCCATGCACGAGATGCCGGCCGAACTGATTGACGAACGCGCCCGGCGGATGCTGGAATTTTTCGACCTCGGCACCCACTACGAGCAGCGGATGGATACCTTCTCCAAGGGCATGAAGCAAAAAGTGCTGCTGGTATCCGGCCTGCTACACGACCCCGAGGTGATCTTTCTGGACGAGCCGCTATCGGGGCTGGACGCGAACAGCGTGATTTTGGTCAAAGATATTATCGCCCGCCTGGCGGCGCGGGGGAAAACCATTTTTTACTGCTCGCACATGATGGACGTGGTGGAGCGGGTGAGCGACCGGATCGTGCTGATCGACAAGGGCGGCATTGTGGCCAACGGCACCATCGAGGAACTGCGCGGCGGCGATGCCGGCGGCCGCCTGGAGGACATCTTCACCCGCATCACGCAGGTGGACCCGGTGGAAAGCCGCCGCCGGGCCGATGACTTTTTCAACAGCTTTGAAAAGCCCGCCGACCGTGAATAAACTACTCCTCTTTTTAGTCAGCCGCCTGGGTGCGGTTTGGGCCGGGCTGGGTGCCGAACCCCGCAAACTGATTCAGCTGCTGCGGGCCAAACTGCTGGCTGACGGGCGGCGCAAGTCGACGATGAACGGCAACCGGGAAAGTGGGATGCCGCCATTAGTGATCGACCTGTTCATGGTGTTTTACGGTGCCCTGCTGAGTCTAAGCTTCTTTGCCATTGATGACTTCGGTTCGGGCCTCACGGCTTACCTGTTTGTTTTCCTTTTCCTGCTGGCTTTTACCCTGATCACCGATTATACCGAGGTATTGCTGGACGTACGCGACTCGTTCATTTTGTCGCCGCTGCCCGTCAGTTCGCGTACGCTCGGGCTGGCGCGGCTGGTACACATTGGTTTGTACCTGTTTCGGTTGTTGTTTCTGCTCTCGCTGGCGGGGCAGATCATCGTGGTGGTCAAGGAAGGTTGGTTGGCCTGGCCGTTGCTGATGTTGCTACTGGGGCTGGGCACGCTGCTGGTGACGGCACTGGTGACGGCCCTCTACGTTTTTCTGCTTAAGCGATTCAATATTCGGCAGTTTCGGGAGTACGTGAATTACTTCCAGATCGGTTTTACCATTATCCTGTTCAGCCTTTACTACGTAGGTACCAGCATGGCCGACTTTCTTAGTCTGGACACGGTGCGCTGGCTGCAATCCGGCTGGTCATACGTGATCCCTTCTTCGTGGCTGGCGGGCTTATTCATGGCCCTGCGTCATCCCTTCGAGGCGAACGCCCAGATCTGGCTGCTGGCCGCGCTGGGGCTGGCAGTTCCGCTGGTGGGCCTGTACCTCACCCGCCGGGTTTCGGATACGCTGGCTAACCGGCTGGTCAACCTGCGGCTGGGTGATAACCGGGCCGCGGCCGATGACACGACTGAATTTACCGCAGCACTGGACCAGGCCGATGCGACGCAGGTGGAGGGCGGCTACGCCGCCCGCATGGGGCGGTTTTTTACCCGCCCCGGAGCCGAGCGGGCCGCCTACTGGTTCGTGTACCGCATGATTAGCCGCGCCGGGGATTATAAAAAGCGCACCTACCCCGGTTTCGGTTTTATTCCAGTTTTTTTCGTGTTCATCCTTTTTCAGAATGACGACTTTCGCGTGGCCGATCTGGGGCAGAGCTACTATTACATCTTTCTGCTCTACATTACCGCGTATACCCTGGTGACGCCCCTGAGCAACTTGCAGTACAGCGACCAGTACGAGGCCGCCTGGATATTTAGTGCCCATCCGTACGGCAAGCGCGGCCCCTGGAATTACGGCACCATGATGGCTATTTTCAGCCGTTTTTTCCTGCCCATTTTCAGCCTGATTTCCGTAGTGGTGGTAGTAATCTGGGGCTTGCCCCGGGTGCTCGACGTGGCCGTCGCGGGCGGTATCCTGCTGTTCTGTTCCGCGCTTTACAGCCTCTTCAGCTCCGGCGCGCTCTTTTCTTCCGAGTATAAGTCCGGCGGCGGGGGGGGGACCCTGGTCAATCTCTTTGCCATCATGGCGGCCTGCGGCGTACTGGGCGGCCTGCACTATCTCATTGCGGACTACCCCCTACTTGTGGCGGCCTTCGGCGGGCTGATCTGGTTGCTGGCGGGGGCGGCCATTTACGGGATGCGCACGGAAAAAGCTTGAGTTGCCAAATCATAACTAATTCGATCCGCCGCCGACTAATTTTCGGTCCTCAAGCACCTCATCCGCTCGACTATGACTTCCGTTCACGCTTACCTTGCCCAGCAGCTTGCCACCCTGGCCGCCGATCATCACCTGCGCAGCCTGCCGGGTTTTTGGGCGGGGGTGGATTTTCAATCCAACGATTACCTCGGGTTCGGGCGGGATGCCCCGCCCGCCGAACCGGTGACGGGGGCGGCTACCGGCTCGCGGCTCATCAGCGGCGACCGCGAGGAATACGGGGAGATCGAGGCGGCAATAGCGCGGCGGCACGGGGCCGGGGCGGCACTGGTATTTAACAGCGGTTATGCGGCCAATACCGGCCTGCTGTCCAGTTTGCCGTGGCGCGGGGACACCATTATTTACGACCAACTGGTTCACGCCAGCATTCACGACGGAATGCGGCTGAGCCGGGCGGAGGCGCGGGTGTTTCGGCACAACGATCTGGAAGACCTGACCGAACAGCTGCGGCAAGCCGGCGACGGGCGGGTGTACGTGGTGGTGGAAAGCCTGTATTCCATGGATGGCGATACCGCGCCCCTGGCGGCCATTGCCGATCTGTGCGATACGTACGGGGCCGCACTGATCGTGGATGATGCCCACGCGTTCGGGGTGTACGGTCCCGGTGGCGGCGGCCTGGTGGAAGCGGCGGGTCTGGCGGACCGGGTCTTTGCGCGGGTGATTACTTTCGGGAAAGCACTGGGGCAGCCGGGGGCGGTGGTGCTGGGTAGCCCGGATTTGCGCACGTTTTTGATCAATCGTGCCCGCTCTTTCATTTACAGCACGGCGCTGCCGCCGGCAATTTGGGCCGGAATCAGGGCCGCCTACCTCCGTCTGGACCGCGAGCAACCCGCCCGCGCCGCCCGCCTGCACCGGTTGATCGCTTACTTTCAGGCGGCTGCCGCAGCACTCAATTTACCCCGCCGCGACGGACCCATCCAGGTCATCCCCTGCCCCGGCAACGCGGCGGTAGTGGCCCTGGAAGCCAGGTTACGGGCGGCCGGTCTAGGCGTAAAGGCCATTCGCCACCCCACCGTGGCGCGGGGCGAGGAACGCCTGCGGGTGTGCTTGCACGCCTTTAATACGGAAGCGGAGATCGATCGGTTGGTGAACGAGTTGTTGGGGAGTAGGGGAGTGGAGTAGTAGGTAGAGGGTAGTAATTGTAGCGATTTCTCCGCCCTTCGGGGGACGGAGGGGGGATGTAAAAGCGGTACAATTAGGTACGAAACGGCCGGACACAACAATCTTTCCGACTACTCGTTTTACAACCGTTCCGTGACAAATATACGGGACATTTTTCGATCCTGCGCCCTTTGCGGCAGTCTTCCGGCAACCAACTTGAGGAGGCTTTTGCAGAAAGGTGCGACGGATCATCACCAAATTCATTATTCATATGGCAACCATTCAGAATAATCCCAATCCCAATCCTTCGTTCTCGACCCCGCCGCCCACACCGCCGGAGAAAAAGAACAACAGCACCGCCATCATGGGCGCGATCATCGTCGCCCTGGTGCTGATTTGCGGTGGATTGACATTTTGGGGCCTCGGCATGAGCGGCGATAACGCCGACCTGACCGCCCAGAACACCGAAACCGAAGACCTGAAAGCTCAGGTAGAGCAGCAGTACTACGAATCACTCTCCGAGTTGGAAGAGATGCGCGGCAGCAATGAAGAGCTAAACGCCATGATCGAAATGCAGCAGGGCGAACTCAAGCAGCAGAAGGAAAAGATCGAGGGCTTGCTTCGCGACAACCGTAACCTGGGTTCGGCCCGGTCGGAGTTGAAGAAACTGCGTACCCAGACCGACCAGTATCTGGCCGAACTCAACCAACTGCGTGCCGAGAATGCCGAACTGACCGATAACAACGCCCGTTTGGCCACTGAACGTGACAACCTTTCCACTGACCTGACGCAGCAGCGTGATGCCAATCAGCAGCTCAACTCAGACAATGCCGTACTGGTTTCGCAGCGCGAGGAAGTATCGCAGAAGTACCAGGCCGCCAGCAAAAAAGTGACGGCTGCTTCCGTGATCAAGATGAGTTCCGTAACGGCCGAAGGCCAGCGCGAACGCAATAACGGCAAGTATAAGTCAGACCGTCAGGCCAAGGATGTCAACCGCTTGTTCGTATGCTTTAACACGACCGCCAATGACATTGCCCCCGATGCCGAGGAAGTTTACTTCATGCGCATCATCAGCCCCGGCGGTGAGACGATGGCCGTGGAAAGCGAAGGCAGCGGCACGTTTGCCATCCAGCCCACGGGCGAGACGGTACGTTACACCAAAGCCGTTTACCGTGACTACGCCGGTAACCCCGAGCAAATTTGCGCCGACTGGAGTCCCGTGGGACAAATCTTCCAGGAGGGTAACTATAAGGTAGAAATCTACAATAAAGGTTACCTGGCCGGATCGACGGAAATGGAACTGAAGTAATTTCGGTTTTCTATTCCGGTATCGATTAAAAGGCCGGGCGCACCGTGAGGTGCGTCCGGCCTTTTTGTATCCAGTTAGTTATGGAAGGTATCATTCCGCCTGCGCGGCCTTGTCCTTACTCAACTTCTTCTGTTCGTTATTACTCTCGTAAATGGTGTAGTTTTCATATTTGGCGGGGTCGCGCTCGGCCCAGATGTCCTTGCCGATATCGCAGAGGGTGATCATTTCCGTATAGAGTTCGTTGCCGCGTTCCACGCGCCGCTCGACGGAGATGTCGCGGTCGGCCACCTTATCCTGTTGGATATTCATGGACGTTTCAAAATTGCGGCAGGCATTGGTCACCCGCTCCAGCACCGTCTCATTTAAGCCGGTTTCGGCCAGGAAGTCGAATTGTGCCCGGGCCACCCGCACCACCCGTCGACCGCAGAAAAGAAGTTGCGCGTCGGTCATGTCGCCCATTTTCGCGGTGCCGAATTTTCGGTAGCGACCGCCGCGGTTGCTAAATTTCATTCGCACGCGGGTCATCACGCCCCGGATGGCCGACTTCAGCTTTTCGGCGGCCTCGTACTTTTTGTCCGTCACCACCATTTGGTCACCCAGCAATTCATCGTCATCCGGCAGTTGACGAAACTTTTCGCAGCGGGCGAGAAATTTGGCTAGCCGGTCCTGATCATAGCCGTAAGCGGTGAACTCCTGGTGGTCGCGTTTGGCATAACGGATACGCTCGATGCACTGCACGTAGAGATCGGCATCGGGAAAATTATAGAGGCGGTGGGCGGATTGCTTCTTCACGGGAACTGAAGTTAAGGTGCAAATATAAGCAACAAATATCAATTTGTGTAAAATACACTTGAACAACATCTATTGTAGTTGTTTTAAACTGTAACTTTACTCAGATATGGTTTTCCCTTGTTTTTTATTCGACCAATCTCGTCATTATCACTAATTTAGTTCTGCTTACCTACCGTTTACGGCTGGAATGAACCGTTCCGTAACCTAACCCTATGCATGGGAGCAAAAGGCTTGCCCCGATCACAATAAGTGCTACCTTTGTTTGGTCAATAAGCGACAAATATGATGTTCTATTATTGATAACGATCGACCGAACTAACGCACGAATTTTCTAGGCCGCTACAAGTGAAGCGGATTCCTAATCTCATGAACAGTTGCGAAAAACCGATCGGGTCCTATCTCATCCAACTGTGAGAACACCCCCCATTTTTGGCCCGTATCTAACATAGGAAAAGCCGCTCCCGAAAGGAAGCGGCTTTTGTTTTTTCGGAAAGCATCGATCTACACGAATTTGGCTGTACGCCCGCCCATCAATGGTTTATCCCCAGCGCAACCCATACCCCCAACGAGACTGGCGGACCGTCCAGGCCGGTAATTCCAGCGGCACTGCTGCCGGACGTTCCCGCTCAACCAGATCGATAAGATAATTAGGCAATTGCAGGGGGCTTTCCAACAGGCCGTCGTGGCGAGCCTGAATTAACTGCTGATAATTAGAGCGGCCGTTTAGCATCCCCAGCACCTGACCGCAGTCGGCCTGCTTGGCGGCATTAAGCAGGGTAGGGCGATCACTCATCACCAGGCACGTAGCGGTATCTTCCTCACGTGCTACCAGCGCGGCAAAGTCAGTTTCATCCACAATGGGCAGCAACCGATCGTATACGGAAGCGGTACCGAATATCTCGGCACCGGTGCTGTCGGCCCGCTGCCACCCCAGACGCTGTAAAATCAATTCGACATCGGCCCACGGCAAGTAAGTCAGCAGCGTAACGTGAATATTCCGCCGTCGCAGCCAATTCAGCACGGCCGGCATCCCAGGGGCGGGTTCCAGGGCCGCCGTGCGTAAAAACTCGCGCATATCCTCCTGAACATACACCGCTACATCTTCCAGCGGAAGAATAAGCGATGTTATGTGTTGACGTAAAGAAGGATAAGTGGAAGAAGATAAGGACATATGGAAAGGGCTGATAACTAAGCCGTTAGTAATAGTAGTTACAAAAATGAGTCTTTTTTTACTAATTCACCTCACCTACACGAAAAAATGCGCAATGTTTCAACTTGTATTAACCTGCAATTAACTTGGCGTACCGGGAAAAGCAAACTTTTGCCCCCAAAACTGTTCTATACGTATGGAAACTGCTACACGCGAATTGCTATCCTACACGCAGCATTATCTCGGTCCGCACCGTGAGTGGCTCGTCTTTATTCACGGGGCCGGCGGCAGTTCCATTACCTGGAAACGTCAGGTCAATAGCTTCAAGCGGTTTTTTAACCTGCTACTGGTCGACATGCGCGATCACGGTGAGTCCAAGAACCTGCAACCGGCCTATTCCGCCTACGATTTCGATATCGTTACCGGCGACGTAATCGACCTGATCGATCACCTCGGGATTAAAAAAGCGCATTTTTTGTCCTTGTCACTGGGCAGCATCGTCCTCCAGCGGCTCGAAGATCGGCGGCCTGATTTGGTCCAATCCATGATCATGGCCGGCGGAGTATTCAAGGCCGACTGGAAGATTCACCTGTTTGCGCATTCGGGCAAGTTTCTGAGCTATTTTATTCCCTTCCGCTATATTTACGATCTGTTTGCACTAGTGGTGCTGCCCCGCGAGAACCACCGGTCCAGTCGCCGTCTTTACCGGCTGACCAGCAAGAAATTAACGGCTACGGAATTTTTAAAGTGGCTGGGGTTGTACCGCGATTTATTTAAAACCATCCGCCGCTTTTACCGCAAGGAATTACGCAAATCCAGCCTCATCGTCATGGGCGGTCAGGACCACGTTTTTCTCGATGCCGCCCGCCGTTTTGCCGGTAATCAGGCGCAAAATGCCCAGCTCGTTATCCTCGAGGGGTGCGGCCATATTTGTAACCTGGAAAAAGCTCAGTTATTTAACGAAACCGTACTAAAGTTCCTCGGCGTCGATCCGCAGGATCAGGGCGAAACCGGCGCGACGGCTTCGTAATTATAAACGGTGAATTATTTCTACCACCCTCTACCTTTATTATTGAATTACCCTACTATCTCGGGCGTGCCGCCTCGGCTAACGCCTCGCCGTCGGTCCCTTCCCGGCTCGCAAGTCTGCTCGGCCCTGCGGGCTGCTCTCTCCGGGTTAGGGCAAGCCCTACCCCTACAATCGCCCCGTCCAGGCACCTCACGCTCATAACCCACTAATAATTCCAGCCCAGCCATGAAATTCGGTAAACTTCAGGATATCACGGGCGTGGAATTTAGCCTGCCCGCCGATCCCGCAGCCAATACTCCTCGTCTGGCCGAGTTCCGTCTCCCGCCCGGTGAATTACCTGCAGTTTATCTGGGGGCCACCGGTTGGTCCATGCCCGACTGGCGCGGCAAGTGGTACCCCGCCAAAGCCAAACCGGCCGACTACCTGGAGCACTTCGGGGCGCAGATGACCACCATCGAACTCAATACCACGCACTACCGTACTCCCGATGCCGCTACCGTCTCCCGCTGGTACGAGGCCGTGCCGGCGGATTTCCGGTTTTGCCCCAAGATCCCCCAGCGCATCAGTCACGCCGGCGATCTGGACCTGGGCGGCGATGCCCTGGAGACCTTTCTCGCCGCCATCGTCGGGTTAAAAGAAAAAATGGGCTGCTGCTTCATTCAACTCCCGCCCTATTTCGGTCCCGATAAACTGCCCCTGCTCCGCCGCTGGCTCGGTTCCTGGCCGCGCTCCATCCCGCTGGCCGTGGAAGTACGCAAACCTGAGTGGTTCGACGACGCGGCGGTCACGGAAGAACTGATGGACCTGCTCTATGAGTCCGGTGCCGCCGCCGTGATCACGGACGTGGCCGGCCGCCGCGATGTAGTGCACCAGTACATCACCGCTCCCCGTACCATGCTACGCCTGGTCGGTAACGGCCTGGTTGATTCCGATTACACCCGCGCCCGTGCCTGGATCGACCGCCTGCTAGCCTGGAACCTGCCCGAAAACTACATCTTCCCCCACCAGCCGGACAACGTCCTTTCCCCCGACCTCATCGCCTGGATGACCGCCGAACTCCAGTTGCGCAACCCCGCCCTCGCCCCCGCGGCCCGCAACTCGATCCGGGTGAGCCGCAAATGAGCCTGTTCTAACACAGTGGTCATCGCCCCGCTAACGAAACCGCCGGTACCGCACTAAGCTTTATTCGTATGCGTTACCCTCATTCGAGCCTGCTCGTCGGTCCCTGTATTGACTTTTGCGTTTGTTTTCATCCGACCCCACAACCGAATGCCCCACGTTTGCGCTCCCGTTCTTTGTTTACTATTCACCTCGTTGCTGACCCTGCCGGTTGCGGCCCAGCAACTATATCCCGTACGAATCGGTGACCAGTGGGGACTCATCGACCGCACCGGCCGCCAGGTGGTACCCGCTCGCTACAGTGCCGTGGGAGAAACCGATGCCTTCGGCTACACCAGCATTCAGACCGACCGGGGCGTCGGCCTCCTACTGCCGGATGGAAGTGAACTTTTCCCCGCGTTACCAGGATATTCAGGTACTGGACAGCCTGCTCTACGGCATCATGGACGAGGGCAAGTGGCGCGTTGTCGATCGCAGCGGCCGCACCGTGCTGGCGGCGGGTTACGACCGGGTCCGATCCGCCGGCAAGCCCGGGCTACTGTTCTATTTTCAAAATGGTTTCTGGGGGGTGGTAAACGCCTCCGGTACCCGTTTGCTGGATGCCCGTTACGATGAGATCGAGCTTTCCCCCGCCGGAGATTTTATGCTCCGCAGCGGCGATTTCCGGGGGCTGGCCCGCAGCGACGGCCGGGTAATCGTGCCACCCCGCTTCACTTCCGTGGAACGCCTCGGTCCCGAACTCATCCTGGCCGCCCGCGATGGTCGTCAGGGTGGTTTTTCCGGGGCCGGGCAAGTGCTCTTTCCCGTCGAATACCGGCAAGTAAACCCGCTCGGCGACGACCATCTGCTACTCCGACGGGGAGAGCAGCTGGACTTGTTTTCCCGCTCCCTGGGCCGGATGATCGCCGAGCGGGCGGCGGGTGATTTCGCGCTCTTTTCCGAACATTACCTGAGCGTCCGTATCGGCGATAAGCTGGGCTTGATCACCACCGACGGAGCTGCGACCTTACCCGTCATTTACCAGGAGATCCAGCCGTTCCTGCGCGGTTTATTTCGGGTCAAGCAAAAGGGTGCGTGGGGCTTGGTCGGCGGTAGCGAAGAAATCGTACTGCCCTGCGAGTATGATTACATCTCCCCCCTGAGCGGCGGCGGCTGCTTGCTCCGGCGCGGGGGCAAATTCGGCTTGGCCAATTACCGGGGCGAGGTGATCCAACCCTGCACCTACGACCGCATCGAACTGGAAGCCGACGGACGGGTACGGGCGTTCATGGGTCCGGTAAACGGTGCGGCCATGACCGCTCTGCGTATCCTGCCGGACGGCACCCTGAGCGAGGGCGGTCAGTTTGCCACCCACTTCAGGGTGCGGGTGGCGGGTGGTAACTCCGCTGGAGAACCGGACCGTAGTACGGCCAGGGATCCGAGTTCCCGTCTGTTGCCCGACTTCGAGTGGTTCTACGCCGCTGAAACCGGCCGCTGGGGTCTTCGTCGTCTTACCGACGGCAGCGTGGTCATCGAACCGGTCTTCCAGTCCATTGAAGTTGACGAGGCATTAGGGATTACGCTAGTCGGCATCCGCAAGAGCACCGAGCTGCGGTTCGAGCGCACCAATTACCGCGCCGAACAGCGTTTCGGATTACTGCTCAACGCCACGGGAATGCTGGTCAACGAACTGGACTTTCTCGATATCCGCCTGGACGACTGGCGCAACGGCCGTCAGGTGGCCCGCGTCACCTTTACCTCCGGCCGCCACGGTTTGATCGACCGGGAGGGTCGGGTAGTGCGGCGGGATTTGGCCTACGTAGGCGAATTTGTCGAAGACCGCGCCCGCATCAGCATCGGCGGCTACCTGAGTGGCACCCTCACCCAATCCGATGATGATAGATTGGGAACGGTGGCCGCTTACCTACATGCCCTGCGTGCCCTGGTGACGCCTACCGATTACACCGCCTACGACCAACAATTCATCCGGCAAGCCGTCCTCCAGTGTGTGGATTGCCGGTGGGGATACGTAGATGGTAGCGGCCGACTTACCGTTACCCCGGTTTACGCCGCCGCCCGCGATTACGATGACGGCATCGGCCGCGTCCGGTTGCCCGGCGGCTGGGGGGCACTGGATGCCGGCGGCAGTGAGGTATTAGGTTTCGATTACGATGAGATTGCGGTGGGCGGCGCGGGCGGCCCGGAATTGCTCCGCCTCGGTATCAGTGCCGATCTTTACGGACTGATCGATACCCTCGGGCAACTGATCATCCCCGCCCGTTACCATGAACTCGGTCCCCCCCGGGAGGAAATTATCGCCATGCGAATCGATGGTCGGTGGGGTTTTCTCCGCCTCAACGGCGATACCCTAATCTCTCCGCGCTACGCGGAGGTCGGTACATTCGGGCAGGGGATGGCGGCCTTCCGGGCCGATAACCGGCAGTGGGGTTACGTAAGCTCCGACGGAGATACGCTCATCAACCCGATCTACCGCTCCGCCGGACGGTTTCACCACAACCGCGCCTGGGTACAGTATACCGATCAGACCTACAGCTACATTAACCGGGAAGGCCGGGAGGTCATTCCCACGCACTTCGCCGCCGCCGAGGAATTCAGCGATTTCAGCGTGGCACGAGTTCGCGAAGGTTCCTCTTTCGGCCTTATCGACACCCTGGGCAATTGGGTGCTGCGGCCGCGTTACGCGCAAATCCGTGCCTTTACGGGGGCCGGGGTAGCGGTGGTCCGGCTGGACGGCCGCTCCGATCTCTACGGCCTCATCAACTACCGGGGCGAGCTGCTCACCTCACGCGAATACCGGGAGATCGGCGTTTTTTCCGAGGGCCTGGCAGTAGTCAAAGACCAGCGCGGCCGCTACGGCTACATCGACGCCACTGGTCGGGAGATCATCGCCTGCCAGTTCGGCGGGGCCGAGGATTTTAGCAGCGGCCGGGCCGTTATCCGCGAAAACGGCCGTTGCGGTTACATCGATTACCAGGGTAGTATCATCATCGCCCCCACCTACGGCCGTTGCCGCCCCTTCAGCGGCGATCGGGCCGTGGTCTACCAGGGCATCCGCAACGCCGGCATCATCGACCAATCGGGTAACCACCTGGTGACCCCCAGTCTCAATCGCCTGCTGGATTTCCAGGAGGGTCGCGGCCTGATGCGCGACGATCAGTCGCGCTTCTTTTTCATCACCGAAAAAGCCGGTCTCTATGACGGCTACTACGAGGACGCCACCGCTTTCCAGAACGGCGTGGCCCGCGTGCGTTCCGGCGGCCGGTGGGGACTGGTCTCCCGCCGCGGCATCGAACTGGTGCGGCCCAAATACGCGGAGATCGGTCCATTCATCGGTGGCTACGCCCGTGTCCGTATCGAGGGCCGCTACGGCCTGGCCGACCGACGCGGACGTATCCTGCTCCCGGCGGATTACGCTTTCGTGGAATATGCCGGCGGCGGCCTGTACCGCATAGAAACCGATGGCCGTATCGGTCACGTGGATGAGACGGGAAAAAGGGTGTGGTGATCGGAATGGCATGATTTTGTAGAATCGACAAAAAAACCCGGTGTCGTGTTGCCACGGCACCGGGTTGGGTAGACATACAAGTCAATCTAGTCCGGCTTACCGGTCCCAGAAGATGGGGTCGGTTTGCGAGGTATTCGGTACGTTAACGGCGTTGCGGTCCAGTTCCGTGTTAGGGTAGGGAACGCGTAGCGAAAGGACATTCAACGTAGCATTTACGGCCAGCATGAAATCCTGGTAAGCGAAATCATAGCGTCGTGCATCCACATAGGTCTCCGGGTGCAGGAAGAGGGCGGCGTACTTCTCCCGGAAGATGTCATCACGGCTCACCTCGTCATCTCCATATTCAGCCTCGATGTAATCGTCGATCTCATCTTGGGCTACTCCGATCCTAAGCATATCGGCGGAATGCCCGCCTCAAATGCGGTGCGGGCGCGGTCCGTATTTCCATCCGCCAGGGCGGCCTCGGCTTCGATGAATTTCAGCTCGGTAAACGTGATGATGTCCAGCGGGCTGTCGGCACTTGATTTGGCGCCATCCTGCTCCAGGTAAGATTGTAGTGCAATTGTACCGTCGCCGCCGGCTCGGCCGGCACCATTAACGGTACCAACAAAAACTCCATTGGTATCGGGTGCGGTAAGCAGGGGCAGTCGCGGATCGGCCGTACCGAAAGTCATGCCGTTCAGCGCAT
>CAVPZP010000030.1:0-14870 GCA_963710215.1 Lewinellaceae bacterium | reverse complement strand
GCCCGGCGCATCGGCACGGGTGGCTTCCTGTGAATCCCGGTCGGCAAAACCCTCGCGGATCACGCGGTCGATTTTGGAGGCCAGTACCTGGTGGGCGTAAGCGGAGTTGCGGCCCAGCACGTTGGACATCAACGCCACGGCGTAGCGCGCGCCGCCGTCGGGGTGCTCGACGATGGCGATGGAATTCATGTAGTTGAAGCCCAGACCGGCGTACTTGCCGCCGCCGCCGCCGTAGAAACTGCCGGACTTGAAGTAGACGGCCGATTCGTCGAGCGTGGGCGAGTGGGCGTAGCGGATGCGGCGGTCGGTCATGTACATCAGCCGCTTCATTTCCAGTGAGCTGGGCGCGTCGATCTACGCGGCCGCTCTCCAGGGCCAGCAGCCATTTCATCAGGCCCTTGGTGCGGATGCTGCCGCCCTTGGGGGGGATGATGTTGCTGCCGCCGCGGGTGAAGAGTTGGCCCAGCCGCCACTCGTCGTGGGTGATGCCCAGGTTGCGCAGGGGTTCGTTGACCACGCTCTCGGCGATGTCGGCAAGCTCGCGGCGGGGCGTTTTACGGAAGTATTCATCGGCCTCTTCCTGCGTCAGGGTGGGGTATTTCTGCCCGAAAACACGCATCAGAAAAGCCTCCCGCCACACGATGCTGGCCGCGCCGTTGTTGCTTACCGATACCATGTGATCGATCCACTGGTAGAGGCTGAAATCGTCGACCGTGCCCACCTGGCGGCGGTTGTAGCTCTCGGTGTCGGGGTCGTAAAAGGAATGGTGTGGTGGTCACGCACGCCAAAGGGGCCGGAGCGGACGACCCGCTTTTTGAGCAGCTCCCAGCGGGCCTCGACGGAGCCTTTCCTCCTTATCCATGTCGCCGGCCGGTTTCATGATCACGTTACCGCGCACGCCCACGGCGTAGAAGACTTCCTCGCCGTCGTACTCGCTCATTTCCTCCAGTTGGTCAGCGGTCAGGATGGCATTCGGAATTCCCAGGTTACGCGCCAGCAGTTGCACGTGCGAGACCATGTTACCCTCCGAAACGGTCAGAATACCCGCCACCGGCTTGATGTCGGAGGGCGGCCGCAGGAAAGCATAAATTTTGTCGTTTTCTACCTGTAGGTTCTCGGGGTTGGTGGTCACCACCACCAGTTTGCCCCGGGCGTAGCCGGGGTTGAGGCCGCGAATCTGTCCCTGGTTTTCCACGTCCATCACCTCGTTGCGCTCATTGCCCTGCGCGGCCACGAAATCGCCCAACTCGCCGATGGCGGTACCCAGCGGCAACAGCACGGAAGAGCGGATGCGGTCGTCCAGGAAACCCACGGCCAGCGGCTCGAACTCGGCGTAGGTGTCCACCACGTCACCGTAGACGGCGCGGTTGGTGGCCGTGCCCCATTCCACCAGGCGGCGGGCGTCGTCCAGGTAAGCGGTCAGGGTGGGCTGGTAGATGTAGCGGTAGTTGGGGTCGGCCACGGCCTGCCCCACCTGGTCGAACTCCCAGTTTTCCAGAAAACCAGCACCGGCGGCGGCGCGGCCCAGGTAGCAGATCTTTTCCATCTGCTCCCGGGGGCTAACGGCTTCCCAGTCGTTGGCTTCACGAAACAACAGGGTCTCCAATTCCAGCGACACGTCCAGCAAGTTCAGGCGGGTAGTGGCATTGGGTTCGTTGAGCAGTTCCCGGCGGATGTCGTACAGCAGGTCGGCCGCCGCCGTCAGGCGGTCGGGGCGGTCGGCATCGCCGCCGCCGCCGTGGCTGCGCAGAAAGGTAGTCAGCCGGTCGTGCAGCAGGGCATCGGCGCGGATATCGCCGATCACTTCCTGCAAGTTTTTCAGGCTGGCCCCGCCGTAGGCCTGGTCGATGTCGGCCGCCAGGCGCACCATGTCGTCGTCCAGGCCGCGCTTTATCAGGTCGCTGTTATATTCCTGCAAAAACTCGCGCACGGCGGCCGCGTCTCCGGCCTCGGGCCTGCCGTGAATTTTGATGCGCAGGTCCTGAAACTTGGGGTACTCGTCGGCAATCGTCCGGCTCACGGCGCGGATATTCCGGCTCAGATCGGTATCGCCCCGGTGCGGAATGTCGCGGGCAGCCTGGCGGATCAGGTAGAAATTGGTCCGCACGTCGTCCTCGCGGCGCAACAGCCAACGAAAAAAATCACGCCCCCACTCCTCTTCGTCCTCCACCTGCATGGCCCCGCGGAAATAGCGGGCCTTTTCCAGCACCCAGCCGTCGTCCACGGCCCGCAGGTACTGCTCCAGTTGGTATTGCTTCAGCCGCGAGTGTTCTTTCTCGGCATCCCAGAAGTCATCCTTGTCCGTACTGGCCAGAATCTGGCCCCAGAACAGGTGTCTGGTTTTACCCAGTTGCACCACCTCGTCCTTATAGCGAGCGTGCTGCACGCCCTCGGCGTCGGGGCAGGGGTCGCGGGCCGCGCGGGTGGTGCCGTTGGGGCAAAACAGCGGATGTCGCGGTAGGGTCCGCGTACGTCCTCCTTGTATTTTTGGATCAGCCCCAGCAGGTCGATCGTCTGGGCCGACAAGCCGCAAAACAAGCAGAAAAGAAAACAGCAAAATCTGGCGCATGGAAGGTAGTTAGATGGTAGCGTGCTCAAAAGTACGGAACATAGTACGTATAATGGTGGGGAAGGTTGGGTCGCCCGTATCATTCCCCCTTTCGGGCCGGCCGCACTTCTCCTTCCCGCCGCCCGCTTACCCACCGGCCCTTACCTTTGTCGCCTCAACCACCCCCAAGCCGCCATGCAAACCGTTCGCACCCCCGCCGCCCGCTTCGCCGATCTGCCCGATTATCCCTACCGGGAAAACTACGTCGATTTCGAGGGCATTCGCATGCACTACCTCGACGAGGGCAGCGGCGAAACCATCCTCGCCCTCCACGGAGAACCGAGCTGGAATTTCCTCTACCGCAAATTCATCCCCGTCCTCACGCCCGGCCACCGCTCCATTGCGCCCGACCTGATCGGTTTCGGTAAATCAGACAAAACGTCGGCTGGCGCGACTATTCCTACGACCTCCACTTCCGCTCACTCAAAACCTGATCGACCGGCTCGAACTCAACGACATCACCCTCATCGTCCAGGACTGGGGCGGCCTGCTCGGCCTGGCCCTGCTGGGCGCACACCCCCGGCGGTTCAAACGGGTGGTCATCCTCAACACCTTTTTGCCCCGGGGCAACCGGCTCCCCCTCGGCTTCCGCATCTGGCAGTGGTTCGCACGCTATCACCCTTCCGTGCCCGTGGGCCGCATCATCCAGTACGCCAGTTTCACCAAACTATCCAGAGAAGTCATCGCGGCCTACAATGCGCCCCACCCCGGCCGTAAGTATAAGGACGGTGCCAAATCATTCCCGTCCCTCGTCCCGTCCAAACCCACCGACGGCGGCGTAGACCGCATGAACGAAGCCCGCCGCGTACTGAGCGAATGGACCAAACCGGCCCTCGTGCTCTTCTCCGATAAAGACCCCGTCCTGAGCGGTTTCGAGGGCTTTTTCTACGACCTCATCCCCACCGCCCGAAGACCGGCCGCGCATCACCATCGAAAACGCGGGCCACTTCCTGCAGGAGGAAAAAGGCGAGGAAATCGCGGGCTACGTAAAACAATTCATGGCGGGCACGTTGAACGCGTGAGGCAGTAGAAAAAGAACGATCCGGCTATTTGGGGCGTGCCCGCGGCTAACGCCGCGGTCGGTCCCTTCCCGGCTCGCTGTTCGCTCGGCCCCTCCGCTACGCTCCGGGTCTCCATCCTCCGGGTAGGGGCAAGCCCTATCCCTTACGTCGGCCCGTCCAGGCACCTCACGCAGACCGGTTGCCAAAAACTACCCCCGCCCTCAGCCGTTAGGTCTATTTCAGCTATTCATGCGCCTCTCCGCAACAACAGCAAAAGACCACCCCCATCATGGCCAAATTCAAGATCAACCTACAGGAAGGGACCCTCGCCGACCCTGCGCAGGAAAAACAGCCGGAAGCGGAACTGATCGTCGGTATCGACCTGGGTACGACCAATAGCCTCGTGGCTTACGTAGCCGATGAAACAGCCATAGCGGTGCGGGGTGCCGATGGTTCATCTACCTTGCTGCCTTCCATCGTGCACTTCAACGCCGCCGGCGAAGTACTGGTGGGCGATGCCGCCCGCGAGCAACTGGTCAGCAACCCCGGGCGGACGGTGTGGTCGGTCAAGCGGCTGATGGGCAAGAGCTACGGCGACGTGGCCGAATTTGCCGATAACTTCGGCTACGAACTCATCGACGAGGATACCGAGAGCCTGGTGAAAATCCGGGTGGATGACCGCTTCTACACGCCCATCGAACTGAGTGCCGCCATCCTGCGCGAGCTACGCGAACGGGTGCAAACCGCTACCGGACGGCCGGTCAACCGCGCCGTCATCACGGTGCCGGCCTACTTTAACGACGCCCAGCGCCAAGCCACCCGCGACGCCGGCAAACTGGCCGGACTGGATATTCTACGCATCGTGAACGAACCCACCGCCGCCAGTCTCGCCTACGGAATCGGGATCAACCCGGAGGACGACGAGGGGCGCACCATTGCCGTCTACGACCTGGGCGGCGGTACCTTCGACGTATCCCTGCTGCGGATCGAGGGCGGTATTTTCGAGGTACTGGCCACCAACGGCGATACCTTCCTCGGCGGCGACGATTTCGACCGCGCCATCGTCGATCACTGGATCGCTACGGGGCAGGTAAGTGCCGATGAACTAGCCGCCGATGCCGGCCGGGGCCAGGCCGTCCGCCTCGCCGCCGAGCGGGCCAAAAAGCACCTTAGTTCCGAAGAAACATACGCGGCCGAGTGGCAGGGCGGGGAAATCCGCATCACCCGTGCTACCTTCGAGGAACTCATCCGCCCCACCCTGGACCGTACCCTCCGCGCCTGCGCCCGCGCCCTGACGGACGCGGAACTAAATAAGGAGGCCGTTGATAAGGTCGTGCTGGTAGGCGGCAGCACCCGCATCCCGCTGGTAAAGGATCAGGTGAGCGAGTTCTTCGGCCGCACCCCCGAAACCGGCATCGACCCCGACGAGGTGGTCGCTCTGGGTGCCGCCATCCAGGCCGACATCCTGGCCGGTAACCGCAAAAACGTCCTGCTGCTGGACGTGACCCCGCTCTCCCTCGGCATCGAAACGGTGGGTGGGCTGATGGATGCCATCATCCCCCGCAACAGCAAGGTGCCCACCCGCGTAGCCCGCAAGTACACCACTTCGGTAGACGGTCAGGCCAACCTGAAAGTAGGCGTCTACCAGGGGGAGCGCGACCTGGTAAAGGACAACCGCAAACTGGGCGAGTTTATCCTGAAGGGCATCCCGCCCATGCCCGCCGGTATCCCCCAAATCGAGATCCGCTTCATGCTGGACGCCGACGGAATCCTCCAGGTGCGGGCCTCGGAACTGCGTTCGGAGACGGAGCAGACGGTCACCATCCGCTCGCAGTACGGTATCTCGGAAGAAGAGATGGCCCGTATGCTGATCGACAGCATCCGGCACGCCGCCGATGACATGGCCGTCCGTGCCCTGCTGGAAGCCCGCAACGAGGCCGACAATATTGCCCTCAGCTCGGACCGCTTCCTTCGCCAAAACGACGAGTGGCTCTCCGCCGAGCAAAAGCAACGGATCACCTCCCTCGCCGCCGAGTTGCGCACCGCCGCCGCCGGCGAGGACAAGGATGCCGTCAACGCGGCCATGCAACGCCTGAACGAGTACACCACCCCACTGGCCCACGAGACACTGGATCGGAATGTGGCGGGGGCAATGCGGGGGCAGGGTCTGAAGGAGGAGGGCAAGTAGTTTTGACCCGCTCTGGAAGGCAGTGCCGACTCGGCGGCCCATGGCTTTTCGTCGAGTACCCAGGAAACGCACGGGCAACTCCGTCGCCGTCTATGGAATGATGATCGAAAAATCACCCCGCTTCATCGAAACCCTACCACAAACCGCCGCCTCAGTGGTTATCTTGGGTAGCCGGTCACGAGAAATTACTTTGACCCGCTGTTTTACCTATCTTTACCCGACAAGTTTATCTCTACCTTATGGAAGCACCACAGCTCAAACCGAAATCTTTCTGGAAACGCCCCGAGGGCATCACGGGACTCATCTTCCTCGCGGCCATTGTAGCGGGTTTAGGATATGTCCTCAGTGTTGTCAATATCGGAGCGATTCTGGCCAATACACTTTATCTGGCGGCCACACTGGCTGTTTTGGGGATAGTAGTCTATATGGTCCTCGATCCGAAGATGAGGAACCTCATCTTTTATATGTACAAGAGCATCATGCGCAAGATTACCGGCATGTTCGTGCAGATCGACCCCATTGGCATTCTCAAAACCTATGTGGAAGAGCTGGAGGGTAACCTGCGCAAGATGAATAAGCAGATCAGCCAACTGCGCGGGCAAATGCACAAGCTCAAGGAAGTGATCGTCAATAACCAGCGCGACATTTCCAACAACCTGCAACTAGCCAGTAAGGCCAAGGAGACCAACAAGCGCAACGTGATGATCCTGAAGAGCCGCCGCGCCGGCCGTCTCAAGGAGTCCAATATTCGCCTGGAGGACCTGTACAAGAAAATGGAAGTGCTCTACCGCGTCCTCACCAAAATGTACGAGAACAGTCAGGTACTGGCTGAAGACATCAAAGACCAGGTATCCGTCAAGGAGCAGGAGCGCAAAGCGATCCACGCCAGCCACGGTGCCATGACCTCGGCCATGAGCGTCATCAACGGCGACCCGGATCAGCGCGCCATGTTCGATATGGCCATGGAAGCCATCACCGACGATGTGGCCAATAAGGTCGGCGAAATGGAACGCTTCATGGAAATGTCCGCCAACTTCATGGATTCGGTCGATCTCCAGAACGGTGTTTTCGAGGAAGAAGGCATGCAAATGCTGGAGAAGTGGGAAGCCGAAAGCAACAGCCTGTTGCTGGGCGAAGAGAAATCTCACCTCCTGCTGCAAGCCCAGAACGACACCGACGTCCTGGACCTGGACGCCCCGGTCAAAGAGCGGGTGCGTCAAACCGGCCAGCGCAACCAGTATGATTCCTTCTTTGAGTAAGACCTTGTCACCAATCTAACCATCACCCGAGCAGCCTACCGGCCCGAGGATATCACGCCGTGCGTGGTGCCGCCGGTACGGGTAGGCTGCTTCTTTATACGGACTTATCCCCCGGCAAGGGGCCGGTCCACCATTTCATACACAACCACCCAATGGCTCGTTTAACCACCCTTAGCAAGTTGCTGATCACCATCCTCATCTTGCTGGTCATCTTCTTCGGCTTTAACTATTTTGTCAACGGCAGCCTGCTTCCCAACCTGGGCGGCGACGGCACCGAGCAGGCCGGCAGCACCGACGGATCGGGCGGCGGCGGCGGTCTCTTCGGCGGCGGCAAAAAGAGTAACAACGACGCTATTCGCGTGGGCGTGGTTACCTGGGGCGGTTACGCCGGGGGGCAATACTTCAACGAGGGTTTTGCCGCTTCGGCCGAGTCACGCTTTAAAAAGGAGTACGGTATCGATGTGGAATTTGTCCTCAATGACGACGTGGTTTCCTCGCTGGCCGCCTTTAAGAACGGCGACATCGACGTGCACTGGTACACCATCGATGCTTTCCCCACCATCCTTTCCGACCTCAGTGCTTATAACCCCGTGGTACTATTCCAGGCCGACTGGTCGCGGGGCGGCGACGCTATCGTAGCCCAGCGGGGCATCAATAATGTGGCCGGTCTGCGCGGAAAAACCGTTGCCGTGGCCGAACTCACCCCCTCGCACTCTTTCCTCCTCTGGCTGCTGGACGCCGGCGGCATGACGGTCAACGACATCGACATCATCCCCCAGGCCAGTGCCATCGACGCCGCCGCTGCGTTCAAGAGCGGCCAGGTGGATGCCGCCGTGGTGTGGTCGCCCGATGACGAGCAGGCCGTGCGTGCCGTATCCGGTGCCCGGATTCTGGAGAGCACCCGCTCGGCGTCCAATATCATTGCCGACGTATTCTTTGCCAAGCGCGAATACGTAGAGCAGAACAAGGACAAATTGCAAAAGCTGTACGAGGGCTGGATGCGCGGTGCCGCCGAGATCAACGCCAGCGAAGCTAACAAGCAGAAGGCTGCCCGTATCCTGGCTACCGGTCTGGCCATCCCCGAAGGCGACGCCCTGGCTGCCATCAACAACGTGCGCCTGGTGACCCACGGTGACAACGTCAACTTCTTCGGTCTCAACCCTTCCTTCAAGGGGGTAACGGGTGAGAGCCTGTATCAGCGGATGGCCAACGAATATTCCGCCCTGAAGTACATCGAGGGGAGCGTGCCCGCCTTCCGGGGAGTCTCTTACCCGCAACTGGTCAATGCCGCATCCGGTAACCTGAGCGGTCCCGAAAACGCCGCCGAGGCCGGCAAGGAATTTGCCGCCGTCAAAGAAAGCGAGGCCGAGGCCAAGGAAGCGATCGCCACCAAACAGGTGAGCATCAATTTTGCCAGCGGCCAGTCTACCCTGGACGAGAACGCCAAGCGAATCATCGACCGCGACTTCGTGGAAATTGCCCGTGCTTTCGGAAATGCCCGCGTACGGATCGAGGGAAATACGGACAATACCGGCGGCCGTGCCACTAACGTCGAGTTGTCCAAGCGCCGTGCCCAGGCCGTTGCCGGTTATTTGGTCCGCGAATATTCGATGGACCCCAACCGCTTTATTATTGTCGGTAACGGTCCCGATAATCCCGTGGCCGATAACGGTAGCGAGCGTGGCCGCGCTCAGAACCGGCGCACCGATTTTGAATTGGTACGAGAATAGGGGAGGAGTAGTGCAATTGCCTGCCCTTAGATAAACAAGAGGTCATTCCAGCGGGTCGAGTAGTTCGGACTTTTGTGGTCCTGCCGGAGGGGGATAGACGGCCGTTCCCCACAGGCGGCGAAGTAGACGACTCCGCGCCCCAGCTTTTGGTTGATGGCGTCCACGGCGGTCATGACCTTACTGTCCCGTTGGTGGGGGCTGCTGTCTTGGAACAGGTTTCCTTGCCGGATACCTTCGGGCACCAGTTCTGCGGCCATGATGCCTGCTTTTTTGTAGTTGGTGCCCTCCTGATAAAGGACTTTGGCGATCACGCGGGACCAGGCGATCAGGTGATTGGTATTATTGGTCGCCAGGGGCAGGGTGACACTCTGCGTAAAACAGGTGCGGCCGTCTTTGCGCCGGTTCTGAAACTTATTGACCCACAGGTACACCGTCAGCACCGTGGCGGCCTGACGGTACTGACGCAGTTTTTCTCCAAGGCGAGTTGCGTAGAGGGCGAGTCGCCGCTCAATTTCCTCCAACTCATAAATATCGGTGGAAAAGGAGCGGGAAACCATGGTGTTCTTACGTTCCGTTATGGGTGATTCCAGTTCGTGACACACGAAACCGTTCAATTCTTTCAGTAGCCGCAGACCGACCACTCCGAATTCCCGGCACATCCAGTGTTCGTTGACCCTTTGTAAATCACGCACGGTAGCCACGCCGGTTTGCTCCAGGCGGGTCCGGTAGGCGCGGCCTACTCCCCAGACTTCGTCGATGGCCAGTTCCGCCAGTACGGCATTGTCGGGGTAGAGAAAAGCGACTCCGGTAGCGGTACGCTTTTTGGCTACATGGTTGGCCAGTTTGGCCAGCGTTTTAGTGGGAGCGATTCCGATGGATACGGGAATACCCGTCCAGAGGTAAACTTTGGCACGCAGTTCCACGGCCCATGCGGTAAGGGATGCCGGTGATTGCCGGGCAAAGCGCAGTTCCAGAAATGCTTCGTCGATGGAGTATACCTCGATGTCCAGACAATGGGCGGCCAAAACCTCCATTACGCGGCGTGACATATCACCATAGAGCGAGTAGTTGGAAGAGAAGACCTCCACTTTTTCCGTGAGAATGAGTCGGCGTACCTTAAATAGCGGCTCGCCCATGGGAATACCCAGGGCCTTGGCCTCATTGCTGCGTGCTACGACGCAACCATCGTTATTGGACAAAACCACCACGGGTTTTCCATTCAACCGGGGTTGGAAAACCCGCTCACAACTCGCGTAGAAGTTGTTGCAGTCCACCAGGGCAAAGAAACGGTCCATGAGTGTCTAGGTTGGCTTGTGAAGAACGTGGGCGACCACCCCCCAAACGTCAAACTCATCACCGTCGCGGATGCTCAGACTCGCGTAGCGCGGGTTCTCGGGCACCAGCCTGATGTCTCCTCCCTTCTTGTAAAGGCGTTTGACGGTAAACTCGCCATTGAGTACGGCGATGATGATGGTGTTGTGTCGGGCCGCAAGGGAGCGATCCACTACCAGAATATCGTCCGGGTGAATGCCCGCCCCGACCATGCTATCGCCCTGTACCCGCACGAAGAAGGTAGCCGTGGGGTTTTTTACCAGGTAGTCACCTACATCCAAGTGTTCTTCGAGGTAATCATCCGCCGGAGACGGAAATCCGGCCGAGACCCCACCATAGAGTGGGAGACAGAGATTTAGCCGGTGCAGGGGAATAACGAGGATCGCCTGCTGCGATCCCGAAAGTGATTTGCTGGACATTCTTTTCTTTTTTTGCAACCTGTGAGAACGCAGCAAACATAGAACAAAAAGTTTTGATATTACAAATTATTATAACGTATGTGTTTTAATACAGTATGTTTGAAAAACAAAAAAGGGGGTGTTTTCTTATATTTGAGGAGAAATTAAGTAATTAAAGATAGCTTACTTCGTACGGTAGAAGCAAGGCAGCATTTACAAACGCTGCGTCATGAAAAATAACTTACTCAACTGGCTAAGAGCGTGTCTAAATTTTTACTTACTGAGAACCAAGCATTTAAGAACCTGGCGTCGTAAAAACTGACTTACGTAACCCGCTATGCGCGCACCACGAAGTAGCCGCGAAGCGAATTTTTATCTAGCCGGAACCTTAACCACGAAGTAGCCGCGAAGCGAATTTCTCATCTAGCCGGAACTGTAAATCATTGATCCTCAGCTATAAAAAGTCCCCTAAAGTCCTAAGACAACGACCCTTGCAGATTGCTATTAGTAGGTTAAATCCAATAAAACTTTGTCGGCCATTGAACCAACGGAACTATTGTACCTGGGTGCCATGACCAAATTCCTAACTTTGTTAAGTCACTTGCATTAACAACTACTAGGTGGGGTTCCTTTACGGCCACCGTTTATTCTGTCCTCAGGCAGGAGAAGATAGTCTAGTGGAGATGACAACATACACTTACCTTTTCCCTCAATCACCACCCATTAATCATGAAGCACTGTACCCTTTTCCTTTTTTTCGTTCTGACTTTCGGCTTTGCCATTGCTCAGGACATCAAAATCATCAATTTCCCCATCAATGACCTGCTCTACGTAGCCGGCGAGGACCGCATCTACGTAGCGGCATCCGGTGAGGCGGGACCCAATGCCAACAGCCTCTGCGTAGTCAACCCCTACTTCGGCACCGTGGAGCAACGCTACTTCGTGGGTAGCGAACCCACCAAACTGGCCATTTCAGACGACGGGGCTTTCATCTACATCGGTTTGGCCGGCGCCCCGGAAGTGGTTAAATTCGAACGTGGCCGCTAAAACCGTGGACCTCACGTTCGGGCTGGGTAGCGACCCCGTTCTCGGTTCCTACTACGCCGAGGACATCGAGGTGCTACCCGGTCAGCCCAACTCGATCGTAGTCTCCCGGCAGCTTCCGGGGGCAAGCCCCCGGCACCGGGGCGTGGCCGTATACGATGAGGGCGTCATGCGACCCAATACCACTCCGGCGGGGGTGGGCAGCAATTCACTGGCCTTTGCGGGCGGCGAACTGTACGGCCTGAATAACGAAACAGCGGAACGCGGACTGCGCCGGCTTATCCTCAGCGAGAATGGAGTAACGCAGGGAAGCGTTTATACCGGTTTGGTCGACGACCTCGGTACCCTGATCGAAGGCCGAGGCAATTTTCTGTACACCAATAAGGGCGAGCGGATCGGTGTGGCCGGCGATGTGCCTACGCTGGTGGGGAGCTATAACCTCTCGAACGGCGTATATCCTTCGGGCGTGGAACCCGTCCCCGACCTGGCCGTCGTCTATTTCCTGACCGCCGGTTTCGGCGATGAGTTCGTGCTGCGTACCTTCAATACAACGACTTATGCCATTACAATGACTCCGATTACCATAACCAATCTGCGGGTAAATGCTCACCAACTGAGCAATAAGCTCATCAATTGGGGCGACGACCGAAAACTGGCTTTCCATACCAATAGATCGCTGGTTATTCTCCGCAACTGTACGTCGCTCGCTACCGACGACCCGTTGCCGCTGACCGCACCCGAGGGTCCGATTTGTTTCGGCGATACCCTGTCCTATTCCGCGCCGAGCGGCTATAACCGGTATTTCTGGGAAACCGGTGATACGAGCCAGACGATCTCCCTGACGAATACCACCCGAGTGAGCTACCAAACGATTGACTCTTCGGGGTGCCTGGGTCCGCGCTCCAATTCCGGTCTTATCCAGTTTGAACCGATCCCAACCAAGCCAGTTATCACCTACGATAATTTATTTCCGGTTTTCTGCCAGGGTGAGACTATTTCACTTTTCGCTCCAGGTAATTTCTCTACCACTCATGTGTGGTCTAACGGTGTTTCCGGTACATCGGTTATTCAAGTTGATAGTGCCGGAACCTATCAAGTAACTGCAATAAGTAACGGCGGATGTGTGTCGCCGATTTCTGATCCCATTACAATTACTGAGAGTAATCTATTTACTCCCTCTCAACCGGTAATAACCGTTGAAGGGGGCGATACAACTCTTTGCAACGATGAAGTAGCTATCTTAAGCGTACCATCGGGCTTTGCATTTTATCAATGGAACGGCGGGGATACAACCTCAAGTATTGAGGTTAGCAGTACACGGTTTAATAGAGTACGTGTAGCTAACGAAGCGGGTTGTCTCAGTGATTATTCACCGAGTGTTTATATCACCAAATCGGTTGTAAATCAGCCCACTATTTATCAAATTGATGATATGCTTTTTTCCAGTCCATCGGGCAGTTCCGTTGTTGTACGATGGTTTCTGAATGGAGTGTTGCTGGAAACGAATGGTGCACAAGTCCTGACACCGGTTCAGACAGGTACTTATACCGCACAGAATACTCGAAACGACTGCCTCTCCCCCCTTTCCGACCCCTTTTTCTTTATTTCCACCGGCATCGAGGAAACCCGGGCGGCCGGGGGTATTACGCTTTATCCGCAACCCGGTTGACCAGGTGTTGCGGTTGGATTATGACGCGAGCCAATATAGTGGGGCCGCCATGGTGGTCAGCGACATCTCCGGGCGGGAGATCAGTAGCGGACCGTTGGCCGATCGGCTGGATATGAGTAGGTTGGCGGGGGGCACTTACGTTATCCGCGTGCTTGGTGTAGACCGGCGCGTGTTGTTTACGGAGCGGGTGGTAAAACTGCCGCGGTCGAATTAGGATTACTGCTAGTTAGAGCGTGTCTAAATTTTTACTTCCTGATAACCAAGCATTTAAAAACCTGGCGTCATAAAAACTGACTTACGTAACCCGCTATGCGCGCACCACGAAGTAGCCGCGAAGCGTTTTTTCTGCCGGAACCTTACCCCAAGCAGCCGCGAAGCGAATCATTGATCCTCAGTTCTTAAAATTTTAGACACACTCTAAAAGACAAAGCCCGGCTCCACTGACGTGGACCGGGCTTTGTTTGCGTGAGGGGCCTGGAAGGCCGACGTAAGGAAGGGTGCGTAGCACGGAGCGAACAGCGAACCCTGGAAGGACCCGACCCCGGCCGTCAGGCCGGGGGCACGCCCGAAAAAGGCACTTTACTCAACGCAAACCACGCTACTGGAAACGCAGCGTGACGGTTTCGTTGATGCCGCAACCGACGTTGATCTTGGCACCCGCGCTCATGCTACGCGAGAAAGCTTCTTCGCTGGTGGGCATTGAATCGCTGTAGCGGCTGATGCGGCTGGTGGCGTCACTGGCCACGGAAGAATCGATGCTTTTAGCGTAGCTGTACTTGTCGATGGCGGCCAGTACGGCGAGGCGCTGGTTCCAGGAATCGCCGCAGCCGGCACTCATGCGGCCGTAGATATCACCGATGAGAATGTAGGGTTTTCCCCAGCCGCGGTTGAGTTGTGCGGCGCGGTTGGCACTCTCGCGGGCCGAGCCGTAGGAGCCGAGTTTGCCCGACTGGATGGAGGCGATCTGGTAGTAGTACTGCGCCTTCTTCTCGTCGTTGTCGGCCTGCTCGATGGCCTCGCGGTAACGGCTAATGGACCCGTTGTAATTGCCTTCGTTGTAGAGTTCGTTGGCGTCGTAGGCGGGGTTCATGCGGCGGCGTTCGAGTTCAAACTCGGCGGCCTTGGTGGCGTAGATCTCGTCGTAGCGGCTCTTCACGCGCATCACGTCGGCATCGGTCGTGTCACAGCCCTGCTGAACCATCTTCTTGTAAATGTAGCCGATAATGTCCAGGCTGTCGCGGTTCTCCTCGAATTTAGGCAGCAGGTTTTCCTTGAAGTACTGGCAATCGAAAACCTCGCTCTCGATCTCGGCGATCTTATTGTCTACGTTGGCCATGCCGTCGGTGTAGTACTGGGCGTAGGTACCTTTCTGGTTGGCTTCGGTCAGGCCCTTGGCCATGAGGTAGATCTCCTGGACGCGCTTCTTGTCAACCTGCTTCTCTTTGAACAGGTAGTTGAGCAGTTCGCCGGTGGGGACCAATACGATGTACTCGGTTTTGTCGCCGCCCACTTTCATGGCTTGCTCGGCGGTGTTGAGGGCCTCGATGGAATATCCGGTGAGGTAGAACTGGTCGAATGCCTTGCGCCCCAGCAGGTAAGCCTTATTGTCGGGGTAGCACTCCATTTCCTCGTTGTAGAGGT
>CAVPZP010000029.1:0-12455 GCA_963710215.1 Lewinellaceae bacterium | reverse complement strand
CGTGGCGGGCTTTCTCGGCCTGCAGGTGTTTGATGATGGGAGAAAAAGCCTCCTGAATATTGTGGTTGATAACGTTGCCTTCCCGGCCGTCCATGTCGAGGCGCAGGGTGACGACGTTATCGACGTCTTTCGTATAGTGGATCATGGGGCAACGCGTTCGAGGAGGGTGGCAATCGGCCAGCCCCGCTCCGGAATTAATGGTAAGAAGACCGAAGGTCTGGTCACGGCGTTCGAGTTCGTCCAGCACGTGGCAGACCAGCATCAGGCCGGTCGCGCCCAGCGGGTGGCCCAGCGCGATGGAGCCGCCGAGAACGTTGAATTTATCGTCGGGTATGGCCAGGGTGCGCTGAAAGGAAATGCAGTTGGCGGCAAAAGACTCGTTGAATTCCCACAGGTCCACGTCTGCTTCCTTCAGGCCGGCTTTCTCCAGGGCCATTTGCGCGGCCACGGCCCCGCCGCCCAGCACGGCGGCATCCACGGTAGCCAGGGCCGCCGAGCGTACTTTGGCGCGGGGTCGGAGGCGCGAACTGTTTCCCCTTCTGCTCGCTGCCGATCAGGGCCAGGGCCGCGCCGTCGGTGGCCTGCGCACTGTTACCGACGGTGTGGCGGTGATCGATGTATTCTACCAGCGGGAAACGGTGCATGGCCATGATATCGAAACCGGCCGAGCCGAGTTCGCGGTAGCGGGCCTCGTGGGCGGCCAGCTGCTCCCTGTTCACTTCGCCGGTGATCCACTCGTCCTGATCCAGGATTATAAGGCCGTTGCGGTCGCGGATGGGTTCCAGGCTTGGCGCGAACCAGCCCGCATCGCGGGCGGTGCGGGCGCGCTGGTGGGAGCGAAGGGCGAACTCGTCCAGTTCTTCACGACTGATGTGTTCCAGCGTAGCTACCAGGTCGGCCGCCACGCCTTGCGGGATGTAGTGGGTGTCGATGATGGTCTGGGGGTCGTTCACCATCGGGCCGTTGCTGGTCAGGTAGGGCACACGGCTCATGGAGTCGAGGCCGCCGGCCAGGATGAGGTCGTCCCAACCCGTTGCCACGCGGGCCGCCGCCTGGTTGACTGCCTCCAGCCCCGAGGCGTCGAAACGGTTGATCTGGATACCGCCCCGGGCGGTTTCCCAACCCGCCTGGAGTAAGGCGGCGCGGGCAATATTGTACCCCTGGTCGTCGGTGGGCAGGGCGCAGCCCACGATCAGGTCGTCCGTTTCCAGGGGCAGTTGCGGCAAGTCCAGTCGGCGGCGCATGGCCTCCAGGCAGTCCACCAGCAACCGGATCGGCTTCACTTCGAAGAGGGCACCGCCGGGCAGGCCGCGCCCCCGGGGCGTGCGCAGGGCATCGTAAATATAGGCGTCTGACATGGCCGCAAGATAACGGCTTTAGGGCGTAACTCGGTGAGTAAACCGCTTATTTCCTGCACCGGGTAAAACCGCTTTCCTTTTCCGCGCCGAACATTTTCAAGCACGGATCGGCTCAACTGTCCGCAGATGCCTCAACCTTGGGGCGCGGCCGGTGGTATTGGAAGGGTATTATCTGATTAACCAACTACCTGTTATGCGTTACCTGATCGTTTTAATCACCTTCGGATACCTGTTTTCCTGTTTTTCCTGCTCCGGCAACGCGCCGGCGGACGATGTGAGCCAAATGAAATCGACCGCTGCCACCACTACCGATAGGGCCGCACCCGGAACCGATACCACCCAAACGATGGATGACGGCCTGGCCGCCGCCGCGCCCGCTACCGGCGCGCAGCCCACCATTGACGTAAGCAAAACCCTGGATGATACCCGCACTACGGCTACCGGTACGCCCCGCCGCGATGCGACGGCCGCCAAAGCAAAAAGGATCACGATCGCCCAGCCGGAAGTAACTTCCTCCCTGTCAGCCACTCCCGCACCGCAGAATAATACGACCGCCAGATCGACCGCTCCCGCCCAGCCGCAAATCACCGCCACAGAGGTCACCGCCACCCCGGCTGCACCCGATCACGCAGCCTTCGATGCGCTGTTGCGCAAGTATGTTTCCAGTGCCGGAAAGGTGAATTACGCCGGACTGAAAAAGGACGAAAGCAAACTCGATGCCTATCTGGCTGAACTAGCCGAATCCATCCCCCAATCCGACTGGGGCCGCAGTGCCTCGTTGGCTTACTGGATCAATGCCTACAACGCCTTTACCATCAAACGAATCCTGAAGGCCTACCCCCTCAAAAGTATCAAGGATTTGGACGGCGGTGACCCGTGGTCCGTTAAATGGATTACGCTGGAAGGCAAGAAGTATTCGCTCAATCAGATCGAGAACGACATCATTCGCCCGCGCTACAGTGAGCCGCGCATTCACTTCGCCGTTAACTGTGCCGCCGTTTCCTGTCCACCCCTGGCCGACAAAGCGTTTACCTCCGCCAACCTGAACTCCTTACTGGAGCAGCGTGCCAAAGCGTTTATCAATAACGATCGCTATAATCAGATCACCGCCAACGCGGCCGAGGTCTCTAAAGTATTCGACTGGTATGGTAAGGACTTCGGTGATTTACGCAGTTACCTGAATAAGTACGCTACTACCGATTTGAAACAAGGAGCGAAGATCGAATACAAGGAGTACGACTGGGCACTGAATAATTAGAGCGTGTCTAAATTTTTTAAGAACTGAGGATCAATGATTCGCTTCGCGGCTACTTCGTGGTGCGCGCATGGCGGGTTACGTAAGTCAGTTTTTACGACGCCAGCTTCTTAAACGCTTGGTTATCAGGAAGTAAAAATTTAGACACGCTCTTAGGGAGGTACACGCTAACTATTCAATCCGTGTCGTCGCCCGGCGCATCGGCACGGATGGCTTCCTGCGAATCCCGGTCGGCAAAACCCTCGCGGATCACGCGGTCGATCTTGGAGGCCAGTACCTGGTGGGCGTAGGCGGAATTGCGACCCAGCACATTAGACATCAACGCCACGGCGTAGCGGGCACCGCCGTCGGGGTGCTCCACGATGGCGATGGAATTCATGTAATTGAATCCCAAACCGGCATACTTACCGCCGCCGCCGCCGTAGAAACTGCCGGACTTGAAGTAGACGGCCGATTCATCCAGCGTGGGCGAGTGGGCGTAGCGGATGCGGCGGTCGGTCATGTACATCAGCCGCTTCATTTCCAATGAGCTGGGCGCGTCGATCACCCGGCCGCTCTCCAGGGCCAGCAGCCATTTCATCAGGCCGCGCGTGGTGCCGATACTGCCGCCCTTGGGCGGGATGATATTGCTGCCGCCCCGGGTAAACAGCTGGCCCAGCCGCCACTCGTCGTGGGTGATGCCCAGGTTGCGCAGGGGTTCGTTAACCACGCTCTCGGCAATATCGGCCAGTTCGCGGCGGGGCGTTTTGCGGAAGTATTCATCGGCCTCTTCCTGCGTCAGGGTGGGGTATTTCTGCCCGAAAACACGCATCAGAAAAGCCTCCCGCCACACGATGCTGGCCGCGCCGTTGTTGCTCACCGATACCATGTGATCGATCCACTGGTAGAGGCTGAAATCGTCGACCGTGCCCACCTGGCGGCGGTTGTAACGGTTGGTTTCGGGGTCGTAGAAAGGAATAGTGTGGTGGTCGCGCACGCCGAAGGCACCGGAACGGACCACGCGCTTTTTCAGCAGGTCCCAGCGGGCCTCCACTGAGTCGACGTAGACGTTCTCCAGCTCGCAGAAAATGGCGGTCAGCACCGCCAGTTTACCCACGCTGCCGGGCTGGTAGCCGACCTCGGGGCGGTGTTCGGCGTAGCGGATCTCGCGGCCGGGGGTCATGTCCAGCACGCTGATGGAATAGGCGGCCGAGCGGCTGGGAAAAACGTCCACCAGGGATTCCTGTAGTACGCGGTCGATGTCCGACAGGCTGTCGGGCCGCTCGCGGCTGACCAGATTCAGGCGAATGCTATCCGTCGGCAGCCGGCCGCCGTAGGGCAGCTTGCGGACGAGACCCGAGGAATCCATGTCCACCAGATAGAGTAGCCGTTCGATGCCGGTGCGCTCGTAACCGTCGATGGGATACGAGTTGGTGGTCTTGAGCGGGACGATGAGCCAGAGCACGAGGAGTGCCAGGGGCAGGAGTATTTTGGTACGCATGTTAGTATTCTTCACGGGGGAGTTCGGGGGTTAGATCGATCAGGCGATCGGTGGCGAGGGCGGGGCTGATCCGTTCCAGGTAATCGGAAGATTGGGCGCGTTTGTTCTCTACGAAGGGGCGGATCTGGAAGAGCCAGATCTTGTCGTTCTGAAAACCGAGTTCCACGTCCCACGGCCCGGTGCCTTCCACGCCCTCCGCTTCCGGCATTTTGGATTCCACGGTACGGGCCAGTTTTTCCAGATCGTCGAGGTTGCGGCGGTTGAGGATGGGTTGGTCGAAATCAGCCCGCTCGAAAACCGAGCCGCCCGCCGCCGGCAGGCGGCGGTGCATCCGCTCGCGGGCGGGCGAAAGCAGGTGCCGGCGGCCGGTGTGGTCCAGCAGGTAGCTCTCGGCGGCCTGCCCGTCCACGGCACCGCCCGCGCCGCGGCTGAAGGCCGCGGTCACGTCGTCCTCGTTGCCGGTAGTGACGCCCTTGGTAATGACCACGCCGGAATAATCCACGTCCACGCTGGGAATGATGAGGATGCTGGGAAAAACATTCTCGGGATTGAGCAGGTAGCGCTGCCGCCAGCGGTAGCTCCGCTCGGTGTAGGGCGAGGCCCACACTTCCTTGATGCCGTCGATGATCTTCTGCCGGTCCACCACATTAAACAGCGTCAGATTCAGGCCCGCGCCGGTAAATTCTTTCAGGTCCTCCATGTTGGTATCGCTGCGCAGAAAAACCGGCACCGCGCCCAGTTCGCCGCCCAGCACGGTGCGGAAACCCTGCTCCAGTTCCTGCTTCAGGTAGGGCTTTAGCGGCATCCGCTTGATCTCGTTACTCAAAGTAGCCAATTGGCGCAGCAGCCATTCGTCAATCTGATCTTCGGTCATCTTGCGCTTGCGCATCCGTTCTGCCTCGGCAAAACGGCTGTTCAAAAACTGCCAGTAGGTCAGGCCCTGCGGGCCGGGCATCAGCTGGTCCATGTGGTCGCGGAAAATACCGAACCCGATCACCAGTCCTTCCACCACGTTTTCGGGAAACAAGGCTTTTAACTGGCCCAGGTTGGCGGCCTTCGGCCCCACCCGGATGCCGGAATCCGAACTGCGCACGTTGCGCATGTTCAGCACTTCGCGCTCGTTCAGTTTGATCCGGTCGGCCTCCACACGGATGCGGTTCTCGTTGCGTTCCTGCTTGGCAAAAAGCTGCTTTTCCTCCTTATCCATGTCGCCGGCCGGTTTCATGATCACGTTACCGCGCACGCCCACGGCGTAAAAAACCTCCTCGCCGTCGTACTCGCTCATTTCCTCCAGTTGGTCAGCGGTCAGGATAGCATTCGGAATTCCCAGGTTACGCGCCAGCAGTTGCACGTGCGAGACCATGTTACCCTCCGAAACGGTCAGAATACCCGCCACCGGCTTGATGTCGGAGGGCGGCCGCAGGAAAGCATAAATTTTGTCGTTTTCTACCTGTAGGTTCTCGGGGTTGGTGGTCACCACCACCAGTTTGCCCCGGGCGTAGCCGGGGTTGAGGCCGCGAATCTGTCCCTGGTTTTCCACGTCCATCACCTCGTTGCGCTCATTGCCCTGCGCGGCCACGAAATCGCCCAACTCGCCGATGGCGGTACCCAGCGGCAACAGCACGGAAGAGCGGATGCGGTCGTCCAGGAAACCCACGGCCAGCGGCTCGAACTCGGCGTAGGTGTCCACCACGTCACCGTAGACGGCGCGGTTGGTGGCCGTGCCCCATTCCACCAGGCGGCGGGCGTCGTCCAGGTAAGCGGTCAGGGTGGGCTGGTAGATGTAGCGGTAGTTGGGGTCGGCCACGGCCTGCCCCACCTGGTCGAACTCCCAGTTTTCCAGAAAACCGGCACCGGCGGCGGCGCGGCCCAGGTAGCAGATCTTTTCCATCTGCTCCCGGGGGCTAACGGCTTCCCAGTCGTTGGCTTCACGAAACAACAGGGTCTCCAATTCCAGCGACACGTCCAGCAAGTTCAGGCGGGTAGTGGCATTGGGTTCGTTGAGCAGTTCCCGGCGGATGTCGTACAGCAGGTCGGCCGCCGCCGTCAGGCGGTCGGGGCGGTCGGCATCGCCGCCGCCGCCGTGGCTGCGCAGAAAGGTAGTCAGCCGGTCGTGCAGCAGGGCATCGGCGCGGATATCGCCGATCACTTCCTGCAAGTTTTTCAGGCTGGCCCCGCCGTAGGCCTGGTCGATGTCGGCCGCCAGGCGCACCATGTCGTCGTCCAGGCCGCGCTTTATCAGGTCGCTGTTATATTCCTGCAAAAACTCGCGCACGGCGGCCGCGTCTCCGGCCTCGGGCCTGCCGTGAATTTTGATGCGCAGGTCCTGAAACTTGGGGTACTCGTCGGCAATCGTCCGGCTCACGGCGCGGATATTCCGGCTCAGATCGGTATCGCCCCGGTGCGGAATGTCGCGGGCAGCCTGGCGGATCAGGTAGAAATTGGTCCGCACGTCGTCCTCGCGGCGCAACAGCCAACGAAAAAAATCACGCCCCCACTCCTCTTCGTCCTCCACCTGCATGGCCCCGCGGTAGTAGCGGGCCTTTTCCAGCACCCAGCCGTCGTCCACGGCCCGCAGGTACTGCTCCAGTTGGTATTGCTTCAGCCGCGAGTGTTCTTTCTCGGCATCCCAGAAGTCATCCTTGTCCGTACTGGCCAGAATCTGGCCCCAGAACAGGTGTCTGGTTTTACCCAGTTGCACCACCTCGTCTTTATAGCGGGCGTGCTGCACGCCCTCGGCGTCGGGGCAGGGGTCGCGGGCCGCGCGGGTGGTGCCGTTGGGGCAAAACCAGCGGATGTCGCGGTAGGGTCCGCGTACGTCCTCCTTGTATTTTTGGATCAGCCCCGGCAGGTCGATCGTCTGGGCCGACAAGCCGCAAAAAACAAGCAGAAAAGAAAACAGCAAAATCTGGCGCATGGAAGGTAGTTAGATGGTAGCGTGCTCAAAAGTACGGAACATAGTACGTATAATGGTGGGGAAGGTTGGGTCGCCCGTATCATTCCCCCTTTCGGGCCGGCCGCACTTCTCCTTCCCGCCGCCCGCTTACCCACCGGCCCTTACCTTTGTCGCCTCAACCACCCCCAAGCCGCCATGCAAACCGTTCGCACCCCCGCCGCCCGCTTCGCCGATCTGCCCGATTATCCCTACCGGGAAAACTACGTCGATTTCGAGGGCATTCGCATGCACTACCTCGACGAGGGCAGCGGCGAAACCATCCTCGCCCTCCACGGAGAACCGAGCTGGAGTTTCCTCTACCGCAAATTCATCCCCGTCCTCACGCCCGGCCACCGCTTCATTGCGCCCGACCTGATCGGTTTCGGTAAATCGGACAAAATCGTCGGCTGGCGCGACTATTCCTACGACCTCCACTTCCGCTCGCTCGAAAACCTGATCGACCGGCTCGAACTCAACGACATCACCCTCATCGTCCAGGACTGGGGCGGCCTGCTCGGCTTGGCCCTGCTGGGCGCACACCCCCGGCGGTTCAAACGGGTGGTCATCCTCAACACCTTTTTGCCCCGGGGCAACCGGCTCCCCCTCGGCTTCCGCATCTGGCAGTGGTTCGCACGCTATCACCCGTCCGTGCCCGTGGGCCGCATTATCCAGTACGCCAGTTTCACCAAACTATCCAGAGAAGTCATCGCGGCCTACAATGCGCCCCACCCCGGCCGTAAGTATAAGGACGGCGCCAAATCATTCCCGTCCCTCGTCCCGTCCAAACCCACCGACGGCGGCGTAGACCGCATGAACGAAGCCCGCCGCGTACTGAGCGAATGGACCAAACCGGCCCTCGTGCTCTTCTCCGATAAAGACCCCGTCCTGAGCGGTTTCGAGGGCTTTTTCTACGACCTCATCCCCACCGCCCAAGACCGGCCGCGCATCACCATCGAAAACGCGGGCCACTTCCTGCAGGAGGAAAAAGGCGAGGAAATCGCGGGCTACGTAAAACAATTCATGGCGGGCACGTTGAACGCGTGAGGCAGTAGAAAAAGAACGATACGACTATTTCGGGCGTGCCCGCGGCTAACGCCCCGGTCGGTCCCTTCCCGGCTCGCAAGTCTGCTCGGCCCCTCCGCTGCGCTCCGGGTCTCCTCCCTGCGGTCGGCCCGTCCAGGCACCTCACGCAAAGCGGTTACAAAAACTACCCCCGCCCTCAACCGTTAACCCTGTTCAAGCTAACCCCGCGTGCCCCCCCGGCGCGGCAGCAAAAGACCACTCCCATACTATGGCCAAATTCAAGATCAACCTACAGGAAGGCACCCTCGCCGACCCCACGCAGGAAAAACAACCGGAAACGGAACTGATCGTCGGCATCGACCTGGGGACGACCAATAGCCTCGTGGCCTACGTAGCCGACGAAACGGCCGTGGCCGTGCGCGGCACGGATGGTTCGTCTACCTTGCTGCCTTCCATCGTGCACTTCAATGCCGCCGGCGAGGTACTGGTAGGCGACGACGCCCGCGAGCAACTGGTCAGCAACCCCGGCCGGACGGTGTGGTCGGTCAAACGGCTGATGGGCAAAAGCTACGGCGACGTGGCCGAATTTGCCGAAAACTTCGGCTACGAACTCATCGACGAGGATACCGAAAGCCTGGTGAAAATCCGGGTGGATGACCGCTTCTACACGCCCATCGAACTGAGTGCCGCCATCCTGCGCGAGCTACGCGAACGGGTGCAAACCGCTACCGGCCGGCCGGTCAACCGTGCCGTCGTTACCGTGCCGGCCTACTTTAACGACGCCCAGCGCCAGGCCACCCGCGACGCCGGTAAACTGGCCGGACTGGATATTCTACGCATCGTAAACGAACCCACCGCCGCCAGTCTCGCCTACGGAATCGGGATCAACCCGGAGGACGACGAGGGGCGCACCATCGCCGTCTACGATCTGGGCGGCGGTACCTTCGATGTATCCCTGCTGCGGATCGAGGGCGGCATTTTCGAGGTACTGGCTACCAACGGCGATACCTTCCTCGGCGGCGACGATTTCGACCGCGCCATCGTCGATCACTGGATCGCTACGGGGCAGGTAAGTGCCGATGAACTAGCCGCCGATGCCGGCCGGGGCCAGGCCGTCCGCCTCGCCGCCGAGCGGGCCAAAAAGCACCTTAGTTCCAAAGAAACATACGTGGCCGAGTGGCAGGGCGGGGAAATCCGCATCACCCGTGCTACCTTCGAGGAACTCATCCGCCCCACCCTGGACCGTACCCTCCGCGCCTGCGCCCGCGCCCTGACGGACGCGGAACTAAATAAGGAGGCCGTTGATAAGGTCGTGCTGGTAGGCGGCAGCACCCGCATCCCGCTGGTAAAGGATCAGGTGAGCGAGTTCTTCGGCCGCACCCCCGAAACCGGCATCGACCCCGACGAGGTGGTCGCTCTGGGTGCCGCCATCCAGGCCGACATCCTGGCCGGCAACCGCAAAAATGTCCTGCTGCTGGACGTGACCCCGCTCTCCCTCGGCATCGAAACGGTGGGTGGGCTGATGGATGCCATCATCCCCCGCAACAGCAAGGTGCCCACCCGCGTAGCCCGCAAGTACACCACTTCGGTAGACGGTCAGGCCAACCTGAAGGTAGGCGTCTATCAGGGGGAGCGCGACCTGGTAAAGGACAACCGCAAACTGGGCGAGTTTATCCTGAAGGGCATCCCGCCCATGCCCGCCGGTATCCCCCAAATCGAGATCCGTTTCATGCTGGACGCCGACGGAATCCTCCAGGTGCGGGCCTCGGAACTGCGTTCGGAGACGGAGCAGACAGTCACCATCCGTTCGCAGTACGATCTGTCGAAGAGATGGCTCCCATGCTGATCGACAGCATCCGGCAGGCGCCGATGACATGGCCGTCCGTGCCCTGCTGGAAGCCCGCAACGAGGCCGACAACATCGCGCTGGGCTCGGACGCCTTCCTCCGCCAAAACGACGAGTGGCTCTATCCGCCGAGCAAAAGCAACGGATCACCTCCCTCGCCGCCGAGTTGCGCACCGCCGCCGCCGGCGAGGACAAGGATGCCGTCAACGCGGCCATGCAACGCCTGAACGAGTACCCACCCCACTGGCCCACGAGGCACTGGATCGGAATGTGGCGGGGGCGATGCGGGGGCAGGGTCTGAAGGAGGAGGGCGAGTCGGTTGAGCCCGCTCTGGAAGGCAGTGCCAGACTGGGCGGCCCATGGCTTTCGTCGAGTACCCGCGGGAGGCGTTGGCAAGAGGGCAGCTCCGTCGCCGTCTATGGAATGATGATCGAAAAATCGCCCCGCTCATCGAAACCCTACCACAAACCGCCGCCTCAGTGGTTATCTTGGGTAGCCGGTCACGAGAAATTTATTGACCCGCTGTTTTACCTATCTTTACCCGACAAGTTTATCTCTACCTTATGGAAGCACCACAGCTCAAACCGAAATCTTTCTGGAAACGCCCCGAGGGCATCACGGGACTCATCTTCCTCGCCAGGGCCATTGTAGCCGGTTTGCAGGATATGTCCTCAGTGTTGTCAATATCGGAGCGATTCTGGCCAATACACTTTATCTGGCGGCCACACTGGCTGTTTTGGGGATAGTAGTCTATATGGTCCTCGACCCGAAGATGAGGAACCTCATCTTTTATATGTACAAGAGCATCATGCGCAAGATTACCGGCATGTTCGTGCAGATCGACCCCATTGGCATTCTCAAAACCTATGTGGAAGAGCTGGAGGGTAACCTGCGCAAGATGAACAAGCAAATCAGCCAACTGCGCGGGCAAATGCACAAGCTCAAGGAAGTGATCGTCAATAACCAGCGCGACATTTCCAACAACCTGCAACTAGCCAGTAAGGCCAAGGAGACCAACAAGCGCAACGTGATGATCCTGAAGAGCCGCCGCGCCGGCCGTCTCAAGGAGTCCAATATTCGCCTGGAGGACCTGTATAAGAAAATGGAAGTGCTCTACCGCGTCCTCCACCAAAATGTACGAGAACAGTCAGGTACTGGCCGAGGACATCAAAGACCAGGTATCCGTTAAGGAACAGGAGCGCAAGGCAATCCACGCCAGCCACGGTGCCATGACCTCGGCCATGAGCGTCATCAACGGCGACCCGGATCAACGCGCCATCAATATGGCCATGGAAGCCATTACCGATGATGTGGCCAATAAGGTCGGCGAAATGGAACGCTTCATGGAAATGTCCGCCAACTTCATGGATTCGGTCGATCTCCAGAACGGTGTTTTTGAGGAAGAAGGCATGCAAATGCTGGAGAAGTGGGAAGCCGAAAGCAACAGCCTGCTGCTGGGCGAAGAGAAATCCCACCTCCTGCTGCAAGCCCAGAACGACACCGACGTCCTGGACCTGGACGCCCCGGTCAAAGAGCGGGTGCGTCAAACCGGCCAGCGCAACCAGTATGATTCCTTCTTTGAGTAAGACCTTGTCACCAATCTAACCATCACCCGAGCAGCCTACCGGCCCGAGGATGCCACGCCGTGCGTGGTGCCGCCGGTGCGGGTAGGCTGCTTTTTTATACGGACTTATCCCCCGGCAAGGGGCCGGTCCACCATTTCATACACAACCACCCAATGGCTCGTTTAACCACCCTTAGCAAGTTGCTGATCACCATCCTCATCTTGCTGGTCATCTTCTTCGGCTTTAACTATTTTGTCAACGGCAGCCTGCTTCCCAACCTGGGCGGCGACGGCACCGAGCAGGCCGGCAGCACCGACGGATCGGGCGGCGGCGGCGCGGTCTCTTCGGCGGCGGCAAAAAGAGTAACAACGACGCTATTCGCGTGGGCGTGGTTACCTGGGGCGGTTACGCCGGGGGGCAATACTTCAACGAGGGTTTTGCCGCTTCGGCCGAGTCACGCTTTAAAAAGGAGTACGGTATCGATGTGGAGTTTGTCCTCAATGACGACGTGGTTTCCTCGCTGGCCGCCTTTAAGAACGGCGACATCGACGTGCACTGGTACACCATCGATGCTTTCCCCACCATCCTTTCCGACCTGAGTGCCTACAATCCCGTAGTACTATTCCAGGCCGACTGGTCGCGGGGCGGCGACGCTATCGTAGCCCAACGGGGCATCAATAATGTGGCCGGTCTGCGCGGAAAAACCGTTGCCGTGGCCGAACTCACCCCCTCGCACTCTTTCCTCCTCTGGCTGCTGGACGCCGGCGGCATGACGGTCAACGATATCGACATCATCCCCCAGGCCAGTGCCGTCGACGCCGCCGCTGCGTTTAAGAGCGGTCAGGTGGATGCCGCCGTGGTGTGGTCGCCCGATGACGAGCAGGCCGTGCGTGCCGTGTCCGGTGCCCGGATTCTGGAGAGCACCCGCTCGGCGTCCAATATTATTGCCGACGTATTCTTTGCCAAGCGCGAATACGTAGAGCAGAACAAGGAC
>CAVPZP010000028.1:0-8630 GCA_963710215.1 Lewinellaceae bacterium | reverse complement strand
GACTTTGTTTATAACATTGCCCCTGACTATCAACTAGTTAGGGGCTTTGTTATTGGTGTAGGTGACGAATTAGGTGACGAATAGTCTTTTATCGGCTGAAACCGGCCGGTTGGTCGAGGGCAACGTGGTAGTATCAGTCTGTTGATTCCCAATTTGTATAGAATTTTTGTCTACCACGTTTCGCTTCCTCTGTGCATCATGGGGGACTTGATGCCGCCCCTCGCGTTGATTTCAATCTTGTGGGAGGCATCCAGTCCCCTCAATACACACACCCGTTCGTGTGCCTTCAATACGATGTTTAGGAAGGAAGGATTGCCGGGTTGATCTCCGTTTTCCCCTTTACTGGTTTCCCACGCTTCCCACGCGGTACTCATAATAAGGTCGAGCCTTTGCAATTCCTGGGCGATATGCTGGGTATAATCTTGCAGCGCATCCGATTCCCACCGGTCCCGGATCGTGGCAACGTCCTTCGTCACCTGGGAACGGCTTACGTTCACTTGTCCGGCTATTTCTTGATGCGTGTGGCCCTTTAGTAGCATGGATGCTACAACGGCCTTACGGGCCTTTAATTCATCGCGAGTTGATTGCGGCATGGTTCGTTTACTTAGTGGTTCGGATAGGAGGGTTGAATGAGTGGTAGGTGGTAGTGGTACCCTCGTTTTTCTCCCTCGTTTAGTGATTGAAGTATCTAGTTGAATGAGTGGTAGGTGGTAGCGGTGTAGTGTGCCAACCGTTCAGTAAAAGAACTGGAGGGACGCCCTGAACGGCTACCCTACATTCACTCACCGTTGGAAGTGGCGCAAAGTGCGCTTGTACCGCTCCGGTTGCTCAATGGGTGGTAGCAGGGCCGCCTGCTTACCCGTCAACCGAGTGCATAGCTTAAACTGGTTAAGACTGAAATACGCTTTGCCGTGGCCGGTAGCGGTGGGTTTCAGGGTGTGGATGTACGCGCCGTAGACGGCTCGCTCGAATACGTCCACGAAAAGTAGATAGATCGGCCAACCTAATCTTTGGGCCGTTACCGGGTAGCCGTGGAAGTCGGCAAGGTCGATGCCCGTCTCCGGCCGTGAAAACAGGCGCGGGTAAGTTTTGACCTCTACGATGAACGGCTCTTTACTATCGGGGTGCATCACTATGAAGTCGAACGGATGGGGGCCGTCCAGGTCAGGCACGTAGGGAATTGCGCCCCGACCTCGGAGGTAGTCGGCTACGAACCGTTCCCCGGCCGTCCCCTTGCGCGTGGTGGCTAGGTTAGAGAACATGGGGTAAGGGTTTGCAGGTTGGGCAACGTTTCCGGTAAGCGGTCAACCGGCGGCAAGAACCGGGCGGCCTTGCGCTTTTTGGAGTAGTAGGGTTGGATGCTATGTTCGGCCGTAATGATCCGGGCCACGTCGGTAGGCAGGGATCGGGCCAGGTCACCGGCCAGGTCGCTCACCCCGGCCCCCACCCATGCCGCTACGATCTCGGTAAGCAGCCCGGTGGGAACTTCGCAGCCCGCCCCCTCCAACGTATCGGCCAGTTCTTGTAGCCTATGTGGATGTAGTAGCACGTCGGTAGCCCGCCCGCGAATGACGGGCGCAAGGGACTTTACCAGGTAGTCACCGGGGCGGCCGTCTTTGGTTAGCTTACTCACGGCCTGCTTCGCGCCGTAGGCCGCATTTGACTTGCGGGCCGTTACCGGTTGCCTCGTTACGTTCATAGGGGCCGCCACGGGGCCGTTAGCGGCCGGATCGTAGGTGGTGAGGTAGTGGTCAGTGATTGCCTCCCAGTCAAAAAAGCGCGGGGTATCATAGCGGTCACGGCCGGTGCGCTTGCGAAAGACGAACCCCGTATCCATCTGTTTGCGAAAGACGGCCAGCCTCACGGCGGGGTCTTGCAATGAGCGCAAGGTGAGCGGGCGGGTCTCTCCGGTACCGGCATCCAGGTAAGTTAGCCGCCTGACCTCTTTACTTCTTAGGTTCCATTCCAGGCGTACCAGCTCGTTTTGCTCACCCGGTGCAATAACCCCTACCCTTTCGGCCTTGCGGGCAATGTAGTGCCGGTTACGGCGGTCAAGTCCGGCACCGTTGGAGTACATGGCGGCGTATCGCTCGGAGGTGGGTTTACCTACCCTCATCCCCTTTATCGCCTTGCCGTCCCGCTTTTCCAGTTGCCAGTGGCCCCGGTTCTTGCGCGTGAGCATATTCTCCTCAATGTAGTTAGCCACTTCCAGCCACCGGGGGCTATCGGCCGCAACTTCGTAATGGGTGAGCGCGTCATTGGTGGCCCCGATCTCATCCAGTAGCTCGATCAAGATACCGACCGCTTCGCCGGTGTAGTGCAAATGATTCTCGACGTGGAAGGTCATTCGATTGCCGCCGTCATCGGGATGGGTGCGCACCTTCGCCACCGGGTCGGAGTGATTGGCGTGGTACACCAGAAACAACCGACGGTAGTAGCCACGGCCCCGCCGTTGGGGTACCAGGTGGAAGGGGCCAAACCGCAAACTCTTATTCTCGGTAGCGGTGAACAATTCCCCATCGGTGGGTAGGCAGGCTATCCCATCTAGCCGGTCATCGGTCAGGCTTAACCGGTCGATGGGTACGAAGGGCGGCAAGGTGGATGTTTCGGCCGCCGGGGGTAGTGCCTGGGAATGCCCGTGGGGGGGCAAGTGACCCTCCTTACAGTTAAGTTGAGAACTTGCCCCCCGGCCCACTGTTTGCGGGCCTCCGGCGGCCGTGGCCGGACCCGCCGGGGTAGCGTGGGGGGAAGGGTCCGCTTGATCCTCATTGGGGCCGTCCGGCGTCCGGGTGAAGCCCTTGCCGGGGTCGGCCGGTTGCTGGCCGTCCGGTCCGGGTTCGGTAATAAAATAGGGGGAATAGCCCACGCATTGTAGACTTTCCCCCCTATGGACTATCTTTGCCATAGTGGTTATTTTATGGCCGCTGCTACGTTGGGGTCGGTTGTATTAGATTGGCGTCTTGACCCGGCCCCGCTTATTAGCGCAACCTCGTTAATAAATAATCGCCCCATCCTAACCGGTGGGGCTTTTTTCATTCACACCCGCCGTGCGAGCTTTTCGATCTCCTCACGGTCGATGCGGACCGAGTGGGTGCCGATCTTGCGCTTAGTCAGTAGGCCGTCCCGCACATAGTTATCAATGCTGCCCTTGGATACCCCTAGCAGGTCAGCGGCCTGTTGACGGGTGAGTAGATGGGGCTGCTCGGATTGTTCCAGGGCGGCCAGGCGTTTGGCTTCGGCTCGATCTTCGGCCCTTGCTTCGGCCAGGGTGCTTCTCATCAGTTCCCGCACTTCGGCCGGGGTCATTACTACGATCCGTTGTTCCATTTGAATAGGTTGCGCTAGTTTGTTCATTGTGGTCATTCGTTGTGCTGCAAAGTTGGGGCGGGTTGGCAGTACTTTTGAAGTACCAGAGTACCAAAAAAAGTACCGTTTACCTAACTAGTTCCTATTTAGTTGGTTGTCAATCATTTCGGTAGTTTTTTCGTCTCAGATAATTTGTTGTCGGATTTTCCGAAGTACCGTTAAGTCCCGTGCATTCCAGTTCTTTCCGGACTCTTTTTCCCGCCTGTTTGCGTACTCGGTCTAACCGTTGAGGCCGCGCATTCTATAACCGGTCCGTTTCTTACTCCTTTGCTGCTTGTTCCGCTTTCCTCATGTATATGCCTTCACCCTCATCATAGTATCCCGTGAAATAGTAATACAGCCCCCACTCACTACACTTGTCTAAGAGATGCTGGGTTGATGAACAGGGGGAATGACATTGCCCGCCTTTCAACCATTTCAGGTACTGATAGACGGCTATTGCGTCACCCGCCGGGAACCGTGTGGAAGGGGTTATTTCAGTAAATTCAACGTGGTCAGATAACTCGCTCGAACCGTGTATTGTGAGCAAGTTCACCCATTCCCAAATTGGTTTGCCGGATCGCACCTCGTAGCCCGGTCCGTCCGAAGTATACTTTGCTCCTATTGCGGTAGTAAGCGTATCGCCAATTCCGGCGTGTATTTTTACCCCGACCGATTCATCTGTCAGCACGGCGCGTTGGTAGTTATCCGTTTCCGTTGGAGCAGTAGATCCTTTTCCCGTGACCGTTCGTACCGATCAATGAAGTCATCGGTGTATTTTCTCAGTACTTGCGACACGTACTGGTCGGCCAATTGTTCCCGCTCACTTTTATCGGCCGGAGAAAGTACCCGCAAGACTTTAAGGCGTTCCGTATTCCAGATGTATACCTCACTTACGTTTTTGAGGTTGGCACCGGGTTGCAAAGCGAATGATTCAGCATCCCGCAAGCCCTTTAGCGCGTCATTGATCTCTCGGTCAAAATACTCATCAACCTTATCCGGCGGCGCAATCTTTTTAATTCGCAAAGCCGGATCAATAATTTGCTTTTGCAAGTATTCCCGGACCAGTGGGCGGTAAGGGCAATCTTCGCACAAGTTTTTAAGCTCGGTTATATATTCCTGCTTCGGGCAAGTGGGGTAACAGTACATCATTAAGCGGTTAGCGGGCGGCCGGTCGTACCATGCCGCCCCGGTTATCATTAAGCCACGCCACCGTTCCCCTGGAAGGCCGTGCGGCGCGTTTCCCCGTAAAGTTAACCATGCCACCGGTTTCCTCATTCGGGTGACTGACAGGCACCCCGGATGCCCGCCCGCCGGTAGGCTATTGACCTGACTACTTCGCATCTTTCCAGGCTTTGAAGTTGGGGTCGAATTCCCGCCCGCCGTGCGCGGCGGCGTGGAAGTCTTTGCGGCATTGCGCCTGACAGAACCGCTGCCAGGTGGTGCGCTTTTCGTAGTCGGTGCCGCAATGGTCACACCGGCCGATCTCACCCGCCGCCGGTGCTTTTTCGCTTGCGTCCGGGGCGGGCGGGATTGCGTCGCTAACGCATTGCGTTAACGCATCCTCTACTTCGGGTGCTTCGCTTGCGTCCGGGGCGGGTTCGCCGGTGATCTCCGGGGGCGTCTTAAACCCGATCTGTCGGCGTGGTTCGCCCGTTCCCGTTGCGGCCGTCTTGCGTCCCACCCCTTGCGTATGCACCACGCGAAGGGCGTTGTTGTCCCGGCTCCAAACCGTTGGTGCCGCTACCGGCTCCGGTGCGTCCGTTGTCCCCTTTTCGATGCGGTGAATGAGGCCGTAGATGAACCGTTGCCAACGGCCCCCCAGGGCGGTCAGGAACGCCGCATAGGGTCCGGCTTCAAAATCGTATGCCCCCGGCTCGACCTGTTCCTCAATATCGGCCCCGGCGTGGTGTAGCTCTTTAATCGTTACCGCTACGATGAGTACCAGTAGACAGAACAGGGTGAAGTAGGCCAGCCCGCCGCCGTAGCCGTTTACCTTCGCCGTCATTTCGGATGCCGCCCGCTGGTTGGTGGCGTCGATCTTTTGCCGCTCGGTTCTTTGGTCCCCCTGGATGAGGTCGATTTTGGCCGTGTGCGCCGTTTGCAGGGCGGCCAGGGCGTTTGCTCGGTCAGCCGTCAGTTGGGCCGTCTTGCGGTCCCGTTCGGCCGTGACCCGTTCCAGCTGGCCGGTGAGCTGGCCCCGGCGGGTAGTGAAGTTCTTGCCGGTGCGGGTCTCCTTTGATCGTAGGGCGGTGAGCTGGCCGTCCAATTCCCGGACGGTGGCACCGGCCGACTGGTTGGCGGCGTCGATGAGGGCGGCGTAACGGCGGCGCGTTTCATCCCGCTGCTCCTTTAATATATCTCCGGCGGCGGCGGTTCCGGCGGCGGCCAGGCTATCGACGGCCGTGGTGGTCAGGACGGCGGGGGGCGGTGCCACGGCCTCGACTAAGGAGCGTGACCCCTGGAAAGATAGCAGCCCGCTGGCCGCAATGAGGCCGACCGTGGCGGCCAGCACGAACGCGCTTATCCACCCATCCCAACCCTTGTAACGGCGGTGAATGACGGCACGGGCTGAATAGGGTAGGAATTTGCGCAAACCGAGTTCCAGGAACAAGGTACCCACCACGGCCCCGGCCAGGGCGACGGCTCCGGCACGGTCCGGCCAGAACTCGGAAAGGGAGGCGTAAATGATGGAATAGATTACACCGAACTCGGTCAACGCACTGACGATTTGGGAAAGATAACCGAGTATTCCCAGGGTGGGAATGAGGGTGGCGTAGCGGTTGTAGAAGGATTGATTTGCCTCCGTTTTTGGTAGGCTGGTAAAGGTTTTCATAACTTTGTACTGTTTCGTTACTTACTGTTTCGGAATGCCCCGCCCTTTAGTCAGCTTGTCACGGCCGTAAGCTAAGGGAGCGGGGTTTTTTCGTTTCGGTTCGGATCGTCTCACTCAATGAGGTCAAGGTCGTCATCGTCATCGGCCAGCTCGGAGGCCACGTAGTTACCTAGTAGCCGGGTGAGGCGGTCGATGTAATCGAATTGCTCATCGGTCGCACCGTGTAGTTTATGTTCCAGTACGGCGGCGGTCCGTTCCAGTATGTCCACCACGCTATTACCTAGCGGCGTGGGGCCGACGGGGGGCGGGGGGACGGGCTGGCCGCCGGGGAATTGCATAAGCGGGAATGTGGTCATGGTTAGAAGATTAGTGGCCGTGAGGCCGGGATGAGTGATGGATATGCCCTATCTTCGGGACTTATCATTAAGCATTTTTCGGGGCGGCACCATCCAGGGGGCCGCCCCTTTTTCGTTAGCTGACCTTGCGAAGCGGGCCGTGCCGGTTATCCCGTATTTTCTGCATAATATCCACCGCACGGGTTTCCGCATCGCGTTGATCGTAGCCCTCCAACTCGGATAAGGATTTATGGCCGGTCATTGCCATTACTTCGCTATCGGTCAGACCTTGCGATTTCAGTAGGCCGACGGCGGTACGGCGGGCGGCATGGGTGCCGATAACGGAGGCTTTGGGTACCACCGTCCCGTGGTCGTCAAGTTGGCGGCCGTCATTGTACACGGTGAAGCTGCTATTTGGCATTGCCAGGGCCATTACCTCTTTGATGTACTGATTGAATTTTGCGCTGCTAATCTTGATCGGGGTAAACGGCCGCTTACCGACGTAGCCGTACCGTTCCAAGATCGGCCACGCGAATTGCATAACCGGCCCTTCGGCCTTCCCCTTCGTTTTCTTTTGAGCGGCGATAGCGAACCGGTAGCCGCCGTCGGGCATGGGGGCGAAGTTTGCGCGGGTAAAGGTGCCGTAGTCGCTCCAACGTTGGGCCGTGGCCACACCGAGTAAAAACAGGTCACGCACCCGTTCCAGGCGGGGGGCGGCGGTCAGGTCGAGGTCAATGACCATTTGCAACTCCTTTTTGGTTAGTGCGGGTTGCGGCCGTTTCTTAAATTCCTGACTTGTCCATTTTCTGAATGTCTCATCGTAAGCCATCAAGCCCTCACGGGCGGCCCGCCGCGCAACTTGCCGGAGCGATACCATTATCTTATTGACCGTTTGCGGCTTGTGATCCTTACGGTCAAACAGGTAGGCTTTAAACTTGTCGAGGGTCACGTCGTCAAGGTCAAGGAATGCGATAGTGCCGCCGTGCCGTAGGTCGGCATACTCACGTAGCAGGTTGACGTGATTGTTAAGCACCTTCCAAGTGCCACGCGCTATGCTGGGACTATTCTTGCGGTTGTCCCGTAGACTTTCAGCGAAGGCCACGAAGTCGGAGGTATCTAGTTTGGCATCAGACTTAACGGCTACCGGCCGGTCCTTCCAACCGGTCCGGTAATCCAGTTCCCGTTTAAAATCTTCGTGATCGCACCGGGCGGCGGCTTCGCGGTCGGTGAGGTTCCAATCAATGTGTAGTTGCAGGGCGGTGGCTTCGTACTCATCAAGCCGTTCCTTCAACTTGGCGAGGTCATACCGGCGGGTGCGTTGGATGGGGCGGCGGCTGGCTTGGTTCCAGTCCTTTACGTCTATTGATTCTTTAGTTGACCACACCAACCGCCGTTTATTTACTCGGATGGTTAGGTAGATAAGAGAGTGTAAATCTTTTGCTCTTTTCAGAATGTAGGAAACGGTGGTGGCGCGGGTGCGCTTTTGCTTCTTTTTCACGGTCGGTCATTAAGCGGATTATCGTCTTGTTAGCGGGTGACGCAAAAGGTGACGTTTTGATAGCCACAAGGTACGCAGGTGACGGTATAGGTGACGTTTATTTCGGCCTATTTTTTTCAATTTTTTTCCGCCAAAGCGTCAGAACCCCAGTATTTACTGACTTCTTGGATCAAACTATTTTATGCCCTTCCTTCCCGTTGCACCGGGTTCAAATACTACTACCCCGACACATAAAGCCTTTGACCCTTGGGTCGAGGGCTTTTTTTATTTCCGGAACGTCCAGTACAGCTACTTCTGAACAGACGGCACTTTCGGGGTTGAGGAAAAACAGCAACACCAAGGTGACGGATTAGGTGACGAATAACGAATGATCGACTCTCACTATAGCTCAATTAGTCAACTCTCTCAGTTCACCCCTTGCAAACCATGTTCCAGCCAACGGCCGGCTGAAGGTTCGATGGAGGCGAAATTTGTTACGGCCTCGTAATAAGGGGGGGGGTGGGGTGGGCTTCGCCCGTACTTTTGATTAAGGCTTCGCCTTTGGTATACGTTTGTCCACTTTTGGATTAAGCCCACGCGTGTACGGGGGGAAGAGTAGGTAACCTCCGGTTACGTG
>CAVPZP010000027.1:0-152232 GCA_963710215.1 Lewinellaceae bacterium | reverse complement strand
CAAAGTTTATGTCCAGTTCTCCTCCTGTTTGAAGTCTGGCTTTACTAGCTTTTGCCTTAGGCTCAACTGTTTCCGGATCCACCGTCACATCCAGGGCCAGTTCTACCAACTGCTGTTCGCAGTCACACTGTTTGATGATGGTCAGGCCGAGGGCTTCGGCGATAAAGTCTACGTCGATGTTTTCTCCATCCACGCCGGAAAGAATCAGGCTGGGCCGTGAGGGCGGGGAATTTTTGCAGTCGAAATTAACCACTTGCTCGCCGCTTTGGTCGGTGGTCACGTTTAGCGGCACATCAAAAAAGACGGCAAATTCCACACGGTCGTCCTCGTATTCATCGACATCGTAGAGGATCTTTTCTTCCACAATCCGAATGATCAGATCGCTGCTGGCGGGTACGTCCTCGATTTTATGGACGCTTACGACGCCCCTCTCCTCCTGAACGCAGAAGATGCTGCTGAAACCGTCGTTGCAGTTGCCCGCCAGCAGGTCGTAGCTGAACTGACCGGGGTAGTTGGCGTAGCGGTGTAGCACTACATTGCCGCCCTGATTGGCAATGCGCAGGTAGCGTACCGATTCTTCTTTTCCCTCGGAGCAGTAAGATTCAAGGGGCAGGTCCGGCTGTTCCTGTGGCTGCCGAAAGTTTATCGGCGTGAGCGTGGGATTGCAGTACTGCTTGCTGGGGTTGATCGTGGGAATTTTTTTCGCACAGCTAAAATCAGGAGCCGGCATATCATCGTCCGGGTCACAACCGGACCAAAAAATGAGCATGGCGGCAGCGACGACTACGTAGAGGAGGGTAAGAATGCGGTAAGGCATAACGGAGGGATGTGTGTGTGATGAGCAATAAGGGGCGGCCCGGCCGAAGCCTTGCCGTTGCTGCCCACCGCGTTTTTAGGGAGGAATTGCACCGGCGAAGGTAATCAACATTGAGTCAACTAGTTAGCCGCTGCGCCGCCTTTACGTGGCCGGACAACGGGGGTTGGTGCCGTGGGCGGGGGGAACGTTACACCTTCCCGGCGGGAATTTTTTACACAAACACCCCCCAACCGCCTCCGGCGGTTGGGGGGTGTTGCAAGCCCGGCGGGTAAACCAGGTCACTAAAGTCCTTCCAGCAACTCTTCCGCCTCCGCTTGCATAAAACCACCCTCGGTGGCAGCCGACACGCGCAGTTGTGCTTTTGCCTCGTCGGCACGGTCGCTACCCAGCAGTGCCAGGGCATAGTACCAGCGGGCCCGGTCCTGTAGGGCGAAGGACTCATCCCCGGCCAATGGTTGCAGCAGGGCGGCCGCCTCGGCGGGCTGCCGGAGTTGCAGCAGCGACTGGGCGCGGTAAAACCGGTTGGTGGGCGTCTCCGGCAGCCGGGCCAGCAGCGTGGCGGCACCTTCGTAGTCGGCGGCCTCGTAGGTGGAGTAGGCGGCCACGGCCGGGTCGGTGCCGTCGTCGGCACCCTTGGTCAGTTCCACGGCGCGGTTGGGGTAGGCATCCAGGTAAGCCAGGTAGTCGGGTGCAGCGGCGGGGCGCAGCACAAACCAACCGGCCACCAGCAACAGGGCCAGGGCGGCGGCCATCGCGTACCACTTGGTGCGGGATGCCGCCTGCGGCCGGGCACCGGCACCGGGCAGACTGCGTATTTTAGCACCCGTGTTGCCGGCACTCAGTTCGGACTCCAGCTTGCGCAGGCGATCCTTCAATTTCGCATCGCCGGCCGCTTCCACGGTCGCGGCAATGTCGGTATCGGCCTCCAGCAGGGCGCGCATTTCGGCGTCCTCCGCCAGGCGGGTTTTCATTTCGGCCCGCTCGGCGGCATCGGCACGGTTCAGGAGATGTCGGTCCCTTTTTTCCTGGTCATTTAGTTCGTTGTTCATCAGATAAAGCTTGTGGGGGTGTGAGAGAGGCAAGCCACGTAGTTAAAACCAGCCACGAACCGGGCCGGTTCATCGCGATCATTCCTGCGCTTTAGTGCCCAAAAGAAGACGTAGTTGTTCTTGGCAGCGGTGCTTTTTAACGCGCACCGCCCCGGGGGAGCTAAAGCCCATTCTGAGCTGAATCGATTCGATGGAGTAACGCTCGTAGAAAAAGAGGTGCAAGATTTGCTGACACTTCTCCCCCAGCCCGGCCAGCCCGCGGGCCAGCGTTTCGCGGCGGTGATCGTCGTCGATCTGGCGGTAGATGGTCAGGTCCATTCCGTGGGTCGGTTCGGGCCGGTCCTCAAAATCGGTGACCACCTCCCGCTTCGTCCGCCGGAATTTCTTCAGCACCAGGTGCTTCCCCACCGCAAAGAGGTACGTCTGCACACTGGCCGTCATCTCATCCAGCTTGCCGGCGCGGGCGTTTTTATACACCACGATCACGGCATCCTGAAAACAGTCGGCCGCATCTTCCTCCCCGCAGTTATAGCGGGAGCCGGCGAATTGAAAAAATTTGTCGCGGTATTCCCAGTACAGGCGGTCCACCGCTTTTTCGTCCCCCCCCCGGAGGCCGTCCAGCAGTTCGGCATCACTACTCATAGCATCGTTTCAGTTCAAGGTCCGAGAAGGATTTTCCCGAAATCACCCAAATGTAGGCAATTTTCGGACTCTCCGGACCAGGGCTACGCTTTTCGTTGCCTCCGTTTATATCTCACGGGCAGAAGTTGTTACGCAAGGGCTGCGACACTACTCTCTGGTCAGTTCCAAAAAGCCGTCCATCTTGTCATTATCCAGCGTCACCGACAGGTGGTAGTGCGCAATCCGCCACCGCCCCTCCGCATCGCGCCGCGCCACGCCCGAACCGCGACAAACGCCCATCCAGGTGTGCAGCAGTTCGTCCCAGTAAGCCATCCCCGGGGCGGCCGGGTCCACCTCCACGTGCCGGTCATAGGCCGTAAACGCCCAGGCCGTATCGCGCCGGAAAATCGGGGCCGCCCACTCCGCCATCTCCTCCCGCGTCCACCGCTCCGTCTTGTCCGTCCCGATGTAGACTGCGCCCGGCAGCATGGTGCCGAAAAACGCGGCCGAATCCGCCACCGCCGCCGCTCGGTGCCAGCCGTCAATGGTCTTGGCCAGCACGCCCACCGGATCTTCCGATTGAAGCGGCCCGGGCCGCTGGGCCGCAACGCCACCGTATATAAGGAGTAGAACCGGGAGCAAAGTAGCGTAGCGCATCGTGTAAGCAGGTTTTGATTTACTGCTAAACGATCCGGAAGCGGAATAAGGGTGAGCCGGCGGGGTATTTTTTGGGCGTGCCCCCACCCGGCCAAGGCCGGGTGGGGTCGGGCTATCCGGCACTCTCTCCGCTACGCTGCGTTCAAACAACACCTCCTATCCCTCACGCAGGCCACCATCCCCGGACCGGCGGTCGACCTAGTAAAAATTGACCCGAATTCGCACAAGCCGCTAAGAGCGTGTTTTAGATGAAGGAGATTCCTCTCATTTGTTTAAAAAATACGATCTTCGCCTTCCCCCCCAACCCCGACCTGGATTTGGCAGTTACGCTTCCAATCCCGCTATAATGGACAAGCGATGGGAGTGGGGCCGACCCCTTAATAAAACGAGACGGGTTGAGAAACACCTTTCCGGGGAGGCAGCCCGCAGGGCCGAGCGAATAGCGAGCCACGGACGCAGCGACCGGCCGGCCGCTAGGCCGGGGGGATGGCCCCCATAAAAGAAAACCAAAAAACTACCTTTAATTATGGCCTTTGAACTGCACTCTCCCTTTAAACCGACGGGTGACCAGCCGACCGCGATCAAGCAGTTGGTAGCGGGAATAAATGAGGGCGAACGGGCGCAGACGTTGCTGGGCGTGACCGGCTCGGGCAAGACGTTTACGATGGCTAATATGATTGCGCAATTGAACCGGCCGGTGCTGGTGCTGACGCACAACAAGACGCTGACGGCTCAACTGTATAGTGAGTTCAAGGAGTTTTTTCCGAATAATGCGGTGGAGTATTTTGTGTCCTACTACGATTATTATCAGCCGGAGGCTTATATGTCGGTCAGTGACACCTATATAGAGAAGGATTTGTCGATCAATGACGAGATTGACAAGTTGCGGTTGCGGGCCACGTCCAATTTGCTGAGCGGGCGGCGCGATATTATTATCGTGGCCTCGGTGTCGGTGATTTACGGCATGGGCAACCCGGAGGATTATAAGGCGGGTATCATCCGGCTGAAAAAGGGGATGACCAAGAGCCGCAACGGATTTTTGTATGATCTGGTGGACGCGCTTTACTCGCGCACCGAGACGGATTTTAAACGCGCCACTTTCCGGGTGCGCGGCGATACGGTGGACATCAACCTGCCCTACGTGGAGTACGGTTACCGCATCACTTTTTTCGGGGACGAGATCGAGAGCATCGACCAGATCGAGCTGGAGAGCGGCAAGCGGATCGAGTCGATGGAGGTGGCGGCTATTTTTCCGGCCAACCTGTACGTGGCCCCACGCGAACGGATGCACGCCATCATCAATGACATTCAGGACGAGCTGTACGAGCAGGAGCGCTATTTTGAGCGCGAGGCCCGCCTGCTGGAGGCCAAACGGATTCACGAGCGGACGTCTTTCGACCTGGAGATGATGAAAGAATTGGGCTACTGCAACGGCGTGGAAAACTATTCACGCTTCTTCGACGGCCGCAAGCCCGGTACCCGGCCCTTTTGCCTGTTGGACTATTTTCCGGACGATTACCTGACCATCATCGACGAGAGCCACGTGACCCTGCCGCAAGTGCGCGGTATGTTCGGCGGCGACCGGGCGCGCAAATTGAGTCTGGTCAATTTCGGCTTCCGACTGCCGTCGGCCATGGATAACCGGCCGCTGAACTTTACGGAATTCGAGAGCCTGATCAATCAGGTCGTCTACGTTTCCGCCACCCCCGGCGACTACGAATTGGAAGAGACAGGCGGCGTTTTCGTGGAGCAGATCATTCGCCCGACGGGTTTGCTGGACCCACCGATCGAGGTGCGGCCCAGCCTGAACCAGATTGACGACCTGCTGGAGGAAATAGACAACCGCCGCAAGCAGAACGAGCGCGTGCTGGTGACGACCCTGACCAAGCGGATGTCGGAAGAACTGACCCGCTACCTGGAGAGCGTGGGCACCAAGGTGCGCTACATCCATTCGGAAGTGGATACGATGGAGCGGGTGGAAATTTTGCGCAACCTGCGCCTGGGCGAGTTCGATGTATTGGTGGGCGTGAACTTGTTGCGCGAGGGCCTGGACCTGCCGGAAGTGAGTCTGGTAGCCATTCTGGATGCGGATAAGGAGGGTTTTTTGCGCAACGAACGTTCGCTGACCCAGACGGCCGGCCGCGCGGCCCGCAATAGTAACGGCCTGGTGGTTTTTTATGCCGATAAACTGACCGACTCGATGCGGCGCACGATCGAGGAAACCAACCGCCGCCGGACCGTTCAGCAACGCTACAACGAGAAGAATAATATAACGCCGATGACGGTGCTGAAATCGCGGGAGGATATTTTGAGCAGTAAATCCATTCTGGACATTCGCGCCGTGGCCACCCCGGATTACGTACACGAAGACGTCGTCTCGCTGGCCGCCGACCCCGTTATGCAGTACATGACGCGCGACCAGGTGGAACGTACGCTGGCCGAAACGGAGCGCAAGATGAAAACCGCCGCCAAGGAACTGGATTTCATTCAGGCCGCCCAGTACCGGGATGAAATGCTGGCGCTGAAGGCGAAACTAAAAGGCATGTAGCCGGGCCGGGGGAGAGGTCGAACAAGAAATGTCACCCTTCACCCCCGCCCAACCGCTTATCGATCTGAAAAGCCGCGCTAATCATGGACAAGTGCGAGAAGGCCTGCGGGAAATTCCCCAGTTGCTCGCCGTGCATCCCGATTTCCTCGCTCATCAGACCGAGGTGGTTGGCGTAGCCGATCAGTTTTTCAAAGGCGAGGGTGGCGTCGTCCAGCCGGCCGAGGCGGGCGAGGCATTCCACGTACCAGAACGAGCAGATGGTGAACGCTCCTTCTTCGCCCATGAGGCCGTCGGTGGCACCGTTTTCTACCTTGTAGCGGAAAACCAACACGTCGACCGCCAGTTTTTCCTCGATTTTAGCGAAGGTCTTTTGCCAGCGGGGTTCTTTGGAAGAAACGAAGCGCAGGAGCGGCATCAGCAGAGCCGAGGCATCGAGTACGTCGGCCCCCTTGTACTGGACGTAGCTCTGGAGTTTTTCGTTCCAGAAGCCGTCGTAGATATCGTTATAGATCTTGTCGCGTTCCTGACGCCAGCGGCTCAGTTCGGCGGGGAGGCTGCGGTCGAGGGCGATCTTGATGGCGCGGTCGATGGCCACCCAACAGCAGACGGTAGAGTGGAGAAATTGTCGTTTTTCATCCCGGACTTCCCAGATACCGTGATCGTGCTTTTGCCAGTTCTTGATCACGAACTCGACCATGGCGGAGATACTCTTCCAGAGTTCCTGCGTGATGCTGCCGCCGGACTTGTTAAACAGGTAGATGGTGTCGATCAGCTCGCCGTAAATATCCATCTGCGTCTGGCTATAGGCGGCATTACCGATGCGGACGGGCGAGCTTTTCCGGTAACCCTCCAGGTGATCCAGATTGGATTCGGGCAACTCACGTTCGCCGTCCACGGCGTAGAGCAATTGCAGATCGCCCTGGAGTGCCTTATCCTTGATCCACTCGATAAAGTGTTCGGCTTCTTCCCGGTACCCGAGGCGCAGGAAAGCGTACATGGTGAAGGCGGCATCGCGGATCCAGGTGTAGCGGTAGTCCCAGTTGCGTTCCCCGCCGATCTCTTCCGGCAAGCCGTGCGTGGCCGCCGCGATGGTGGACCCGAAGCGCACTGAAGTAAGCAGTTTCAGGGTCAGCGCGGACCTTTTCACGTTATCCCGCCAGGCACCGGTATACTTGCAACGGTCGGACCACTTGTGCCAGTAGCTGCGGCAAGCCTGGAAGCAAGTGTTGAAATCAGGTTTAAAGTCGATTCCCTTTTCGTCCAGGGTGAGGATAAAACAGGTATGCTTTTGCTCCGCCAGCGTGATCTCGCCACAAACGGTTCCGTTATCCATTTTCAGATCGAACTCCGTCATCAATAGCAGGGCGGGTTCCTTTCCCTGCGGATCGGAAAAACGGTAGCCGTGGGCGTGTTTTTCCACGTTGGCCGCATATTTTCCGTAGTGGTAGCGCGGGGCACAGGTGATCTGAAAAGAGTGCGACCCCCTGATACTCTTGACTTGTCGGAAAACGGCAAAGTTTTGTTTGTCACTCACCACCGGCATAAAATCGGTAATTTCCGCCATGCCTTTTTCGGCCAGGTAACGGGTCAGCAAAATCGCCGTTCCGGGCAGGTAGAGCTGCTTGAACACCGCCCCCCGGTCTTCCCCGTCGATACCGAAGTATCCGCCCAGGTCCGCATCGTGGATACGCCCGAAAACGGTCGGCGAGTCGAAACGCGGTAAACACATATAATCGATCGCCCCCCGGATAGACACCAGCGCACAGGTGTGCAAGTTGCCGATCAGGCCGTAGTCTTCGATGGGCAAATAGCGGTCGGGGTAGTTCATGCGCGGATGGTTGGGTACCTCCTTAACCGGAGGGCGGGGGAATGGTTCTTTTCCGGGATGCGGGATGTTTGCTGTACTCATGTGCCCCGACATATTCTTCCACCCGTCATTCCTTGCTCATCGCCACCGCGCCCCGTACGCTTCCACCAGCACGTCATCATAGTCATCGGCCGTCTGAAACAGGCGCTGAAAGCGCGGCAACGCCGTTTCCACGCTAAAGTAGCGGTCATAAATTAGCAATGAAAGGATGACCTCATCCTCGTGCGTACTGAAGCCGAGGGTATCCAGCGTAAAATTTTGTAGCAACAGAAACTCGTTGATCCGCGCCCGCTTCTCCGGGTTTTGGGGCAAGCGGCACAGGTGCGCATCGCCCGTCACCAGACCGCTCTCCTCGTGGTAAGAGATCAGGATGCGCGCACTGCCCTGCTCGATATCCCAGTGGTTGGGTCCGCGCCGGGCCAGTCGCACGGAGTGGCCGGATGCTTCGATCAGCTCCTCGATCCCGGCTTGCACGCCGCTCGCCTCGTACTCCTCCACGTTGCCGGGCAACATTACGGGCGACTGGCAGTGGAGGCAATCCGTCTGAACCGCCCGGTCGGGGTGCTCGAAAACCACCCGGCGGCAGTTGAAACAGCGCGCGGCGGACAGGCCGCCGCCCGCCATGAAATCGTCCAGGCACTGCCGTATCGTAGCTGCCGGAATGGCCAGGGCGTGTTCTGCCCGGTCGCGCAGATCGAATACGTTGATCCCCAACAGCCTTCCGGCCTCGTCCAGCAGCGGGCCGCCGCTGTCGCCCGGAGGTAGCAGGGCATTGTGTTCCAGGTAGTTTAGTTCGTGAAATTCATGCTCCGGGTCGGTTATCATGCCTCTGGCCCAGCGGCACTCCTTTCCGGTAGTGCAGGCCAGGGCCAGCACCTCATCACCCACGCGGGCGGGGCGGTCGGCCAGCAGCAGGCCGCGTTCGTCATCGGGGGCTACGGCACAGCGCAGGAAAGCCAGATCGTGGTAGCTGTCCAGGTACACCACGGCGGCCGTGATGCGGTCGCGGCGGCCGAAGGTGACGGACACCTCCCGGTTATCGCGCACCAGGTGCTCGGTGGTCACCACCAGACTGGGGGCGGTCAGCAGGCAGCCCGTTCCGGTACTGAAGGGCGTGGCGATGCGCGGCGTGCGCTGGGAATAATTGAGGGTGGGTTCGGACATGGCGGCTTGACTGCCCCAATTTTACGGATTTTTCGGCAATCTTTGCGCGCTGAATTTATTTCCATGACCCCAACACCCGCCGCTTACTACGCCGACTCCATCCGCCGCCACCTCGACCGGTCGGCCGCCGCCCGCCGCCGTTACCGGCGGCTGGGCTGGCTGCGCCTCCTGCTTTTCGGGGCCGGCGCGGCGGCCGTACTCTTATTATGGACGGGCATGGCGTGGTACGCGGGCCTGCTCGGGGCACTGTTATTCATCGGCGGTTTTGCCGCCTTCGTGCGCTTCCACCAGCGGGTAGACCGGCAAGCCTCCTACCACGAACACCGCGCCGCACTGGCCGCCGCCGAAGACGAAGCACTGCATCACGAGTTCGGGGCCTGGTCCACCGGACTCAAATTTTTGCCCCCCGACCACCCTTACGCCGCCGACCTCGATGTGTTCGGCCCCACCTCCCTCTACCAGTTCATCTGCCGCGCCTTCAGTGCACCCGGCAAACAGCGGCTGGCCGACTACCTCCTCGCTCCCGCCCCCTTCCAGCAGATCACCGATCGCCAGGCCGCCCTTACCGAACTGGCCGCCGATCCCGAATTTTGCCACCACCTCCGCGCCCTCGGGGCCGATCTCGACGACGAACCCCGCTACCGCGCCGAACTGGAACGCTGGCTGGCCCTGCCGCCCGTGGTCCTGCACCGCCCCGGCCTGCGCCTCGCGCTCTGGGCCGTCCCGGTTTATTCGGTGCTGGCCGTGGTCGCACTAATCCTGTTCATCCCCTGGCAGCTGGCCATCCTACTGCTCATCCCCGCCGGACTCCTCCTGCGCCAAACCCGTCAGCGCGTCACCTCCACCCACGAACTCACGCGGGGGGCGGTCACCACCCTGCACCGCTACGTGGCCGTACTGGCGGCACTCGAATCGGCTACTTTCACCGCTCCCCTCCTGGTCCGCAATCAGCAGTTTCTGCTGCGCGGCGGCGGAGCCGCCGCCGCCATTCGCCACCTAGCCTACACCGTCAGCCAACTCGACGTGCGCTACAATGCCTTCGCGCTGCCCCTAGAGTTCGCCGTCCTCTGGAGCCTCCAATTCTGCGCCCGCCTCGACCGCTGGAAACGCCGCCACGGCACCGATCTCCCCGCCTGGTTCGATGCGCTAGCCGAGTTCGATGCCCTCGTCAGCGGGGCCAACCTGGTCTTCAACCAACCCGCCTGGCACTACCCCGCCATCAGCGACGTGCCACGGCTGCGGGCCGTCGGCCTGGGGCATCCGCTCATCCATCCCACCGGCCGGGTCAGCAACGACATCGAGATGTCCACCAACGGCCACATTCACCTGGTTACGGGCAGCAACATGGCGGGCAAATCCACCTGGCTGCGCACCGTCGGCATCAATATCGTCCTCGGCATGGCAGGCCTACCCGTCTGCGCAGCTTCCCTCACCATCCCCCGCCTGCAGGTCTACACCAGCATGCGCACGCAGGACGCGCTGGCGGAAAGCACCTCGTCCTTTTTCGCCGAACTCAAGCGGCTCAAATTTATCATCCAGGCCACGGAAAATCCCGCCCTCACCGGCGGCTTGCCCGTCTTTTTCCTGCTCGACGAAATCCTCAAAGGCACCAATTCCCGCGACCGGCATACGGGCGGCCGCGCCCTCATCCGCCAGCTCATCCGGGCACGCGGCGCGGGCCTCATCGCCACCCACGACATCGAACTGGCCGACCTGGAAACCACCTCCGAGGGCCGCGTCGAAAACTGGTCGATGGAGGTCTCCCTCACCGAGGGCGGCAAACTCGATTTCGACTACCGGCTGCGGCGCGGCGTCAGCAAAAGCTTCAACGCCACCCTACTCATGCGCCAGATGGGCATCAACATCAGCGAAGAGGACCTGCGGATCAATTGAGAATTTTTCAGCGTGTTTTCGGGGGCCATCCCCCGGCCTCCGTCGGCCGGGCGGTCGCTGCGTCCGCTGCTCGCTATTCGCTCGGCCCTGCGGGCTGCCTCCCTCCGGTCGGCCCCGCTCCCATCGCTTGTCCAGATTGTAGTTGCGGTTGCATTTATCAGCTGCACAACCAACTCCAAATTACCTACTTCCTCTACGTCCGGCAAACCGTTTCCATATCTCGTCGGCACCGCAGCCACATGGCGTATAGCTTAAAACAAATAGAGTGTATTTAGTAAAACACAAAACATTTACTATCTTTGCCCCACTCCAGTCTCCGTACCGGCACCTGCACTGATACCAGGCAGCATAAATATAGTGGGTGATACCGGTCAGATCAGGGCCGCTTCACTTGAATCTTTACCCTTACCTTTTCCGGCACCGATTTATTTCGGTCTGCGACAAAAGTTGGGGTAATGCAGTTAGGGCCGTCCATTTGCTCATCGCGGACGGGTTTCCAGCTAAAGAACAGGATCGGTTACGATGATGGCTCCCTGTTCACGAAACCAATACCATAGTTTTCAAATCGATGCACCTCTCGCGCACCGGAACCGCTTGCTGCCACCGGCAGCGAGCGCGAACGCTATAGCCGGCGCGGGCAACTTCGGTTTTCTTTTAAAACAGGCTTTTTGCGGCCCAGCGGCCCCGCAAGAAAGGCCACCGGTTTGCCCGGTGAGCTGAAAGCGGGGCAAGGGAGGTCGGCGGTGGCGGCCTGGGTGGGTTCCCTCCCACTTGGGGACCTTGAGCCTGTTTCTCAAATTTGAGAAAATTGATCGTTTCCCAGGGTATACAGCCGTGCAGCTTTGAACACATTACACACATTGTTCTGAACGCGGGGGTACAATGCGGTGCAGCCTTGGCAAAACCCGTTTAACTCGCAAATAGTGGAAGTTATACTCCGATGTACCCGAAGGGCAACTCCTTTGCTGTTACTGCCTAATAAATTCCGGCTACCCGTAATTTTGTATACATCCTGTTCGGAACTACTCCTTTTATGGTAACCTGTGCTTTACTGAACTCTTGTCACTTCGGCCATACAAGTTTTCCCTACATTTGTGGAGAAAATCCACCAACTGTTAAGTGTTTGTTGCGTGAAAAGCCTGGAAGGGCCGATCCCGCAGGGGCGGAGTGTGCGGCACCTAGCGAACAGCGAGCACGCAACCGGGTGGCGTTAAGGGACCCACCCGCGAGCCGGACCGGCCGGCCCGGACTACTAGTAGGTAGTTTGTAATGGGTGGTATGCTTCTTACGTTTGCCCCCCTGGCCTCTAGAGGGGAGATTACTACCTGCTACCCAGCAAATTCCCCCCGCCCCCCCGGAGGGGGGAGAACAACCCTACCTACTACCTACTTCCCAATTACCTACCAATATCCTCCATGTCAGATGTAATTCAGCTCTTACCTGATTCGATTGCCAACCAGATTGCGGCGGGCGAGGTGATCCAGCGGCCGGCTTCGGTGGTGAAGGAACTGGTGGAGAATGCCGTGGATGCGGGCGCGAGCGAGATTCAGCTGATCCTGAAGAACAGCGGTAAGAGTTTGATTCAGATTATTGATGACGGCTGCGGGATGTCGGAAACGGATGCGCGGATGTCGTTGGAACGGCACGCAACGAGTAAACTGCGTACGGCCGAAGACTTGTTCCGGATCCGTACCATGGGTTTTCGGGGCGAGGCGCTGGCCAGTATCGCGGCCGTGGCCCAACTGGAGATCAAGACCCGCCGTCGGATTGAGGAATTGGGCACCCGACTGGTGGTGGAGGGATCGGAGGTGAAGGTGCAGGAACCCTGCCAGTGCGCGCCGGGAACCAGCATGGCGGTGAAGAACCTGTTTTTTAATGTGCCGGCCCGCCGTAATTTTTTGAAGAGCGACAGCGTAGAGTTTCGCCACATTCAGGAAGAGTTCAGCCGGATTGCGCTGGCAAATACGGATATTTTTTTCCGGCTTTTTCACAACGACGTGGAAGTACTGCACCTGCCCGCCGGTAACCTGATGCGGCGAATCGTGGGCCTACATAAGCCGTCGTACCAAAAACGACTAGTATCCGTACATGAGGAGACCGATTTGGTGAAAATCGAGGGCTACGTGATAAAGCCGGAGTTTTCTAAGAAGAGCCGGGGCGAGCAGTACTTTTTTGTCAACGGCCGCTTCATCCGTTCCAACCAGTTGCACCATGCGCTGGTGACGGCTTTCGACGACCTGCTACCTAAAGACACCTACCCTTCCTACTTTATCTTCATGGATATCGACCCCGCGCGGATCGACGTGAACGTGCACCCCACCAAGCAGGAGATCAAGTTTGAGGACGAGCGGATGATCTATAACTACCTGAAGACCACCGTGCGCCACGGACTGGGGCGGGCCAGTATCATGCCGACACTGGATTTTGAGGCGGACCTGATGTTTGCCGCCAACCGCCCCCGGACGCAAGAGACCCGACCCGAAAACGAGGGGAACGAGCAGGGCGGTGTGATTGCCAGCCGGATCAACAGCGGCGGCGGTAGCGGTGCCGCGCCGCGCCGCGCCGCAGAAACCGATGCGGAAGCCGCCCGGCGCCGTAATAACCTGCGCCACTGGGCCATGATGTACGAAACCGGCCGCAGCGAGAACGAAGCTGCCGCAGAGTCGCCGCCCGGTGAAGAAGGCACTATTTCATCCGAACCCTCTTTCGTTAGTGCGGCGAGCGACACACCCGCCGAGGAGGAACCGCTGGTGCTGACCAGCCGCATGGACGAGCAGGAAACGCTACTGAGCGGCGCGAGTGGCAGCGGAACCCAGCCCCACCGGGCAGCCGAGCTGAAGGAGCCTTACCAATTGCACCAACGCTATATCGTGAGTTCGATCAAGTCGGGTGCCCTACTGATCGACCAGCGGGCGGCCCATGAGCGTATCTTATACGAGCAGTATCTGAAGCGGCTGCGCGAGCGGCCGGGCGACTCGCAGCATTCCCTATTCCCCGCCCGCCTGGAACTGACCCCGACCGAAACCGTGGCCCTGACCGCCCTGCTGCCCGATCTGGAACAGTTGGGCTTTGCACTGGAGCACTTCGGCGGCAACAGTTTTCTGATTAACGGACTGCCCACCGAACTGGCCGAGGGCCACGGTGCCCTGGAGCTGGTGCGCGATCTGCTGGCCCGCTACCTGGCCGATACCGATAGCCAACTTAGTGCCCACGAGCGGCTGGCGCGATCATTGGCCCGGGGCGCGGCCGTACGCCGGGGCACCAGTCTGGACGTAGCCGAGATGCGTTCGCTCATCGACCGGCTCTTTGCTTGCGAGATGCCCTACCGCGCGCCGGGCGGCCGCAGGTGTTACCTGACCTTTGAACTGGATGATCTGGAACGGCGTTTCGCGGAGTAGAAATCTTCCGCCGCTGATGTTCCAATTGTCCGATGTTGTAAAGAATTTATTGATCCTTAATGTGCTCTTCTTCGTGGGCACCTGGATCGACGCGTCCATGGGTAGTCCGTTGCGACTAGAAGAGATATTACCGCTCTACTACCCCGGTTCGGACAAGTTTATGCCGATGCAGTTGGTGACGCATTTTTTTATGCACGCCAATTTTATGCACATCGCCTTCAATATGTTCGCGCTGGTGATGTTCGGCCCACCGCTGGAGATGCGCTGGGGTGCTAAGAAGTTTCTGATCTTTTACCTGCTCTGCGCCCTCGGTTCGGCCGCCCTGCATATGGGTTGGACGTGGTACAACTTTTCGGGTATGGAGCAGACGATCGACCTGTTCCGGGCAAATCCGTCGGCGGAACTTTTCCAGAATTTCTTTGACGGCGGGGCCGACCGAATCTTTAACGATGCCGGACAGCAGATGGTCGCACAAATTACCGGACAACTGGCTGCCACCGGTCAACTATCGGGTGATCTGACGAGCCAGGCGGTAGAGGTGATGCAAAAAGCCCGGGAATTTAGCATGGATACGCCCATGGTCGGTGCCTCGGGTGCCATTTACGGCCTGCTACTGGGTTTCGGGATGACCTTTCCCAACCATAAGCTGATGCTGATTTTTTTGCCGGTGCCCATTGCGGCCAAGTATTTTATCCCGGCCCTGATGCTGATCGAGTTGTTCCTGGGCTTTCAGCGGTATAGTTGGGACCCCATTGCGCACTTTGCCCACCTGGGCGGCGCGCTGGTAGGTTTACTGATCATTTTGTACTGGCGACGGCAGGGTCCTCCGGGCGTCGATCGGTGGGATAGATAGGAGAAAGCCTAAACTTTAGGACCCCGTCAACCGTACTTTAGATAGTCTCCAACCGGCTGCCCTCCCCAAATTAACCGGTGGCCGAATCTAGCAGAATCCACCATGTTGCAATCCATTTTCGACGATATCAAGCGGGAGTTTGACTACGGTCATATGATCAACCGCCTGATCATTATCAACTGCGCTTTCTGGCTGTTGATCAGCGTCGTCTGGCTGGTGACCACGCTGGCTAACGGTTGGGAAACGCCGGGGTTTTACACCGATTTCGTCCACTTCTTCTCGGCCAGTACCAGCCTACAGCACACGCTGCTGCACATCTGGACGCCCCTGACCTATATGTTCACCCACGAGGGCTTCTTTCACTTGTTCTGGAATATGATCATCCTGTTCTGGTTTGGCCGCATCTTCGGCGATCTGCTGGGTGATCGGCGGGTATTACCCGTTTATTTGCTGGGCGGTTTGGCGGGGGCCGTTTTTTACTGGCTGTTGATGCCGTTCGCGCCGGGGGAAGCGGACCGATTTATGATTGGGGCCAGCGGTGCCGTGCTCTGTATCCTTGTTGCGGCCGGGGCTACGGCCCCCGACTACGTGATTCGGTTATTTCTACTCGGCAACGTGAAACTGAAATGGATCGTAGCAGCCGTTTGCCTTATCAACATCCTCGGCATGGGTGTTCTGGACAATATCGGCGGCACTTTCGGCCATCTGGGCGGCATCACCATGGGTTTCTTATACGTCAATCAGCTACACAACGGCCGCGATCTAGCCGAGCCGATCAACCGGTGGATCGATAAGATCAGCAATTTTTTCCGGGGTATCGGCGAAAAGCGGACGGCCAAGAACCGCCCCGGCCCCAAAGTGGCCTACCGCAACAAGAACGCCCAGCGGAATGCCGGAAAATCGCAGCCCACCCGAAATTCCGTCTCCCACCAGGAACAACTGGATACCATTCTGGATAAGATCAAAGACCGGGGCTACGAGAGTTTGTCGAAGGAAGAAAAGGCTTTTTTATTCAATGCCAGCTCGAAGAAGTAGCCGGAATTAAAATGCCTGGTGAGCCGGCAGGTGAGTTGATCCTTTATAGGGTTGTTTGAGTCACCGGATGATTTCTTCCCGGTGGCGGCAATTGTGCTAATTTCAACAAAGCCCACTGCCGTTCACCTAGCCCGCCACCGCCTCCCGAATCCGCACCAACTTCTCCAGCAGCCCCTCCAGTTGCGCCATCGGCAGCATATTGGCCGCATCGCTCTTGGCCTCGCCGGGCCGGGGGTGGGTTTCCATGAACAAGCCGTCTACGCCCACGGCGATACCCGCGCGGGCAATGGCAGAGATGAGGGCCGGCTGCCCCCCGGTGACGCCGCTAGCCTGATTGGGCTGCTGGAGGCTGTGGGTGCAGTCGAGCACCACGGTGCCGCCGAGGGCCTGCATGGTGGGGATGCCGCGAAAATCGACAACCAGATCCGTATAACCGAAAGTGGTACCGCGCTCGGTGAGGATCACCTTGTCGTTACCGCTCTCGGTGATTTTATCCATCGCAAATTTCATGGCACCGGGGCTGAGAAACTGCCCCTTCTTTACGTTCACCACCCGCCCCGTTTCGGCAGCGGCCACCAGCAGATTGGTTTGGCGGCAGAGGAAAGCGGGGATTTGCAGTACGTCCACATGTTCGGCGGCCAGCGCGGCCTCTTCCTCCGTATGGATATCGGTGGTGGTAGGCACGTCGAATTCCCGCCCGATGCGGCCGAGGATCTCTAGCGCTTTCTCGTCCCCGATACCCGTAAAACTATCCAACCGCGAGCGGTTGGCCTTGCGGTAGCTGCCCTTGAAGATGTAGGGAATACGCAGCCGGTCGCAGACTTTGCTCACGTGTTCGGCAATTTCGTAGGCCGTGGATTCACTCTCGATGGCACAGGGCCCTGCGATAAGAAAGAAGTTCCCGCTATCGAGGTGGCGGAGCTTGGGGATGGAGGAGAGGTTCATAGGAGGGAAGGGCTTTGCCCGTATTTTGGTTAGCGTGCTACGCACGCTGGTAATTTAGTAATTTTGATTCAGCGCACACGGGGGGCTGCGCCCGTACTTTTGTAGGCGGCATTGCCGCTGGTATTTTAGTACTTTGGTACAAGCCTGCGCGTGCACGTTTCCCCACTAACCTCCTTTGGGGAGGTCGAGTTGTCAGGCTCGGGAGGGGGAGTGTGATAAACTGACCGGTGGGAAAACACTTCACCTCTCCAATAACATTAGTCAGTCGCGTGAGGTGCCTGGAGGGCTTGGTGCGTTAGCACGGAGCGAACAGCGAACCCCGGAAGGTGCCGACCCCGGCCATCGGCCGGGGGCACGCCCGACATCCGACCTGATAGGCAAACAACAAAGCGATTTTTCGAGGTCAATCATTGTTTGCCCCCCCAGCCCCCCGAAGGGGGGAGTTTAGGGTAGCAGGTCAACTCAATCATTAGCTGCGCTGCTTCTCCAAATCGCAAAGCGATTTTTCGAGGTCAGTCACTCAGTCATTCAATCCTTCAATCATTCAGTCATTAACTCACCCCAACCCCCGCAGCCACCGCCGCTCCATAACGTACAATACGGCCAAAAAGGTGAGCAAGTAAACTATGTTGAAAACAAACTCGACCCAGAAAGCGGGTTGCAGCTTTTGGAGCAGAAAGAGGTGTAAGAAATAAGCCCCGACGGCCAGGGCGGGATAGGTGAGAATGCGGCACCAGTGGTAGGCGACGGGAAAGTAACGGGTGTTGAGGGCGTAGGCGGCGACGGCCATGAAGACGTAGCAGGCGAGCATGGCCCAGGCCGGGCCGAAAGCACCGTAGAGCGGGGTGAGCCAGATGGACAGGGCGATGGTGACGGCCGCGCCGATGAGCGAAACCCAGGCGGCCTGGCGGGTGTGGTCGGTGAGGCGGAAGCCGATGCTGAGGTTGTAGTAGAGGCCCAGCACGAGGTTGGCGGCCAGCATGACCGGCACCACGACCATGGCCTCGCGTTTGTCGGCACCGATGAAGAGCTGGAGCTCGTCGAGGAAGACGAGGATGCCGATGAAGCCGATGCTGCCCACGAGGGTGAACAGGCGGGCCGAGTCGGCGTAGATGGTGCGGTCTTCGGACTGGCTGCTCTGGCGGAAGAAAAACGGCTCGGCGGCGTAGTTGTAGGCGGTGATGAAGAGGTTCATGACCACGGCCAGTTTGAGCGCGGCACTGTACTGGCCCGATACGTCGAGGTTGGCGGAGACGGTTCCGCCCTGGTAGTATTTGATGAGCGACGGCCCGATGAGGTTGTTGACGATGCCGGCCGCCGTGACCAGCATGAGCGGCAGGCAGTAGGCGGCCATGAGGCGGAACAGCGCGGGGCTGAAGGCGGGGGCGGGCAGGATGTTGGGGCCGTCGAGCGTGGCATCGAGGGCGGCCGGCGGGCGGCGGGTGACGAGCAGCAGGACCAGGTAGCGGACCCCGCTGGCCAGCAGGTTGGCCAGGAAGTAATAGGCGATGATGAAATCGGGCCGGTAGGCGATGCCGCCGATGGGGCGGCGGGGGAAGACTTCGAGCAGGGCGTAGAGCAGCAGCAGCGTGAGCACGACGTTGCCCAGCTGCACGGCCGCGAATACGCGGGGCCGCCCCTCCAGGCGCAGGCGGGCGAGGGGGATGGCTCCGAGCACGTCGAAAGCGACGATGCCGAGGGCAAACTGGATGTAGACGACGCGGTCGGGGTAAGACAGCCAGTCGGCCAGGGTGGGGGCCAGCAGCAGGCCGGGGCCGATGGTGAGCAGCACCGCGCCCAGCACGGTGAGGGTGGCCGTGCGGTAGACCACGGCGGCGGCGTGATCTTTACGGCTGGCGTAGCGAAATACGGCCGTCTCGAACCGCAGCCCGATGACGGCCACGCCGAGGGCGATCCAGAAATGGAGATCGCCGATAACGCCGTACTGCCCCTGGCTGGTGATGCGCGTAAGCCAGGGCGTGAGGATGACGAAGGTGAGCAGGCGCGGCAAAATACTGCTGATGCCGTAAATGGCGGTTTCACCCGCCAGCCGTTTGATGGACATGCCGCAAAAGTACTACTTTTGCCCCATGATAAATGTACCTCTGCTGAAAGCGATCTGCGAAACCCCCGGCGTGTCCGGTGCCGAACAACGTATCCGCGCCCTGGTGCTGGACCGACTAAAGGGACTGGTAGATAGCGTGGAGGTGGACAATATGGGCAACGTGGTGGCCGTGAAACGCGGCCGCGAACGCAAGCGCGTGATGGTGGCCGCCCACATGGACGAGATCGGGTTCATCGTCAATCACATCGACGAGGAGGGTTTTGTGCGCTTTCTGCCACTGGGAGGCTTTGACCCCAAGACCCTGACGGCGCAGCGCGTCATCGTGCACGGCGACCGCGACCTGATGGGCGTGATGGGCAGCAAACCAATCCACATCATGAAGCCCGAGGACCGCACTAAAGTGGTGCCGCTCTCCGATTATTTTATCGACCTGGGGATGTCGAAAGCCGAGGTCACCAAGCACATCCGCATCGGCGACACTATCAGCCGCGAGCGTGAACTGATCGAGATGGGCGATTGCGTAAACAGCAAATCGCTGGACAACCGGGTGTCGGTCTTCATCCTGCTGGAGGTGCTGCGCGAGTTGAAAGGAAAGGAAATACCCTACGACCTCTACGCCGTTTTCACCGTGCAGGAGGAGGTGGGCCTGCGCGGCGCCATCTCCGCCGCCCACCACATCGACCCCGATTTCGGCTTCGGCCTCGACGTTACCATCGCCTTCGACGTGCCCGGCGCACAGGCCCACGAGGCCGTCACCCGCCTGGGCAAGGGTGCCGCCGTCAAGGTGATGGACGGCACCGTGATCAGCGATTACCGCATGGTCAATTACCTGCGCCAACTGGCCGAATCGGAACACATCGCCTGGCAACCCGAACTCCTCCCCGCCGGCGGCACGGATACGGCGGGCGTGCAACGGGCGGGCAAGCGCGGCAGCATTGCCGGGGCGGTATCCATCCCGCTGCGCCATATTCACCAGAGCATCGAAATGGCTAATAAGGCCGACATCCGCTCCTGCATCGACCTGCTCCAACTGGGCGTCAGCCGCCTGGATACGTATGATTGGGATTTCAAGCGCGTGAGGGGTGGGGAATAAGGATTGAGGGGGGGACAAGGAATGAAGGATGGATGGAATGAAGGATTGAAGGTTGGGGGGGCGTAAACTTGAAGCGCATAACTATACCAAACGGTGGAGGAGTTGCACTCCGATGAGGAGCTATGCTCCGACCATGTGTTACGAGTACATCGGAGTAGGCTGTCCAATCTATTCAGGTTTACCCACTACAGTTTTAATGGATGTCAACTTCCCGTCACCTCTCTCCTTCGCAGCGGCTAGGGTTACCACGAAGTAGCCGCGAAGCGAACGGGACCCGGACGAACAATCGGCGGGGGAGAGGCTCCAAAAACCAAGCGCAAACATCTCACATCAAACATCCCCGCCCCCTTCACTTTTCCCGCCCCCGATAATTAATCATAAACTCCAACAACAACAGCAATACGCCCGGCCAGGCGAAATACGCAAAGTAACTATCGTAGCTTTTAAAGGCATACGACTCGAACTCCAACTTCTCGATCTCGTCGATCTTGGCGCGTATGCGGTCGGCCAGGGCACCGCTGTCGCTGGTGAGGTTGTAGTAATCGCCGCCGCCGGCGGCGGCGATGGCCTGGAGGGATTCGAAATTGGCCCGCGTGCGGACGGGTTCTCCCTGACTGGTGCGGGCGTAATCCTCGCGGCCCTGCTCGGTTTTAATGGGTATGAAAGTTCCTTCGTCGCGGCCCACGCCCACAGTGTAGATTAGCAGGCCGTTCTTGCGCGCCTCGGCGGCGGCCTCGGCTCCTTTACCGCCGTGGTCCTCGCCGTCGGAGATGATGATCAGGGCACGGTGATTGGGGTTCTGCTCGTCAAAGGCCTGTTCGCCGGTCTTGATCGCCTCGCCCAGATCGGTTCCCTGGGTTTCCATCATGCCGGGTCCGGCCATGCTGATGACCGATTTCACCATCGCGTAATCCGTCGTGCGGGGCACGCGCATGAAGGCGGTGCAGGTGAAGAGTTCCAGCCCGATATTATTACTGGCCAACTGATCGATCAGCTGCGTCGCGAAGCGGCGCGAGCGTTCCAGCCGGCTCGGCTGCACGTCTTCGGCCAGCATGGAGCGGCTTACATCCAGGGCCACCACCAGATCGATGCCGCGCCGGGTTACCGTCTCGCGCTGCGCCGAAAACTGCGGGTTGGCCCACGCGATTACCAGAAACGGCAGTGCCAGGCAAATCAGCACGAATTTGGTCACGTGGCGGCGCGGGTTCCAGCCCGGGGCCAGGCGGTCCAGTAATTCAGGATTGGCAAACTGCTCCAATGCCCGTTTCCGACGCGCATAGCTGAACGCGAAGTAGGCGATCAGGAGGGGAAGCAGGGCCAGTGCCCAGAGGAAATCGGGATGCTCGAAACGAAACATGGAGGGGCAGGGATTAAGGGATGGTAGGATTGAAGGGCGATATGGGGAAGACGCAACATTTTGCGTTTAAGCAACCGACGGTCGCCGAGATAACAGGAACTAACTGCGCTGCTGCTTTCAATCCTACTTGAATTTAAGAGGAGGGAGATTGCGGCAGATAAAACGTAGCAACGCAAGGTATGGCTTTTAGAAAATCTAAAATCGCCGTTTCGGTAGCAAAAGAGTCTGCACAGGACGATGAACGGAAGAAAGTAGCTAGCTTATCGAATAACTCATCTCATCATAAGCGTGAGGTGGCTGGAGGGGCATCGTAGGGGCAGGGCTTGCCCTGACCCGGAGAAGCGTGCGTAGCACCGAGCGACAGCGAAGCCCGGAAGGGACCGACCCGAGGCGTTAGCCGAGGGACACGCCCGAACAACACTTTAAGAAAATACAACCGATGAAATGTCACCAAATAGATTACATAGTGATATTAAGTGATTAATAATCACTTTTATGTTGTCGCTTATGCGAAAAGTCCCTATCTTTGTCAGGTAATGAAGGGGGAAGCAATTGCCCGTCATTGTAGTTGATAAAGACCTAAAACGCGCTTTTTCTTTTCGTCAGATTTTTTGCAACCTTTTCGAAGCACCCCCGCCCGCCGGGGGTGCTTTTTTAATGGCCTATGCTGACCTCCGCCCAGAGCGTCTGGTGGTCGGAAAAGCCGTTGTCGAACTTGTCCACCTCGTGTACACGGAAACTGGAATCGGCCAGGATGTAGTCGATGCGTAGGCCCGGCAGGCTGCCGTTAAAGGTGACGCCCAGGCCCCGCCCGCGCGCCAGCCAGGCGTCTACGGGGAAGGTGCGGTGCAAGCGGCGGTAGACGTAGCCGGCGGGCACGTCGTTGAAATCGCCGGCAAGCAGTACCGGATAGGGGCTGTCTTTTACCAGCCGTTCGATCTGCGCGGCCTGTTTGGCACGTAGCCCCGCCGAGCGGCCGTAGCGGCCGAAAATGGCCTTGACGGTGCGCCAGGTGTCCTCTTCGTCCAGCCGTCCCTCGGTAGTCACCTGTTCGGCCATGCCCGTGATGGCGTTGGTGCGCAGGTGGGCATTGACCAGTCGGATGGTGTCGGTGGGCCGCAGGAGGTCGAGGATGAGGAAGCCGTTGTAATTGTTGTCACCCACCTCGCGGTGGACGTAGCGGAGGGGGTAATCGGAAATGACGGCCAGGGTGAGGGTTTTTTCGCGGTAGGTGTACGTCCCCCGACCACTTGCCGACAGACTGTCCAGCGCGGCCAGAAAGTATTTACTGGGGTAACGCGCTTCCTGCAGCAGCATGAGCTGGGCGGGGCGGAGGTTGAAAAATTTCGTGAACTGCGCGGTCTCCACGGTGCCGTTGGTGGCGTCGCGGTACTGCCGCATATTGGTGGTCAGCACCGTGAGCGCGGGGTGTGCGGCCGTGGCGGCGGGCGGCGGCGGGTCGGGCCAGGCAAAGAGGTTACCGATGGCCGTCCAGCTGATGAGCAAAAAAACCAGTGGAAACAGGGCCGTTCGCCATTCGCGCAGGTAGGCGAGCAGCAGAACGAGCAAGACCGACCCCACCAGCAGCCACAGATAAACCGGCCCGAAGATGGACGGAATCCAGAAAGCGCGCGGATCGAGGCGCGTGCCGAACCAGGCGAGCAAGCCGATAAGTGACCAGACTATAGTGAGCCAGCGGAGGATTTTTTTCATAAGCGGTGTCGTGCCGGTGTATGCGTAGAGGGGCCTTTTTGGTGGTACGAAATTGACGTATAACGGGAATGAGCTACGTAGCAAACGACAAAAGTACGGTTTCGGCGAGGCACCGCCCGGATTATCCGACGAAATGAATCTCACCGGGGGGTGCAACTTCCTGCGGGCCGCCTCGTCATTCCCGCGACTACTCAGGTAGTCCGGTCTAGTAATATAGCCCGGCCGTCCGATAAATTTCCCCATCCGGCTCCGTGCTCCCACCTTGCAGTGTATTAGCAGTTTCCTTCGATTGCACCCGTTAAAATTTACCCGATGAGAACATTTACCCTCCTGTTTTTCAGCTGCATGTTCGCAGTTAATCTAAGTGCACAAGCATCCCTCAGCGGTACCGTTACCACCGAATCCGGCACGGCCGAATTTATGAACGTGGCCCTGCTGCAGGCCGCTGACAGCGCGGTCATCAAACTAAACCTAACTGACGAAGACGGCCGGTTTACTTTCTCCGACCTGGCACCGGGCGACTACCGCCTGCGCGTGATGGGCATCGGCTACGCCGACTATGATACCGACTTGTTCACCCTCACCGAAGGGCAGCAACTGGAACTCCCCACCCTTAACCTGCGCACCACCGGCACCGACCTGCAAACCGTGGAGGTAACCGCCCGCAAGCCCTTCCTGGAGCAGCGTGCCGGCCGACTGGTGGTCAATGTAGACCAGAGCCTGACCGGACAGGGCGGCAGCGTGACCGACCTGCTGAAAAAAGTGCCCGGCCTGATTGTGGTCGGCAATCGCGTGAGCATGGCCGGGCCAGCAGGGCCTGACCATCCTGATCGACGGGCGGCCTACCAAGTTCATGGACATCCAGAGCCTGCTGCGTGAAATGCCGGCCGATAATATCGCCCGCATCGAGGTGATCAGTCAGCCCGGCGCGGCCTTCGACGCCGAGGGAACCGGTGGGGTGATCAACATCATCCTCAAGAAAAACAGCCTGCTGGGCACCAACGGCTCCGTGTACGTGGGCGGCGGATACGGCGAACTGGCCAAGTACCGCACCGGCCTCAACCTGAGCCACCGGGTAGGAAACCTGAACCTGACCACCGACCTGAGCTACGGCCACAACAGCTGGCTGGAGCGGCTGGACCTGGTGCGCACCTTCGACGACCGCGTCTTTCTACAGTCCAATTACACCGAGGGGCTGCCCCACTCCTACTCCGGCCGCGTGGCGGCCGACTACGACCTCACCGATCGCCACCGCATCGGCGTGGGCGTACGCGGCCAGTATACCGACAGCCCCAAAAGCGGCAGTAACCTTACCCGCATCGTAGACCCCGAAACACTAGAAGAACGCAGCCGACTGGTCACCGAGACCGATACGGATCGGTCGTGGCAGAGCGTCAATGCCGATGCCTTCTACCGCTTTCAGATCGACACCTCCGGCCGTGAGCTTACCGTGGACGGTGCCTACTCCAGCTATTCCCGCGAGGCGGTCAACCGGCTCATCACCACCGGGGCCGATTTTCCCGACCGCCGCAACGAAGAACCCGCCGAGACCGGCATCCGCTCCGTGCAACTGGACTACAAACACCCCATCGGCACCAAAATCCTGCTGCGCACCGGCGGCAAAATCAGCGCGGCCCGCATCGACAATGCCTTCCTCGCCGATGTGCGCAATCCACTGGGCGAGTGGGTAGTAGACGCGGGTCTGACCAACACTTTCGTCTACGACGAAGACATCCGTGCCCTCTACCTCAGCGGTGATTACACCCACAAAAAGATCGAGATCAGCGCGGGCGTCCGTTTCGAGGACACCAAAACCAACGGCTTTTCCGCCACCCTCGACAGTACCGTGGCCCGCAACTTCAACCAGTTCTTCCCCAGCGTTTCGCTCAACGCACCCGTGGGCAAGGCGCTCGGCATCGCGGCCGCCTACTCCTACCGCATCGAACGGCCCAGCTACTACGACCTCAACCCCTTCGTCAGCTTTATCGACCCCTTCACCTTCCAGCGGGGCAACCCCTTCCTGCGCCCCGAACTGACGCACAGTGCCAAGGTATCCCTCACCTACGAAAAACAGCCGTTTTTCAACCTCAGCTACGACCTGACCGACAACGTCATGTCCGAAGTAACCGAGCAGGACGCCGCCACCGGGGCCGCCTTCCAGACCGACGTTAACCTGGATCGCTACGTCCGCTACGGCGGTAGCCTCTTCTTCCCTCTCGATTTCATCGCCAAGCCCGTCAGCGGCTACGGCGGGGTCATGGTCTTCTACCACGACTACGATTCCGAATACCTCGGCGGCCAACTCGACCAGGACCAGTGGTCCCTCACCGGTTTCATGCAGGTCAACGCCAACCTGCCCCGCGACTGGAAGCTGGAAGTCACCGGCTGGTATCAGGGCAGCACGCTCGAAGGTATCATCCGTAGCGAAGCCCTCTACGGCGTGGACCTGGGGCTGCAAAAAACCTTCCTCGACGACCGTCTCGAACTTCGCCTCAGCGGCGACGGGGTCATCCAGAAATTCTTCCGCGGCCGGATCGACTACCAGGAGCAAGACATCGCCATCCTCTCCCGTTGGGAGGCTCCCACCGTCAACGGCAAACTCACCTACCGTTTCGGCAACCGCTTCCTTAAAAAAGGTGATAGCCGCCGGGGTGCCGCCGCCGAAGAACGCTCGCGCATGAACCTGGAATAGGGATGATTTTCCCGTCATACCACCCACTAATTAATGCCTACTAGAATACTATTGCGGGCGTGTCCCCGGCCACGGGCCGGGGCCGGGCCGTCCGGCACTCTCTCCATTTCACCACGCAAGATTTTGCGTGGTTACATTCCATTCAAACAACACCTCCCACCCCTCACGCAACGGGCGGGGAAAATGGTTAGATTTTTAGTTATTCCGCATTAGTGCGAGGGGGCGTCCCCCGTTAAATCCGTACTTTTCAGCCTTCATCCATCGCTGAACCACATGACCCCGTTCCTTCGCTGCTCCTGTCCGCCTCTCATCGCCGGGCTATTTCTCCTGCTCGCTTCCTGTACCGAACCGACCGAAACCTCCCCACCCTTGAAAAAGGCACCCGTTTCCGCTACGGATACACTCACGCTCGACGACTCCTCCCCCACCCTCTCGCTGGAGCAAGCCAACCGACTGGCCGCCCTGCCGCTGGCCTGTATCCCGCAGGAATACCCCAACAAGCTGAGCCAAACCCTGGCCGGACCGGCCGATCTGGCCGGGCCGCGTGTATTACACCCCGCTTTCTACGGCTGCTTCGACTGGCACAGCGCCGTCCACGGCCACTGGTCGTTGGTAGCCCTACTGAAGGAATTTCCCGGGCTGGATGATTCCACCGCCATCCGCGAGTTGCTGCGGACCAACCTCAGCCCCAAAAACATTGCCGCCGAATTGGTCTACTTCCAGCGCGCCACCGAAACCAGCTACGAGCGCACCTACGGCTGGGCGTGGCTTCTCAAACTGGCCGAAGAACTCCAGACCTGGCAAGACCCCCTCGGCCCCGAACTGGCCGCCAACCTCCAGCCGCTCACCGACCTGATCGTCTCCCGCTACCTCGATTTCCTCCCCAAACTGAACTACCCCATCCGCACGGGCGAACACCCCAATACCGCCTTCGGTCTCGCCTTCGCCTGGGATTACGCCACCATCACCGATCACGTGGAACTAAAAAACCTGATCGCCCGCCGCGCCCGTGATTTCTATGCCACCGACCGGAGCTGCCCCCTCGGCTGGGAACCCGGCGGCTACGATTTCCTCTCCCCCTGCCTGGAGGAGATCGACATCATGCGCCGTGTCCTCCCCGCCGAAGAGTTTCACCGCTGGCTCTCCGCCTTCCTCCCCGCCCTCACCCAACCCGATTTTACCCTCGCCGTCGGCCTCGTCTCCGATCGCACCGACGGTAAACTCGTCCACCTCGACGGCCTGAATTTCAGCCGCGCCTGGGTCCTTTCCGGCCTCGCCCGGCAGTACCCCCGCTACGCTCACCTGAGGCGGGTTGCCAACCGGCACATCAATTACTCCCTCCCCAACCTGGTCGGAGACGATTATGAGGGTGGCCACTGGCTGGGTTCGTTTGCCCTTTACGCACTGCGCAAGTAGACAAATAAATCTGTCTCCCGCCTGAGGGCGTAACCCCCGGTCGCGCATGGTGTGTGACCTCCGGTCGCGCGAATTTGGCTCGCGCCACCTCCGGTCGCGAGGCGTGCCGCAGGCACGCATATGAGACGCAATTGCGCATTCGCGCACCCGACGTGGGCGTCGGGATCCCAATTCCGAACCCTTCATTCCTTGTCCTCTCCTTCCGCCAGCATCGCACGGTAGACCCCGTTCGACCACCCGAAACCATCCTGCACGGGGTATTCCCCGCCGCCGGCGAGTAGAGTCATATCGGTCACCACGTATTTTTCGACCATTTTAAAGACATTGCCGTATACCCGCTCATTAACGGTCATCCAGCGGCTGCGTACCTCGCCGGCTAGTTCGGGCTGCTCGTAGTTTAATAGTCCCCGGTAAGCCATCCACTGCAGGGGCGGCCAGCCGTTGGGGGCATCCCACTGCTGTCCGGTTACGGTAGGTGTGGAGAGCAGTCCGCCGGGCTGGAGGAAATCCGTGCGCAGTAACTTGGCAATGCGGGCTGCCTTAGCCGCGTCGGAGCAATGGGTAAATAAAGGGTAAACCGTTGCCAGCGACAGGCGGCCGGTGAACTCACCCCGCTCGTGGTCGTAATCCTGATAACAGCCCTTTGCCTCGTCCCAGAGGTAAGTATTAATAGCGCGGCTGCGGGCCTCGGCGGCGGCGGTAAATAGCTTGCCGTTTTCTTGATCATCTTCCGCCGCATAGGCTTTGGCCAGGGTGGTTTCCAGGTGATATAGCAGGGCATTCAGATCGGGCGGCACCATAGCGGTGGTGCGGACGGTGGAAATACTCTTGCCGTCGTCAAACCAGCGGCTGGTAAAATCCCAGCCCGATTCGGCACCGGAGCGGAGATCGCGGTAGACCCGGGCGGCCTCGCGGTCGGGGGCGGCGCGGGCGGTTTCCACGTCCTCGCGGTAAGACTCGGAGCGGGGGTAGTCACCCCGGTCATAGTAGCGGTTGAGGATGCTGCCGTCGGCCATGCGAACGGTGTGTAGGTTAGTAGGGTTCTCGGCGGTGAGTTGACTGCTACCTTCCATCCACCAGTCATACTCTTTGCGGAGTTGAGGCAGGTAGGCAACATAGGTGGCGGCGGGGTCGTCTCCGCCTTCGGCCAGTACTTCCACCATGTGGGAGAAAAACGGCGGCTGCGAACGGGTGAGGTAGTAGGCCCGGTTACCGTTGGGGATGAAGCCGACCCGGTCGATGAGGTAAGCGAAGTTATCGACCATGTTTTTCACCATTTCCTCCTGCCCATCGGCTTGCAGGCCGAGGAGGGTGAAGTAGCTGTCCCAGTAGTAGATTTCCCGGAAGCGGCCGCCGGGTACGATGTAGGGATCGGGCAGCGGGATGAGCGTGCCCCGGTCCGCGCCGTCGGTAGGCTGGCGGGTCAGTATGGGCCAGAGGGCACTGATGTGCTGCGCGATATTGCGGGTGGTGTCGCTTACGAAACCGGACGCGGGCGTGGGCGGCAGGTCGAAATACTGGAGCACGAATGCCTTCAGATCATCCGAATCACCGCCCTTCCAGTCGCGGTAGGCGGCCATAATGGTTGCCGAGTCCTGCTTGGGAATGCAGTCCACAAAGGTCTTCCCGTCGGGAAAAACCTGTTGCATCTGCACGGCGTCGAATAGTTCGCCGTAGGAGCGGGCCGGGTCGGTGGGGAGAGCGGTTTCGGCGGCTTCAACTACTTCGGCGGGGGCAGTGGCAACGGGTTCCTCCGTCCGACAGGAGACGAGGAAGAGGAAGGCAAAGAGAAAAAAGAGTGTGGAACGGGTCAGCATGGAGGCGATGTTTGGATTGATCGGCCCCAAGAATAGGAAAAATTCGGTTAACCCTCCCTAAAAATTAAGAGCGTGTCTAAAATTTTTAAGAACTGAGGATCAATGATTTAAGGTTCTGGCTAGATAAAAACTTGCGCGCATAGCGGGTTACGTAAGTCAGTTTTTATGACGCCAGGTTCTTAAATGCTTGGTTCTCAGGAAGTAAAAATTTAGACACGCTCTAAGGCGGGCCTATTCTTGAACCCGCTTTCGGGTTAGGCTAAAATCAGCATTTTCCACTCCGTGGGAGAGTTGATACCTTAATTTTATGGATCAAAACGAAACGGCCCACCCCACCGCTCCATCCGTTATTCGGACAAGCGGTGGGAGTGGGCCGACTGAAAGGAGGAGACGCGTTAGCGGCCGGAGCGTAGCGGAGCCACGTACGGCGCGACCGCCCGGCCGTTAAGGCCGGGGGGATGGCCCCAAATTATCTACATATTTTTGATGATCTCATCACCGAACTCGCTGCATTTTAGCAGGGTAGCACCGTCCATGAGCCGCTCGAAATCGTAGGTGACGCGCTTGCTTTTGATGGCACCGCCGACGCCTTTGAGGATCAGATCGGCCGCCTCGTTCCAGCCGAGGTAGCGGAACATCATCTCGCCGGAGAGGATGACGGAGCTGGGGTTGACTTTGTCTTGGCCGGTGTATTTGGGGGCCGTGCCGTGGGTGGCCTCGAAGATGGCCGTGCCGGTGTCGTAGTTGATGTTGGCACCGGGCGCGATGCCGATACCGCCGACCTGGGCGGCCAGCGCGTCGGATACGTAGTCGCCGTTGAGGTTCATGGTGGCGATGACGCTGTACTCGGCCGGGCGCAGGATGATCTGCTGCAAAAAGGCGTCGGCGATCACGTCCTTGATGGTAATTTTGTGGCCGTCTACGTTGAGTACGTGCCACGGTCCGCCGTCGAGTTCGTCGGCACCGAAATCCTGGGCGGCGGTCTCGTAGCCCCAATCGCGGAAGGCCCCTTCCGTGAATTTCATGATGTTGCCCTTGTGCACCAGGGTCACGCTGCTCTTCTTGTTGTCGATGGCGTACTGGATGGCGGCCTTCACCAGGCGGTTGGTGCCTTCCTGGCTGGTGGGCTTGATACCGATACCGGAGGTTTCGGGGAAGCGAATCTTGGCGTAGCGGTCGGGAAAATTTTCCTTCAACAGGGCCAGAAACTTGTCGTTATCAGCCGTTCCTTCCTGGAACTCGATGCCGGCGTAGATGTCTTCCGTGTTCTCGCGGAAGATGATCATGTCTACCAGCTGGGGCTGCTTGACCGGGCTGGGCACGCCCTCGAAATACTGCACGGGGCGGACGCAGGAGTAGAGGTCCAGTTTCTGGCGCAGGGCCACGTTGAGCGAGCGGATGCCGCCGCCGATGGGCGTGGTGAGCGGCCCCTTGATGGCCACCAGGTACTCCTCGATCCCGTCGAGGGTGGCTTGGGGCAGCCACTCGCCGGTCTGGTCCATAGCCTTCTGACCGGCCAGCACTTCCTTCCAAACAATTTTGCGCTCGCCCTTATAGGCTTTCTGCACCGCTGCTTCGAGCACGCGCGAGGCGGCCGCCCAGATATCGGGACCGATGCCGTCACCTTCGATGAAGGGGATAATGGGATCGTTGGGGGTCTTGATCTTGCCGTTCTGGACCGTAATTTTACTTCCGCTCATTTTCTTATTTACTTGGTTGGCCGCCCCATGATCGGGAGCGGAACTGCTGAGATGGGCGCATTCCGGCGGTGGTTGCCGCCGCCGGGCACTGGACCGGGCGCGTTCTGGTTAAAAAATCGTGCAAATGTAAGGTTTTCACCGGCCCGCACGGTAGATTGGCCCCACAATTATCCGTTTGCGGACAACATCGAACCGGCCGCGCGCAGTTCAGATAAAAATGATCGAATATGCACCATTTATCCACTGTTCCATTCTGCTACTGTTGCCTCCTGGCACTGGCACTGGTCTCCGCCTGTGATGCCACGAAAAACCCACGGGAGGACCCCGCCGAACGGCCCAGCCCCGCCGTCCCGGGTGCCACCGTTATCCCGGATGAGGACCCCGCCATATCCCGCCCCCCACGCGAAAACCGGGAACTGACCACCCCTGCCACCAGTGAGTGTACGGCTAAAGGTAACGTGCGCGATTTTAGCGACTTGGACGGCTGCGGCCTCCTGATCGAGACCGATGCGGGTGAATTACTTTTGCCCATTTCCACCCCGCCCGGTTACCAACTGGAGGCAAATACCCGCATCAGCTTCGGTTTTTCCGTCGTGCCCGACCAGATGAGCATCTGCATGCGCGAGGACGCGGCCGTGCGCATCCTGTGCCTGCGCGAGTTGCGCGGCGCGGGTGGGATTCCGATCCTTGAAGAATGTCAGTATCTGGATAAGCCTTCCGGCTGGCTGGCCGAAAAGGCCGAAGAGTGGAAAGCGCACACCATTACGCGCTACCCCTATCGCACCGACGGCTGGGCCTACCTGCTGGAAACCACTGGCGGGCAGTACCTTTACGACTGCCAGGGCACCTTGCTCTGTCAGCCGCGCAAGAGTTGTCTCGGCTTGATCGAAGAAGTGGACGAGGGCGTGGAAATCTACCGCGACTGACCTTTTACTGCTGGATACAGAGTAAGGAAATCGGAGCAGTTCTAATCCGGTTACTCACGTTTCCGGCGCGGTCGCGGATTTCGATTTCGTAGCTAAACGTATCAACGGGAAAAGTAGGGTCCTGCACGAACAGCCGGCCGTTGCGAATGCAGCCGGGTCCCACCAGGGGCGTGTTGGTCAGGGTTACGCTCACCACTCCGCTGACACCGTTACCGGTACCTTCCCGGTCGATCAGGGGAAAACGCAGGGGTTCGGGGTCGGCACCCAGTGCCACCAAGCGGCTGTCGTAGAAAAAAATGTCGTTTTCCGTCCCCCCCTCGCTCTGGCTCAGGTTACCGTCGCCGTCGGTAAACGAAAACCTCACTACCAACGAATCGCGCGGCAGGCTGCCGATCGACTGGTAAAGCGTACTTTTACTCAGACTTTCAAACGTGATCACCGGCTCGTTGGGATATTCCGGTGCATCGGCGCAGCCCGCAAGCAGAAAAAGGAGCAGCACTAAAGCCGCCAGGCGGGTAGTAAAAAAGAAGCATTCGTTCATAATTCATTCGTTTTGCTAACACCGAGCCGCGAAGCACTCGCCGAAACTATTTTGACCCTGCACCGGGCCGGCGGGCCGGATTTTGCGGCAGTCGCCCTGCAGGTCTTTCATTATCAACGCGCCGCTAACACAATTTACGCGCGTTTTCTCGAATTATTGTCAATTGACGCGGCGGCGGTCCGCCACACGTCTGAAATACCCTGCCTGCCCATCGCTTTGTTCAAGACCCGGCAACTACGCAGCGGCACCTGGACTCCCGAACGCACCTTCACCAGCAGCGGCACCACCGGGGCGGCCACCGGCCGCCACGATCTGCGCGACCCCGCCTGGTACCGCCGGCACGCCCGCCACGCCTTTGAGGCAATTTACGGCCCCTTATCCGGTTTCACCATCCTCGCCCTGCTGCCCGCTTATCTGGAACGCCGGGGTTCCAGCCTGGTTTTCATGGCCGACGACTTCATCACTTATGGCGGCCGGCCGGATTCGGGTTTTTATCTCGATGATCTCGATCGGCTCATCGCCCGCATCGAAGATCTCGGCCGCCGGGGTGAACGAATTTTACTGCTCGGCGTCAGCTTTGCGCTCCTCGACTTGGCCGAACACTACGGCCGCGCCCTGCCCACCGGCACCGTGGTTATGGAAACCGGCGGCATGAAAGGCCGCCGCCGTGAGCTTACCCGCTCGGAACTCCACCAGACGCTGCGAGATTCCTTTCGCGTCGAACATATCCACAGCGAGTATGGCATGACCGAGCTTTTTTCCCAAGCTTACGCCCCCGCCGCCGGCCGGTTCATCCCGGCCCCCACCATGCGGGTCATGGCACGGGAGATCACCGATCCACTCGCCATCCGGCCGGCCGGAAAATCCGGTGCGCTCAACATCATCGATCTCGCTAATCTGGATACCATCAGCTTTATCGCCACCGATGATCTCGGCCGCGTAGCGGCTGACGGAACCTTCACCGTCGAGGGGCGCCTCGATGCATCCGACCTCCGGGGATGCAACCTGCTCGTACAGGATCTATAGCTCTTCCTGGTGGTTTTTCACCCACTGGGCCTGCTCCAGTATGGCCGCACGGTCATCGCCCGCAAACCGTTCCCAGGCCCGGTACATCATCGTCATGCGGGGGTTTCGCTCGAAGCGTTCGCGGTGCCGCTCCAGAAAATCCCAGTACAGGCTATTGAAGGGGCAGGCTCCCTCCCCCACCCTTTTTTTGGGGTCGTAGACGCATTTTTTGCAGTAATCGCTCATCTTATTGATGTAGTTGGCACTGCTCGCGTAGGGTTTGGTGGCCACCAGACCGCCGTCGGCCCACTGGCTCATGCCGCGGGTATTGGTGATTTCCACCCATTGCACCGCGTCGATGTATACGCCCAGGTACCAGTCATCCACTTCATCCGGGTGCGCCCCCAGTAGCAGGGCAAAGTTACCCGTGATCATCAGCCGCTGAATGTGGTGCGCATAGGCATAATCCAGCGACTGGTTCACCGCATGATTCAGGCAATTCGCCTTCACCTCGCCCGTCCAGTACCACTTCGGTAGCGGGCGGTCGTGTTCCAGCGCATTCAGTGTTTCGTATTCCGGCATCCGCGCCCAGTAAACGCCGCGCATATACTCCCGCCAGCCGATAATTTGCCGAATGTAGCCCTCGATCTGGTTGATCCCGATCTCCTCCTGGTGTTCACGCCAGTAGTCCTCACAAATATCGCAGACCTCCTGTGGGCCGATCAATTTGGCGTTCATCGCAAACGAAATCTGCGAGTGAAACAGCAGGCGGTCACGCCGCGTCATGGCATCCTGGTAGGTACCGAAATCCCGCAGGGCGTGGCGGGTAAAGTGGTGCACCAGTTGTAAGCCTTCGTCCCGCGTCTGGGGGTAGAAAAATTCCGTCGGCTCGATCCGGCCCATCGTCGGTATCTCCATCCGCTCGATCAACTCCACCAGCTCCGTCACGTCGCGTTTAAACTCCAGTTTCTCGGGCAGTTCCATTCCCTTCTTCAGCTTGCCCCGGTTCTCGTGGTCATAGTTCCACTTACCGGTCAGCGGGGTCTCGCCGTCCACTTCCATCAGGTAGCCGTACTGCTTGCGCACGCTACGGTAGAACGTCTCCATCAAAAAAGTCTTCTTCCCTTCAAAGGTCTCAGCCACGCGCTCGCGGGTGGTCAGGAAGTGTTCGGTATCGGCTACCTTGGTATCCACGGTTATTTCCCTCGCCAATCCACGCAATTCTTCATCCAGCCGCCACTCGTCCGGCAGCTGGTAGCCAAATTCTTCCGCCCCGGTCGCGTTCAGCAGTGCCCGCACATTATCACGCACGGTATGCCGGTTCTCCTTATCGTCTAAATAAATGTAGTGCACCCGGTGCCCTTCCTCCCGTCTTGCTGTGGCAAAAGCACGCATGGCACCGAAAAAAGCCACCACTTTCTGGATGTGATGTTTGGTATAGGTCGTCTCCGACCGAGTCTCCATCATCAGGTACAGCGTATCGTCCGATTGCTCTTTCCACCAACTATGTTCACTATTTAATTGATCTCCGAGAACCAGACGGAGGCGTTTCGCTACTTTCATTTTGTACTTGTCTTGCTCCTATTTCTAAGCACAACCAGAAGCTTTTGTTCCCAATTTCTACCGATCATTTGGGCGTGCCCCCATCGCTATCGCGTCGGCGTCGGTCCCTTACCGGCGCGCCTGTCGGCTTGGCCCTGCGGGCTGCTCGCTACCGCTCGCCCCGTCCAGGCACCTCACGCGGGGGAGCAAGGATTGAAGGATGGAGGGAAATGAAGGATGGAAGGTAAACTAGAGGGGCACGATCTCCAGATCGCGTAGCACCAAGGGTTGCGATCCCCATATCGCGCAGCACCAAGGGTCGTGATCTCCAGATCGCGCAGCACCAGGGGTCGCGATCCCCAGATCGCGCAGCACCAAGGGTCGCGATCCCCAGATCGCGCAGCACCAAGGGTCGCGATCCCCAGATCGCGCAGGCTCACATCACCGCCCCTTACGTCAGAGAGCTATTATAACCTTCCAGGTCTGGGGACCGGGACCCCAGGTCTGGGGACCGGGACCCCGTTTTGGGGACCGGGCCCCTTATAATATCGCGATTCCCAGATCGCGGGCACTGCGAACCTCCTCTTAACGCAAGAAGCCCCCACCGACTTTCGTCGGCGGGGGCTTCTCATCAGATCAGGTAGATCGGTCGTTGCTACCGCGAGCGGCAGCCATTTATCCGATTTACTGTACGATCATCTTGCGCGTGGCGGTGAACTCACCGGCCGTCAGCGTGTACGTCAGTACACCGGCGGCGGCACCCACTTCGCGGCGCAGCAATACGGTTTTGTTGAACCCGGCGTTAGCCTCAATCGAACGAACCAGTATCACCTTACCCGTTACGTCCTGCACCGTCAGCGTGGCATCGGCGGCAACCGGGAGGTTGAAGCGGATTTCCGTCTGGGCGGCGAAGGGGTTGGGGGTGTTCTGCATCAGCTCGAAGGCGGCTTCCGTGGCAACCGTGGTCGAACCGAAATTCAGTACCAGGTTACGGATGTCGCCCGTGGTCGAGTAACCTTCCGTGCGCGTGGCGCGGTCGGTCAGGCTCAGTACCTCGCTCAGCTTCGCGTCGGCCGTGGCCAGCAGCGTCAGGCTAAAGAGTTGCTCGTCGGTAGCTACTTCACTGTTGAAGCTCATCGTAACCAGACCGGCGTCGGCCAGTTGCGTACCGAAGTTCTCGGCCGTGGCGGCGGCGTAGGTCAGGTTGATTAACTCGGCACCGTTCAGTGCCAGCGTACCCTGGAAACCGGCCAGGTCACCGGCCCGTACATCGACGGTGTAGGTGTTACCGGCTACCATTTGCAGGTCGTCGATGCGCAGTTCAACGTTTCCGTTGCTCCGCTCCTCAGCCGTCGCACCGATCAGGTTGGCCGTAGCCGAACCGTTCACGTCACCGATCTTAACACCGACAAAGTTGGCGCCCGTCACGTTCGAGTTCAGGTTGTTGAAGTTGTGTACCTCGGCCATCGAACCACCGGCCTCGAAGAAGCGCCAGCTGGTGTTGTTGGTAAAGGCATTATCCAGACCCAGGATCAGGCGACGGATCGCGATCAGGTCGAGGGTAGAGATGCCGCCGTTGTTGTTGGCGTCGGCAGCTACCATCAGATAAGGGCTGGTGAACTCCTGGATACCCAGGATGTGCTTCGAGATCAGTACCAGGTCGAAAGTCGACACACCGTTGAGGTGGTTGGCGTCCAACTGAGGCGTAACCGTGTAGTCACCGCCCATTGGCAGACCGAAGAAGTACGTACCATTGGTCGTAACCATCGTTTCGTTGCTCGAACCGGAAACGGCTACTTCAGCACCTACCACGTCGGCACCGCCTTCGGTGGCGATCAGACCGGCAATCGAACCTATACCTTCGTCATCACCACAGGTGATGTTGGCTTGGTTCTCCTGCACTTGCAGAGTAGTTTCGCAGAAATCGCGGTTGCCGATACCATCCACGGTGTAGATGCGTACGGGCAGGTTACCCAGATCGTCGCAATCGAGGATCAGGTTGGTATCCATCGGATTGAATACGAAGTTGGCACCACCATCGATCACGTCTTGTGAACGGTAGATCGTAAACTTGACAACGGGGGTACAGTCTTCGCTGGGTGAAGCGACAAAATCAGTTACCCATACAGCTGCCATACCGCCGCCGTTACCGTCAGGCATCAGGGTAGCCGTCAGACCATTGATGCAGATGGGTGTCGGAGCCTTGCAATCCAGTACTTCAAATACGTAGATGGCAGCAGCGCGGTTGCCGCAACCGTCCAGGATTTCCAGACGGATCGCGTGGCGACCGATCGGGATACCGGCACCGGAAATCGTAATCGAGTTACCCGTGCGAGTAACCGTCACACTGGCCGTCGTAGGCAGTGTTCCGGCCATGAATTCAACGGCGGTGATGATACCGTCATTATTGGCATCCACTACGAATGGATCGACCGTTACGCTTACGATAGAAATCGCGGTAGGCGAGCAGGCATCATCCACATTGAAGGTAAACTCCACGTCACCGGCACAAGTAGGCAGGTTATCAAAAGAGCAGAAATCCGATTGGTTACCCGTCGTGTCGATCGTCGGTGCAACACCGTCGTATACTTTCACGAACTGGATGTAGCGGAAATAACCGCGGCGGGCATCCGTACCGTACCCGTTGCCGGTTGCGTCGGCATTGATCGGAGGTGTCGGATCAACAACACCAGTAGTCGGGAAACCGGCCAGGTCGTTGATGTAAGAAGGAAAACCATTGAGGCGGTTGGCGTCGCGGTCCAGGAAGGCCCGATCGTCGTTGATGTTGACCAGGTTAGTCGAAGGTACAACGTGCAGCCAGAAATCTTCAACCAGATTACCGTCGCCGTCGGCGTCACGGGGCAGGGTGATCGGCTCTTCGATACCGTCGTACTCGCACCAGTTGATCACTTCGATCGTGTTGCGGATCTTGTAGCACTCGTTGGCAGTAGCCTGGAAAGTGTCGGGGTGTACCGATACCGCGATCAGGTCGCAGGCACGCTCGGTGAACATAGATCTGACTAACGGGGTCAAGATCGCAATCCTCGGAATCGGAATCACCGGGGAACTTGATCGTGTAGTCATGCTGCTCCAGTACCACGATGGTCTGGGTGCAACCCAGGGGTGACTGAAGACCCTGTGCATCCGTGAAACGGAAGGAGCGGGTAATCGTACCGATACCGCAATTGTCACGGGTATCAACGGGCGTCAGTACCTGGCGCGTTACGCCGGGGCAGTTGTCGCCGCCGTTAGCCGTGCCGAACAGATCGTCGAGTAAAGCACCGACGTTAACGGCATCCAGGCCGAAGGCCGTTCCTACGTTAGCAGGGAAGTCAAACGGAAGGTCGGCACACAGGATCGACATATTGACCGGGCGGATACAGATCGGAGCAGACTTGTCTTCAACCAGTACGTTCAACCAGCAGAAGTTTACATTGCCGGCCGCGTCCGTAACCCGCAGGCTTACCCGCTTCGTACCCAAATCCGCGCAGGTCAATTCAATTGCGGGCTGGTAGCCGAGAATTGGGTCGATCAGCGAATTGTCTGTTGTGTCGATGCAGGCAATTGCCAACGTCACACTGCTACACTCGTCATAAGAGTTGGTGTTAATATCCTGAGCAGTCAGGATAGCCGTACCCATGCTGTCTACAGAACCTCCGATGGAGATATTCAGGCCGTCCTCGCACTTGGCAACGGGAGCCGTAGCGTCACCGATAACCAGTGGCACGTCAACGGAAGCAACATTGTTACATACGTCACGCGCCGTAAAGCGGATAATGTGAGTACCGGAAGGAATCGGGCTGGTCAATTGACCGGACTGGAAGCTACCGATCGGCGTGGCCGATCAGATCACCGTTGGGGAAGATGTTGGCGAATACCGTGAAGGTAGCCGAGCAGTTGTCCGTTACCTGTGGGGTAGGAACAACAAAGGTAGAGCTGCAGCCCAGGGTATTGGTCGAGAAGAACAAGCCGGCGTCAGCAATACCGTCAAAGTTCAGGTCCTGCGTAGGTGCGACGATGGTAGGAGGAGTGAAGTCACCAACCTTTACCAAACGAGTAATTTCGAGCGGATCGGCGTTAGGAGCGCACCAGTCAAGGACCGTATAGGTACGGAAGAACTTGTAGGTATTAGCGCAGGTAACCGTACGGGGGCCGTCTTCGATGGTCACGGCCAGGTTACAGAATGATTCGGTAATAAATACCAGACCGCCGCCGGAAGTCAGGAAAGGATACTCGTTAGCAAGGGGAGCGGGGTTAGCGTTGCCGAACTGGTTGATTGGCAGTAATGGACGCGAAGTGTCTTCGCAGCTGATTTCGATGAACGTAGTAGTCAGCATTGACATCGGCCAGCGTAGGACGAGTGAAATATCATGGAGTAGCTAGCGGTAACCGACTGAGCGACTTCGCCGTTACCCAATACGCAGGGACCGTCATCCTTAACCGTAAAGGTACGAGTCAGCGTGATATCATTACACTCGGGATCAACAGTTGCATAAGGTCAAAACGTCATTTACGCAAACGCTTACATTCGAGCAATTGTCAAGAACAGTGGGGAATCCACCACCGCGATTGATACGCTGAACAAAAGCCTGGGGAAGGCTGGCTGCGGTAGTCGGCTGACCGTTGGCCGTAATAAACTGACCACTGGAATTTACCCGGTAGCAGCGCGAAATATTGAAAGGCAATTCCGTCAGGCTAACCAGTTCGAGTTGGTCACAGAAGAAAGGACCGGCAGGAGCAACGGGCGCGGTAATTACGGGAGGAGTCTTATCCTCAGCGCGTACAATACCCCAACAAGTGGTGAAACCGGTTACAATCGTAGGATCGAGTGCCGTGATCATATAAGTGAACTCACCACAACCGTCGATCATGTTGCAATTCAGGATACCATCCTGCACCTGTAGGTCGAAATAATCGCCCAAGTCAATATCATCTGAGTCATCATCGTCGTCATCGTCATCATCGTCGTCATCTCATCAGAGAAATTAATCGTTCCACCCAAAACCATTTCCGGGATGAGTACGGCCTGACAAGCGTCGTCCAGCGTAATATTGATTAGGCCATTACAGCTCAGGTTGGCATCAATGGGAGGAAGCGTCAGGTCGATCGCATCGTCCGAAGGATCGTCGAAGCTGATGCCGAAGTTGTTCGTGAGTGATTGGGTATTAAAAGAAAACTGATTAGATCCACCAACGCCCTGAATTCCAATAGTAGCACTACCACCAAAATTTTCTACGTCGCCTGGTGCACCTTCTACATCAGGATAAAGGAACTGAATCTCGTTGGTCCCTTCAAAGAGTTTAACCTGAAAGGTAATTTCCTCACCGACTCCCTGTCCTTGTGCAGCAAAGAAAGTAAGCAAGTTATATTGAATAATAGCTACGCGATTAGGACAATCGCCCTGTACCGTATAGAAAATATTCCAGCCAATTGCTTCGTCCAAATCATCGTAGAAAGGAAGAAATGCGTTGGGCGTATTCGCAACGGGAATCGCTGTATTTGCAAAGTTAAATTCCGCCGTAGATGTATTGAAACCTATGGCACCGTTAAACCCAATCGTCATGGGCGTAGGAGCCTCGTAAGTCGTACCATAGAGGATGAAGTCAAAGGGAAGCGTCACTACTGTCTCGTCTTCATCATCAGCAAACGGAAGTGCCGCTGAAGTACCGGAAAGCGAGGTAAGGTCAGTAAATCCACCGGCGCCGATTGTGGCGTCAACGGTGTACTGGGAGAAACCCAGTAGCGGTAGCAAGAGCATTGCTACCAGCAGGCTCATTCCGCGGAACGAGCGTACGAATATTGTATTCGTCTTTTGCATAAGATTACGATTAAAAATGAAAAAATTCGGTCACTGAAAGGACAACTCGGAGAGCTGAAATTTCAGGTGAAAAGACTGATTCAAAACTACTTAAAGGTCGTCGTCAAGCAGAACCCAGTCCACTCACATAGGCAAAAGTATCTAAAACCTGCGTAGCGGCAACTATGCAAGACACTTTTTCTGCCATTTTTTAACAAAAAAACTCCTTGTGCCAACAAAGGCACAAGGAGTTTCGGGCGAAATCTGCTAAAAACCGCTTACCAGACCGGCTATTCTTCTTCCGAAGCAGTCGCATCAGTGGCCGGGACCGCAGCAGTGGCAGCTGCCGTAGTCGTTGCACCACCACCCGACGAACGGCGCGAACGGCGTGAGCGCCGTGTACGTCCGCTGCTTGCTTGTGACTCGCTATTGGGGTTGTAAGTCTCGTTGAAATCAACGAACTCGATCATCGCCATCTCGGCGGCATCACCCTGACGGCTGCCCGTCTTGATAATTCGCAGGTAGCCGCCGGGGCGGTCGGCCACCTTTTGAGCTACCTCACCGAAAATTTCAGCCACGGCGTACTTGTTCTGCAGGCTGCTGAAGACTACGCTGCGGTTGTGCAGGGTATCAATTTTAGCTCGCGTGATGATCGGTTCGGCATGCTTACGCAGAGCCTTGGCCTTGGCCAGGGTCGTATTGATTCGCTTGTGCGTGATCAATGCAATGGTAAGGTTGCGGAGCAGGGCCTTACGGTGAGCCGAAGTACGGCTGAGGTGGTTATATTTTTTACCGTGGCGCATGGCGGGGTAAGTTGTGGTGACGACACGCTCCCGCGCTCAAATGCGAAACGGGCTTTCGCGGAGCTAAAGGGGGTTATCGCCGGGTGATGTATGTCCAAAACGGACAGCCCGTGATTAGTCAGTCAGGAAGGGACAATGCCCTAACCTTATCAGTTACTCTTCTTCCAACTTATACTTGGAAAGGTCCATGCCGAAGGTCAGGCCCTTTTCGGTCAGCAACTCCTCAATCTCCACGAGGGACTTCTTACCGAAGTTGCGGAACTTAAGCAGTTCGTGCGTATCGTAGCGGACCAATTCGGCAAGCGAGTTGATCTTGGCGGCTTTGAGGCAGTTGTAAGCGCGGACCGAAAGATCAAGATCTTCCAGCGAGGTCTTGAGCAGCTTGCGCATGTGCAAGATATGCTCGTCCACGATCGTCTCGGGGCGGCCGCCGGGTTCTTGCATATCGATCGGCTCGTTCGTGATCAGCATCAGGTGCTGGATCAGGATGCGGGAAGCCTCCCGGATGGCCTCATCGGGGTGGATGGTGCCGTCGGTTTTTACTTCGATATTCAGCTCCTCATAGTCGGTACGCTGTCCGACACGAGTATTCTCGATGCGGTAGGCGACGTTCTTGATCGGGGTATAGATGGCGTCGACGGGAATTACTCCAATGGGCGCGTCCTTGGGCAGGTTTTCATCGGCCGGTACGTAGCCGCGGCCCTTGGTGATGATCAGTTCGATCTCCAGGTTGACGAACGGCTCCATCGTGCAGATCAGCAGTTCCGGGTTCATCACCTTGAACACGTTGGTGTGGTCGGCAATGTTACCGGCACGAAATTCTTCGGCACCACTGATGGTGAGGTAAATTTTTTCCTCTTCCATGCTATCGTCCTTGATCACCTGCTTGAGGCGAACCTGCTTCAGGTTAAGGATGATCTCGACTACGTCTTCAACTACCCCGCGGATGGTACCGAACTCGTGGTCCACTCCTGCGATACGGATGGCGGAAATCGCGAAACCTTCGAGCGAGGAAAGAAGCACGCGACGCAGGCTATTACCGATCGTCTGGCCGAAACCGGGTTCCAGTGGTTTGAACTCAAAGACGCCCTCGAAGTCGTTTGACTTCTGCATCGTGATCTTGTCCGGCTTCTGAAAGGTGAGGATACTCATATGTTACTGCTGCTTGGAAAGGCGAATAATAAGGGGATGGACCGGTCCGGTCCGCCCGCCTGGGGGTTGAACGGCCTTCACCCCGCCCGCAAAAACGCGGGCGGGGTGAAGCGGACTAAAGTAAACGGGTTACTTCGAGTACAGTTCTACGATCAACTGCTCGTTGATCTTTTCGGGGATGGCGTCACGCTCAGGCATTTCCAGCATGCGGCCTTCCATCTTGTCGCGGTTAAACTCCAGCCAGCCGAAACGACGGCTCGGCGAGTTCGTATCCACGCTGTGACGGACGATCTCCATACCCTGGGACTTGCCCCGCACGGAAATGACCTGACCCACTTTAAGATGAGTCGAAGGGATGTTGTTGACCACGCCGTCGATGGTTACGTGACGGTGTGAGACCAACTGACGGGCAGCGCGGCGTGTCGGGGCCAGGCCCAAACGGAATACCACGTTGTCCAGACGCGACTCCAGCAGTTGGAGCAATACCGTACCGGTAACGTCCTTGCTGGCGTTGGCTTTCTCAAACAGGTTACGGAACTGACGCTCCAGCACACCATAAGTGTACTTAGCCTTCTGCTTTTCCATCAACTGCTGCGCATAGTCCGAAGACTGCCGGCGGCGCTTACGGGTGTTACCGTGCATGCCGGGCTTATAACGCTTCTTTTCAAACGCTTTGCTAGGGCCGTAGATGGGCTCATCAAAGGCGCGGGCTTTCTTAGCTTTCGGTCCGGTATATCGAGCCATAGTGAATTACTTCTTTTCTCCCGTGGGATGGATGAGGTTAAACGCGGCGACGCTTAGGAGGGCGGCAACCGTTGTGGGGCATGGGCGTAACGTCCTTGATGCGGGATACGCGGATACCGCCGCCGTCAATGGCGCGGATGGCGGCTTCCCGGCCGGAACCGGGTCCTTTTACGTACACCTCGGCCGTGCGCATGCCTGCGTCGTAGGCCACGCGGGCAGCATCCGCCGCAGCGATTTGCGCCGCATAGGGAGTGTTCTTCTTCGACCCACGGAACCCGGCCTTACCGGCCGATGCCCACGAAATCACGTCACCTTTTTTATTGGTGATCGAGATAATGATGTTGTTAAACGATGCCTGAACGTATACGAGACCTTCCGGATCGACTTTAACCTTGCGTTTCTTCGCCTTAGCGGCGGGGTTAGCTCTTTTGGCCATAAGGACAAACTACTTTTTAGGTTATTTGGTGGCTTTCTTCTTGTTGGCCACGGTTTTACGCTTGCCCTTACGGGTCCGCGCATTCGTCTGCGTACGCTGTCCGCGCAGCGGCAGGCCCCGCCGGTGACGCAAACCACGGTAGCAGCCGATGTCCATCAGCCGCTTAATGTTGGTCTGCACTTCCGTGCGCAATTCACCTTCCACTTTAAATTCGTTGGTCACCAGACCCGAAATGATGCGGATATTCTCATCATCCCAGTCCTGTACCTTCGTGTTCGGGTCTACGCCCGCCCGCTCCAGAATCTCAGCCGCCCGCGTGGGGCCGACGCCGAAAATATAGGTCAGACTGATAATGCCGCGCTTGTTACGGGGCAAATCAACACCTGCAATACGTGCCATGCTCGTAATATTTTAGCTTATCCCTGACGTTGCTTGAACTTGGGATTCTTCTTGTTAATGACGTAAATCTTACCCTTGCGACGGACAATCTTGCAATCGACCGAGCGCTTCTTAACGGAGGGACGCACCTTCATTGGAAATGTATTTATGACGCGATCAGCGGCAGTAATGCGCTACTTGTAGCGGTAAGTGATGCGGCCGCGAGTCAAATCATAAGGACTCATCTCCACGGCAACTTTGTCTCCCGGTAAAATTCGGATATAATTCATCCGCATCTTCCCGGAAATAGTGGCTACGATCTCATGATCGTTCTCCAAACGCACCCGAAACATCGCGTTCGAAAGGGCCTCTTCTATCACTCCATCCTGCTTGATCAGGTTCTTTTTTGACATAGTCGTTTTTTCGGTCTGCAAAGGTAGACATTCTATCCCGAATTAACAAGCAAAACACACCCGGTTTTTACACTTACTTGCTTGACTAGCAAATAGGTCTCCTGCCCGGTACCTGTTTCGGCTTCGCTGGGCCGTCTGGGCCCCCGCCCTCCCCTGCGGTCGGGCGGCCGGGTCGTCCACTACTCGCTATTCGCTCGGCCCTGCGGGCCGCCTCCCGCCGGTCGGCTCCGTTCCCACCCCTGGTCCATCGCGACGTGCTCCGGACACCCGGGGGAAGCCACTACTGGGCCACCGACACCGGCTGGTAGCGCAGGATCAACTCTTCATCCATGTGAGCCACCTCGCGCAACTCCTTATTGTTACGAATAGCTTCCTCGATCGGCCGGTGGTCGGAAAGAATATCGGCCTGCTCTCCGTTCGGGCGAATCGCGATGGAGTGCTCGTAGTGGGCGGCGGGCTTATGATCTTTAGTGATGATGGTCCACCCGTCAGAGCGGGTGAGTATCTGCCGCTTGCCCAGATTGACCATGGGTTCGATGGCGATGATAAGTCCATCCTGAAGTGTGGGTCCCTTACCGCGCCGACCGTAATTGGGCACATCCGGCCCTTCGTGCAGACTGCGGCCCAGGCCGTGCCCCACCAACTCGCGTACTACGCCATAGCCGTGTTCCCGCTCGGTGAAGTATTGGATGGCGTGGCTGATGTCGCCGATCCGGTTACCCGTGCGGGCCTGGTCGATACCCCTGTATAAGGATAGTTTAGTCACCTCGCAGAGGCGCATCACCTCATCGCTCACGTTTCCGATACAAAAGGTATAGGCGGCATCGCCGTAGAACTCATCCACGATAGTGCCGCAATCCACGGAAACAATGTCGCCGTCCTTAAAAATTTGCTCCTTACTCGGCAGGCCGTGTACTACTTCTTCATTCTTAGACACCAGCAGTGTGGAGGGGCAATCGTACAGCCCTTTAAATCCGGGCACCGCACCGTGGTCCCGGATCAATTCCTCCGCCTCGCGGTCCAGGACATCCCCGCTCAGGCCGGGTTGCAGGCGGCCGGCCACGTGGGTGAGTACTTTACAAACCAGCAGGGAAGCCCGGCGGGCGATCTCGATCTCCTCGGGTGTTTTGTAGATCAGGGGTTTCTTCTTCATCACCAATGCAATACGATTTTGGGTGGTCTTGGTTCACCGGACCAGGGGTGGGAGTGGGCCGACCGCAGGGAGGAGCCGCGTTAGCGGCCGAAGCGAAGCGGAGCCGCGGACGACCCGGCCGCACGACCGCCAGGGAGGGCGGGGGCCCAAAAACAAAAGGATGAACGGAAAATCCCGTCCATCCTTTTATCTGTGGATCACCCGTAGATAGGTAAGTTAAAAATCGGCGCCGATACTTTGCATCCGGCTGTTGGCCCGGCCCTGAATCTTACCGTCTTTCACCAAGCCGTCGTAACGGCGCATGAGTAAGTGACTTTCGATCTGTTGGAGCGTGTCCAGTACTACACCGACCATGATGAGCAACGACGTACCACCAAAGAAGGCGGCAAAGGCGAAGTTGTCGTTAAAGGCCGCGACAATAGCGGGCAAAATGGCGATGAAACCCAGCAGCACCGAACCCGGTAGGGTGATGCGCGAGGTAATGGAGTCGATGTAATCCTCCGTGGGCTTGCCGCCCTTGACACCGGGAATGAAGGCATTCTGGCGGCGCAAGTACTCCGAGTACTGGCCGGGGTTGACCACCAGCGCCGTATAAACGTAGGTGAAAATAACCACCAGCAGGAAGTACACGATGTTGTACGGCCAGGAGGTAAAGTCATTGAAGTTGCGCACCACCCAGCTGGAATCGGCATCGGCGCCACCGGCGAACTGGGCCACCGAAGCGGGGATGAACATCAGCGCCTGGGCGAAGATGATCGGCATAACTCCCGAAGCATTCACCTTGAGCGGAATGTAGTCGCGCGAACCGGCGGCCGGTAGCGTAGTATCGGCGGCGGCTCCTCCCCTACCCACCATGCGCTTGGCAAACTGGATGGGAATCTTGCGAACTCCCGTAACGATGGCAACAGTGGCCATGGTAACGAAGAAGAAACCGAGTAATTCGAGGATAAAGATGAGCAGGCCGCCCGAGTTGAGGCGCAGACCGAACTCGGAAATGACCGCACCGGGAAGGCTGGCGATGATACCCACTGTAATAAGGAGGGAAACACCGTTGCCGATACCTTTTTCCGTGATCCGCTCACCCAGCCACATGGCGAAAATGGTACCCGTGGATAGAATAATGATGCCGGAGACGTAGAATATGAGGCCGGGTACACTGGCATCTACCGCGCCCTGAATACCTTTGATATAGGTCAGGTAACCGCCGCCCTGCACCAGGGTGATGGCCAGGGTAAGCATACGGGTAATCTGGGTCAGTTTTTTGCGGCCGCTTTCTCCTTCCTTCGACTGAAGGCGCTGGAAATAAGGCACCGCGAAGCCGAGCAGCTGAATGACGATACTGGCCGTGATATAGGGCATGATGCCCAGCGCAAAGATGGAGGCGTTGTTGAACGCTCCCCCGGTGAACACGTTGATCAGGCCCAGCAAGTCATTAGGATTGCTGTTGCTTTCGAGGGTAGCCGCCAACTGAGCGGCGTTAATACCCGGCAGCACGATAAACGTACCCAGGCGGAAAACGGCGATGAGCGCGAGCGTGAACAGAATACGATTCCGCAGCTCGTCGATCTTCCAAATGTTCCGTAAGGTTTCGAAGAAGCGATTCATGGGAGGGGATTTTTAAAGGGCGGTATAGGTACCACCCGATTTTTCGATACGCTCCTGCGCACTCTTGGAAACGGCGTGGGCCGAAACGGTGAGCTTGGCCGACAATTCGCCGGTGCCGAGGATTTTGATTTTGTCCGTCTTGCTAACGATACCCGCCTGGAGGAGGGTTTCATGGCTGATCTCGGTCAGGCCGTGCTTTTCACTGATCGCCTGCAGGCGGTCCAGATTGAATGGCACGTACTCCACGCGGTTCGGGCTATTGAAGCCACGCTTGGGCAGGCGCATCTGAAGGGGCATCTGGCCGCCTTCAAACCCACGCTTCGACTTGTAGCCGGAGCGAGACTTGGCACCTTTGTGTCCGCGCGTGGAGGTACCGCCGCGGCCGCTGCCCTGCCCGCGGGCAATGCGCTTGCGCGAGGAAACCGAACCTTCGGCGGGGGTTAAATTATGCAGATCCATGAGAGGTTGCTTTTTTCGAAACTCGAAATTAAGGGATTTTCGGGACTCTCATCCCGGGGAAAGAAACTTTAACGAACGGACGGGGCCGAGCTAGGCTTCTTCCACGGTTACCAGGTGCGAGACCTTGGCGACCATGCCCATTATCTGGGGGTTGGCCTCCTTGGTTACCGTCTGGTGCATACGGCCCAGGCCCAGGGCCTTTACCGTATCTTTCTGCCGCTTGGGGCGGTCGATTACGCTTTTAACCAGCGTGATTTTGACTTGCGCCATGGTAAGTTGGTGTTACTTCCGGAGTTAGTTGATTAACCCTGGAACAGTTTTTCGATGGTGATACCGCGCTGGCGGGCTACCACCTGTGGGCTACGCAGTTTTTGCAGGGCGTCGATGGTGGCTTTGATCACGTTGTGGGGGTTGGAAGAACCCTGTGACTTGGCCAGTACATCGTGGATGCCGGCAAATTCCAGCACGGCACGCATGGCTCCACCGGCGATTACGCCCGTACCCGCACTGGCGGGCTTGAGGAGAACCTTACCGGCACCGTACTTGCCCTTTTGCTCGTGGGGGATGGTACCGTTGTGAATCGGTACCTTGATGAGGTTTTTCTTCGCCTCGTCCACGGCCTTCTGGATCGCTTCGGAAATGTCGCGGGCCTTACCCAGACCATGTCCGACGCGGCCCTTACCGTCGCCTACCACCACGATGGCGGCAAAGCTAAAGGTACGTCCACCCTTGGTAACCTTGGCCACCCGGTTGAGGGCAACCATTTTTTCCTTGAATTCGCTCTCCTGTTGCTGACCGCCGCGGTTATCGCGACGTCCACCACCACTCCGGCGATTACGGCCGCCGTCACGGCTGTTGCCGCCGCTATTGCCGCCACTGTTGCTGTTGCTGTTATTATCTGCCATGATTGGTGGATTTAAAATTTGAGGCCCGCTTCGCGAGCACCTTCGGCCAAAGATTTGACCCGGCCGTGGTAGAGATAACCGCCCCGATCAAAAACAACGTTCTCGATACCGGCGGCCTGAGCGCGCTCGGCCAGTAACTTGCCTACGGCTTTGGACTGGTCGACCTTATTGCCCTCGTTGGCCACGCTTTCCTCCTTGGAGGAAGCCTGCGCCAGGGTAGTACCTTCCTGGTCGTTGACCAGTTGGGCATAGATATATTTATTGGACCGGTAGACACTCAGGCGCGGGCGGACGACCGTTCCGGCCACTTTCTTCCGGATCCGGCGCTGAATGCGTTTGCGGCGCTGAACTTTGGTAATTCTCATTACTCCATATTATGCGGCCTTAGTGTAGCCCCGCAGGGGGCACCCAAAGCCAGGTAAAGCAGGATGATTATTTCTTGGCGGCAGTCTTACCGGCCTTGCGACGAATCTCTTCGCCCTTGAAGCGGATACCCTTGCCTTTGTAAGGCTCCGGCTTCCGGAAGGCCCGGATCTTGGCCGCTACCTCGCCAAGCAACTGCTTGTCGTGGCTGCTCAGTTTAACTACCGGTGCCTTACCTTTCTCGGAGATCGTTTCCACATTCACTTCATCGGGGATGTAAAAGTAGATCGGGTGAGAAAAGCCGAGGGTCATGATCAGTAGCTGACCATTGTTTTCGGCACGGTAACCGACACCGATCACCTCCATTTCCTTGGTGTAGCCTTCGTTCACGCCCTGCACCATATTGGCGATCAGAGAACGATACAGACCATGCAGGGAGCGGTGGCGCTTGCTGTCGGTGGGGCGGGTAACGGAAATCATTCCGTCGTCGCCGGTTTCTACGCCCAGATCGGGATCGACCTGCTGCGTCAGTTGGCCCTTGGGACCCTTGACCGTCACCAAATTGCTTTTGGAGATATCGACGGTAATGCCGCCCGGAACACTGATGGGGGCTTTTCCAATACGTGACATCGCGAGATATTTATTGGGTGAGCAAAATGGTGATTAGTATACGTAGCACAGCACTTCGCCGCCTACATTGGCTTCGCGGGCCTGCTTGTCCGTCATCAACCCCTTGGAGGTGGAGATGATCGCAATACCGAGACCGTTGATAACGCGGGGCAAAGCCTCCTGTTTCACGTACTTACGCAGACCGGGCTTCGATACGCGCAGTAATTTGCGGATAACGGGCTTGCGGGTTGCTTTGTCGTACTTGAGCGCGATGCTGATCTCGCCCTGCTTACCTTTTCCTACACCGTCCTCGAACTTGTACTTCAGGATATAACCCTGATCGTAAAGGATTTCGGTCATGCTCTTCTTCAGATTAGAGGAAGGAATGGTCAGGACGCGGTGCCCGGCAATCTGGGCATTACGAATGCGCGTCAGGTAATCCGCGATGGGATCGGTTACATTAGCCATGCTAAAAGAATTACACCGCCTGGTATTCCTCGCCAATCAAAGCGAAGAACCTGGGCAATTATTAATGACCCGTGCGCCGAAGCGCGGGGTAATGAGTTGACGATGCCTTTTGAAGCATCCGTCTGAATCGATTCCAAAACAAGGAATCAAAATTTTTACCAGCTCGCCTTGGTGATGCCGGGGATAAGACCGTCGAGGGCCATGTCGCGAAACTTCACGCGGCACAGGCCGAACTGACGCATATAGCCCTTGGGGCGGCCGGTCAGCTGACAGCGGTTGTGTAAGCGGATCGGGTTAGAGTTGCGGGGCAACTTATCCAGTTCCTCCCAGCGGCCTTCCTCCTTGAGTTGCTTGCGCACCTCGGCATACTTGGCTACCATGCGCTGACGCTTGCGTTCGCGGGCGATTAGTGATGTACGTGCCATTATTTGGTTTGATTTTTGAACGGAAGCCCCAGTGCCTTCAAGAGGGCCAGTGCTTCGTTGTCCGTTTTCGCCGAAGTGACGAAAGTGATGTCCATGCCCGTGATCCGGTTGACCTTGTCCAGGTCGATCTCGGGGAAAATGATCTGCTCGGTGATGCCCATGCTATAGTTGCCACGGCCGTCAAAGCTCTTGTCGTTGATGCCGCGGAAGTCACGCACGCGGGGCAGGGCTGCCGAGACCAGACGGTCCAGGAACTCATACATCCGCTCGCGACGCAGGGTCACCTTCGTACCGATCACCATTCCTTCGCGCAGTTTGAAGTTCGAAACCGACTTCTTCGCTTTGGTGGGGATCGCACGCTGTCCGGCAATACGGGAGAGTTCCTCCAGCGCAATGTCAGCCAGCTTCTTGTCCTGCGTGGCGTCACCTACACCCTGGTTGATGCAGATTTTTTCCAGGCGGGGAATTTCCATCGGGCTGCTGTAGTCGAACTGCTCTTGCAGCGTACTACGCACGTCCTCCCGGTACTTAGTCATTAATCTCGGTTCGTAGCTCATTAGTCGATGGGGTTACCGGATTTTTTAGAAATGCGTTGCAGTTTGCCGTTCTCACCCTTGGCACGGCCCACGCGAGTGGGCGTATCGGTGCCGGGTTCTACCAGCATCAGATTACTCAGGTGAATGGGAGCGGGCTTATCCACAATACCACCGGCATCGCCCTCGGTGGGCTTCTGGTGCTTCTTGCGGATGTTGACACCCTCCACGATCGCACGGTTCTCCAGGGGGAAAACCTCGATCACCTCGCGGGGCGTGGTCCGGTCCTTCGCGGCACCGGAGATCACGACTACGCGGTCGCCCTTCTTGATTTTCATCTTGGGGGCAAAGCGCTTCTGGGCGTGCTTTTTGTTTTTGTCAATAGCCATGATAGCTTATTTTAGTCTGCTCACTTAAAGCACCTCGGGCGCCAGCGAAACGATTTTCATATAGTTTCCCTCACGCAGTTCGCGTGCTACCGGGCCGAAAATACGGGTACCGCGGGGTTCCAGGTTGGCGTTCAGTAGTACTACCGCATTGTCGTCGAACCGGATATAGGAACCGTCCTTGCGGCGGATCTCTTTTTTGGTGCGGACCACGACGGCTTTACTGACCGTTCCTTTCTTCACCCCTCCGGGCGAGGCGTCCTTCACCGAGACCACGATCTGGTCGCCGATGGAGGCATAGCGGCGCTTCGAGCCGCCGAGTACACGGATGCAAAGGACTTCCTTCGCTCCGCTGTTGTCGGCTACACGTAGCCGGGATTCTTGCTGGATCATAACAAGCTAGTTTAAGCGTGAACGAAAGGGTTACTTTACTTTCTCGATCACCTCCACCAGACGCCAGCGCTTGCGGCGGCTCAGGGGACGGGTCTCTTCAACGCGAACGGTATCACCGATCGAGCATTCGTTGGCCTCGTCGTGGGCGATCAATTTCTTGGATTTCTTGACGTACTTACCGTAGATCGGGTGCTGAAGTCTACGCTGGATTTCCACGGCAATGGTTTTATCCATCTTGTTCGAGGTCACCAGACCTACCCGCTGCTTGCGGTAAGCCACGTGATCGGTCTCCTCCTCCGTTGCTTCCTCGGTCTTGGCGACGGACTTGGCCGACGTTTGGGCGGGGCGGCTCACGGCGGCGGCGGGCATTAACTGCTCGTCGGGCACGGCGGCGGGGTCGGCCTTTTCAACTACCGGAGCGGCTTCTTCCACCTCAGTAGTAGTTTCGGCTTCTTCCGTAGCGATTTCTTCTACCTCGGCAGCGGGAGCTTGCTCCTGCTGGGTTGCGGTTTCTTCCACCGGCGTCGGCTGCTGCTCCTCAGCGGCCGTAGTCTCCTCGACTGTCTTTTTCTCTTCGGACATCTGGATTACTTTTTAGATTTACGACGACGGCGAATGCGATCACGCTTGGCCAATTGTTCGGGGGTGGCAGCAGCCAGTTCGCGGCGGCGCAACTCGGTTTTCATCCGGGCTACATCGCGGCGTACTTCACGCAGCTGCATGGGGTTTTCGATGCCCGCCACCGCGTGGTCGAACTTCATTTTGTCCAGTCCTTCTACGGTCTTAGCGTGCTCGGCCCGCAGGTCGTCGTCGCTAAAAGCCTGTAGCTCAAGGAATTTATTACTCGCCATGATAATGGTTTAAAAACTTGCTTGAAGTGATTGCCACCGGATAATTATCCGGCGTAATCGGGGCGGGTTACAACGCGGGTCAGTACGGGCAGTTTCTGCGCGGCCAGCCGAAGTGCCTCGCGGGCTACTTCCTCGGTCACACCGTCCAGTTCGAACATCACGCGGCCGGGCTGAATCTGAGCTACCCAGTGGTCCAGGGCACCCTTACCCTTGCCCATCCGCACTTCCAGCGGCTTGGAGGTAATGGGCTTATCGGGGAAAATCCGAATCCACACCTTACCCTCACGCTTCATGTAGCGCGTCATGGCAATACGGGCCGATTCGATCTGCCGGTTGGTGATCCGGCCGGAATCCAAAGATTTCAGGCCGAAGGAACCGAAGTCAACACGGTTACCCCGCTGCGCCAGACCGGTATTGCGGCCCTTCTGTTGCTTCCGGTATTTCGTTCTTTTAGGCTGTAACATGGCACTAAATTTTGGCTGTTTGCTTCACGGTTTCCTTGCGGTTGCCGTATCGCTTGTCGTTTTCTTCGCTCAGTCTTTTCAGCATCGGTTTGGGGCCATCCCTTTTGCGCTGACGCGCAAAAGGGTCGCTCCCTTCCGTGGCTCGCTGTTCGCTCGGCCGGCTTCCGGGGTCGCCGTCCGGCCCTGACGGGCCGCCCCTCCACGTCGCTTGTCCGGTATGAAACGGTCGAAGCAAACTTGCCGGGGGTCAAAAGTCCTCCGCCTTTCCTCTCTCGGCCGGGCGGATTTTCATCCGTAACCGATTGATTTTGACGGCTCGAAGCGGAACGTTTAGGTTCCCCTCCTTTTTTAAGCGGGGCGAAGGTACGACTATTATCGGAGAATGAAAAGCAGCGACGAACAGAAAACAAAAGTTTTCTGCTCGTCGCCGAGTTGGATAACCAGCGCAAACCGTAGTTTGATGGTTAGTAGTCGGTATTCTGCGGCTCCCCTTGTTTCGTCTGCTCCCTAATTCAGGGCAGTAGCCGGGGCCAAAGCTTATCTTGCGTGAGGTGCCTGGAAGGTGGCGGCCGGGGCCGCCAGTGCGCAGCACCGAGCGAATAGCGAGCCTGGAAGGGACCGACCCGAGGCCTTGGCCGAGGGGCACGTCCACCAAATTCGCTATGGTAATCTTAATCGCGACGTCCGCCACGACCACGTCCGCCGCCGCCACGACGATCACGATCACGGCCGCCACCGCCGCGACGATCATCGCCACGTCCGCCGCGGTCGTTACCGCCGCGATCGTTACCGCTGGTAGCAAGTCCGGAGTTCGGGTTCAGGTCTCGACGGCCCAGGACTTCTCCCTTGCACAGCCATACCTTGATACCGATCTTTCCGTAGACCGTCTGCGCTTCCTTGTGCGCGTAGTCGATGTCGGCACGGAACGTATGCAGTGGTGTACGGCCCTCCTTATACTCCTCGTTACGCGACATATCCGAGCCATTCAAGCGGCCGGCAATACGAACTTTGATCCCTTCGGCACCGGCACGCATGGTGCTGGCGATGGCCATTTTAATGGCGCGACGGTAGTTGATACGGGCTTCGAGTTGCTTGGCAATACTCTCGGCCACGATATTAGCGTCCATCTCGGGCTTGCGGATCTCAATGATATTGATCTGCATATCCTTTCCGGTCAGCTTTTTCAGCTCTTCCCGGATACGATCGACCTCGCTACCGCCCTTACCGATAATGATGCCGGGGCGCGAGGTGTGAATGGTTACGGTGATCCGCTTGAGCGTACGCTCGATGATGATGCGGGCGATGCCGCCTTTCTGGATACGCGCATTCAGGTACTGGCGGATGCGCTCATCCTCCACTACTTTCTCGGCGTAATCTTTATCTGCAAACCAGTTTGAATCCCAGCCGCGAATGTAGCCCAGGCGATTACCGATCGGATTAGTCTTTTGACCCATCTTAATTTTATTTTAGTGCTATGCTTCGGTTTCCTCGGCTACGGCGGTCTCCACTGCGGCGTTCTCTTCTCCCTCGACGGGGATAAAGTTTTCCACCTTCAGCGTGATATGACAGCTGTGCTTGCGAATACGGTGCGCACGACCGTGAGGGGCCGGACGGAACCGCTTGAGTTGCGCACCCTGGTCGGCAAAAGCCTCCGAAACACGCAGATCGTAATCGTCGGCACTTTCGGCGCCGTCGAATTTGTATTCCCAGTTGGCGACCGCCGCGATGAGCGTTTTCTCCAACCACGTAGCGGCTTCCTGCTTCGAGAAGCGGAGGATGGTGAGGGCTTCTCCCACCTTCTTGCCGCGAATGTTATCCACGATCAGGCGCATCTTACGCACCGACATGGGTATGCTCTTATATCTGGCTACTGCTTCCATGATGGTTACTTTTTGCGGTTGCCGCCGTGGCCTTTAAAGGTCCGGGTCGGGGCAAATTCGCCCAACTTATGACCAACCATGTTTTCCGTCACATAGACGGGGATGAATGTTTTTCCGTTGTGTACGGCGATGGTCAGGCCCACCATATCGGGAATGATCATCGACGAACGGGACCAGGTCTTAATCACGCCCTTACGCGAGCTGGAAGTGGCAGCTTCCACCTTGTCAAGGAGGCGGTGAAAAATGTAAGGCCCTTTTTTAATTGAACGTGCCATACGTTATTTTTTGTTCTTCGTCTTACGACGCGAGATGATCAATTTGTTAGACGCTTTGTTGGGCGTACGAGTCTTCTGACCCTTGGCCATGATGCCCGTACGTGAACGGGGGTGACCACCCGAAGCACGGCCTTCGCCACCACCCATGGGGTGATCGACCGGGTTCATGGCTACACCGCGAACACGGGGACGACGGCCCTTCCAGCGGTTGCGGCCGGCCTTACCCATCACCGTCAGACCGTGGTCCGCGTTGGAGGTAGAACCGATCGTTGCGCGACAGGACTTCAGGATACGACGTACCTCGCCGCTGGGAAGTTTTACACTGACAAAACGACCTTCCTTACCCATCAACGTACCGTTGGTACCGGCCGAGCGGGCCAGAGCGGCACCCCGTCCGGGCTGCATCTCGATGGCGTGGATGGAAGCACCCAGGGGTACATCTTCCAGGAAAAGCGTGTTGCCGACATCAGGAGTAGCTCCTTTCCCGCTACGGATCGAATCACCTACCTTCAGGCCTTGGGGGGCAATGATGTAGGTCTTCACGCCGTCGGCATATTCCACCAGAGCGATGAATGCCGTGCGATTGGGATCGTACTCGATCGACTTCACGGTAGCGTGGATACCATCCTTGTTACGCTTGAAGTCGATGATGCGATAGCGACGCTTGTGACCTCCGCCGCGCTGGCGAACGGTCATTTTACCGGTCCGGTTACGGCCGCCCGATTTCTTCATCGGGGCCGTCAGGCTTTTCTCCGGCTTATCCGTAGTGATCTCGGTGTAGCGGTTTCCGACGTGGAAACGCGAACCGGCCGTTACGGGCTTAAATTTTTTGACTGGCATGACTGCTTGTCGTTATTACGTTCAGAAATATCGGAGCTTACAAAGTGAAACGAACGACCGTTCTCACCGGCTCCCCACCCCCGAAAGTCAGGTAGGAAAAATCAGGCTCACGCCCGACTTAGACTTCGTTATACAAATCGATCTCTTCACCTTCGGCCAGGGTAATGATCGCCTTTTTCCAGGCGGCTACCCGACCCCGGAGAATACCCGATTTGGTCGTTCTGTTTTTTGCCTTGGAGGGCATGATGGCGGTATTCACCGCAGTGACCACAACGCCGTAGCGTTCTTCGACTGCCTTACGGACTTCGATCTTATTGGCATCCTTATTTACCACGAAGGTATACTGGGGACGTTCCGCATTGGATTTCAGTTCCGATTTCTCGGTGATGACCGGCTTGATTAGAATTTGCTTTGCCATAGCTGTGCAATTGTGCTCTTGGGATGAATTAGCCCAGCGGAGCGTCTTAAGCGAAAGTTTCGTTCAGGCGCGCTACGGCTCCTTCGGAAAAAATGACGGTACCGGCGTGCAGGATCTGGTAAGGATTCAGCTCGTTTACGGTGGTTACCGAAGTCTTGGGAATATTCCGGCTGCTGCGGATGACGTCCTGCTCATTATCGGCCGTTACGATCAGGGCTTTGGAGCCGGTGAGTTGTAACGCCTTGAGAATACCGACGAACTCTTTCGTTTTCGCGGATTCCATCTTGATATCTTCCAGGATCATCACCTTGCCTTCAGCGGCTTTGGTGCTCAGTGCGGAAGCCTTGGCCAGTTGGCGGACTTTCTTATTGAGTTTGATGTCGTACTTACGGGGGCGTGGTCCGAAGACGCGGCCACCCGAACGGAACAGGGGGTTTTTGATGTCGCCCTTACGCGATCCACCCGTACCCTTCTGCTTGTGTAGTTTTTTGGTGGAACCGGCCACTTCGCCGCGCTCCTTCGCTTTGTGCGTACCCTGGCGCTGAGCGGCCAGGTAAGCCTTTACGGCCAGGTACATCGCGTGCTCGTTCGGCTCGATGCCGAAATAGGCGTCGGGCAGCTCCACTTCACGGCCGGTGCCGCTACCCTGGATGTTATGCACTTCAAGTTTCATGTCTACTTATTTAGCAACGTCCGCTAATTTGACAGCGGAAACGACTTTTTAGATATTATTTCTCCAGGATGACGTAGCCTCCCTTGTGACCGGGTACCGCGCCTTTCACCAGCAGGAGATTCTCCTCGGCGAAAATTTTGACGACCCGCAGGTTTTTCACTTTCACGCGGCCTCCGCCGTCGCGACCGGCCATGCGCATTCCTTTGAATACGCGAGCGGGGTACGAAGCGGCACCGATCGAACCGGGAGCACGCTGGCGGTTGTGCTGACCGTGGGTAGCATCGCCGACACCTTTAAAGTTGTAGCGCTTAACCACGCCCTGAAAACCTTTTCCCTTGGTGGTGCCTACGGCGTGTAGCTTGTCTCCTTCCTGAAAAACATCGGTGATCGTGACAACGTCACCTACCGCTTTCTCCAGGTTCATGTCGCGAAACTCGACGGTACGCTTCAGGGGGCCGGAACCGGCCGCTTTAAAGTGACCCATCTCAGCCTTGTTGCTGCTCTTTTCGCGCTTTTCATCGAAAGCCAACTGGAACGAGTAGTAGCCATCCGAATCATCGGACTTTACTTGCGTAACCACACAGGGTCCGGCCTGAATAACCGTGCAGGCAATGTTGCGACCGGCTTCGTCGAAGACGCTGGTCATGCCTACCTTTTTACCAATAATACCGTTCATCGGTCTAAAATTGGGGTACCACCTGATCTTCCACCAGGGAAGACTTCATAAGAAGCGGGAGTACCAATTATATAATCGACCCATAACAATCGCGCAATTTGCGGAGCGGTTAGCGGGCCTAATTACTAGCGTGGAGCGGCTGGGGCCGAACCACTACCACACGATACGGGACCGTGCGAAGGAAGCGTGTTGCTTACGTAAGCTTCACCTGGATATCGACACCACTGGGTAACTCCAACTTCGACAGAGCGTCGACGGTCTTGGGGTTAGGGGTGTAGATCTCGATCAGGCGCTTGTGCGTGCGCAACTGGAACTGCTCCCGGGCTTTCTTATTCACGTGCGGCGAACGCAGTACGGTGAATATTTTTCTCTCGGAAGGCAGCGGAATCGGGCCGGTAACTACCGCGCCTGAGTTCTTTACCGTTTTGACGATCTTTTCGGTGGACTTGTCCACCAGGTTGTGATCGTAGGAACGGAGCTTAATGCGAATTTTCTGATTCATGCCGTAATAATTGCCCCTCCCGGTCTAATACGAGACCAAACCGAGAGGGGTGGGATAATTAAAAGCTCTAGGCGACGCCCTTTGCTTTTTCGATGATTTCTTTAGCGATACCCGTCGGTGCCTCGGTGTAGTGCGAGAACTCCATGGTGGAGTTGGCCCGGCCGGAGGTGATCGTCCGCAGGTCAGTTACGTAGCCGAACATTTCGCTCAACGGCACGTCGGCGTCGATCCGAACGGCGGCACCACCCGAAGTCGCTTGTTGCCCTTTGGGCAAACCGCGACGGCGGTTGAGGTCACCGATCACATTACCTACGTACTCTTCGGGAGTGATGATCTGAATTTTCATGATCGGTTCCAGCAGCTTGGGCTGCGCCTTGGGAGCAGCTTCGCGGAAACCTTCTTTGGCACAAAGCTCGAAAGCGATGGGCTTGGAGTCAACCGAGTGCATGGAGCCGTCAAAAACCCGCACTTTCATGGAGTCGATGTGGTAACCGGCAAGAATACCGTTGTTCATCATGGAACGGAAACCGTCGCGGATGGGCTTCTGGTAGTTCTTGTCGATCGAACCACCAACGATGGCCCAGTCAAACTGCAGGCGTTCTTTGCCGGACTTGAAGTCCTCGCTTTCCAGGAACTCCTCGTCGGCGGGGCCGAGTTCGAATTCCATATCGGCGAACAAACCCGAACCACCGGACTGCTTCTTGAGACGCTCGCGGTGAGTAACCGTAATGAACAATGCTTCCTTGTAGTTTACCTGTGGGGCACCCACGTTGGCTTCCACCTTGAACTCGCGCTTGAGTCGGTCGATGATAATCTCGAGGTGCAACTCACCCATACCGGAAATAACGGTCTGGTTGGTGTCCTCGTCGTACTTGACACGGAAGGTAGGGTCTTCCTCGGCCAATTTGGCCAGGGCCATACCCAGTTTATCCAGGTCTTTTTGTGTCTTGGGTTCTACCGCAATACCGATAACGGGATCGGGGAAGTTCATGGATTCCAGTACGATGGGATGCTCCATGTCGCAGAGGGTGTCACCCGTGCGAATGTCCTTGAAACCTACGGCAGCGGCGATATCGCCGGCCTCGACGCGGTCGATAGCCTGCTGATCTTTGGCGTGCATCTGGTAGAGGCGCGAGATACGCTCCTTCTTGTCGGTGCGGGTATTGAGTACGTAGCTACCGGCATCGAGTGCACCGGAGTAGACGCGCATGAAGGCCAACCGACCTACAAAGGGGTCGGTAGCGATCTTGAATGCCAGCGCGGCAAAGGGTTCGTTAACGTCCGGCTTGCGAATCAGCACCTTCTCCTCATCTTCAGGATCGGTTCCCTTGATGGGGGGTACATCCATGGGTGAAGGCAGGAATGAACAGACGGCATCGAGAACGGCTTGAACGCCCTTGTTCTTAAAGGCTGAACCGCACATCATGGGTACGAAAGCGGCATCCATGACGGCGTCACGGACGGCATTGCGTACTTCTTCTTCGGTAATGCTTTCGGGATCCTCGAAGAACTTCTCGAGTAGTGATTCGTCGTAATCGGCTACGGCTTCGAGCAGTTTTTCGCGGTACTCGGCCACGGTTTCCTTCAGTTCTTCCGGCGTTTCGATAACGTCGAAGGTCATGCCCATATCGTCATCATTCCAGACGATAGCCTGGTTGGTGATCAGGTCGACGACGCCGCGGAAACGTTCTTCGGAGCCGATGGGCACCTGGAGAGGTACGGCCGTGCTGCCAAGTTTTTCCTCAACATCCTTCACGACATTGAAGAAATCAGCACCCGAGCGGTCCATCTTATTGACGAATCCGATGCGGGGCACCTTGTAATTATCAGCGAGACGCCAGTTGGTTTCTGATTGCGGCTCGACACCGGATACGGCGCAGAACAAAAAGACCAGACCGTCAAGTACCCGCAGCGAGCGGTTTACTTCCACGGTAAAGTCTACGTGACCGGGCGTGTCAATAATATTGAACACGTAGTTCTGGTCACGCCATTTCCAGTTGGTGTGGGTAGCAGCCGAAGTAATGGTAATACCACGCTCCTGCTCCTGCTCCATCCAGTCCATGGTAGCGGCACCGTCGTGTACTTCGCCGATCTTGTGGCTGACACCGGTATAATATAGAATACGCTCGGTAGTGGTAGTCTTGCCCGCGTCGATGTGAGCGGCGATACCAATATTGCGCGTGAATTTGAGATTCTTGGCCATGAGAAAAAATTAGCTGGTTCAGAAGGGGTATCCTAACTAGTTGTAAGCCCCTTCCCGCCGGTCAGGAGCCTGGACCCTACAACTTATATATGGAGTGGGCCGGGGGGCGACACACCGAAAGTGCGGGGCAAATCGAGCGATCTCGATGGGAGGCGGATAACCGCCAGTGGGTTTTATACCCGGAAGTGAGCGAAGGCACGGTTAGATTCCGCCATCTTGTGCGTATCTTCCTTGCGCTTTACGGCACCGCCTTCACCCTTGGATGCGGCGAGTAGTTCGGCGGCCATTTTTTCGGCCATTCCTTTACCACTGCGCTGACGGGCAAACTTGATGACCCACTTCATTCCGATCGACATCTTGCGCTTGGCACGAATTTCAGTCGGAATCTGGAAGGTAGCACCACCGATGCGGCGGCTGCGTACTTCTACTTGGGGCATGGCGTTGTTGAGGGCGCGCTTCCAAACATCGTGTTCGGTCATTTCGCCTTCGGTACGCTCCTTGATGATGTCCATGGCGTCATAAAATACCTTGAGAGCGGTACTTTTTTTGCCGTCGAGCATCATCATATTTACGAATTGCGTCACCAGGGTATCTCCGAACCGGGGGTCGGGAGCAATGATGCGCACTTTTGGTTTTCTCTTTCTCATCTTAAATCAGCGGTTTCGTTATGGGAAACGTAATTGAATAAATAGGTTACTTCGGACGCTTGGTACCGTACTTGGAGCGGCTCTTTTTGCGGTCGCTTACACCGGCCGTATCGAGGGCACCCCGAACGATGGTGTAACGAACACCGGGAAGGTCCTTTACACGACCGCCCCGAATGAGGACGATCGAGTGTTCCTGCAGGTTGTGTCCTTCACCGGGGATATAGGCGATCACCTCGATCCCATTGGTGAGACGCACCTTGGCCACCTTGCGCAGGGCCGAGTTCGGCTTCTTGGGCGTGGTAGTATAGACACGGGTACATACGCCGCGCTTCTGCGGGCAAGAGTCGAGGGCACGCGACTTACTCTTCGTCACGATCTGCTCTCGTCCTTTTCGTACCAATTGATTAATAGTAGGCATACGCTTTACTCGTTTTCAATGTGTTATCAACACTTTTTCTTACCTGGAATACCAGCCAGAGGCCTACCTCCTGAAAAAGCGAATGCAAAGGTACGATTTTTCGCGCTGGAATACAAAGACATAGCTACTAATTTTCTACAGTGGGTTCATCTATTTGCTTAAGGGTCCGTTTCGGGGCCGGTGAGCGGCGATTTCCAGCTCATCCGGCTAACAAATTCGGCTAGTCCGGGGCCGGACCGGATGGTTTTGTGGGGCGGATAATTGCGTGAGGTGCCTGGACGGCGGGTGCCGTGAATCACCATTTTCCATCTGGAAATAATATTTCGGCGACCGGCCCGCAGGGCCAAGGCGACAGCCGCGCCGGGAAGGGACCGACCACAGCCCGCCAGGGATGGGGGCACGCCCGAAAAAAAACATCCTTTACATCCAAAAACAAAACCAGCTTCGTAAGTAGGGTTGACGGGTAGCTAAGTACGTCTTATTCAGCCCGCAAGATCAATCCTATGTGTGTGTTCTGTTTGACGAACCGCCCGCTCCGGCTTACCGGGGTGGGCGGTTTTCTTTTACGCAAAAGCCCGTTTCTGGAGGGAGAAACGGGCCTTTGAAGGGGGTTGACACAGAGCGATCGCTACTCGTATTTGAACGGGAGGATCTTGCTGTCCTTAACGGTGGACAGGGTCATGAGCGTTTTGAGGCGCTCGATCTCGTCGATTTGCTGGAGGGTTTTGAACAGCATCTTCTCGTAGGTGGGGATGTCCGCGCATACGATTTTGATGAGGAAATCGGCCTCGCCGGTGATGATGTAACACTCGACGATCTCGTCGATCTCGTGGATTTTGTCGAGGAAATTGTTGAGCGCGTTATCCTTACGCCAGTTGAGGGAAACGAGCACGAAGGTTTTCACGCTCAGGCCGATGGCCGCCGGTACCACATCGGCGTGGTAGGAGTGGATGACGTCGTTGTTCTCCAGTTTTTTAACCCGTTCGAGGGTGGGTGCGGGAGACAGACCGATCTTCTTGGAGAGGTCGAGGTTGGTAATCTTGCTGTTCGACTGGAGGATCTTCAGGATCTTGAGGTCGATTTTGTCGAGTCGATCGGACATATGGTACTATCGTTGTTGATGATCGGTAAGGAAGAAGCGGTTCAGGGAGCAACCTCGCAGCCGTTTTGCCGTGAGGTATGGGAGCGAATGGCCGCAAATATACACCGGAACCAAAGCATATTTCATTTTGTGCGATATTATTTGGGTAAAATTTTTCAGCCCACCGAATATTCTTGTAGAACTGCTCACGGCAATATGCTAATTTAACCGCTTTTATTGCAGCTCACGAAAAGCTGACGGATACTTATTACACAAGGACTTTATTCTCAGGGCGTCACCGCAAAAAGGGCTGCCGCAATAAAATGCGGCAGCCCTCTCGGTTATTTTCAGTCGCAGAATTATCTACGGCCAGATACCCAAGGCGATGTAGTCATTGCTGATCTTGCTGATGGCCAGTACGAAGGCCGCCGTACGGAGGTCTTTGACGCCGCGCTTGCTTTTCAGCACGTTGCGAATCTGGTGGTAGCTGGTGATCATGGTTTCTTCCAGACCCGAGCGTACGAGGTCGATCTCGTCGGCACCGTGAACCAGGATGGCCTTTTCGCGCTCGTCGATGGTTTTGCCGGTCGTTTTCTCGATCAGATCGACAAAGCTGCGGTATTGCTGCTCGTCGAAGCGCTTTTCGAGGCGACCGTAACGGATGTGCGAGAGGTTTTTGAGCCACTCGAAGTAGGATACCGTTACACCGCCCGCATTGAGGTAAATGTCGGGCAGCACCATGATGCCCCGCTCTACGAGGATGGCATCGCCGTCGGCGGTGATGGGTCCGTTGGCGGCTTCGGCGATAATCTTGGCCTGAATGCGGCCGGCATTACTTTCGTCGATCTGATTTTCCAGGGCGGCGGGGACCAGGATATCGCACTCGAATTCGAGCACGCTACGGCGGCTTTCTTTGTCAAATACTTCCGCATTGGGAAAAGTCAGGATAGAACCGTGCTCCTTACGGTGGGCAATGACGGCGTGGACATCGAGTCCGTCCTTATTATAGATGGCCCCTTCCACTTCGGATAAGCCGACGATGATAACGCCGCCCTCGTCTTGCGAAATGGTAGCGGTATGGGAACCCACGTTACCGAGGCCCTGAACGACCATCGTCTTGCCGGCGATGCCGGGTTTGAGGCCGAGTTTTTTCATGTCGTCGGCCTGGGCACATGCCTCGCGGATGCCGTAGAAAACTCCGCGGCCGGTGGCTTCGGTGCGGCCGCGCACGCCGCCCTGGTTAACGGGTTTGCCCGTAACACAGCCGGCGGCATTAATCTCGTCTCCTTTGAAAGAGCGGTAGGTATCGTAGATCCAGGCCATTTCGCGAGGGCCGGTTCCGTAATCGGGCGCGGGTACGTCGATGGCCGGTCCGATGAAGTTACGGCGGATGAGTTCGGTGGTATAGCGGCGGGTGATGCGTTCCAGTTGGCTGGCCGTGTATTCCCAGGGGTTAATGCGTACACCGCCCTTGGCACCGCCGAAGGGCACGTCTACGATGGCGCACTTATAGCTCATCAGGGTAGCCAGGGCGATGACTTCTTCCTGGTTGACGTGGTTTGAGTAGCGAATACCACCCTTGGTGGGGCTGCGGTGGTGGGAGTGCTGGGCGCGGTAGGCTTCGATGACCTGTACGCGGTTCTCGATCTTTACCGGGAAGCGGATCTGGTAGACCGAGTTGCAGGCTTTTATCTGGTCCAGCAACCCCTGATTGAGGCCGGTAAATTTGGCCGCGTGATCGAAGTAGCTGTTGACGGAATCCAGAAAGGTTCCGTTATTACTTTTTGACATGATCTTTGGTTTGGTTCTCTAATTTGGTAAGGCGCCGATCCAGGGCAATCATGAAAAACACCAGGCCCAGAAAGACAACCGCAATGACGGCCACCACCACATACATTTTCCCTATTGACCGCATAAAGTCTCGGCCCTGCGCGGACAATGTGGTGGCAAGAAAAATGAGTGGCAATAAGCAGGTGAGGCGGAGCATAATGATAGACTTGGTCGATAACAGTAACGGCTTTCGCCCTGGATCGGGGGGGCTAAAGTCGTCTTTTTACCGAAACTTCACAAGCGCGGACCGGGCATACTGGAGGATCAAATCAAAAAATACCAGCTTAACCAACTGTATTTAAGTGACTTACCAACAAAAATAGCTTTATCATCTCATTTCGAGAGTTGGCCCGGCCGCACGGAATTCGCGATTTTCCGTCTGGATGAGGTACAAAAAGACTAGTTTTGGTCCGTTCCGGGCAAGCCCTTCTTTTTCCACTTTCTATCATCGCTTTGACACCTTATAGTATATGGCTTACGCATTCGTCACCGGCGGCAGCCGCGGTATCGGGCGGGAAATTGCTTTCGGTTGCGGGGAGTTGGGTTACGATACGATCGTGGTGGCCCGGAACGAGAATGACCTTAGCCAACTGCGCAACGACTGGCGTGAGCGCGGCTTGTCCACGGAATTGATCTGCGTAGCGGCTGACCTGAGTAGCGGCAAGGTAATTGGCAAGCTGATCGGACGGCTAGGCGATGACGGTATCCTGCCGGAGGTGATCGTGAATAATGCCGGGAGGTTCAGCCCCGGCGCACTGACCGAAGACCCGGACCTGCTATCTTCTCTGCTGGACCTTAATCTGCTGGCACCGCACCGCCTCACCGCCGCCTGGTTACCCGAGATGCTGGCTCGCGGGTCGGGTACCTTGATTACGGTAGGTAGCACGGCAGCCACCGGCCTGGGGGCGGATATGGCGGCATACGCCATCAGCAAGGCCGCCCTGCACGCATGGCACCGCTGTTTGGAAGGTAGTATTGCGGGTAGCGACCTGCGCAGCCTGCTGCTGGTGCCGGGGCCGGTACTGACCAGTTCGTGGAAGGATCAATCCGACCGCCCGGAACGTATGCTGACGGCAGAGGGAGTGGCGCGGCGGGTGACTGACTTTTTGCGGCAGGCGCAAGCGGGGGAACGGGGAACGATTACGGTAAGGCCGTGACCCGTGTTTGTGACTACTACCCTACGCCCAACATTGAGTCAAAATCATTCTTTGTGCCGAATTTTATTTGTTTTAATGTCAAAATAGCTGTCATGAGGGCAAGTTATTCGGTTGTGCGTTGCGACTATTTTGTGATTAGGGTAATTTGTACAGTTTCTCTCTTTTCAATTTTTGGGTTCTTAGAGATAATTTAGCTGTAAGTACTTATTGTAAGTTTTTCTCTTAGCCCGGCGGTCTTCTAATCCGTAAAATAGCTCTCAAACGTTATATCATATATGAAAAAACTGTCTCCATTGGGGAAGGGAGACAGCTTTTTGATAGGGAAAAATTCTTACTTCTTCTTGTGATATGTGTCAGTCTAGACGGTGGTGTCAAAGTTTTTGGGTCGCAGTTTTCGTAAGATTTTCCTATCTGTACCAAATGTAAGAGATTCTCATCAACGTGTGCTGACAGCATCAGTCTAGTCAGTGACATAAATCCCGTAGATAAGTTATGGCCAATTCTTCACCCTTTGTCAGTCACCGGCCCTCGGGTTATTCCCCGCAGGTCAGTGACCGGAAGTCCCGGGAGTTCTTAGAATTGATGGCCCTGCGCCGGAGCGTACGGGTGTTCTCCGACCGGGCCGTGCCGAAGGAAATCATCGAACGGATTATCCTCACCGCCGGCACTGCTCCTTCGGGAGCACACAAGCAGCCGTGGACTTTCTGCGCCGTCGGTTCGCCGGAGATCAAGCGGCAGATCAGGGTAGCGGCGGAAAAAGAGGAATACGAAAACTACCACGGCCGGATGTCGGACAAGTGGGTGGATGACCTGAAGCCCTTCGCCACGGACTGGAACAAGCCTTTTTTGGAGGTTGCGCCCTACCTGATCGTGGTGTTCAAGAAAGCCTACGATCTGGAGCCGGACGGCAGCCGGGCCAAGAACTACTACGTCAACGAATCGGTGGGCATCGCCTGCGGTTTCCTCCTGACGGCCATCCACGCGGCGGGCCTGATTGCGCTGACCCACACCCCCAGTCCGCTCAACTTTCTGCAAAAGATTCTGGACCGGCCGGAAAACGAGCGCCCCTTCCTGCTGATCCCCGTCGGTTACCCCGCCGAGGGTGCCACCGTGCCCGATTTGCACCGCAAACCACTGGAGGAGATAGCGGTCTGGTACGAGTAGCCTCCGGTTGCCCGCCGCAATGCGCTTACCTTTACCCGCCAAAACCTCTTTACCATGGCAACCGACAAACTCTGGCAAAAACCCTATGAACTGGATGCTTACATCGAATCCTTCACCGTGGGCCGCGACCGCGAGTTGGACTTGCCCCTGGCCCCCTACGACATCATCGGCAGCCTGGCCCACGCGCAAATGCTGGCCGAAACGGGCCTGCTGACCGCCGCTGAACTGGCCGACCTACAACCCGCTCTGCGCCGCCTGTACCACAAAGCCGTTGCCGGAACCTTTACCATCGACGCCGGAGTGGAAGACGTCCACTCGCAGGTAGAACTGCTCCTTACCCGCGAACTGGGGGATACCGGCAAGAAAATTCACAGCGGCCGCTCGCGCAACGATCAGGTCCTGCTCGACCTGCGCCTCTACCTGCGTGCCCGCACCGCCGGGCTGGTTCGTGACTTGGCCGGCCTCATCCGCCACTTGCTCGATCTAAGCGACCGGCACAAAGACGATCTCCTTCCCGGTTATACGCACCTCCAGATCGGCATGGTCAGCAGTTTCGGCCTCTGGTTCGGGGCCTACGCCGAAAGCCTGATCGACGACCTGCAGCACTGGCTGGCCGTCTACCGCATCATCGACCAGAACCCCCTCGGCTCGGCGGCGGGCTACGGCTCCTCCTTTCCCCTCGACCGCGAGCGAACCACCGAGCTACTCGGGTTCGGCGAGCTGGCCGTCAATGTCATCCATGCCCAGCTGGGGCGGGGCAAGACCGAGCTATTCGTCGCCTATGCCCTGGGCGGCACCGGCCACACCCTGGGCAAAATGGCCATGGACGTGGGGCTGTACACGAGCCAGAACTTCGGCTTCGTCAAACTACCCGATGAGCTGACCACCGGCTCGTCCATCATGCCGCACAAGAAGAACCCCGACGTTTTCGAACTCCTGCGCGGCCGCTGCAACCTGCTCGTCGGCCTGTCACCCCAGATCGCCCAGCTCACTGGCAACCTGCCCAGCGGCTACCACCGCGATTTCCAGTTACTAAAGGAGTCGCTCTTCCCCGCCCTCGACCACCTGGCCGCCTGCATCGACATGGCGCACTACGCCACCGGCCGCCTCGAGATTCAGCCCAACTTGCTGGATGACCCGCGCTACGACCTGCTCTACAGCGTGGAAGCCGTTAACCGGCAGGTGGTGGCGGGCGTCCCCTTCCGCGATGCCTACCACCGCGTCGCGGCCGACATCGAGGCCGGCACCTTCACGCCGCCGCGCACGCTCACGCACACTCACCTGGGCAGCCTCGGCAATTTAGGCAACGACCGCATCCGGGCGAAGCTGGCGGGGATAATGGGACAGTTTTGCCTGGAACGGGCGGAGGAGGCGATGGCGGGATTGACGGGGGGGTGAAACGGACCGGCAGAACTTCTCCTCCACCAACTGCCCACCGGCAGCTATTATGCCGTACTCCGTGTCCGGGACCGGCTGCTCACCCGCAAGCTGATCGTGGTAGACAATTAGCGGTGCGTACACGTTTTGTGGGCGTGCCCCGGCCTGCCGGCCGGGTCGGGCTGTCCGGCACTCTCTCCGGGTTGCGCTCGCGCGCAACCCTCCGTTCAGACAACGCCTCCCATCCCTCACGCGGGGTTAGGGGCAAGGAAAGAGGGATTAGCTGCGCCGCTCTTCCAGATCGCAAGGCGATCCTTGAGTATTTAGTCGTATTAAACCGGGTCCCGACGCCCACGTTGGGTGCGCGAAGGCGCAATTGCATCATATGTGCGTACCCGTCGTACACCTCGCGACCGGAGGTGGCGCGAGCCAAATCCGCGCGACCGGAGGTCGAACACCAGACTCGACCGGAGGTCGAACACCGAGTGCATGGAGGGGCCCCGACGCCCACGTCGGGTGCGCGAATGCGCAATTGCGCCCCGTGTGCGTGCCCGTCGTGCACCTCGCGACCGGAGGTGGCGCGAGCCAAAATCGCTCGACCGGAGGTCGACACCAGACTCGATCGGAGGTCGAGCACCGAGTGCGTGATGGGGTCCCGACGCCTACGTCGGGTGCGTGAAGGCGCAACTGCATCATATGTGCGTACCCATTGTACACCTCGCGACCGGAGGTGGCGCGAGCCAAATCCACTCGACCGGAGGTCGAACACCAAGCGCGTGTAGGGGTCCCGACGCCCACGTCGGGTGCGCGAAGGCGCAATTGCATCCCGTGTGCGTGCCTGCGGCACGCTTCGCGACCGGAGGTGGCGCGAGGCCAAACATTCGCGCGACCGGAGGTCGAACACCAAACTCGACCGGAGGTCGAGCACCAAGTGTGTGATGGGGTCCCGACGCCCACGTCGGGTGCGCGAATGCGCAATTGCATCTAGTGTGCGTACCCGTCGCGCACCTCGCGACCGGAGGTGGCGCGAGCCAAAATCGCTCGACCGGAGGTCGAACACCAAGCTCGACCGGAGGTCGAGCACCAATTGCATGATGGGGTCCCGACGCCCACGTCGGGTGCGCGAATGCGCAATTGCATCCAGTGTGCGTACCTGCCGTAAACCTCGCGACCGGAGGTGGCGCGAGCCAAAACCGCTCGACCGGAGGTCGAACACCAAGCTCGACCGGAGGTCGAACGCCAGACTCGACCGGAGGTCGAGCACCGAGTGCGTGATGGGGTCCCGACGCCCACGTCGGGTGCGCGAAGGCGCAATTGCATCCACGTGTGCGTACCCGTCGTGCACCTCGCGACCGGAGGTGGCGCGAGCCAAAACCGCTCGACCGGAGGTCGAACACCAAGCGCGACCGGAGGTCGAACACCAGACTCGACCGGAGGTCGAGCACCGAGTGCGTGGAGGGGTCCCGACGCCCACGTCGGGTGCGCGAAAGCGCAATTGCATCCCATGTGCGTGCCTGCGGCACGCTTCGCGACCGGAGGTGGCGCGAGGCCAAACATTCGCGCGACCGGAGGTCACGCCCCGAGCGCGACCGGAGGTCGAACATTAGGCGAGTGATGAGAAAAATTAATCGACTATGTATCCCTCACCCTCCATTCTTTGTCTAATGCGTGAGGTGCCTGGAAGGTGACGCCGTAGGGGCGGGGCTTGCCCCTGCCCGGAAGGAGGCAGCCCGCAGGGCCAAGGCGACAGCCGCGCCTGGAAGGGACCGACGGTGAGGCGGTAGCCGCAGCGGCACGCCCGAAACAACCCTGCCCCTTAGCCGAAACGGAGGTGGATTGAACCAAACCCCTGCCTGACGGGTACTCTAATAAACATTACCTATATTTGCCCCCACAAGGCGGCGATTGAAAAGAGGGAACCAAACGGTTCCCTCTTTTTATTGCCTCCAATAAAGCGAAAGATTTGGAAGAGCGCATTGCTAATTTACTGGAAGAGAAGTTCCGTGAGGAAGAGTTTAAGGACTGTTTCCTGGTGGGGATTGTGCAGGCCGGCAATAAGCTGGACGTGTTTATCGACAGTGATTCGGGTATCACGTTTCAGAAGTGCCAACAGGTGAGCCGCTACTTGGAAAATGAATACCTGGATGTGGATAAGCCGCTGGGTGATGAATATACGCTGAACGTGGGCAGCCCGGGCGTGGGGCGGCCGCTGCAGAGCTGGCGGCAGTATCCGCGTAATGTGGGCCGCAAGCTGGAAGTGAAAATGCAGGACGGCAGCGACCACGAGGGGACGCTGGTGGCGGTAGAACCCAACCAGATCACCCTGGAGGGGAAGGTACGGTTTAAGGAAGGCAAGCGGACCAAGACCGAAGTGCGCCAAACGGTGCTGAATTTCGACGACATTAAAAAGACTACGGTTAAAATATCATTCAAATGATCAATTTAGCGGAAATATTCAGTGATTTCAGTGCCGGAAAGGCCATTGACCGCCCCACGATGGTGCGCGTGCTGGAGGACGTGTTTCGGACGCTGATCCGGAAGAAATTCGGTAGTGACGAGAACTTCGATGTGATCGTGAACACCCAGAAGGGTGACCTGGAACTGTGGCGCGTGCGCGAGATAGTGGCCGACGGCGAGGTGAGCGACGACCGCGCGGAGATTTCCGCTTCGGAAGCCATGTCCATTGACGAGGACTACGAGGTGGGCGAGGAATGCTACGAGCAACTGAAGTTGGAAGACTTCGGCCGCCGCTCGATCATGGCCGCCCGGCAGACCCTGATCAGCCGGATCATGGAACTGGAGAAGGACGAAATCTACAAGCGCTACACCGAGCGCGTGGGCGAAATGGTGGTGGGCGAGGTACACCAGATACTGAAGCGCGAGGTACTCATCATCGACGATGCCACGGGCAACGAACTGGTGATGCCCCGCCAAGAGGCCATTCGCGGCGATTATTTCCGCAAGGGCGAAATGGTGCGCGGCGTGATTAAGGAGGTGGAGATGCGTAATAACAACCCTACCGTGATCGTATCGCGAACCGACGAGACCTTCCTGGCTAAACTGATGGAGCAGGAAGTGCCCGAGATCGAGGACGGCCTGATTAGCATTCGCAAAATCGTCCGTATTCCGGGCGACCGCGCCAAGGTGGCCGTGGAGAGCTACGACGAGCGGATCGACCCCGTGGGTGCCTGTGTGGGCATGAAGGGATCGCGGATTCACGGCATTGTGCGGGAGTTGAATAACGAGAATATCGACATTGTCAACTTCACCACCAACCAGCACCTGTTCATCCAGCGTTCGCTGACACCGGCTAAGGTGACCAACATCGAACTGAACCTGGAGACGATGCGTGCCAAGGTTTTCCTGGAACCCGACCAGGTTTCGCTGGCCATCGGCCGGGGCGGCACCAACATTAAGTTAGCCGGCCGTTTGACCGGATTCGAGATCGACGTTTACCGCAATAACGAGGTGGAGATCGACGACGTGGACCTGGAAGAATTCGCCGACGAGATCGACAGCTGGGTGATTGACGAGCTGAAGGGAATCGGTTGCGATACCGCCCGCTCGGTGATTGAGTTGAGCACCGAAGAGTTGATGCGCCGCACCGACCTGGAGGAGGAAACGATCTACAACCTGCTGACCGTGCTGGCCGCAGAATTTGACGACGTGCGCATTGTACGCGCCACGGAAACCGCGCCAAGCGAGGCAGCGGCCGCCGCACCGGAAGGCACGGAAGTAGGCGCGGCCACGGTGGTGGGTGTGCCGAACCCCGAGGTGCCCGAGCGGCCCGAGGGCGCGCTGGAAGAAGCGATCGAGATCACCGAGGATGCCAAGGAAGGCACGGCCGGAGAAGAAACCGACGAGGTGCCGGAACTGGAAACCGAGGCGGCTATTCCCGAGGGAGCCGAGGAAAATGGTGATGACGAGGAAGAAGTCAAACCGAAAGCTAAGGCCAAGGCGAAAGTCAAAGCAAAACCGAAGGCTAAGAAAAAGGCCGCTGACGAAGAGGAGTAATTAATAGCTTTTCGCTGAGTTTACGAAAGCACTTCCGCCCTCCGGGCGGAGGTGCTTTCGTTTTTTGCGGTGCTATCTTGTAACTTGCGCGACGTTTTTTTTGCAAGTGCTTTCAGGGAAATCTAGCTAACATGAGGGGAAAGAAAGGACGATGCCGGTGGGCGTCGACACTACCGCTGCTGGTACTATTCGCATCGTTACTACCGGGGCAGCCGTGCCTGACGGTGGCGCAACTTACCGAAATGGTAAAAGAACAACGGGCGGACCCGGCTCTACTGGATTGCCCCGGCGGCCCGGACAGTTTGGGGCGCGCTTATCATGCAGCCGGGGTGGCGGCCTACCGGGAAGCAAATTTGGTGGAGGCCGCAAAATTTACCGAACGCTCCTTGGAATTGAAACGCAGGCCGGGGGCGGAAGTAAATCCACTTTTGCTGGGAAAATCGTGTCATAACCTGGGCGCCTTCTACCTTAAACTGGACCGTGACCACGCGGCCCAGCCGGTACTGGAAGAAGCGATTGAAATTTACGCGGCTATCGACGAGCCGAACCGGAGAGAAGCCTCGCGCCTGGAACTGGCCCGTTATTATGGCAAGCGGGGCAATTATGGTCGGGCGAACGAGCTGTTGCGTCTCACCCTGGCCGCCGCCCGGCAATATGACTTACCGCGCCGCGCCGCCGCCGCATACCTGGACCTGGGTAACAACCTGAATGAGCTGGGTGATTATGCTGCCGCCGCCGATACCAGCCGGTTGGCGGCGCAACTGTTCGCTCAACTCGGACGGGAAGAAGACCTGGCCAATGCCCGCATCAACCTGGGTGCGGCCCGCTATGCACTGGCTGATTACGCCGCTGCCCAAGCCGCTTACCGGCAAGCACTGGAATATTTTCAACCGAAGGAAGACTGGGACAAAACCGGGATGCTTTATAACAACCTGAGTCTGGTTTGTCTGAAACAGGGCAAGCGCGAGGAAGCCCTGGAACTGGCGCGGCTGGGTACCGAAGTGGCCCGGCTCTCTGACTCGCCGGTGATCCGGGCGCAGGGGTTTGATAACCAGGGTGAAATATTTCTGGAGGCCGGGGAAACGGCAGCAGCACTGGTCTACTTCAAACGGGCTACCGATCTGCTCCTGATACCGGAAGCAGCCAGTGACCAGCGCGACGGCCGACTTGCGGAGTCCAAACTGGTTGCCAGCCCCTATCCGCTGGATCTGCTCAGCTATTTGCAGGATGAGATACTGGCCGCCGAGGCCGCTGCTCCCCTACCCGATTCGGAGCAACTGGACCGGCTGCGTGCCGCCGATCGGCTGATCGATAAGATCAGGCAGGAACACGATCACCGCCTGAGCCGGCTGTTCTGGCGGCGGCAGGCACTGCCCTTTTATGAGTCGGCCGTGAGATTGCTCCACCGCGCCGGGCGCAATGACGACGCCTTCTATTATTTGGAAAAAAGTAAGGCGGTCCTGCTGCTGGATGCCCTGACCGCCAGCGACGCGGCCGCCCTCATTCCCGACTCCCTGACCACCCGGCTGGAATCACTCAAAACCGCCGCCGACCGGCAATCCCCCCCCGGCCCGGCGGCTAACCGGGCGCGGCGGGAATACGAAGAACTGCACCAGCGGCTACTGGACCGCTACCCCGCCTATGCCCTTGCCCGACAACTGACGCCCGTGCCTTCGGTGGCTGATTTTCGTGGTGGGGGAAGCGGTGCGTTGCTTCATTTTTTGGTGGGCAAAGAGCGGGTATATGTTTACTATCTGGATGACGAACAGAGCCGCCTGCTCGACCTGGGCAATACCGCAGCCCTGAATCTACTGGCCGCTGATTTGCTGACCTTTTTTCGCGACGACCGGCAGATCATTACCCGACCCCTACCCTACGGAAAGGCAGCGGCTGCACTGTATGATTACCTGCTGCGACCGCTCGACCTCCCCACCGGCCGTACCCTGATCGTAGTGCCGGACGGTATACTGAACCAAATCCCCTTCGACGCCCTGCTGACGGACCAGCCCGAAAACGACTACCTGGTAAGTTATCCCTATCTCATCTTGCGTAACCCGGTCCGTTATGCCTATTCCGCTTCTCTTCTGTACCGAGCGGATAACCGGTCGGCAAGATCACGGGGAGAATGTCTGGTCCTGGCTCCCTTTGCAAAAGCGGGAGCGGGCACTAACCTGGCTGCACTGCCGCCCGGCGAGGCGGAATTACGAAGTTGGGAGAACTGTTATGCTCCACAGATCCTACGCGACGGAGCGGCCGATCGGCAGGCACTGTTTAACCGGGAAGATGAAGGCGGCTGGCTTCATTTGTCCACCCACGCTTTTTCCTCCGCCACCGAGGAAAATCCGCGTCTGCTACTGGGTGACGGGCCGCTTTACCTGAGTGAGCTGTATGCCGCTCGTCTGCCGGCGGAGCTGGTGGTGCTGAGTGCCTGTCGCTCCAACTTGGGTGTTTACGTGCCCGGCGAGGGGATGCTGGGCCTGGGACGGGGATTCACCCAGGCCGGTGCCGGCGGCGTGGTGGCCGGCCTCTGGAATCTCAATGCGGAAGCCACCGGCAGTATAACGGCTGATTTTTACCGACGGATGGCTGAAGGACTTCCTAAGTTTCAGGCCCTGAACGACGCAAAATTAGCCCTGTTGCAAGACCCGAATGTTCCCGGCTACCGTAAATCACCCTACTACTGGGCGGGCCTGACCTACTACGGTGATTCAAGAGCTTTATCCGGTAGTGGACAAAACCGGGCGACCCCTTACCTGATTTGCTGCGGCCTGCTATCTATTTTACTACTTGGCTGGTTCAGTTATCGCAGATCGAGGTGATAAATCCCAAAAAATTTCAATCGATGCGTAAGCTAATTATCCCCTTATTCTTCTGTTGCCTCCTATCCGCCTGCCAAAGCGACGACGATATGCCCCAAATAACTCCCAACCCCGATCCGCCCCTTACTTTCCTCGCTCTGGGCGATAGCTATACCATTGGCGAGAGCGTGGACGTAAGCGAGCGTTGGCCCGCACAGTTGGTCAATCGCCTGGAAGCCGACGGCGTGCGTATTGCCACCCCGACCATCGTGGCCCGTACCGGTTGGACGACTTCTGAACTCCAGGCCGGGATTAGCACGGCCAACCTGACTCCTCCCTATGACCTGGTATCTCTCCTGATCGGGGTAAATAATCAGTACCGGGGGCTTTCGCTGGAAGAATATGCTGCGGAGTTTCGGCAACTCTTGAATCAGAGTATCCAGTTTGCGGGGAATGACCCGACAAAAACTTTTGTGGTCTCCATTCCGGACTACGCTTTTACACCATTTGGCAACGGAAACCCTAACACAAGCATGGCCATCGACACCTTTAATGCTACGGCCACCGATATCAGTACCGAACTCGGAGTTGCGTTTATCAACATCACACCCATCAGCCGGGACGGCCTGGCCGATCCGACACTGGTAGCGGGAGACAACCTCCACCCGTCCGGCAAGCAGTACGCGCGGTGGGTAGATGAGAAAATATTGGCAGCGGTGCAAGAGTTATTCGATCAGTGATCGGTAGCGGCGACGCCGGGTAGCTCCAATTCTCCCCGGTGGGCCAGCAGGTCTCTTTCCCATTCGGTGTTGTTCGCCACCTCATTGATATATTTGAATAAACGGGCCAATTCATTTCGGTCCAGCGGGTTTTCAACATTGCGGCGGGCATCGGTCAACAAGGCGGCAATTTCCTCATCGATCAGGTGAGTATAGCTCAAGTAGTCACCCGCCTGAATGCGCAGGTTGAGTAACATCATTCCCATTTTACGAATCATCGTCATGTCCGAGGCGCAATATTGACGCAGTTCCTGCATGATCGTACGCAGAATTTCCTCAAAAGTGGTCCGGTTATAGAATACGATGGCTCCCTCTTTTCCCTGATAGCTATTGTGCAGGGGAATACGCATGATCCGGGCCAGAATCTCCGTAACCAAGTCAATTATTTCCAGGGCGGTACCCGGATCGTTAATTCCCGGCGACATCGCCCGCAGGGCAATCTCCACCAGTTGCTTGAGCCGGGGCAAATACCAATCATCTGTTTCATCGGAGAGCAGGTGGATACGTCCAATAAAATCCACGGCTTCCTCCCGGCTTAGCTTACGCTCCACCCGCACGAGGGGCAGACCCTTCAGCACGTAGAAACCGCGGGCCGTGCAGACGTAAACCCGTGTGTTGAATTCCCTCGAAAGATCGGCCAGTTGCTGATAATGCAACTCATCCAGGTAACCCGAGCGGGCGGCGGGCAGGGCGTACCAGCTCTTGACATCTTCCGGCAGATCAATCTCCCGGTAGTTATCGGGGGCTTTTTCCGTTTTATCGATATCGGCCAGTGCATTATGGTGAACTTTTGCCATAATGGACCCAATCTGGACCCGCGTGGAGATGGAATTGATGAAGAAAATAAATACCCCCAGACAGCCCACCGTGAATAAGGCGCAAAGGAAGATGGTGAAAGAAGGCAAGTTGAAATAGCCGTCCTTGGTAGAAATAAACGAGAGGGTGATGAGGGAAAAAATAATCACACCCAGATAAATTCCCAGCACGATTTGCTGCTTGCGTTCCCGAATCAACCCCGGAAGCAGACGGGGCGACAAACTGGAGGCGGCCTGATTAAGCACGATCATGATCATCGAAAAACTGAAAACCGTCAGTGAGATCAGTCCGCCGATGATGGTACTCAGCAGCGTTCGGGCCGTATCTACGCTATCAACCACCAAAAAAGGCAGTTCCGAATTGACAAACCACGCGCTCAACCCCTGCTGTTCAAAATAGCGCAGTAGCAAACCTATGATCGTGAATAACAGGGCAATGATGACCGGAACAAAAGCAATACTTCCCGTAACAAGTCGGTAAAAGCGAATAAAGCGGGGGAAAATATTAGCGTTCATTGCGGCGTAGTTCAGTGAGTTGGTTAAGGCTGTTTTCTTCCAGTACCCGCGCACTCTCGATAACGGTCCCGTAGCGGGAGAGGAAATTATCCGGTTCGAAGGAAGCCAGCTCCCGCAAGCTCACCCGGTGCAAACTCTCGGCCTCCCGCAGAAAAAGCGGCGGTGCTTCGCGCTCGGGGGCACGGCGCAATTGCTCTATCGTGCCTTCCTGCAACTGCGTCAGTTCTTCGGGAAACGGCAGGTTCTCGCGCTGGGCAAATTGATAAAGTTGGTTGTAAAACCTCCGGTAGGCCACTTTCGACCGCTCGGCATAATCCTTGACCGGACCGATCAGGTTGTGCGTTTCCGCCGCTTCACTCAGGGCCATGCGATACACCAGACGGGGCACGTAGTAGCGCAACAGGTCGCCCATCAGGCGGCGCTGCGCGGCCGGGTCGGCAGCGCGGGAAACGGTGTCGGCATTTGCCGTCGGGGCGGTATTCTGACTCAGGTCAATGGTATGCGTCTCGGTGGTTTGGCGCATACTACCCTCCTCTTCGCAGGCCGAAGCAAGGAGTAAGACCGTTAAAAAAAGAAGTCCGCGAATCATAAGTATCGTTTGCCAACCGAATCGGTATGCCTGACTAACGGCTGCCCTAACCAGTGGTTCGCGGCAAAGCTCTTTTGAAGAAGGCATAAAAAAAGAGCAGCTAAACCCCCCACGGGTCGCTGCTCTTCAGAAATATGGGTTTTAGAAAAAACTACTCTCACAAAATCAAAATCGTTGTCAAACGAAAAGGAGAGATGAAAAAAGGGTCAAGATGTTTATGCAAGGATTCTAAAAAAAGGGTTTTTGGTTAAAGCGGTCAACGGGGGTTCACAAAGCGTGAATTCGGGCATTAGGTGTTTAGCTTCCGTATGGACGGAAGCAAGGGTACGAATCAGTAAACGGACAGGAAAACTCCTACAAAACCAGGCTGAATAGCCAGAGGATAAGGAGGAAATAAATCAGGGATTTCATGTTCAGGGTGTGTGGCAAAACTACTCGTCAGATCAAAATTGCCGAATCATTGACCTGGCTAAAATCTTGTTGAAAGGGTTTTAGGTGAGTGGTCTCGGGTGTGTAAAAATGGGGTGTTTGTCTTGTTCCTTCCAAAGATGGGGCGGTGCGGGGCATAGTTGCAACCAGCTTAACGTCGCATTAAGAGTTTTCAATCCAAAAAGCCCGATTTTAATGTTGCCCTAACGATTAAAGTGTGACTTTGCCGCCGGGCGTCACGTCCACGTTCAAAATTTTCACTACAAAGCTGGCCGTCGGTCCGTCGCGCAAGCTCGGCTCCATGGCATCGCGCAGGCCGTTCATCACGGTCCGGTACTCGCCCCGCACCTGGGTAGCCAGTTCGTTGGTGGCCACCTCCAGACCGGGCACGGTCCGCAGGCGGTGGATGAAGTCGATAATGGGCGGCTCGTAATCGGCCGTTAAAGGATAGTAGCTGATGTCAATCGAAACGATCATGGCAGTATTTTCCCCCTCTAACGCCGCCGCCGATATTTTCAGCCGCCTGGTGGGTATATATCGCAAACCGAAACCTTACCTTACCGTCCGCCCACCAAAATTTTACCGACCGTGTACGCAATTGGCTATGACATCGGCTCCTCCAGCATCAAAGCCGCCCTGGTAGAAATCAGCGGCGGTCGCGTGATCGCCCGCCGGCAGGAACCCACCGGCACTGAAATGCCCATCGACGCCCCCCAACCCGGCTGGGCCGAGCAGGACCCCGAATCCTGGTGGCATCACGTCTGCACCGCCACCCGTCGCCTCCTCACGGAGACCGGGATCGACCCCGCCCTCGTCCAATCCATCGGCATCGGCTACCAGATGCACGGCCTGGTTTTGGTGGATGCCGACCAGGCCGTCGTTCGCCCCGCCGTCATCTGGTGCGATTCGCGGGCGGTCGATCAGGGCGAAGCGGCCTTCCAGCGCATCGGCCCCGAACGTTGCCTTAGCCACTGCCTCAACAGCCCCGGCAATTTCACCGCCGCCAAACTTAAATGGGTGGCCGAAAATGAACCGGCCGCCTACGCCCGCACCCACCGCGCCATGCTACCGGGCGATTTCATCGCCCTGCGTTTCACCGGTACCGCCGGCACAACCAGCGGCGGCCTGAGTGAGGGCGTTCTCTGGGATTTTCAAATTAATGCCCCGGCCCGCATCGTCCTCGACGCCCTCCAACTGGACGCGGCCAAGCTCCCGCCCGTCCTACCCAATCCGGGCATTCAGGGCCGGGTATCCGCTGCCGGGGCCGCCGCTTCCGGCCTCGCGGCGGGCACCCTCATCGGCTACCGCGCCGGCGACCAGCCCAACAACGCCCTCGCCCTCGGCGTCCTCAATCCCGGCGAGGTAGCCGCCACGGCCGGCACCAGCGGAGTGGTCTACGGGGTCACCAACCGGCTGCTACCCGACCCCCTCCAGCGCATCAACGGCTTCGCACACATCAATCATTCGGCCGCCGAGCCGCGCATCGGCGTATTACTCTGCATCAACGGCGCGGGCAGCCTCCACCGTTGGCTCCGCGACCAGGTTTGCGGCCGCAACCTCAGCTACGCCGAAATGGAAACCGCCGCCGCCGCCATCCCCGTCGGGTCCGACGGCCTCAGCTTCCTGCCCTTCGGCAACGGGGCCGAACGGATGCTCCAAAACCGCAACCCCGGCGCACACCTGCTCGGCATCAACCTCAATCGCCACCGGCAGGCACACCTCATCCGAGCCGGCATCGAGGGCGTCGCCTGCGCATTCGTCTACGGCATGCGCATCATGCAAGACCTCGGCATCGACCTCGGCACCATCCGTGTCGGCGACGATAATCTTTTCCAGAGCAACATTTTTTCTACCACCATCGCCGCCCTTACCGGCGCAAAGATCGAGGTCTTTCACACCACCGGTGCCATCGGCGCAGCCCTGGCCGGGGCCGCCGGCGCGGGCCTGACCGACGATTTAACCACCCTGCTCAATCGCCGGCAACCTACAAAGGTCATCAGTGCCCCATCCGATATCGGCAGTTACCAAGCCGCCTACCGCAAATGGGAAGCACGACTCGATCACTTCCTTAAACTACCCGAGTAAATTTCAGGCGGCAACTTGCTCCTCCCTGCTCCTGTTTTTTGGGCGTGCCCCCGGCTACCGCCGGGGTCGGTCCCTTCCCCGCTCCCTGACCGGTCGGCCCTGCGGGCTGCCTCCCCGGGGTCGGCCCGGTCCAGGCACCTCACGCAGCTCGAAAAAATTCACTACAACCTACCACTCGACTCATAACCATCAACCCACACTGTAATGACGACTTACTTCCCCACCGTACCCACCATCATCTACGAAGGCAGGGAATCAGATAACCCACTCTCCTTTAAGTACTATAATAAGGACCGACAGGTGGCGGGCAAGTCCATGTCCGAGCATTTTCGATTCGCTATGGCGTGGTGGCACACCCTCACCAACACCGGCGGCGACCCCTTCGGCGTGGGTACCCAGCAGTTTGCGTGGCTCCAATCCAGTGATCCGATCCGGCAGGCGAAGGATAAGATCGACGCCGGGTTTGAGTTCATGCAGAAACTCGGGATCGACTACTACTGCTTCCACGACGTAGACCTGCTGGCCGAGGACGGGGCCGACCTCGTTACCTACCGCAAGCGGATGGACGAGGTGACCGACTACGCAAAGGAACGCATGGCAGAGACAAGTCTTAAGGTCCTCTGGGGAACGGCCAACCTGTTCAGCCACCCGCGATACATGAACGGTGCGGCCACCAATCCCGATTTTCGGGTAGTGGCCCGGGCGGGTGCCCAGGTACGTAACGCCATCGACGCTACCATCAAACTGGGCGGCGAGGGCTACACCTTCTGGGGCGGCCGCGAGGGATATATGTCGCTGCTCAATACCGATCTGCCGCGCGAATTGGAACACATGGCCCGCTTCCTCCACGCCGCCCGCGACTATGCCCGCGCACAGGGGTTTACCGGCACCTTTTACATCGAACCCAAGCCGATGGAACCCAGCAAACACCAGTACGATTTCGATGCCGCCACCGTGGCCGGTTTCCTGCGGCAGTACGATTTGATGGATGATTTCAAGCTCAACATCGAAGTCAACCACGCCACCCTCGCACAACACACCTTCCAGCACGAATTGACGGTGGCCGCCGGGCAGGGACTGCTGGGAAGTATCGACGCCAACCGCGGCGATTACCAGAATGGCTGGGATACCGACCAGTTCCCCAATAACGTCCTGGAAACCACCGAGGCCATGCTGATCTTCCTGGAGGCCGGCGGTCTCACCAGCGGCGGGATCAACTTCGACGCCAAAATCCGCCGCAACTCCACCGACCCGGAAGACCTCTTCTACGCCCACATCGGCGGCATGGATACCTTTGCCCGCGCCCTCCTGGCCGCCGACAAAATCCTCACGGATAGCCGCTATCCCGAGTTACGCCGCCAACGCTACGCCTCTTTCGACTCCGGAGACGGCCGAGCCTTTGCCGCCGGAAAACTCAGCCTGGAAGACCTGGAACGTATCGCCGTCGGGCAGGGGGGAATCCCGCTCACCAGTGGCCGGCAGGAGTTATTTGAGAATATCATCAATCAATACGTCTAACCATCAGGTTGGCAGGCCAATCAAATGGTAGGTACGGGAGACTCCTTGGCGACTTACGTTTTCACTCCTTCCACTGCTTCGCCCTTTTTCTCCCGGTCCTTGAAGAAACCCTCATCGGCGAAGCTGTAGTAAGCGGTATCGGTAATGATGAGGTGATCCAGCACGGGCAACTCGATGAGTTTACCGGCCTTAGCGAGGCGCTCGGTGAGGTAGAAGTCGATCTGGCTGGGATAACGGCGGCCGCTTGGATGATTGTGCGCCAGAATAATGGCGGTACAGCCCGCCACGTCTAGGGCGGCCCGGAAGATGAGCCGTGCATCGGCCACCGTGCCGGTGATGCCGCCCCGGCTGATACAAACCGATTTGAGTAGTTCGCCCGCCGTATTGAGGCAGAGGATGTGGAACTCTTCGTGCCGCAGATCAGTCATAAAGCCGCGCAGGTAGCGGAAGGCTTCCGAACTCACGGTTAATTTGATGCGCTGCTCGGGCTGTTCGGCGGCGTGGCGGCGGCCCAACTCCAGGGCGGCCTGCAGGGTCACGGCTTTGACCGGTCCGATACCGGGCACCTTGCAAAGTTCAGCCACCGAAAGCCGGGCCAGCTCTCCAATCTGACCATCCACGCGGGACAGCAGATCGCGGGCAACGGTAATCACATTGCGCGTTGTCGTACCCGAACGCAGCAACACCGCCACGATCTCGGAATCGGTGAGGCTACGGCGGCCGCGGGCCAGCATCTTCTCGCGCGGGCGGTCCTCTTCGGCCCAACTTTTCAGGTTGTCGGACGGAAGTTCGGATGTGGGCGGCGGTGGCACGGCAGCGGGCAGTGCCGGCGGCACTGCACCCGACTCTACGGGTAGCGGCGGCTGAACGGTAACGGTAGGCAGGTACTCCTGGGCGGCCGTGGCGACGGAAACGGTCATGTTTTACTTCCTATGCCGAACGGGGAGGGGGGGATTGCACAAAACAGGGCAACTTTTTTAAAAATTTTTTAAAAAAAGGCGCGACCTCCGGTCGAGTTTGGGGTGTGACCTCCGGTAAAGCTTGGTGCTCGACCTCCAGTCGAGGTTGGGGTGTAACCTCCAGTAAAGCTTGGCGCTCGACCTCCAGTCGAGGTTGGTGTTCGACCTCTGGTCGAGCGGATTTGGCTCGCGCTACCTCCGGTCGCGAAGCGTGCCGTAGGCACGCACACGGGATGCAATTGCGCCTTCGCGCACCAGACGTGGGCGTCGGGACCCCATCATTTATCCTTCACCTCGAAAGATCGCTTTACCATCAAAAGAAAGCAGTGCGGGTATTCCTTCATTCCCTACATCCTTCATTCCCTCCATCCTCCATCCTTCATTCCTTCGTTCCTTCATTCCTTGGCCCCCCCCCCGCGTGAGGTGCCTGGACCGGGCCGACCCCGGGGAGGCAGCCCGCAGGGCCGAAGCGACAGCTGAGCGGGGAAGGGACCGACGGCGAGGCAATAGCCGAGGCGGCACGCCCAACTATTCAGTAATGAAGTGAAAGAAAACGCTGAGAGCTATAAGCTACCTAACTTAGCTATTAGTTACTCAGCATGACCGGCATGACGAGCATCAGTATCTCGCGGCCTTCGGTTTCCTCACCCGGTAGCAGGATGCCGGCGCGGGTGGAGGTGGACATTTCGAGTTTGACCTCGTCCGTTTCGAGGACGCCGAGCATTTCGACGAGGAAGCGGGCGTTGAAGCCGATCTGGAGGGCGTCGCCCTTGTAAGTGCAGGCGATCTGCTCGGTGGCCTCGTTGCTGAAATCGAGATCCTGGGCGGAGACGGTTACGCTGCCGTCTTTAACGTTGAGGATGACCTGATTGGTCGTTTTGTTGGCGTAGATGGCGATCCGCTTGAGGGAATTCTGGAAATCCGAGCGGTCGATGGTGAGCAGGTTGGGGTTGTCTACCGGGATGACGGCGTTGTAGTCGGGGTAGCGGGCATCGATGAGGCGGCAGACCATGGCGGTTTCGCCGTAGGAGAAAAAGGCGTTGGCCTTGTTGAAACTGACGGCCACCGAGGCATCGGTGGAGGGCAGGGCGACTTTGAGGAGGTTGAGCGCTTTTTTCGGGATAATGAAGGTGGTGGTCACCTCGCCCGAAATATTGTTGACGGTGTACTTGACGAGCTTATGCGCGTCGGTGGCCACCATCGTGAGTTTGCTGAAATCTACCTGGAAGTAGACGCCCGTCATGGCGGGGCGTAACTCGTCGGTGCTGGTGGCGAAGAGGGTCTTGTTGATGCCCTCTACCAGTGACATGGCCGGGACGGTGATCTCGTCTACCTGGTCGGGCGTGGGAATCTGGGGGTAATCGGCCCCGTTCTCACCGGCGAGTTTATACTTGCCGTAGGCGGAGGTGATCTCGATGGCAAAGGTTTCGTCATCGACGTTGAAAGTGATCGGCTGGCCGGGCAGGGCTTTGAGCGTATCGATCAGGATTTTGGCTGGCACGGCCAGGGTGCCGTCACCGTCGGCCATCACCTCGATCTCGGTACGGATGGAGGTTTCCAGGTCCGTGGCGGCGATGGTGAGCTTGTTGTTATCGATGGTGAAGAGGAAGTCTTCCAGGATGGGCAAAACTGGATTACTGCTGATGGCACCATTGGCCAACGTGAGCTTCTTCAATAAATCGGTAGAGGATACACTAAATTTCATGCTTGCAAAGATAGATTTTGCGGGCGGATGCGCACGACTTTTTTTCCACGAAGCGTGGATAACCCGAAAATAGCCCTAGCGGACCACCGTTACATCACCGCTGTAGACCTGCGTGCTGCCGTCGAGAAACTCCACCTGGAAGACGTAAACGAAGACGCCCGAGTTGACCGGTTTACCGTTCTGGGTACCGTCCCAGCCCAGGCGCGGCTCGTTGGGCGGAATGGCGGCGGGGGCGTTGAATACCAGCCCTCCCCAGCGGTCGAATATCTGGAAACTGGTAATGGACGAGACCGCCGGACCGGTAAAGAGCGTGAATTCGTCATTGGACCCGTCGCCGTCGGGGGTAAAGGCATTGGGGATGAATACGGGGCGGTCCTTAATAACGATCACTTTGACGGTGGCCTGGGCGGGGCAGCCGGCCTCGTTGATGCCCAGGACCGTATAATTAATGGTGTTGACCGGGTTGACGCGGTAGCGGCTGCAATCGAAGTTGAGGCAATCGGTGGAGTCGCCGGGTGCCCAGGTGTAATCGACTCCGGGGTAGTTGGCCACCACGGTGAGTACGGTATCGAAGCCGAGGTTGATGGCGAGTTGGTTGGCAACGGCGAGGATAAACTCGGCCGGCTCTTCGATGAAAGCCGTGGTGCTGTCCGTACAGCCGGAGGCGTCCATGACGGTAAGGGTGACCGGCCCGGCGGGCAGGCCGCCGAGGATGCTGTCGAGTTGGAAGGTGAAGCCATCGGCCGAATATTCGTAGCCGGGGCGGCCGCCGCTAGCCAGCATGCTGACCGAGCCGTTGCTCTCGCCGAAGCAAACGTTGTCGGTCACTTCCAGCACTTCCACGAAAATTTGCGGCGGCTGAGTGATGGTGCTATCGGCCACAATGGGGCAGCCGTTGGTGTCGGTGATGGTGACCGATACCGGGCCGGGGCCGAGGTTGACGACGCTGGAATCGGCCGAGCCGGTAGACCACGAATAGACGTAGCCCGGCCGGCCGCCGGCGACGGCCGCGGCGGCGCGGCCGTCGTTGTCGCCGAAGCAACTGATATCGGTAATGGCAAGGTCGATCTGGAGGGCCGGGGGGTTGGGCACCTCGAAGACGAAATTGCCCCGGCAGCGGTTGGCGTCCAACACCTCCACGATGTAGCTACCGGCCGGGATGTTGTCGATGGCGGCCGCGTCCTGGAAGCCGTTGCCGTCATTAAAATCATACTGGTAGGGCGGCAAGCCGTTACTGATATTGAGCTGGATGCTGCCGTTGGCGTCGTTGAAGCAAACCGGTTCCATAATGGCGGTTACCTGTGGGTCGAGTTCCAGGATCAGTTCGCTGACGGGGATGGAGAGGGTTTCCTCGCAGCCGTTGGCATCGCGCACCACCACTTCGTACACGCCCTGCGGAATGCCGGTGAGGGTATTGCCGTCCTGAAAACCGGCTCCGTCGAAGTTGAACTGGTAGCCCGGCGTGGCCCCGCTGACCTGGAGGGTAAGTACGCCGTCGGTGCCGCCGTCGCAGGTGGGCATGGTAACGAGGGTGTCGAAGGCGAAAGCCGGCGGCCCCGGCACGGCCACCGTCAGGCTGTCGCGGCAGGTGGTCTCGTTAGTGACGGTAACGGTGAAGGTGCCGACGTCGAGGCCGGTCAGGTCCTGGGTGATTTCGCCCGTGTTCCAAGCATAGGTGATGGGGTTGTAGGCACTCTGGGCGGTGAGGTCGATCATGCCGGTGCCGTCGCTGGGGCACTGGACGGGCGACACATCCGTGCTCAACTCGAACAGGTCGTCGCAGCAGACGATCTCCAGGTCGTTGCGGAAGCGGCGCACGAGGCAGCCGCGGTCGGTTTCCACTTCCAGCAGGATGGACCGGGTGCCGGGGCGGTTGAACACCACCTGGTGCGGGCCGGGGCCGGTGGCGGTACTCGGCGTGGCGGTGGAGCCGAAGTTCCACTCGTAGCCTTCGATGACGCCGATAAAGCTGGAGGCATCGTTAAAAGTGACCGTTTCCCCCACGCAGGCTTGCTGGGTGCTGACGGTATAATCGGCAGTGGGGCCGAGGAAGGTGCCGGTTCCGTCAAATTCGATGCCGAACCCCTCGCCGGAGCCGGTAAAGTTGAGGATCACCAGGGCGTAGCTGCGGCCGGCCACCATGTCGATGGCGGAGATAAAATTGTTGTTGCCGGGCTGGCAGCCGCAGCGTTCGCTCAAGTCATTATCCTCACTCGACGAACCCGTGGCACCCGTACAGGGAAACCAGTCGGAAAAGGGCTGGTCCACGTTTTCACCCGAGGCCATGCAGCGGATATCTTCTTTGCCGGAGCAGTCGTCGATGCCGTTCGGTAATTCGTAAAGCACGAAGTCAATGTCGTCGTTGGGGTTATTGGGGGTAATGGAAAAAGACAAGCTTCCGGGGTCGTCGCAGGTCCACTTGTACCAGGCCGAGTTAGTTTCTCCGATATTACAACCGGATGTATTGCAGGCCGTTTCGCCGATCTCATTCAAGAGGAGTCCTTCCCCGCTGAGAAAGGGCACGGAAAAAGGCGATTTATCACAAAGGATGACCCCGGTGGGGCAGTCGCTGTCGGGGGCGGGAACGGAGTTGAAGTTGTTTATGCAGAGTTGGAACGTCCCGTTACGACCCTGCCGCGCCCCCACGCTGAGGTAGTACGTTTCTCCGATCACCAGCGGCCCGGCGATAAAACTGACGGAGTTTTGGCCCGCCGCATTAGCTGAGATACAGGCGAGGTCCACCAAATCTTCGCACTCGCCGCCGTACAGTACGGCCTGCGGGGATTGCAGGCTACCGCCCGGCTGGTTGGGAATCTGGCCCGTCACCCTCACGTTGACATCCGTGGCTACCGCCACGAAAGAAAACCAGACATCCTCGTTTTCCTGGGTACTCGGCACGCAAGTCGGGTAGCCGTCATCGGGCAGTGACTGGGTGGCGAACACGTTGGTAAATTCCCCATTGGCCGAGCAATAATCGACGGGGTCGGCCAGCGGGGTGGCATTGGCACAGTCGTCATTGGCGGGCTGCGCCAGCGCGGTAGCCGTAGTAACTAAAGCAAGGAGCAAAAGGGCGTAATATCTTGGCATGGTGTAGCTGGTGGCGGATGACGAGTGGAGGGGAAGGGAACACTAAAACGCACGGAGCGGGTAAAAGTGTCGGATTCCTCTTAACTGCCAGACACGATTTACGGCACAAAACGTAAACACCGGACCGGATTTAAGATTGCCTTAACGAGTATTCCTACCTTGCACCGCACTAATGCCGCCCCGCCCATGAAGAAATGGATCCCCAATCTGATCACGCTGCTCAACCTGTTTTGCGGTTGCACGGCCGTCATCGCCCTCATGGACCGGCAATACACCACCGCTTTCTGGCTGCTGGTGGTAGCGGGCGTGGCCGATTTTGCCGACGGCCTGGTGGCCCGCCTCCTCGGCGTGGCCGGTGATCTGGGCAAGGAGATGGATAGCCTGGCCGACATGGTCACCTTCGGGGTGGTGCCGGGCATGATCTACTATGTGCTGCTGTTCAACTATTACAACGGCGAGGAGTCACCCGTATTCATCGACTATTACGCCCTGCCGGCTTTCCTGGTGCCGCTGCTTTCAGCCGTGCGCCTGGCCAAATTCAACCTCGACACCCGGCAGACGGTCGATTTCATCGGCCTGGCCACGCCGGCCAACACGGTTTTTGCCGCCGGTATCATGTTGCTCTACCAGAGCGATGCCTACGGCCTCGGTTTTCTGGCGCGCCAACCGGTTTTCCTCTACGCTTACGTACTCGTTATGAGCTTCCTCCTGATTAGTGAGTTGCGGATGTTCTCCTTCAAATTCAAATCCGCCGGCTGGGCGGGGAACGAGGTGCGCTGGGTGTTCATCGCGGTGGCACTGGGCCTATTGGCGGTGCTGGGCGGGGCGGCTTTTTGCTTTATCGTGCTGTTTTATATTCTGCTCAACGTGGGGCTGCGGTTGTTCGGCCGGAAGGAGGAAGTAGTTAGCTAAGAGATGCAGTTTCGGGCGTGCCGCCGGCCGGCGCCGGCGTCGGTCCCTTCCAGGCTTCGCTGATCGCTCGGCACTTCGTGCGCTAACGCCCTTCCAGGCACCTCACGTAGCACGTACCACATCTCGGACCTGGAGGTCCTCGACCTGAGTTCGTACACGCCGCTCAGGTCGAGGACCTCCAGGTCCGAGACGGCCGGCGCAGCCGGCAACCCCAAATACGAGCAAAAAACGCCTTAAACGCGCCGCCCAAATTAACTATCAGGTATCAAGTATCAGATATCAACCCCCTTCCTCCCATGCTCTACCTCATCCCCACCCCCGTCGGAAACCGCGAAGACATTACGCTGCGTGCGCTGCGCCTGCTCAAGGAGGTAGAGTTGGTGCTGGCCGAAGACACGCGCACCACCGGCCCGCTGCTAAAGTATTATGAAGTGGATACGCCGCTGGCGGCCTATCACGCGCACAACGAGCACAAGGTGGTGGACGGCTTCGTGGACCGCCTGCGTGCCGGGGCCACCTTCGGGCTGGTGACGGATGCCGGCACGCCGGGCATCTCCGACCCCGGTTTTTTGCTGGTGCGCGCCTGCCAGGCGGCGGGGGTACCGGTGTCTTGCCTGCCCGGGGCCACGGCCTTCGTGCCCGCGCTGGCGGCCTCGGGACTGCCCTGCGACCGCTTCCACTTCGAGGGGTTCCTGCCGCATAAAAAAGGCCGCCAAACGCGCCTGCAGTGGCTGGCCGAATACCCCCATACCGTGGTGCTGTACGAAAGTCCGTTCCGGCTGGTCAAGTGCCTCAGCCAGTTGATGGAAGTGATGGACCCCGAGCGGCCCGCCGCCGTGGGCCGCGAGATCAGCAAGATTTACGAGGAGGTCCGCCCCGGCACACTGGCCGAACTACACGCCCACTATGCCGGGCAGGCCAAGGTGAAGGGCGAAATCGTTATCCTGGTCGGTCCGCCCGCCGCATCGTAGCACGGCCGTTGATGGTGTTTCCACCGTTTTTAAAGTAGGCAACTTAGAGCGTGTCTAAATTTTTATTTCCTGATAACCAAGCATTTAAGAACCTGGCGTCGTAAAAACTGACTTACGTAACCCGCTATGCGCGCACCACGAAGTAGCCGCGAAGCGAATCTTTGATCCTCCGTTCTTAAAAATTTTGACACGCTCTTACTAGAGCTAGGTTGCTTTTTCGGGCGTGCCCCCGCCTGCGGGGCGGGGTCGGTCCCCTACCGGCTCGCTATCGCTCGGTGCTAGCGCACTGGTCGGCAAGCCGCCCCCCTCCCGGGCACCTCACGCGAGCAGGTACTAGGTAGATAGGCGTTTTCTAAGTAAGGTTTTAAGTTGCGGACGTTGTTCCCGTCCGCATCTACAATGATAATGCAGGGTTAAATTCGCCACTCTTTGTGTCCATATATGTAGTTATTCCTTTAAATTAGCTCACCTTTTTATCCATTGACCCGACCATCAAATGAATTTACCTCAGCTATTGCTTCTTTCCGCCTTTCTTTTGTTTGCTTTCAACGGCTACTCTCAGACTGACGCAACCCGACAAATTATCGGAGGGCAGGCAGGTTTCTTCGGCGCGTGGGTTTACGGAGAATTTCCGATTAGCTCGTCTAGTGTGATGCGTGGAGAAATCGGCCTCGACGGCGGATTTCGGGGAGGGTCGTTTTATAGCACCAATACCATTGCCTTCGCGCCATCACTCCGGGCGGAACCACGATGGTATTACAATTTGAAAAAGCGCGCCGCAAAGGGTAGAAAAACGGATAAGAACGCCGCTAATTTTATCTCCCTGCAGACTATTTACCAGCCCGGCTGGTTTGTCTTGTCCAATGTCGATGGAACCAGAGTGGATAACGGCATCACGCTTCTACCCACCTGGGGCATTCGCCGAATGATTGCGCGGAAAATAAGCGTAGAAACCGGTCTGGGGCTGGGTTACACCCGTCGCTGGTATAAGGGGGCAACTCGCCCGGCCGAACTTGCGCTAGGATTGCATTTGCGGATAGGTAGCTGACTCCCCTACCCCACCGGACCAGGGATGGGAGCCGGCGGGAGCGGTAGCGACCGAGCCCGCAGGGCCAAGCCGATAGGCGCGCGGCGGACACGCCCGGCCGCCCGGCCCACCAGGGCGGGCGGGGGCCACCACAAAAAAACGACCGCCCCGAAAATGGGGACGGCCGTTAGAAAAGTCTTGCCTCCGAGAATACCGGTCTAGAGCCGGATCTCGTCGTCGTTCTGGTCGAAGAATTTGTAACTGGTGAGGGCGAAATCGCCGTCGGGTACGATCTTGAACCAGCGGTAGTATTTCATGTACCATTTCATCTGGGCACTGGGCACGCCGCGCTGGAGGAAGGCGGCCACGTAGGGGTGTACGTGTACTTTGAGGCGGGCCTTGGGGCGGCTTTCCATGATGAAACTGAGGTCGCGCTCGATGTCGTCGGTGAGCAGGATGGAGGCGTTGATCTTGCCGGTGCCGTCGCAGGTGGGGCACTTTTCGGCCGTCGTGATCTTGACCTCCGGGCGGACGCGCTGGCGCGTGATCTGCATGAGACCGAACTTGCTGAGCGGCAGAATGGTATGCTGTGCGCGGTCGTTTTTCATGTAGTTGCGCATGGCCGAGAGCAGTTCTTTTTTGTGCTCGGCGTCGCGCATATCGATGAAGTCGATGATGATGATGCCGCCGATGTCGCGCAGCCGGAGCTGGCGCGCCACTTCCCTGGCGGATTCCATATTAACGCGCTTCACCGCCTCGGCCTGGTTGCTGGAGGGCATTTTGTGGCCGGAGTTTACGTCTACCACGTGCATGGCTTCGGTATGCTCGATGACGATGTAGGCACCGCTGGGCAGGGTGGCCGTTTTGCCGAAGCTGGATTTGATCTGCTTGGTTACGCTGTACACGTCATAGATGGGCCGGTTGCCGCGGTGCAGCTGGAGGATTTTAACCTGGTCGGGCGCGATGTCCTGGAGGTAGGCTTTGATGCGCTCGTAAAGATCGGCATCGTCGACCACGATGCGGTTGAACGAATCGGTGAGTAGATCGCGGAGGATGGAGGTGGTTTTATCCATCTCGCTGAGTAACTTCTTGGGTTTTTGTTCGCCCTTGAGGTTTTCCCAGATGTCGTTCCACTTATCGGTCAGCATGTTGATCTCCTCGATCAGGGCACCGGTGTTCTTACCCTCGGCCGCAGTGCGCACGATGACGCCGAAATTTTTCGGCTTGATACTTTCCACCAGCAATTGCAGGCGCTTGCGCTCTTCGGAAGTGCTGATCTTTTTGGAAACCGCCACCACGTCGCTAAAGGGCGTGATGACCAGATAGCGACCGGGAATGGTGATCTCGCAACTCAGGCGCGGGCCTTTGGTGCTGATCGGCTCCTTGAGAATCTGGGCCAGCACGAGTTCTTTTTTCTGGAACACCTGGTCGATCTTGCCGGTCTTGACGATCTCGTCCTCGTACTTGAAGTTGTCCAGTTTGGGGGTTTGCTGACCGCCCTTGAGGGTCTGGTCGGAAAACTTCATGAGGGACTTGACCTTCGGGCCGAGGTCGGTGTAGTGCAGGAAGGCGTCCTTTTTGTGGCCGATGTCGACAAAGGCGGCATTGAGGGGCGGCATGAGCCGACGTACCCGGCCGAGGAATACGTCACCGACGGTAAAATTGTCGGAATTTTTTTGGTTATGGATTTCGACGAGCTTGCCGTCTTCCATTAACGCAATCTCCACGGACGCGCCGCTGGAGCTGATGATGAGTTCTTTTTCCACTAGGGGAAGTATTTTCCTCGCGGGTAGCCTGATTCACACCCCCTGAAGTGGGGGCATGAGCCTGCCGTTACCGTACCGGTGGGCGGACGGGGCGAGGAAGTGGGCAGAACCAGACTCGAACCAGGACTACAAAAGGAAGCCGGACCGGGATAATTTATTGTTCTAATCTAAGCGCGCCCGGTCGGGGCTGAAATAGGAAGGACCCGTTTACCGAGATCGGCACAGCACGGGTAATTTCTTTTTACGTAAAACTCGAAGGGGGGGAGACGATTTGCGCGGGGCAGACCGGCTCGGTAGTTGGTGGTTGGAGCAAGGGGACGCATTGTGCCGCGCCCGGTTCCGTCAAAGGGTGGTAACTAACGACGGAGGCCGACTAACAAATGGCGGGGGTTGGGTGCCATTCATCAGCCGGTCCTATAGATTATAACGAGACCCGGAAGTCGGGAAACGTGTCGTACTACCGTATGAGACGGTTAGGAATTATTTCTTCTTCTTGTGACGGTTCTTGCGCAGGCGCTTTTTCCGTTTGTGTGTAGCGATCTTATGACGCTTTCTTTTCTTACCACATGGCATATCAGAGTAGGTTTAAAATGAAAAATAGTGCGAGTTGCACGGTTGTTGTACTAAGAATACAAAGGCGGCTACCCGAATGTTTCTTTCCGGGCGGTTCCTAACGTTTCCTTAGGATGCAAGGGACGGAACCGAAGTAACCGACCCTGCGACTAGACTACTGCGGCGGGTTGCAACGCGCCGCGTAGGTTTGTTCTTTATCCGCCTGCCCGAGTTGCTGATACGTTTGCGCGAGCAAACAGGCCAGCCCCGGGAAATCGGGTTCGATCTCGTCGGCCACGCTGAGCCGTTGCTCGGCGCGTTCCCACTGTCCGGTACGGACGGCCAACCGCCCGAGGGCAACCAGCACCCGGGGTTCGCGGGGGTATTCCTTATCGAGGCCCACCAGGTCGAGAATGCCCTTCATGGGGTTTCCTTCCGGCGGGTTATCGACGTAAATCAGTGCAAGGTTAACGCGGTGGTCCAACTCGTTCGGGTTGAGCGAGATGGCCGCTTCGTAGGCCGAGACGGCCTCCTGGGCGCATTGCTGCCGGATGCCGTCTTCTTCTTCCGAACCCAGGTATTTTTGGGTGCAGAGCGAAAAAGTGGTACCCGCGATGGACCAGGCCTCCTCGGTGTTTTCTACTTCGGCCAGCCGGCGGGCGTAGTAGCCCGCAGCTTCCGGCCTTCCGGCGCGGTAGTAGGTACCACTGAGCTGTTGCAGCAGGTCGATTTCGTTGTCTTCCTCCGTCCGGCTTTCCAGGCGATCTTCCAGGGTGCTGATGTCGGCCAACTGGGCGGGCGTGAGGGCCTCACGCGCCGCGCGCAGCAGGCTCTCGCCCGCAGCCTCGGGTTGGCGCACGGCTTCCAGTTGTTGGTGCTCGGGGGTCTTCGTCTGGCAGCCGAAATAGAGCAAGAGCAGCAACAGCACGGCAGCACCTGATGCGATCCATTGGGGTCGTTGCACAAGCTGGTCGGTTAGGGGTTTACTGGCCGGGTTCTTCGGTCACGTTGTCCTTAACCTGCTCCACGAAAATCTTCGCGGGCTTAAAGGACGGGATGAAGTGCTCGGGAATCTCGATGGCCTTGTTTTCCTTGATGTGGCGACCGATTTTCTTGGCGCGTTTCTTCACCACGAAGGAGCCGAAGCCCCGAATGTAAACATTCTCGCCATCGGAGAGGGAGCCTTTGACTTCCTTGAAAAAAGATTCCAGTGAAACCAGTACGTCCACTTTCGCAATTCCCGTTTTGTCGGCGATCGCCGCTACAATATCCGCTTTTCTCATTCTTATACGTTGGTTTATAGGCACTTAGGCCGCAAATTACAGTTTTGGGCCAAGGCGGCTGCAAATATCCGACAATTATTGAAAACCACCTAATCCATCTTCCCCTAATTTGTTGATTAGGCGGTTTTAACGCTCACCGGACACGCGCCGTCTCGCTTTGCCTATCTTTGCCCGCCTACCCCACTACCGGTCGGATGCCCCGTCTCCTGCCCCGGCAATCGACAACCCCTGACGGCCTGCCGGCCGCCTTTCTTAAACTAATTCTGCATGCTCCTATCCATGACCGGCTACGGCCGGGCTTCCCGCAGACTGAACGACAAGAATTTCCTGGTCGAACTGCGCTCCCTCAACAGCAAATACACCGACCTGCGCCTCCGCGCCCCCCAGAGCCTGCGGGAAAAGGAAGTGAGCATCCGCAAGCAAGTAACCGACTTCGCCCAACGCGGCAAGCTGGAACTCAATATCGACCTGCGTTCCGCCGACGGCGAGGGAGATTTCGCCCTCAACCTGCCGCTCTTCCGCCGTTATTTCCGGGAAATCAAAACGGTGGCCGACGAACTGGGTATGCCCACCGGCGATCTGGCCGCTGCCATCGTCCGCCTGCCCAACGTGGTGGCCGCCGACACCGACGATTGGCCCGAGGAGGAATGGAAAGTGCTGCAGGAGACTATTAAGGAGTGCCTGAGTAACTTTCAGGAGTTCCGCCGCCAGGAAGGTGCCGTATTGGCCGAAGAGATGCGCGGGCGGGTGGTTTCCATCCAGGAACTGCTGGAAACCGTAACCCCCTTTGAAGAGGGCCGTGTGACCACCATGCGAGCACGTATCGCGCAAAACCTGGAAGATTTTCTGGGCAAGAGCAACGTCGACAAGAACCGTTACGAGCAGGAAGTCCTTTTCTACCTGGAAAAGATGGACATCACCGAGGAGAAGGTCCGCCTGGCCCAGCACTGCGATTATTTCTTACAGGAAATGGATGCTAATAAGGAAGTAAAGGGCCGCAAACTGTCTTTCATCAGTCAGGAGATCGGTCGCGAGATCAATACCCTCGGTGCCAAGGCAAATTCGCCCGACATCCAGCGGATCGTGGTCAATATGAAGGACGAACTAGAGAAGATCAAAGAACAACTGGCCAATGTCGTCTAATGAAACCGTGGGCAAATGCCTGATTTTCACGGCCCCCAGCGGCGCGGGCAAGACTACCCTGGTCCGGCACCTGCTCGAAACCCTGCCCGACGCCCTCGCTTTTTCGGTATCGGCCACCACGCGCCCCGCCCGCCCCGGCGAGGTGGACGGAAAAGACTACCATTTTCTCACCGCCGACCAGTTCAAGTCCATGATCGCCGCCGAGGAATTTGCCGAGTGGCAGGAGGTCTACCCCGGCCGCTGGTACGGCACGTTGCACAGTGAGATCGAATCCATCTGGCGCGCCGGCCGCCACGTCATTTTCGACATCGAGGTCAAGGGCGCTTCCAACTTGAAAAAATATTACCCCAACCGCAGCCTCGCCGTCTTCGTCGACCCGCCCAGCCGCGAGGTCCTCTTCGACCGCCTCCGGGGCCGCGATACCGAAGACGAGGCTTCCCTCCTCGCCCGCTTCGCCCGCGCCGACGAGGAACTCGCCTACCGCGATCGCTTCGACCGCGTACTGGTCAACGATGATCTCCGCCAGGCCAAGGAAGCAGCGGTGGGTATTGCGCGGGCGTGGTTGGGTAACGGGGAGGATGTGTGACGTGAGATGTTTGCGCGTGTAGCCTGAGCGGGGGAATGAAGAAAATCCCACCCCCCGGAAGTAGCCCCGGACGGGGGTGGATTCCTCCTACCTAGCGGAGGGAGTAGTTCAAACCGGCAGGTTCCAGAACGTAGCCTTTCCGCGCGGATGTGTAATGTTTGCTCCTATAGCGTTTGCCACCCCCGGCCCCGAAGGGAAAAATCTAAACACCAATCACCTTCCCTTCAGCGAGGTCGAGCCGTAGGCTCGGGTGAGGAAGTGTACGCGTAGGCTTATACCAAAATACTAAAATACCAGCGGCAACGCCGCCTACTAAAGTACGGCACGCAGCGCCCTTCAGCGGCTCCGCCGCTAAAGCACTCCTTCCTTCAGTTTCTCCGTGTTCTCCGCCACCTGTAGCGCCTCCACCACGGGGGCCAGGTTACCGGCCACAATCTGGTCCAGATTATAGAGAGTCAGGCCGATCCGGTGGTCCGTCACCCGGTTCTGGGGGTAATTATAGGTGCGGATCTTATCCGAGCGGTCGCCCGACCCCACCAGGCTGCGGCGCTTGGCGGCTTGCTCGCTTTCGGTGGCCTCCCGCTGCGCGGTCAGTATCCGCTGGTAGAGGCGGGTCATCGCTATTTCCTTGTTCTTATGCTGCGAGCGGCCGTCCTGACTTTCGCTCACGATACCCGTGGGCAAGTGAGTAATCCGAATGGCCGATTCGGTTTTATTCACGTGCTGCCCGCCCGCGCCACTAGCCCGGAAAGTATCTATTTTCAGATCCGATTTGCGGATATCCACGTCCTCCTCCTCCAATTTCGGGATCACCGCCACCGTGGCGGCCGAGGTATGTACACGGCCCTGGCTCTCCGTTTTGGGCACCCGTTGCACGCGGTGCGCGCCCGACTCAAACTTGAGGTGGCCGTACACATCGTCGCCGTTCACCTCGATCACCACCTTATTATAGCCGCCCTGCGACCCCTCGTTCACATCCACCACTTCCACCGTCCAGCCTTGGGTCTCGATGTAGCGCTCGTACATCCGCAGCAGGTCACCGGCAAAAATACTGGCCTCGTCACCGCCCGTTCCCGAGCGGATTTCCAGCAGTATCCCACGCTCATCCTCCGCATCGCGCGGTATCAGCATATAGCGAGCCTTCTCCTCCAATTCCTCACGGCGGGGGCGCAGCTCGTCCAGTTCCAGATCGGCCATCTCGCGCATTTCCGGGTCGGGGTCCTTCAGCATCGTCTCGCTGGTGGCAATATTTCCCAGCACCTGCTTATAGGCATGGTAGACCTCCACCAGGTCGCGCAGGCGGCCGTATTCCTTGCTCAGTTTCCTGAACCGGTCCTGGTCGGCCAGCACCGCCGGGTCGGCCAGCGATTCTTCCAGGTTCCTGAAACGGATATAAATTGCTTCCAGCTTATCAATCATGGCGCGAAGGTAAGACTTAGTTCATTCGCTGGTAAGAACGGGGTGGATAAAGGAGTGGTTTTGGGCCCCCGCCCGCCCCTGCGGGCCGGGCGGCCGGGGCGTACGCGGCTCGCTGTTCGCTCGGCCCTGCGGGCTGCCTCCCTGCGGTCGGCCCCGCTCCCGTCCCTGGTCCGGTAAGGCAACTTTGAGGGCTGTGCTAAATGGTACTCTTTTGTCGCTCCCATTCAACCAACTTAGTAACTCTCTCCCGGGAAAGCGAGACAATCTGTAAATACCATTAGGCCCAGTCACCGAGTTTTTATTCCAGGCAAGGCGCGGGAACTCTGGGAGCTACAGTTAAAGTTTTTCCCGGGGATCTGCACGGAGCAGGTGATGATAAGACTTAGGAACAACGGGACTTTGCCGGTTGGCCCCGCTAAGATTGTGTCCCCTTTCTTCAAAGAACCGCATTGTTCTTTTTACCCAAACTCTAATCACACCTTCACTTCTTTACCGCCTCCAAAACCATCGCATACCCCTGCCCCACGCCCACGCACATTGTCACCAGCCCATAGCGGCCGCCCGTGCGGGCCAGCTGCAAAGCGGCCGTATGCAGAATACGCGTACCGCTTACCCCTAGCGGATGCCCAATGGCAATGGCCCCGCCGTTGGGGTTCACGCGTGGGTCATCGTCTGCCAACCCCAGCTCGCGGAGACAAGCGAGCGATTGGGCGGCAAAGGCCTCGTTCAACTCGATCACGTCCATTTGATCCAGCCGCAGGCCGGCGCGGTCCAGGGCCAGGCGGCTTGCCGCCACCGGGCCGATACCCATGATGCGCGGTTCCACCCCCACCACGGCCGCGCTGAGCAGGCGGGCCAGTGGGCGCAGACCGAATTTCTCCACTGCCTTCTCCGAGGCGATGACGGCGGCGGCGGCCCCGTCGTTCAGGCCCGAGGCATTACCGGCGGTGACGGTGCCGCCCCGGTCCAGGGGTTTGAAGGCGGGCCGCAGTTTAGCCAGTGCCTCCAGCGTGGAATCGGGGCGGATAAACTCGTCCTGCTCGAAGAGCAGCGGCTCTTGCTTGCGGCGGGGGATGGATACGGGTACGATCTCCTCGGCCAACAGACCGGCGGCGCGGGCGGCGGCCGCCCGCTGCTGCGAGCGCAGCGCAAACGCATCCTGATCGGCGCGAGAGATGTGATACTGCTCGGCCAGGTTCTCGGCGGTGGTGCCCATACCGTCGGTGCCGTACAACTCTTTCATTTTAGGGTTCACGAAGCGCCAGCCGAAGCTGCTGTCGTGCATCTCGGCATCGCGGCCGAAGGGTTTGGAAGCTTTGGAGATTACCCACGGGCCGCGAGTCATGTGTTCCACTCCTCCAACTAGGAAGAGGTCTCCGTCACCCGCCATGATCGCCCGCCGCGCATGGTTGACGGCAGACAGGCCGGAGGCGCACAGGCGGTTGACCGTCTCGCCCGGCACCGACCACGGTAGGCCCGCCAGCAACAGTGCCATACGGGCCACGTTGCGGTTGTCCTCGCCCGCCTGGTTGGCGCAGCCAAGAATCACGTCATCGTAAGCCTCCAGCGGGATACTCGCCTGCGCCGACGTCACGGCCCGCAGCGGGATGGCCGCCAGATCGTCCGTTCGGACAGGGGCGAGGGTGCCGCCGAATTTTCCAAAGGGGGTGCGGCGGGCGTCGATGAGGTAGGCGGTCAGCATGGTGGTTCGTATGGTGGTTGGTAGTATCAAAGGCCGGATTGTACACAGTCACGTGTCTCGGCTATCGTACTGAATCGGGACTTTTGGCAAAGGCTTGCCGGCGGGCCAAAGTTCATACCATCGGGTTGCTTTTATCCATCCAACCCGGCGTACCCAAAATTCCGGGTAGCCGAGCCTTATCAAAATGGTCGAGGAGTTGCACTCCGACGAGGAGCTATGCTCCGACCTTTTGATACGAGTACATCGGAGTGCAACTCCTCGTCCGTTTGCGGATCAAACGGTGCTTTTGATGCATGGTACTTTCTCGGTTTGACAAACCATGTGAGGTCACCAGTTTAATAATTCCGGGTAGCCGAGCCTTATCAAAACGGTCGAGGAGTTGCACTCCGACGAGGAGCTATGCTCCGACCTTTTGTTACGAGTACATCGGAGTGAAACTCCTCGACCGTTTGCGGATCAAACGGTGCTTTTGATGTTTGGTACTTTCTCGGTTTGACAAACCATGTGAGGTCACCAGCTTATTAGTTCCGGGTAGGCGAGCCTTATCAAAACGGTCGAGGAGTTGCACTCCGATGAGGAGCTATGCTCCGACCTTTTGTTACGAGTACATCAGAGTGCAACTCCTCGACCGTTTGCGGATCCAAACGGTGCTTTTGATGTTTGGTACTTTCTCGGTTTGACAAACCATGTGAGGTCACCAGTTTAATAATTCCGGGTAGCCGAGCCTTATCAAAACGGTCGAGGAGTTGCACTCCGACGAGGAGCTATGCTCCGACCTTTTGTTACGAGTACATCGGAGTGCAACTCCTCGTCCGTTTGCGGATCAAACGGGACTTTTGATGTTTGATACTTTCTCGGTTTGACAAACCATGTGAGGTCACCAGCTTATTAATTTCGGGTAGCCGAGCAATATCAAAATGGTCGAGGAGTTGCACTCCGATGAGGAGCTATGCTCCGACCGTTTGTTACGAGTACATCGGAGTGCAACTCCTCGACCGTTTATATCTCTGACGCCCATACCGGGTGCGCGAAGGCGCAACTGCGTGCCGCAGGCACGCCGCGCGACCGGAGGTGCGCGAGCCAAACCCGCGAGACCGGAGGTCACGCACCAAGCGACCGGAGGTCACGCACCACTTGCGCGACCGGAGGTGCGCGAGCCAAACCCGCGAGACCGGAGGTCACGCACCAAGCGACCGGAGGTCGCGCACCGGGTGTATCCCTCCTTCATTCCTTCAATCCCTCATTCCTTCATTCCTTCAATCCCTCAATCCTTCATTCCCTCATTCCTTCCATCCTTCATTCCTTGCCACTCGCGTGAGGGGTGGGAAGGGCGACGACCGGAGGGAGGCGGTGCGGTAGCACGGAGCGATAGCGAACCCCTGGACGGCCCGACCCCGGCGGTAGCCGGGGGCACGCCCAAACGGGGAAGAATAAATAAGCTAATCCACGTATTCCTGCCGGACGACGAGGAGGAGGTAGTCTTCGTCTTTGTCGCTGACGGCGTAGCCCTGGTCGTAGCAGAAGCGGTAGATGTTGCCGTTGCGGGTGGTGTATTCGTTGGTGAAGTAGCGGAAGTTGAACCCGGCCTCCAGCAATTTGCGGCGGGGCAGGCGGGCTTTTCCGTCGGGGTTGAATTCGGCCAACAGGCGACGGTTTTCGCGCAGGGTTTTGTTGATGCGGCGGATGAAGGCCGTTTCACCGGCGTAGGTTTTGTTGTGGTAGGACGAGCGGCAGGAGGCCGAGCAGTAGCGTTTGTCGACGCGGCCCTGGAAGGTGTCGCCGCATTCGGGGCATTCCTTTTTCATAGCCCTAAGGTAATAATTTGTCGGGAGTATTGAGCAACATATAATTGCCGCCGGTGGGTAGCAGGTGGCCGCGGGGGAAGACGTGGAGAAATTTGTCGTCAAAAAAGCGGCGGCTTTCGATCTGGTCTTTGGGGGTAGCGGCCAGGCGGTTGTAGAGCAGCAGGCCATCTTCGGCGAGGGTGTCGCGGAGGAGTTCGAGGGTCTCGAGGGTCTCGAATTCGGGGGGTACGCCGGCGTCCTGGAAGATGTCCATGCAGACCATGTCGTAGCGCTGGATGTTGAGGCGCAGGAAGTGCAGACCGTCGGCGCAGATGGTCTGGATGGGGCTTTCGAGTTCGTCGATTACGTATTCGGAGGCGAGCTGGATGATGACCTCGTCGATCTCGACGGCGGTGTAGCGGTAGCGGACCTGGAACCGCTGCTCCAGCATTTGCGGGATGCTGCCGAGGCCGAGGCCGAGCAGAAGTACGTCGGCCCGTTCGGGCAGTTTGGCGCGGTCTATTTGCTGGAAGGCGCGGCGGAAGTTGAGGTAGAGATCGCCGTAGGAGTAGATGGCCTGGTCGGCGGTGAGTTGCAGGCGGCCCCGGCTGAGGTTGACGCGCAGGTAGGGGTTGAAGGGGCTGCTCGTGGTTTCGAGTTCCCGTTCGGTGAGGTAGGAGAGAAAAGTGGTCCAGGCGGAAGCTTTCATGGGCGGGCGAAGGTAGAATAAAACGCACATTCAACCCGATTTGGCGTACCGTACAACGCCGTCCGCTTATCTTGCGTCCCTGTTAACGATACTTTTTTGCCCGCCAAACTTCCCCACCCCATGCGTTTGTTGCTCACCCTCTCCTTATGTCCTGATCGTTGCCGCCCTGCCCGCGCAGCGCAAATTGCTGATCGAGCGCCTCAATTCGGCCAAAAACCTGTCTCTCTACGAAGGTGACCGGCTGGATTTCCGTCTTTACGGCGAGGAGGAGGATTTTGACAACGGCACCATCGAGGAACTCCGCGCGGACATCCAGGCCATCGTGATCAACGACCGCATCATCCCGCTCAAGGACATCGAGATGTTGCGCCAGTCGCGCGGCCTGGCCAAGGCGGCCGGATACGGCCTGCAGACCTTTGGCGCGGCCTGGGGGTTCTTCGCTCTGATCGGTTACAACACCGACGGTGACCCCGATTCGCAGGTCGGCGTGGGCGACGGGATCGTTACGGCCGTGGGGTTGGGCGGCGGCTACCTGATTCGTAAGGTTTTCGGTACCAAGCGGCTGAAGATGGACGGGAATTATCGGTTGCGGGTGGTTGACGTGACCTTTTAGCGGCTTCGCCGCTGAAAGGTCACGTCAACGTACTTTGGCAGGCGTGCTTCGCACGCTGGTAATTTACCTGCGGTGATCGTCGCAAGCTCCTCGGAGTTGGTATTTTTGACTCGGCCTACGCGTCACGCTAAACGCGCAAAACATCACTCTACCTCGCGGGAGGGCTACGTTCTGGAACCTGCCGGTTCGAACTACTCCCTCCGCTAGGTGGGTGAGTCCGCCCCTGTCCGGGGCTACTTCCGGGGGGTGGGGTTTTATTCATTTTCCCTCTTGATGTACCCGCAAACATCACACATCACTCTTCCTCCTCCTCTTCTTTTTTCCGCCACGCCCCCGGCCCGGCCGGCTCGTACAACTTTGGCAGATACACCACCACCGTCACCTGCTCCACCACCGACTCGCCCTTGAGTTTGATGGTGCGGCGCTCGGGGTCGGCACTAGCCAGGTAGAGGGTTTTGGCCTGGGTGGTATCGTTGGTTTCCCAGCGGCCCTCTTTGGTAAAATATTCGAGGATACTCTGCTTGCCGCCAATCAGCTCCACCGTCGTTTCGATCATCACGCGGCTGCCCTCCCACGTTTCCACGCGCAGGGTGTCCACCACGTCGATCTGGATCAACTCCACACTATCCAACTGAATGGTGCGGTGAGTGGTCGACTGGGGATCCTGGGCACGTAGCTCAGGGGCAGCGACAATAAAAAGGGCAAGGAGAAAAAACAGGGGCAGGAAGCGCATGGATGGTTGGGATAAGTAACGAGTAGCGTAGTAATTGGTTAAACGCCGTACCATCCGTTTGGTGGTATGCCGGGCCGGCTTTAGCGTTTCTTTAAGGCAGGGCAAACGCACGGGGGTAATCCGTAAAAAGAAGGTGCGCCCCCGCAAAGAACCCTATACCGAACCTACCTACCTGCGGTCCGTTGCATACCTTTGCCCCTCTACCACTTAGCGATAAATATTCCATGCAATTAGCCGTTGACCGCAAAGACCTCCACCTGTACGGCGATCACGACCGCGTGATCGGCCGCTTTTTCTGGGCCGGCGAGGATCGCGCCCGCGAACTGATCGACCGCGTACTGACCCAGGATGCCCGAACCGTTCATGACACCCTGCGCCAGACCCTGCGCGATTTTGCCCGCCGCCACCGCAACATCAACCAACTCTTCGAGCGGCACCTCTTCGCCGCCCTGCAGCGGGTGCCCGACCGGCAGCAAGCCGTCATGGCCGCCAATGAGGAAACCCGTGCGCTCATCGGTGCTTACTTTACCCACGAGTACAGCATCGAGTCGGCGGCCTTTTTTAATCCTTCCGTCGTCCCCGCACAGGACCAGACCGGTCTGCAGGAAGGCGAACTGCGCCTGGTTATGAGCGTGCGTGCCGTGGGCGAGGGGCACATCAGCAGCATTGTGTTCCGCCACATCGTGCTGGAGGCGAACAACCGCGTGCGGGCGGAAAAAACGATCCCCTTCGTGGGCCTGGCCGAGGATATCCACTACTATTCCTACGACAAGAAAAAATTCACCGAGCGTACCCAGCAAGACCCCGACATCAACGAGTCGATGCTGCAACGCCTCATCGGCGATCTGCCCGATAACTTTACCCACCGGCAGCTCTTCGACCGCTACTGGAAAATCTGGCAAGACCTGCCCGAAGATCATGCCGACCGCGACGAATTGAACCGCCTCATCACCGTCGCCAACCAGTACTACCAGCTCAGTTTCAGCCTCGATACCGACATCAGCGAACGCACGCTCTACCCCATGATCGACTTCGAGCAGAAGGGCATGGAAGACGTTCGTTTCCTCCAATTCACCCGCGAGGACGGCAGCACCACTTACTACGGCACCTACACCGCCTACAACGGTCACCAGATCCGGCCCATGATGCTGGAAACCGAGGACTTCTACGATTTCAACGTCCGCCCCATCTACGGCGACGCGGCCGTCAATAAAAACCACGCCCTCTTCCCCCGACAAATTAACGGCAAATACTACATCCTGGCCCGCATCGACGGCATCAACAACTACATCATCTCCACCGACCGCCTCCAGGTCTGGGACGACGCCGTCAAGCTCATGGAACCCGCCTACAGCTGGGACACCTACCAGATCGGCAACTGCGGCGCGCCCCTCGAAACGGAAGCCGGCTGGCTGGTCATCACCCACGGCGTGGGGCCCATGCGCCGCTACGCCATCAGTGCCGCCCTGCTCGACCTCAACGATCCCACCAAAGTCATCGGCCGCCTCTCCGAACCCCTCCTCGCCCCCCTCGAAACCGAGCGCGAGGGCTATGTCCCCAACGTCGTTTACAGCTGCGGCAGCATCATCCACGCCGGCGAACTGGTGATTCCCTACGGTATTAGTGACGAGGCGGCCAGCTTCGCCACGGTTAACCTGGAGCGGTTGCTGGCGGAACTGAAGGGGAAAAATGAGGGATAAAAGAGATTGACCAGCACGGGAAGGGTCGATCCCGTTACCCCAGCAGCCGTACTCGTTCCATCAGCGTCTCCCGCACTCCTCTACTGAGCGGCACCTCGAATGCTCCCGCTTTCACGAATTTGCTGCCGATTTCCGTTACCCGCCCCAGGTTCACCAGATAGGAGCGATGGGTAGCAAAAAAATGCGCCGTAGGAAGTTGTGCGGCAAAATCAGCAAGAGTGGAGCGCACCACGTAACGACCTTCCGCAGTGGTGATTTCCAGATAATTGCGGAACGACTGGACCAGGTAGATATCGCTTACCCGAATGCGGCGGTAAATGTGGTCGTCTTTGACAAATAGGTTATCCTCCATACCCAGGGGTGGAACGTCTTCATCTCCCGTGCCCGAATTAACCCCGCCGTGTTTACGAACTGCCGTTTCGATGGCAGCGTACAATCCCGATGTGGTATAAGGTTTAACCAGGTAGCCGGCGGGTTGGGTATCCGCCGCCGAAGCAACGGTGCCCCGGTCGCTAAACGCGGACAGGTAGATAAAGGGAATACCGTACTTTGCGGTGATTTGCTCTCCCAGCCAGATACCCGTCAATTCGCCCTTCAAGTGGATGTCCAGAATCACCAGATCGGTTTTCCCCCGCTCCAGGATGGGGATGGCCTGCTCTGCCCGCATGGCCTCTCCGGACACCTCGTAGCCCATTCCAAGGAGAGCATCACGCATATCGTCGCGGGTAATGAACTCGTCTTCAACGAGCAGGATACGGACTGGGTTACTCATGCGGTAGATCGTTTAGAACTGAATGGCTACGGTTGTTCCTTTCTCGCTTTGCCGCCAGTCGATCGTGCCCTCCAACTGGCCCACTAGCCCATTGACCAGATTCAGGCCCAGCGAATTCGACTGGCGTATCTCGTAGTCGGACGGCAGCCCCACGCCGTCATCGCTGACCCGCAGGAAAGACTGCTCCGCGTAGCGGTAAAACTCGATAAAAATGTTGCCCCGGCGCCCGTCGGGGAAGGCATACTTGTAGGCGTTGGTGATCAACTCGTTGAGGATCAATCCGATCGGGATGGCGACATCGATATCGAGATGCTCTTCGGCCACCTCCAGTATAAAGGCAACGTTGCCGGGGGATGCTTCGTGGCTTCGCCCCACATTCGCGGTCAGGTCTTCCAGGTAGCTACGAATATTGACGCCGTTGAGCTGGTCGGAGCGGTAAAGATTCTGGTGGATCAGGGCCATCGACTGAATTCGCTCCTGCCCGTCGCGGATCAATTCTTTCAGTTCAGGGCTATCCGATCGGCGGGCCTGTTTCTGGAGTAAAGAGGTGATGATCTGGAGGTTATTCTTGACCCGGTGGTGGATCTCGCGCAGCAGTACTTCCTTATCGGCCAGTGATCGTTCTACGGTTTCTTTCTGCGCGGCAATCACCCGTTCGGCACTGCGGGAGCGGAAGTAGGCCCAGAGTATTCCGCTGATGATGAGTAAGGAAAGCACCGAGATAACGATAAGTAAGCGGGTACGGGTAGTTTTAGCGGCTTGCTCCAGCAATACGTTTTGCTCGGCCGCCCGGCGGCCCAACTCATGGTACTGCACATCCAACTCGGCGGAAGCCCGTGCCATCTCGTTGTTCTGGTTCTGGATCGTCATGACCCGGTCCACTTCCTGATAACTGAGTAGTGCCTCATAAGCGGCGGCATGATTTCCGGCGGCAGCCTCTATGGGATACAACTGCAATAGCGCGTACCTCACCACTTCCGAGGTATCGGCAAAGATGCCTTTTACGTAAGACAGGTGTCGGCGACCATAGTAAACGGCCCGATTAAAGTTCTCGGTAAGGAGATAATAATTGCTCAGGGAAGAAAGGGCACTACGTTGTATGTATATATCGTCAAATGGCGTCAATGGATTACCGAAAAGGGTAACCTCCGCTAGCAACCGCCGGGCCGTCTCAGAGTCGGAGCGGCCAAATTTTGCCAGTGTCATTAGCTTCTCCCCCTTGGCACTAGACGAATGGTAGTTGATGCTGTCGGCAGGGAACAACGCAATGATCTCATCGTATAACTCTACTGCCTTTGGGTTTCCATCCCGTGTAAGTTGTTCCGCTAGTAGCTGAAGACTGAATGCCTGATCTTCTCGGAGTCCGTGTGTTCTCGCAAATTCGAGCGAACGAATACTACATTCTTCGGCCTTATCATTCAGGCCCATATAGGTATAGCAATAGGCTAAACTCACCATCGCTTCTGCCTGAGAGGGGGTATGTCCGGCTACTTGAGCTTCGTCGATTATTTCCAGGAAAACCTGCATGGCTTGTCCGTAAGCCCCCATCTCCTGCAGGGCATAACCCTTTAAATATTTGAATCTCAATGAGTTGTACACCGAAAGCGGCAGAATGCGTGAAAAAGAATCAACCAACAGCGGAACACGGAATGCTTCCGGGCCGTACTTAATCGCATTAACCCGCCGCTCTGCTTCCTCTACCATCATTACCGTATCCGCCAGTTCCGCCAACTCTAAAGTCGACAGCCGCGCCAGCCCCTCGGCCAGTTTGTTTTGGGCGATCAGTGGAGCAAGGGGAAGAAGTAAGAATAAAAAATAAAGGAATACTACCGACCTGGTAGTGTAGCGTGTGGCAGTCATATACTTACGACAAGCGTGGGTTAGAATGGCACAAGATAAGAAACCGGTAGCAAAAATACGCTCCGGTCGGCCGGTAGCGCTGACTCCCTATTCTTTCGTCCCGGCTTTTTTACCATTCGTCCCTGAAAAAAACCTGTCGGCAATCTAATCCGCTATTTTGTCGGTGAAACTGCACTGCACCTGTCATACCACTCACAACACCCGAGCCAATTCCCACAAATGCTAACTAACCCAACTCGCCTTTTCAGTCAGCCTGATCTTCCCACCATCTTCAGTAAATCCACCCCTTCTTATTTCAACGCTAAACCCTTAGCCACGGCAAGGAACAACTCACGGCTTTTACTCAAAAAAAGCAACCGCCTGCTCCACCTTCCCGATCTACTATTCGTCAGCGCGGACCACGTCTATTGCCAGATCAGCCTGATTGACGGGCAGCAGCTTTTGGAGCGCGTCAGCTTACAGCAACTGCAGGCAATCCTCCCCCCGGCCGGCTACTTACGCATTCACCGCAGCCACCTCATCAATATTGCCCACGTAGCCCGTTGGACGACTACCGAAGTCACCGTCGGTAAAACTACCCTCCCGATCAGCCGCGCACGGCGCACGGAAGTCCTGAAGAACCTCAATCATTTTTTCGGTGCCCGGGCCTGATTATACCTTCTATATCAAATTGGCATAGACCAACACTAAAAAAGCCGGAGCGGTATTTCTACCGGCTCCGGCCGAGGTCAAAACCCTGGTTTTGCGTTGCACTTCGAAGTGCAACGCAAAACCAGGGGAAGAAACCATCGGATCACAGCCGCTGAAATAACCAGGATGCATCTTCGATGTACACCTTATTAGCCATATTCTGAGGAGTAGCTTCGTGCAAGTACATCTTGTACCCCATATGACGAAGGAAGTGATTAGGCCGCAACACGGACTCAAAGGAAACGTAGTCACTACCCGGCTTTTCCGTTTGCAGAGCGGGCTTTAACCGGAACTTAGCCTCCTGACTTTTCCCGGATTTAATCTTTAACTTATTCCCGTCTCGGGGGTCCACGGTCAGGTAATACTCACCACCTCCCGGATAATTTTCTACCTGCAGGTAAACAATGTCGGCAACGTCATCGGCAACTACCTTTCTCACCTGCATAATATTCGCACCGACGGCACTCGCATTTTGCAAAATCTTGGCCCATTCCGCTTCATCATTCGACAACCAACCCATCCAGTGATCGGCGTTGCTACTCGATCCATGAGTGGAATAGGCATGCAGTTTAAAGCGTTCGGGCACTTCCGGGGTAGCGGACTTTACGCAACGGACGTAGGAAGCGATTCGCTTGTCCTCTGATCCTATTCTGGCATTGCCCTTGTTATCGATATAAAATAATTGTCCTTTATTAGAGGCTGCAGGGTCCGTTCCCGCAGCCCAGTACTGCACGAACCGTCCCCTCACTACGGAGCCGTAAGCATCGGCACGGCCGGCAATATACATGAAGGCCCGGTTACCATTCTCCGGGTCGCGTGTTATTAGCTTCACGGTTTCGCCCACGTTGGTCATCAGTGCCTCCCAGTCACGGGTGGTCGGGATGCGGAAACCTTCCGGACAGATATCACAACTTTCAATGGCGGCAAAATTGAACATGGCTCCAAACTGCTTATCCGAGTGGGGGTCTTTATCTGCCTCGTTGTTGTTATAGTAGGCGTAAAAAGGCTTATCGGCCACGTAAAAATGGCCGTTTTTAGACGGGTGGTTTTCCAGTTTGACATACTCCAGACCCGGACAAGCGGAACAGGTCGGCGCACGCAGGTTTTCCTGCAACCAGATCTGGTTACCGTACTTCACGGTCGTGTATTCGTTACCGCAAACGTCCATGACAATATCTTTCGTGGTCTTGATTTCCGTTCCGTTTACCTTGATCCGGATCCCATTGATATTGTTGCCCGTGGCGCAATTATCATATTGAACAATGACGACCCGATTAACCTCACCGGCAACCACCTCGCTTTTCAGGTTGACGGGATCCACTTTCGTCCCGGATTTCAGGTACAAATCAGCAGCGGGATTGAAGTGACCGTTCGGGTGCTTGGAATTAAAGAAGTAGATACGCGCACCGTCATCGGCCTTGTCGTAGGAAATGGTAAAATCATCCACGTTCATATTGGCCGGCACGAAGACTTCCGTCTGAAAATAGAGGAAATCCAGTTCCTGCTTACACCTCAGCGTGGAAGAACGGCTAATGTAGACCTGGCCGTCCTTGAGGGGTGCTTCCTCCCAGTTGGGGTCATTCGATGAGGGGATTTTTGCTTGGGTATAAGCAGCAGGATCACCGTGGCTCGTGGTGGTGAACGTAACAATACCCTCGTTGCCCTCGTGCATTTGCCAGGGCAATACTTTGATCTGCCCCGATAGCGCGGTGCTGAAAAACAGCAAGATCAGGGTGGTTAAAAAATGAATACGCATAACGCAATTGGATTTTATTTTGCCTACTCTGGTATGTCGAATTTTCGGCTTCCTTCGATCTATGAATCAAAACTAAGAGCAGCATTTCTTTGCGCCGAAAATCGAAGGTGGAATGTTCTGAACGGTAGCTTTTTTGTTCTGAATGGTAGATTGACGCAGCATTATCCTCGTCGGAGGGCCGGTATCCTCCCTTACGAAGGTGCGAGTCACCCGTATGCTTATGCCGTTTTATTGTTGATTTGGACGTGCCGCCGTCGCTAACGCGCCACCGTCGGTCCCTTCCCGGCGCGCCTGTCGGCTTGGCCCTGCGGGCTACTCCCTGCCGGTCGTCCCGTTCAGGCACCTCACGCTGACACAGAAGAATCCCGACGTCCACGTCGGGGCAGAAGGGTCCCGACGTCCACGTCGGGGCAGAAGGGTCCCGATGCCCACGTCGGGCAGAAGGATCCCGACGCCCACGTCGGGTGCGCGTAGGCGCAATTGCATCACGTTTGCGTGCCGTAGGCACGCTGCGCGACCGGAGGTCACGCCCCAGCGCCCGACCGGAGGTGGCGGGAGCCAAATCCGCGCGACCGGAGGTCACACACCAATTCGCGGAGGTCACGCACCAGCCGCGTGACCGGATATCGCGTACCAATCTTACTTTACCAAGCGCTCATACACCTCGATATACCCCCCTACCATCTGCTCCACGCTGAAGCGGTCGCGGGCGACGGCGGCAATGTGGCGGCGGTCCAGGGCGATACATTTGTGGACCATTGCGGCGGCGTCTTCCGTGTTTCGGGTGAGGAAGCCGGTTACGCCCTGCTCGATCAGTTCGGGCATGGCACCGCGCCGGTGGGCGATGACGGGGGTGCCGGTCATCATGGCCTCGGCTACGCTTAGGCCGAAGGGTTCTTCAAAATTAATGGGATGGAGCAGGGCCAGGGCACCACCCAGCAATTGGTCGCGTTTTTCCTTGCCCACGTTGCCCAGGTAGCGCACTTTGTCACCGTCGATGCGGGGTTCCACTTTCTCTTTATAGTAGCCGTGATCCTGGATGAGGCCGGCGATGAGCAGGTTTTTGCCGGCCCGCTCGGCGATATCGATGGCCTCGGCGGTTCCCTTATCCGGGTGAATGCGGCCGAAGTAGAGCAGGTATTCACCCGGCTCTTTCTTAGGGGTAAATTGGGTGGTATCCACGCCGTTATAGACCGTACTGATATAATCCAGCCGGGGGTGGCGATCGGCGTTGCTGATGGAGACGTAGGAGCAACTATCATTATAGCGCTCGTAGACGGGCAGGATCTGGTCGCTGCTCAATCCGTGAATGGTGGTTAACATAGGCGTGGCGGTCATTCGGCTAAAATTTAGAGGCATGAAATCAAACTGGTTATGGATCAGGTCGAACTCATCGGCTCGTTCCATTACCCGGCCGATGTGGAGGTGTTCCAGCACCTTGGCGTTCTGCGTGGGGTCTTCGGCATAACCCCGGTCTACGGTAGCTACCAATCGGCCGGCGGTGCGGCTGGTGGCGGTGGCAAAAAGCGTTACGTCCAGTCCTCGTTGCACCAGCCCCTCGCAGAGGTGGCTGGTCACCTGCTCCCACGGGCCGTAGGCGGCCGGTGGGCGTGGCCCAGGCGATGGGGGCCAGCATGGCGATCTTCATCCCGCGCTGTTTTTTACGGCAGTTTCTTTACGGGCCATGCCGTTAACCATTTTCCTCAGTGCCAAATCAGGATCGGTGATGACTTCCATCTGCTGTTTGACATCTTTATCCTCTTCATCGTCCAGTTCGAAGTCTTCCATCACTACCCGGCTGATGAGGTAAGCCAGCAGGCTCTCGGCTCCCTGATTGCGGTTCATGCCGGATTCCATCAGGCCGTCGTAGCAACCGGCGGTCTCGGGCTGGTAGAGGGGCAGTTTCAGATCGTTGGCCCCGAGGAACCAGTTAAAGGCAATCCGGAGCCGCTCGCGGTTACTCATCGACTCGTCGTAGCGGGCGGCCTCGGCAAAGAGGAGTACCTTGGCCATCACGTCGGTCGGCTGCTGATCGTAGCGGCTGGGCTTGCCCTGAAAGAGGAAGGGTGCTTCGCAGCCGATGGGCCGCATCACTCCGTCCACAATGGTCATCTCCGTTAGAAATCTGGTGGCATCGCCGGCGGCGGCGCGGGTCTTGTCTTTATCCAGAAATTGCAGGGTACGGTAGAGCGCATAGGGCATGATGCCGTTGCTGTAAGTCAGGTAGCGCTCGAACCAATCCCATTCCTCACCCCGGTTCTGATCGTAGTGTTCGACCAGACGGTTGGTGAGGCGATCCAGTTGGTTGAGGATGTTCTCGTTGCCCGGTCGGTATTCCAGGTAGTGGGTCAGGGCAATAATGCCGTAGGAAATGGTGCGGGGGCTACGAACGTGTTCCAGGTAATTGACGGCGCGGTCGAAAATTTCTACCAGCAGGTCGCGCATATCGGCGCGGGGCGGATTGGCCAGGCAGTAGGCTACTCCCCACAGCGCACGGCCGAAACTGTCTTCCGAGCCGACCCGCTCCATGAATTCCCGATCGTAGCCCATGAAATTGCGAAAACTACCGTCGGGGTTCTGGGCGTGGTAGACGTAACTCAGGTAGATTTCGGCCAGGCGTTGCAGTTCGACCAGATCACCCAGACCGCGTTTGACAAGCATACCGATGAGGAGCAGGCCGCGTCCGTTATCATCCAGACAGTAGCCCTCATGGCGGTTGGGAATGGCGTATTTGGCGTGCTGCATCAGGCCGGTATCGTCGGTCATTCGGCGCAGGTGATCCAGGCAGAGGGGCGGCAGGTCGAAATCGGTATTGCGGGCGGATTGCAGTCGGGCTTCGAAAGCCACCTGGGCGCGGCCGAACACCCGCAGGTACTGCTCACCGATTTTGGGCCAGAGCAGTTGCTTGCCGTAATCTGCGGTACGGAGACGCAGTTCGCGGGTGAGTTCGGGCTGTTCCAGCAAACGGTTGCACTGCTCGGCCAGCACCGTGCTGTCGTGAAAGGGAAAGAAAAGCCCCCGCTCTTCGGCCAGTAGTTCGGTGGCGTGCCAGAAGGGGGTAGATACGATGGCCGTACCCGCGCCCACGGCATAGGCCAGGGTGCCGCTGGTGATCTGCGCCTCGTTGGGGTAAGGGATCACGTACACGTCGCAGGCGCGGAGGTGTTCGAATAGTTTTTGCTCGGTGGCAAACTCGCCGATCATCCGGAGGTTGCCGCCCACGCCCAGTTCGTCGGCCAGTTGGTGGAGGTACTCGCGGTATTCCTCGCCGCTATTGCGGACCACGTTGGGGTGGGTCTTGCCCAGTACGACGTAGAGCGTCTCGGGATGCCGATCCACAATGGCGGGCAAGGCGCGCACGGCGGTTTCGATCCCCTTGCCCCGGCCCAACAGACCGAAAGTGAAAATGACGCTGCGCCCCGTCCAGCCCAACTGCTCCCGCAATTCCTCGCGGCCTTGTAGTTTAACAATCGGAACACCGTGCTCGATCACCGCGATCTTTTCTGCGGGCAGCCCGAAAATATCCTGCAGAAATCCGGCGGCCATTTGCGACATCACCACTACCTGCTGGCTGCGTTTGCCAATGCGGCGCAGCACGGTCTTCTGACCCGTGGAAGGATCCTTAAGTACGGTATGCAGGGTGGTGACGAGCGGCAATTCCAGCCGGTCGAGCAGGTGGAGGATATAGGCACCGTCGTCGCCACCGAAAATGCCGTACTCGTGCTGAAGCACCACGAGATCAAAATCGTTTTCATTCAGATAATCGGCGGCGGCGCGATAATCGGCCGGGCGATCGGAGCGGATAACGCGGGTGACCACGGGCGGGTAATCGTGATTCTCGTGCGGGTCTTCCATCGCCAGCACCTCGGCATAATCCGCAACATCGGAGGCATTCAGGTTGGACAAAATCGCCCGGGTGAGGCTATCGGTAAAGGTGCCGATACCGCAAGCTTTGGGGGGATAGTTTCCGACGAATGCAATCTTCATGTTGGTGGTTTTGGGAGGGAAAACAAATACGGTTGCCACGGAGGCCACTTAATTCCAACCCGCTTTTTAGCGGTGGTGTTCGGGGACAAGTAGTGTTAGAAGGACAAATAATAAGGAGTAACTAAAAATTTACCCTTCCGGCGGCAAACGCCTGCCTTTCAGTGTTTTAACAAATGGCATTCGGTAGACGATCGGTGCCGATGCGGGCTGTTAAATGCACCCCGCCGGACCAGGGATGGGAGCCGGGCCGACGTAGGGGCAGGGCTTGCCCCTGCCCGGAGGAAGGCAGCCCGCAGGGCCGAGCGAATAGCGAGCGGCGGACACGCCCGGCCGGCCGGCCCCGCAGGGGCGGGCGGGGGCCCACTAAAGCACTGACCGATCTTATACTCCCCGGCCCGCCAAACTATCGCCGCCATAAGTCGTTCCGTAAGCGGACCGAAACCAACATTTTGTCGGTCCCGCTAATTTTACCCCTCCGCATGGCCAAGACGAAGACGAAAACCGCACCCGCCGCTAAACAATCCACCACCATTACCACCAACGGCACTACCGACCGTTTTGACGCCGCCGCGCTGCGCCGGGCGGTGTACATCAAGGGGGCGAGGGCAAATAATCTGAAGAACGTGGACCTGGAGATCCCGAAAAACCAACTGGTGGTGGTGACGGGCGTGAGCGGATCGGGCAAGTCGTCGATTACGATGGATACCCTCTATGCCGAGGGGCAGCGCCGCTACGTGGAGAGCCTGAGCAGCTATGCGCGCCAGTTTTTGATGCGGATGAAGAAGCCGGACGTGGATTACATTCGAGGTATCTGTCCGGCCATTGCCATCGAGCAGAAAACGACGACGGCCAATGCCCGCTCGACGGTGGGTACGCTGACCGAAATTTACGACTACCTGCGGTTGCTGTACGCCCGGATCGGGAAAACCTACTCGCCCACGAGCGGTGAACTGGTGAAGAAACACACCGTGAGTGACGTAGTGGACTACATCATGGCACGCCGGAAGACACGCGCATTCAGCTGTTCGCGCCCCTGCCCACCAAGTACGGCGACCGGCTGCTGAATAAGGAATTGGACTTGCTGCTGCAAAAGGGCTACACCCGGGTGCTGTTTAGGGGCGATCTGGCCCAGATAGAGGACGTACTGGAATCTAAGGACAAACTGCTGAAGCAGCGACTGGACCAACTGCCCACCGGCGACGATGCCCTGGTGTTGTTGCTGATCGACCGGTTTGTGGCACGGGCCGACGACGAGGAGAACACCAAGCGAATTGCCGACTCGGTACAGACCGCTTTCCAGGAAAGCGACGGCGAGGTGATGGTGGACGTGCTGGAAGGTGAGCGGGCGTGGTATAACAACCGCTTCGAGCTGGACGGTATCGTTTTCCAGGAACCCTCCCCCGCCCTGTTCAACTACAACAACCCCTACGGGGCCTGCCCCCGCTGCGAGGGCTTTAGCCGCACGATGGGTATTGACGAAGACAAGGTGGTGCCCGACCCCGCGCTGTCCGTCTACGACGGCGCGGTGGTGCCCTGGCGGGGCGAACGGGCGAGCGAATACCTGAAACACTTGCTGCGCAATGCGCACCGCGTGAATTTTCCGGTGCATACGCCCTATGCTGAGTTGACCGCCAAAGAGCGGACCATGCTGTGGAGCGGTACGGCGCACTTTAGCGGCATCGACGACTACTTTAGCGAACTGGAGAAAAAGACCTACAAAATCCAGAACCGCGTGATGCTAGCCCGCTACCGCGGCCGCACCCTCTGCCCCAAGTGCCGGGGCGGCCGCCTGCGGGTGGAGGCGACCTACGTAAAGATTAGCGGGCGGCCCATTACCGAACTGGTGGACCTGCCGATCAAGGATCTGCACGCCTACATGACCGATCTGGACCTGAGCGAGACCGACGCCGAGATAGCCCGCCGCCTGCTGCTGGAGATCAATAATCGTCTGCAAAGTATGTTGGACCTGGGGCTGGACTACCTGACCCTGAACCGCCTGAGCAATACCCTGAGCGGCGGCGAGAGCCAGCGGATCAACCTGACCCGTACGCTGGGTAGCAACCTGACGGCCAGTATGTACATTCTGGATGAGCCGAGCGTGGGCCTACACCCCCGCGACACCGAACGCATGATAGCCGTGCTGCGGCGGCTGCGCGACCTGGGCAATACCGTGCTGGTGGTGGAGCACGAGGAAGACGTGATAGCGGCCGCCGATTACCTGATCGACATCGGCCCGCGCGCGGGTATTCACGGCGGGAACCTGGTTTTTGCCGGCCCCTACCAGGATATTTACACCAAAGCCGCCGATGGACTGACGGCCCAATACATGACGGGTGCGATGGAAATACCCGTGCCCCAAACCCGCCGGGTGCTGACCAACTGGCTAAAGGTGCGGGGGGCGCGGATGCACAACCTGAAGGGTTTTGACTGCCAGATTCCCCTGAACGCCCTGAGCGTGGTGACGGGCGTGAGCGGCAGCGGCAAGACCAGCCTGGTAAAGGGAATCATCTACCCCGCCCTGCGCCGCCACTTCGGCGAGGGAAGCCCGGTGGCCCCGGGTGCCCACCTGAGCATTGGCGGTGACCTGAGTATGCTGAGCCGGATAGAAATGGTGAACCAGAGTCCGATCGGGAAGTCGAGCCGCTCCAATCCGGTGACTTACGTGAAAGCCTACGACGCGATCCGTAATTTGCTGATGCGCCAGCAACTGGCCAAGGTGCGCGGCTACACGGCCGCCAACTTTTCGTTTAACGTGGACGGCGGCCGCTGCGAGACCTGCAAGGGCGAGGGCGAACAGGTGGTGGAGATGCAGTTTCTGGCCGACGTACGGCTGGTCTGCGAGGCCTGTAACGGCAAACGATTCAAGCGCGAGATACTGGAGGTGCGCTACAATGGCAAGAACGTGGCCGACATCCTGGACCTGAGCGTGGAGGAGGCCGTAGAGTTCTTTGCCGAGGAGAGTGACGTGATCAAAAAGATGCAGCCCCTGCTGGATGTGGGCCTGGGCTATGTACAGCTGGGCCAGTCGAGCAATACGTTGTCGGGCGGGGAGGCGCAACGGGTGAAACTGGCCAGTTTCCTGACCCGCGAGCGATCGACGGAAAACATCCTCTTCATCTTCGACGAGCCGACCACCGGCCTGCACTTTCACGACGTGGGCATCCTGCTGGATGCCCTGAACGCCTGGTGGAGCGCGGCCACACCGTGCTGGTGGTGGAACATAACCTGGAGGTGATCAAGTGCGCCGACTACGTGATGGACCTGGGACCCGGCGGCGGCCGCGACGGCGGGCAGCTGGTGTTTCAGGGGCGGCCGGAGGATCTGGTGGACGTGGCCGAGAGCTGGACGGCGGGTTTCCTGGCGGACAAGCTATAACTCCGGCACAAAAAAAGCGCCGGCCGATACCCAAAGGGTGCCGGCCGGCGCGGTGGTCATCGACTCTTTACGGAGTCGACGCGGATAAGGCTTAGTCAATCGACTAATGCCTACATACCGTCATTGTCTTCGTCCGCGTTCATGGCGTCGATAATCTTACCCATTTTGGGGTTAGGCTTCAGCACGGTGCGGCGGTTAGCGGCACGGCCTTCGGAAGTACCGTTGTCCATCATGGGGTGGTACTCACCGGCACCGGCTACCACTACGTTCTCAGCGGAAACACCGCCCTTAATCAGGCGGGCGGCTACGGCCTTGGCGCGAGCGAAGGACAGATCCCAGTTATCGCGGCCGGAACCGTTGTTGAACTTTCTGTCATCGGTGTGACCTTCAATCATCAGGCGAACATTAGTTCCCTGCAGCTTGGAAGCCATGGCGTCGATAGCATCGCGCTCCTCACGGGTCAGGCTGCTCGATCCGCTACGGAACGTGAAGGGTGTTTCGGTAGCCAGGTAGAGATCGCCGTCGCGGGCTTCTACGGAAAGTCCGGCAGCCTTATAGGTGCTGAACATATCGGAGAATTCGCTGCGGAAAGCTTCCAGTTCGGCCTCGGTGGTCTTGAGACGGGTGCTCATGGCGTCCATCTTACCGGTCATGTCAGTGCGCATGGCGGTCATGTCGGCGTTCATCTTGTCGCGAGTCGTGTTAAACTCGTTCTGCAGGGCATCACGCTCACCTTCAAGGTTTTTGAGGTTGGCTTGCGTTTCGGCCAGTGCCTGGTCGGTTGCTGCTTTGCCGGCGGTCAGCTCGTCGTACTTCTTCTTGGAGACGCAGGACTGAAAAGAACCAGCCAGAAAAATGCAGACTAGTGCGGTTACGAAAAATCGCATTGGTTTTGGTTTTTGTAAAAAAATATGGTTGTGTAATGCTAACAACGGGGGTTGGTTGGTTACGATCCCCGGCTTCGGGAAGGTGGTCACCCTCTCCTAGAGGAGAGTTGTAACGTACACCTGCCGTAAAACGCTGCAAAACACGGCATTTTCGGCCACTTAAAAAAGGATCGCGATTATTAAGCAGCCATTTTTGTCAAATGTTCACATTCTCACCGGATTATGACGTCCATACGGGGTACTGAAACGATGAACGGAACGTGCAACGGCATCGGTCCGGCAAATTTTCAATATTTTGCGGCCCCGTGTCCCCGGTCTTTCGTTGCTACTTCGGGGCAATCGAATGCCGGGGCGGGGGTGGATTGCCATTCTCTCGGGGCCGGCAATCCACTCAACGGACCGACCACCACTATATCTAAGGTAGATTTCATGCAATCAGCTATGCAGCAAGACGGACCGTACCAGTACACCGAAACGAAGGGTGGCGAGGAAGTAATTTTGTTGTTACACGGCCTTTTCGGCGGCCTGAGCAACTTCCAGGGCATCCTGCGTGAGTTCGGCGGCCGCTACAATGTGGTCATCCCCGTGCTACCCATGTTCGAGTTGCCGCTGCGCAAAGTCTCGGTTTCGGGGCTGGTGGACCACATCGCCGATTTCGTGGAACACATGGGCTACGATCAGGTGCACCTGATCGGCAACAGCCTGGGCGGCCACATCGGTATCCTCTATACCCTGCAACGGCCCGATCGCATCGCCTCCATCACCCTGACGGGCAGCAGCGGCTTGTTCGAGAGCGCCATGGGCAACTCCTTCCCCAAGCGCAACAACTACGAGTTCATCAAGGCCAAGACCCAGTCTACTTTTTACGACCCCGCCATTGCCAGTCAGGAACTGATCGACGAGGTATTCGACACCGTTAATGACCGCAACAAGGCCATCCGGGTTATCATGACCGCAAAATCTGCGGTGCGCCACAACCTGGCCGAGAAACTGCATCTCATAAAAGCCCCTACCCTGCTGATCTGGGGACGCGAGGACGCGATCACCCCCGCCTTCGTGGGCGAGAAATTCCACGAACTCATCCCCCACTCCGAGTTACACCTCATCGACAAGTGCGGCCACGCGCCCATGATGGAAAAGGCCGACCGGTTTAACGACCTGCTCTCCGATTTCCTGTCGCGGGTGGCGGCGGGCGGGGTAGAGGCGTGAGCCGATCGCTCGTGGCGGATAGCCAACATTTCCGGGCTTCGTGCCGTTAAAATCAATCGACTTTCGGCCGCCCCGGCCTGATGACTGCTTCTGTTTATTCTCCTGAATTTCCGCGCTCCTCTTACCGATCGAGCCGGTCTTCCCCCTAATCGAACCATATGCTCTTACGCTATCTCGCCCCCCTCGCCCTCCTGCTTTTGTTGGGGTGCAAAACCACCCAGCCCGCCCTCACCACCACGCCGGAGACCGAAACACGGCAATTAGACACCATGACCGTCTCTGCTCCACCCATGATGGAAGGGGAGGAAATGGAAGAGCCGGAACCGGAAACCTATGCGCTGCCCACCTACCGCGCCGCCGCTACCCGTACCCACGATCTGCTGCACACCACCCTGCGCGTCAAATTCAACTGGGAAACCGAGCAGGTGATGGGCGTCGCCAACCTGCGCATGGCCCCGCTCTTTTACCCCACCGACCAAGTGACGCTGGATGCCAAGGGCTTTAAATTCAATTCCATCAAACTGGTCAACGGTAAGAACGATCTTAACTATACCTACGAGTCAGACTCTGCCCAGCAGGTCACGATCATGCTGCCGCGCGAATACAAAAAGGGCGAGGAATTTGAACTCGTCATCGATTACGTGGCCACCCCCGCACAGTCGGGCGGCAGTGCGGCAATTTCCTCCGATAAGGGACTGTTTTTCATCAACCCCCGGGGCGAGGACCCCGACAAGCCGCGCCAGATCTGGACCCAGGGTGAGACGGAAAGTAACTCCCGCTGGTTCCCCACTTTCGACAAGCCCAACGAGCGTTGTACGCAAACCATGTATATCACCGTGGAGGACAAGTACATGACCCTCTCCAACGGACTGCTCAGGGACAGCAAGAAGAACCGCGACGGCACCCGCACCGACCACTGGGAAATGGACCTCCCCCATGCTCCCTACCTCTTCATGATCGCCGTGGGCGAGTTCGCCGAAGTAAAGGAAAAGTGGCGCGGTATTCCCGTCAATTACTACGTGGAGAAGGAGTACCAGGCCGATGCCAAGGCCATCTTCCCCCACACGCCCGAAATGCTGACTTTTTTCAGCAACCTGACCGGCGTGGATTACCCCTGGTCCAAGTACAGCCAGATCGTGGTGCGGGATTACGTCTCCGGGGCCATGGAAAACACCACGGCCGTCATTTTCGGCGAATTCATGCAACAGCACGAGCGCGAACTGATCGACAACCTGACCAACGACAAGATCGTAGCCCACGAAATGTTCCACCACTGGTTCGGTGACTACGTAACCTGCGAGACCTGGTCGCAACTTACCCTCAACGAGGGCTTTGCCAACTACAGCGAGTACCTGTGGCTGGAGAAGCATTTCGGCCGCGACGAAGCCGACAGTCACCTCCTCGAAGAATGGAGCGGCTACCTGGGTTCCGCCCAGCGCAGCGGCGTCCACCCCCTTATCTGGACCGACTACGAAGACAAGGAGGATATGTTCGACGCCCACAGTTACAACAAGGGCGGCTCCGTGCTGCACATGCTGCGCTACTACGTGGGCGACGAGGCCTTCTTCGCCTCCCTCAAAAAATACCTGACCGACAACAAGCTCTCCGCCGTGGAAGTAGACGAACTTCGCATTGCTTTCGAGGAAGTTACCGGTCAGGACCTTAACTGGTTCTTCAACCAGTGGTTTCACCAACCCGGCCACCCGGCTCTTGATATCACTTACGGTTACAACCGCGAGACCCGCGAAGCCACGGTACTGGTAAAACAAACCCAGTCTACCGAGAACGGTACGCCCGGCGTGTTTCAATTGCCTGTGGACATCGACGTGTATGGGGCCGGCGGGGCCGCCACCCGCCACCGTGTGATGGTGACCGAGCGCGAGCAGCTGTTCCGTTTCCCCGCCGCTACCGAGCCGCCCCTCATCGTTTTCGATGCCGAGCACGTCATCCTCGGCCCCAAGGATTACAACAGCAACTCCGCGCAGTTGGCCGCCCAGTTTCGCCGGGCACCGCGCTTCCTGGACCGCTACAATGCACTGGCCCGCATCTCTTCGCTGGACGGCGAGGACGATTTGAAAGAAGCCATCTTCAACGAAGCCCTGCAGGATACTTTTTACGGCATCCGCGCCATGGCCCTGGCCCGTTTTGAAATGGGTGATAACTCACCCGCCCTGGCCCGCATCCGCACCCTGGCCCGCGAAGATGCTCATAGCGAGGTGCGCAGCACCGCTCTGGGCGTCCTGGCCGCCGCCGAGGATCCCATGACGGTGGAACTGGCTAAAAGCGCCGTTGACAACGCCCGCTCTTATACGGTGGTGGGTGCCGGTCTGGCGGCACTGGCAGTGGCCGCGCCCGCCGAGGCCGCTACCTACGCCAAAAAACTGGAGAATGAGGAAAACGGCGAGATTTCCGCCGCCGTGGCCACCATTTACGGCGAAACGGGCGATGCTGCTTACCTGCCTTACTTCCAGAACCGCCTGGAAAAGCAAGACGGTTTCGGGGCCATGAATTTTTACGGCAGCTACCAGGAATTGCTGGCCAAAAGTGACCCTGAGCAGTTCACGGCCGGTCTGGCAGAAATGCGCCGCATCGGCACCGACCAGGCTCAGAGTCCGTGGCGCCGCCTGGCCTCGGCCAAGGCATTGGCCGATATGCGCAGCGAGATGTCGGACGAAGTCCGGATTGCCCGGGTTAACGAGGTAATTTCCGCCATTGTCAGTGCCGAAACGAACGAGGACCTGATCCGCATCTACCCACAATTTACGGGCGGCAAGTAATTGTCGAACCGTCAGAATAGAAAAAGCCGTCACTCCATTCGCGGGGTGACGGCTTTCTTTTTTCGGGGCCGTCCCGGTCCCTGCCGGGCGCCGGGTCGCGCCGTCCGCGGCTCGCTGTTCGCTCGGCCCTGCGGGCTCCTTCCCTGCCGGTCAGGCCCGCTCCCACCGCTCGTCCGTTAATGCACGAGATGAACGGTGTAAACCAGGCGGCTTTGCCGCCCTTTCAGGGTAGGACTAACCTACCCATACAGCTCAAACACGATTTGCTCGCGGCCATAACCTAGCTTTTCCAGTCGCTCCACGGCCTCATCGATCATCTGCTGCCAGCCGCAGAGGTAGAACCGCCGGCCGGGATGCGGGTGATCCGCCAGTTTTGCGTAAACCGGGTGCACGTAGCCCGCTTGGGCGGCGTAGGGTAAATCGTCCGTGGCTTCGGTGCGGGAAAGAGCCACGGTATAGGTAAACCAGGGCTGGCGGGCGGCCAGCTCCGTAAATTCATCGGCATAGAGGACATCCTCGGGGGTGCGGCAGCCGAAGATAAGGTGGATGGGCGGCGGTGTCACGCCCCGCCGGTCCAAATCCAACAGCATGCTGCGAAAAGGAGCCACCCCGGTACCGGTACAGATGAAAACCAATTCGTCCAGGTCCAAGGCTTTTTCCGACAGCACGAACACCCCACCGGGAGCCTTGGACCGCAACTCGTCGCCCGGGTTGATCTCATCGAACAGGTAGCCGGTGCCGCGCCCCTCCGGCAGGTGCACGATGCAGAGTTCGCAGCGGTTGGTACCGTCCGGCGGGGAGGCGATGGAGTAAGACCGCCAACCGTCGCGTCGTCGCTCGCCCACGGGCAGGTCGAGGGTAATGAACTGGCCGGGCCGGAACTCCAATGGGTCCAGGTTAGGGAAGTCCAGCGTGAAGGAGCGGACGGTGGGGGTCAGGTCGCGCAGTTCGCTTACGCGGGCGGAGTACCAATTGGCCATGATAACAACATTTCATTCCAGCGTAGAACGGTGTCGTAGCCGCGCTCGTTGAAGTAGGCCGTTGTTTTTACTACCTCCTGACCGGGCGGCGGCACGGCCCAGTAAAAGTCTCCACCCCAGGCCCCCAGGCTCTTAACCCGGCCGGGAAAATCGGCGAAATAACGATCCTGTACTCGCTCCAGACCGAGATACTTGCTGAGTAATTGCTCATGTTCCTCAATGATATCCAGTGTTTCCTCGCGTCCAGCCATTAGCAGGTTTATGGTCAGGGCCTCGATCCGGCCCGGAAGATTAATAATGATTTCCCGCCTGCGGTACAAATCGATCCCGGCACGGCTATCCTGCTTACGACCGGAGTAAACAAAAACGGTTTGCTCGAAGTGATCGGGTAGCCGCTCGAAAGATTCGTAGCGGGGGCGGGCCTCACGATTGTACAGCAACGGCCCACCGGCACCGGCGCAAGCGATATCATATCCCGAACCGCCGAAACTTGCCGCCAGCAACTCGTAGGGGTCTACCCGCAACCACTCCGCCAGCATGGCCACCAGGGTAGAACTACTACCCAGACCCCACCGCCGGTCAAATTCAAGTCGGGTGGTCACCCGCTTGCCGCCCAGATCTTTCCCGGCGTCGGGACGAAGTTTAAGCACGGCGGTCAGCAGTTGGGCCAGCCGCTCCGAAACCCGGTCGTCTGTGGTGGTTTTTACGGTAGTGGGGGTTAGGATGAAACGGCCTTCGTACCAGCATTCGCCGCGCTCGTCCAGGCTGGTCCAGTGGATTATTTCGGGACTTCCGATTTCTGCAATCGTCATGTGTTGGCCCAGGCGGGTAGGTACGGCCAGGGCGGTCATGCCGTCCAGGACAACATACTCGCCAGTGAGCAGCAGTTTACCGTGAGCGTAGAAAGTTGTGGTCATCGGGATGGGAACATAAAAATGGCAATCGGGTTGGTCGATCTACGTAGGTGGTCGTAACCGATTTCCTACAGACCGATAAACTTCCCGGCACCGTAGCAAATTTCAAATCTACCAAGCGAAGCCCTTCCCCGAAATCTTGCCGCGTTGCCGTCATTGGCGGCACGAAAATTACGGGGCGCAAGGATAAATGAATCCCCACACGCTGCAAATCCTAAAAGTTCGTTATCTTTACGATTCATGCGCGACGCGGGAAAAATAAGTCGGAAATAGCCGACGTTTGTCCCCCGTCAACGGCCCAGTGCGCAGCTACTACTCTTATGACCTACTATAAAACGCCCGCTCAACGGGGGTTCAAACTTTAAACTCGGGTTAACATCCGCAATTTAACACTTAGGGGCCGCTCCTATTGCCTATATTTGTCAGCCCGGACGCGCATCCCGCCGCGTGCCGCCACAAACTTTAGATTCGTATGAAGGTAACGCAGACGCTTTTAGTATCGCTTTTTTGTCTCCTCGGTTCCCTCAGCCTCACGGCGCAGGACATCCACTTTTCTCAGTTCTATATGTCTCCCCTCAACCTTAATCCGGCACTGACGGGGGTGATGAACTGTAACAGCCGCCTGACGGTCAATTACCGCAGCCAGTGGGCGTCGATTCTCGGGGCCGACGCATTCCAGACCTACAACTTCAGCTACGACCAGCGGATTGCGGTGGGTCGTAACGACTTTTTCGGCATTGGCGGCACCTTCTGGGGTGACAAGGCCGGTGCGGGAGATTTTGCTACCACCACCGGAAAAATCTCGCTCAGCTACAGCAAGAAAATGGGCGGCAGCCGTAAATATGGCAACTACCTCGTGGTAGGTGCCGAGGGCGGCGCGGCCCAACGTTCGCTCAACTTCCTGGCCCTGCGCTGGGGAACGCAACACGACGGCCTGGGTGCCTGGGACCCCAATGCCCCCAGTGAGGAAGATTTTAACCGCGACCAGTTTCTCTTCGCCGACATGGCGGCGGGTCTCCTCTGGTTCATGGTTTTCGACGATGCCAACAACCTCTACATCGGCGGTGCTTTTAATCACCTCAACCGCGCCGACCAGTCGTTCACGGAAACGGAAGAAGACCTGCTCTACAGCCGCTACACCGTTCATGCGGGCGGCGAGTTCGAGTTAGGCAAGCGTTTCGGTATCGTGCCGGGCGTGATCGTGATGTCGCAGGGGCCTAGCTTCCAGGTGAATGCGGGTACCAACCTGAAATTCATGCTCGATAAGCGCGGCGGCGGCAGCGAACAGGCTGTACAGTTCGGTATCTGGTCACGGGTATCGAACCGCGTGGATCAGGGCGTGCTGAATGACGCCATCATCCTTTCCAGTCGTTTCGACTACGAAAATTTCAGCCTCGGTTTCAGCTACGACATCAACGTGTCGCCCCTGAAGGCCGCCAGTAATAACAATGGCGGTTTCGAGCTGGCACTGCAGTATAAGATTTGCGGTCAGCAGCGCCGCGGCGTTTACTGCCCCACGTTCTAAGAGCGTGTCTAAACCGGACCTCCGGTTATCCGACAAAAATCCGCCGCCTGCCCCTGGGGCGGTCGGCGGATTTTTGTTTTCAGTATTTTCCCCGGCGGACCTGCGGGTGCTTGCCATCACACACAACCGATTTTGCGGCGGGCGTAACCTTTGACTTACGGCCGCCGTATACGAACACAAACCAAGGATATGTTTGGATCATCCAATAATAAAGACAGCCGCTCGGCGGCTGATTCATCGTCTTCCAGCTCGTCACGCGGCGGTTCGGGATCCGTTAACACGATCAATTCCGACACCACCATCGAGGGCACCATCAATGCCAAGACCGATATTCGCGTAGACGGCACCATCAAGGGCAACCTGAACTGCGAAGCCAAACTGATTATCGGCCCACAGGGGCGAATCGAAGGCGAAGTAGTTTGCGAGAATGCCGTGATCGAGGGTTCCTTCAAGGGGAACCTGCGCGTGAAGGATATGCTGAACCTGCGCGAAACCGCCAACGTAGAGGGTGACGTGCAAACCATGAAGATTGCCATGCAACCCGGCTGTGTCTTCAACGTCACCTGCTCGATGGGTAACGATAAGCGGCCGCTGACTTCGACCAACTCTTCGACAGCGGGTAACGTCAATAAATTGAAGGAAAAGGAAGAGCGTGCCAAAGCCACCGCCTGATCCCGCAAACGAAGAGCGTCGCAAAGACATCCGTGATTCAGGTAACGCCTACCTGAAGTACTCCGGTATTGCCATCCAGATGACGGTAATCCTACTGCTCTTTGTGTTCGCCGGCCGCTATCTGGATAGCAGTTCGGGCGACGGGACCGGCCGGACCTGGACCGTGGTACTGTCTTTGGTGGGAGTGTTCGCGGGCCTGTATGTCGCCCTACGAGATTTTATCCATCCTCCGAAGTAATTTTTTACGTGCCGAGCGGCCCGCGATCTTCGATCGCGGGCCGCTCGCATTTTGAGTGCGCCTTCGGCAGGTTATCCGATTGCGGTTTACCTTTACGCGCATGAGTAGCCGATCCTTCCTTACCCAATTGCTGATTCTTAGCATCGCGTGTGCCGCCCTCCTGTTCGGCCTGCACCGCTTGCCCGCATTAGCGGATGATTATCCTTTGGGCGTTGTCAGCTTGCTGTTCTTCGTCGCTTTATCAGCAGTTATGTTTTTCCTGGGCCGCTATACGGCACGGCTGGCTAACCGGAATATGTTTACCAACGTGATCCTGGGCTTTACCATGCTCAAGATGATCTTGTCGGCCGTCATCGTACTCGGCTACTGGTTCCTGGTGGAGCCGGCGAGCAAACTCTTCGTGCTGCCGTTTTTTTTGGTGTACCTGGTCTACACCTGCTTTGAAATCTATTTTATGATCCGGCTGTCGCGATTGCCGGCGGGCACCGGTGGGGAGTGAGAACGGGAAATTGGTAGACCTGCCTGTTCGGCGATGTGGGCGTCCAACTCCACGCTCAGGGCCTTTTTACCATATGCTGGATCAAATCCGTAAGCGGACCTTCCGGTCCCGCCAGCGGCTTGCGATTGAGTAATCCCGCGATCAACGGTGCCTCGAAATCGGCGAACTCCCGCACTTCTTTTGCCGTCTTTTCCTGTATCATAACTCAAGATGGTAATTTTGTGGTAGACATAGTTGGATGAACACTCTCACTTCCTTAGTTGCAATTGCTCTCGTCTTGAATCAAACGACAGGCCTCCCTCCCCACAGGCAACTCATTCCCCCTCTCCGTCGTTTTCCTTCCGGCATCCCCACCACCCCCGCCCACCCGACCCCGTTTCCCTATCTTTAAAACCAAGCTTATGCCTGTTGCTACCCTCCGCTTCAGTACGCTTCTCGTGTGCTTCCTCAGTCTATTCCTCACGGCCTGCGACCAGTTCGAGGAACTGGAAAACATCGAAGACGTGCGCTACTCCGCAGATTACGCGTTGCCGCTCATCGACTCGCGCATCACCATGAACGACCTGCTGGAAAACTTCGAGGAAAACTCCTCCCTCACCGTCGATGCCGACGGCCTGTTGCGCTTCCGCTACAGCGGCGACATCCTCACCCGCAACTCCGGCGACGTATTTGCCTCCATCAACGAAACCCTGGCCAATTTTCCGCTCATTCCCATCATCGAAGAGCGCCAGGCCCTCCCCTTCACCATTCCCAACGGTGTCAGCCTGGATCGCATGGAACTCAGCGGCGGCGAACTGCGCTACGGCCTACCCAACCGCTACGACTTTCCGGTTACCATATCCCTCATCATCAGCACTGCCAAACTCAACGGCGTCTCCCTCACCGTCACCGGCAACCTGCCCGCTTACTCCGGCAGCGGTACGCCGCCCACCATCACCAGCGGCGACAACGGTTTCCTGGACCTCAACGGCTACACTCTCTCACCCGATAACGATTCGCTCTACTTCGAACTCATCACCACCGGACCCGACGGCACTACCTACCCGCCCTCGGCCGGCACCCTGCTCAACCTGCGCGATCTTACCTTCAGCTATGCCGAAGGCTACCTGGGCGAACAGGTGTACGAAGGAGGACGCGATACCATTGAAATCGACTTCTTCGACAACTGGATCCGGGGCGACGTTTACTTCGAGCAACCCAAGATCACCTTCAACTTCGAGAACAGCTTCGGGGTGCCCACGCGCTCCGTCATCAACGTGTTTAACATCATCACCGCCGACGGGCAGATCCTTCCCCTGGAAAGCAGCATCATCCAGCAGGGCATCGACTTCCCCTACCCCGAACTGGATGAAGTCGGCCAGATCAAAGAGGCACAGTTCCTCTTCACCCGCCAGAATTCCAACATCGACGTGGTGCTCGGCTCCCAGCCGGTTGCCATCGACTACGACGTAAACGCCCTCACCAACCCCGACGGCAATACCGGCCTGCGCGGATTTATTACTGACAGCAGCTACTACAAGGTGCGCGTGGATGTGGAACTGCCCCTCTTTGGCACGGCCGTGGACTTCGTGGTGCGCGACACCTTCGACCTCGACCTGACCGGCTACGAAAGCATCGAATCGGCGGAATTCAAACTCATCGCCACCAACGGCCTGCCCCTGGGCGTGGAACTTAGCGGCACTTTCCTGGACGAGTCCGGCAACGAACTCGGCCAACTGCTCTCCGAGGGAGAGCGGATCGTGGGCGGTGCCCCCATCGATGCGGCCGGCGAACCCACCATGCCCAACCGCGTGGTCACGGTAGCCGATTTTCCCGCCCCCCGCTTCAGCACCATCCGTTCGGCCACCCGCCTGGCGGTAGCGGCAAGCTTCTCCACCACCCGCGACGACGAACAATCCGTCCGTCTGCTGGCCGACCAGGAATTACGGCTGCAACTAGGAGTCATTTTGCGCGTCATCAAAGACTGATTTCGGGCGTGCCGCCTCGGCTGACGCCTCGCCGTCGGTCCCTTACCGGCTCCCTGTCGGTCGGCCCTGCGGGCTTCCTCCCTGCGGTCGTCACCGTCCAGGCACCTCACGCGGGGGTCCGGCATTGTTTGATCCAGTACCAAAAGGGTGCATCGCTCCACCCGCTACCAAATTATACCCATGCGTTTTTTCCTCGCCTTCCTGGCCTTCCTCAGCTTGGGCCGCCTTGCCGCCCAAACGGACCTCACCACGCCGCTACTCACCGAGACCTGGCAGGCCACCCTCTACAACCCCGCCCTGCTGAGTCAGCGGCCGGGGCTGGTCATCGGCCTACCGGGTGTTTTCAACGATGCCTATATCGAAAACCTCACCTACAACGACCTCATCCGCGAGGAAGGAGGCCGCAATGTGCTGGACGTAGACCGCGCTATTGACAAACTTGAACCGACCAATCAGATTCGCGACGAGTTTCGCCTGCAGACCGTGGGCGTGGGCTGGTCCAACGGCAAATTGGGTCTTTCCCTATCGCACCAGCTGCGCTACACCGCCACCCTCGTCTACCCGCGTGAGCTACCTGAATTGATCTGGAACGGCAACGCCCAGTTTATCGGTCAGACCGTCAATATCGCCCCCCGCACCGATGTGCTGGGTTACCACCAGATCGGACTGGGGCTGTCTTATAAATTTGCCGAAGTCTTCAGCATCGGCGGGCGGGTCAACTACCTCAGCGGCATATCCGCCGTACAAACCGAGCGCGACCGGCTGGAACTGACCACCGACGACGAAACCTACGCCCTTACCCTGGGCGGAGACTACCTGGTCAACTCCAGCGGCGCACTCCGCTACGACGGACTGGACAACGTCGGTTTCGATCTTGAATTTGCCAAAATTACCGGCGAAAAAATCTTCGGTCAGAATACCGGCCTGTCCCTCGATCTGGGTGCCGCCCTCGATCTGGGCCGTCTCCACCTCCAGGCATCCGCCCTCGACCTGGGCGGGATCGACTGGGAGGAAGATGTCAGGAACTACACCATTGATTCCGACCGCAATTTTACCGGCCTGGACATCGTACGCGAAATTTTTGACGATTCCCTCAGCTTCAATAACATCCTGGATACCCTGGCCGAAGACTACGAGCCGACCGAGACCGGCAACTCCTTCCGCACCACCCTGCCCGCTCGCTATTACCTCAGCGGCCAGTTCGACCTCACTGATCGCGTGACCGTCGGTGCCCTGTTTTTCTACGAGGATATCGAGGACGTAAGCGACCCCGGCATCGCTCTTTCCGGTCGTTTGCGCATCAGCGACGGCCTCATCCTGGGAGCGATCTACGGCCTGCGCCACGGAGAGTTTACTAACCTGGGCCTGAACGCCAATCTCGGCCTCGGTCCCGTGCGGCTGTTGCTGGCAACCGATAACATTATCACCGCCTTCCGGCCCAAGGATAGCAATCAGGCCAACGTACGCATCGGTTTGAGCCTGGATTTTCGCAAAAAGGAAGCAGCCGATGAGTAGCGGACGGGTCGCTTTTTGAGTAGTTTCGCGCCCCATGAAGTATACCTCTCTAGCACCCATTCAGCAAGCGATTGCCGCCGGAACCCTGACTTCCGTAGCTCTGGTGCGTCATTTCCTGACCCGCATCGAAGAGACCGCCTACCTGAACAGCTACGTGGAGGTTTACCCCGAGGAGGCACTGCAACTGGCCGCCGGGCAGGATGCCGCCCGCGCCGCCGGCCGGGAAATCGGTCCGCTCGACGGGTTGATCATCTCCATTAAAGACGTGCTCTGCCACGCGGGCCACGGCGTTTCCGCCGGCTCCCGGATGCTGGAAGGCTACCGTAGCCCCTTCAGTGCCACGGCCGTGGAACGATTACTGGCGGCCGGGGCCATCATCATCGGCCGAACCAACTGCGATGAGTTCGCGATGGGGTCGGCCAACGAAAATAGCCACTACGGTCCCACACGCAACGGTGCCGACCCGGCACTGGTGCCGGGCGGTTCATCGGGTGGAGCGGCCGTCAGTGTACAGACGGGCACGTGTACCCTGGCTATCGGTAGCAGCACGGGTGGCTCAGTACGCCAGCCGGCCGCCTTCTGCGGCCTCTATGGTTTCAAGCCGACTTACGGCCGCATCTCGCGCCACGGCCTGCTGGCCTACGGCAGTAGTTTCGACCAGATCGGTGTACTGAGCCACGAACCGCTCGACATTGCGCTGGTGACCCGCATCATGGCCGGTGCCGATGATTTTGACGCCACCGTATCCACCCGCCCCGTGCCGGACTATGCCGCCGAGGCAGCTACCTCGGCAAGCGGCGAGAAATTTCGCATCGCTTACCTGGGTACAGCGCTCCGTCATCCCGGTATCGACTCCGAGATCGCCGCCCGTTTCCGGGAGCACCTGGCTGCGCTGGAAGAGCAGGGCCACACGGTTACCGAAGTGGAGTTCGACCTGCTCGATTACGTGGTGCCGACCTATTACGTGCTGACCACCGCCGAGGCGAGTAGTAACCTGAGCCGTTACGACGGCCTGCGTTTCGGTCACCGCGCCGAGGGCGCAAAGACGCTGGAAGAAATGTACCGCCGCAGCCGCTCGGAAGGATTCGGAAAAGAAGTACAGCGGCGGATTCTGCTCGGCACCTACGTTCTCAGTGCGGGTTACTACGACGCCTACTTCGGTAAGGCGCAGCAAGTCCGCCGCCTCATCCGCGACCGGCTGCTGGAAATCCTCACGGATCATGATTTCATCTTCCTGCCGGTCAGCCCCGTCCTCCCCTGGCCGGTGGGTGAGCTACGTGACGACCCGGTAGCCAACTACCTGGCCGACATCTTTACCGTGATCGCCAATTTGGCGGGCCTGCCGGCCCTGGCCGTACCAGCCGGGAACAGCGAAAGCGGTTTGCCCATCGGCTGCCAGTTCATGGGCCGGCCGTGGGAAGAGGGGAAATTGCTGCGCGTGGTTAGTTAGCCTTCTTTTCCTCGCGTGAGGCGCCTGGAGGGGCGTTAGCGCACGCAGTGCCGAGGCGAATGCCGAAGCCCGTAAGGGGCCGACACCGGGCCTCGGCCGGTGACACGCCCCAATAAGACGCAACCGGTAACCCTGGTGGTGGGTCGACGCTTTTACCAAAAATCATTCCTCCTAAAATCAGCCTTCCGATTTATCCAGAATATGTGGATAATCATCGGCGGAACCGTTTCCGCCCCGCTGGTTGAAGAGTTGCTGAAGCACCCAGGCGATGAAAACGGCCAGCACGCAGCCGATGAGGTTGAGCCACAGGAAAGCGATGCTGAGCACCCCGATATCGTCGAGGTAAACGGTGAGCAGGACCAGTGCCTCGGTGATGAGTGCCGCGATGAAGACGGCGCGGCCGCCGACGGATTTGAAGAAGAAAGCCACCACGAAGATGCCCAGGATGACGCCGTAAAACAGCGAACCGATGAAATTGACGGCCTGGATAAGGTTGTCGAACAGGCTGGCAATGGTGGCGAAGAGCAGCGCAATGCCCCCCCAGGCGACGGTGAGGGCCTTGGAAGCGTTAAGGTAGTGCCGGTCGGAACGGTGGCGAAAGAGGGACCGGCGGTAGATATCGACGACGGTGGTAGTGGCCAGCGCATTGAGTTCGGAAGACGAGGATGACATGGCGGCCGCGAAAATGACGGCCAGCAGCAGGCCGACCAAGCCGCGCGGCAGGTAGGTGGTGACGAAGGTAATGAAGACATAATCGCGATCTTCGGTGACCGCATCGGGGTCGACGGCGATGATGAGATCGTCGATCTGGCGGCGGATGACCTCCTGCTCTTCCTGGATGGAGCCGATGGCGGCCGCGGCATCGGCGGAGGCCGTTTCGTTGCCCGCCCGGTTGGCGGCGGCCAGGGTGGTGACGGCCGTGCGGCGCTGCTCGAACAGGCCGTTGTAGTCGGCACGCAGGTCCTCGTAATCGGCGCGGTACTCGGAATTAGTGAGCTTCAGTACGTTGGCCGTGTTGAAGTGGGCCGGTGGCTGGTTGAAGAGGAAGAAAACGTAGACCAGGATGCCCACGAAGAGCACGAGAAACTGCATGGGTACCTTGAAGATGCCGTTGAACAACAGCCCCAGGCGGCTCTCGGTCAGGCTCTTGCCGGAAAGGTAGCGCTGTACCTGCGACTGGTCGGTGCCGAAATAGGACAGGAACAGGAATACGCCGCCCAGCATGCCCGACCAGAAGGTGTAGCGGTTGTTGAGGTCGAGGTCGAAATTGACGACTTCCAGTTTACCCATTGTCCCGGCAATATCGACGGCCTCACCCAGACCGATCTCGGGCGGGAGCTGATAAACGAGGATGGCCGCCGCGATAAACATACCCGCCAGTATGACGATCATCTGCTGCTTCTGCGTGACGCTGACGGCCTTGGTGCCGCCCATGACGGTGTAGAAAATGACCACGAACCCGGTGAGGATAATGGTCAAGTTGAGCGACCACCCGAGGATGCTGCTGAGGATGATGGCCGGTGCATAGATGGTGATGCCCGCCGCCAGCCCCCGCTGGATGAGAAAGAGCACGGCCGTGAGGGTGCGGGTGCGCAGGTCGAAGCGCCCCTCCAGGTATTCGTAGGCGGTGTAGACATTGAGCTTATAGTAGATGGGCAGCACGAAAATACAGAGCAGCACCATGGCCACGGGCAGACCGAAGTAGAACTGCGCAAAACCCATGCCGCTGGCGTAGGCCTGGCCGGGCGTGCTGAGAAAAGTGATGGCACTGGCTTGGGTGGCCATAACGGACAGGCCGATGGTGGACCAGTGGAGGTCGCGGTCGCCGAGCAGGTAGGACTGTACGTTGTTGATCTTGCGGGTGCGGATGACCCCGTAGACCACAATGGCCAGCAGGGTGCCGAGCATGACTACCCAATCGAGTAATTCCATGAATCAGGTAAGTCTAGGAGTGGAGGCGGGTGAAGACGTAAAACAAGGCAATGATGAGGGCGTGCAGGGCCAGCACCACGAGGTAGACATTGGTCCAGTTGCCGAGGATGGGCGGCCGGTCGGCGTCGGTCTCGGCCAGATTTTCGGGAGTGGGATCGAGCATGGGCCGCAAGATAGGGATTGTGGTCGGTACGACCGGTTTCGGCAGGGCTTTGTTAGCAAACCGAACGGGAACGGATACTTTTTGGCGGGTAACGGTAGTTTATGACCCGCTATAGAATAAAAGGGGGCTGATAATTGGCCGGGATTTTATAATTTCACGGGTATGAGAAGGATTTTATGGTGGGTAGTTTTTACCGTAGGGGTTTCGTTCCTGGCCGCGCAACGCCAGGCCGAGACCTGGCACATCGGCAACGGCATCGGGATCAGCTTTGCGGGCGACCAGCCGGCACTGGTGCAACCCTCGGCGCAGCGGGCGTTCGAGGGCGTGGTGAGCTACGGCGATGCGCAGGGTGATCTGCTATTTTATACCAACGGCGGCGGCCGCCCGCCGGGCGGCCCGGCGGGCTTCGGCCCCGGTACGATCTGGAACCGCAACCATCAGCCGATGTACGACCTGAACGGCACCCAGGGCGGCGGCATCAGTGCCATCCAGAGTAGTCTGGCTTTCCCCGACCCCGCCCAGGATAGTGTCTACTACCTCTTTACGATGGAGGAAAACGAGTTTGCCGCCGGCGGTACGCCGCCCGATCAGCCGGAGGGCCGGGGGCTGTCTTACTTTAAGATCGATATGCGTCTGAACGGCAGTTTGGGCGGCGTGACTACGGCCGACCAGCGGGTGTTCGTTCCGGCCTTCGAGTCGCTGTCCGGCACGCCCGACGGCAAGGGCGGCTACTGGGTGTACTGCGTTACCGCGCCGCCCGCCGCGCGCGCGCTGGTGCGGGTACACGTTACGGCAGCGGGGGTGGACGATCCGGTGGTAACCGATCTCGGCATCGTCACCCTCGACGGCCCCATCAAGATCAGCCCCGCCGGTGATTGGCTCTACTACGGCGGCCGGCTCTATCCGCTGGACCAAGAATCCGGGGAAATCGATCCGGCCGGCCAGGTGAGTCTTTTTTCGGACTCGCCCCTCACGGCAAGTTTCACGGCCGACAGCCGTTTCTTCTATTCGGTACGCCCCGCCCTGGCTACCGGCAACCGCCTGGTGCGCTACGATGTGAGGGCCGCCGATATCGCTGCTTCCGAAGAAACCGTGGCGTTCCTGCCGCTCAGTGCCCTCAACCGCCAAATGCAGTTGGCCGCTGACGGCCGGCTCTACTTTATTATTGCCGAATTTGCCGCCGGCCGCTTCGGACTCTGGCAGATCACCTGCCCCTCCGGCCCCAGCCCCACGGTTACGCCCTACGTGATCGACTTTACCGAAGTAGGCGGTCAGGGGGCAAACGTGGCGGGCCTGCCCAATTATGTCGACGCTATTTTCAGTTACACCGGCCTGGCCGACAGTATTTTTCTACCCGTGGATAGCCTGGAGTTTTGCGCCCAGCCCCCGCCCACCATTGCCGCACGGCTGCCGGGCAGCGGGTTTCGCTGGTCCAGCGGGGCGGACACGCCCTCCATCGACGTCACGGCATCCGGCACCTACGTGGTCACCTACGTGGATGAGTGCGAACGGACGGTTACCGATAGCGTGGTGGTCGACCTGATCGAACTGACCGCCCCGCAACTCCTCCCGCTGGGAGAACCGCAGGCCCTGCGCTGCCCCGGCGATACGCTGTTGCTGTTGCCCCAGGGCGGCACGCCGGTCGATAGCGTGGTTTGGTCCGATGGTGTGGTGATGACGCAGCGGGTATTCGTGCTGAGTGACGACCCCGATCAGGTTTTTTCCGCCACCGTTTATTACCGCTGCGGTTCCGCCGAGTTGTCCTACTTTCCTACCCTGACCCCGCCGCTGGAGGCGGAAATTCTACTGGGCAATGATTTCGACAACCGCTGCCCCGGCGATACCCTTACGTTGAGCACCGTCGGCCAGTCCATCGCTTCCGTACAGTGGTTCGACGGTCAGAACTCACCCAATATCACCGTCACCCTCGATTCCGGGATGGTGTATTCCGATATCATCACCGGCACCTGCGGGGATACGCTGGAACTGTCCGTGACCGTGGACCTGAGCAACTGCCCCGTGGTTTGCGAGGTAGCCGTACCGGAAGTATTCACGCCCAACGGCGACGGTCGCAACGACGTTTTCAAGCCGTTTTCCGGCCGCTGTGCCCTGGAAAATTTTCAGTGTGTGGTCTATAACCGCTGGGGCAGAAAAGTATTCAGCAGCAGTGACCCCACCCGGGCCTGGCGCGGCGAGGAGGACGGCAAACCCCAACCCGCCGACGTGTATCTCTACCGCATGAGTTTTACTTATCCGAATAATCCGGAGGTGGTGGTGCGGGAAGGGGAGGTGACGTTGTTGCGGTGAGAAGAGAGAAATAATTAATTTTGCTCGCCGTCCGTTAATAAGAAAATACAAACCAGGCTACCATGAATGTTAGCGAAATGAGGACGGAGAGTCAGGCTATTTTGACCAGAATCGACGAGCATTTTTTGGCGGCGGTATATGCGCTATTGAAAACCTATGACCGGCCCGCCCAAGAAAACCCGCTAGGGTATACCTCTAGCGGTGAAGAGGTCGGCATCGATCAATTTATTCAAGAAGCAGATAACTCGGTAGATGCTGCCAGGGCCGGCAAGCGTATTTCGGCCGAAGAACTGGAAAAACGCTCACAAGAATGGCTGGAAAGTTTAAAGTAGAAATCACGGAGCCGGCAGAAAGAGATTTGGAAGACATTTTGGAATATATCGTTCAGGAGCAGTCGTTTAAGCGAGCTGAAGTGGTATTGAAAAAGATAATGGAGGCTATTTTCAGCTTGGAGAATATGCCATTGGCCAGAGGAAGAGTGCGAGAACTGATTGGTAAAACGACTTACGAATATCGACAAGTTATAACGGAGCAATACCGTATTGTTTTTACGATTGAAAAATTGAGTAGCTCCGTGTTTATAGTAAGGATCTTACACGTCAAACGAGGTCCTGATTTTGTAAATGATGCTTTAGAGTAACCGTTGTTTGTTACCGAGAGTGAAACAAGCTTCCCTCACACCTCCGCCATCCCGAACTCCGTCCGCTCCGCCACTTCCGCTTCACAGATTCGGATCTGCTGCGCACGCTCATCGGCGTCATAGCCGTAGGTTTCGGCAAATACGTCCACCACGGCATTGAGCACGCGGGGAATACTGGGCAGGTCGAAATACAGGCGGCCCGAGCGGCGGTTCAGAAAATCCATCGGGTACAGGGCCAGCTCGTTTTCAATGCAGAACGCCGCCTCGGCGGCGGCCAGTTTCTCATAGCCGTTACCCGGCCGGTCGGCGGCGGCGGCCACTATGTCGTCCGTTTGCCGGCCGTAATTCGCTACCAGATAATCGGCCCGCTCGGGGGGCAGGTCGGCGGCGGCCAACCGCTCGGCTACCTCTTTCTCGTAAGTCAGTACGGCGGCAAAATTTTTGAAGGGTCCGCCGGTCAGTTCGATCTCTTCCGTGCGCGCCTCCGGCAGGTCGGTGCCGGAATCCTCCAGGCGGTCCGCCAGCCGGTCCACGATCCGCTCGGCCATTTTGCGGTAGCCCGTCAACTTGCCGCCCGCAATGGAGAGCAGGCCGCTTTCCGACTCGAAAATCTCGTCCTTGCGCGACATCTCGGCCCCTTCCTTGCCCTCCTCGTAGATCAGCGGCCGCAGGCCGGCCCAGTTACTCTCCACGTCCTCCACCCTCAGGCTGGCGGTCGGGAACATGGCATTCGCGGCGTCCAGCAGGTAGGTCACGTCGTCCAGGGTGGTAGGAATGTTATCGCTGTCTCCCTTATAAGGTGTATCGGTAGTACCGATGTAGGTGGAGCGCAGCCGCGGAATGGCAAAGATCATGCGGTTGTCGGTCGGCACGTCAAAGTAAACGGCCTGCCGCAGCGGCAGCCGCTCGCGGGCCACCACAATGTGTACGCCCTTGGACAGGAACAGCCGCGTCTGCGTCATGCTGCCGTCCTCCTTGCGCAGTTCGTCCACCCACGGCCCCGCCGCGCTGATCACACTGGTACAGTTGATCGAAATTTTCTCGCCCTTGTCGAGGTCGCGGCAGTGCACGGCGGTAATTTTCCCGTCCTCGTTTTTGCCAAAATCCACCGCTTCCACGTAATTGACGATGACCGCCCCGTGCTTGCGGGCCGTCTTCAGATTCTCCATCGTCAGGCGCGCATCATCCGTGCGGTACTCGGCATAGTAGCCGCCGCCCTTCAGCACGTCGGGGCGCAACAACGGCTCTTTTTCCAAGGTCTCCTCGCGGCTCAGCATCACGCGCTTATCGTCGCCGTGCACGTCGGCCAGAAAATCGTAGACCCACAGCCCCAGACTGGTGCCGATCTTGCCGAACGAGCCGTCTTCCACCAGCGGCAGCAGCATCTTTTCCGGCCGCACCAGGTGCGGTGCCAGGCGGTGTACCGTGGCGCGTTCGCGCCCTACCTCACGCACCAGGGCCACCTCGAATTGCTTCAGGTAGCGCAGCCCGCCGTGAATCAGTTTGGTCGATTTACTACTCGTGCCAGAGGCAAAATCATGCTTCTCCAGCAAGGCTACGCTCAGGCCGCGCGCCGCCGCATCCAGGGCAATGCCCGCCCCGGTTATTCCGCCGCCGATGACGACCAGATCGAAATTTTCGGTCTTCATCCGGGTCAGGGTTTGTTCTCTCGTTGCGGGGGCGGTCATAAAACTATTGTTTAGCGGTGGTTACACAAGTTAATGACGGAGCACGGGCTTAGTTGGGCGGGGCCGAAGTTATTTTGCTGCTTTTTTCGCCCCGGCGGCCAAAGTTGACGTTGTCTTCGGCAGATTTTTTGGGCGTGTCCCCTCGGCTATCGCCTCGGGGCCGGCACCCTGCGGGGTTCGCTGTTCGCTCCGTGCTAACGCACCAGGCCCTCCGGTCGCCTCACGCGTTGCAGCAAGGTGCATTCCTACTCCCCCAGTTCCCTGGCCCGTTGCAGGGCGGCGTCCGCACCGCTGATAATATCCTCGAAAACGCTGGTCCGGCGGAAGGTTTCCACGGCCGCCTCGGTGGTTCCCCCGCGCGAGGATACCCGGGCAATCCACTCCGTGCAGCTCAGATCGTTCTTAGCGTAAAGTTCCACCGCGCCGCGAAAAGTCTGGGCCACCAGCAGTTCGGCCTCGGGTTCGCTGAACCCCATCCGGCGGGCCGCCTCGATCATGGCATCCATGAAGTAAAATACGTAAGCCGGCCCGCTGCCGCTGATGGCAGTCGTGGCGTCGATGGCCGACTCTTCCTCCACATAGATGGCCTTGCCCGTGGTATTGAGCAGGTTTTGCACCAGCACCAGTTCAATGCGGGTCACCTCCTCGGCGGCCGTAAAGGCGGTCATGCCCATACCGATCTGAGCCGGCAAGTTGGGCATGGCCCGGATCACTTTGGTTACACCCAGGGCGCGCTGGATGGAGTCGATCCGTACGCCGGCCATGATGCTGAGAAAGACCTGCTGGGGGTGCACGCTTGGGCGCAGCGTAGCGAAAAGCGCACCGCTGTCCTGGGGCTTGACGGCCAGGATAACCAGGTCGGCCAGGGGCAGGCAGTCGGCCGCTGTACGATAAACCGTCCCGACCTTTTGGGTACTCAACTCGGTCGCCTTTTCGGCCGACCGTTCCAGGATCATCAGGTCGGCCTCGCTGGTCAAGTGGGCACGGATCAGGCTTTTGGCGTAGGTCATCCCCATATTGCCCCCACCGATAATGAGAATTTTCATGTAATCGCAGAAATTATTTGCCCGCAAACATAGAACTAACTTAAGGCAAAACACTATTTCAAACCGTCGGAAAACACGTCGGCACACCAAACCGGTCGCATAACTGTCCTGTAAAACAAGCAATAGCCTAATTTCTTCTTCGTTTTTTGCTGCCTGACCTGATCCAAGGGAACATTTATTTTGCCTTCATTCAGTTTAAACACGTATTATGTTCCAGGAAGAAATATTTGGTTAACTCAATTATTAAAATTATTTTGTGACCTACTTAGCATCTTTACGTCTCAACTATCGACCTTTAAATTTAGAGGAAGAAGGTGTCCGATCGACAATTCTTCCGTGTTTTCGTATTCAGTTCGCACTTGATCGCCGCTTATTTCGCCGGCGTTAACTGCGTCCTCCCAAAAACTTAACGTAGTCCCACCTTCGCAGCCGACCACCCGGTTGCACATCCCTTATGTTTAAAACCACCGTAAATAGCGTGTGTACCTCACCCGCACAAATAGAACTACCCCCATGGAAAAATTACTTGAGCTAGCCCAGATCGTCAACCGACGCAAGGTAGGAAAGATCGAAGTTTTCGATCGTAACGCCGTAACCGATACTACCAGCAAATTTAATCGCCTTTACCAGGCTATTACCGGCGATGAAGTAGAAACCGATGGAGACGCGGCAAAATTAATCTACGGTAACGAGGAAGAAGACGCCAAGTACCGCCAGTTAAAAAGCCGCTTTACGCGCCGTCTGCTCAACACCGTTTTTCTCATCGACGTAAATAACCGGCAGGTTGCCAGCGTGGACGAAGCCCGCGTGGCCTGCGCGCGCAACTGGGGGTTGGTCATGATCCTGCGTCAGCACCGGGCACTGCTCATGGCCCGTTACCTGACCCGCCGAGTCTTGCGCCACTCCGAAAGCTACCACCTCTCCACTTACGCCCTGCAGGCAAATGAGCTACTGGCCGATATGGCGGCCTGGGAAGGAAACGAAAAAGAACTGCTGGGATACGAGGAAAAAGCGACGTACTGGAACAAGCTCAGAGATATTGTCTTCTCCGCCAAACAGATCGTACGCAAAATGACCCTGGTTCGGGAAAGACAGAGCTTCTTCCTCGACGGGGAAGAAAACAGTCTCGATGAGGATTGCACCAGGGTACTAAGTCTGCTGGAACAGAGCCAGGAAGACCCCTTCGTCAACCATGCCGTTTATAGTTGCCTGCTGCGCCGCTCCTTTTTACAGCAAAATTTCACCGAGTTCAAGACGTACGCCGATGAGTTTTTGGCACTGATCGAACAGCGCCCGGCAGAATTTACGGAAAACTGCCAGGTCCGGGCCATGATCACCTGCTTGATCGCGCAGTTGCAAACAGCCGATTACAATGCCCTCCAGACTTCACTGGAGAACTATCTTAGCCGCATTGATTCCGGCAGCGACGCCTGGTACAATGCCCAGCAGATCAAGCTACTCTGTGCGTTACGTGTGGGAAAATATCGCAATGCGGCCATGGTTTATAACGGCTGCCGCCGCCAATCACATTTCCGCAGGCAAAACCACAAGCAATTACTCTTCTGGTGGATACTCGGAGCCTGGACCCAATTTGCCGTAGAGCAAGAAAGCCAGAGTGATGCCAATCTCAAGTCTCCTTCCGGGCTACCGTCTTTCAGCCCCGCCGGTATCGCTGACGTGACCCTGGATGATTACTCCCACTCGGTTTACATGCAGGCTGCCCTGCTCCAGCTAAGGGCTTGCGTGGCAATCCGTACCAGTGACGGCGAAGGCTTACACTTTGCCCAGACCGAACTGGCTCGCCTGGGTCGCCGTAAAAATGACCTCAATTCGGATACCCGCTTCGAACTCTATCAGCAGGTAGCCCGCAAAATCACGTTCTACGCCGAAGACGCCCGCTCCTATAAAAAGCTGGGCAGGGCCAAGCTTAAGGAAATGGCCAACCACCATGCGGTACTAGACCCGCACTACGGCCGTACGGAAATAATTCCCTGGGAAACCGCTCTGAGTTGGTTGGCTGAACTGGACGAACCCGCCCCCGGACCCAAAGGACAGCGGAGCAGCGGGCACTAAGCATCTCCGGCGGCCCGTCCGGCTCGTGCGTTGTACCTTTGCCGGTCAACCAAGACCGGGATCGTTTTGAAAAATATCGTTATTGCCATCGACGGCTTTTCCGCCTGCGGAAAAAGTACGTTGGCCAAAGCCCTTGCCCACCGCCTGGGCTACGGCTATGTAGACACCGGTGCCATGTACCGGGCCGTTACCCTCTATTTTATTCGCCACTCGATTGACGAGTCGAACGAGGCTGCCGTAGCCGACGCACTGCAGGAAATTCACATCACTTTCCAGGCCGACCCCGAACGCGGTAACCGGACCTTGCTTAATGGGGAGGACGTGGAAGACGAAATCCGTCAGTTGGCCGTGGCCCGCCGGGTTAGTCCCGTTGCGGCCGTATCGGCCGTCAGGCGGGCCATGGTAGCGCAGCAGCGTCGGCTGGGAGCCGCCAAGGGGATCGTAATGGACGGTCGCGATATCGGCACCGTGGTTTTCCCGGAGGCGGAACTGAAGTTATTCGTAACCGCTTCGGAAGAAGAACGCACTCGCCGTAGATATACGGAGTTGACCGAACAGGGCCGGAATGTCACCCGGCTGAGGTGGCCGAAAATTTGCGGGAACGCGATACCATAGATTCGACCCGGGCCGATAGCCCCCTGCGTCGCGCTGACGATGCGGTGGTTATCGACAATACCACTCTCACGCCGGAGGAACAACTGGAAAGGGCAATAATGTTGGTGAAGGAACAGGCCGATATTTTAGCGAACCCATAATTCCGTACATCCAGTTCCGGTACTTTTCAAGCGTGAGGTGCCTGGAAGGGCCGGTCCCGCAGGGCCGGAGTGCGTAGCACCGAGCAGACCTGCGAGCCTGGAAGGGACCGACCCTTTTCCCCGTCCCGCAGTATTGCGGGAAGGGGAAAAGGGGCACGCCCCACTAGAACTTCAGCGAAATACCCAGTACCGCGTTTAACCCGATGGTGGGATAGCGAAAGTAGCGCTCACGCTTGTTGTTGGCCAGGTTATTGAGTTGAGCGAAGGCACCCAGTGCGTTAGTGATCACGTATTCGCCCTCCAGGCTGAGGTCGAATAGTGCATTCAGGTTTTGGGCTTCGCCGTCCGCATCCTGGTAAGGGACCCCGTTTTCAAGGAAGAGGGTGGCCCGTCCGGTGGCCCGCTTGTCGCGAGTGGTGTAGGATGCACCGGCATTGAGGCTGAAAGACGGCAGGTGCCACGGCTTGTCCTCGCGCTCCAGACGATAGAAACGCTGCACGGCGGTGGCCGTTAATTCCAGCCCCTGAGCAAAAGAAAGCGGGATGGTGACCGTGCCCTGAATCTCCACGATTTTAGCCGTGTCGTATTCTACCCGAAAACGGGGAATGTCGATGCCCTGTTCGGCCCGGTAGAGGGCCAGATTGTCCACGGCTTTGTAAGCAATCTCCCCCCGGTAGGTAATGCCCGCCACGTTGCCGCGCAGACCGCCGTAGAAACGATTGTAGGTAGCATTGCGGATGCGGAAGCGGGTGCGCGTGAAGGGGTTGTATTCCGTTAGACTGCGCATGGTGTTCTTTTGCAGCGAACCCTCCGTGCCGATAAATGCGCCCACCGCGCCGGGAATGATCTCCGCCGACGCTTCCAGGTTGGGGAACAGACCTTAAAATTATCCTCGCTGCTGGTCAGGTTCAGACCGATCTTCACGCCGGAACTGCTCGCCGTGCAGGGTGTAGCTCGGCATTAAATAAAAGTTATTCAGGCTCTGACTGGTCGTGTCTTTAAAGGTGGTAAAATCAGTGATTAACTGAATGTCGAGCGGGTTGACATCATTGAACCACTTGGTGGCCTGCAGATTGATCTGAAAACCGTTTTCCCGCGCCGCGTAAGAATCATCCAGAATATAGGCTTTCACCCCGCCCCGGTAGTTGAAGTCCCGTTCGGTCCGGGTGCCGTTGAAAACAGCCGCTTCCAGATCGACGAGGTTGAAGCGTTGGCGTACCTCATCCGGTTCGAAGCTGAGCTGCGCGGAGTCGCTCCGGTTTTCGTTCAGTTCGTTGTAGCCGTAGTAATACTGCGAGGTGGTGTTATACCGCAGGCCCGCCTCGACGGCAAAGCCCTGATCGAAGTAGTAGGTGCCGTCGATCCCGATATCGGTATCGGAGGCCCGCTGGTTTTCAATGTTCTTATTGTTATTGAAGCTGTAGTGATGGGCCTTGATCCCCAGGTCAAAGGACTCCTCGGTAATCAGGTCATAGCTCAGGTCGCCGAGAAAAGCGTTGGGGTTACCCAGACCGAACCGAAAATAGCCGTTGTAGACTTCGGCGTTTTTTTCCCGTCCGAAACCGCGCGGCCGGATGGTGGGCGGCAGGTACTGGGCGTCCAGCACGCGGGTGACCACATTGTACTGTTGCCGGCGAATGGCCGTATCGGCGGCGGGAAGTTCCGGGGTAATGAGCACCCGCTCGGCCTCGATGAGAGCCGCCTCGAAAGAGGTCACCACATCCACGCTGCCATCGGGGATGGGCTGGGCGGACAGCACCAGGTTACCAAAAAGTACGAGCGCGATTGCCGGCACGAAACGACGAAGTGAGATCACTGAAATATGTTGCATAAGAATAATCTGACGGGGGTGGATGATAAATGGAAAGAAGGGAACAAGAGGTACGTCCCTTACCCGCCGTTATCCATTTCGATGAATCCACGCGAAGTGTTGGTGGGGCTATTGTTGAGGCGGCTACCCTGGTTGATCTCGGTCTCCAGGCGGGCCAGTTTTTGGCGGGCTTCCTGGACCAGGGTTTGGTCTTCGTTATAATTTTCGAGCAGGGCCTGCAGGGCGGCGCGGGCATTGTAGAGATCCTTGCGTTCGCGGAGGATATCGGCCAGCAGGATCACGTTTTTGGCCACCCAGAATGGGTAACCCGAATTTTCGCGGTTAGTGGCCAGTGCCAATTCCTGGGCGCGGGCCAGATCGCGACGCTGGTAATAGATATAGTTACGCAAGTAGCGGGCCTCGGCCGTGGTTTCGTTGTCGCTATTGGCGATCACCTGATCCAGCGTCGGCAGTGCCTGGTCGTAGCGTTGCTGGTCGAAAGCGATTTTGGCGAGGTAGAAGTTTGCCGTCGAACGTTGTGCGGGCGTGGCTGAGGGGTTGTTAGCTACTTTGGCTGCCTGGGTCTGCACCGCGCCGGTATTACCCGAGCGGTAGGCGGCCCGCATGGCTCCGAGTTGGGCCTCGAAACGCAATCCGCTGTTATCGGCCGCCTGCTCCAGTTGCGAGTAGAGTTGGTAGGCTTTGGCAAAATCCTGTTCGCTGTTGTAAGCAATGATGGCACCTTTCTCCAGTGCCCGCAGGTAGAACGCGCTGGGGCCGCGGCTGACCACGAATTCATAGTCGGCAAGTGCCTGGGCGTACTGGCGGTTTACGGCATAGCTCTCGCCGCGGTGGTAGTAGGCCGTGAGGGTGTTCTGCCCGTTGGGGTACATCCGGATGTATTTGGTGTACTCCTCGATGGCGCGGGTATAATTGGCGTTCTCGAACTGTGATTCGGCCGCCTGAAAGTTGATGTTATCCCGCGAGGCATTGTCTACCTTATAACCGGGTACGGTTTCCAGGAAAGCAAAATACAGGTCGGCCCGGCCCATGTCGCGCACGTAAATTTCTTCCAGCGCGGAAAGTGCCCGGTTGGCCTCGCTCGCGGTAGGGTTGTTACCGAAAATCTGCTTGTAGTAGTTTACGGCTCCTTCCTGGTTGCCCAGGTTATAGCTCACCAGGCCCAGTTGGATCAGGCTCTCGTTCACGAGCGGAGAACTGGTTTTGTAGTTCTCGATGATCTTACGAAAGGGCGCTACCGCATTGGGTAATTGATTCAGTGTCTGGTAAGTCAGTCCCGTTTGAAAGAGGGCATCGTCGGCATACTCGCTGCGGGGGTACTGGTTGGCAATTTGTTCCAAGGCCAGCAGTTTTTCACCGTTACGACCCCGCAGGCCCTCGATGATCGCCTTCTGATAAAGGGCATAAATGAAGCCGCTGTACTGGTTGCGTACGGCCTGATCGTAGTATTGTACGGCCTGGGGATACTGGTTGCGTTTGAAGTAAGCATCGCCCGCCCGTAACACGGCATCGCCCAGCACCCGCTCGCGCACCTGTGCGTCGGTGATGTAAGCGGCGTTGCGCTCGATTCCCTCCACGGTAGCGCGGAAGTAATCCAGCGCGGCGGCGTAGTTGTCCTGCTTCAGGTAATTGTAGCCCTGCAGATAGTTGCCGCTATAGATCGACGACTGGGCGGGCAGCGGCCCGACGGTCTGGGCGATGGTCAGGAACTGGTTGATGTAATTGACCGACTGCGGGTAGTTCTCCTCGCGGTTGGCAATATCTCCCAGCCAGTAAAGTGCCTGCGCCCGGTAAGAGGCATTGAGCGGCGTGGCCAATGACTGGTTCAGTAGTCGCTTGGCCTCGGCGGTGTTGCCTTCCTGCATCAGTTGCAGGCCGCGTAGGAAGCTCACCCGCTGGTAAGCCTCGCGCAGTTCGGGAGTTTTATTTGGGGTCTTGTCCAGCACGCTCAGGGCCTGCTCGTAATCGCGGTAGGTGAGGAATATTTCACCCAGCAGCCGCTGGGATTCCACGTAATAGCGGCTGGAAGGCTGCAACATCTGCAGGGCATTGATGGCCTCGCGGGGATCGCGCAGTTCGTAGCTCAGTTTGGCGTAATTGTAAGTGGCTTCTTCCTGCAGTACGGGGTCGAAGTTCATGCGCATGGCATTGCCAAAGGCGTAGCGTGCCGAGGTGCGGTCTCCGGCCCGCAGGCGGGCGTCGCCCAGGTAATAGTTAGCCGATTGGCCTACGGCCGAGTTGGCGGTCGAGACTTCCTGAAAGGTTTCGGCGGCCTTGGCGTAACTGCCGGTTTGGTACTGGGTAAAGCCGAGCTGATAAAGTTCGTCCTCGCGCAGGCTGCGCGACTGCGCGGCGTATTCCTCCAGGTAAGGGAGGGCGCGGGCATAATCCTGTTTCTCGAAGTAAGCCTGCCCGATCAGTTGACGAATTTCCTTATCGTTTTTAATGCCCCGCTGCGCCAGACGCGGTTCGGCGTAGGCGATCAGTTCGTCGTAGCGGGCCTGGGCAAAGTAGATTTGTGCCAGGTAGTAAGGAATATAAGAGTCGTAGCTGGGCGAGCGCTCCACGATACGGAAAAGCTGAACGGCCTTGTCATAGTCGCCGTCGAAAAAGTAAATCAGCCCCAAATAGTAATTGGTGGGGTAATAATACTCGCCGTCGATATCCTTGGTTTCCTGAAAGCGTGTCTTGGCCCGGGCGAAGTCCTTACTCACGAAATAGCTGTAGCCCGACTGGAAAGCGATCCGCGCCCGCTCTTCGCGCGAGAGGCTGTTCAGGGGGATGCGATCAAAATACTGTGCGGCCTGATCGTATTTGCCGGCGTTGAAGTAGAAGCTCGCCACCTCGGCCAGGGCACGGTTGGCGATGGGGTCGGGTTGGTAGCGGCGCACGAAATCCAGGATGAGCTTTTCGCCGTCGGGCTGCTCCAGTTGCACGGCGGCGCGGGCGTAGTTTAACTCGGCCTGGGCGCGGAGTAGTTCCGCGTCGGGTTCGTTGAGGGGCCGAAGAAGGTTGAGAGTACGGTCGAACTCTGACTGCGCCAGGGCGTATAAACCCTGGTTGAAATGCTTTTCTCCTTCCTTGAAGGATCGGTATGCATCCGTAAACACCGTGGTTGCCTGCGCGGTTAGCAGCGTACAGGCTGACAGAAAAAGTGCCAGGCCGAGTAACGTGCGTCTGATCATTAGCTTAGGTTTCGTAGTTGCCGGGTAAATCCGGAAAAACCGCCCAAAACGGGGGACATCCAGGATCGAAATATAGGACAAAATCTTATACAGGCCGTAACGCCCCGTAGCGTGTCAGTGTTGTGTCAGTAGGTTTTTCGGCTTTTTTACCGTTAGTCGGTAGTTTTTAGACCCGATCGGACCGCTAAGTATCTCCGGCTAAATCAGGGCTTGCCGCTTCTATCGACCCTTCTTCACCAATCACTTTATTTTCAATACGATAGGAAGGCTGTCCCTCCCCGCACCAAATATTTTCTACCTTCCCACCCGGCTACTCTCACGAATCTCGTGTTCCATTAACCAAACCAACGTGCCCATGCTACTCAAAATCCATCCGGAGAACCCCGAAGGCCGCAAGATCGACCAAGTCGTCGAATCCCTTAAGAACGGCGGTGTCATCATCTACCCCACCGATACCGTTTACGGCATCGGTTGCGATATCATGAACAAAAACGCCGTAGAAAAAGTAGCCCAGCTGCGCGGCCTCGACCCCGGCAAGGCACTATTCAGTTTCATCTGCTCCGATATCAGTCAGGTGTCCGAGTATGCTGCCCAGATCAATAACGACATCTTCCGGGTGATGAAGCACAACCTGCCCGGCCCGTTCACCTTCATCCTCAAAGCCAATAACCGGACCCCCAAAATCCTTAAGAACCGCAAGGAAACCATCGGGGTCCGTATCATCGACAACAACATCATCTCCGCGCTGGTCAAGGGCCTGGGTAATCCCATCCTTACGGCTTCGCTCAAAAGCGACGACGACATTACCGAGTACTTTACCGACCCCGCCGATATCTACGCCGAATACGGCAAGCAGGTCGATATCGTTATCGACGGCGGTACCGGCGGCATGGAACCTTCCACCATTATCGATTGCACCGGCTCTGAAGCCATCTTACAGCGCGAAGGCGCGGGTACGCTTAAAGAGTAGTCCCCTACACTACTGCATTTCCGCCTTCATTTCCTGCATTACGGCCAGTAGCGCGAAGCGCAGCTCGTCGTACTCGATCGCCTCATCGCCCAGATATTCTTTCAGGGCTTTGAGGCGAACGGGTTTTTCCAGATAGGGCACGGCCTTGCGGGTAGCGGCCACCAGACCGGGTGAGGCAAAATCCTCTATCTTGTACGCTTTGCCGTTTTTGACGGCGGCAAACAGGTGGCCGCGCACCGTGCCGGGTTTTATCCCCCGCTCGGCGGCTATTTCGTCCACGGTCTTGCCGGCCGCATACAAGTCGTAAGACAGGATATTGGTGCCGGTGATAGCGTGTTTTCCGCTGGTGGCGGCCACGTTTTCGCGGATCAGCTCCAGAAAATCATCGCCGAACCGCTGCAGTTTACGCTCGCCCACCCCGTTCACCCGCGCCAGATCGGCGTCGGTGGTGGGCCGGGTAGCGGCCATTTCTTCCAGCGTTTTGTCGCTGAATACCAGGTAAGGCGGAATACTGAATTTCTGGGCCAGCTTACGTCGCAGGAGCCGCAATTCCTCGAACAGCCCGTCGCGTACACCCGTCGTGGGGGTATTGCTGACGGCCCTTTTGGCTTTCTTCTTCTCGGCCTCGCGGCGGTCCTTTACGGTTTGCATTTTTACCAGTTCCACTCCTTCGCCTTCAAACAGTACCCGCCGCGCGGCGGCCGTCAGGCGCAATTTGCCGTGGTCTTCGTGCGCCACGTAGAGGTAGCCCAGGTTGATGAGCTGCATGAGGTACTGTTGCCAGTCGTAGGTGCTCGTATTGCGGCCCGCGCCGTAGGTTTTGATCCGGTCGTAACCACGCGAGACGATGTCTTGCCGAACGGAACCCCGCAGCACGTCGATCGTCAGGCCCACGCCCACCTGCTCGCGCAGGCGGGCCACGGCCGAGAGGGCCATCTGTGCGGGCACCGTACCGTCGAACCGCTGCGGCGGGTTGGCGCAAATATCGCAGTTGCCGCAGTCTTCGCCCGAGTCTTCACTAAAGTAATTGAGCAGGATACGCCGCCGGCACGCCAGGCTTTCGGCATACTCCTTCATCCGCTCCAGTTTGGCCAGTGCCACCTCCGTGTTCTCCCCCTGATTCAGCATGCTCAGCATGGTGGTGTAGTCATTGTAAGAATAGAAAAGCAGCGTATCGGCGGGCGTCCCGTCGCGGCCGGAGCGGCCGATCTCCTGGTAGTAATTTTCCAGGTTTTTCGGCATATTATAGTGGATCACCCAGCGCACGTTACTCTTGTCGATACCCATGCCGAAGGCAATGGTGGCGCAGACGATGTCTACCTTGTCGTTGATAAAATCACGCTGGATCTGCATCCGCTCCCCCGCTGCCAGACCGGCGTGGTAGCACTGGGCCGAGAAGCCGTAACTGCTCAGATCGGCCGCCAGTGATTCGGTGCTCTTACGGCTCAGGCAGTAGATAATACCCGGTTGATCGGGATGGCGGCGCACGAAATCTACGATCTGCTCTTTCTTTTTTTGTCCGGGACGCACTTCCAGGCTCAGGTTGGGCCGGTCGAAAGAGGTAATGAACTGCCGCGCCTCGGGGATGGAGAGTTGGCTCAGAATATCGATGCGGGTCAGCCGGTCGGCCGTGGCGGTCAGGGCCAATACTGGAGTCTCGGGGAACATCCTTTTCAGGTGAGCCAGCTGGGTATATTCCGGCCGAAAATCATGGCCCCAGGCCGAGATACAGTGGGCCTCGTCCACGGCAAAGAGGTTCACGCGGTGCCGTTTCAGCATCTGGGTAAAGCCCGCGCTGAGCAGTTTTTCGGGCGATACGTACAGCAGTTTCAACTCCCCGGTACTAAAATCGTCCTCCACTTTCATGGCCTCCCGCGAGGTCAGACTGGAGTTCAGATAGGCCGCCCGCACCCCGTTGGCCCGCAGGCCGTCTACCTGATCCTGCATGAGGGAAATCAGCGGCGAAACCACCACCGTGGTACCCGGCATGATGAGGGCCGGTATTTGATAGCAGATGGATTTGCCGCCGCCCGTGGGCATCAGCACCAGGCCGTCTTTGCCCGCACATACGCGCTCGATGATCTCCGCCTGCTGGGGTCGAAAATTTTCGTAGCCAAAATATTTTTTCAGGGCCGCCAAGGCCTTATCCAAGTGATCCATATCCGCTGTTCCTGCTGCAAGACGCCGCCAATCAGTGCCTTTTGTTTAATTCGCGGCTAAATTAAACAAAATATCCGATAATAGAGGATCGGTAAGAAATTATGTTGGACAGTTTCCTCCCTCAAAACGTTTTTATCGGCCGGCTACTTTTTAGGGGCCATCCGGCCGGCGGGGGCCGGCCGGTCGCTGCGTCCGTGGCTCCACTTCGTTCCGGCCCTGCGGGCTGCCCTCCCGGACGGTCGGTCACCACTCCCATCGCTTGTCCTTTTTCATAAGCCAATCCCCCTTACCTTTACCGGTCAACAACAACCTTGCCGTGCTTTACCCCTTGCTCAAACCCCTGCTTTTTGCCCTGCCGCCCGAGCGGGCACACCACCTGACCGTGACCGGATTGCGCACCGTCCTGCATATTCCCGGTATCGGCGGTTTTTTGCGGGCCGAGTACGGCCGGCCTCGGAACGAGCACCTGCGGCGCACGGTTTTCGGTCTCGATTTCCCTAACCCCATTGGTCTAGCGGCCGGTTTTGATAAGGACGGCAAGTACTACCACGACATGGCCGCCCTGGGTTTCGGTTTTCTTGAACTGGGCACCGTCACCCCCCGGCCCCAGGGCGGTAACCCACGGCCCCGGTTATTCCGCTTACATGCCGATGAGGCACTCATTAACCGGATGGGCTTTAACAACGAGGGCGTGGATGCTCTGGCACAACGGCTGATGGAGCGGGGCCGCCCGGGTGATTGCATCGTCGGCGGCAATATCGGCAAGAACAAGGATACCCCCAATGAGGAGGCCCTGAACGATTACCGGTACTGCTTCGAGCGGCTTTTCGACCACGTCGACTACTTCGTGGTCAACGTCAGCTCGCCCAATACCCTTAACTTACGTGACCTCCAGGAGCGCGAGCCGCTGACCCGCCTGCTGGCCGCCCTGCAGGAAAACAACCACCGCCGGACTGCCCCCAAACCCATTCTCCTTAAAATAGCACCCGACCTTACCGACGGCCAACTGGATGACATTCTCGCCATCCGCCGGGATACGGGTATTGCCGGATTGATCGCCACCAATACTACCGTCGACCGTAGCGGCCTGACAACTCCCGCCGCCGCAGTGGCGGCCCTGGGCATGGGCGGCCTGAGCGGTGCGCCGCTACGCAACCGAGCCACGGCCGTGATCCGCTACCTGAGTGAGCGCGGCGGTACTGACCTGGACATTATCGGAGTGGGCGGCATCTGCGACGGCCCCGCCGCCGCCGAGAAAATTGCCGCCGGGGCCAAATTGGTACAGGTCTATTCCGGTCTGATCTACCGGGGGCCGGGGCTGATCGGGGAGATCAAACGGGAATTATTGACTGCTTGACCTGCCGGGCATCACCCCCCGCCCCGAAGCGTGAGGTGCCCGGACGGGCCGACCGCAGGGAGGAGTGCGCAGCACCGAGCGAACAGCGAGCCGGTAGGGGACCGACCCCGCCCCAAGGCGGGGGCACGCCCGAAAACCGCCCCCAATGCCCACCCCCGACAACCGCCGAAGCCGGAATCGTTGCGCAACAAGCACCGGCCGCTTACTTTTGCCTTACTAACAACCACCCATGAACAACTTTTCTCCGTCGCGGCTACTGTGCCTGCTACCGCTTTTCCTGTTATCCGCCTGTATCGGCGATGATTTCGTGGACGACCGGGTGGACCCCGAACTGCGCCTGACCGCCCGGGTAGACACCATCGGCTTCGGCGAAAGCTTTCAGTTTACGACCGCCTACCTGAACAATATCGGCCAGCAGGAAGACGTGCCCGTGCAGTGGTCCAGCTCCGATGAGACGGTGATTGCGGTAGACCAGACCGGCCTGGCGACCGGCCTGCAAACGGGTGCGGCCGACCTGACCGCCGAGGTGATGCCCGCCGGCGAGCCGGCCGTGAGCGTGACCCACCGCGTGGCGGTGGGCGATGAAACGGTAACGGGACCGGCCGGACGAACGGGAAGTATTGCCACCAAGAGTAGTTACCTGCTCCAAGGTGCTTTCGAGATCGA
>CAVPZP010000026.1:0-7252 GCA_963710215.1 Lewinellaceae bacterium | reverse complement strand
GGGGAGAAAGCAACCCGCCGAGTTGGAAAATTAGGTGATGCACGTCAGATAACGATTAGACAGCGTGAGGTGCCTGGACGGGCGGCGTAGGGTAGGGCTTGCCCCTCCCCGTAGGACGTAGTCGTAAGCACCGAGCGAACAGCGAGCCGGTAAGGGACCGGCCCGGCCGGCAGGCAGGGGCACGCCCAAAAACACCATGCCTCACTAAGAAAGGCCGCAAGCACTGCTATCTTTGCCGCTCAAACCTACCTGTCGCTTTCTGCCTTACCCGCTGATCCGATCCGAACAACAACCGTCCAATCAATCGCTTTATGCCAACCCTCCTAATCAAAAACGCCCGCATCGTCAACCGGGGCACCATCACCTCCGGCGATATCTACATCAAAGAAGGCTTCATTGAGCAGATCGCCCCCGCCATCGACCGCCCCGCCGACCGCGAGATCGTGGCGGAGGGCCAATTCGCCCTGCCGGGGATCATCGACGATCAGGTGCACTTCCGCGAGCCGGGCCTGACCCCAAAAGCCTGCATCCAGACCGAGGCGCGGGCAGCCGTGGCGGGCGGAACGGCCTCTTTTATGGAGATGCCCAACACCAGCCCGCCCGCCCTGACCCAGGAACTGCTGGCTGATAAGTATGCGATTGCCCGGCAGACCTCGTAAGCTCACTATTCTTTCTTTATGGGGGCCGGGAACGACAACCTGGAGGAGGTGCTGAAAACCGACCCGAAAACGGTTTGCGGCATCAAGATTTTTATGGGCAGCAGCACCGGTAATATGCTGGTAGACAACCGGAAAACCCTAGAAGGACTGTTCAGCCGCGTGGATATGCTGATGGCCACGCACTGCGAGGACGAGGCCACCATTCGCGCCAATGCCGCCGCCGCGCTGGCGAAATACGGCAAGGACGTGCCGCTGGAAATGCACCCCGTCATCCGCTCGGCCGAGGGTTGCCTGATCTCCAGTAAACTGGCCCACGAACTGGCCACGCACTACGGCAGCCGCCTGCATATTTTGCACATCAGTACGGCCGATGAACTGGCCCTGTTTCGCAATGATATTCCGCTGATCGAAAAACGGATCACGGCCGAGGTTTGCGTGCGCCACCTTACTTTTAGCAGCGATGATTATGCCCGTTTAGGTTCGCTGATCAAGTGCAACCCCGCCATCAAAAGTACCCACCATCGCGACGCTCTGCTGCCCGCCCTGCTGGATAATCGGTTGGATATTATCGCCACCGACCACGCGCCCCACCTGATGAGCGAAAAAAACCAGACCTACTTCCACGCACCCTCCGGCCTGCCGCTGGTGCAACATGCTCTGAACCTGATGCTCGAATTCGAGCAGGCGGGGCGCATTAGCCTGGAACGAATCGTGGAAAAAATGTGCCACGCCCCAGCCCAGTGTTTCCAAATCGACCGTCGCGGTTTTCTGGAAGAAGGCATGTATGCCGATTTGCTGCTGCTGGACCCCGGGGAAAATTGGACCGTCAGCAAAGATAATTTATACTACCGCTGCGGCTGCTCCGCTGGAGGGCAAGGAGTTTACCGGCCGGGTAAAAACCACCGTGGTGAGCGGCCGCGTGGCTTATCATAACGGTGAGTTTAACGAATCGAAAATGGGGGAGCGGTTAGCATTTAACCGCTAATTTGTTACACCGTTTTTAAATACTCTACCACCGCCCAGCGCTCTTCCTCCGTTAGCTTATCGCCAAATGTATGGCCGCCGTTGCCGTAGCCGGGCACGGCGGTGTCAAAGGTCCACTTCTTGTTTTTCGGTTTTCCCTCGTAGCGCCAGCCCAGTCGTTGCCAGTCGTAGTCGCGGGTATCGCCGCTGCGCGTCCAGCGGCCGGGGCGGGCGGAAGAATTGAGCACCTGGTAAACCGTCGGCACCGAGCCGTTGTGCAAATAGGGGGCCGTGGCCCAAATACCGTCGAGCGGCGGGGCGACGTAGCCGTCGGTGGGCTCGAACCACGAGCGCGGCGTACTGGTGGCAAACCAGCTGCTGTTGTACCAGTCTACAATACCGCTCTGGCGGATGTAGTCGGCGTAGAGCGGATCGGTTTTTACCACGTTCAGGTTGACCACCTTATTGGGGTAAGTCTCCCCTTCCGGCTTGCCGTAAGTGCCGTGGCAACCGGCGCAATTTTCGTTGAACAGCGGCTTGCCCTGGGCGGCCAGCGGCGGTCCATCTCACCGGGGTAGGCGGGTGGTTCCAGGGTATTCAACCAGGCATAAACATCTTTGAATGCCTCCACGGACCTGCGGGCGTGCGCGCTGTCGGGCATGCCCAGTACGCTGGCCTGGAGCAACAACTTGGGCATGTCCCCCGGCCGATACCATTGTAGTAAAGGGTATTTTTCTTCTTCACGTGCCACAGCGGCGGCGTGTCGGTGGCAATGTTGTAGTCCCACATGTCGTAAAGCGGCTCGTCCACGTAGGTCAATGTCTGGGGGTCGCGGTGCATCATGCAGGCTTCGGCCAGCCGGAAGGCGGGGTTGCTGCCCGGCTGCGTGGTCTGGATCCGCGGTGCCATTACCTTGAAGTAGTTGCCGAAATCCGCAAAAGCGGGCGCCTGGGGGTCGCTCTTCTTATACTTTATTTTCATGCCGAAGCGCATCATCCGGCCCATACTCACGAAATTCTGCTCGTATTCCGACCAGCTGTTGCCCAGCCCGTCACCATCTTGCCGTCCACCTTCCCGGCGTGACAGGTGAAACAATTACCGTTTACGATTTTAGCCCCGTTATCGGCCACGAATGCCGTCATAAAATAAGGCATTCCCGGTTTAATTCATTGCGCGGGTACAGGCTGTCCTGCGGCATCTTACGCGCCTGCTTTTGCATGATCTCCAGCGGGATGCCGCTCCCGATATAGTCGCCGTGGATCAGGTAATCCAGTCCGGCCACGGGGTCTCCACCCAATTGTTGGGGCGTGGCGAGCAGCACCCGGGTTTTCCAGTCGCCGTCCTCCGAAACGGGCTGAACACCGGTCAGAGGGCGGTAAGCCTGGCAGGCCACAAGCAGTATCAGGGGTAAGAGAGCGAGTAATTTGCGCAAAGCAGAAGGTTGTTACGGGTTACCCAAATTAACGCCGGCGGACCGATACCGTTCATCTAAAAAGTGGCACGTTTTGTCATATTCACCCCAATAGGTCGGCTTCGTTGGGCGTGCCCCTTCGCCTAACGGCTCACGGTCGGTCCCTTGCAGGCTTCGGCATTCGCCTCGGTGCTCCGCACGCTTCTCCGGGTAAGGGTAAACCCTACCCCTACGTCGCCCTTTCAGGCACCTCACGCAAGGTATATAGTCAGAAATTTCATCCCCACCGAAAATGAAATCGGCCCTTAGAGCGTGTCTAAATTTTTACTTTCTGATAACCAATCATTTAAGAACCTGGCGTCATAAAAACTGATTTACGTAACCCGCTATGCGCGCGCCACGACGTAGCCGCGAAGCGAATTTTTTATCTAGCCGGAACCTTAACCACGAAGTAGCCGCGAAGCGAATCATTGATCCTCCGTTCTTAAAAATTTTAGACACGCTCTTAAGGATTTATTGTTTCACAATGTGTTCAAAAAACCGTACACAACTTATCTGACCTATTTATAAGCTAAACGCCGGTAAAACGACAAAATAGTGCTTTCTACTAATGCCAAAAAAAGATTCGTGCCGCTACCTACACCACCTCCACCTCATCCCCCTCCCACCGAATAACCCCTGCCCTCCGAAAAGCCCGCAGCCATCCTTCCATGGGCCAGCACCCCCATTTTTGTGGAAATAGCGGGCATTGAAACGATGTCCTCCAGGTGCTGCAACGGTGGGTCCTGTACGGGATGGTGCTGATGGTACACCCGCGCTCCCAGTAAGTAAAAAGGAACCCCCCCGCACGGCGAGCGGCGAAGGCAAAATCCGTATCCTCACCGCCGTAGCCTCCGTAGCCCGGATCAAAACCGCCGATCTGCTGATAGGTGGTTGCCTTACAGCCGAAGCAGAGCGACCAGAACATGTGGTAAGCATCGGATAGGACTGCTAGCCCAGGGGTAAGCAACTGGCGGTCGGGGTGGGGAAGGGCAAGGGATCGAGTGATTCGCCGGCCGCTTCTCGCTGCTGCCAATCGGCCGGCAGGTAATGGGGGTCGCCCATCACCAGGGCACCGGTATCCATCACGGCGGTGAGCATGCGTTCGATAAAATCCGGCGCGGGGATACAATCTACGTCGAGAAAGAGCAGCACCTCACCCCCGGCCGTGCGGCGGCGGCGCACCGCGCCGCTGCCAGCGGCAGGCGACCGTCCCCGGTCCGAACGGCGAGTTGGATCAGTTCCGCTCCGGCAATCGTAAGCGAACGGTCGATGGGTTCGTTCATATGTACGATATCACCTCGTCGGGAAGCAAACTGCTCTGCGCTATTCCCCGTAGCATACGACCCAGGTGATCCCGGCGGCCGTGAACGATGGTGAGCAGACTAATTGTCGGATCAGGCATGAAGGGTGATCGTTTGAGCCGCAATGACGTGTTCCAGCCGGTCGATTATATCGGACAGGCCGCCGGCGGAGGGGGAAGACTGATCTTGGCCGGTTGTAGTCAGGCGTGCCTGTTCCAGTGGACCGGACCAATCATCGGCTTGCGGCAAGCGGGGAAGTAAAATGGCTACGCCGTTGCGGGCCAGGGCGGCGATATTTTCGCGCTGCTCGTCAAAAGGGCGGGGTTCCGGGATACCGATGAAGGGACGACCAACCCGGGTGACTTCGGCAATCGTATTTATTCCGCCGCTGCCGATCACGATGTCAGCGGCACATAGGAAGGGGTAAGTATCTGGTTGAAAACCGACCGCGCGAAGATTAGCGGGTAGCGTGTCCTTGTCGGCGGCGGGTGCCTTCCCCAGTAGGCACCACTGCCGGGCGGGGTTAGCGGCGGCCACTTTTTGCCAGTACCGCAAATCGTGAAAACCTCCGCCCTGACCGTTGACCGCCACCACTAAAGGCGCTCCACTCGCGTAGCCGATCTTTTGCCTTGCCGTTGCGGGCATAAGGGGGGGGCGGTCGGCATGACGCGAGAGGAAGCCGGTGTAGCACGTTTTATCTTTCACCCAGGCGGGCAGTGAGCGGTCATCCATGCGCGGGGGGAAGGGGGCTAACAGGGCAGCCGATATGCCCCAGGCAGCCCGGTGGGCCGAATCGTTGCGCTTGCCCAGCAGACGTACGCTCACCACCGGTACTCCACATAACCGGCAAAACTGACTGATTTCCGCCGAAACATCCACGATCATCAGGGCAGGGTTGTTTTCCGCAATCCACCTGCTTATCCGTGCCATTCGCCGCCTTAGATTCGGAATGCCGACGGGGGCGTAGTGATAGACTAGGCCATTCAGTAGCTCGTAGGGGTAATCAGGATCGTCGCTAATATCGGGGGGGAGAGCAACAAGCGAGGCCGCAATTTTACCGGAAAACAAATGAGTTGCGGATGTGAGGACGTGGACCGCCCTGCGGTTGCTCCACGCAGCGATGATTTGCCGAGCATGCGCGGCGTGACCGCTGCCTTGATGGTGAACGTAATAACCTATGGGGCGTCGGTCTTTCATCGGATCGACGTTATATCGGCTGCGGCGTGTTCCGTATTCCGGTATTTGGGGTAGTGCTCTACTGCCCGTCGGTACACCCGCTCGTATCCCGACATCATGGTCTCGACACTAAATTTCTCTTCCGCCCGTCGACGGCAGGCGGCACGGCTCAAATGGGCGGTAGCGGGCAAGGCGCGTGCCAGTTCCGCTACGTTGAATTTGGGGACCAGAAAACCCGTCGCCCGATCCAGTACCTCGCCGGTCGCACCGGAATCAAAGGCGACCACCGGAATTCCGCAGGCCAGCATTTCCAGTGTCACCAGCCCAAACGGCTCATCCCAGGTGCTGGTGACTAACCCACACTGACTTTCCGCGATAAGGGGACGCAGGTGGGCGTGATTCAAGTGACCGAGATAAGTAATCGATTCACTGAGCAAAGGAGCTACTTCCCCGTTCAAAGTAATCCCGGTCGTAGATGGAACCGACGATGCGGAGCCGAAAGCCGGCTTGAGTAGCCGCACGGATGGCGTACTCTACGCCTTTTTCCGGACAAATTCTTCCGTACCAGATAGCCGTGTTCGTTTGGTAGTGGAGCTAACTGACCAATCCTCCATCCTGATACCATTGTAGATTACCTCCGTTCCATTACCGGTGTATGGTTGCCAGGTTTTATGCATGTATTGGCTGACGGTAGTACAGTAGTGCGTAGGCAGGTTACGCGCTTGCTCGATTCCGGCTTGCAGAGTAACAAAGGGTGGCGTATGCAAACTGGTTATTACCGGGCAGGGTAGGGTAGCGGCTTCGGTAATGGGTAGAAAGTGAAGGCTATTATGTGAATAAAAACAAAATGAGCCCGTCTGAATACGAGCCAGTACGCGTAGGTAGCTGTGGAGCTGTTCCTCAATATCGCCACCGAAATCAGGATGGCTGCGGTAGCAATCAATATTTTCATTGACGGGATAGTCAATGATTCCAGTGGCAGCGCGTTTAAATCCGGATCCGAAGCTGCCAGGGCAAACAGCGTGACTTGGTGACCACGTTGCATCAGCTCGGTTACCAACAGGTGAGTCTGCATTTCCAGCCCGCCGTGGAAAGGTTCAGCAATGGGATAGTGGAAATGAGCGATAACGGCAATTTTCACGTGGGGGATAATTGAAAGTGAGAATACTTGCGCACCATCATAACCTCCTATTTACCGCTTGTGTTTGTAGGATAGGCTGTCCAGTTTATCAGGCTTGAGCCAGTACAGGTTTTGCACTCGCTTCTTGGAGACCTCTCCCCCGGCCCGGCTATTCGTCTGCGGTCCCGTTCGCTTCGCGGCTACTTCGTGGTAACCCCAGCCGCCGCGGAGGAGAGGGGTGACGGGAAGTTGACAAACAGTTAAATCTACTTATGTCTACCCATTACACGCGATTAAAAGCGAGATAAACCAACCGCCCCCCCCCCGCCCATATCCCCACGCGTACACCCGCGACCGGAAGTGGCGCGGTGCCAAACTCGCGTGACCGGAGGTTACCTACTCTCCCCCCCGTACACGCGTAGGCTTAGTCCAAAATACAAACATACCAAAGGCAAAGCCTTAATCAAAAATACGGGCGAAGCCCACCCCCCCGAAGTAGAACGGACCGGCTGCGTGGATCAAATCCCGACTTGGCTTATTAACTCATTTTGTAACAAGCCGCAACCGGCGGCTAGTGGAA
>CAVPZP010000025.1:0-19851 GCA_963710215.1 Lewinellaceae bacterium | reverse complement strand
CGCAATTTTTCCTTGCTCTCCAACCGGTCCCACTGGTCCTCGAAGGCGGGGCGGGGGGTTTCGCGCAGGACGAGGTGTTCGTAGCTACCGGCCTGATAAACGCCGAGGTAATAAGGCGTGCCGGCCTCCTGGAAGCGATCGTAGTCAATGAGGCGAACCTTGCTGTTCACGCGCTGTGTCCAATCCTCATTAAAAATTTGTTCGGAATCGGTGATGAAAACGACGTTGCGTTGCGGGATAGGCTGAAAGTGGTAAATGGCCAGAAACTGGGCCTGACCGGAAGGCGTGCTGATGACCTTGACGCCCTGGAGGACGAATTTTTCGCGAAACATCTCGTCGGTGCGCTGCATAAGGCCGTCGCGGCTATCGAGCTTCCAAATTTTGTGGGCGGTTTCGCCGGGCTGCCAGACGCCGATGTAGATGAAATCGGTTTCGTTGAGGGCATAGCCGGTCACGTCGGTGAGGACGAAGTTACGGTCGGCCATTTTGCGCTTGAGTTGCACGAAGTCGGACCAACCGAGTGTTTTGGCGATGGTGTCGCGTTCACTGCTTTTGGTGTAGATGCCCCAATAAGAACGCTCTTGGCCCAAACCGGCGGTCTCGATGTCGGTGAGACGGAATCCCTTATTGTTGAACTCCTTGTTCTTGGCCAGAAAAGTGTTCCAGTCGGCACCCTCGACGTATTCGAGTTTGGCGTCGGTCTGCTGGAAGATACCGCTGACCAGCGTTTGGGCGGTCAGGGCAGTGGTGCAGAACAGGAAGGCCGCGAGCAGAGCGGCCGGCAAAATTTGGATAGTACGCATGGAAAGTTGGAATTTTCTAGTAGTGCTCTGCTCGATAGTCGGATTTGATTGAGTGGCTAAAGCGCATTTTAACGGCAACTTATTGCGCGGGCGGCACTTATGGACGAAGATGATAACAGTACAACAACATTTGGGTGCGCGTGTGCGCGGTCACTGCTAAGACAGCGCAACTCAACCTATGTCACCGCCTGCCGTTAGAGGCAAAACTTCGGCTTGCGCGTTGGTGCTAAATGCCTAACTTTGCAGCCTTTATTTTCTCACCGCCGCCCGGACCAACCGTGCGGTGGGTAATCCGACTCCCCGCCCGTGGCTAACAAATATGCTGACCTGATCGACCAGACGTTCTATTTCCCCCAGGAGGGATTTGATCTGGAAGACGGCTACCTGACCTTTAACGACATTCCCCTCATCCACCTGATCGAAAAATACGGAACGCCGCTCAAGCTAACCTATTTACCCAAGATCGGGGCGCAGATCAAAAAGGCCCGCAACCTGTTTACCCGCGCCATGCGCTCGGCCGGTTACACGGGCAAGTACAACTACTGTTACTGCACCAAAAGCAGCCACTTCAGCCATGTGGTCAAGGAAGTGCTGCAGCACGATGCCAAACTGGAGTGCAGCTCGGGCTACGACATCGACCTGATCCGCCGGCTGCACGAGCGGGGTGATATCGACAAGGACCTGATCATTGTCTGCAATGGATTCAAGCCGGTCAGCTACCTGAAAAAGATCGTGGACCTGATCAATGACGGTTTCACCAACGTGACGCCGGTGCTGGATAATAAGGACGAGCTGGACTATTACGCGCAGCACGTCAAAGATACCTGCCATATCGGCCTGCGGGTGGCCACCGAGGAAGAACCGAATTTCGAGTTTTATACGAGCCGCCTCGGCATTCGGGGGACGGAGGTGATTCCGTTTTTCGATGCCAACATCAAGAATAACCCTAAATTTAAACTGCGCATGCTCCACTTTTTCGTGGATACCGGCATCCGCGACACCTTATACTACTGGGGCGAATTGAAAAAAGCGGTCCGCATCTACTCCCAGTTGCGCCAACACAGCGAGACCCTGCACGCCATCAATATCGGCGGCGGGATGCCGATCCGCAACAGTCTCGGTTTTGAGTTCGACTACAAGTACATGGTACGCGAAATCGTCAATAATATCCAGAACGCCTGCGAGGAGGACGATGTGCCGGAACCCGACATCTTTACCGAATTCGGTAAATACACCGTGGGTGAGAGCGGGGCAACCATTTTCAGCGTGCTGGGTAAAAAGCAGCAGAACGACTCGGAAATGTGGTACATGATCGACAACAGCCTGATGACCACCCTGCCCGACGCGTGGGGAATCGGCGAGCGATTCATCCTCCTGCCCATTAATAACTGGAGCAACAATTACCGCCGCGTCAACATCGGCGGCCTAAGCTGCGACAACTCGGATTATTACAATTCCGAAGTCCACGAAAGCCAGGTTTACCTGCCCGAATACGACGAACAGGCGGACGAGCCACTCTACCTCGGCTTCTTCCACACGGGTGCCTACCAGGATAGTATTTCCGGTTTCGGCGGCATCAAACACTGCCTCATCCCCAGCCCCAAACACATTCTAGTGGACCGCGACAAGCAGGGTAATCTGACTGACGTACTACTCCACGATACCCAGACGGCGGAGTCGATGCTGCATATTTTGGGCTATTGAGTCAGTTGGGTAGCAAGGATAGAGGGTGATAACGGCAAAGGTTAGTGTGCATAATGTGCTTGCTGCGAACGTCTATTTATCACTACTACAGTTGCTACCATATCATTCCGGGCGTGTCTGTCCCCTGACGGGCCGGCCGGTCCCCTCCGGGCTTCGCTGTTCGCTCGGTGCTGCGCACTCTTCTTCGGGTAGGGGCAAGCCCTATCCCTACGCCGCCCCTACGGGCACCTCACGCGGGTCAGGCTGCGGGTTTTTCGTTTCACCAGCCGGAATTTCTTACTACCGGGGTCCATCCGTTGTTCCGCCGATGGAGGAAGGATGGCTTTGAGCCGAAGATTTCGGGGTAAAATTGCAACTCGCGGTTCTCCTGACAACGAAGTTTTAACCGTTCGTGCGTTCTAAGACCATGACCCGAACCGTTTTATTCATTTCCACCACCCGTCGCCTACTTTTTTCCTGTTTCCGTATCCTGCTCCTCTTGCCGCTGATACTTCTCCTCACCTGCGGGGAACCGGAAGAACCGATCGTATTGCCCCCCAATTTAGGTCCCCCCAATGTATTGCTGATCGTGGCGGATGACTGGGGGTACGGCGATCTGGGCATCCACGGCAACGACACCATCCGCACGCCCCGGCTGGATTCCTTTTTTCGTCAGGGAACGGAGTTCGAACGATTTTACGTCAGTCCCCTGGGCATGTCTACGCGGGCGGCTCTGCTCACGGGGCGCTACGCGCCCCGCACGGGAGTGATCTACGGTACCGGCGGCGGAGAAATACTGGCGGACGATGAGCTAACCATGGCGGAGGCATTCGGGGCGGCGGGTTATTCTACCGCGCTATTCGGCAAGTGGCACAACGGCGTTAACTACCCCACCAACCCCGCCGGCCAGGGCTTCAATTCGTTTCTCGGTTTCGTGGGTGGTTCGGCCGACCGCTACTTTAATGCCCCACTGGAAAACGAACGCGGAGAGCCGGTGATAACCAGAGGTTATCTGCCCGATATACTGACCGACTCAGCGGCCGCTTTCATGGAAACGGCGGCGGCCGGAACCGGCCCCTTTTTTGGGATACTGGCTTATCCCGGCCCCCACGCACCGCTGCAGGTCCCTGACAAGTATTTTAATCACTACCGCCGGGCACTGGATGACGAAAAAGCGGCCGTCTACGGCATGATCGAAAACCTGGATCATAACATCGGCCGCTTGCTCACCCTGCTGGAAAAAACCGACCGCTTACGCAACACCATCGTGATCGTTACCTCCGACAACGGTCCCGCCGGCGAGCGATTCAACCTCGGTTTGCGTGGTCGCAAGGGGCGGGTGGACGAGGGCGGCACGCTGGTTCCGTTTGCTATTCGGTTCCCCGCCACCCTGAGTGAGAAATATCCCAACGATCGCATCGTTTCCCGCCGGGTTTCGCACGTAGATGTGCTGCCTACTCTTGCCGCCCTGCTCGGTCTGGATCTTTCGGCAGTCGATCTGCTGGACGGTAAAAGTCTGGTGCCCCTACTGGTCAATACCGCCGGAGACAAAGCGTGGCCCAACCGCAGCCTGTTTACCTTCAGTCCCGCACGCGATACCTTTTCCCCCTACCCCGGTGCCCTGCGCACCGATCAGTACCTGTACATTATTCGCTCTCCGGGTAATGAGGAACTCTACGACCTCCAAACCGACCCAACCCAGCAAACCGACCTTGCCCTCGAACGCCCCGTCCTGCTAGACATTCTCGCCGGCCGCTACGCGGACAAGGCAGCCGAAGTAAGCTCGCCCCCCGGCCGTGCCAAACCGGTTACGCAGGTCGGCACCCGCTTTCCACTGGTTCGTCTGTTGGCCATCGAGGCACGCTTGTCCAAAAAATTACGCTACTCCCGGCCGGGCGGCCCCACGGGTGATTGGGCCGAGGGCTGGTCCGGCCCCGCTGACACGCTTAGTTGGAAGTTGGCCGTGGTAGATACCTCCCGCTACGCCCTTAGCGTGGCTGCGTGGGTACCTCCCTCCGCTCGCGGTACCGAGCTGGAACTGGCTATCGGCAATACCCTCTTCAGCGTGACGCTGAATCGCTCTTTCTCCCCTACCCCGCCCATCAATCATGATCGCGTGCCCCGTACCGAACCGGCTGAACGCGACTGGGCGATGTTTCCCGTCGACACCATCCGCCTTTCCCCCGGCGAGCAGCAACTGTTACGGATTTCGCCCCGTTCGACGGCAGGTAGCGGGCTGGCAATCAAAGGTGTGTACCTGCAGCGGGTGGATTGAGCGGATGGGATAGTGGTCTGAAATGAGTGATAAAATTAGCTATAACTCAACAGGGCCGTAAAATTCAAGAACTCCGTCACTCAATACACACCACTACCGCAGATAATAGTGTAGCAAGTTGCAAGTTTCGTTACGTGGCCAAAATATTCACGTGTCAATTACTGCTTGATTCTGGCTAGATTTAAATATAATGACACTTTTCGGTCAGCACAGTAGATTAATTTTTCCCTCTGGGGTCTGTGCAAGACAAGCCAAATTAGTTTTAGTGGAACCGGTATACCAATGTTTACTTTGTCATTCGACTTTTTCTATTAGATTCTTTAAGACAACCCTAGTAAAATTTAAATTTTATCAATTAAGAAATTTCGGTCTGAGTAAAATAATACAATGAAATTACTTATACTTTGCGGCTCGCCCGCTGCTAACTCCGGCACGGCTGCCCTGATGCGCGCAATGAGTCGGTATGTACCAGCCGGATGGGCTACCCTGAAACAGGACGGCCTGGCTACCTTTCCCCTATTTAGTCCACAAGCAGCGGATTTGTACCCGGTGCCGGCAGTCATTACAAATTGGCGAGAACAAGCGGCGGCGGCTTCGCATCTGCTGGTGGCGACGCCGGAGTACGCACACAACATACCGGCAGCCCTGAAGAATGCCCTGGAGTGGCTGGTAGCCGGGGGCGAACTGAGTGGGAAACCGGTATTGGCCGTGACCTATACGCCCCACGCCCCCCGGGGAGAGGATGCGATGCAATCGTTGTGTGCGACCCTATCGGCACTGGATATGCGGGTGGTAGCACAACTGCCCCTTTACCGCAATGAGGTGATGGTAGAGGCTGACGGTCAACTGAGCGGCAGCGGTCTGGAACTGGTGGAAGCGGGAATGGAATTACTGGCGGCCGGTTGAGATTTACTAGTGGATACTATATGCGTGAGGTGCCTGGAAGGGCCGATACCGCCGTTAGGCGGGAGAGGAGACCCGTAGCGCAGCGAAGGGGCCGAGCGAACAGCGAGCCTGGAAGGGACCGGCCCGTTCCCTCCCGACCCGCAATATTGCGGGACGGAAGGGAACGGGACACGCCCAAAAGAAAACAAAACTGCCCTGACTTACTATGCATTAGGGAACCATAAATACATCCGATGCAAAAATTATTCACCTTTATCGTCCTGATACTGCTCCAGCCTTTTTTGTTGAATGCGCAGAATGATAGCACAGCGACCGTTATCGGCCCCACCCTTGCCAAGGTGCTGCGCGTGGGCGTGGTTGCCGAAGCACCCTACTGCATGAAGGGAGATGACGGCGAGTGGACGGGCTTGAGCCTGCAATTGTGGCGGCAGGTAGCGGAATACCGGCAGCTGCGTTACGAACTGGTAGAGTTTTCTCCCGAGGATAGTCTGGTAGCGCAATTGGCAAATGGAAATGTGGACGTGATTTTAAAGACCGACCTGACCGAAGCGGGGGCTAACCGGATCGACTATCTGCAAAATTATCACACCACGACTCTGGGCATGGCCCTGCCGAAAAATAAGGGAATTTTGCAAGTGGTTAAGACACTGTTCAGCAAACAATTCTGGATGATTGCCCTCTACCTGTCCGGTTTACTGCTGATTATCGGCGTATTGATCTGGTTAATGGAGCGGGGCAAAAATGACGATCAATTCGGTGGGGAACGCACCGTCATCGAAGGGATCGGAGCGGGTTTCTGGTGGGCCGGCGTGACGCTGACCACGATTGGCTACGGAGATAAATCGCCGAAAACACTGGGCGGCCGAATTGTGGCCATGCTCTGGATGCTGATGGCCCTGGCATTAACCTCTACCCTTACGGCTGCCGTGATCGGGGCGGCCAACTCGAAGCAAACCATCGATTTTCCGGATGACCTGAATGACCGCAATGTTGCTACCATGAACGATTCGCCCGCAGCGGAATACCTGGATAAACGGGGCATAACCTATACCAGTTTTCCATCAGCGAAAGAGGGTATTCGTGCCGTGCGGGATAAGGAAGCGGATATTTTTGTGGGTAGTGCCGCTACGCTCCAGTATTTGGTGAAGAATAATAAATCGCTTTCCGCCTCCGTGCAGCCTACCGATGCAGAACCGGTTATCTATGCACCGGCAGTAGCCAAGGGCAGTAGCCTACGTGAGCCGCTGAATGCGGCGGTGGTCCGAATCATTCGGACGGAAAGCTGGCGTAAGGCGATTAAAGAGTATGCGGGCGACGAAACAGACTGAGCGTATTTGCCGGACTAAAGGGGAGTCTAATCTTCGATTAGATGACTATCTGAGCTTCCACAAAAATTAAGGGGTAGCCGATAATCACTGGGATTTAACCCAAACGACTATCGTCTACCCCTTAAAATTAAATATTTCGTACTTACTTACCGGCCGCTACATCCTCACGGATTTTATTGAGTGCCGAACCCGTACGGACCCAGCCGATCTGGGCTTCGTTGTACGTATGTGCCACGGGGAAACGCTCTTCGGTGCCGTCGCTGTGGGCTAGCACTACCGTGAGGTTTTTTCCGGGGGTCATGGTAGCGAAACCCTCCAAATGGATGGTATCGTCCTGACGGATCTTATCGTAGTCGGCGGGGTTCACGAAAGTGAGGGCCAACATACCCTGCTTCTTCAGGTTGGTCTCGTGGATACGAGCGAAGCTCTTCACGATCACTGCCTTGACGCCCAGGAAGCGGGGTTCCATGGCCGCGTGCTCGCGGCTCGATCCCTCACCGTAATTTTCCTCACCAAAAACGACCGTCCCTACCCCATTATCGCGGTAGGCGATGGCCGATTCGGGAACGGGATGGTACTTGCCCGTCAGGTGGTTGAGCACCTTGTTGGTCTCCTCATTGTAGTAATTAATGGCACCGATCAGGCAGTTCTGCGAAATATTCTCCAGGTGACCGCGGTACTTCAACCAGGGGCCGGCCATCGAGATATGGTCGGTCGTACACTTACCCTTCGCCTTGATGAGTACGCGCATATTCTGCACCTGATCGTTGGTAATTACCTTAAACGGATCGAGCAACTGCAGGCGATCGCTATCGGGGGAAACCACCACATTAATATGGCTGCCGTCTTCTGCCGGAGCCTGGAAGCCGGCGTCCTCCACGGCAAATCCACGGGGGGGCAGTTCCACGCCCGTGGGTGGGTCGAGGCGTACTTCTTCACCGTCCTCATTAGTAAGGGTGTCGGTGAGAGGGTTGAATTTCATGCTGCCGCTGATGGCCATGGCCGTCACCAGTTCGGGGCTGGCCACAAAGCCGCGGGTTTGCGGGTTGCCGTCGTTGCGCTTGGCAAAGTTGCGGTTGAAACTGGTAAGGATGGAGTTGGCCCGGTTGGGATCGTCCGTATGCCGTGCCCACTGGCCGATGCACGGACCACAGGCATTGGCCAATACCACGCCGCCGATCTCCTCGAAGGAATCCAGGATGCCGTCACGCTGAACGGTATATCGAATCTGTTCAGAACCGGGAGTGATGGTAAACTCTGATTTTACCTTTAATTTCTTGGCCTTGGCCTGTTTGGCCAGACTGGCGGCACGATCGAGGTCTTCGTAGCTGGAGTTCGTACAGCTACCGATCAGGCCGACTTCCAGTACTGGCGGGAACTCGTACTTGTCGACGGCGGCGGCAAACTCGCTGATGGGAAAAGCGCGGTCGGGCGTGTAGGGGCCGTTGATGTGCGGCTCCAGCGTGCTCAGATCGAGTTCAATCACGCGATCGAAGTATTTTTCGGGGTTGGCATACACTTCGGAGTCACCGGTCAGGTGCTCGGCGACGGTATCGGCCAGATCGGCGATATCGGCACGCTCGGTGGCACGCAAGTAGCGGCCCATCGACTCGTCGTAACCGAAGGTGGAAGTAGTGGCACCGATCTCGGCACCCATATTACAGATCGTGCCCTTACCCGTACAACTAAGTGCCGCTGCGCCGGGGCCGAAATATTCAACGATGGCACCCGTACCGCCTTTAACGGTCAGGATACCGGCTACCTTGAGGATCACGTCTTTCGAGGATGTCCAGCCGCTCAGTTTGCCCGTCAGCTTCACGCCGATCAATTTGGGCATCTTGAGTTCCCATGCCATGCCGGCCATTACATCCACGGCATCCGCGCCGCCGACACCGATGGCTACCATGCCCAGACCGCCCGCATTGGGGGTGTGAGAGTCGGTTCCGATCATCATGCCGCCGGGGAAAGCATAGTTTTCCAGTACGATCTGGTGGATAATTCCCGCACCAGGCTTCCAGAAACCGACGCCGTACTTGTCCGATACGGACGAGAGAAAGTCGTACACTTCCGAGTTCTCCTCATTAGCACGCACCAGGTCCTTATCGGCACCTTCCTCAGCCAGAATCAGGTGATCGCAATGGACGGTAGAAGGGACGGCCACCGTATCGCGGCCGGCCATCATGAACTGCAGCAGGGCCATCTGGGCGGTAGCGTCCTGCATGGCTACGCGGTCGGGCTGGAAGAAAACGTAGTCGCCGCCGCGCTTATATTCCTGGAGGGGGGAGTCCTCGTGCAGGTGGGAGTAAAGAATCTTTTCGGTGAGGGTCAGGGGATGTCCCAGTCGTTCGCGTGCCGCCTTTATCTTGGCGGGCATGCCCTGGTAGACGCTCCTGATCATGTCCATATCAAAGGCCATAGTCGCTTGCTTGTTATCTGGTGTAATGTCAATAAGTGCGGTAGCTTTCGGTCGTGGTGAAACCGGCGACTACCGTTGTTCTCGCTTACCCAACACGTGAGGGATCAAAAAGTGGGGCAAGGTAATGAAATGGGCGGGGATGTGGGAGGTAAGATGTGGGAAGCAGGGTGTGAGATGTGGGATGTGGGACGTTTTCTCTCAGACGTCATCTCCGATCTTATGCATATAGCCTTATAGCAAAGTACCAACTCAGAGGAGCTTACAATAATCACCGCAGGTCAATTAACAGCGTACGCAGCACGCCTGCTAAAGTACGGGCGAAGCCCTCCGGCGTAAGAAAGTCAGCGCCCGCACCCCCGGCATGGTATCCTGCCGCATAAACTGGGCGACGGAAATCTTGTACAGCCCCGTCCGGTCAAAAAAAGCGCGTTGCTGAATGGGTATCTCCCGGGTACACCAGCCGCGCGAGCAGTCGCCCAGCCAGCCGCCGTAGGTATCGGCCAGGGGGATGGACAGGGGTTGGGAGGTGTAGCCATCATCGGGAAAGAATGTACCGATGTTTACGTAGAGGTTCTCAAAGGGGAACTCGGCCGAGTGCTCCACTCGCAAGGACAGGTCATAGACAATGGACGTATCCTCGATCGGTATTTCCCACACGATGGAATCCGCGTGCGCCCAGCCGGCGGCCATGCCGCCGGGCAGGGCGCGGCGTTCTTCCTGAATATAATCGGGGCCGCAGGCTGCTATCAGCAGGGAAAACAAAACCAGTAAAATCGGCAGGATACGGCTCATGGAGAGAAGGCTTGGATTTGGAAAAAGTAACGGCCGACCATGAATGATCGGCCGTTTAAGTTTGGCATCTATATAAGGTCTCGCCTTAGTTGAAATAATCCTTCATCCGGTCAAAGAAGCTTTTATCGCTTTTACCCGGTTGGGGAATGAAATTAGGCATATCGCGTAGTTGTTCCAGCAGGGCGCGTTCCTCATCGGAAGTTTTCTTGGGCGTCCAGACGTTCACGTGAATCAACTGATCGCCGCGACCGTAGCTCTGCACGCTCGGCATCCCTTTTCCCTTGAGACGAAATATCTTGCCGGATTGAGTTCCGGCGGGGATTTTGATCTTTACCCGACCCTCGATGGTGGGCACCTCCACCGAAGTACCCAGGGCGGCGTCGGCGAAATTGAGGTACAACTCGTGCACGATGTTCATGCCGTCACGTTGCATTTCCTCGTGGGCAATTTCCTCGATATTAATCAGTAAATCACCCGCCGGGCCGCCGCGGCGGCCGGCATTGCCCTTACCGCGCAGGGACAATTGCATTCCTTCTTCCACCCCGCCCGGAATCTCCACCTCAATGGTATCCTCCTGGTAATTGCGGCCCTCGCCCTTACACTTCGAACAAGATGCCGTGATCTGGTTACCCGTTCCATTACAGGTGGGGCAAGTTACGGTGGTTTGCATCTGCCCGATAAAAGTAGACCGCACCTGGCGCACCATTCCCTGACCGCCGCAGGTTTTACAGGTCTCTACCGAATCACTGTCTTTGGCACCATTGCCATTGCACTGCTCACAGGTAACCTGGCGTTTCACCTTGATTTTTTTAGTCACCCCGGTAGAGATCTCCTCCAGTGTCAGAGGTACCTTGATGCGCAGGTTCGTGCCGCGCTCGCCGCGCGGACGGGTACGCGCACCGCCGCCGAAAAACTGGCCGCTTGCGCCTCCCCCGGCCCCACCGAAGATATCGCCAAACTGGTTGAGGATGTCTTCCATCGTCATGCCACCGGCACCGCCGCCGCCGAAACCGCCGGCATTGCCGCCCACGCCCGCATGGCCGAAACGGTCGTAACGCGCCCGCTTATCCGCATCGCTCAGTATCTCGTAGGCTTCCGCCGCATCCTTGAATTTAGCCTCGGCCTTCTGGTCATCCGGGTTGCGGTCCGGGTGGTACTTCATCGCTTTTTTGCGGTACGCCTTTTTAATAGTATCCGCATCCGCGTTTTTCTCCACGCCCAGTACCTCGTAATAATCTTGCTTTGCCATGCGCTATCGTTCTCCCCGGGGGGCTTTTCACGCAGCGGGCCGGTCCCCGCTCCGGGAGACCGGCCGCTACGCCGTTCGTTCGTCATTAAATGTTACTTGCCCACCACCACTTTGGCGTGGCGCAAAATTTTGCCTTTCAGGCTGTAGCCCTTATCGATAGTATCCACTACCTTACCCACTGCATCCGGGGTCGTAGCCGGTATTTCGGTGAGAGCTTCGTGCAGATCGGGATCAAAAGCGGCACCGGTGCTGTCCATTTCTTCCAGACCCAGCATTGCCAGATTGTCATACAGTTTTTTGTATACCAGCATCACGCCGTCGCTCAATCCCTCGCCGTTGCGGGCGCGGTCAAAATCGTCCAGCACCGGTAGAAGAGCTTTCATCGTACTCGCCCCGGCCGAATCCATCAGTTCCAACCGCTCACGCAGGTGGCGTTTTTTGGTATTTTCAAAATCAGCCAATAGGCGCAAGTTGCGGTCTTTCAGTTCCGCCACCTGATTCTCCAGGCCGTCCACCATTACCTGAGCATCCTGCTCGGTTGCCGTTTCGTCAGTCAGCTGCCCGGTCGTGGCAGTATCCTCCAGCCGCTCCTCGGCCGTAGTACCGGCATCGTTCGGTTGATCGTTGTGTGCCATAGTTTTCATCCAGTTTTTTAGTCGCTTCACCCCCTGCAAACGCCTTGCCACGGCAGTAGTTGCGCCAAGTTGGCAGGACGGGGTGTCCGTTTAAGGATAGAAGGAATATCCTTAATTAAGTAAGCGATACGTGCCAATCAACTATCAACTATCGAATCTCGAATAGTCCTTCAGTCCTTCACCTCGAAAGATCATTTATGATTGAGAGAAGCAGCGCAGCTAATCCTTGATTCCCCACCGCTACCTCCTACCCTACTCTTCCTCCCAGCCCTTGGTGCGCTCCACCGCGCGATCCCAGCCGCGAACGCGCTTGGCGCGGGCCTTTTCGCTCATCTCCGGCGCGAATCGCTTATCGAGTTGCCATCCGCCGGTGAGTTCTTCTTTTTTCCAGTAACCGACCGCGATACCGGCCAGGTAAGCGGCCCCAAGGGCGGTTGTTTCGGTGACCATCGGACGCTCTACGTTGGAGTCGAGGATGTCGGCCTGGAACTGCATGAGGAGGTTGTTGGCGCTGGCCCCGCCGTCTACGCGCAAGGTGGCGAGATCGTTGCCGGAATCGGCCTGCATGGCCTGGAGTACGTCACGGACCTGGTAGGCGAGGCTTTCGAGCGTGGCGCGGACCAAGTGGGCTTTTCCGGTGCCGCGGGTGAGGCCGAAAATGGCCCCGCGCGCGTACATATCCCAGTGGGGCGCGCCCAGACCGGCAAAGGCGGGGACGACGTATACGCCGTCCGTATCGGCCACTTTCATGGCGTAATATTCGGAATCGGGCGACTCGTCGATCAGTTTCAGTCCGTCTCGGAGCCACTGGATGGCGGCCCCGGCAATGAAGACGCTGCCCTCGAGCGCGTACTCCATTTTGCCGCCGATTTCCCACGCGACGGTAGTTAGCAGGCCGTGGTTGCTGGTAACGGCCTCGGTGCCGGTATTCATGAGCATGAAGCAGCCGGTGCCGTAGGTGTTTTTGGCCATGCCGGGCTGGAAACAGGCCTGCCCGAAGAGTGCCGCGTGTTGGTCGCCGGCCATGCCGGCAATGGGGATTTTATGCCCGTCGAAGAGTTTCGGGTCGGTGTGGCCGTAAACCTCGCTGCACGAACGTACCTCCGGCAGGATGGCACGGGGGATGTTGAGTTCCTTTAGCAAACGCTCGTCCCAATCGCGCCGGTGGATGTCGAAGAGCATGGTACGGGCGGCGTTGGTCACGTCGGTCACGTGCAACTTGCCGCCGGTGAGGCGGTAGACCAGCCAGCTGTCGATGGTGCCGAAGCAGAGTTCACCGGCCTCGGCGCGGCGGCGGGCACCGGTTACGTTTTCCAGCAGCCAGTTGATCTTGGTGCCGCAGAAGTAGGCGTCGATCAGCAAACCGGTGGTTGCTTTGACGTGCTCGCTCAGACCGCGCTTTTTGAGTTCCTCGCAGTAGGCGGCGGTGCGGCGGTCTTGCCACACGATGGCGTTGTGGATCGGCTCGCCGGTGGCGCGGTCCCAGATCAGGGTGGTCTCCCGCTGATTGGTGATGCCGATGGCGGCCACCCCGTCGCCGGCGATCTCCTGCTTGCGCAGGACCTGGCGGGCAACCTTATATTGAGAGTTCCAGATTTCCTCGGCATCGTGTTCTACCCAGCCGGATTGGGGAAAATACTGGGTAAATTCTTCCTGGGCGACGTTGACGATTCCGCCCTGACGATTAAACAGGATGGCGCGGGAGGAAGTGGTGCCCTGATCGAGCGCGAGAATTAATTGTGGCATGGGTTCAACTAAGTGAGCGGGTGTTCAGTTTGAGGACGTGTCCGGCCGGGGGCGCACCCGCGCCCCCGGCCGATCGACAATGTAAGCAGATTGCCGCTACTATCCAATTCACGACCGCAATTCCGTGCCCGGTCGCCCGCCCCAGCCTCACCGTCTATGACCATCGACCGCATCGAGTTTTCCGCCGTCCCCCAGTTTGCCCGCCGCGACGTGGCCTATGTTTCCCAGGACGAGCGGTTGCGGCCTTTTTATGCCTACCCTCCCACGTTGGCCGGCTTCGAGCAAGTATTTAGCGACAAGGCCGGGGATGCCACCGACCGCGCCCTACTCGTCCGCGAACTCACTGAACAGTACCGTGCCTTCCCCCAAACGAGTGAGGCCACCCGCGCCAATATCGACGCGCTGGCCGACGAACGGACCTTTACCGTCATCACTGCCCACCAACCGGGATTGTTTACCGGGCCGCTTTACTTCATCTACAAGATTTGCGGCGTTATCCGTCTGGCTCAACGGCTCAACGAGACCTATCCCGATTACCGCGTGGTGCCCGTTTTCATCTCCGGCGGCGAGGACCATGATTTCGAGGAGATCAACCACGCCCGCATTTTCGGCCAGACCATAAGCTGGGAACAGGAAACGGGCGGCTCCGTTGGCAAACTGCCTACCGATAGTTTAGCGGACGCACTAAAGGAGTTGGCGGAACTACTGGGCGACGGTGAGCGCGCCCGCGCCGCTTACGACCTGATTGCCGGGGCCTACGGCCGCCACGAAACCTACGGTATTGCCACGGTGGACCTGGTGAACGAATTGTTCGGCCGCTTCGGCCTGGTGGCCGCCGATATGAGCCGCCCCGCCTATAAGACCGCCTTTCGTTCCGTGATGGAGCAGGAACTTTTCGACCAAGTATCGCAGCCGCTGGTGGAAGACGCGCAGGCCCGCCTGACCGCCGCCGGGTTTAGCGGACAGGCGCACGCCCGGGAGATCAATCTGTTTTACCTTCAGGACGGCCGCCGCGACCGGATTGTGAAGTCCGTTAACGGATACGGCGTGGTGGATGCCGAACTAACTTTTAGCACGGAAGAATTGCGGTCGGAGTTACACGAACACCCCGAGCGTTTCAGTCCGAACGTGATCATGCGGCCGCTTTTTCAGGAGAGTATCTTCCCCAATCTCGCCTACGTCGGCGGCGGCGGCGAACTGGCCTACTGGCTGGAGCGTAAAGAGCAATTTAAGCACTTCGGCCTCAATTTCCCGCTCCTGCTACGTCGTAACAGCGTACTCTGGATCGACGGCGGAAGCAGTAAGCGGATGGAAAAACTGGACCTTTCCCCCACCGATCTGCTGCAGGATACCGACTCCCTCGTTCGCCGGTTCGTAGATCGCAATAGCGAAAATGAGTTAAGTCTGGAAGACGAACTGGCCCAGTTAAAAGGTCTCTTCGAAAGCATTGCCGCCAAAGCCGAAGACATTGACCCCACCCTGGCCAAAGCCGTACTGGCCGAGCACGCCCGGCAGGAAAAAGCCGTGCAAAATCTGGAGGGCCGCTTGCACCGCACCGAGAAGCAGCGCTTCGATACGGCCGTTAATCAAATCCGCTCCCTGCGGGATAAGCTTTTTCCCAACGATGGATTGCAGGAGCGGACGGATAATTTTCTCAATATCTATGCCAAGCACGGGGATGAGATGATCGATGTGCTAGTGGAGGCCCTCGATCCATTGGAGCAGGGCTTGGTGGTAGTGAGCGAGTAATAAGTTGTACCTACGCCACCGATGAATTTTTTTCGGCCTGTTGTCGAAAACGATACGGCGGAGGAGGAGACTATTGGTATCGCTATCGGCCGCATTTCGGAGGTGTAAGTACCGGCAAAGCGATCAGTTAATTCAGGAAATCCTGTTGTTACCACCCTCTACCGTTACGGCCTTTATTACCATTACTAATTCCTTACCTTTGCCCGCCATTCCTCGCCGCTCAACCCCCAATTCCGTGCCGATCGACAACCAACTCGCCGCCGTTCAAATGCTTAACCTTAAGCTCCCCACCGACCCCCGCTGGGTGAATTTGGCCGAGATGGATCTGGGCGAGATTCTGACCGATCACGCTTACTGCGAGCAAAAGGCGGCTACCAGTTGCATCACCCTGATTCAGGCTTTCCCGGAGCGGACGGAACTGGTTCGCGAACTGGCTCCCATCGTTACCGAGGAATGGGGCCACTTTCGGGCCGTGCTGGCTGAAATGGATAAACGTGGACTGGTACTGGGCAGGCAACGCAAGGACGAGTACGTAGGAAAACTAATGGCGTTCCAACAGCGGGGCGGCGGCCGTGACCAATCCCTATTAGAACGGCTACTGATCTTCGGCCTGATCGAGGCGCGTTCCTGCGAACGGTTTCGTCTGCTCAGCCTGCACATCGGCGAACCGGCACTGCGTTCCTTTTACCACAAATTCATGATCGCCGAGGCGGGTCACTACGTCCTCTTCCTCGATCTGGCCCGTCGCTACTTCCCCCGCGAGCGGGTGGACCAACGTTGGGCCGAGTACCTGACCTACGAAGCCGCAATCATGCAGGAACTGGAACTGCGCGGCGACCGGATGCACTGATCGCCCGAGTTACACCCGGCCCCTACCCTATCTCGACTTTCCCCAAGAACTTTTCCGTTGGCTTCCACCATCAAGAATTTTACCGCCCCCCTCCCCCCCGACCAGCTGGATAAATTTCTGGCCCGGGGCTGGCGTAGTACGGGTCAGGCAGTCTATAACTCCTCCTTCCTTTACCTGGAGGGACAGGGAATGCTGGGAGTATTACCCACCCGCCTGGTCTTGCAAGAAACCCGTTTCGGGAAGAAATCGCGCCGCATCCTCCGGCGCGGTCTCGAACAGTTTCACGTGGAATACGGCCCCGCCCGCCCGCCGGACACCGATAAGGAGCGCGTTAATTTACGGTACATGGAAGATAACGGGGAAAAATCACTCCCCAACCTCGATTACCACTTGTATAATACGGAGGGTCATAACGTGTTGAACACCCATGAAACCCGCGTTTACGATGGCGACAAATTAATCGCATTCAGCTACTTTGACCTTGGTTCCCAAGCCGCCTACAGCAAGGCCGGAATCTATGACCCCGACTATGCGGCAAATAGTTTGGGGCTGTTTACTTTGTTGTTCGAGGTTCAGGTCTGCCGCGAGCGCGGTCTTCAGTATTTCTATCCCGGCTACGTTGCTCCCGACTCGCCCGTATTTAATTATAAACACCGGATCGGTCCGCTCGAATTCTTTGCCGGGAGGCGGGCAACTACACCCTGGCTCCCCTACACGGATTTCGCGGCCGACCAACATGATCCGCTGGCCATCTGTTTGCGGAAACTTTCCGCCATCCGGCAAGTGCTAAATCTTCGGGGCTTCGCCATTGCGCTCTACAGCTATCCCTATAACAGTGCCTGCTTTTCCCGCCCCGGAGCCTACCTCGATACTGCTGTGCTCCTGTACCTCGGCCAGCTTTCCCCCGAGCGGCACCGCATCATTTACTTCGACACCGATTCCGGCCGCTACCGGGATATCGTGGTGCGGGAGGCCGGCCTGTTTATCGCCGAACGCCAGGGTACGGATCGCATCAGCGGCCTACCCAATTTCATGCAGGTGCTTTCCCTTACTCGTCAGGCACCGCTTTTCGATTCGGAAGCAGTGGATCCGTACTTGCCAATTTGCTCGGTAGCGGTCTGCAAGGCTAGCCGGTTACCAGCCGCCTCCGGCGGCACTCAGTGCCTGCTTGCGATGGTGGCGCAGGTGGCCGCGTAAGAAGCGCACCATCCGCGAAAAGTTAAACCGACCCGCAAAGGGGTGTTTAAATATTTGCCGATCGAATAACTGCTCATCCGCCTCACTCAGAAAACGGCGCAGTTTGATCCGGTCGGCGGACCATTGTCGACGCACCTTCTCCAACGTAGACTTTTTGGGAAGATTCTCTCCCGTCAGGGCCGAGGGTGCCTTCACCTTACGTGGATAGACAACCAGGTAACTATCCAGCAGCGCCATGCGCACCCACTCCATCAGGTCCGATTTAGCGAACTCCCCACCGTGCAAAATCTTTTTCTCCAGGTAGGCCACCGCATAATTCTCCGCCAGCATCAGGTGATGAAGGGTTTGCAGGGCTGTCCCGCCACCCTCTTCCGGCACCCGGTTCAGGGCTTCCTCATCGTAGCGTTCCAGGTCGGTCAGCAGGGCTTCCATTTCCTCGTCCAACTCGTCCAGGCGAGCAGGGACTTCTTTCTAGCAGCGGTCATCATTCGTTAATTGGGTAGCTGATCGGGCTATCGGTATTGTAGAAAAAGAAGGACCACAGATCAGCTTGTTCCTCAATGGTTTTCGAGATCGGCTTGCCCGCTCCGTGCCCCGCATCGGTGTCAATCCGGATCAGCACGGGTGCCTTGCCCGCCTGCGCCTCCTGCAAGCGGGCGGCAAATTTAAAACTGTGGGCGGGTACCACCCGGTCGTCGTGGTCGGCCGTGGTCACCATCGTTGCCGGGTAACTGGTACCGTCTTTGATATTGTGCAACGGGCTGTAGGCATACAAAAAAGGAAACTGTTCCTCATTTTGGCTATCGCCGTATTCCACCATCCAGCCCTTCCCGGCCGTAAATTCCTGGAACCGCAACATATCCATCACGCCCACGGCCGGAAAAGCCACCGCCGCCAGATCGGGCCGTTGGGTCATCACCGCTCCCACCAGCAAGCCGCCGTTCGAGCCGCCCGCAATGGCCAGTTTTTTAGAAGACGTATAGCCCTCCTCGATCAGGTATTCGCCGGCGGCGATAAAGTCGTCGAATACATTCTGCTTTTTCTCCAGCATTCCGGCCTGGTGCCACTCCTCGCCGTACTCGCCGCCGCCGCGCAGGTTAGGCATGGCAAAAACGCCGCCGTTTTCCAGTAATGCCAGACGCAGGCTACTGAAACCGGGACTCAAACTGATGTTAAAGCCGCCATATCCGTACAGGTAGGTGGGGTTATTACCGTCGCGCTTTAACCCCTTTTTATACACTAAAAACATGGTCACCGGCGTACCGTCTTTACTGGTGTAGGTCACCTGCTCCTCCGTATAATCTTCAGTGTTGAACGCCAATTCCGGTTTAAAAAAGGGCTTGCTCTCACCCGTTTTTACATCGTACTGGAAAATCGTCGTCGGGTAGGTGAAGGAAGTAAAAGTGTAAAACAACTGATCGTCATCCTCCTCACCTCCCAATCCACCGGCACTGCCCAGTCCGGGCAGGTCGATCGCCTCACGCCCGCTTCCGTCATAATTCAGGCGGTAGTAGCGGTCGGTGGCTTTCTCCAGGTAGTTCGCAAACAAGTAGCCCCCGCCCGTATTCACGCCCTGCAGCAGGTTATCGCCGGCGGGGATCACATCCGTCCACCGGCTCTTGTCTTTCCGGTCCGCATTCACTTTTACCAGCCGGTAATTGGGCGCGTCTATATCGGTCAGCACCCACATATCCTTCACCTTCCACGTGAACCACCTGGCTCTTGTTGTTGGTCCCGCCGAAATAATTCCACCGCCATCCCCTGTTTCAGATCGGCCGGCTTTTTTACCCGCCAGCGGCAGGTAATACGTGGCGAACCCGTCGGTTCCCGGCGCGGCATACATGATCAGGTAGTCTTCCTTTTCCGTAGTACCGCCGTAGTGGTAGTAGCCGGGATTATTCTTCGTCGCGGTAAATCAGTCTATCCGCCGCCTGCGGCCTGCCCAACTCATGGTAGTACACCGAGTGGAACTGGTGGTTACCCGAAAACTCCTGCCCTTTTTCCGGTGTCGGATAGCGACTGTAAAAAAACCCGTTCTCCCCACCAGCCGGCACCGCTGAATTTCACCCATTCCACCTCGTCCTCCAGGTCTTTATTGGTGGCAATCTCGCGCACGTAGATCTTTCGCCAGTCCGATCCCGCATCCGAACGCGAGTAGGCCATGTACTTGTTGTCCTTCGAGGCGCCCAGCAGGTCGATCGCCGTGGTCCCCTCGGCATTCA
>CAVPZP010000024.1:0-176952 GCA_963710215.1 Lewinellaceae bacterium | reverse complement strand
AGTACTTCCGGCACTTCGATGGGGCTGCCGTTGTCGCGATCCAAGGCGACGAAGGTGAAATAAGCGTTGTTGCTGCGGCGGGGGTTGGTGCCCTGCATGGACGCGGCAAATACCTCCACGTACACTTCTACCGAGGTACGGAAGGCCCGGGTAACGGTGGCCTCCAAAGTGATGACCTCGCCGTTGCGGATCGGCGTACTGAACACCACATTATCTACCAATGCCGTGACCACCGAAGACTCGCAGTGGCGTCCGGCGCGGATCGGCACGTCCATCCACCGCAGCAGGTTGCCGCCCATCAGGTTGTCCTGGGGGTTGGTATCGTTGGGCATGACCAGTTCGGTCATGATGGTTTTGCTGGCGTCTACGCGCTTGGGACGAAGTTCTGGGACATGGGAAGGGTTGATTACAGAATAGGGAACAGGTAGTGAAATATAACACCATATGTAACGGTCGGCCGTGCTACCACGAGTGCTTTCGATCGCCGTTACCTCATACAGCGTGAGGTGCCTGGAAGGTGACCCGGCAGGGGCAGTGCGGAGCACCGAGCGAACAGCGAGCCTGGAAGGGACCGACCCGTTTGCGCGTTAGCGGAACGGGGCGCGCCCCGCCTTCATTCGATTGGCTGCCGAATAATCTAACGGATCATCACGCCCTCGCGCTTAAGCAACGGAATGGGCGTAAAGTGCTCGGGGCGATGCTGCCGGGGACGAAGACGTACTTTTTGTCGTACATATAATCGCCCTCGTTAAAACTGATCCAGTACTCGTTGGTAAGGGCGAAGAGTTCGCGCTGGATGGGTTCGATCTTGATCGGGAGTAGGGTTTTACTTCCTCGAAAAAGTGGCGCAGGACGGTCGTCGATTTAGTACGCCCTCGATCTGGCCGTAGCCCTTGGAGGCGATGAGGACATTGTGCATCGGCTCGTCGCGCAGGTTGATGAGGTAGGTGTCCCAGACTTCTTCGTCCACGCCGTTTTCGCGGGGGGCGATGACCATGGCTACGTCTTCTACCCGCTGTTGGATGATGTCTTCTTTCATGGTTTGGGTGGGATTATATAGTCCGGGAACTACTGACGGATGACCGTTCGGCGGCCGGAATACTAAAAATCGGCGCAAAGATAGGGTTTTAGCGTTAGCCCCGGCGGTTGATTATCACCGGGGGGTTAAAAGTATTCCCCCCTCCCCTACTCTATCCTGAAGCGGTGGCTGATCCGCGCCCCGGAATCGTCCACTACGGTAAGGCGGTGATCGCCGGGCGGAGGCTGAGTTTTTATAGGAATGAAAAGAAACGGTTGTGCCCACGATCCGGTCGTCGAGGTGCCGGTCGACAGATGATCCGGCCGGGAATGAGCGAGGTTAAAAACGATGGCTTTGGTGCTGCCGTCCAGTTCGCGGCCGGGGCGGAGGACTTCGCCCGTGCGGACGTTGATGAAGTGCATGGTAGGCCGGTCGGCAGTAGCACCGGCGGCGCAGGCGGGGTCCCAGGCCGGGGCGGGAACGTAAGCGGGGTGGCGGCGGCGGTAGTAGAAGGCCTGCAGGGGCGGCAACTGAAAGAGGGTGGTTTGCCGCAATTGCCCGGGGGCGCACTCCCGGCTGACGCGCAGCCCGGGTGGGGTCGAGGTAAATGAACTCGTGGGCGGAGCAGGCGGCGGTACGCAGGCCGGCCCGGGGCACCCACCGTTGCTGAGCGGGGCAGGCGCGACGGGCGGGGCGGCCGGTCTGGGTACAGACGGAGATTTCGCGCCACTCGTCCCACGGCTCTTCCGGGGGCGCGGGGGCGCGCTCGGGTAGTTGGCGCAGCAGGTCGAAGAAAATGGACGGAGCCATGCGCACCCCGATCAGGCCGGGGCGGCCCTCGCCGTCGGCATTGCCCACCCAAACGCCCAGGGCGTAGCGGCCGGTGGTGCCCACGGCCCAGGCATCGCGAAATCCGAAACTGGTGCCGGTTTTCAGGAGGGGTGTTGTGCGCTGCTGAACCGCTCCCAGTTGCCTTCCTCGTCGGGGCGTTCGAGTTCGGTCAGCACGTCGAGGACGAACCAGGCGGCACCGGGATCGAGACCGGCCGCGAGGTTGGGGTCGGCCGTGGCAGCGGTTTCCAGCAGGGTATCCCGGCCGCTGAGGTAAGTGGGCGGGCGGTAATCAGGTCGGGGTCGTCCGCCCCTGGTCGGCGTAGTAATTTCCGGCGGCGGGAGGTACCGGCAAACCAGCCCACGGCTTCTTCCAGCGTGATCTCGCAGCCGCCCAGCACCAGGGAAAGCCCGTAGTCATCGGCCGGCCGGTAGAGGTGGCGGAAGCCCTGCTGTTGCAGGTCGCGGTGAAAATTGGGGGTGCCGTAGTCGCGCAGTAACTCCACAAAGGGCCGGTTGAGCGACTGGGTCAGGGCGCGGTTGGCCGGAACGGCACCACTAAAGGACGCGCTAAAGTTGGCGGGACTGAAATCGCCGTAGGTGACCGGCACATCGGGCAACAGCGTTTCGGGCAAGATGATGCCGCTGGAAAGGGCCATGCCGTAGAGGGCGGGTTTGAGCAGGCTGCCGGGGCTGCGGGGCGCGGTGACGATATCGACATTGGGCCGGTATTCATCGGCCAGATCGGGCACGTTGCCTACGTAGGCGACCGCCCCGCCGGTGCGCACGTCCACGATCAGGGCGGCGGCGTTGTGCACCAGGTTGGCCGCCAGCCGACCGGCGTGGCGGGCCACCACCTCGTTGGCGGCGGCCTGTAAGTGGGCGTCCAGGCTGCTGCGGTAGCGGCCGGGGCCGTCAGGGTCAGGCGCAACCGCTGGAGCAGGTGCGGGGCCAGGCGCGGCAGGTCGCGGGGGGCGGCGGGCAGGGTTTCGTCGCGGGCCAGTTGGAGTTCGGTCTCGTCCAGCAGCCCCTGCTCAAACAGGTACTGCAACAGGCGATCGCGCTTCGCCCTCAGGGCGTCGCGGCTGCGGCCGGGGTGCAGCAGGCCGGGAGCATTCGGGGAGCACGGCCAGGGTAGCCACTTCGGCCCAGCTCAGGTCGTCGGGCGGGCGGCCGAAATACGCCAGGCGGCCGCTTCCACCCCCACGGTATTGCCGCCGAAAGGCGCATTGGATGCCCAGAAATTAATGATCTCCGCCTTGGAGTAACGCAGTTCCAGGCGGGGGGCCAGCAGGGCTTCCTGAAATTTATGCCAAAGGTTTCGGGGCGGGTTACCCTTAGCCAGCCGAATGACCTGCATGCTGACGGTGCTGCCGCCGGAAACCACGCCGCCGGCCCGCCAGTTTTGCACCACGGCCCGCCCCACGGCCCGGATATCGACACCGACATGGCTATAGAATCGCCGGTCTTCGAAAGCCGTAATGCAGGTGGCCAGCCGCGCGGGCGGCGTATCGGCGGCGGGAAACCGCCACTGGCCGTCGGCGGCAATGTAGGCCAAGAGCAGGCGGCCGTCGCGGTCTTCCAGCACGGTAGCCGGCGGGGCGGTAAACAGCCGGCCCGGCAGGGCCAGAAAGAGCCACCACGCGAGGAAGAGCAGGGCGGCGGCGAGGAAGAGGGTGCGTTTGCGGGGGCGGAGCATGAGTTACTTGAAAAGATAAGGCCGGCACTAATGCTTTGTGCCGACAAAGTTATTACGTAGCTTTATGGTCGAATCGGCCTGACTGCGCAAGTGCCGCTGAAATCAACCACTATCTCTTGGAACGAACAACGACCCGGAAAAATACCCTGCTGTCACTGATTGCCAAAATCGGCTGCGTGGCCTGGGTGGCCTGGGTGGTACTGGACTACCTGGCACACCACCCCTATCTGACCCGGGCGGTAGTAACGGTTCCCTATGCAGGCATTTTGACCGTTTTTGCGCTGGCGGGCGGGGGGCTGAGTTATTTCGTCCACCGCAAACTGCGGAAAAACACTGGTTCTGCTTACGCAGTTCCCTACCGGGGCGTCGGTTTGTTCCTGATCGTACAGTTTTGCGCCGCGCTGATCCTGGTTGCTTTTGCAAACGTCTCCTTTCTGCCCCCCTTGTCGCTCATTACCAGAGTCGGTTACTTTTGGCTATTCAGCAGTGCTTTCCTGGCGGCTCTTTTAGTGCTCGTAACCGCAGCCTACACCGCCGGCAACCTGCTACTGAACCGCCTGAGTGCTGATCTTTCCGACAGCTATTCACTTATCAGCATCGCGCTGGGGTGCAGTCTGCTGGGCTTCGGCCTCACCATCCTGGGGCTGTTCGGTCTGATTTCATTTTGGGTACTGTGGCCGGTAGTCATCCTGTTGCTCGGCTGGCAGTGGCGGGTAAGCAGCAATTTTCTGATTGCAACGGTGTGGCGGTCAAAACGCCTGGAAATAGGCAAGTGGTGGGTTCCCCTACTACTGACCTTGGTGTTTGTCGTAGCGGGTTTCAACTGGATCGCGGCCTTCAAAACCTTTCCCATCGGCTACGACGGCAGCGGGCTATACCTGAACATCACGGAACTGATCGCTCACGGCGGGCGGCTGCCGGCCGGCGGTCAGGCGTTCAATTGGTCGATTATCATGGCGGCGGGGGAGGTGTTGTTCGATAGCCGAATCGTGGCCATTCTATTGTCGCACCTGATGAATATCCTCTGCCTGTTGGTTACTTACCGGATCGCACGTTACTGGCTGGATCCGGCTTATGCTTTACTGGCCGCCGTTATTCCGTTCGTATCCCCTTACTTTGCTTTTCACGGAATCGTGGATGAGAAAATCGACCTCGGTTTCACCTTCATCGTGCTGAGCGGTTTTGCGCTTTTGATACAAATGACCGGGCGGGATACAGCGGATGCCGTTGACCGGGAATATATCCCGCCCGTCAGCATAGGCGGCAAGTGGACGTTACCGTCCGGCACCGTGGTAGCGGTCTTGGTCGGGTGGCTGGCAGGTTACGCTTTCGGCATAAAATATACGGCCGTTTTCTACCTGGTGGGGCTGGCGGGATGGCTATTTTACCAGCAGGTTGGCAGGTGGGGGCTGACGGGTATCTTCCTGCTTGCCCTATCGTTCATTTTTCTCTCCGGCGTTTATCATTTCGGTTACCTGGAAGTCCGGCGGGTGCCCAGCGGCATACTGGCTCTGGGTCTACTGACAGTGGCCGGCGGGGCTTTTTACGCCAGTGCCCGGGCCTACTCGTGGGCGGTACTGGCCCGATCGGCCAAACAACTGATGTGTTTATTCACGTTTTTCCTGCTTGCCTGGTCACCCTGGGCAATCAAGCATATCTCCGAACACGGGCGGGTCAAGATCGGTACCATGATCGAAGGCAAAGAGCGGGCACCGGATATCGAGTTGGTTCCCATCGAGCCGGATAATACGACCAGTCAATTGAAAGACAGCTACCGGTCGCCATTCGCCCATCCCGCCCGCAATCCTTATGCACGGTATGCCAGTCAGGAGCAAGAAACACCTGCCGAAGAACCGGCCGCTACGTCTACTCGTCAAGGGGGTAAGCAGGCCAATCAGGCCGTCCGGGAAGAAATTATTCGTTATCTGGGCTACGAACCGGGAGTCTGGCGCTACACCTCTCTGCCCTATGATCTGACCATGAACAACAATGTGCCGGGTAGCAGGTACCTGAATATCGGTTTCCTGTTTCTGGCCCTCCTGCCCCTGCTCTTTTTTGTCGATGCCGCCAATAGCCGGCCGGTCTGGCAACGGGTCCTTTTATTGGCGGGCGGTATGTTCTGGCTTGCAACCTGCCTGGTCTCCATTTACCGCAGCCCGCAACATACCTTTGACGCAGCCGCCCTGCAAACCGGCATGGGTTCTTACTTCAGTTTCCACCCCGGCGGGGCAGAATCGTGGTTTTCCAAACTTTATTTTACGGCTATTCAACCGCTCGCCTGGTTGGCCGATCAGCTTTCCCCCTTTTACCGTCTTGGAAGTAAGGTAACTACCATACCTACCATCTGCCTACTACTCGCAATCTCGGCCGGAGGCTATTTGCTGGTAAAAAACCGGCTGCCGGAATTACCCGCTTCCTTTAAGGCCCTGGCCGGCTTTCTGTTCGCTTACCTGTTTCTGTGGTGGATCATGGGCAACGGTATCATCTGGTACGGAATGCCCATCTTCGTCCTGCTGCCCATCGCGATCGTGTACTGGCTCAATCATCCGGCCCGCTTCATGGGGTCGACGGCAGCCGGATTTACCCAGGGTCTGTTCGGTACCACTATCGGGCTTTTCCTGTTGCTAGCCGGACTGCAGTACTTTACCTCCTCCTTTGCGGGTGATACGGAACAGCACACCATTTTTCGCTGGCCGTTCGTCGATTACGCTTCCAATCCAACCGTAATGGAGCGGGACGTACTCAATAGTTACAGCCCCATCCTGGCCGAGGCCGTCGAGATCATGAATGCCGATGAATCGACCAAGATCTACCGTGTCAATACCCACTACGGCTTCCACATTGCCGCCAACAATGTCCGTGTTTACAGTGACCCGGTGCTGGATAAGTTCGCCCGGATCACCGCCGAACTGGACGACGACAGTCAGTTTTTCGACGTGCTGAGGGCGCAGGGGTTCAAGTACATTTTCTTCGACCTGCGGACGGCCGGCGTCGATGCCTCACCCGAGCAGACCCTGCGGAAAAAATTCAACCGTATCACCGACCAGTTGATCAAGTCCGATAAGGTCAAACTACTGCTCACCGACAATTACGTATCCGACCCCGGTGCCGCCGCCCCCCTCATAAAACTACCTAACGGCAAACGAGCCAAAGCCGTCATGGGGCTGGACGGGCAGACCGTTTACCCGGCAATATTGCCCTGTTCGAAATAAGATGACCGGTTGTGATTCCCCTGAGCGATATCCACGTCCTGCTACCCGCCTATAACGAGGCCGCACAACTACCCGCCGTGGTGCGGGCGCTGCACCGCGAGGGGTTCACCCGGGTAGTGGTCATCAACGACGGCAGCACGGACGAGACCGCCGCCGTGGCCGCCACGCTGGGCGTGCGCGTCGTTAGTCACCTCGTTAACCGGGGGGCCGGCGCGGCGGCACAGACCGGAATCGAGTTGGCCCGCCGCATGAACTGGCCCTACATCGCTTTCATGGATTCCGACGGCCAGCACGATCCCCGCGACATCCTGCGGCTGCTGGCAAAAATGAACGACTCCCGTTGTGATCTCGTGATCGGTAGCCGGTTCATGAACCGGGAGGACGAAATACCCCGCAGCCGCATATTTTTTAACTTCATCGCCAACCGGATGACCAATTTTATCTGCAAAAAAAATTACTCCGATTCCCAGTCCGGACTGCGCCTCCTCAACCGGCGGGCCATCATGCGGCTCGATCTGCACCTCGACGGCTTCGGATTTTGCAGCGAGATGATCATTAAGGCGGAAAGGTCTCATTTGCGCATCCAGGAAACACCCACCACCGTTGTTTATACCGACTATTCCATCAGCAAGGGCCAGGATTTTCAGGTCGGAATCGTGACTGCCTTTAATATTTTGTGGAACACCGTTTTTAAGTGATTACTTAAGCAAACCGCCATCGCCCCTCTGTATCTAATTTCCCTCCGTGCAAAATCGACTTTTGTCTCGAACCAATTATTTACTCGTTCATGTTATACCACATCCGGGGTTTCCAGTTATTCGTCCCCCTACTGGCCGTCGTTTTCGTCATCAGTTTTATCTCCCGTTACCGCAAAGGGAAGATCACGCTCAAGGAACTGGTTTTTTCCATTTCCTTTTGGGTGGGTATCGTTACGCTCGCCCTCATCCCCGATAAAATATCCAACCTCGTGGCCGAGGTATTCGGGATCAAAGACAACGTCAACGCCGTCATATTTCTCAGCATCGGCGTCCTGCTTTACCTCCAGTTCATGATGTACAACCTCATCAAGGAACAGAAGCGCAAACTCACCGAGCTAACGCGCCAACTGGCCCTGCGCGACCATGAAAAGGAGACAAAATGACCCTGCTTTTCGTCGTCGAACACTACTACCCCTACATCGGCGGGGCGGAAACCCTTTTCCAATCCCTCGCCGAATCACTGGCCGCGGCAGGCAAAACGGTTACCGTGGTCACTACCCGTTTTCGCCCCGATCTGGCGGCGGAAGAAGACTACCGGGGCGTCCGTATTATTCGTATCAACTGCGGCAACCGTTTTCTCTTTTCCCTCCTGGCCCTGCCTCGCGTCATCCGCGAGGCCCGGCGGGCCGACCTAATTCACACCACCACCTACAACGCCGCCCCGCCCGCCTGGTTGGCCGGCAAACTTACCCGTAAAAAGGTCATCCTTACCTTCCACGAGGTCTGGGGGCGGCTCTGGTTTCAACTGCCTTATACCAGTTGGTGGCAACGCTACGGTTTTTACCTCTACGAACAGGCCGTCGTCCGGCTGCCCTTCCACCACTATATCGCGGTATCCGAATTTACCCGGTCCGCACTCATCAGGAACGGCATTCCCGCCGGTCGGATCAGCCGGATTTACAACGGCCTGGTTTACGAGCGTTTCACCCCTTATCCCCGGCAAGCTCCCCTCACTTTCACCTATACCTACTTCGGCCGCCTGGGCATCTCCAAAGGACTCGACTTGCTCCTACCCGCCGCCGCTCTCCTGAGCAAGGACCACCCGGAATCTTGCCTGGTACTCATCATTCCCCGGACCCCCAAACCAATGTACCGGCGGATCACCCGTCAGGTAGCGGAACTCGGATTAACGGACCGCGTGTTCCTGCGCCACGAGCTGAACCGCGACGAACTGTACCGGCAAATCGCCGGCTCCTCCTGTGTGGTCGTCCCCTCCTATAGCGAAGGTTTCTGCTTCGTGGCCGCCGAGACCGTAGCCCTCGGTGTACCCATCGTTTCCTCCGGGCGGGGGGCACTGCCCGAAACGGTCAGCGGAGATTATCTGCAAATGGAGGACATGACGGCAGACAGCCTCTACCGCTGCCTGGTCCGGGCATACAACGGCAATTTCAACCGGCGGCCAGTGCGTCGTTTTCCCCTGCGGGAGGCCCTGGAAAGTTACCTCAAACTTTACGGCTCCCTGCTATAAATCAGTAACTTCTGCAGGTTCTTATGCGGGCGTGCCCCCGCCTGCCGGCGGGGTCGGTCCCTTCCCGGCTCGCAGGTCTGCTCGGCCCTGCGGGCTGCGTCCTTCCGGGTTGGGGGCAAGCCCCGCCCCTGCGTCCGCCCCGTCCAGGCACCTCACGCGAAATTTAACCTCCTGTTAATCAATGACTCGGAGGCTATTTTCCGCCTCCCTGGTTCCACCGGCGCAGTTCTTTTGCCCGGTTCACCTGCTCGGCCGTTAACACCGATCCTTCCACTTGTTGCAGAAACGCCCTGCGTGCCTGCCGCTGCTCTTCCCTGCTTCCACCATACAAGTCATAGCCCGTCTGCCATTTCCAGGATAGTCGCACGCTGATCGGTCGTCAATTCCAGCTCCCGACCGTAGCGATCGACCATTTTTTCCACCTGTTCCCCCTGTACTTTATCGGTGGCAAGTTCGGTAGACGCATCCACCACTACTTCCGGCTCGGCCGGTGCGGTCGGCTGCTCGGCCGGTGCCGGTTGCTCGGCCGTCAAAGCAGCCTGGGGACGATTACAGGAAACAGCAACGAGAAAGATCGCGATTGTGATGAGGGATAGATAGTTCATGAGAAAGATTAGTAGCCGAAACGGCTGGTGTATCATTAAATCGGCCGACAAAAGAGAATTTGTCGGCGGACACAAATTTACATTTTTTTCTTACTACCCGGACTGTCCTGTTCCATTTCAAGTAACCGGCGATCCACCTCGGCCGTGAATAGCTCGGCTCCTTTGAGGCTCATGTGGCTCAGGTTATAGAAATTAGTCGGGTCGTCCTCGCCCATTTTTTCCAGGTTCCAGTACAATACTCCGCTATCCTGCACCAGACTGTCAGTAATCGGTCCATAAATATCTCCGATCTCTTCATTGAAAGCGTCGTTATAAATAAAGAACTTGGGTGGATTGATTAAAACCACCTGTGCCCCGATGCTGCGGCTCCGGGCAATTGCCCGTTTTAACCGTTCGACATTTCTTTGTCGGACCGCCGGGTCCATCTTGTTTTTTAGCTGAGTCTTTAACTTTTGGAGTTTTTTTGATTTTCTGACAATTTCCAAATCGTAGTTGATCCGTTTGAATTTATCTTCTTTTTTGGTCACCACCGATTTAAATCCCCAGCGATTGTACAAGTCGGGTCTCGGGGGTTTTAGTAACTCATCGTAGAGTGGGTAGCGAGCCAGAAATAAATTCTTCAACTCGAACGGCCCCTCCCGGAGACCGAAGTAATAATTCAGTTTTCGATCGTTAAACCACGCCCCGCTATTTTCCTTGTCCAAATACCCCCGCGACAGGTCGAAGATCACATAACGGGGCCGAACCGTTTTCATGGCCAGTTCAAACAAAGCATAATCCACGTTGAATGCACTGTTCGGCATCGCCAGCGAAAGGGTATTCAGCGTGATCTTTCCGGGGTCTATTGCCCGGTAGGTGTGCGAAGGCCCCACAATGAGAACCGCTATGCTATCCGCCTGCCTATCCAGGTACTCTTTCTTTAGCTTGAGGTAAGAGTGATCGTCGTGCCGGGTCTTTATTTCCACGAGCAGCAGAAAAACCAGCACGATCGCGATGAAGGCCCCTATTTTGATCAAGAAATTCCGCATGGCTAAAATTGAAAGTAGACAAACTCAGTCGATTCCCCACCCCAGATCAGAATGCTGAAGATAAGTAAAAGATAAGCTCCCCAGCGTACTACCGGCACCGCTTCTCCGGGCAGTAATTCCAGTCCGTGATTCTTGTTGCGCTGGTGCCATTCCACGGCAAAGAAAATAAAGACGAACGCTGTTTCGATGATGGGTACTTTCGGGATGCTGAATAGGGACGTAGAGAACATTTTACGCAGCATCAGTACGGCATCCCCCAGGTTCCGGTGAATAAAAAACACCCCCACCAGCATAAACGACACGTAGGTTGTCGCCATTTGATACGTTTCCCTGATCGTTGGCAACACCCTGCCGGCAGCCACCGGCCCACGAAATTTTCGCCGCCGTTTACTAAATATCGTAGGTACGAACAGCAAAGCGTTCAGCAGGCCCCAGATAATGTAGGTCAGCGAAGCACCGTGCCAGAGGCCGGTGACAAAAAACACGATCAGAATGTTTCGGAATAGCTTAGGCTTGGTAAATCCCTTCAGCCAGGAAACGAGATAGTCACGGAACCAGGTGATGAGCGAGATATGCCACTTTTGCCAGAACTCCGCGATACTACGGGCGAACAGGGGGTAATCGAAATTTTTCATCAGGTCGAAGCCCAGAATTCTTGCCGTACCGATGGCAATATCGGAATAGCCGGCAAAATCGCAGTAAAAATGAATCACCCCCAAGACCGCTACCAGGAAAAGCGTGGCCCCGTTTTGGGCCGAAACATCAGCCGAATTACCGTACACGTAGAGGGCCAGATTATCGGCAATGACCATTTTTTTGAATAACCCCCACAGTACCTGCCGACAGCCGTCGGCGGCGCGCTCGTAAGTAAATTCTCTCTTGCGCTTAAACTGGGGAATCAAGCTACCCGCCCGCTCGATGGGTCCGGCCACCAACTGGGGAAAGAAACTGACGTAGGCGAAGAAAACCAGCGGATCGCGGGTGGGTTTGATTTTTTCCCGGTATACGTCAATGGTATAACTGAGGGTCTGGAGGGTATAAAAGCTGATTCCGACCGGCAGGATAATATTCAGCGAGGTATACCCCAGGTCCGTTCCCACTATATTAAGCGCACTGCGCAAGCTATCCAGAAAAAAGTTGAAGTATTTGAAGAAGCCGAGAATTCCCAAATTAGTAGCCAAGCTAAGGTACAGGAGCAACCGCCGGTAAGGTTTAGCGGTTGTTCGCTCCAGGGCAATGCCGACCCCGAAATCAACCGCGCTACTTACAAAAATAAGCAGCAGAAACCGCCAATCCCACCACCCGTAAAAGATGTAGCTGGCCACCAGGATGAGGACATTCTGAATCCTGACGGTCCTGTTGAGCACAAACCAGTAGAGCACGAAGAAAATCGCAAAAAAGACCGCGAATTCAAGCGTAGTAAAGGTCATTTATCATCTAATAAAGTGCGGCAAATCAATACCTTCCTGAGTTCAGGAGCTGTCTGTAATAGCAAATGCTTTTTCTATAGCATAATAACACGACGGCGGGGGTGTTACCAGAACGACACGGCTTCCCGTTGCTCTTCGGTCAGTACTTCCGCTTTGAGTCTCTTGATGAGCTTGCGCCGTTCGGCTTTGGATTCTTTTTTGCGCAACTCTTCCAAATCGTATTCCGTGGCAATTTCCCGAACCTGGGCAACCTGTGCCTCACTCAGTACGATCCGCGGCTCCATGCGTTTGATCAGCCGGTCGATATAATCCTGAGACGGTTTTTCGGGTTGGAGGGCGTTGGTGGTACGCTTTTTTCGTCCCGTCGTTTTTCCGTTGGTCGTTTCACCCGCAGTCGCCGAAAGGGTATCCCCCCGGCTGTCTGACCGATCCGGTTGATCGCTGCTATCTTCGCCCGCCGCAGTGGCAGCGGGAGAATCGGTAGCAGGATTGTTTTCGCCGCCGCAGCCGCAACATACGAGCAGGAAGAGGACAACGGAGAGCATGGAAGGAGAAAAGCTCATGGGGGAAGCAGGTTTGGTGACAAATCGGGGCACAAGATAGGTAAAACCGGTTGGCAAAGCAGTCAGCTAAGTTCTCTTGTCAGCTTCCCCCCGCCGTTGCCCATACTAACCGGGGGGGCTAGTCGTCCCGTGGAGAATGGCTAACTTTGCGGCGGACCAAGTTGCCTTTTTCCATGCCACCGAATAACGGGCCGTTTACTGTACTGACCGACCTTTACCCCCGCAATCAGGGAAAGGGAGGGTGGCAGCGCCTGCGTGCAGCCGGACAAGAATTGTACGATTACCGCTTTTTCGTGCGGCGGTTAATTGAAATCAGCCTCACCACGGATTACAAGCGATCATTTATCGGCCTGACCTGGTTGGTCATCCTCCCGCTGGTATCGGTCGTAATCTGGATTTTGCTCAACGGCGCGGGGGTCATCTCGCCGGGAAAGACGGCTATCCCCTACCCCGCTTATGTACTGCTAAGCACCTCCATCTGGGGCTTTTTTGCTGAATTTTACCGCAGTACCAGTCGGGTTTTCATCACCTACGGCCGCATGATGTCGATGGTGGACTTCCCGCGGGGAACGGTTCTGTTGGAGGTGCTGGCCGTTCACCTGATCCGCTTCGCCATTCCGTTCTCCCTCAATGTGATCGTCCTCCTGTTATTCGGCGTCCGGTTTACCTGGTGGGCCCTTCTTTTCCCACTGACCCTGGTGCCCCTGTTGCTGGCCGGAGCGGCTGTCGGTCTGCTGGTCGCCCTGCTGAGGATCGTGGCGGTGGATATCAGCAACCTGGCCGACGAGGGCATCCGTTTATTGATGTTTTTAACGCCGGTGATCTATGCCCCCAGGATCAATTTGGGTGCCCTGTCCTTCATCATCGAATTGAATCCGATGACCTACCTGATCAGCTTTAGCCGTGACCTACTGACCAAGGGAACCTTTTACGAACCCACCTACTACCTGCTTACCCTGGGAGGCACCTTGCTGTTGTTTGTGGGTTCCGCACGCCTTTACCGCCGGGCACAGCCCCGGATCATCGAACGTTTGATCAATAACTGATGCCTATTCCCCCCCTGTTATCGGTTCGCGGGCTGAGCAAAAAATTCAGCCGGGACATCAAGTACAATATGTACTACGGTATCCTGGATCTGACGCGGCGGCAAAACCGGATCACGGCCCAACCACCCGTGCTGCGCAAACGGGAATTCTGGGCCGTGCGGGACGTATCCTTTGACATTAACCCCAATGAAATAGTAGGTGTGGTGGGCACGAACGGTTCCGGCAAGACGACCCTGATGCGGCTGATTGCGAATATCTACCCCCTGGACAGCGGGCGAATTCTAGGGAGGGGTGATTTAAGGGTAACGGCCATCTTCGCCCTTAATTCGGGTATGCAACCCCTTTTTACCGGCCGGGAAAACATTTACATCAAGGCTTCCATGTACGGCATGAGCCGAGCCGAGATCGACGCCAAGATGGATTTCGTGACTGATTTTTCCGAACTGGGCGACAAACTGGACCGGCCCTTCGGTAACTACTCCTCGGGAATGCGGTCGCGTCTCTCTTATGCTATTGCGCTGGCCACGGACCCGGACCTGTTCATCATCGACGAGGCACTGGCGGTCGGTGATTCCGCCTTCAAGGCCAAGTGCCTGGACAACCTCAAGGAGTTTGCGGCCCGGCCCGACAAGGCAGTGATCTTTGTTTCCAACCAGATCCGCAAAGTACTCAAAGTGGCCACCCGCGTCCTGATCATGGATACCGGACGTATCATCCACGAATCAACCGATATTGCCGAAGCATTGGAATTTTACGCCCTCAACTCCTATAAAGGCAAAGACGAGGAACAACGCCGGCGGGAGTTACGCAAAATTCAGGATTATGAGTTGGGGAACTGAGCCGGTTTAGTAGCGATCAAAGCGGTCCAATATTCCCTCTGCGTGAGGTGCCTGGACCGGCCGACCGCCAGGGAGGAGCCCGCAGGGCCAAGCCGGCAGGCGCGCGGGGAAGGGACCGACCCCGGCCCGGCAGGGACGGGGGCACGCCCACCGAAAAAAACAACTAATTATTTAGCGCGGCCGGAGGGTCAGGGCACGATCGTAGAGCCGCCGATCCGCGCGATTGAGGCGGGCCAGTTTACGGCGGATGGAGGGGGTGACAACGGCGGCCTTGCGGGGAAGGAGCGACCCCTGATTGAGGCGGACGGGCTGGATGGAGGACCACCCGAGCAAGTGGCCGAGGCGGGCCAGATCGGCGGCATAATGCTCTAAAAAACCGACAAAAAATAATTGGTCCAGGGGGAGGCCCTGGAGAAAGAGGCTCATGCGGTTCCGATTTTCCGGCAGGCGGGCGTAGGTGAGCAGGTCTTCGCTGCGGCGGTGCCGGTTGCGTTCGTACTGGAGCGGGTTGATGGTGGGGTCGATCAGGCGGGACTGAAAGAACAGGTAGTTGGAAATAACGCGCTCTACCGGGTCGCGGAGCCAGCAGATGACTTTGGGCCGGTGCGCGAGGTGAATGTCACGTACTTCGGGGTAAAAGAAGTGGCCGTGTAGCACCCTTATTTCGGGCGACTGAGCGGGCAGGAGGGAGCCGTGTTGCCGTAATTCCTCGCGGACCTGGATGCGCCGGTAGGAGTGCGAAACCGCCGGGCCGTAATTGTCCTGGAGGCTGCGGTAGAACGAGGTGCCGCCGGTTTTGGGAACGTGGATGGAGAGCAGTTCGATCATGCCGACTGGATTCGGGCCGCGCGCAGGGCCAAACCTTCCTGGTAGAGGGCTACGTCCAGGGGGTTGAGCCGGGCGATTTCCTCCCGCATTTCGGGGGTAACTTCGGGCCGGGCGTTGCCCGTCACGTTGTGCTTGACCTCCTGGATGGGGGGCCAGTCGAAGTGGCGTGCCAGTGCCTGTAACTCGGTGCCGTAATGCTCCTGGATGGCCACAAAAGCCAGCTGATCGAGGGTTACGCCCGCGAGGAATTTATGCTGCCGGTCGCGGTTCACGTCGCGGGCGGCATACTCCATCAGGCTGCATTCCATGCGGCGGAGGATGTCGAGGCCCTTTTGTTTTTCCTGCAGTTCCTCGTGGAGGCGCTTACTGAGGTAAAAATAGTTGGAGATGACCCGATCTACCGGATCGCGGAGCCAGGTGATGAGCGGCACCTCGGGTGCATCGGGGAATTTTTCGCGAAACAGCGCGGGAGAAAAGTGGCCGTGGGCTACGGTGGTGCCCACCGGGAGATGCCCTTCGGTGTATTCGATCTCATTGATGCGAACCGTTTTGCCCCGGCCGGCGAGGGGAATGTCCAGCCGAATAACGGCCTGCTCGCCGTACACTTCGCGGAGGGTGTGGCGAAACGAAGTGCCGGCCGTTTTGGGGATATGGACCGACAGGAGTTCCAGTGGTTTGGGTACGGCCGGCTTGGGGGCGGTGCGGGAAAAAAACTTGAACATGGGAGGTAGTGTTTAATCAGCCGCAAAGGTGTAGCGGCGCAGGAAGGGAACGCTCTGGATGAGTCGATCGACCCGTTGAATACGCGCCGGATCCCAGATAGCGGAGTCGAAGCGCGAACGGTTCGGTCGGTTCCAGACGATGGAGGAACAATCTTGCAGGTAATCAGGAGTGGCTGCTACCCCGATGAATTGGCATAGCTCATTCAGATGATCGGCCGGGCGGGCGATGAAGTCTTCCTGGTACAGGTGATGGATCAGTAAATTTTCTTGTCGGGCCAACTCCTGATTAGTAACCACCTTGGCGGCAAAGGCGGCATACTCGCGGTCGAAGATTTTGGCGTCGGCCGGTCGGCCGGTGCGCTTTTCAACGCGTCGGACCATGGTGGAGAGGATGTCGAAAGGGTTGCGGATCACGTGAATGAGGCGCAGGGGTGCTTCCATGCGCCGGGGAATAAGCTGAAGTAAGTAACGGTTTTTTACATCGGTCAGGATACGGGAGGTATTTCCCCCCTGTTTGTCGCCGATGACCTGTATTTTGCGTTCGCGGCCCTGCCACTGATCGGGAACCTGGTACTTGTAACCGGAATTGGCTCGTCCGGCTTTGCCGTAGCGACGCGAGTTGGCTAATATTAACGAGGCGATTTGATTGCGCCCGTAATGACGGCGGAACAGTTCAACGGCCCCCAGTTCGTTGGCGATAACCACGTCGGGATGCGCATCCAGTAGCGAACCGATGATGCTGTGGCCGCTGCGGGGGTAACCGATAAACATGCAGTAGGCCGTCAGGTCGTCGAACAGCCTGCGGTGTGCGACACCTTGTACCAGCGACCTGAGGTAAGTCCAGGGAGAAGCCGGGTGTTTGTCGGCTGCCTTGTTTTTTTTGCGCGGCATGGCGAGTTCCTGATTGAGCCGGTGAAGGTACGACAACACCTCCGAACGCCCGGCCGGCGGCTGTCCTTTAAATAAGCTAGCTTTGCGGTCTTCTCCCTTACCCACAATTTTTGCTGATGATCTGGCTGGCCTCCTTCCCGCGTTCGGGTAACACGTTTTTTCGTAATGTGCTGTTCGAGGTCTACGGCGTTTCATCCAGCACCTACCACCAGCACACCAATCGTAAGCTAGACGCCGATTTTAGTGACTATGAGGTAGTGAAAACCCACTTGCTGCCCGCTGATTTGCCTGCTGACTTACGCGATCTACCCGCTGTGTACATCGTCCGGGACGGCCGCGACGCCCTGGTTTCGATCGCCCACCACCGCAAGGACATCGTGGCACCGGGCACCGATTACTACAACAACCTGGTGGATGCCATTCTGGCGCAACGGGGCAGCTTTTTCGGCGGCTGGTCGAAAAATGTCCAGCAGTGGACCAGCCGGGCCGCGATCGTGATCCGCTTCGAAGACCTGATTGCCGACCCCATCCGTGAGGTGGAAAAACTGCGGGCGATCATGCCGCTGCCCCAGCCCGACCTGGAAAAACTTCCGACCTTCAAGGACATGAAATTCGGCCGCCCCCGCTACGGAGGCGGCAAGGGGAAACACTTCAAGACCTCCCGGGCCGAAAAGCATTTTCGTAAGGGGCGGGTGGGCGGCTGGCAGGACGAGATGTCGCCCATACTGGCCCGGCTGGCATGGTCTCGTTACGGCGCGGACCTCGCCGCCTGGGGCTACGAACCGCAGGGTGAGGATGTGGTGCCGCCTACCCGCCGCGTACTCATCGAAAGCTCCAAACTTTACGGCACCGATAACGACGGCGTAAAACGCTACGTGGCCGAACTGGTAGCCGGCCTGACCCTGCTGCTGCCCCTGCTGCCGGAGTGGCAAATAGAGATCTACGACCGGCGGGGCATCCAGCCGCTGGTGCAGCCGTTCGGTAAACCGGTGGACCAGCCGGAGACGGATTTTCGGACGCTTTCCAAAAAGGAAATGATCCAGAAGGACCGCCGCACGATGGACTACGAGAAGTGGCTGCTGCTAGTCAAAGAGTTTGCCGAGCGCGTACTGCCCACTCATCTGTACAGTACCCTGGCCCACACCTACCGCAAGGGGCCGATTCGCAAGTTCCTGAATCGCTTTAAGCTTCGCGCCCGTAAACTGATCCGCAAACTAACCGACGAGGAAATCCTCGCCCAGGTTGCCCGGGCCGACCTTATCCACCTTCCCCTGCCCCAACATTTTACCGAGATCAGCGACAGCACCACCCCCACCCTGGTGACCGTACACGACCTGACGCACCGCATCCTCCCCCAATTTCACACCACCGAAAACAGTATGCTGGCCGAAACCGGCATGACCACCCTACTCGGTCGCGGGGCGCACGTGCTGGCGGTTTCGCAGTCTACCCGGCGGGATGTGCTGAAATATTACGACCTGCCCGAAACCCGTCTGCACACCGTATACGAGGCCGCTAACCTGAGCCTTTACCAGCCCGCCAACCGGGAAAAGTCCATTCCGTTCCTGCGCAAAAAATACGGGCTGCCCACCGATTCCCCCTACCTGCTCTGCCTGTCCACCATCGAACCGCGCAAAAACCTGCGCAACACCCTGCTTGCTTTTCTCCAGCTAAAAACGGAGCGGCCCGATCTGGCGACCGTCCTGGTCATCTGCGGTAAGAAAGGCTGGAAAACCGAAGACCTCTTTACCGGCATCGACCTGGAGCGGCCGGACATCGTGTTCACCGGTTTTGTCGACGATGCGCACCTGCCCTACCTGTATGCCCACGCACGGGCACTCTGCTACGTCTCCTTTTACGAAGGTTTCGGCCTGCCCATCCTGGAGGCCATGGCCTCCGGCACACCCGTGGTTTACGGCAACAACAGTGCCATGCCCGAGGTGGCCGGCGACGGCGGCCTGCCCGCCGACCCGAATGACGTGGCCGACATCAAAAATCAGTTGCTCCGTATCCTGACCGATGATGAGCTGTGGCAGGAAAAATCCACGGCCGCATTCGCGCAGGCCAATAAATTTTCCTGGCTCAAGACCGCCCTCAAAACGCTGGAAGTGTATGAGCGGGTAATCCAGGCCGAAGCATGAAGATCGCCATCATCGCCGATCCGCTCGACAACCAGCGGGCGGGCATCCACGTCTACACCCGCGAACTGGTGTACGCGCTGCTAAAATACGACCGGAAGAACGAGTATATCCTCATCCGCGAGCGGGTGGACCCCGAACTCGACGTGCGCCAGATCGCCCTGCCCAACGTGCGCTTGCCCATCGGCTATGCCTCGTTGCGGCTCTTTTTCATCGTGCCCCATACCCTGCGCCGTCTCGGGGTGGACGCGGTATTGGAACCGGCCCACTTCGGCCCCTTCAACCTGCCCCGGCGGGTGCGGCGCATCACCGTCATTCACGATCTTACGCCGCTGTTGTTGTCCAGTTTTCACCGCTACCACAGCCAGCTATTGCAAAAAATATTCCTGAAACGCATTCTGCGGCGGGCGTCGCTCATTCTGTCCAATTCCCGCAACACCACCGCCGACCTGGAACGGGTGTTCCCCTTCACCGCCCCCCGCATTGCCACCATCCCGCTGGGCAAGGGCGAGCAGTTTCAGCCCGCTCCCGCCCGCGATTTCCTCACCCGGTACCACATTGATGCACCCTACTGGCTCAGCGTCGGCACCATCGAACCCCGCAAGAACCTGGAGTTCCTGCTGGGGGTCTACGCCGATTTCCGCGCCGCGCACCCGGTCCGCGTCCAGTTGGTCATTGTCGGCCAGCGGGGCTGGAAATCCGAATCCTTTTACGCCGCCCTGGAAGCCCACCCCTTCCGGGCCGATATCGTGCTGACCGGTTTTATCGAAAAACACCACCTTCCCCAGGCCTACACCCACGCCCTGGCTCTTATTTACCCCTCCATTTACGAGGGGTTCGGGCTGCCTATCGTCGAGGCCCTGGCCTGCGGTACCAGCGTTATTTGCCCGGCTAATTCCAGCCTTACCGAAGTGGGCGGGGAGTTGGCCTACTACTTCGAGACCAATGACGGCGCGGGCTTACTTCAACGGATGCAGACCGTGGCCGGCGGCGGGCCGGAGGTTGCCGCCCGCCGCGCCGCCGGACCCGCCTGGGCGGATAATTTTAGCTGGGAAGCCTACGTAGAGCGTTTTATGGAAGAAGTGAAAAACCTGTAGATCACGGCATCTCCTCAAATTCATCACGGTTCACAATGACTTTTTATGTCCGTTAAACCGAAGGTGGGCGTGCCGCCTCGGCTAACGCCTCGCCGTCGGTCCCTTCCAGGCGCGGCTATCGCCTTGGCCCTGCGGGCTGCCTCCCTCCGGTCGCCCCCTTCCAGGCACCTCACGCAACGCCGGGTTTGCGCTCCGCCGCGCGGAGCGCTCCGCGCAGCAGCACGGCCGGGTGCACCGCCCGCCGCCCCACCCCATCGGCTATCTGGTGGCGGCAACTGGTGCCGGGGGCGACCACGATCACGTCCTCGGCGGCGCGGCGCAGGGCGGGGAACAGCACGTCCTCGCCGATCTGTTGGCTGACGGCATAGTGCTCGGCCTCGTAACCGAAGGAGCCGGCCATGCCGCAGCAGCCGCTCGGGATGACCTCCAGCAGGTGGCCGGCGGGCAGGCTGAGGGCCAGCGCAATCTCATCGGCACCGCCCAGGGCTTTCTGGTGGCAGTGGGCGTGCAGCAAGATCCGGCGGGCCGTGGCATCGAAGTCGGCGGCCGTGATGCGGCCTTCGCCGATCTCGCGGGCCAAAAATTCCCCGAAATCATAGGTCCGCTCGGCCAGGGCGGCGGCGGCCTCGGCGGCCGCGCCGCGTAGCAGTTTGGGATACTCATCACGCAGGCCCAGAATGGCCGACGGCTCCACGCCCACCACGGGCAGGGTAAGGTAAACTTCCGTGCTCAGGCGTTCCACGTTGCCGGCGGCGCAGGATTTTGCCAGGTCCAGCAGCCCTTTACTGAGGGCGGCCCGACCGCTATCCAGCAAGCGGGGCAAGTGTACCCGGTAACCGAGCCGCAGGAAAAGTTCGGCCGCCGCCCGGCCCGCATCGGCATCGGTGTAGTTGGTAAACTCGTCGATGAACAGTACGATCTCGCCGCGCTGCTCGCCGGCCGGGGTGAGTTTGCTACCGACCGCTTTCCACCAGTTGGTGACCGACCGATCGCTCAGCTCCGGCAGGCTGCGCCGGGGAGCGACATTGAGGATGCGCTTACTCAGTCCGGCCGTCAGGCGCAGCATGAAATTGGCCGCTCCCGGCGCAACGGAGAGCAGGCGGTTGATCCGGCCGATGTTGGCAAAAGCCCGGCTGCGTAGCGAGTGGCCCGCCCCGGCGGCGGCGCGCTGGTGCAGGTATTCCGCTTTCAGAGCGGCCATGTCTACGTTACTGGGGCACTCGGCGGCGCAGGCTTTGCAGGAAATGCACAGGTCCAGCGCGGCGGCCAGATCGGGGTGCTGCCAGGGATCGGCTTCTTCGGTACGGGTCAGGACTTCGCGCAGTACGTTGGCCCGGCCGCGGGTGGTATCGGCCTCGCGGCGGGTGGCGCGGTAACTGGGGCACATCGTCCCGCCGCTAACCTTGCGGCAGTCGCCTGATCCATTGCATTTTTCGGCCAGCCGCAACAGGCCGCCCGTGGCACTGAAATCGAGGGTGGTGGCAAACTCGCGCGTCGGCTGCTCGGGTTCGTAGCGGAGTTGCTCGTCCATGGGCGGCGTATCCACGATCTTGCCGGGGTTGAAGCGATTGTCGGGGTCCCAGGTATGCTTGATGCGGCGAAGGAGTTCATAGTTTTCCGTACCCACCATGCGGGGGATGAACTCACCACGCAGGCGGCCGTCACCGTGTTCGCCGCTCAGGCTGCCGCCGTATTTCTTGACCAGTTCCGCCACCGCCGCGGTGATCTCCCGGAAGGCCGCCCGGCCCTCGTTTTTCTTCAGATCCAGTACCGGCCGCAGGTGGATCTCCCCCGCCCCGGCGTGGGCATAGTAGACGGCCCGCTGACCGAAGCCCTGCATCAGGTCGGTAAACTCGGCAATGTAGGCGGCCAACTCATCGGTCCGCACGGCCGTATCCTCGATACAGGCCACGGCTTTCTCGTCGCCCGGCAGGTTAGCCAGAATGCCCAGGCCCGCCGCCCGCAGTGCCCACACCTTCGGGATATCCGGTCCGTTGACGATGGGCGTGGCGTAGGCGGCATCCAGTTCCCCGGCCAGCCCCTCCGCCAGGGAGCGGGCGTGGGCCGGGCTATCTCCCCGAAATTCGATCAGCAGCAGCCCTTCCGGACTCCCCTGCACGAAAAAGCGGTTGGCCCGCTGGGCGCGGTTTTGCTTGCTCAGTTCCAGGATGGTGCGGTCCATCAACTCGCAGGCGGTCGGTCCGTGCAGCAGGCAGGTGGGCACGGCGCGCATGGCCAGGTCGATGGAGGTAAAGTGGGCCGCCAGTACCACGCCGTGGGCGGGCGGCAGGGGGTCCAGTTGCAGGGTGATTTCGGTGGTCAGGGCCAGGGTTCCCTCCGACCCGGCCAGTAGTTGGCAGAAGTTGAAGTCCGGCCCGCCGGCGGTAAATGGATTCGCCTCGGCCAGCAGATCGACGGCGTAGCCGGTATTGCGGCGGTGGATGGACCGGTGCGGGTAGTTGTCCACGATCCGTTGCCTTACCTCGGCCGGGGCCAGTTCGGCGGCAATGTGGGCGTATAGTTTTCCTTCCAGCCCCGGCCGGCCGGCAGCCGCGCGGAATTCCGCTTCACGGAGTGGGCCGAAATTCGCCGTGCTGCCGTCACTCAGCAGGGCACGCAGGCCGTGGGTGTGCTCGCGGGTGGTCCCGTAAACGATACTGGTGGTTCCGCTGGAATTATTGCCCACCATTCCGCCGATGGTAGCCCGGTTGGCGGTGGAGGTAAGGGGGCCGAAATACCAGCCCCGCGGCTCCAGCCAGGCATTCAGCTCGTCGCGGATGACTCCGGGCTGAACGCGTACGCGGCCGGCGGCTTCGTCCAGCTCCAGGATGGCCGTCATATACTTACTCGTGTCGATCACCACCCCTGATCCGACCACTTGCCCCGCCAGGCTGGTGCCGCCGCCCCGGGGAATGATGGGCAAGCCTCTCTCGCGGCAGTAATCCAGGGCGGCGGCCAGGTCGGCCTCGGTGCGCGGCACCAGTACGGCCAGTGGAGGGCTGCGGTAGACGCTGGCATCGGTGGCGTAGAGCGTGCGGTGCAGGCTGTCCTGGTGGATGTTTCCGGAAAAGTGGGGGATGGTCATGTTAGTCGCGGCCGGGCCGCGCTTTGGTACGCAGTACGTAGTTGGGGGGCGTGGGGAAGCGGATAGTTGAATTTACTCGTATCGCATTTCGAAGCAGGATTGGATTGGGATGGATTAGCTTCGCTGATTGTCGCAGGCTCCTCAGAGTTCTTGATTGCTGATTAGAACGTGTCTGAATTTTTACTTCCTGATAACCAAGCATTTAAGAACCTGGCGTCATAAAAACTGACTTACGTAACCCGCTATGCGCGCACCACGAAGTAGCCGCGAAGCGAAGTTTTTATCTAGCCAGAACCTTAACCACGAAGTAGCCGCGAAGCGAATCATTGATCCTCAGTTCTTAAAAATTTTAGACACGTTCTTAGCGATTCTTGATTTGACCGTATACAACCTCCCTTCTTCGGGGGGCGGGTGGGGGGAAATCGCGTGAGGTGCCTGGAGGGTGATCCGCGGAGCGGGCAGTGCGTTAGCACCGAGCGAACAGCGAAGCCCGGAAGGGACCGACGGCGAGGCGACAGCCGCGGCGGCACGCCCGGAAGGTAATGCTCGACAAAAATACGAAACTATGGGATTGCCTAAGGGTTCAACGGAGCTTGCTGCTATGCCGTGATCATTCTTCCTCGTCGGGGCCGGGTTCGAGCCAGAAGTTGTTGATTCCTTCGCCGGAGAGGATGCGGATGGACTGGCGGTTGAGCAGTTCGAGGAGGCCGAGGAAGGTGACGATGGCGTGGATGCGGGTTTCGCAGGGGCCGAAAACGTCGAGGAAGGTGGGGCGTTCGCCGCCGGTTTTGACGCGGTAGACGAGGGCGAGGACGCGGTCTTGCTGCTCTTCGATGGTGTAGGCGAACTGGGTGATTTCGTGGACGGGCGGGCGGTTGGCGTCATCTTCCATGCGCTGCATCATGCGTTCGAAGGCGCGGAGGAGTTTGAAGAGGGTGACGCTTTCGAGTTCGGAATCGACCAGGGCTTTAGTGGCGATGGTTTCGAGTTCGGAGATGACGTTGCCGCGCAGTTCGCGCAGGCCGCGCTCGCGTTCGAGGCGGCGCATTTCTTCGAGTACGCTTTTGTAGCGTTTGTACTCCAGCAGGCGGCTGATGAGTTCTTCGCGGGGGTCGATTTCGTTGCCTTCCTCGTCGATGGGTTTGCGGGGGATGAGCATTTTGGCCTTGATGCGGCAGAGCGTGGCGGCCACGAGGACGAACTCGCCGGCGAGGTCGATGTCGAGTTCTTCCATCTGGCGGATGTAGTCGAGAAAATCGTTGGTGACCGTGGCGATGGGGATGTCATAAATGTCCAGTTCGTCCCGCTCGATGAAGAAGAGGAGGAGGTCGAAGGGACCCTCGAACTGGGGTAGCGTGATGGTGTAACCGGACAAGGGCGACGGAAATTTGGGGGCGGAAAAAAGTGATGCCCCGGCGGCCGGGGAGCGCGAAGATAGGGATAGTGCGCGAGTGACGGGCCGGGGGTGACGATGAGTGCGGGGCGGGGAAGTATTTCAGGGCAAGCCGGTGCTGAAAGGGTGGCTGAAACGGAATTATTCCGTTTGCGTGGCTTCGTTATTTCGTTTCCGGCCCGTGCTGAGGAGCGGGCAACGTATCCCATGCTGGTTTTCAGGCGCTAATTTACTTGTTTATTCGGCTGATTTTTAGCTGTTTAACTCGATTGTTTCACCCAGACGGTATGCCCCGGAAAAACCTGGCCCGAAATTTACCTACTTACCGGTAGAGATCAATACTACCCAATCGCCAATTGGTTTGATCGTTGGCCGCCGATGAGCGGCCGTTTGACAGTTGACTAAGAGCGTATCTAAATTTTTACTTCCTGATAACCAAGCATTTAAGAACCTGGCGTCGTAAAAACTGACTTACGTAACCCGCTATGCGCGCAAGTTTTTATCTAGCCAGAACCTTAAATCATTGATCCTCAGTTCTTAAAAATTTTAGACACGCTCTCTAAGAAATCGCTTATAATCCAATCGCTAAAATTCCCGTGTGTTCCTTAATGGAATCACCAGGCTTTTTAATCCCGTTTGATTCTTGCCTTCAATCCGCAAGATACAGTGTCCGGCCGAGCCGGACACTTTTTTTATGCCCCTACCCTACCCGTTTTTTTCTGAAAAAGGACCGCCCGCGCCCCGGCGGAGCCGGGGACGCGGGCGGTTTGGGAAAATTATGTAAATTTGCCCCCGATAGTTTACTAATGCACTTATTTCTTGCGGCTCCGCCCCTGGGCGGGGCCCAAGCTTTTTAAGGGGCAAACGGTTGCTGCGCAGCGGCCGGTCGGCCGACGGAAACCGTAATAGCGTAACGGAGGTAGCGGGCGATTCGTTCACCGAAGTTCTTATCCGTTGCTTACGGATGACACCATATGGCTGACATTGCTTACCTTTAGGGCGGTTATAATTTCTACGACGACCTGATAACGGGGCAAATAGCTCCGGTTTTTTAGTAGCGGGCACTTACACACACGCCCGTTTCCGTTCACACTTACGTTCATCCATTACACTTTCCCGTTTTTTTTCATCACGTCTGCCCCGGCACGGCGGCGGACCATTTATTGTTCATCAACTCCCAATCCATGCGATTTAATCTTTACTCCCTCCTTACGGCCGCCCTGCTGGCGGCCGCTTGCTGCACCGGTACTACGCTCGGTGCCCAGTGTACGCCGCTCGACAGCTTGCCGGAAGGCGAGATCGTGGACCCCCGCCCGTTTACGCCCGAAATGCCCCAGGACGGTATTCAGGATACGGCCTGCGTGGACCGGTTCTTCGAGACTACGATCAACTTTTCGGCACCGGATCAGGTAGACCTGGGCTTTATCGGTCTCTTGAATATCGATAGTGTAGTGCTGGGCGTCAACAATTCGATCTCGAATCTGCCTGCCTCGTTCAGCTACACCTGTAACCCGAGCAACTGCGTTTTTTACCCCAATGAGCCGGGCTGCATCTACATTTCCGGCACCCCGACCGCCGCTGAAATGGGGATGCGGAACCTGACGATCAACGTACTGATCTTCGCCAACGGCGGTGCCAGCGGGTTGCCCTTTACGCTGCCCAACGCTGCCTTTGCGCCGGGTGAGTACCGTTTGTTCATCGAGCCGAATGACTTTGCCAATTGCTACATCAGCGGTATCGAAGAATTCGGCACGGCTGATTTCTCGCTGCGCGTGGCCCCGAATCCGGTCAATACACACGCCACGGCCATTATCCAGACGACGGAAGACCGGGTGGGTCAGCTGCGGTTGATCGATGCGTTCGGTCGGGAAATGAGTTCTACTAATGTGCGCCTGACGCCCGGCGAGAACCGGATGCAGGTGGCTACCGATCAGTTGCCCGCCGGTTTTTATACGCTGGTATTCGGTCAGGGCCGGAGCGGGGTTTCCACGCGGGTGCTGGTGTTGCGGTAGAGGGTAGAGGGTAGTGGGTAGGGGGTAGTTTACCTGTTATAAGATGCTACCTGCCACCTGCCACCTGCCACCTCCTGAATTACTAGTATACCCCGGCCGGGACGACTTTTTATTTTTTATAAACTCCAAACGATTATGCGGAATAACTACACTGGTCTTTTTTTCATTTTCTTTCTCCTGCTAATGGGCACGACCGCAGCGCAAACGGGTTGTCCGGGCTGCGAGATCGTGTTGCCGGACTTGCCGGAAGACACCATATACATCGGCTCCTTGCCTAACGGGACGGCGCAAGCCCCTTATTCGGCCGACCTGGGTTTCCGGCTGCCGAAAACGACGACGCCGGTAGCGGCATCGGGCGTGGCGGTGCCGCCGGGCCTGAACATTTCGAGCATCACCATAACCGGCGTGAACGGGATGCCCCCCGGACTGAACTGGGAGGCGGACGAGACCGAGTTTGCCGTGCAGGACACGACCGACGGCTGCGTGCGCATCTGCGGCACGCCGCTGGTGGCGGGCGAGTACCTGATCCTGGTACAACTGGACGCGAGCCTGGGAATCTTCAGCCAGGGAACTGAAGTGGGCATTCCACTGATCATCGAACCGGCGCAGACCGTGACCGAAGGCTTTACGCTGACCGGTACCGAGGCCTGCGGCGAGTTGACTACCACGATTACTAATAACGTGCCCTCCAATGGACAAGACGGTTTCACCTACGCCTGGGATTTCGGCAACGGCGTAACGACCGACAGCGAAGACCCCGGCACCGTGACCTATCAGGAACCCGGAACCTACCCCATATCTTACCAGGCAATCATTGACACGACCGGTTTCTTTCTGACCCAGGTGCGGGTACTGGCGGTGGGTTGTAATGACATCTTCGGCGGGCGGCCCGATCTGAAGATCAATGTGTTCGACCCCGACAATAACTATATATACACCTCTCCCATCGTTTCCAATGCGCAGGTACCACTAAACTTTACTACGTTCATAGAGCTGGGCGAGGGTACCTACCGCGTACAGGTGATCGACGATGACGGCGGCCTGGACGGTGCGGACGACGAATGCGGTAATATCCTGATCACGCAGACGACCAACGGCTTTTTTGTCGACGGCGAGCTGGAGGTGGAGATCACCACTATCCATCCCGTGGATACGATCACTTCGCTGGATTCAGTAACGGTGTTCCCGATACCCGCCGCCCCGCTGCTGGACCCCACCGGAACGGTAGACCTCTGCGATAACGAGACCATTCAGTTGATGGTGGCCAACTACGAGAGCGGCCTGACGTGGTTGCTGGACAGTGTTTCTCTCGGCATACCCGATTCGCAATTTACCTACCAGACCGAGTTGGCGGGCGAGTATGGAGTAGTACACACGGATGAAAACTTCTGCACATCTGACACCAGCCGGGTGACCATTAATAGCCTGGTCGCTCCCGATACCCTACTACTGGAACAGAATGACAATGTGGTGGAACCCGCCTCGGGGACCGACACCCTTACCGGACCCTACTCCTTTAGTTGGAATCTGGACGGTATCTTACAGCCGCAAATCACGGAACTCCGCTTCTGTGCGACGGAATCCGGGCGTTACACACTCGTCATTCTTGATACGTTGACGGGCTGTTCCTCCTTCTCCTTCCTGAGCGTGGAGGTAGATGATGCCACTGCCTGCAATACGAGCGTGGCCGATCGACCCTTGTCCACGGACGGTTGGGTGCTCTATCCCAATCCTGCCGCTACCCCCTTGCACCTGCTAACGGGCCTGGATCACCCGGCCGAGCTTACGCTTGAGTTAATCGACGGCCTGGGCCGGCGGCTGGATGCAACGCAACGTGCGGTACTGCCAGGCGAGACGATTGACTTACCGGCGAACTGGCATCGCTATCCCGCCGGTTATTACACATTGGTCATCCGTGAATCGGCCGGGATGAGACGCCTGCCGCTGATCATCGGCCGCTAACTCGATCGGTCGCTTTGTTCGCCGAAGCAGGTAAATAAACTTTTGATCTACACCTGAATTTGCCCATTGCGGCAAATTCAGGTTTTTTTTTAGGCCGTTATCGTATAAAATCCGCATAAAATTTTGATAATTTCAGCAGGTCTGCTTAAAAATAAAATTCTGATTAGGGCATTGATATATTCGTTCAGCAAAATTAAATTTTAGTTTACACAGAATGCTTACCTTTGCGTCGGCAATCGTTAATCACATAAAAGTGTTAAAATTGATTTCGAATTGACGTTTCGCGTCACTTTTGGTGTCTACTTAATACAAACCGGCACATACGGCCGAACACCTGATTCCCGACCATCCCTTTTCATTCGTGTAGCCACCCATATCGGGTAGCGATATTTTAGCCTTTGGAAGAAGCCGACCGGCGACTTCCCGGACTTTTAATGCACGGTATGTAGGGTACGGATAATTTTCACTTGCGCTCCACTATTCACTTCACCTTTTAGCAATTTCACGTATGAAAACCCTGCACACCCACCTCTTACTTTCCATCCTTTTTCTCCTCCTGACCGGCACCGCGTTCGGTCAAATTGCCGGAATCGACCCGCCTGCTACCCTCTACTCCGTGCGAGCTACGCCATCCGCTGAGGCGGTGGCAAAAGCCGAAAAAAACCGTGCCCAGAAACTACGGTTGCGAGAAATGGATTTGATGACCGGCCAATTTGCGTCCAGCTGGACGTTCAACCTCGGTTACGGCCTGAGCGGCACCTTTAACAAGGATGCCGTGGTAACGCACCAGGCCCCCCTAAGCCTCGGCATCGGCTACCGGGCCGGCCGTCGATTCAGCATCGAGTTGCTGGCGGGCCGTTCCAAGTATGCCTCCGACATGAACTACTACTCCAACGACTACCGGACCCGTACCGAGACATCCTTCAGTGTAGTCGGCTTGCGACCCAAGTTCCACCAGCGGATCAGCACCCGTCTGGAAGCTTACGGCGGCACCCTGATCGGTTACCAGATGACCAACCTCGAAGCAAAAGAAGGTCGCCAAGACGGCTTCGACGACGAACGCGCACCCATTGCCCGTCCGAAAACCGGTCTGTTCGTCACCGGCTTTGTCGGTGCCCGCTATTCGTTCTCTCCGCACGTGGGTGCATTTGGCGAGTTGGGTATGGGGTTAAGTTTATTTACGGTGGGGGTTAGTTTCCGGCTGTAAACCAAAACATTAGTTAGGACTACTCGTAAAGGGGCGGTGCGCGGATTGCGTGCCGCCCCTTTTCGGGTTGAGAAAACAAGTCAAGCCATTTGGCAGATGGTTGCCGTCAACAATCTTGCAGACTCATCCCGGCTCATTCCTTGATAAACTCCATTTCCCCTTCCCGCGATCGCTCTTCGCGGTACACGTAGCCATCCACCGCGAAATCGCGGAGCTGCTCCGGCCGGGTGAGGCCTTCTTTGATGATGATGCGTGCCATGCTGCCCCGGGCGCGCTTGGCATTGAAAGTGATGATCTTGTAAGCATCCCCCCGTTTCTCCCGAAAATGGACGTTGACCACGCGGCCGTTCAGTAATTCCGGGCGCACGGCCTTGAAGTATTCCTTGCTGGCCAGATTCAATACCACCCCCGAACCCTCGGCCGCCAGGTCCTGATTGATCAGCTCGGTGATGCGGTCTCCCCAGAAGTCATAGAGATTTTGGTGACCGTCGTGGTGGAGGCGGGTCCCCATTTCCAGGCGGTAGGGTTGCATCAGATCGCGGGCGCGTAGCAGACCGTAGAGGCCGGAAAGCATCCGCAGGTGCTTTTGGGCAAAATCGAGTTCCTGCTCGGAAAAGGTATCGGCCTCGAGACCCACGTATACGTCGCCCTTGAAAGCCAGCACGGCGGGTTTGGCATTAGCCGTGGTGAAGGGAGTCGTGAATTCCTGAAACCGCTCCGCGTTCAGGACGGCGATTTTTTCGCTCACTTTCATCAACCCCCGCAGATCGGCGATGGATTTGGTCCGCAGGACGTCGATCAACTCCTCGCCGGCGGGGAGCAGGCGGGGCTGGGTGGCGGCGGTTTCCACGGGGGAGAGGTCGAGGGTCTTGGCGGGGGATAGGAGGAGGAGCATGGGGGTGGGGGTTGTGAAAAAAGCGACTAAAACCGGTGGCCGTACTACTATTACCTGATACTAGGAATGAAGATTGAAAAGATTATTCGCCAGTACTTGTTAAAGCTAATTTATGAATCACATCTGCTATTTTAAATCTTATACTGTTCGATAAATCAAGTTTTTGTTTTTCCGGAAACAATAAACCCTTTTTCTTTAGAGCGTGTCTAAAATTTTTAAGAACTGAGGATCAATGATTCGCTTCGCGGCTACTTCGTGGTTAAGGTTCCGACTAGCTGAAAAATTGCAGTAGCATATATATCATGGTAAGTTTACTTGAAATCCCATAGTCGAGCTATTTGACCGATCGAACAGTGAAGCGGTCGTAGAAGTTGCTCGATAACCGATGGGTGTGCATCCTTCGTTGCGTAGGATTTCACTAGCCGGCATATTCCCCCCGCCGCCGGAAACCGTAACTTACCCCCACCAAATCACCCGCCCCCATGCGACGCCTTAGCTACTTCCTCCTCCTTCCGGCCCTGCTGGCCGCCGTTCTCCTGACCGCTTGCCGGGAAAAATCCGGCACCGACAACATCACCGACCCCGCCCAGGCCCCCATCGACACCCTGGCCGCCGACCGGCCGGTATTTACCGCCGCCTACGCCCAACCCACCCCCGCCATCGACGGCATGGCCGACGACTCGGTCTGGGCACGCGCCTCCTGGCTGCCGCTAGACCAGCGCTGGCTCGGCGATCCCTACACCGCCGAAGACTTCTCGGGCCGCTACAAGATTGCCTGGGACAATAACTTCATCTACCTGCTGGCCGAAATCGTGGACGATACCCTGATCGACATTCACCGCGACGGACTGGAAAAATACTGGGACGACGACTGCCTCGAAGTATTCCTCGACGAAGACCGCTCGGGCGGCAACCACCTGGCGAGCTACCAGGCATTCGCCTACCACATCGCCCTCGACAACCGGGTAGTGGACTTCGGCCCCGACGGCGCACCCCACTACTTCGACCAGCACCTGCCCCAGCGGGCGCGCACCTGTCGGGGCGATACCTGTGTCTGGGAAGTGGCCGTCTCGCTATTCGACAGCACCTACACCAACGCGGCGAGCGACACGCCCGTGCAACTGACCACCGGCAAACGGCTGGGATTCATGCTCGCCTACTGCGACAACGACCGTTCGGCCGAACGGGAGAATTTTATCGGCAACGTCCCCATCCCCGGCGAGGATAAAAATAGGGGCTACATCGACGCCGGGGTTTTCGGCACCCTGATCCTGGAATAAGCACGCAAGCCACCTGACACTTTCCGTTAAGCTCGGCCTCCGGGATACGCAAACCCTGCCAAAATGCGTAATTTTACCCTATCCCGCCATCAATCCACCCACCATGCTGTTTCGTCTGCTTTTCTGCTGCCTCCTGCTCACATGCACCGCCTCCCTGCGGGCGCAAACCTTCCAGGGTTCCCTCCTGGCCGGAGGGATATTTTCGCAGATCGACAGCGACGACCTGATCGGGTTCAACCAGTTTGGCTTCACGGGCGGGGCACGGGTGGTGGCAGTGCTCAGTGACAAATGGCGTGTGGGACCCGAGATCACCTTCTCGCAGCAGGGCAGCCGCCGGGCACCGCGCGAACCGTCCAATTTCGGCTACGAAAACATCCGCCTCAACTTCGTCGAAGTTCCCCTCATGGTCTACTACAAAGACTGGCGCATCACCGCCGAGGCTGGGGCCACCTACGGGCGGCTGATCGACTTCACCGTCGAGGACGTGCTGGGCGAGGACCTGACGGAAGACTTCTTCTTCAACGAAAACATTTTCGGCCTCCAGGTCGGTGCCACCTTCTATTTCACGCCGCGGGTGGGCCTCAACTTTCGCTGGTCGCGCCAATTTTCCGCCCTCGGCGAATCCCCCGACGGCAAGCGGCTGCGGGGGCGCAACATCAGCTTCCGCATGGTCTACACCTTTGGCGCGGGAGAAACGCAGCCCGAAAAACCGGAAGAAGAACGCCGCTTTGAGAAACGGTAATTACGTACCTTGGCCGCATGAATTACCTGCGTTTCCTTCTCTTCCTCGCGCTACTCGCCTGCCTGTCCTGCGGCAGTAAGGCCGACGAATCCCGGTCCGCCGACCCCAAACCGGTCGCCGCCGCGCCGACGGGCGAACCCACCTACCCCTCCATTCCGCTGGAGCGGCTGGAATATCTCTGGGAAAACTCCAGCCATATGGACGTCGTCTTCTACCAGCTTCCTATTTCCCTCAACCAGGACAACCAGGAGGGCGTCCGTTCCACCCTCGCCCACATCGCCGAAACGCCGCCCGTCATCGACCCCGGTTGCCAGAGCATCGGCCGCATCTTCTTCACCGTAGGCACCGAAAACAAGGAAACGGCCGAAATTTATTTCAACAAAACCTGCGTTTACTTCGTCTGGCTCGAAAACGAAAAACCTGCCTTCGCCAACCAAATGACGGACTCCGGTGTGCAGTTTTTCAACAACCTGTTTGCGGGCCTGCAGAGCCGGGAGTGAGTAGAAGGTAAAAATGGAAGCAAGCAGTAACCTTCCCCCCGCTGCGGCGGCTGAGATTACGGCGACCCAGACGATTAGCCGCCGGCGGGGCGAACGCAACAGACGTACTACCTACTCATTTTACCTACGGCCTATTAAGACTCGGGCGTGTCCGTCCCCTGACGGGCCGGCCGGTCCCTTCCAGGCGCGGCATTCGCCTTGGCCCTGCGGGCTTTCTCCCTCCGGTCGTCACCTTCCAGGCACCTCACGCAACCGCTCTCACTTGGGCGGCGGCCGAGCCGCCCGGTCGGCTAAAGCTTCCGAATACTTTCGATCTCCGGGGCAGCTCCTCTCCTTTTCCACCCCTTTAAATTGCTGAATATCCAACCACTCAAAGCCGTCATCGACCTGGGTACCAACACCTTTCACCTGCTTATTGTCAGTGGCGAAGTAGGTGGTGCCGATTACCGGGAAGTCTACCGCGAAAGGCAATTCGTCAAACTGGCCGAGGACGGCATTGAGCAAATCGGTGCCGTACCCTTCGGGCGGGGGCTGGCGGCCCTGATCCATTTTGCGCAAGTGCTGCGGGATAACGGCCTACAACCGGCAGCAGCCCGGGCCATCGGCACCGCCGCTCTACGCACGGCCGCCAACGGTCCGGAATTCGTGGAACGCGCGGCGGCCGAGGCCGGAATCAATATAGAGCTGATCTCGGGCGATGAAGAAGCACGCCTCATCACCCTGGGCGTTCGCCGCGCAGTACCGTTCGGTAGCGAGCGGGTGCTGCTGATGGATATCGGCGGCGGCTCCGTGGAATTCATTATTGCCGATGACAAGGAGGTATTCTGGGCACGGTCCTTCCCCATCGGCGTATCGGTGCTGTACCGTGACTTCCACCAAACCGAACCGATCGCCCCCGCCGAAGTGGAGCGGCTAACGGAATTTCTGACTACCGTGCTGGTCCCGCTCCGGGAGCAACTTGCCTCCCACCCCGCGCACCATCTGATCGGGGCCGCCGGCACCTTCGATGTGATTGCCGAAGTGATGGGTACCGAGCGTCTCACGCCCCACGCCGGCAACGTAGACCTGAGTGGTTTCCTCGAATTTCACGAGCAACTGGTCGCCTCCGACCGAGAACAACGTGCCGCCATCCCCGCCGTTCCGGTCGAGCGAGTGGACATGATCGTAGTGGCTTCCATCCTTATACGGGTGGTGCTGGAACTGGCGGGAATCGAGCGGTTGACGGTTTCGGACTACTCACTGAAGGAAGGGGTACTTTAGACCTTGCAACAACCGGAAGATTCTCTATTAGCCCACTAATTTATCCGGACTAGCCGGCTCTCTTCAAAGACTACTCTGGTCTACATTCGCCAATTCTTTCCTATCTTCGTCACTCACGTAATGGAGCGCTATTTCGCGTTCCGCCAACCCGTACACACGCCGCCCTCAAAATGACGGCGGTTAGCTTGCCGAGAAAACTACGCCACGCCGGCCCGCCGCACACGGGTCCCGGCCTTTCATCCCATTGACGGGAAGGGGAACTTTCGCCCTTCCGCTTTTTGAGAAAACGTTATGAATACTCGGTATCCCCGGCTACGCACCGCGCTGCCATGGCTAGCTTGCCTACTCCTTATATATAGTACTGACCTGACGGCGCAAGCACGCGGCGATCTGGAGTTACTCGGTGGGGCCGCGCTCTATACCGGAGACCTGCTGGACGGCCGCCTGCCCGATCCCGGCCGTGCCCAACCTGCCTTCGGCCTGCGCCTCAGCCGGAATATTCGTCCCGCCTGGTCTATTCAGGCTTACTTCATGCATGGACAACTGGAGGGAAGCGATTCCGATAGCACCGACCCGGAGCGAATGAGTCGCGCTTTTTCTTTCCAGACCACCATTGACGAGGGTGGACTCAGCCTGCGCTGGGAACCACTGGCCCCGCGCCGTTACCCGGCTACGGGTGGGTTCAAATCTATCCTCTCTCCCTACCTTTACCTGGGGGCCGGCCTCTACCGCCAAACCCACGAAACCGATTACGGCCTCGGCACCAATGAGGGCATGACCGAGCGGATCCAGCAAGACCGTACCATCCCGGAGACCCAGACCAAATTCACCCTACCCGTGGGCGGGGGGCTGCGCTTCGACCTGGGCTACCGCCTCTCGCTCGGGTTGGAGGGGGGATCCGGCCCGCCTTCAGCGACCAACTGGACGGCGTGGAACAGAGCGGCAACCCGAACGAACCCGATTGGTACGGCTTCGGGCTGGTCACCGTCGGCTACCGATTCCACGTACCCGATGCCGACCGCGACGGTATTCCCGACGATGCCGACCGCTGCCCCGAAACACCGGGCGACATTAATCATCAGGGCTGCCCCGATCAGGACGGCGACGGCGTGGCCGACCCCGACGACGAATGCCCCTTCCAGCAGGGACCCTCCGCGCTGGCCGGCTGCCCCGACCGCGACCGCGACGGCGTGGCCGACCTGCGCGATGCCTGTAAATTCTTCCCCGGCTCCCTGGCCGCCGACGGCTGTCCCGACCGCGATGAGGACGGCCTGCGCGATGACGACGACCTCTGCCCCGACTGCCCCGGCCCCGTCGCCCTGGCCGGTTGCCCCGACCGCGACGGTGACGGCACGCCCGACCAGAGCGACCGCTGCCCCAACCAACCCGGCCTGCCCGAGTTTTTCGGTTGCCCCTTTGCCGATCAGGACGGCGACGGCGTAGCCGATACGGATGACAATTGCCCCACCCGCGCCGGCCGGCCGGAGGATAACGGCTGCCCCGATAGTGACCTGGACGGCCTGACCGATAATGTGGACCGCTGCCCCGACCTGCCCGGATCCCCGGAAGACAACGGTTGCCCTACCGTATCTGACACCGTAAGATTGGTACTGAGCCGCGCCATGCGCGACGTACGCTTTGAAACCGCCAAAACCACGCTCCTCCCCTCTTCGGCCGCCATCCTCGATTCAATCGCGGCGGTGATGCGGGAGGCTGATTTCTACCACCTCCGCATGACCGGTCACACCGACAGCCGGGGATCGGCCCCGCTCAATCAGCGCCTCAGCGAAGGGCGGGCCCGGGCCTGCCATGACTACCTGGTGAACGCGGGGATCGCGGCCGAGCGACTGAGCTTCGTCGGGCGGGGCGAGGAAGAACCCATTGCCAACAATATGTATGCCCCCGGCCGCCTGCAAAACCGCCGCGTGGAATTCTTGCTCTACACCCCCGGAACTAAGTCCGACCTAACCATACCACGGCAAGAATGAAAATAGGCCTCCTTTCCGATACGCATAGCTTTCTGGATGATCGGCTGCTGAAACACTTTACGACCTGCGACGAACTGTGGCATGCGGGCGATATCGGTGAGGTGGAGGTACTGGATCGGCTGGAAGCGTTCCGCCCTACCCTGGCGGTCTACGGTAATATCGACGGTGCCGACATTCAGGCCCGCGCACCGCTCAACCTCGACTTCGAGCGCGAGGGCGTCAGGGTATTCATGACCCACATCGGCGGCTACCCCGGTCGGTACACGGCCCGGGTCCGCGCTGAGTTGGAAGAGCGGCGGCCGCGCCTGTACATCTGTGGGCACAGCCACATCCTCAAGGTGGTCAACGATCCCAAACGCGGCCTGCTCCACATCAATCCCGGAGCCTGCGGGCGGCATGGCTTTCACCAGGTCCGTACCGCCGTTCGTTTCGACCTTCGAGAGGGAAGAATCGAAAACCTGGAGGTGATCGAGTTGGGAAAACGGGCGAGCCTGACATAAAAAACCGCGATTATTTGCTTCGTCTGCGAATTATCCGCAAATTTAACACTTAATACACCCGCGTCGGCGGATAATTTGCTTTTTGCTGCGAATAATTTTGATTATTCGCAACCATTCGTACCTTTGACCCGTTGTATTGAGGTAAAACGCAGCAGCCGAGTCGCCGATAACTACCACCTACCGATTATTCGTTTTATCTTGCCTTTACAAAGCGACTACACACCCAGCCTTACTAGACTAACATTAGCCATTTTTACCTAGCAAGTAACTTACAATTTCTTCACACACTTCTATCTTTTATGCGCAAACGCAACTGGTTCGCCCTTTTCTTCCTGGGTTCATTCTTATACTTCAACGCTACATCCCCCGAACTTTCCAAGTTGACCACCGAGTTGACTTCTTCGAGCGTACTCAGCGGTACCATTCCTTCCGCCCTACGTGCCTCGACCCCTCCCCTGGATACCATTCCTACTCCACTGGAAACAGCTGCCATGCTGGCTGACATGGAGGAAGCTTTGGCCACTGAAGAGCCGGAGGTTATCACCCCCGCCCTGCGAGAATTGGCCGACGAGAATTTTCAGACCGCCCTGCGTGGTCGCCTGATGGCTAATCCTACCTGGAGCAAGTTGATCCGTCAGGGTCGCATGGCCGTCGGTGTAGTGGACATGAACGGGATGAACGGTCGCGGCCGCTTCGGTTCCGTCAACGGCGAAAGCATGATGTATGCCGCCAGTTTACCCAAAATTGCCGTACTGGCCGCCGCCATGGACGCCATGGAGCGCGGTGAGATGAAGATGAATGCCGCCATCGACAGTGATCTCGGACTGATGATCCGCAAGTCGAATAACCAGGCAACTACGCGCATGATCGACCGCGTCGGTTACAGCCGCATTGAGCGCACGATGACCGACCCCCGTTACCAACTATACGACCCCGAGCACGGCGGCGGCCTCTGGGTAGGCAAGCGTTATGCGGCCGGCGGTGCCCGTAACCCCGACCCGATGAAGGGCCTGAGCCACGCCGCCACGGTAGACCAGATCTGCCGCTTCTACTATATGGTGGACAAGGGTATGCTGGTTTCCCCCGAGCGGTCGGAGATGATGAAGAAATACCTGGTCGATCCGGGTCTGCACCACAAGTTCGTGAATACACTGGATCAGCTTGCTCCCAACGCCAAATTCTACCGCAAGTCGGGTTCCTGGAAGAGTTTTCATTCTGATTCCATTATGGTAAAGGGACCCAACCGCAACTACATCCTAACCGCCCTGATCGACGATCCGAGCGGAGAGATCATCTGCCGCCAGTTGGCCAAGGTGATCGACGACCTGCTCAAGCAACCGGTTTAACCATCAATTATTTTGCGAGTGAGCGGAAATGGGACATTGTCCCGTTTCCGCTTTTTTTGTGCCCGTGGGGAGGCACTGTGCGCTTCCGGCGGCGGCAAGCCCCACCCTTACGGATTGTGCCGGGGAAAAAAATCCTGGGCAGCTACTTGTCTTCCGCGTGAGGTGCATGGACGGGGCGAGCGGAGGGGCGGGGCGCAGCCCCGGGCCGGAGTGAGCAGCCCGCAGGGCCGACCGAACAGGGAGCCGGGAATGGACCGACCCCGCCCGTCAGGCGGGGGCACGCCCAAAGAAGACCTCAATACCATCCGCTCTGGGCAATGGGCATAACGCCCTGTCCGTCGGGCCGTAAACGTTTGGCGCGGAGGAGGGATTTGCGGCGATGCTCGGCGTAAAGGGGCCGGCCGGGGAGGAGATTATTGGTGGCCGTCGCACCGTTATCGGCCCCGGCGTGGATGAAATTTCCGTTGCCGGTGTAGATGCCGACGTGGGTGATGCGTTGGCTGCCGTCTTCGCGGAGGTTGCCGAAAAAGAGAAAATCGCCGGGCTGGAGGTTGGTGAGGCTGTCGTCGAGGGCGACCTCGGTGCCGACATGGACTTGCTGGCTTGCGTCGCGGGGGATGATGAGGCCGTTGAGGCGGTAGACGGTTTTGGTGAAGCCGGAGCAGTCCATGCCCTTGGCACTGGTGCCGCCCCAGAGGTAAGGGCGGCCGGACAGGCGGTCGGCGGTGGCGAGGATGGCGGGCACGGAAAAGGGCCGTTCGGCCGTCCACCATTCGTAGGTAATGAGCTGATCCGAAGGCAGATAGCCCCGGCGGCCGTCGGGAAGTTTCACCTGAGTGTACGGGCCGGCGGGGCCGATCTGGACGAGCAGCGAGCCGGGCACGAGGTCGAGCAGGACGGGAGCCGCGGCGGTGGGCAGGGAGCGGACGAGGCCGAAATCGCCGTTGAACAGCACCCGATTACTCGTCTGATAGCCGGACATTTGGGCGGTACCGAGGGGTTGAAAACCACCGCCGTCGAGCCAGGCGATGTAACCGTCGGGGGTCTGAACGCGGTACCAATCGCCGCCGGCGGGGTCTTTTTCGAGTACCCGCAGGGGGGTGCCGAGGACGGCCTGGGTGGCTAGTTCCTGCGAGTGTCCCATTTGGGAACGCAGGTTGGCGACGGACTGACGAACAACGCCGAACGTGCGATCGCCGAGAGCGGGGTCGGGTAAAATACGGATGCTGTCCACGAACATGATGCCGTCTTTTTCTAGTTCCGCGATTAGTGCGGCGTGGGCGGCGGGCTGGTCGGTGACACCGGTGAGGGTGATGGTATCCTTATTTTCCGCTACGTTTAAGTCGAAGAGGGCCACCCGTTTATCGGGTGCGAACACCGTTTGGAGTGAATCTGCCAACTGGCGGATGGTGGTGACGTGGGCGGAGTCGGTCGGCTCGCTGACGGGGGTCTGGTTGCAGGCCGCGCAGAGCGCGAGAAAAAATAAAAATGCGGCGGGATGAACTAAGCGCGTGAGCATGGAGTTAATGTGTTGACGTGGAGGGAAATAAACGATTTCTGGACTAGTTGGCGGCTTTCGGGCCGCATATTTCCACAAATATCGGGTATGACCGGCGCAAAATGTTGCACGGTCGCTTATTATTCCCCTACCTTTACCGCGTTAAGTTGATTCTGAGATCGATTTTCGATGATTTGATAAGTAGAGCAGTTTGAGTTTTATTTCAACACCCGCCCCGCTTTTTCCGTCCGATTCCTTTCCTGGTTCAGCTATTATTGTTCCTTTACTTTTTCTTTCCGTATGAATATTTTTGTTGCACGGCTTAACTACGACAGTGATGACTACTCTGTACGTACTGCCTTTGAAAACTTCGGCGCTGTTGACTCCGCCAAAGTAATTATGGACCGCGAAACGGGCCGTTCCCGTGGGTTCGCCTTCGTCGAAATGCCTAATGACGACGAAGCAAATGCGGCGATTGCCGCTCTTAACGAAACAGACCTCGACGGTCGGACCATCCTGGTCAAAGAAGCTGAGCCACGCGAGAATCGTCGCGGCGGCGGCGGTGGCGGCGGTGGTTACCGCGGCGGCGGCGGCGGTGGCGGTGGTTACCGCGGTGGCGGTGGCGGCGGCGGCTACGGCGGTGGTGGCGGCGGCTACAGCGGCGGCGGCAATAGCGGCGGCGGCGGTGGCGGTTATCGCGGCGGCGGCGGCGGCGGTGGTTACCGCGGCGGCGGTGGCGGCGGCGGCGGATACCGGGGTGGTAACAGCGGCGGCGGCGGCGGCGGTTATCGCGGTGGTAACAGCGGCGGCGGCTACGGCGGCGGCAACGACCGTTACACGGACAACGACGATCAGTACTAGGTTAGGTCAATCCTTTCCTGCTACTTATAGCACATAGCACAGCGCCCCCGGTTATCGAAAGATGGCCGGGGGCGCTTTATTTTATGCTTGAATGATTGGCCGACTTATCTAGACTCAAAAGATACAGTGCTGGATTTTCCCTACCTTTGAGTGTCCCGGAGGGGCGGATTTTTATCCCTTATTTCTCCGGCTATTTATTTTTCCCCGGCCGATTTTCGACGTACTCGCTTTACACTACTCCACCATACACCGCGCACCGAACGACCTGAGTTGATCGATCCACATACCGTCGATCGGTTTTGCCATACAGACGCGCAATCTCACCCACTGTATATATCTGTTTCGTCGGAACGGCTCAACCCCGTTCGTTATGTGGAATTCTATAGCCCGCGCCGGCCTGGTCGGTAGCCTGCTTATCCTGACCTTCCCGTTATTTTCCCAGTCTACCTGCCCTGCTTCCATCAGTGCGGGCACGGATACGCTGCTCTGCGATCCGCAGACCGTCGGTACGCAGGCGGAAATTGAGAGCAGCCGGCTGGATGTGCTGAGTTGGCTGCCCCTGGGCACGGTGATGCCGCAGAATACTGCCGATCTTTCGCCGACCATTGCCATAACCGAGACTACCTGGATTACGTTGGAGGCGGAATTTTATGCCGCACAGAATCTGGTCGTTAACGGCGATTTCAGTCAGGGTAATACCGGATTTACTTCCGACTACAACCCGGGCAATAGCACCAGCCCCATCGGCCCACTGGCCGGCGAGGGGCAGTACTTAATTAGCGATAATCCGCAATCCACCCACAGCGGTTTTGCGCCCTGCGAGGACCATACGCCCGGAGCGGAGGATAACATGATGGTGGTTAACGGCTCGCCCGTGGACGATGCCCGAATCTACTGCCAGACCGTGAGCGTGACGCCGGGAACCGACCTGCGTTTCGAGGCCTGGTTTGCGACCGTGGTACCGCAGAACCCCGCCCGCCTCTACTTGACGGTCAACGGTATTGCCGGACCGGAATTCACCATTTCAACTGTCAACTGCGCGTGGGAATTTCACGAATTTCTTGTTACTGACCCCGTTAGCAGCACCCTGGAAATCTGCATCCGCAACGCCAATACCCTGGCAATGGGCAACGACTTTGCCATCGACGACGTGGGGCTGTACGAGCGATGTACGGCTACCGACAGTTTCCTAATCAGCTTGCTCGAACCCCTAAACCCTGAATTTGAACTGCCGCAGGAGCTGTACTGCCTGGACGGCGACCCACTTTTCCTGGTCCTCGACGACCTGTTGCTGCCTACCTCTACACCGGGCGGCGATTGGCTGTTATCTGGTGGCCCGCTGGGCGATACCCTCGATTTTTATACCATTGCCCAGGGAGTGTACGAACTCTTCTACGTTGTGACCGAGGGCACCTGCTCCGCCCAGAGCAGCCGGCCCATTGAGATGCGCCGCGGACCTATGTCCGGCACCGCTATGGAAACACCATTATTTTGCCGGGATACAGGCGAGGAAGTAAACCTGGCAGACTTTCTTATTGGTGCCGACCCCGGTGGCACCTGGACGCCCCCGGCCGGCCTGCCGGCCGGTGTATTCGACGCCGCGTTAGGCAGGCTATCGACAAATCTAATCATACCTGGTACTTACCTATTTGACTATACGGTTACCGGCAATAATTCTTGTCCTGACCAAACGACCACCGTAACAATCACCATACTACCTTCCCCGGTAATTAATTTAAATTTACCACCGCCCGAAGAACTCGAAATCACCTGCCTTTCACCCATTTTGGCCAGTTACAGCTATGCAAGTTTTAATCAAGATACGTTACTGGTCAATTGGACTTTCCCGGACGGCTCAATTCTGATTAATCCAGACTCCATCGTTATCGACCAGCCGGGTAATTATGTTTACTTGCTAACCGACCTAATTAATGGTTGTACGGATCGGGCTGAATTTTTCGTCGAGGACGGACGCCGCAGCCCGCCACTCGAAGTTGCGGTGGTTCCGCCGACCTGTCAGGCACTCATTTCCAATGGAGCCATCGTTGTAGCCGATCCCCTGGACGGCCTGGGACCCTACCTGTTTCGGATCGGCGATCAACCCTACCAGCCGATCGGCCTTTTTCCCGGCTTGCCGGGTGGCGAGTATATAGTAGGCATCCAGGACATCAACGGCTGTGAGAACAATACCACCGTCGTGCTGCCCGAGCCGGATAATTTTACGGTCGACCTGACGGCCTCTACCCCGGAGACCCGGTTGCCGCTCGGCACTGCGGTTACGCTCAGTCTGCAAACCTCGTTACTTCCCGGTCAACTCGACACCATCCTCTGGTTTCCGCCCCTGCCCGACTGCGATGACGGCTGCACCCGCGCAAACCTGCGCCTTACCGGCCCGGCCACTTATGTTGCCATTGTTTTTGACACCACCGGCTGCGCCGTCTCGGACAGCATCAGTTTCACGACTTTTTTCAATCAAGACATTTACGTCCCCTCCGCCTTTTCTCCGAACGACGACGGTGTCAACGATGTCTTCGAGGTCTTCGGCGGCCCCTCGGTCACCGGCGTCCAGGAACTCCTTATCTTTGACAAATGGGGCGGCCTGATCCACCAGTCGGGTACTGCTCAATCCGAGTTTCGCGCCGCCTGGGACGGCCGGCAGACGGGCACCGGCAAACCCGCGCCCACGGGAGTCTATCTTTACACGGCCGGCATCGAGCTGGTTACCGGCGAGGTGGTCAGGCGCAGCGGCAGTGTGACCTTAGTGCGGTAAATAACCTACTTTTGGGCGAAGCCTATTATACCTATGCGTTCATTCGACCCCACCACCCTCTCCACGCCCCGACTCTACGGCTACCTGTCCTCGGGCATCGCGCCGCGTCCCATTGCCTTTGTCAGCACCAGGGATGCGGACGGGCGGGTGAACCTAAGCCCCTACAGCTTTTTCAACGTGTTCGGTACCCGGCCGCCCACCCTGGTGTTTTCTCCCGTCCGCCGGGGCCGCGACGGCAGCAGCAAGGACACACTGGACAATGTGCTGGCTACCCGTGAGGCCGTGGTCAACATTGTGAACTTCCCGCTGGTAGAGCAGATGTCGCTGGCCAGCACGGAGTACCCTACGGGGGTAAATGAATTTATCAAAGCCGGCCTGACCGAAGTACCCTCCGAGCGTGTAAAACCGCCCCGGGTAGCCGAAGCCCCGCTGGCCTTCGAGTGCCGGGTGACCGACGTGATTGCCACCGGCGAGGGCGGCGGCGCGGGCAACCTGGTGATCTGCGAGGTAGTGATGATCCACATTGACGAACGCTACTTGCGCGAGGACGATACGCTCGATACGACCAAACTGGACCTGGTGGCCCGCATGGGCGAAAGCTGGTATTGCCGCGCCTCGGGGGAAGCCCTTTTCGAGATCCCGAAACCGATCCACACCCTCGGCATCGGCGTAGATCGTTTGCCGGAACACGTGCGTACCAGCCACGTGCTGTCCGCCAACAATCTCGGCCGGCTCGGCAATGCCGAACGCCTGCCCACCCCGGAAGAACTGGCTGCCGAAAGATTAACGGAAGAACTCCGCGAGATCGCCGCCGCCGATCACCTGGATGCCCGCCATAAACTAGCCAAGGATTTGCTCGAACGGGGCGAGGTGGAACGGGCACTGCGCGTGCTATCGCTGTAGGGGTCTCAGAAGCCTGAGGTCGGGAAGTAGTTCTTTACAACAATTGGGCAAGCGGAATCCCACCAAATTTAACCCTCCCGCAACATCCCCTCCCCTACCTTCGCCCCTCAACTAACTTTCCCCCGCCATGCGTCACTTATTCGGCTGCTTATTCCTTCTCCTTTCCTGCGCCCATCTGGCCGCCCAGCAAAGTCTACTCCAATCCGGCCCCATGCTGGGTTACACCGACTTGCTGGAAACGGTAGTCTGGGTGCAGACCACCGAGCCGGCCGAGGTATTTGTATCCTATACCGAATTGGGTGATGCCAGGGCGGAGACTTACCGCACGTCCGTGGTACGTACCGAACGCCACCTCGGCAATACCGCCAAACTGACGGCCGATCGCGTACAACCCGGTCGCACCTACCGCTATGCGGTTCACATTAACGGCAAGGAACTGAGCTTTTCCTACCCCACCATTTTTCGCACCCAGCAACTTTGGCGCTGGCGCAACGACCCGCCCGAATTTACGGTAGCCGTGGGTAGCTGCTCCTACATCAACGAACCGGAATATGATCGCCCCGGTCCGGGCTACGGCAGTGAGTACGAAATATTTACGGCCCTGGACCGGGCCAATCCCGAAGTGATGTTCTGGCTGGGTGACAACACCTACCTGCGCGAGGTAGACTGGTACACCCGCACCGGCTACCTGCACCGCTATACGCATACCCGCTCGCTGCCCGAAATGCAGCCCCTGCTGGCCCGCACCCATAATCTGGCCACCTGGGACGATCACGATTACGGCCCTAACAACAGCGACCGCACCTGGATTCACAAGGAACTGGCCAAGGAGATGTTCGACCTGTTCTGGGCCAACCCCACCTCCGGCCTGCCGGGCCTGGGCGGCATCACCACCTTCTACCAGTACCACGACATTGATTTTCTTCTGCTCGATAACCGTAGCTACCGCACCCCCAACGACCAGAAGCGCAAGGATAACAAGACCGTACTGGGCAAAGAACAACTGGAATGGCTGATCGAAAGCCTGATCTTCAGCCAGGCTCCCTATAAAATGGTGGGTATCGGCGGGCAGGTATTGAACACCGCCAGGGCCGGCGAAACCTATACCGCCTTGGCCCCCGCCGAGCGCGCCTACCTGCTGCGCCGCATCGAGGAAGAGGACATCAGCGGCGTGGTCTTCCTCACCGGCGACCGTCACCACAGCGAACTGAGCACCCTCAAAATGGGCAATGGCAAACTGGTGCATGACCTTACCGTATCCAGCCTGACGGCCGGCACCGGCACCAATCGCAGCGAGGTAAATGACCTACGCGTAGACGGCACGCTGGCTGTCCTGCACAACTTCGGCCTACTCACCTTCAGCGGCCCCCGCACCGAGCGACTGCTGACGGTACAACTGCGGGATAAGGACGGCAAGGAGATTTGGAAGCGGGAGTTGCGGAGGGAATAAATAATTTCTCCCGTTCCGCATCCAACTCATTCACCACCGTCGTAAGTACCGGTGGGGAACACCCATCCGGGTGTACGTTAAGGAGGCGATCAGCAATGGTCGCCTTCTTTCGTTTTGGTCACCCCTCAATCAATATACCGCCGCAGCAGCCCCTCGTACGCATCGATCCGCCGATCGCGGAAAAAAGGCCAGATCCGACGCACCTCCTCCGTCCGGTGACGGTCAATGGTCAGCACCTTGTTCACTTCTTCGTGCGAGGGGGCCTGGTACAATATCTCGCCCTGCGGTCCGGCCACGAAACTGCGACCCCAGAACTCGATACCACCCGTCACCTCCGACCAATCCGGCTCGTGACCCGTACGATTTACGGCAATCACCGGCAAACCGTTAGCCACCGCGTGGCCCCGCTGACTCACTTGCCACGCCCCGAACTGCCGCTCCTTCTCCTCCTGCGGGTCCGTACTTTCCCAGCCGATGGCCGTCGGATAAATCAACACCTCCGCACCGGCCAGTGCCATCAAACGGGCTGCCTCCGGGTACCACTGGTCCCAGCACACCAACACGCCCAACCGCCCCACGCTGGTATCCACGGGATGAAAACCGAGGTCGCCGGGCGTGAAATAAAACTTCTCGTAATAAGCCGGGTCATCGGGGATGTGCATCTTGCGGTAGGTGCCGGCAATCGTCCCGTCGCTTTCCAATACCACGGCAGTGTTATGGTAAATACCGGGTGCCCGCCGCTCGAAAAGCGAAATTACCAGCACCACGCCCAGCTCCCCGGCCAGCGCACCGAATTCCTCCGTACTGGGTCCGGGAATGGTTTCGGCCAGGTCGAATTTGCCGGTATCCTCCACCTGGCAAAAATAGGGGCCGGTATGCAATTCCTGCAGTACCACCAGCTCTGCCCCCTCTGCGGCACAGGCCCGAATGCCCGCCAGCGATTTGGCCACGTTGGCGGCACGATCATGAGTATTGGCCTGTTGTACGAGACCGACTCGGAGGGCGGGACGGTGATGAGGGGGCGGGGGAAAAGTAGGCATGAATAAAGCAATTCTGGTTGATCAGGGATGATAAAACGCTTCTCCGGGCTAAGGGTTTGGGCGTGTCCCCGGCTATCGCCGGGGTCGGTCCCTTACCGGCTTCGCTGTTCGCTCGGTGCTGCGCACGCCCCGCTGCGCGGATGCCCGTCCAGGCACCTCACGCACGGGACAAGGAATGAAGGATGGTGCGTGACCTCCGGTCACGCGAATTTGGCTCGCGCCACCTCCGGTCGCGAGACGCGGGCGGAAGCACGCATACGGCACCCAATGGCGCATTCGCGCACCCGACGTGGGCGTCGCACGCCCCTCACACGACGCAAATCGGCAGTCATCATTCGAAAAAATCACGAAAAAATTACTAATACCTCTAAATTAGAGGTATCTTTGACTTATGTATTCAAAAGAACTCATCAAGGGCACGCTCCGAATCGTGATCCTTCGGCTGCTGGATAAGGAGGGGCGGATGTACGGCTATCAAATGAGCAAAGCCGCGCAGGAATTGAGTGGGGGCAAATACCGAATGAGTGAAGGCTCCCTTTACCCCCTGCTACACAAACTGGAGGACGAAAAACTGGTTGTCACGGAGTCTGTCCAGGTAGGTGGCCGCACCCGGCGTTATTACCGCATCACCGAGGCGGGCCGCCAGACCGCCGGGCTACAGCGTGGCGAGTTTCAGAATTTTCTACTCACCATGCAGCGTCTGCTGGATCTTCAACTCGATTGATATGCAACAGCTCACCCCCGATCAATTAGCTCTGATAACCGATCATCTTCGAGCAGCTAAACTGCCGGCCGATCTAAGCGATCAACTGCTCGATCACCTCTGCTGCGATCTGGAAGATCGGATGGCAAACGGACAATCCTTTGCTTCCGCACTAAACGACATACAGACCAAATGGCCGCTTTCCCGACTTAAAAACGTTTACCGCAACATCCATTTCACCCGCAAAATCAAGCCCATGCTGATTAAATCCACCTTTCTCCTACTCTTTTTCGGAGCACTTACTTCCCTCTATGTTCCCGATTCCGGAGACCGGAAAAATACTAATTCCGACCTTGCGCAGCACGAGTTTGTCGATCCTCCCACGGGAAGTCCAATCTCCGGTTTTGATCCCGCCGCATTCAATGGGATCGGTTTTGGCATCAAATTGCATCCCCTGAAAAAAACCCGAGTGCTGCATCGCGGTATCGATATTATCGCCGAATCGGGTACACCCGTCCTGGCCACTGCTGCCGGGCGGGTCACCTTTGCCGGCGATGGTGGGAAAAACGGAATTTCCGTCCGTATCCTGCACGAGGACGGCTATCTAACCGTCTACAATCACTTGAGCAAAACCAATGTGGAAACGGGCCAACTTATTCCATCAGGTAAAATCATCGGGGCGGTAGGGAGCACCGGCCTGTCCACCCGCCCCCACCTGCACTATGAAATACTGCAGAACGAGGTGGCCGTCGATCCCCTTGACCGTCATGCTCCCGTAGTCGTAGCAGGATAATCACTTGCTTCCCGTATTCATTCATCCACCCGGATCGTCCGCCCCTCCGAGCCGACGCCGGTGATGGTAAGCGATTTCCAGGCTTTGGGGAGAACGGGGTTTTTCTGTACGATCCCCTCATCGGTGAGGTGGAGGCCGGCAAAACCGAACAACACGCTCTGAAGCAGGCCGCCCGCACCGGTGGCGAAGTAAGGATTGTTGCTGGTCGGTGACTCGGACAGGGCACCGAAGGGCGGCCGCTGGTTGGGTACGTAGCCGGCCTTGAAAAGACGATAGGCTTCCTCGGCATCCCCCAGGCGGGCGTAGAGGACGGAGAAAACCGCCTGGGCCATGGCCGGACCCTCGGGCGATAGCTTGGGTTCGTAATAACGGAGGTCTTTGAGTAGACGCTCTTTATCGCTTACAATATCCAGGGGGTAGGCCAGCAAATTGGCATCGGCCTGTTTGATGACCTCGCCGTCATAGGTTGCGTTTTCGCGGGTGGTACCATCGGGAAACTGATGGATGATGATCTTATCGGCCACGGCCGCCCAGCGCGGATCGGGGGTTTGGTTGAGTTCGCGGGCGGCCAGCACGGCGTAGCGCAGGGCGGTGATGGCCGAGCCGTTGGTAAAAGCATTGTCGTCGATATTAGCGGCAAATTCATTGGCCCCGACCACGTTCTTAATCGAATAGCTACCATCATTATTCTCCGTAGCGCGGCTGACCCAGTAATCGGCCACCTCGCGCAGGAGGGGGTAGCCGCGCTCGCGGAGCCAGTGTTCGTCCCTGGTAACGCGGTAAAAATTCCAGAAAGCAATGGCCACGTCGGCCGTGATGTGATGCTCGAAGGTGCCGGTGAGTGCCCAGGCGGGGGTTGCTTCCTCGCCGGTATCGTCGCTTTCCCACGGAAACATGGCCCCCGCGAAACCAAAATTACGCGCCTTGGCCCGGGCCGGTTCCAGCCGGTCGGAGCGGTAGTTGACCAGCGAGCGGGCGATCGGCTGGTTGAGGACAAGCAGGGGCGGGAACATCCATAATTCGGTATCCCAAAAAATGTGGCCGTTGTAGCCCTGCGAGGAGAGACCCATGGGCGAGATGCTCAGATCGGAATCGGCGCGGGAGAAGGCATAAAGGTGGTAGAGGGCCAGGCGGACATCGGCCTGATCCTGCGGTGCGCCTTCGATGATGATATCGCCCCGCCAGAGATCGGCCCAGCGTTGACGGTGCATGGCCAGTAGATCGGCGCGGGGCGTAAGGAGGTTGTAAATCACAAAACGCTCGGTTTCGGTTTGGGGGTCGCCGAAATCCTGGGTGGTACACTGGGCGGCGGTCCAGGCGAAATCCAGCGTTTTACCCTTGGTCACGCTACGGGTAAAGGTGAGCGTATTGGTGGTCGAGTCCGGCTGCCGGGCAGTAAGCTCGGGGCGTTGGTGTTCGCGGCCGGAATTGATATCGTGCCACACAAAGGTAGCCGAGGTGGCCACCCGGTGCTTCCCCAGCCGGCTGGTGGCCAGCATTTGCAGTACTGGCATGGTGGTTTCCAGGTCTTTCAACACCCGAAAGCTCCCGCTGGGAAACCGGTAGTCTTCCGGCACCTCGATCCGGCCGGTCGTAGTCACTTCCACATCGGCCAGTGCCTCCACGCTCACGTCGATGTAGGCGGCATACTGGAGATTGCGCAGGGCGTAGATGTCGTAAGTGACCCGGGCCTTGCCGGGTACGGTAAAGGTGGTGCGGAATTTGGCTTCCTTCATGTCCAGCGTCTGCCGCCAGTCGGTCAGGTTGGTGCCGGTGACGAGTCGGCCGTCGATCCGCAGCTCCAGGTTGCCGAAGTTCATGCCCTCCAGCACCCGGCTCACACCCAGGGGCGATTCCTTGTCGTACACATTATTCAGAATGACCTGCTTGACCCCGAACGGCTCGGGTGAGGGCAGGATACCGATGCGGCCGTTGGCGGCTACGATACCGGTGTAATCATCGCGCTGGGCGGTGCTGATTTGCCAGCCGTCGGCGGAAGGCTGGGCAACGAGGGTAGCGGACAGAGCAAGGAAAAAGAGAAGACAGAAAGTCTGGTGCATGGGAAAGTGGTTGATTAGCTGGGGTTAAAGGTATAGCTTGTTTGGATTTTTGCTTCCTGAAAACCAAGTATTTATAAACCCGGCGTTATGAAAAATGACCCACTTAACTCACTAAATGCGCAATTTTTCATCTGGCTGGAACTATAAATTATTGATCCTCAGTTCTCAAAATTCCCAAGCAAGTTCTTAATAATCGTTTAATGGATTGATGAGTGGAAACCGCGAAGTCTTATTTTCAGGTCGGTGGTAGAACTGCCCGCTCAGGTATGGATGTACTCGAACTGTTGCGTTGCCCGGAAGTGAACTACCTCAACCGTTTGCATCGCGTGAGGTGCCTGGAAGGTGGTCCCGCAGAGCGGGGCAGTGCGCAGCACCGAGCGAACAGCGAGCCTGAAAGGGACCGGCCGCCCCGCCGCGTTAGCGGAGGGCGGACACGCCCAAATATATGGCTTGCATACGGGAAAGAGGCAGTCGGATAATACTTGAACCGGTAATTTGGAAAAATAAAAGCAAAGCCCTATCTTTCCGGGACACAACTACTCATTCAATCCATACCATTATGATGAACGAAGAAATCCGGTCGATCATGTCGAATAACCCCCTGACGGTGGGGCCGGACGATACCATTCAGGCCGTTACCGATTTGATGCTGCGCCGCCGCAAACAGCAGCTGCCGGTGGTGGAAAACGGCGTACTCGTGGGCCTGATCACCTCCTATGACCTGTGGCGTAACCTGCGCGAAACCAGCTGTGTAGGCGAGGGCACGGTGCGCGATGTAATGACCACCGACGTGGTGAAACTGGCCCCCAAGGACAAGATCGGTACCGCCGCCGAATTGTTTATCGACCAGCGCTTCAAGACGCTGCCGGTGGTGAACCTGCGTGGCGAACTAAAGGGCGTTATTACCGCTTTCGACGTGATCAAGTACCACTTCAAAAAGGAGTATCCCGATCCGATTCTGTACCGCGAGGTGCTGCTGGACTGACCGACACCAACCGGATATTTATGAATTGACGAGGGCGCACCGGACCGGTGCCGCCCTTTTGTCGTTGGGAAGCGCGGCGGAATTACCTACCTTTGCGGGTTCAAAACCACAAGCGACGGATGACTTTTCTCGAAGAACTGGAATGGCGGGGCATGTTGCACCAGATGACCCCCGGGCTGGAAGAACTGCTGGACGGCGGCGAGCCGGTGACGGCCTACATCGGGTTCGACCCCACGGCCCCGTCGATGACCATCGGTAATTACGTGCAACTGATGCTGCTGACGCTGTGGCAGCGCACCGGCAACCGGCCGATCGTGCTGATGGGCGGTGCCACCGGCCGGATCGGCGACCCGAGCGGCAAGGACCAGGAGCGCCAACTGAAGACCTACGAGGAACTGGACCATAACCTGAAGTACCAGGCCGAGCAAGCCCGCCGGCTGCTGGATTTCGAGGGCGAGCGGCCCGCGCAACTGGTGAACAACCACGACTTCTACCGGGAGATGAATATCCTGGAGTTCCTGCGGGATGTGGGCAAAACCCTGACGGTGAGCTACATGATGTCGAAAGATAGCGTGCAAAACCGCTTGGAGAGCGGCCTGTCGTTTACCGAGTTTTCCTACCAACTGCTGCAAGCCTATGATTTCCAGCGGCTATACCAGGACTACGGCGTGCGGGTGCAGATGGGCGGCTCGGACCAGTGGGGAAACATTACCAGCGGTACCGAATTTATCCGCCGCAACCTGGGCGGCAAGGCTTATGCCGTAACCACGCCGCTACTGACCAAGGCCGACGGCAGCAAATTCGGCAAATCTACCGAGGGCAACATCTGGCTGGATGCCGAACTGACCTCGCCCTACGATTTTTACCAGTTCTGGCTGCGGGCCGACGACGCCGACGTGCCGACCTACCTGCGTTACTTCAGCCTGCGCGAGCGAGCCGAAGTGGAGGCCGATATTGCCCGCGTGGAAGCCCGCGACAACCCCAACGAAATAAAGGTACGCCTGGCGGCCGAACTGACCGAGCGCATCCACGGCGCGGAGGCCCTGCGGGCCGCGCAGCGCGTGACCGAACTACTGTACGGACGCAGCGCGACGGCCGAGGACCTGGCGGAACTGGACGCCGCCAGTTTCCGCGCCATTGCCGGTGAAGTGGAGAGTTTCCAGCTGGACCGCAACGAATTGGAGCGGGGCATCGGCATCACCGATCTGCTAGCCACGCACACCACTATACTGACGAGCAAGAGCGAGGCCGGCCGCGCCCTGAAGGGCAATGCCATCAGCGTGAACAAGGAAAAAGTGATTGACGCCGACGCGGAGTTTACCACCGCCGCCCTGCTGCACGACCGCTACCTGCTGCTGGAAAACGGCAAGAAGCGCAAGTACCTGCTGATTGTAAACTGACGCCCCGCCATGCCGAGTACCGACCGTAATTCTTCCATCGCCACGGCCCTGGCCGCCGCCTGCGACCTGAAGCGCGCCCTGCGCGGCGATGCCGCGCTGCCCGCCCTGATCGGCCGGGCCGTGGACGATTGCCTGGCGGCCCTGCGCGGGGGCGGCAAGGTGCTGTTTTGCGGCAACGGCGGCAGCGCGGCCGACGCGCAGCACCTGGCCGCCGAACTGTCGGGACGCTTCTACTACGACCGGCCGCCGCTCTTCTCCGAAGCCCTGCACGTCAACACTTCCTACCTGACGGCGGTGAGCAACGACTACGATTTCAGCCACTCTTTTGCCCGCATGACCACCGCCATGATCCGGCCGGGCGACGTGCTGTTCTGCCTGTCCACCTCCGGCAACTCGCCCAACGTGACGGCGGCCGCCGAGGCCGCCCGCGCGGGCGGCGGCCTGACGGTGGGCCTGACCGGCTCCGCCGGCGGCCGGTTGGCCGAACTGGCGGATTACTGCTTCCAAATTCCCAGCACGGACACGCCCCGCATCCAGGAAGCGCATATGCTGATCGGCCACACGATCTGCCAACTCATCGAAGCCGAAATGTTCCCCCGCTAATTCCCACCGCCTTCTGAAAACTTCCGCCTCCAGCCTGTTTTACCGCTTTATCCTGCTGCCCCTCAGTCGCTTACCCTTTTGGTTCCTGTACGGGGTCTCCGATTTTCTTTACCTGGTGCTGTACCGGCTGATCGGCTACCGCACCAAAGTGGTGGCGGGCAATTTGAAGCTGGCCTTCCCCGAGAAAACGGCGGCGGAACGCAAGTTGATCCAGGACGGGTTTTACCACTATTTCTTCGACCTGATTATTGAGACGATCAAGAATTTCACCATTTCGGAAGCCGAGGCGGTGCTCCGGTGCCGGGTGCTGAATCCCGAGATACTGGATGATTTTGCGGCGCGGGGCCGGTCGGTCATCGGCGTGGGCGGGCACAATTGCAACTGGGAAATGGCGGCCCTGGCGTTCTCCAGCCAGTTTGCGCCCCACCTCACCATGGGCGTGTTCAGCCCGCTCAAAGACCGTTTCCTGAACCGGGCCATCCGCCAGAACCGGATGCGCTTCGGCACGCTGCTCGTCGACCGCCGCCGGGTACCGGAGTACTACCAATTCAATCGGGAGACCGGACGGATGACCCTCGATTTTTACATGGCCGACCAATCGCCCTCCACTGCTAACAAGCGGCGGCTGGTGTGGGCGGAATTTCTGACACAACTCACCGGCTTTTACCCCGGCCCGGAAAAATACGCCCGCGAACAGGACATGCCCGTCGTTTTCGCCTGCATGGTGCCCACCGGCGAACGCGGTTTCCAGACGGTGCAAATGACCCTCATCACGGAGCGGCCGCGGGAGGAAGAGGACGGCTTCATCATGCGCCGTTATGCGGAGCTGCTGGAGGCCCAGATCCGCGCCAGCCCTACCCATTACCTCTGGACCCACAAACGGTGGAAGCACGCCGTTCCGCAGGAAATTCGGGAAGAATTTTACGGTAAGGAAGCGGCTAAGTAACTCATTTTCTGCACCTTATATCATTCGGTAAACTTTAGCAACCATGCGCGTCATCGGCTACATCGAGCACCCCCGGCTCAAAATTTCCGTCTTCGACACGGAGCACCGCTACCCCGTCAAATTCGAGGACGGCACGCGCGAACAGATCTACCGCTTCCGCAAAAGCGAGGCACTGAGCGGCCTGACCGACGTGCAGCAGCTGGTGGACGAGGAATTCATCGCCGCCGTGGAACGGACGTTTCGAAAAATGGGCCTCGACCAACGCGCCGTCCTCGATCGCCTGGGCGGCGGGGGGGCGGAGACGGGATTGCCGGAGATCATATGATGTAGGGTGTGGGATGTTTGCACGTACGTCCTGGCAGAGGGGAAATGAAGAAAGTTTACCCCCCGGAAGTAGCCCCGGGCAGGGGCGGATTCATTCGCGGGGGGCTACGCCGACCTGTGGTCGGCTACTCTCCACGCGAGGAGGTGAGTCTTAGTTTTTCTTTAGGGGCCCCCGCCCCCTTGCGGGAGGCGGCCGGGCTGTTCCGCCGCGCCCTGATCGGTTGGCCCTGCGGGCTGCCTCCCTGCCGGTCGGCCCGGCTCCCATCCCTGGTCCGGGGTTATCCGTCGAATAATTAAATCCAAAGCAGGCGGGTCTTTGCTCTCGTTGCTTACCTTTGCGCATATGCACATAACGGCCGAACAGATCGCGGAATTAATCGACGGAACCATTGAAGGGGACGGGAAAGTCGCCATTCGGCATCCGGCCAAGATCGAGGAGGCGGGGCCGGGTAGTATTACCTTTCTGGGTAATATGAAGTACGAGCAGTACGCCTACGAGACCGCTGCTTCCGCCCTGCTGGTTAGCCATGATTTTATCCCGAAGCGACCGCTTACGCCCACGCTCATTCGGGTTCCGCAGGTTTACACCGCCGTTTCACGCTTGCTGGCCATTTTCCAGGGCGACCCAGGCGAATCTACCCAGCGGCGGATTTCCGACAACGCCCTGGTTCATGATAGTTCGCAATTGGCGGCCAAGGTCCGCATCGGTAAGTTTACGGTCGTGGAGGAAGACTGCACCATCGGCGAGAATACGCTGTTGCTGGACCAGGTCTACGTGGGGGCGCGGGTGAAGATCGGGGCCAACTGCATCATTTATCCCGGCGTGAAAATACTGAGCGGTTGCGTGATCGGCGACGACTGCGTGTTGCACGCCAATTGCGTGATCGGTAGCGATGGGTTTGGTTTTGCCCCCAACGAGGAGGGCACCTACGAAAAAGTGCCGCAGGTGGGCAACGTGGTGCTGCACAACCGCGTGGAGATCGGCTCCAATACTACCATCGACCGGGCCACGATGGGTTCCACCATCATCCATGAGGGGGTCAAGCTGGACAACCTGATCCAGATCGGCCACAACGTGGAGATCGGCCGCAATACGGTAGTGGCCGCCCAGACCGGGATTGCCGGCAGCACCAAGATCGGCGCGGATTGCCGCATCGGCGGGCAGGTGGGTTTTGTGGGGCATGTGACAATTGCCGACCGGACACAAATTCAGGCGCAGAGCGGGATCGCCGCCAGCGTGGAACAACCCGGCACGGCCCTGTTCGGCTCGCCCGCCATCGATTACAAGAATTATTTGAAGAGCTACGCCGTGTTCAAACAGCTGCCGGACTTGTACCGGCAGATCGGCCGGCTGGAAAAGAAGCTGGCGGAACTGGAGAAGTAGCCGGGGCGCTGCGCGCGTACTTTGGTAGGACGCTGCGCGTCGGTATTTTAGTAATTTAGATAAGCCTAGGCGTACATGGGGGTGCTGCGCACGCGTACTTTTGGTAGGATGCTGCGCGTCAGTACTCTGGTAATTTAGATAAGCCTCCGCGTACACGCCCTCTTCTTATCGACTGAGTCGAATTTTCCCTCTCCAAAAGAGAGGGTTTGAGATTTGCGGCGTAGCCTTGGACTGAGAAACGTTATCCCGTCTCCATAAACCATCCGTTCATCCAAAAAAAGACCCATGCCCGTAGATGACGCCTTAATATCGCACTTAGGAAAATTAGCCCGCCTGGAGTTAACGCCGGAAAGCCGCGCTAACCTGGGAGCCGACCTGGACAAAATACTGGCCATGGTCGAAAAATTATCCGAACTCGACCTGGAGGGCGTGGCCCCGCTGACTCACCTCGGCGACGACGGCCAACCGCCCCGCCCCGATCGGGTAGCCCACGAATTATCCCGCGAGCAGGCCCTTGAAAACGCGCCCGACCACGACGGCACCTTCTTCCGGGTGCCCCGGGTAATTTGACCGCTAAAAGTAATCTATCCTTCACCCAACTTCCCCCGCCATGTCTCAAGTCATCACCATCCGCGATCTCCAGAAAACTTACGTGATGGGTAGTACCCAGGTGCACGCCCTGCGGGGCGTGGACCTGAATATCGAGAAGAATGAATACGTGGCACTGATGGGTCCGTCGGGTTCCGGGAAATCTACGCTGATGAACCTGCTGGGGTGCCTGGACTCGCCCACGGGCGGTAATTATTTCCTGGACGGGCAGGACGTGAGCAAGATGTCGGACAGCCGCCTGGCGGAGGTGCGTAACCGGAAGATCGGTTTCGTCTTCCAGACCTTCAACCTGTTGCCCCGCCAGTCGTCGCTGGAAAACGTGGCCCTGCCGCTGGTTTATGCCGGCATGAGCCGCAAGGACCGGGAAGACCGCGCCCGTGACGTGCTCACCTCCGTGGGCCTGGGCGACCGGGTGGAACACAAGCCCAACGAACTATCCGGCGGTCAGCGACAGCGGGTGGCCATCGCCCGTGCCCTGGTCAATAGCCCCACCATTATTCTGGCCGACGAACCCACCGGTAACCTGGACACCAAAACCTCCATTGAAATCATGGCCATCCTGGAGGAGATTCATAAGCAGGGCAACACCATCATTCTGGTGACGCACGAACCCGATATCGCCCTGCACGCCCACCGCATCGTGCGCCTGCGCGACGGCGAGGTGGAAAGCGATGAATTAAATGATAATATCGTTTCGGCCGCCGATCCCGAGCACCGCTATAATCAATCCCTGTAGACGCGATATCTCGCGTCTCCAAATGGCTATCGCCATTCGGATGTACGATGTTTGATTTGCGATGTTTTCCCGGCGCGACGCCCCCGAACTCATCGCTCCTCAAAGGCATCGATTTTGCTGCGCAAAAATGTTCCTGGGAGGCGTCGATGGACCAGGGATGGGAGCCGGCGGAGCGGTAGCGACGAGCCCGCAGGGCCAAGGCGACAGCCGCGCGGCGGAACAGCCCGGCCGCCTCCCGTCAGGGGGCGGGGGCCCCGCACAAAAAATCCCCCGCCACGATGCCGTGACGGGGGATTTTTTACGCGCGCCGATTGCGCTGCAAACAATGGTTTACTTACGCAGACCCAGTTTCTCGATCAGGGCGCGGTAGCCGGACAGGTCGCGCTTCTGGAGGTAGCCGAGCATGCGCTTGCGCTTACCCACGAAGGTGAGTAGTGCACGGCGGCTACTGTGGTCTTTGCGGTGCGTTTTGAGGTGCTCGCTGAGTTCCTGAATGCGGTAGGTGAACAGCGCGATCTGGCCCTCGGGCGATCCGGTGTTACCGGCCGAGCCGCCGTATTCGGTGAAGATCTCGTCTTTCTTTTCGTTACTTAGGTATACTGACATTTGTCGTGGCCTTTAGTGATTGCATGAATCAGTTAAAGCAAAATTGCTCGGCGCGGCCGAAAGCGATCGGCTGCGCAAAAACGGCCCGCAAAGGTAAGCTTTTATTTGCTAACCGGCAATGAATTAAGTTTCTCCCGTAAATTTTGCCCCGCATCGGTGGTAAAGGGCTACTTTTGGGTGCCTCAACCGAACCACCCGCCGTGCCGCTACTCCGTTACTCCACTCCTTTGTTTTTCACCATCCTGCTACTCCTCCTCGCAGCGGGGGCGGCCGCGCAGAACGATGCCCCCCCACCCCGGCCGCCGGTGACCGATGACGAGCTGCCGGACGTGACCGAACAGTTGATCGAGGACATCCTGCAGAACGACGAGGAGAGTAGCGGCGGTGAGTTTGCCTTTAACGGGGCGTTCGATATTCTGCGGGCCTACCAGAAAAACCCGCTGGACCTGAACAAGGCTACCGAGGAAGACCTGATCGACCTGTTGCTGCTGAACGACGTGCAGATTGCCGAGTTCCTGACCTACCGCACCGACATGGGCGGCAGCCTGCTCAACTTTTACGAATTGCAGGCGGTGCCCGGTTTCGACGTGCCGACCATCCGTCGCATCCAGCCCTTCGTGCGGGTGGGCGGCGGGCTGGACGACCTGAGCATTTCCCCCCGCCGCATGATTGCCGAGGGCGAGCGCGAACTCTTCGTCCGCTGGACCCGTACCCTGGAAGAGCAGCGCGGCTACACCGCCGACCCCGACCAGACTAACAGTTTCTACTTCGGCGACCCCAACCAGATCTACGTTCGGTTTCGGCAACGGTATTCCAACAAAATGAGTTTCGGTATTACGGCAGAGAAAGATGCCGGCGAGGCGTTTTTCCGGGAGCCGAACAAAAAGGGGTTTGACTACTACAGTGCCCACTTCTTTCTGCGCGACGTTACGCGTACCCTGCGGGCCGTTGCGCTGGGTGACTATTCCATCAATATGGGGCAGGGATTGGTGCTCAACTCCGGTTTCGGTTACGGCAAGAGTGCGCTGGCGGTGGCCGTCAAGCGCGGTGGGCGGACGGTGCGGCCCTATTCCAGCGTAAACGAGGTTAATTTTATGCGGGGTGCGGCCGCGACGCTCGGTTTTGGGCAGCATCTGGAGCTGACCGTTTTCGGCTCGCGTAAGGGCCGCGACGCCAATTTAGTTGAGCTGGATACAACCGAAGTGGGTGAAGCTCTCATTGCGGTTAGCTCGCTGGACATCGACGGGTTTCACCGCACCCCCGCCGAAGTGGAAGACCGCAATGCGGTGACGCAGACCAGTGTGGGCGGCGTACTGAAGTACCAGCGCGGGCGGGGCGACGTGGCCCTTAACGTACTGAACGAAAACCTGAGCCAGCCGCTCCAGTTGCGTGACCAGCCCTACAACCGCTTCTTCTTTCAGGGCACCAACCTGCTCAACGTCAGTCTGGATTACAGCTACCGGCTGGGCAATGTCAGCCTGTTCGGCGAGACCGCCTGGAGCGACAACAATGCCCTGGCCACCGTGAACGGACTGCTGGTGGGGCTGGACCGCAACATCGATCTGGCCGTGGTGTACCGCAACTACGCCAAGGATTACCAAGCCCTGCTGGCGCGCCCGTTTGCCGAAACGGCGGGCGGGCGCAACGAGAGCGGCTTCTACATCGGCACCGAAATGCGGCCCCTCGCCCACTGGAAGATCAGCGCCTACTACGACATCTGGCGGCACCCGTGGCTGCGTTTTAACGCCGATGCGCCCAGCAACGGCCACGAGTACCGCCTCCGCCTCACCTACTGGCAGAAACGCAAACTGGAGGCTTACCTAGACGTGCGTAACGAGGTCAAGGACCTCAACAACCCGTCCTCCGCCGCCGATATCCCGCCCTTTACCAGCGGCCGGCAAGTGCTGATCGAGCGGAGCCGGTTTCAGGCGCGGCTCCATTTTGCCTACATCATTAATAAGACGCTGGAATGGCGGTCGCGTTTTGACTGGGGCTATACCCGGCTGGAATTTTTGCCCACGCAGACCGGTTTCATGATCCAGCAGGACCTGCTTTACCGCCCCGCCGGGCCGTTCAGCATGAACGGCCGCCTTGCGTTTTTCGATACCGATGGTTTTGACGTCCGCTTTTACCAGTTCGAGAACGGCCTGCTGTACAATTTCCGCGTGCCGGCCTTTTTCGGCCGGGGGAGCCGGATGTACCTTAACTTGCGGTACAAGGGCATCCGTAACCTGACGCTGGAAGCGCGGATCGCGCAGACCTACTTTGCCGACGGGCGTACGGCCGGCAGCGGTCTTAATGCCACCGACAAGCCGCACCAGACGGAGGTGGGCGCGCAGGTGAAGGTGAGTTTTTAAAGCAGGGCCGGTTGGAAGCCGACCCCAGCTTCGCACTAGTGTGTCGCTTTCGTTGTTGCTTGCAGTGACTGCTGCCAAACGTATTGTGTATCACCCCTATCCATAACCACTATGCACCTTGCTGCCGAAATTTTTATCTGGTTACTGGGCGGCTTCGGTGCCATCGGTAGCTTTGCCTCGTTGCTACGCTTTGAAGACTGGTGGATCAGGGGGTTTGATTTTCCACGCGTGCAATTGACGCTGTTCATGGTCACTGCGCTGGTGCTCACGCCGCTGGTAGCCGATTGGAACGACTGGATGTACTACGCCTTTGCGGCGGCACTACTCGGCGGTATCGGAATCCAGTTTTTCCGGATCTACCCTTATACCCTGATCGCCGCCAAACAGGTGAAGGACGCCGCCTCTCCGGCAAGTGAATCCACGATCAAACTGATGATATCCAACGTGCTGATGACCAACCGCGACCCCACGCGCTTGCTCGCGCTGGTAAAAACCCATCAGCCTAACCTCTTGCTCACGCTGGAAACCGACAAGTGGTGGGAGGATAAACTGGAGGCCGGAATCGGCGACCGGTACCCCCATATCATTCGCGTGCCGCTGGATAATCTGTACGGGATGCACCTGTTTTCCAATCTAAAGTTGATCGACGTAGAGGTGAAGTACCTGATTAAGGAAGACATTCCCTCCATCCACTGCCGCGTGGAATTGCCCGACGGCGATATCATCAAGCTACACTGTCTGCACCCCATGCCGCCCAGCCCCACGGAAGCCTATTCGAGCACCGGCCGGGATGCGGAACTGCTGATGATCGGTAAGAAAGTGGCCGAAAATAATAAGGCTACCATTGTGGCCGGCGATCTGAACGATGTGGCGTGGTCACACTCCACCAACCTTTTCCTGCGCGCCAGCGGCCTGCTGGACCCGCGCCGGGGCCGAGGTTTTTTCAATACGTTCCACGCCGAATACCGGCTGCTGCGCTGGCCGCTGGATCACATTTTCCATTCTGATGATTTCGGGCTGGTCGATATTCGCCGCCTGCCGAAAGTGGGTTCCGATCACTTCCCGGTCCTACTGGAATTACACCACCAGCCCGAAACCTCCTCGCGCGGTTACGAACTGGAACACGATGAAGACGGCCGGGAAGAAGTGGAGGAGAAAGTTCGGGAGGGAGTGGATAACGACCCCAACCTGGCATTCAAGCCCCTCGATCTGGATTTGGGTCTGGGGGGAGGAAGCGGGGTCCTATAGGATTTTACTTCACCCGCCACTTGCGCACTTCCGACCAGGCATACCGGTCATCTTCCCAGCGGACCAATTGGGTTAAGCCGGGTCCTTTGTAGTTGAGGAACCAACTCTCGATGATGGCGCGGGCGGGGTCGTATTCCAGCATGAAGGACATGAAATCGCGGGCGGGCATCACTTGTAAAGTAGTATCGTAGGGGATGGCGACGATCTTGGTATCGATTTCGCCCCGGTCCATCAGGAGCATGGCCGCGATGGGGCGGACGCGTTGCAGGGTGCCGGTGGGCACGCTCTCGCCGATAACGATAATATCCAGCGCATCGCCGTCGCCGCCGCGTTCCTTGTCCATCAGGGTACCGGGCACGAAGCCGTAGTTACCGGGATAGGGCAGGAAGTTGATGATGCGCGTGACGCCGCCGGCGAGGGTATCGTTAATAAATTCCTCTCGTTGGTAATTGTACTCGATCTTGTGATTGGTGCCGGCCGGTATTTCGATCACGGCATTCAGGGCATCCTCCTCCAAGGCGGGGAGGGATTTTACGTCCGTGACGATGCGGTCGGTGGGGTTAGCCGGGGAAGACGGGGCGTTGCAACCGACCAGCAATAACAAGACGGGAAAGGTAAATAGGAAGAGGCGCATGCGCGGGGATTGGAAAGGGATGAAAGATTGCGGTGCCGGACATAGCCGGTGCAGCTCGTTATGAGCCACTACCCTATTGAAGGAGGTAAAGTTCGACAACAACGCGTACGGCAAGATTTTACCGACACACTCACCTACTTTGCTTTTAGAGGTGATCGAAGTACCCGCCCGCCCCGCTACCGGCCCGATCTGATTATATGGCCTATTTTCCTCCCTAATTTTACGGAAAGGGACCGATCTTTAGCCATAACCGGTAAAAAAAGTTCACTTTTGTTCCGAATCTGGCGCTCTTCGCTAAACAAGGACGTCCTTATCACCTTGACCGCCCGGCGTCCGTTTGCCGACCCACCACGTCTAAACACACACTGTTCATGGAAAATCAAATTGCGAATATCGACCTGATCGTGATCGCCGTCTACTTCATCACCGTTCTGGGTATCGGACTTTATATTGCGCGGCAGACCAGTTCGGGGGAAGATCTTTTTCTGGGGGGGCGCACCTTCGGGTGGGGCCTGATTGCGCTATCGCTCTTTGCTTCCAATATATCCACTACTACGCTCATCGGTCTATCGGGGTCGGCCTACAGTACGGGTATCGTGCAGTCGGTTTACGAGTGGTTGGCGGGGGTTCCGCTCATCATTGCGGCGGCCATTTTCGTGCCGCTCTACCTGAAGTCGCGGATTACTACCATCCCCGAGTTTCTGGAATTACGGTACGACCGGCGTTCGCGGCTCATCTTTTCGGCGATCACCATTTTTACCAGTATTATGGTAGACACGGCGGGCGGGCTGTATGCCGGGTCGCTGGTGCTACAGATCTTTTTTCCCGACCTGATCTTGTGGCAAACCTGTTTGGTACTGGCTTTGGTGGCGGGTGCCTACACGGCTTTCGGCGGATTGAAGGCGGTGGTGTATACCGATGCCATTCAGGCGGTGATCCTGATCGTGGGATGTAGCGTGCTGACCTACATGATGTTCGAGCGGGTCAATTTCGACTGGGACAGCGTGGTCGCCTCCGCGCCCGAGGGGCACTTTTCCATGGTGCGGCCGATCGACGACCCCGGTTTGCCCTGGACGGGTCTGATTCTGGGGGTACCGGTGTTGGGGTTTTGGTATTGGACCACCAATCAGTACATCGTACAGCGCGTGCTGGGTGCGCGTGACATCAGCAATGCCCGCTGGGGCGTGATCGCGGCGGGATTCCTGAAGGTCATTCCGCTCTTTATCATGGTTATCCCGGGGGCCATGGCGATTTCGCTGTTTCCCGGCCTGGACAATCCGGACCAGGTACTGCCTACGGCCATCACGCAGGTGCTGCCGGTGGGTTTGGTAGGATTGGTGCTGGCGGGTCTCATCTCGGCCATTATGTCCAGCGTGGATTCAACGCTCAACTCGGCGTCTACCCTGGTGGTCAAGGATTTTATCGATAGCCGCCCCCTGGAAGGCGCGACCGTCAATACCAGTGGCAGTGCCTCGGAAGAAACCAGCCGGTTGACTGAAAAGCAACTGCTCCGCTACGGGCGGGTTACTACGCTCATCCTGATGCTGATTGCCGCCGGCTGGGCACCGATGATCCAATTCTTCGACGGAATCTGGATTTACTTGCAGCAGATGTTTTCGATCATCGTGCCGCCGGTGGTGGTGATCTTCTTGATCGGCACTTTTTACAAGCGCGGTAACGCCGATGGTGCGTTCTGGACGCTGCTGGTAGGTACCGGTCTGGGGGTGGTGCTGTTCGTAATGGGGCAACTCGACCTGTGGCCCTTCCACTTTACCACCAATGTGGGGTTAATGGTGGCTATTTCTTCGGTCATCTTCGTGGTGGTCAGCAGTCTATCCGCCCCACCCGACCCTGAGGTGATTGCCCGTCTTACCTACCGCCCCGGCCTGATGGACCCCGACCGCCCGAACACCAGGTGGTATGCTGATTACCGGGTGCATATCGGGTTGCTGATTGCGCTGATGACGTATGTTTTGGTGGCGTTCTGGTAGTAGAGGGAGGTGGCGGATAAGATTGCAGTAATATGCTTGTGACGAGTATATTTCTCTCCTCGATCCATCTATGATCCGCCATCATACCGCTCATCCTGGGGAATGACCCTGATTTTTCTGATGGTCACCACAGAAAAGCTATCACTAAGTTTGTTTTCGTAGTTTTCGAAGAGCCTGTATAGTTGTGCCATTCGATCTGCTAATTTTTCACCGCTCATTCTCAGCAGGATGATTCCATGATTTTTTAACTGCAGCCTGTAAGTAAGTTCACCGAAATCTTTATCTTCCGTCAGTAGTATAGCTTCTAACCGATTAGCCGCGCTCAATACTTCTTCGTCGGTAATTCCCGGTGTCGTTTCTATAATCGTTTCTATAGTATAGTTATCATTCCGCAAGCTTTTGACGACGTTAAGAGCGTGTCTAAATTTTTACTTCCTGAGAACCAAGCATTTAAGAACCTGGCGTCGTAAAAACTGACTTACGTAACCCGCTATGCGCGCAAGTTTTTATCTAGCCAGAACCTTAAATCATTGATCCTCAGTTCTAAAAATTTTAGACACGCTCTAAAATCTACACTCTCATCCGCTAATATTAGTTTCATGCTTATGCTATTGTCAGGATAGCCTCTTCATGGCGTATTTGAAAAGAAGCATAGGCTAAACAGGCCAGTATATCTTCCAACCTGATGTGAGGGTAAGAAGTGAGCAGGTATTCAAAAGACTCTCCTGCGGCTAATTTTTCCATAATCAGGTCAACAGGTAGTCGGGTGCCTTTAATGACGGGTTTGCCGTAAAGAATTTTAGGATTAACGGCGATGTGATTTTTCCAGTCCATTACAAGTTCGTTTTAAAAATAGGAATAAATACAGAAAGCCTGACAGTTTTGTAGAAAGCAAGTTAACATCTTTTAGAACACTCAAGTTGCCAGATAGACCAATTACAGCCGAATGTAAGGTGTTATCCCTGTATTGCGTGAGGCGCCTGGAAGGCCGACCGCAGGGAGGGTGCGCCGGCACGGAGCGAACAGCGAACCCTGGAAGGTGCCGACCCCGGCCCCTTCAGGCCGGGGGCACGCCCAAAACCGAACAAGAAGGTCTGCCCGGGGTTGCAGGTTACTACCACCGTACAAGTCTTATCCATGAAACTCGAAGAAGCCATTCACCAGCCCGCGTTCAAGAATGAGTGCCAAAAAGCGACTATCAATACTATTTACACGGCAGCATGGTTGAGTCAACAATCGTTGCACTCTTTGAAACCTTTTGGGGTAAGTGTGCAGCAGTTTAATATCTTGCGTATCCTGCGGGGGCGAAAAGGAGAACCGGCCACGATAAAGCTACTAACCGAGCGAATGCTGGATAAGATGTCAAACGCCAGCCGGCTGGTGGACCGCTTGGAAACCAAGGGATTCGTTGAGCGAACGGAGTGTAAAGAAGATCGCAGACGGGTAGACATTTTTCTAACCGCGAGTGGGCTGGAGTTGATTAATGAAGTCAGCTATATACACGATCAATATATGCAACAGTTGTGCAGCCACCTGGATGATGCCGATGCGCAACAATTAAATGAGTTGCTGGATAAATTGCGCCAAAAGGCGTAGTTTGAATTAAGAGCGTGTCTAAAAGTGCAACACCAGCGTGGCTCCTTTGGCGTCGTCTTCGTAGTAGCCGCCGAGGGACAGACTGGACCGGCGATTTTCGCGGCTGTTTTTCCACCACTTATGTACCTGCGGCACCAGGATGCCGATGCCCGCGCCGACGGCCAAGCCGGCCACCGAGTCGGAGGGGAAGTGCTTGAGTGCGCGCACGCGCTGTACGCCCACGTAGGCGGGCGGCAGGGTGGCCAGTCCGTAGATGAGTGCCTTGCGGCCGGCACTCCATTCGGGGTGGTAGTCCGTCATGACCTTGGCAAAAAAGAAGGAACCGATGGCCGTGGTGGAAACGTGCCCGCTAAAAAAGCTGTTCTTCTGGTTGCCGTCGCTGCGGTCTTCGTAGGCCAGGTCTCCGTAGTAAACCCGGGGGCGGTAGCGGTTAATGGAGGTGGGGCCGAGGGGGCTGAACGCGTAAAAAGAGGAAGCAAGGCCCTGTGTTTCGAGGTAGAGCAGGGCGATGTCGAGCCAGTCTTTGCGGATACGCTTGTCGAGCATGAGGGAAGCGGGCAGCAGGATGGCCGAAAACTGGAAGACCCGGTCGGATGCTCCCTCGCTTTTTTCCACTTTATCCAGGTTGCGCCGCAGGGCGGCGCGGTCGAAGCCGGGCACGGCGGAGTAATCGAGTTTGGCGATGGCCTCGCGGGAGATATCGTCTTTGTCCTGAAGCACTTTGATGCGTTCCGAGCCGGCCACGGTGAACACGGCGGCCGCGCCCGCACCGATCCATTTGTTGACGTAGTAAGGCTGAACGCGGCGGGCGGTGGAATCCGGTGAGTTATTTTTTCGGTTGCTCTGAGCGTTCAAAACGGCGGGCAGAACCATCATCAGGGCGATAAAAGTACCCACCCAGCGCGTGGGGCGGTGGTCTAAATAGTTTCTCATTATGGTAGCCTAAAACGGGGTTATTGCAAGTATTGTGAGCCTAAACTGCCTTACTCCGCTAATGGTTCGCCGGATGGGTGACACAATGACAGCAAAAAAGTGAAATAATCCTGAATTGTCGCGGGATAGTTTCACTTCGGCCACCTATCTTTGCCCGGCAGGACTACAAATACTCGCAAAACCGGCCCATGAATAGCGTAATTACCCAGCGATTCATCAAGTGTCACAACACACTGAAGGAAGAAAAACGCATCCGGTCGAGCCGCCAGTTTGCTTTATCGCTTGACTATTTGCCCCAGTCGCTGAGTGAAATCCTGAAGGGCCGCCGCGATGTAACCGTCGAATTGCTGCGCCGCTCCATCGAGACCTACAAGATCAACCCCGTCTACGTGATGACGGGCGAGGGACCGCTCTTCATGACCGAAGACGACCGCCAGTCGTTCCGGGTGCTGACCATCGTGACCGGTCCTGATGAGGACGAGGAACGTATCGTGCACGTGCCCCTGCCCGCGCAGGCCGGCTACGCCGCCGAGCTGGGCGACCCGTCCTTCGTCCAGGATTTGCCCACTTTCACCCTGCCCGATTACAAGTATAAAGTGGGCACGCACCGTGCCTTCGACGTGCCCGGAGACAGCATGGAACCCACCCTCTTCGAGGGCGATAAAGTGGTGTGCAGTTTCCTGGAACCCACCCTCTGGAGCAGCGGCCTGAAGGACGGTTTTGCCTACGTCATCGTCACCCGCTCGGACGTGGTGGTCAAGCGCGTCATTAACCACCTGGCCGCCGATAAGGAACTGGAGCTGCACAGCGACAACGGCTTTTACGAACCCTACCGCGTGAGCCTCAAGGACTTACGCGAACTCTGGTACGTGCGTGCCCGCATCACGCCCTTCCTGCCCTCGCCCCGCAACATCAAGCATTACATCCACGATGAGGTGAGCGACCTGAAGGCGACGGTCAATCAGCAGACGAAGCTGATTGAGGAAATGGGGCGGAATTTGAAGACGGTGATGGACCGGTAAGACGGGGATACGCCCGAGCTTTCCCACCCTTTACAACTTCAACTAGTGCTACCCTACTGAATCGAAGTGGGGCGTGCCGCCTCGGCTAACGCCTCGCCGTCGGTCCCTTTCAGGCTCGCTGTTCGCTCGGTGCTATGCACTCTTCCTCCGGGCAGGGGCAAGCCCTGCCCCTGCGTCAGCCCTTCCAGGCACCTCACGCAGCTGCCCCTCCAACGCATACGTAAGGAACTAATATCCCGGTGGGCAACCGTGCAGGGCTATGCTTCCGGCTATTTTCGATCATTTTGCAGGAAAAAATATCCGAAATTTGGTGGTTCCAAAAAATTGCCCTACTGTTGCAGTGTATTAAATAACTAATACACTAGAACATGATACGACTTACTGACATCTCCCTTGCCTACGGAAGCGGCCCGCCCGTACTGCGGGATTTTTCGCTGGACCTCCCCGGCGGAGGTATCACCGGCCTGCTGGGACCCAACGGCACGGGTAAAACCACGCTGCTGAAATTGATTTGCGGGCTGCGTTTTCCTGACCAGGGAAGTGTAACCACCCTGGGCCATACCCCCCGGCAACGGCCGGTGGAGCTACTGGAACGGCTGTACTTTTTACCCGCCGAGAACCCCCTACCCGACTGGACGGCCGAGAAACTGGCCGACTACTACGGCCCTTTCTATCCTACCTTTTCCACGGAACTGTACCGGGAGCTACTGGAAGAGTTCAGTGCCGCCGGGCGGGGGAAGATGAGCCGGTTGTCATTCGGGCAGAAGCGGCGGGCGCAGATCTGCTTTGCGTTGGCCACCCGCGTGCCGCTCTTGCTGCTGGACGAGCCGACCATCGGGCTGGACGTGCAGGGGCAGGAACAGTTTCGCCGCTCGCTTATTCGGGCGACGGACGAGGAGCAGACCGTCCTCATTGCCACCCATCAACTGGGGCAAATCGCTCCCGTACTGGATCACCTGGTGGTAATGCGGGACACTACGGACGTGGCCCGGCTGGACCTGGCCGAACTGGAAACCCGCTACATCTTCCGCCTGGAAACCAGCCGCCCCCCCGTAGCTCACGGCCTGTACCAGCGCCGAGTACCCGGCGGCTGGCTCACCGTGCGGCCCGCCGACCGGCCCGGCCCCGCCGCCAACGCCCCCGGCGACCTCGAAACTCTCTACCTCGCCCTGAGCGACGCCGATTTTGCGGCCGCGCTCACTAACCCTGCCGCTCATGTTTAGTTTCTCCCGTCTGGGTCACCTGCTGCGGCTGGATACGGCCCGCCACCCGTGGTGGTATTATTTGCTGCCGGTAGTGATAGCGTTAGGTCTGCCGGTATTCCTGAATTCCATGTTGTTGATTGAAAATCAGGAACAGCAACCCTTTGTATTATCTCCCGCTATCATCGGTACGCTGCTGAGTTTTTACTACTTCATTGCACTATTTCCCATTGCCCTGCACCTGATCGGCCGTCACTTGCAACGCGAGGAGGCCGGAGCTTACCTCACGCTGCCGGTCGGCTCGGGTGAACGCTACTTTAGCTTGCTTCTACAGGTGGTTGTATTGCTGCCACTTTACGGATTACTGATCGCGTTGCTTACCTACGCCCTGCTGTTACTAGGGTTGCTGGCACCCGGCTATATTCGTATTGTTCCTTTAGCGTGGGTCGATCACCTGCTCCTGAGCCAATTGAAATTTTACTGGCTACCGCTGGCTTTCGGCATCGGCCTGGCGGCACTGCGTCCTAACTACACCCTGATGTGGGCGGCGGCAATCGTTCCGGTCGTTTTCGTTTTCTATGCCGGCATAGCCACTAACACGAATATTGAAAGTGCGGTATTTACCACCGAGTCCCAACCGCAATTGGATCTTTTGTATACGGATTGGCTTAGTTTTAATTCCGGTTCACCGGAAAAAAGCACGTACAACTTCAACGTTTTCCAGTACTGGTGGAGCACCGCCCGCCCGTGGCGGCTCTACGGCATCACGGCTCTGGCTAGTTTGGTGAGTGCTTATTTTGTCATCGTCCGTAAACAAGCCTGACCCATGCAATTCCGTGACCCCACCGCCATTTACGAACAGATTTCCGACTACGGGATCGAGCAGATCCTGTTAGGAAACTGGCTCCCCGAAGAGCGCATTCCCTCCGTGCGGGGGCTGGCCGCCGAACTGGGCGTGAACCCCAACACCGTCCAAAGAGCCTACGCCGACCTGGATGCCGCCGGACTGCTCTACAACGAGCGCGGTCGCGGCTTCTTCGTCGCCGCCGACGGACCGAGAGAAGCGCGGACCCTGCGCCGCAAAACATTCGTGGAGCAGAAGCTTCCCCGCCTGGCCGCCGATCTCCACTTGCTGCAAATCGACCACGATGAACTGATCTCCCTTCTTCAACAACTCCAAAACCAACCCTCGTGAAACTCCCCGCCCTCGTTTTTATCTCGGCCGTCCTGTTGGCCATCGTCTATCCCCTCGCCAATACCTACGTACTCCGCGAACGAATCAGCGAGCAAGGTATTAACGCCCCCTCCGTCCGCGAAGCACTGGAACGCGCCCGACCGATCGACGCCTCCGGCCCGCTGGAAGAACGCCGCTTCCAAGTGGATTACCTGGGTAGCCTGTTGATTCAGCACCCCCTGAGGGTAATCCACGATCCGTCAATGGCCGATGAGATCATTGCCACCGGCAGCAAAGTCGCTCTCGATCACTTGAATTTTAATGAAGGCGATTCCTGGACTAATATGGCCATGACCCGGCCCCTCTTGAATATGGGAGAAGTAAGCGTCCGCTTGAATCTGGAACGGCATAATCTGGGTTTACAGAATATTAGCAGCTTCAACCCGACGGAAGAACAATCTAAATCTCAGTATTTCTTTACCGCAGGTACTTTCCGAGCAGAAAGATTATCTCTCGATTTAGATGCCCCGATGAGTGATACCCTTCATCTGAACGTCGAACGAGTGGACTTATCAAACAGATCAGGAGGTCCGGTTCTACTGGCAGGACGAATCAAATGGTTGCTTCTCGGCGTGCCTACCGCCGGCCGCATAGATTTACAACTGGTTCAAATTGAAACGCTTAATATCGGACGTTTAAGTAGTAGCATTCAGGCCACTACTTTCCTTACTAATGCTTCCAGCATCTTCTATTCTCCCGCCCTAGAAGATTCTTCAACGATTCCCGACGATTATCATCCCGACACCCTATACTGCCCTGTCGGAAGCACTATAGAATCGATAATGTATGATCCTGATCGGCGGGCCATTCCTGATTCGTTACTGGTGGTAATCCGACAATAAACGTCTTCACCCGTCAGTTAGCCGCCACAAAACGTAGCGGATTCAACCAGCCCTGGGCCGGTTTGTTAAAGTAGCATTCCCCACCGCGTTTCGGCGCGGCGGGGAATTTTCTATTTTTGCGCTCCTTAAAATCAACCCCCATCATGGCTACCGCCCCCAGTATTCACAAAACGGTTATCATCGGCTCCGGCCCCGCCGGCTATACGGCCGCCATCTATGCGGCCCGCGCCAACCTGAAACCCGTGCTCTATACCGGCAAGGAACCCGGCGGCCAGTTGATGATCACGACCGATGTGGAAAACTTCCCCGGCTACCCCGATGGCATCATGGGGCCGCAAATGATGGAAGACCTGCGCAAACAGGCCGAGCGCTTCGGCACCGAGATCAATTACGAACTGATCACCAAGGTCGATTTTAGCGGTCCCGTTCATAAATTGTATACGGAGGAAGGCAAGGAAATCCAGACCCACAGCACCATCATCAGCACCGGTGCCAGTGCCAAGTGGCTGGGTCTGGAGAGCGAGCAGCGGCTGACCAACAAGGGCGTGAGTGCCTGCGCGGTCTGTGACGGATTCTTCTACCGGGGTAAGCCCGTTGCCATTGTCGGCGGCGGTGATTCGGCGGCCGAGGAAGCACTTTACCTTTCTAATCTTTGTCCGGAGGTCCATATGTTGGTACGCCGCGATGAGTTGCGGGCCTCGCAAATCATGCGCGACCGGGTAAAGAAGGCCGAAAATATCACGATCCACTGGAACACGGAGACCGTCGAGATTCTGGGTACGGAAGAAGTAACCGGCGTGCGGGTGCGCGATCGGAAAACGGAAGAGGAGCGTGACATCAAGATCGCCGGTTTCTTCGTGGCCATCGGCCATAAACCCAATACCGACCTGTTTGCCGACTGGGTGGACATGGAAGAATCGGGCTATCTGGTCACCGTTCCCGGTACGTCTAAAACAAACGTCAAGGGCGTTTTTGCTTCGGGCGATGCGCAGGACCACGTTTACCGTCAAGCGATCACGGCCGCCGGCACGGGTTGTATGGCTGCCCTGGACGCCGAGCGCTACCTGGGCGCGGAAGGCATCATCTAAACGATCACCTCCCCGTTGGCATCCGTGGTAAGCACTTCGCTCATGTAGTCGAAGAACGGGCGGATGGCGATGTAAGAGGACAATGCCTCTTTACCGAAATTTTCGGCCGTCACTTCCGCATCGCTAAAGGTGCGCGTGGCGTAAAAATTCTTGTAGCGCAGCAAGTCGATGTCCGGGTGATCGCGGTCAAAACCCTTGGGGGCGGTTTTCAGGGTATCTCCGGCGAGGGTGCTGAAGTGCTTTTTAAAATCCTTTGCCCCGATGATTTTTCGCAAGGGGGCCGCATCCCGCTCGATCTCCTGCCGGATGCGTAAGAGGTCGTCGCGCTCCGGGCCGTAAAACCCGCCGCCGATCACCGATTCCCCGCCGGGCTGGATGCTAAAGTAGTAGCCGCCGCGCAGCAGTTTTCCCGTGCGGGTATAAGAACCGCCGAGGTTAATTTTATAGGGAGTTTTGTTCTTGCTGAAGCGCGTATCGCGGTAGATGCGAAACAGGCTCTTCTTGCCGTCGAGCGTATCCAGCATATCGGTTTTGCGCAAGCCGTCGATCAGGGCCTGACTGAAGGAGACCAGGTTTTCGCGGGCAGCCTCGTAGCGAGCTTTGTTGGCGGCAAACCAGTCACGGTCATTATTGGCGGCCAGATCGCGAAGAAAGTCGAGGGTAGCGGGAGCGATTGCGGTCATGCGGACGGGTGGTTTGCGCACACTAACCGACGGGGTGGCCGATTGGTTCGCACCTCCCCTACCGACCCGCCCGCACGAAGCGACGCAGTTCCCGGCGGTTGCCGCTGATGAACTCGCAGTAGTAAGCACCCGGTTCCAGCCCGGCTAACGGAATTTCTAGTCGGCCCCGTCCGGCCGCTAGTCGGTACTCTTCCCGGGATACCGGCCGCCCCAGCGCGTCGATTATCCGGCACTCTACCGTTTCACTCGCTTCCAGCCGGTAGTCTGCGAACAGGCTGTTGCCGGTGGGAGGATTGGGGTAGAGTGCCCCGAACATAGCCGTCTCACCCGCCGGTCCATTTGTGAAAGACTCCACTCCCACTACGGTATTGTCAATCATCCACACCTGGCTGAATCGATAGCCCGCAGCGGGCAGGTAGGTGCGTGATAGCTCCGTGGAATCCGTAACGACTGCTCTCAGCGTATTCATTCCGCTGACCAGGAGGGAATCCGTGAGCAGTAGCGAATCATTACCGGCGGCAATCTCCACGCCGTTCAGCTCCCAACTCACGGTGAGGGTATTGGGTTGGGGGTAGACCAGTTCCAGATCGAATTCCAGGGTGTCTCCACTGTATACCTGATCCTGCGACAACGGAAAGAAGGAGTCGATGGGCGAAACCAGCGAATAGATAACGTCGATGATCTGCTGCTTGCATACCGCGCAGAACGGGCTACCCAGCGAGCGCATCTTGCAATCCTGGTGCGGCCGGTGCCAGTCAGCGGACTGATTTCCACAGCAGTGCTGGTAAATCCCGACTCCCTGTTCGCCGTACCACTCGTCCCAGAGCACCAATTCCGGGTCGGTTTCCTCCGTCATGTTGGCGGCCTCGCGGGCGTAGAAATCACCGGCATAGTATTCATCAGCCAGATTGGCAAAGGAGTGGCCGATCTCGTGGATGGCGATCTCGTTGGCGGAATTATGGGTGGAGGTAGTCGCAAACTGCCCGCCCGAACCGCCGTAACGGTTGGAGTTGACGATCATAAACGGCTGGTCGAACTGAGGAACATTGTTGGCCAGTACGCTGAAGGCATCAAAATAACTGTTCGGCACCAGTAGCCGGTGAATTTCAAAATAATCGAACTGGCTATCAAAGTAGGTATCCTTGTCGGCTACCGGGAACGCGGGTTCGTTTACGTCCGTAGCGGTGCCCGGATGGTCGGTGCCCGAGTCTTCCGACGGTACCTCGATGGTGAAGGCATTGAAGAAAGCCGCGTAATTGGAAAAGGGCGACTGGGAAAACAGGTCGGAATTAATTTCGGCGACATCCTGCAGAAATTGGGGCATCTCATCCGCCTGGTAACCTTCGGCCAGGTAGACCATGTTGATGCGCCGGTCGTTGTCGCCCTGATCCTGAATCTTGGTGGTAGGAAAAACCTGGGCCGGCAGGAAGGCGGGGGCAAGCAAAGAACAGCAATAAAAAAGGAAGAATAGCGGGTATCTCATCGAAGGAACAGGTTTAATCTGCCGATAAAGATAGCGAACTGTTCGCAATATCAGTCGATCCGCAATCCGGCCACTATTACCGGTGCCATTCCTCCCCCGGCAGATAGCCGTTCGAACCTGATTTCCGCGTTACCGGGATCGTAGGGCAGGCGGATCAAAAACTCCCGCTCCGGGTGTATGACTTCCCGACGGCTCAACTCATCCGTTGTCTCATCCGAATATTCCACCGATTGCCGCAACGGGTGCTCCATAATTTGACTCACCACCACCCTACCCTCCCGGTCCAGCACGGAACAGCGGTAGCTTTCCCGACCGGCCGGCTCGCGTAGCGAAATATCAATCTCGCGCTTCAGTTTGCCCGCTAGAATTTCTGACTTGACCAGCTCCACGGTGTCGCGCCCGTTCAGTGCCCGCGCCCGCAGGTACAGGAATTGAATGGCCGGCCCGCTGGGCAGAATGGTGGTTGGCGCCGGTTCCGTTGCTTGCGGCTCCTGTACGGGGGTGGCGCAGTGGGAGAAAAACAGGATAAGGAGAAAGATGGGGAGGGATCGGAGGGGCATGGAGATGATGATATGAACTAAACCGAGTTATGTTAAGAGCGTGTCTGTAAACTTCTCCCGCCTTTTCTGCCCCTGCGGCTGTTCTCGATCATTCATAAAATCATTACTGGCCTGCCCCGGATAGTCTTCCGGCAACCATACTAATTCGATCGGTACGGATTGATACAGATTTACTTCCATGATGCCCGTGATTGATTTGGTCTTTGAACGTTATCACCTTTCTTATAACTATGCCCTCCGCGATGGAGGTGCGGTGTCATCGCCGCCTACTCCACTGCGGCATCCACCGCCTTCCAATCTTGCAGCCGCTCCAGATAAAGGTAGGACTCAACAAACTCACGGTGTTCCTTGCCGGTCAATTCTTCCAGCAATTCCAGCGAGGAAATGTAGCTGGCAAGATTACCATTTGACGAAAAGAACTTGCCGTCGCGGACAAAAGAGACTTCGGCATCGTTTTGCACTAAAAGCTCCGGATAGTCTTGCTGCAACTGCTCTCCGCCGCCGATCCAGGTCACGATCTTTTTCCCCTTCGCAATTCCCGCTGCCCCGATCAACTGCGCCCCGGCACAGTTGCTGACCGTGTAGGTCGTCTCCTCATTTTTGCGTTTGATGAAATCCACGATCTTTTCGTTGTTGACCTGGGCGTACATATCGTAGGCACTGGGCACGAAAAGCACCGTCAGTGCAGGGGTGTTCTCGAAAGTGTAATCGGGCACCAGGGTCAGGTTTTCCTCCGTCACGATGGAAGATTTATCCTGGGCAATGGTCACCACGTTAAAGAGTTGCTTGCCCCCTTCTCCATCGGGCTTGGTGAATACGTCGGCGGCGGCGGTCACCTCGGTAGTGAGTACACCATCGTACATCAGGATACCAACCGTGGGCAAGTTTTGATCGAACGGCCGAATATGCTTGCGTTCGGTAGCATCCGCGGCAGCTTCACTGGTGCTGAACTCGGGCCGCTCCGATGGATCAGTGGATGAAGCGGTTTGGGTTTCGCAACTGTTTAGTAATAGGGAGAGACCGAAGAGTAGGAAAAATAGCTTGTTCATGTTGTTTTATTATCCGGTTAATAAGAAGTTCGTGCGTGAGGTGCCTGGACGGAGACGACCGTAGGGAGGAAGCCCGCAGGGCCAAGGCGATAGCCGCGCCGGGAAGGCACCGACCCGGTTTCCGCGCTAGCGGAACCGGGGCACGCCCCACAAGACGACTGCACAACGTCGAGAAAATCAGCTATCAACTATCAACTTTACCTCACTTGCCCGACGTGGTCGTCGGGATCCAACCGCTACTTCTTCTTCGCCTTGGTTTTAGCGGGTCCTTTCGCCTTCGTTTTCTTCTTTGGCTCTTCCCGCTTCAGCACCAGCAGGCTCAGCGGCGGCACGATTCAGTTCAATGTGCTGCGGGCGGCCGTTCCACTCCGCCGGGGCGGTCTCGAAGGTGTCGCCGGTAAAGTCTCCCGTGCCGTTGTACTCCGCCAGATCGCTGTTGAGTAGCACGCGGTAGGTGCCGGTTTGGGGCACGCCGACACGGTAGCCGGCGCGGGGCGTGGGCGTGAAATTGAGGATCACCACCACCTCCTCATCGGGCTTGTTGCCCCGGCGCAGAAAGGTTAGTACACTGTGCTGGCGGTCGTTGAGTTCGATCCACTCGAAACCGCGTTGCTCGAACTGCTGCTCGTAGAGGGCGGGGGTGGTTTTGTAGAGTTCGTTGAGCGCACTGACGAATTTCTTCAGCCCTTCGTGCGGCCGGTAGTCGGCTGATTTCCAGTCCAGTCCGCGCTCGATGCTCCACTCGGTGGTCTGGCCGAACTCGTCGCCCATGAACAGCAATTTGGTGCCGGGGTGCATGAACATATAGCCGTAGAGCGCGCGCAGGTTGGCGAACCGCTGCCACTCGTCGCCCGGCATCCGGTCGATGATCGGGCCCTTGCCGTGCACCACCTCGTCGTGGCTGAGGGGCAGCATGAAGTTTTCGGAGAACGCATAGGCCAGGGAGAACGTCAATTCGCCGTGGTGGTAGCTGCGGTGGACGGGGTCGTTTTTAAAGTACCCGAGCGTGTCGTGCATCCAGCCCATCATCCACTTCTGGCCGAAACCGAGGCCGCCCGCATAGACCGGCCGGCTAACGCCGGGCCAGGAGGTACTCTCCTCGGCAATGGTCATGGTATCGGGAAATTCGCGGTAGACCGTCTCGTTGAAGGTACGCAGGAAGTCGATGGCCTCCAGGTTCTCGTTGCCGCCGTACTTGTTCGGGATCCACTCGCCCTGCTTGCGGCTGTAATCCAGGTAAAGCATGGAGGCCACGGCGTCCACGCGCAGGCCGTCCACGTGGTAGCGGTCCAGCCAGAACAGGGCGTTGGAGATGAGAAAGGAGCAGACCTCCGGACGGCCGTAGTTGAAAATGGCACTCTTCCAGTCGGGGTGAAAACCCTGCCGCGGGTCGGCGTGATCGTAGAGGTGCGTGCCGTCGAAATCGGCTAGTCCGTGGGCGTCGTTTGGGAAGTGCGAGGGCACCCAGTCCAGGATGACGCCGATGCCGGCGCGGTGCAGCTCCTGCATCAGGTACATGAAATCCTGCGGGCCGCCGAAGCGGCTGGTGGGCGCGAAGTAACCCGTGATCTGGTAGCCCCAACTCGGAAAGTAGGGGTGCTCCATGACGGGCAAAAACTCGACGTGCGTAAATCCCGTCTCCTGCAAATAATCCACCAGGTCCACCGCCAGTTCGCGGTAGGAAAGCGACTCACCCGTGTTCTTCTTCTTCCACGACCCCAGATGCACCTCATACACCGAAAACGGACGGTCCATGCCGTTCACGTTCTTGCGGTTTTCCATCCACTCGGCGTCGTCCCATTCGTAGTAGGTGTCCCAGATCACCGAAGCCGTCTTGGGCGGCACTTCCCAGGCCAGGGCAAAGGGGTCGCCCTTTTCCAGCCGGCGGCCGTCGGGCGCGTCCACGGCATACTTGTAGACCGTGCCGTTACCCACGCCGGGGATAAATCCTTCGTGAATACCGCTACTGTCCCAGCGCGGAAACAGCGGGCACTGCTCGCGGTTCCAGCCGTTAAAATCACCCATCACCGCCACCCGGCGGGCACTGGGTGCCCACACGGCAAAATAGGTGCCCTTCACCCCATCCACCTCCATCACGTGGCTGCCCAGTCGTTCGTAAAGCTTGAAGTGCTTGCCCGCGCGGAACAGGTTGATGTCGTAATCGGTAAATAAGGTGTGGTGCTGGGAAGTTGCGGTCATAGTGTGGTTGTAAATTGCGGGGGCGGTTTCGGCCCGGCCCCCGGGTCGGGCGGCAAGATAGGATAAACAAAGGGGAGGACGCGTCGCTGACGTCGTCCTCCCCTGAAACGGTTATTGTCCGGTGCGGTTCGTTCGCGCACTTAGCGCAAATCGACTACTTGCGCTTACCGCCCTTCGGCTCCTTAGGCTGCTTGGCCGGCGCGTCCTGCTTACCGGTGGCGGCGGTTTTTTTGGGCGCAGCCTCCTTCTTGGGCGCGGCGGCTTTCTTGTCCTTGGCCGGGGCCTTTGCGGTCGGCTTGGCGGCGGCGGGCTTCACGGCACCCTTGGCGGGGGCTTTTGCCTTGGCAGGGGCTTTTTTCTTGGCGGGGGCCTTCGCCTTGGCGGCACCGTTGCTCGCAACGGCGGGCATCAGCGGCGCATCAATGTGCACCACGCCGTTGGTCGTGCCGTAGGTATTGTCGTGGTAATTGGCGGCACCGTGGTCGTTTTCCCACTGCGTTTCGTCCACCAGGTAGCGGAATTGATAAGACGACGCGGCGGCCGGCACTTCAATGGTACCCACGTAGTTTTCTTTTTCGGCCTTCATTTTCACGCCGTTCTGCCAGGACCAGTCGTTAAAATCACCCAGTACGCGCACGTCGCGCTTTTCGCCTACGGCTGATACGGGGAGGGTAAAGGTCAGCTTGACGGTATTCTTGCCTTTTACTTGCTTCTGCTCGATCATGGTGTCTCGATTTGGTTGGTGGTGGGGGATACTAAGTGTATCAGGTACACTAAGTTTTCGGGGACAAATTTATCGCATAAATAACTGATTGTCAAAGCAACCGGTCATTTATATTTTTTCTTGCCAAATATGGCTGTTGCTATTCATAGCAATAAAGCCCGCCATTGTTCGGTAAACGGCGGGTCTACCCAAAATAAATTGCTCCGCCGTCACATCCGCTGCTATTGTATACCAATTTAGCAGATGCATATCCGGGTGGTTATCCGACTCTTTTCCGGTGCGAAATTGGTTATTATTTCTTCCCGCTCTGCGGTGCATCCTGTTACTCCATCCATTTTTGGCGTGCCCCCTCGGCTAACGCCTCGGGGTCGGTCCCTTCCCGGCGCGCCTGTCGGCTTGGCCCTGCGGGCTGCGGGCCGCTGCATAGTGATTCCCGGACGAAACCGATTACCGGCGGCCCGCCCCGTCCAGGCACCTCACGCATTTCCCCCCGAAAAGCCCTACTTTCGCCCCTCGTTTCAATATCCCGCGCCATGCCCGATTCCACCCCCTACCTGCTCACCTCCGCCCTGCCCTATGCCAACGGCCCCCTGCACCTCGGGCACCTGGCGGGCGCCTACTTGCCGGCCGACCTGTACGCGCGCTACCTGCGCCTGCGCGGCGAGGACGTGGTGTGGGTCTGCGGATCCGACGAGCACGGGGCCGCCATTACCCTGCGCGCCAAAAAAGAAGGAATCTCCCCCCGCGATATCGTCGATAAGTACCACGAACTCAACAAGCGGACTTTCCAACAGCTGGGTATCTCCTTCGACTACTACCACCGCACCAGCGATCCCCTGCACCACGAAACCAGCCGGGATTTTTTCAGCAAACTGGCCGCCGCCGGAGACCAGTTCGAACTCCGCACCCAGGAACAGTACTACGACCCCGAATACGACCAGTTCCTCGCCGATCGCTACATCAAGGGCACCTGCCCCCGCTGCGGCCACCCCGAGGCCTACGGCGACCAGTGCGAAAACTGCGGCTCCGATCTCTCGCCCCTCGAACTCATCGACCCCGTCAGCACCCTCAGCGGCAATCAGCCCATCCTGCGCGAAACCACCCACTGGTACTTTCGCCTCGACCGACACGAAGCCTGGCTCACCGAATGGATCGAAAAAGGTAGCATCGACGGAGTCCAGTTGCACGACCCCGCCGACTGGAAGAACCACGTCATCGGCCAGTGTATGAGTTGGCTCAAGGCCGGTCTCCACCCCCGTGCCATCACCCGCGATCTGGATTGGGGCATCAGCGTCCCCGCCGAAAACGCGGAAGGCAAGGTGCTCTACGTATGGTTCGACGCCCCCATCGGCTATATCTCTTCCACCCGCCAGTGGGCCGAGGAGAATAATAAGGACTGGGAACACTACTGGAAAAACCCGGATACCAAACTCATCCATTTTATTGGCAAGGATAACATCGTTTTTCACTGCCTCATCTTTCCGGCCATGCTCCGCGCCTACGGCGACTACGTACTACCCACCAACGTGCCGGCCAACCAATTCCTTAATTTCGAGGGGCAGAAGTTCAGCAAATCCCGCGGCTGGGGCATCGAGCAACATGATTATCTCGCCGAGTTTGCCGACTTCCCCAACAAGGAGGACGCCCTGCGCTGGGCACTCATCCGCAACCTGCCCGAGAACAAGGACGCCGATTTCAAATGGGCCGATTTTATCGACTACCACGATAAGGACCTCGCCGATAAACTGGGAAATTTTGTCAACCGCGTCATCGTCCTCACCCACAAGTATTTTGACGGTCAGGTTCCGTCCGTTCCCGCCGCGGCGGCGGCGGCCGGTCCGGCTCCCGTTATCGAACTGCTGGAGCGCGTCGGCACCGAACTGAGCACCTTCAACAACAAGCAGGCCGCCGCCACCTTCATCGAGTTGGCCACCTGGGGCAATGTCTACCTGCAGGAAGCCGCCCCCTGGACCCTCGCCAAGGCAAACCCCGATGACCCCCGCATTGCCGAAATCCTCTGGACCGGCCTGCAAACCGTGGCCGCGCTCAGTGTGGCCGCGGCTCCCTTCCTTCCGTTCACCGCCCCCCGCCTGCGCAACCAACTCAACCTCCCACCCCTCCAAAACGGCGACTGGGATCGCACGCTGGATGCCCTGCGCGGCACCTCGGGTCTCGTCCCCGCCGGCCACACCGTCGCCGAGGCCGAACTCCTCTTCCCCAAAATCGTCGATCGCAAAGACGAGAGCCGCATCGCCGTCGTCCGCCGCCAACAGGAAAAACTGGAAGCCGTCCTCGCCGCCGAGCGCGGCCCCGAGCGTCCCCCCGTCAAGGAGGTCATCACCTTCGAGGATTTCCAAAAACTCGACCTCCGCACCGGCACCGTCACCGCCGCCCTACCCGTCAAAAAAGCCGACAAGCTCCTTCAGCTCACCATCGACCTCGGCAACGAGACCCGCACCGTCCTCAACGGTATCGCCGAGCATTACACACCGGAAGCCGTTATCGGCAAGCGCGTTGTACTAGTGGCCAACCTCGCCCCCCGCAAAATGCGCGGCATCATGAGCGAGGGAATGGTCCTCATGGCCGAAGACGCCGACGGCAAACTTACCTTCATCGGCACCGAAGAAGAGTTGGGTAACGGTTGGGTAGTGCGCTAGGCCGAGGACCTCCGGGTCCGAGACGCGGCGAAGTTGCCACACCCCAGTGCCGCCGCCATGCCCCACACAACAAGCCAAGGCGGCCCGGTATGGGTAGGGGATAGATCATATAGGTCGTTTTGTCAACGAGATTATTGGAAAAGTAAACGGGTTTAGTGACAATTGTAACAGGAAGTTTTGATAAATTTAATCCATACCTTGTTACAACGTTACTGTTGTCGTCAGTTCTCCTAAAAGTTTGCCGGAAAGACTGATCGTAGCAGGATTCTACCGGACCAGGGACGGGAGCGGGCCGACCGCAGGGAGGAGACCCGGAGGCGGTAGCCGGAGGGGCCGAGCGAACAGCGAGCCGCGCACGCCCCGGCGCCGCCGGCAGCCGGCGGGGCCCCGCCGGACGAACGGACACCCAACTATTTGCCCCCGGCCGACCTTTGGTAAGGGAACATCCATTCCACTATGCACGCTGCCGAGAAACCCGCCGATCTGGCCCGGACGTTACTGAGTTTCGAGACCTTTGAGGGGCTGGACCCCGCCGCGATCGAGTGGCTGATCGGGCAGTCGGAATACCTGTGCTATGCGGCGGGGGAAACGTTCTTTGCGCCGGGAGAAGTGATTGATTACATGGATGTTATCCTGGCGGGCGAGTACGTGGCAACCAGGGAACAGCAGGGGCGCAAGCGCGAGATCGGGGTGTGGGGCAAGGGCTACCTGACCGGCGTGTTGCCGTTTAGCCGGATGACGCACGCGAGCGTGACGGGAACGGTGCTGAAGGACGTGTATACGCTGCGGCTGCCGAAGAGCTGTTTTACCGAGATGGTGAACGTGAGCTACGAATTGACGCAGCGGCTGGTGGGCTTTATGTCGACCCGGATCAGGGACTTTAGCCAGATCCAGCTGATGGACGAAAAGCTGATGGCACTGGGGAAAATGTCGGCCGGATTGGCGCACGAACTGAATAACCCGGCTGCGGCCATCGTGCGGGCGGCGGATAGTTTGCACAAGCAATTGCGGCAAACGCCCGAGCGGTTTAAGGCTGTCATAATGATGGATACGGAACCCGAACAGGTGGACCGACTGAACGAAGTCTTGTTCCGGCGCCTGAACTGCTGGCAGGAGCTGGACCTGAGCCTGATGGAGCGCCAGAGCGCGCTGGACGACCTGACCGACTGGCTGGACGACCACCAAGTGCCCGAGGCCGAGGACCTGGCGGAAACCCTGGTGGATTTCGGATTTACGGAAGACGACCTGGACGAGGTGGCCGGCTTCCTGGCACCCTCCGCCCTGGCGGATGTGCTGTGGTGGCTGCAGGCCAACCTGGAGACCGAGCGGCTGGTGGTGGAGATGCGCGAAAGTGCCGACCGGATCGGCAAACTGGTGACATCGATTAAGAGTTACAGCCACATGGATCAGGAACCGAGCCTGGAGGATATCGACCTGCGGGTGGGACTGAAGAGTACGCTGGTGATGCTGAAGCACCGGTTTAAACACGGCAACGTGGCGTTGCACAAGGAATACCCGGAAGACCTGCCGCGGGTGACCGCCCTGGAGGGCGAGATGAACCAGGTGTGGACCAACCTGCTGACTAACGCGCTGGATGCCCTGGAGGGGCGGCCGGACGCGGCGATCACCATCCGCGCCTACCCGGAACGCGACTGCGTGTGCGTGGAAATAGAGGACAACGGCCCCGGCATACCGGAGGAGATCAAGACGCGCGTGTTCGAGCCGTTTTTTACGACTAAAGGTATCGGCGAGGGCACCGGCATGGGGCTGGATATTGTGAAGCGGGTGCTGAAACGCCAACAGGGAAGTATTGACTTTAGCTCGCAGCCGGGCAAAACGACATTCAAACTCTGCTTTCCGCAGAGCAAAACGCAGTGTGCATGAGCAACGAGACCAAACCCATTATTTTCTCCATCGACGATGACGAGCAAGTGCTACGCGCCCTGCGCAGCGACCTGCGCGAACACTACCGCAAGGAGTACCGCATCATCAGCACGGACTCGGCCGAGGAGGCCCTGGCCGCACTGGAGGAACTGAAGAAAAAGAACGAAGAAGTGGCCCTCTTCCTCTCCGACCAGCGGATGCCGGAGATGCTGGGCGTGGATTTTTTGGAACGGGCGCGGCCGTTCTTCCCCAGGGCCAAACGCGTGTTGCTGACCGCTTATTCGGATACGGATGCGGCGATCAAGGCGATCAATGACGTGAACCTGGACTATTACCTGCTGAAGCCCTGGAACCCGCCGAGCGAAAAACTTTACCCCGTGCTGGACGACCTGCTGGCCGACTGGCGCGCCGTGTACCGCCCCAAGTGGCGGGGGATGCGAATCATCGGTTATCAATACTCGCCGAAATCGCACGATTTAAAGGATTTCCTGGCGGGTAACCTGCGCCCCTACCAGTGGATCGACGCAGGCAGCTCCGAAGCCGAGGAACTGTGCGGCCTGCACGCGGTGGACACGAAAAAGCTGCCGGTAGTGCTGTTCGAGGACGGCACGGTGCTGAACGACCCCAGCCTGCAGGAGGTGGCCGAGCGGGTGGGCCTGAACCCCCACGAGCGCGACGACCTGTATGACGTGACCATCATCGGGGCCGGCCCGGCGGGCCTGGCGGCCGCCGTATACGGCGGCTCGGAGGGCTTGAAAACCCTGCTGATCGAGAAGCGGGCGGCCGGCGGGCAGGCGGGCACCAGTTCGCGGATCGAGAATTACCTGGGTTTTCCGAACGGGGTAAGCGGATCGGACCTGTCGCGCCGCGCACTGACGCAGGCCCAGCGGTTCGGGGTGGATATGCTGAGTCCGCAGGAGGTGACGCACATTGAGGTGAAGGACGGCTACAAGATACTGACGCTGGGCGACGATAGCACGGTAAAAACCCGGGCCCTGATCATAACTACGGGCGTGGAATACCGTAAGCTGCCCGCCGAGGGCGTGGATGAGTTTAGCGGTGCGGGCGTGTATTACGGCGCGGCCACCACCGAAGCGCAGGGGTGCCAGGACAAGCAGATCTACGTGGTGGGCGGCGGCAACTCAGCCGGTCAGGGGGCGGTCTACTTGTCGCAGTTTGCCAAACAGGTGACCATCCTGGTGCGCAGCCCCGACCTGAACAAAAGCATGTCGTCTTACCTGATCGACCAGATTGATAATATCGACAACATCCGGGTGCAGGGCCGCCGGGAGATCACCAAAGTGGGCGGCAGCGACGATCACCTGGAGAGTATTTGCATCGAGGACCTGGACAGCGGCGAAATAGTGCCGGCAGAATGCGATGCGCTGTTTATCTTCATCGGCGCACGGCCCTATACGGACTGGCTGGAGAGCGGCGACGTGCTGCGCAATAAGCGCGGCTTTATCGTCACGGGTAACGAGTTAACGGGCGGGCAGCACCCGGGGTCCTGGACGCTGGAGCGGCCGCCTTTTCTGCTGGAAACCTGTCAGCCCGGCGTTTTCGCCGCAGGCGACGTGCGGCAGGGGGCCATGAACCGCGTGGCCTCGGCCGTGGGCGAGGGGGCGATGGCGGTGAAGTTCGTGCACGAGTATTTGGCGACGGTTTAGGTAGTGAGGTAGTGGACGTGTTTTAGCATACGCTTTTCCTCCGACCTGAGGTCGGTAGCCAAATTCGCGCGACCGGAGGTCACACACCATTCGCGTAGTTGGAGGCGCACACCATACGCGCGACCGGAGGTCACACACCATACGTGCGAATAAACAAAACAGCCCCCGCTACCACTGGTAACGGGGGCTATTTAATCAGTAGCCGAATCAATCCAGCGGTTACCGCCGATCACGGCCGCCGCCGCCGCGACGATCGCGGTCACGGCCGCCGCCGCCACGCCGGTCTCCCCGGTCACCGCCGCCGCGCCGATCATCGCCGCCGCCGTAGATTTCCTCTTCGGTGGGCATGCTGCCGTCGGGCTTGGGCATAATGGCTTTGCGCGAGAGGCGCAACTTGCCGGTACGCTCGTCCACGGCAACCAGTTTAAACTTGACCATGTCGCCTTCGGCAAAGTGCTCCTCCACGTTCTCGATGCGTTGGTGGCTCATCTCCGATACGTGTAGCAGACCGCTCTTGCCGTGGAAATCGACGAATACGCCGTAGGGCTGAATCGTACGCACTACGCCTTCGTAGTCGTCGCCGACCGATGGGGTGAAGGTGATTTTCTTGATCCGGGCCAGGGCATCGTCGATGCTTGCCTTGTCGGAACTGGCGATGGAAACGATACCTTTTTCGTCCACTTCCTCGATGTTGATCGAGGTGCCGGTAAGGGCCTGGAGTTCCTGGATCACTTTACCACCCGGTCCGATCACGGCACCGATGTAGCTCTTGTCGATCACCAGTCGCTCGATGCGGGGCGCGTGGGGCTTGAGGTCCTCGCGGGGTGCCGACAGCGATTCGGCCATGCGGTCCAGGATGTGGAGACGACCCACGCGGGCCTGCTCCAGCGCCTGCTCCAGCTGCTCGTAGGGCAGTCCGTCGATCTTGATGTCCATCTGGCAGGCCGTAATGCCTTTTTCCGTGCCGGTCACCTTAAAGTCCATGTCGCCCAGTGCATCCTCGTCGCCCAGGATGTCGGAAAGGATGGCGATGCGACCGTTTTTATCGGCCACCATACCCATCGCGATACCGGCCACGGGGGCGGTAATCTTGACGCCGCCGTCCATCAGGGCTAGCGAACCGGCGCAAACCGTCGCCATGGAGGACGAACCGTTCGATTCCAGGATGTCGGAAACGATCCGGATGGTGTGCGTCTGCTCTTCGGGCAGCACCTGGCGCAGCGAGCGTCCGGCCAGATTGGCGTGGCCCACCTCGCGGCGGCCGGGACCGCGCATCGGCTTGGTCTCCCCCACCGAGAAAGCGGGGAAGTTGTAGTGCAGGATGAAGTTGTCGTAGTAGCTGCCGTGGGCAATGTCTACCATCGCCGAGTCGGTCTTGGTACCCAGCGTGAGCGAGGCCAGGGCCTGCGTCTCGCCGCGGTTGAACACGGCCGACCCGTGGGTGCTGGGCAGGTAATCCACCTCGGTCCAGATGTCGCGCACCTCGTCAAAGGCGCGGCCGTCCAGGCGCTTGCTTTCGTCCAGCATCATCTTGCGGATGGTGGCTTTCTGCAACGTATTGTAGTAGGAACTTACGAAGTGGCCGTTTTCGGCCATCCATTCTTCGTCCTTCGTCTCTTTGAAGTGTGCCTTCAGGGCTTCCTTCACGCCTTTAAAACCGTCTTTGCGGGCGTTCTTGTCCAGACCGCCGCGTGCTACTTCCAGGATCTTGTCGGTGGCAAACTTGGCCACTTCGGCTTCCACCTCGGCATTCTCGTCGGCCACGTCCACGGCGCGGTTGGTGGCCTTGTCGCCCACCAGCTCGGCCAACCTGCGCTGGGCTTCACACTGCACTTTGATGGCGTCGTGACCCACCTTGATGGCGTCGATCAGCACCTGCTCGGCCACTTGCTTGGCCTCGCCTTCCACCATCATGATATTGTCGGAATCGGCGGCCACGATGATATCGAGGTCGGCGTCCTTCAGGGCCTCGCGGCCGGGGTTCACCACGTACTCACCATCGATCCGTGCCACGCGCACTTCCGAGATCGGGCCGGAGAACGGCACGTTGGACACCATCATGGCAGCCGAGGCGGCCAGACCGGCGTAAGTGTCGGGCATGATGTCGGGGTCCGACGAGATCAGGTTGATGATCACCTGCGTGTCGTACATATAGCCCTTGGGGAAGAGCGGCCGGATGGCCCGGTCCACCAGGCGGCTGATCAGGATCTCGTAGTCCGACAATTTCGCCTCGCGGCGGAAGAAGTTACCGGGGATGCGTCCGGCAGAGGCAAATTTTTCCTGGTAATCGACCGAAAGGGGGAAGAAGCTCTGGCCGGTGCGGATCTCGTGGGCCGAGACCACCGAGCAGAACATCATGGTCTTACCGACGCGGACGACGACGGAGCCGTCGGCCTGCGTGGCCAGTTTGCCGGTTTCGATCACGACCTCCTGGCCGCTGGGTAACTCAAAGGATACCGTTATGGGGGTTTTGTTTCCCATGAAAAGAAGAAGTTAGTTGTGTTGGCAATCGCGCTACGCTACCCCCTCAGCAAAGGGGGCACCCCGACCAAACGGATGGACGGGGGACTAAACAACGAACTTAAGGGAGCGGGAAGCAAAACCGCGTGCCCGGGGGCCGTGCGGTCTCATTCGAGCGGGTTAATTCCGGCAGCCGCAGCCGCCGAAGATGGGCCGAGTACCCGAAACGCATACCCCCCGACGGGTGCCGGAGGCCGGAGCGCCGTTCGCTCCCTGAAGTCATGGTCTTTTAGTCGCCGCGAAGATAGTAAAAAGGGGAGTATTTTTTGTCGCTTTTTAGTACGGTCCGTAATTTTCGGGCGTGCCCCCGGCCGAAGGCCGGGGTCGGCGTCTTGCGGGCTTCGCTATTCGCTCGGTGCCATGCACGCTACCGCCCCTCCAGGTGCCTCACGCGGGGGTTATCAGGATTAGAGCGTTGCTTCTCTCGGTCATTAATGATCTTTCGAGGTGAAGGATTGACCTGGAAAAATCGCTTTGCGATCGAAAGAAGCACCGCAGGTAATGATTGAATTGCCCCGGTATCTTAAACTCCCTTCTCCGGGAAGCCCGGGGGGACACCACTAATCTTCTTCGGGGCCGCTACACCTTACATTACACCACTTCTTCCCGGCTAAAACCCTATCTTTACCAAAAGCAACCCCATGGCTCCCAGGTACATCAACCCGTATACTGATTTCGGTTTCAAAAAACTCTTCGGCGAAGAGGGTACCAAGGATTTATTGATTGATTTCCTCAACCAACTACTTCCGGAGAGGCACCAAATAGCCGTACTCACTTTCCGAAACTCGGAAAACCTGGGTGTTATAGCAGAAAACCGAAATGCTATTTTTGATATTAACTGCATCAGCCAAACCGGCGAGCGATTTATCGTAGAGATGCAGAAAGCCAAGATTCACTATTTCAAAGATCGGGCGTTATTCTACACCACTTTTCCCATCCAGGAACAAGCCGGAAAAGGAAGCTGGAATTTCAAACTCGATCCGATCTACTACATCGCCATCCTTGATTTCTTCTACGATGTCGAAGAAGAAAAAGCCAAGGTACGCCGTGATGTAAAGCTACGCGATCAGGATTGCGAGGTGTTCTTTGAAAAAATCCACTACATTTTTCTGCAAATGCCCGCCTTCAAAATGCACGAATCCGAACTGGAAACCCGCTATGACAAGTGGCTCTATTTCTTGAAAAACCTGGAAGATTTCAACGAAATTCCCGGTATCCTGCAAGAGCCGATTTTTGAAAAAGCATTCGATGTGGCAGAACTCTCAAATTTCAATGCCGCGCAGTTAGAAGTTTACCAAAAAAGTAAAATGGCGTACTGGGACCTGTTCAGTATGGTTTCTACCAGCTACGAAGATGGTATGGAGCAGGGAATAGAGCATGGTATAGAAAGAGGAATTAAGCAGGGTATTGAGCAGGGCATCCGAACCGTTGCCGTAAATGCCCTCAACCTAGACTTGTCCATTGATAACGTCATTGCTCTGACCGGCCTGAATCGCGAGCAGGTGGAACTTATTCAACAAGAGATCGCCGAAGAAAAGTAACGTGCACTACTACCTCATCGACAAACCCTTCGATCTCCTTTCGCAGTTCACCCGCGAGGTGCCTACCCACCGTACCCTGGCCGACCTACCATTCGATTTCCCCAAAGACGTCTACCCCGTCGGCCGCCTCGATCGGGATAGTGAGGGATTACTGATTCTTACCAATGACCCACAGGTGAACCAACGGCTGCTCCAACCCTGCCGGAATCACCGGCGCGCCTACCTCGTACAGGTAGAGGGAGTACCCACCGCCGCCGCCCTGGAACAACTACGTACCGGCGTGGAGCTGCGCATCAGTAAGAAGAATTTCCGTACCCGGCCCGCCGAAGTAGTGTTGCTGGATGCCCCCCCTACCCTGCCCGAACGTAACCCACCCGTACGCTACCGTGCCGCCATCCCCACCGCCTGGTTGGAACTGACCCTGACCGAGGGAAAAAACCGGCAGGTGCGTAAAATGGGCGCGGCCGTCGGATTTCCGGTACTGCGCCTGGTGCGCCAGTCCATCCAGAACCTGTCGCGTGAGGACATGGGCGGGGAAGTTGTGCGAGAAATCGGGCAGAAGGAATTGTGGAATAAATTAGGCTGGGGGTAAAAAACTTCGGCTCGCCGCTAACGCTGCTCCCCGCCGGAGCGATAGTAAAGGAAAGAACCCCACTTGCGCTACCATCGGCATAGTACGGACGAGGATTTACGCCAAGGCTGCCGCTGCGGTGACCGATGGGCCTGCGAGTTGCTGTACCAACGCTACTATGGGAAATTACTCGGAATCACCATGCGTTACACCGGCAACCCGGAGGAAGCAAAAGCCGTGCTGAATCAGGCGTTTTTGACCATTTTTCAGCGGCTGGACCAGTATGCCGAGCAGGGTTCTTTTATCGGTTGGATGAGTACGATTACCTTCCGGACGGCTATCAATCATCTGCGTCGCGAGGGGCGGCACCACCGGGTACTGAGTATCGATCAGGTGCTGCCGACGGCGGTACCTAGTCTGGTGGAAGGTAAGCTGGCGGCGGAGTTTATCTATACTCAGATACAGCTCCTCCCCGATCATTTACGAACGGTTTTCAGTCTGCACGTCATTGAAGGTTATTCGCACCGTGATATCAGTGAGCTACTGGAGATCAGTGAAAGCAACAGCCGGTGGCGCTTGGCCAAAGCCCGGGAAAAACTACGCTCGGCCCTGGGACCTCATTACGAACAAAACGGGCGCACGGCATGAATACCTCCGAAGAATACTGGGAAAATAAATTGCGGGAAACCGTTCAGGACTACGAATTTACGTATGACCCTATGGCTTGGACTGCCATGAATGGTTTGCTTAATCAGTTGCCGCCTTTGGGGGTGGAAGGTTCCGCAACCACTAATTCAGCGGCGGCCGGCAAGGCGGGTTCAATGCTGGGCGGCTTGGCACCGAAGCTGGTAGCGGCAGCCGTCTGTGAACTAGTGGTCGGCCTGCTGATGGTTGGGTACATCGGGGTAATTACGTTGGCGGGCGAGCCGGCAGTAGTACCTGCAATTCTTCCGCAACCCGGTGATTTCGAGATGGCGGTTCCCGCCGAGCCGTTGATTCCATCTTCAATGAAAAGAGAACCGTCTTTAAATACCCTGCTGACTGCACCACCTACACCTACTCCCCCTCCTATTACATCGGCTGCAGATATTACGACAATTTCCACTGACACTGCCCTAGTTGATTCGACCGAAGCAACACCTAAAACCTTCCGCATTGACTTGCTTCCCGCACGGCCGCTGTCTCTTCCCCAATCACTCCGGCGAGGGGATGCAGGTACTACCTTTGATAGTTTGTCACTAAACATTTCACCTAAAACCCGGAGTCGCAAAACGCTTTATCCGGACGTAATCAATAATTACTAATGAGACAACTAATACTTATTATAAGTCTGCTGGGAGCTGCCGGCGGATTGTTTGGGCAAGACAGCACGGTCGTTGCCGAAAAGCTGGGGCGGTGGTCGGTGGGGTTGCAAACGGGGTTTGGATTGCGTGAAACGGGTTACTATCGAAATTATTCCGGTAGCACACAAACTTTGACTTTTGATGTGTTAGCGGAATACCGAGCGGCCAAGTGGTTTAGTCTCATTCTTAAAACGGGCTGGTTACAGCACTCACAGAACAGCCCCCTAAGGGTTATTTCCAACCAGCCGTCAGGACCTTCCTATCTCGTCAATGATTTAAAAGTACGTAATGTCCTTTCCGTCGGAATGAGCGCGCGAGTCAATATACGTCTTTGGCAAGGAGATCTGTATTTTGGGTTAGGATTTGATCTCGGTATGGGCAGTTTAAATAGACGTATCAGGACAGCAAATCAGTCAGAAGACGTTTTCTACTACTACCGTACCAGCCTTATTACTTTCGAGACATATAATGTAGGTTACACTTACTGGCCCATGCCTCGTTTTGGAGTTAGCTTACAGTATAGTAAAACTTCCAGCTGGTTAATATCTAATTCAAATCCAACCTATATTCCGCTCCATAGAGTAAGAACTGTAAGTAATAGTCCGTTTTACGACGAAGACGTTACAACCACTAAATTCAGGGAACCCTTTCAAGCTATTATTCATTTGGGCATTCATTTTCGCCTCTAATTTACTACTATGAAGTTTTTGTACTTAATTTCATGCTGGTTAATGTTCTCCGGTGTTGATTTATCCGGACAAGCCTTGATAAATTCATTTGAAGTGAGCTTATACGGAGGCCCTGAATTGACTTTCTTCAATATTAAACATCAAGTTGATCGAAGTATAATACCCGGCTTGTGTCTAGGCATATGGTTACAAACTCCCATTGGTAGCGGCAAACTGCAATTCTCCACCGGATTCAGAAGGCTTTCCGGTCTGGACTTTACCCGGATTGACCGCCGGGTCATCGACGTACCCGGTCAGTGGCGCGAGGAAAGCGATATCCTCCAGCTCACCCAAATCGACTATTGGGACTTTGGAGTAGAATATCTGGGTGATATTGGACGAAAAGGAGAGTGGTTCTATTCGGTGGGTGGATTTGCGGCGCGGGTTGCGGGGTTGGAAAGCAATCAGCGGACATTGATAAGTTACCGCCAATCAGGCACCGTCAATACCAATGGCAGTATAACCCAAGCTATTTATAACGACCAGTCACTTCTAGCCAAATGGAATGGCGGTATACGTGCTGGTATATCCCGTCACCTGATGAAGGGCTTATCCTGTCGCGCAGGTTTTGGATATAGTTTAACGAACGCATTTAGCGATCAGGACTTTTCCGCCCTCGATTTTAGACCTGCTCAGATTAGCCTCGCTTTATCAGCACGCCTTTTTTGACAAACCCACAATTTTTCCATAAAATCAATCCATTTATCATGTCAAAATACACTCCCCTATTTTTTGTGATTCCGCTGTTCCTCATCTCCTGCACAAATGAGGAAAAGATAGTGACAAATACTACGGAGCGAATACCCGTATACGTCAATCTGACGGTAACCCGTGACTCTGAACCCGAACCGCGACAGTTTTACTATGAGCCTAATGCCGGCCGGAATGGAGATGAACTAATTTGGGCCGTTGAATACCAGAATAGAAATGCAGATGCCAACAAATTCAACTACCGGTTCGGGAGAGTTGTAAACAGGCCAGACTTCTATTTCGATGATCAAGTATTCCGACTGGATTTTTTTGCTTCCGAGCAGCCCCGAACTCTGATCGAATTGGAAAATTACTTTAGCGAAGGCCGTTCATTTGACTTTGGTTCTGCTGAAGGTCAAGTAGCGGTGGGGCTTGCTTTAAACGATACGGTTCGAATCGAGCAGCTATCCAGTTCTACTATTTGGCCGAACTCACAGGGGGAATTGACGATTACTTCCAGTGAATCACTTGGCTTTGAGCATTACAGACAATCTTATCCGATACTAGAATACCGTCAAGTCGAAGGCCTGCTCATCAAAGCTGAAATCAACGGTGAGATCGGCATCTGGGACTTTGATACTTTCATTGCGCAGCAACCTTCTTTAGGACGCGACTACATTGCCGAGGAAGTGGCCCGGATTGAGGGCGAGGTCGTTTTCTTCTTACGCACCCAAGATTGACCCTGCTTTCAACCGGTGGAGTCAATTGAGGGGCAACGAGTAAATTTTTTGTCCCATACAACCGCCCCCTACTCCACGGCGTTCCTTGCACTATCACTTTAATCACCTTACTAAAGTTAGCTGCATGCTTACCCGTTTTTTTTCTCTGCTACTCTGCGCCGCCCTGACGGCCGCCCTGGCTAGCTGTGACACCACCCCCACCACCGATACCGACACTGATATGGCGGCCGATAGTTCCGCCGTCGATGCCATGCCGCAGGGCATCATGAACGCCGGTGCCCTCCCCTCCGGTGAACAATTCTCAACAACTTCCCTCGATGATACCTTGGCCAGTCCGCGGCTGCAGATGGAAGGCAATCTTGCGGGTAGTAAAATCATTGTCAACTATGGTAGCCCGGGCGTCAAGGGCCGCACTATTTGGGGTGAGTTGGTTCCCTTCGACCGCGTCTGGCGGACCGGTGCCAACGAGGCAACGGTAGTTACGTTTGAGAAAGACGTTCTGGTCGATGGCAAGCCGCTCAAGGCCGGTAGCTATGCTCTGTTTACCGTGCCGGGCCAGGAAAACTGGACCGTCATCTTCAATAAAACTACCGAACAGTGGGGAGCCTACGATTACAGCGACAAAGACGATGTGCTTACCGTAACCGTTGCCCCCCGCCCCGCTGATAAGGAAGCCGAGCACCTCTACTTCGGCCTGGAAGATAATGAGCTTACCCTGCACTGGTCCGATCTTATCGTGCCCGTGAAATTGCAGGCGGCTTAACTCATGCCTTTTATCGGTTCCGAACAAAAACAGGAAATTTCACCCGCCCGATTGGTTGCCAACCGCAATCAGTTGGGCGGTTGCTTTTGTCCAACGGACCGGTAGGCAGGTAGGGGAATCATGCCGAAGCACGGCAGGTTAAGTCACAAGGTGCAAGTTAATAAGCCTGAATTTCTCGCGGACCGGGAAGTGCTCCCCTACCCGCCAAATTGACTATCTTTGGGTAAAACGTAACAAGCCATGGCTATCCTTAACGGAACGTATGCAAATCCGCTGACCGACTACGGTTTCAAAAAGATTTTCGGGGAGGAACCGAATAAGGATATCCTGATCGAATTCCTGAATGATATTTTGCCGGGAGAACGCCGGGTTGAAGATCTGCAATATCTGAAAAATGAAAAACTGGGTATCTCCAGTAGCGACCGAAAAGCCATTTTCGACCTCTACTGCACTTCGGATACCGGGGAGAAGTTTATCGTCGAGTTACAAAAAGCCAAACAAAATTTTTTCAAAGATCGGAGCATCTATTACTCTTCTTTCCCGATCCGCGAACAGGCCCTGAAGGGAGACTGGGATTTCAGGTTGGAAGCCGTCTACACGATCGGTATCCTGGATTTTATCTTCGACGATCACAAAAACCAGGAGGAATACTACCACGTAATCGAACTGAAGAACCAGCGCAACGAGGTCTTCTACGACAAACTGAAGTACGTGTACGTGGAACTGCCGAAATTCAGAAACACCGCAGACGAATTATCCACTCGCCGGGAAAAGTGGCTCTACGTATTTCGTCACCTTGCCCGACTGAACGAACGCCCCGAACCGCTTAAGGAGAGAATATTCGAGAGGCTGTTTGAGGTGGCAAAAATTTCAAATTTCTCCCCCGAGGAACAGGATGAGTACGAGGAAAGCCTGAAGGTGTATCGAGACATCAAAAACGTTGTCGATACGTCACGGGAGGAAGGGATGGAAGAAGGAATCGAACTGGTGGCAAGAAAAATGATTGTCTTGGGGATAGACCCTGAAGTGATAACTGCCGCAACCGGTTTGACGGAAGACCAGTTGAAGAAATTAGCCGAAGATTAACCGTAGACTGCCTCGATCTTTAGCCCCGTAATCAATCGGCCGCGAAGGGAATGTGGGAGAGGTAGCGAAACACGGCAGTTTAGGTCACACGGTGCAGGTAGATAAGCCTGAATTTCTCGCAAACCGGGAAGTGCTCCCCTACCCGGCAAATTGACTATCTTTGGGTAAAATGTAACAAGCCATGGCTATCCTTAATGGAACGTATGCAAATCCGCTGACCGACTACGGTTTCAAAAAGATTTTCGGGGAGGAACCGAATAAGGATATCCTGATCGAATTCCTGAATGATATTTTGCCGGGAGAACGCCGGGTTGAAGATCTGCAATATCTGAAAAATGAAAAACTGGGTATCTCCAGTAGCGACCGAAAAGCCATTTTCGACCTCTACTGCACTTCGGATACCGGGGAGAAGTTTATCGTCGAGTTACAAAAAGCCAAACAAAATTTTTTCAAAGATCGGAGCATCTATTACTCTTCCTTCCCGATCCGCGAACAGGCCCTGAAGGGAGACTGGGATTTCAGGCTGGAGGCCGTCTACACGATCGGTATCCTGGATTTTATCTTCGACGATCACAAAAACCAAGAGGAATACTACCACGTAATCGAACTAAAGAACCAGCGCAACGAGGTCTTCTACGACAAACTGAAGTACGTGTACGTGGAACTGCCGAAATTCAGAAACACCGCAGACGAATTATCCACTCGCCGGGAAAAGTGGCTCTACGTATTTCGTCACCTTGCCCGGCTGAACGAACGCCCCGAACCGCTTAAGGAGAGAATATTCGAGAGGCTGTTTGAGGTGGCAAAAATTTCAAATTTCTCCCCCGAGGAACAGGATGAGTACGAGGAAAGTCTGAAGATGTATCGAGACATTAAAAACGTTGTCGATACATCACGGGAGGAAGGGATGGAAGAAGGAATCGAGAAAGGGATTGGAGAAGGAATCGAACTGGTGGCAAGAAAAATGATTGTCTTGGGGATAGACCCTGAAGTAATAACTGCCGCAACCGGTTTGACGGAAGACCAATTGAAAAAATTAGCCGAAGATTAACCATAGACCGCCTCGATTTTTAGCCCCGTAGTCAATCGGTCGTGAAGGGAATGTGGGAGAGGTAGCGAAACACGGCAGTTCAGATGACAAGGTGCAGGTAGATAAGCCTGAATTTCTCGCAAACCGGGAAGTACTCCCCTACCCGGCAAATTGACTATCTTTGGGTAAAACGTAACAAGCCATGGCTATCCTTAATGGAACGTATGCAAATCCGCTGACCGACTACGGTTTCAAAAAGATTTTCGGGGAGGAACCGAATAAGGATATCCTGATCGAATTCCTAAATGATATTTTGCCGGGAGAACGCCGGGTTGAAGATCTGCAATATCTGAAAAATGAAAAACTGGGTATCTCCAGTAGCGACCGAAAAGCCATTTTCGACCTCTACTGCACTTCGGATACCGGGGAGAAGTTTATCGTCGAGTTACAAAAAGCCAAACAAAATTTTTTCAAAGATCGGAGCATCTATTACTCTTCTTTCCCGATCCGCGAACAGGCCCTGAAGGGAGACTGGGATTTCAGGCTGGAAGCCGTCTACACGATCGGTATCCTGGATTTTATCTTCGACGATCACAAAAACCAGGAGGAATACTACCACGTAATCGAACTAAAGAACCAGCGCAACGAGGTCTTCTACGACAAGTTGAAGTACGTGTACGTGGAACTGCCGAAATTCAGAAACACCGCAGACGAATTATCCACTCGCCGGGAAAAGTGGCTCTACGTATTTCGTCACCTTGCCCGGCTGAACGAACGCCCCCAACCGCTTAAGGGGAAAATATTCGAAAAGCTGTTTGAGGTGGCAAAAATTTCAAATTTCTCGCCCGAGGAACAGGATGAGTACGAGGAAAGCCTGAAGGTGTATCGAGACATCAAAAACGTTGTCGATACGTCACGGGAGGAAGGGATGGAAGAAGGAATCGAAAAAGGGATCGAGCAAGGTATTGAAGAAGGAATCGAACTCGTAGCAAGAAATATGCTCGCGATGAAAATATCCTTCGATGTGATCATTACCGCAACCGGTTTGACGGAAGACCAGTTGAAGAAATTAGCCGAAGATTAACCATAGACCGCCTCGATTTTTAGCCCCGTAGTCAATCGGCCGCGAAGGGAATGTGGGAGAGGTAGCGAAACACGGCAGTTCAGATGACAAGGTGCAAGTAAATAAGCCTGAATTTCTCGCAAACCGGGAATTGCTCCCCTACCCGACAAATTGACTATCTTTGGGTAAAACGTAACAAGCCATGGCTATCCTTAGTGGAACGTATGCAAATCCGCTGACCGACTACGGTTTCAAAAAGATTTTCGGGGAGGAACCGAATAAGGATATCCTGATCGAATTCCTGAATGATATTTTGCCGGGAGAACGCCGGGTTGAAGATCTGCAATATCTGAAAAATGAAAAACTGGGTATCTCCAGTAGCGACCGAAAAGCCATTTTCGACCTCTACTGCACTTCGGATACCGGGGAGAAGTTTATCGTCGAGTTACAAAAAGCCAAACAAAATTTTTTCAAAGATCGGAGCATCTATTACTCTTCCTTCCCGATCCGCGAACAGGCCCTGAAGGGAGACTGGGATTTCAGGCTGGAAGCCGTCTACACGATCGGTATTCTGGATTTTATCTTCGACGATCACAAAAACCAGGAGGAATACTACCACGTAATCGAACTAAAGAATCAGCGCAACGAGGTCTTCTACGACAAGTTGAAGTACGTGTACGTGGAACTGCCGAAATTCAGAAACACCGCAGACGAATTATCCACTCGCCGGGAAAAGTGGCTCTACGTATTTCGTCACCTTGCCCGGCTGAACGAACGCCCCGAACCGCTTAAGGAGAGAATATTCGAAAAGCTGTTTGAGGTGGCAAAAATTTCAAATTTCTCCCCCGAGGAACAGGATGAGTACGAGGAAAGCCTGAAGGTGTATCGAGACATCAAAAATGTTGTCGATACGTCACGGGAGGAAGGGATGGAAGAAGGAATTGAAAAAGGGATCGAACTGGTGGCAAAAAAACTACTTGCTCTCGGAGTATCTTTTAAAGTGGTGATAACCTCAACCGGTTTGACGGAAGACCAGTTGAAGAAATTAGCCGAGGAATAACCATCCACTGACGCAAAATAAATATTCCATGACCCCCACCCCACCCGGCCCCGGCCAGGAATCAGTTTGGGACTACCCCCGACCGCCGGCATTGGAACCGAGCAGTAGAACCATCGTCATCAGCCACGGCGGGCAGGAGATTGCTCGCACGAATCGGGCTTACCGCGTACTGGAAACCAGCCACCCACCCGTCTATTACCTCCCGCCCCAGGATATTCAAATGAACTACCTGCGCCCCCGCCCCGGCGGCCGAACCAACTGCGAATGGAAGGGGCACGCCCACTACTACGACCTGATCGTTCCCGGCAAGATTGTCTTATCCGCCGCCTGGGCCTATGCCGATCCCCGGCAGCGTTTTGCCGCCATTAAGGATTACCTGGCGTTTTACCCCTCCCGCGTGGATACCGCCACCGTGGATGATGAAGTAGTGCAGGCACAGGAAGGTGATTTCTACGGCGGCTGGATCACGAAGGAGATTGTGGGGCCATTTAAGGGTGCCGCCGGTACTTGGGGGTGGTGATCAATTCCTTCTCTGGATGTCGACACACGAGGAGGCCTGATAACGAAAACACCCCCGCCGCTACCGAAGTAACGACGGGGGTGCTGATGGAGTAAAGGCTTCGTGAACCTTCACTGGTGTTTGTAGGAGTATTCACTCCTTCGCTAACTCCACCCTACACCCGCGTGAGGTGCCTGGAAGGGCCGGTCCCGGAGGGCCGGAGTGCGTTAGCACCGAGCGAACAGCGAGCCTGGAAGGGACCGGCCCCTTTCCGCCGGGGCGGAAAGGGGACACGCCCAAAGTATTCCTTAAAGCGTAAACCGGACCCGCGCGAACAGGTAACGACCGTTGGCACCGAACTGCTGCGAGCGGCGGCTGTAGAGGAAACGGCCGCCGGACTGGTTCTCCGCGCGGTTGAGGTCGGGGTAAACGTCGAGCAGGTTGTTGGCACCGACGGTGAAGCTCAGGCGCTTGCTGACATCGTAGCCGAAGCTGAGATCGGTGACGATCTTGCCGGAAAAGGTCTGCGCGTTGTCGGGGTTGTCCGTTGCTTCATCCACTTCACCGAAGTAAACGTTGCGCAGGAAGACACGGAACTTGTTGATGCCGTAGTTGAAGGTCAGGTTGACCTTGGTCCGTGGTACGGCACTTTCCAGGAAGATTTGGCTGGTGCGGTCGAAGTAGGTGTCTTCGAAGCCGCGCAGGATGGAGTTGGTGTTCACCTGCTCCAGCGTAGTTTGCACGAAGGTGGCGGCCAGACTGGTGGTAAGGCTACCCTCCCCGAGGCGGGCCTGGTGCGTTACGACGACGTCGACACCGCTGGTGCGGGAGTCGATGGCGTTGGCGAAAAAGGCGGCGCGGTTGGCGTTGGCCTGCTGAAGGAGTTCGCTGATCTGGATCAATTGAGGAGTGGCGGTACCGCCCTGAAACTGACCGGTGAGGACCACGCGGTCCTTAATGTCGATGATGAAACCGTCGATGGTGAACGACAGGTTGGCATCGGGAATGCGGCCGGTGATACCACCGCTGATGTTGGTGCTTTCCTCCTGCTTGAGCTTGGGAATGCCCAGTAGTTGAGCGGGGCGGCTGTTGTTGTCGAACACGCCTACCTCGAAGGGGACGCCGTCAACGAAGAGCGTAGAGGTCGAGTTGAAGTTCAACTGGTGCAGCGAAGGCGCGCGGAAACCCGTGCTGAAACCCGCCCGCAGCGAGATGTTATCCGTAGCGCGGTAGCGGGTGGTAACTTTAGCATTGAAGGTGGAACCGAAATCGCTGTAGTTCTCGAAACGTCCGGCTACGCCGAGCAGGAGTTTGTCGGTCAGGTCCGCTTCGATGTCTCCGTAGAAACCGACGCTGGTACGGAAGGCATTGACCTCATTATCCGGCCGGAAACCGGGAAATACCTGCGACCCACCGGGACGCGGGCGGCCGATTGGATCGAAAACGGTGCTGAGGGGGCCGACGCCATCGCGATAATTATCGTGTCGCCACCGGTAGTAGGATAAGGCCGAAGCCGAGCCGTAATTGCGGTAACTACCTTCCTCACCGGCGTTGATTTGGTAATTTTCCATGCGGTATTCCGCGCCGAAAGCGATATTAAGACCGGCCAGTTTGTCGTCGAAGTAGCGGCGAATGTCCAGGTTAGCGGTGTTCTGCGCGAAGCTGAATCCACCGGCATTAAACTCAGTAGGCGATGCGGCTCCCAGACTGGCATTGAGCGTATTCGTAATCAGGTAGTCGAAGCTGTTCTTGCCGTAGACATTGCTGAAATCCACCTCCCACTTCTCGTAGGTGCCGCGGATGCCCGCGCCCAGGGAAGCGTCGTTGATATTAGAGTTGATCTCGGGCAGGAAGCCGTTAGGGTAGATGTCGGTTACCGTGCGTTCCTCGCATTGGGCAAGCGGTAGAAACCGGCGGCATTACCCCGGCGGTAGTTCAGGCCACCGAAAGCGTACACCTCGGCGGCGGCGGCTACGGGCAGGCTCATATTAAGCATAACGCCACCGTTGCGAATGGCCGACTGTCCGACGCGCATATTGAAGTCGCTACGCTCCAGGCCGCGGAGAGCCAGTTCAGACTCGGTGATATCAGCATCGGCGGCCGCGCCGGAATCGGGATTGTTGTAGCCGCTGAAGATCGTGCCTTCCCACTCTTTCATGCGGTTCGTAAAGTCACGGTTGTCAAAGGTACCGGTCAGGTTGATGAAGCCGCCTTTATCGCCCAGTGGTAGGCCGAAGTTGCCGCTTAACTGGCTGAATTCACCGTCGGTGGTGCCATCCTGCTCGGGAATCTCGGAGCTGAGGTAGGCACCCGTCTCGGCGTTGAAGCTAAAGCCGATGTCGTCCTTAAGAATGATGTTGATCACGCCCGCGATGGCGTCCGATCCGTACTGGGCCGAAGCTCCGTCGCGCAGGATCTCGATCCGCTCGATGGCGGCTACGGGAATCGAGTTTAAGTCCGTACCCACGTTACCGCGCCCGAAGGTGCCGTTAACGTTGACCAGTGAAGTGTTGTGGCGGCGTTTGCCGTTGATGAGTACCAATACCTGGTCGGGTCCCAGGCCGCGCAGCGAGGCGGGGTCGATGTGGTCCGTACCGTCGGAGATGGTCTGGGTATTGGAGCTAAAGCTGGGGGCCACGAAGTTGAGCAATTGGTTGACGTTAGACTGGGCCGAGGAGGCCGCCAGCGATTTGACGTCAACTACGTCTACCGGTACGGGCGTAGTCAGTTTGGTCCGGCCCGCCGAGCGGCTACCGATCAGGACGACCTCGTCCAGCAGGGTTCCTTCTTCCAGGATAGCATCGATGCGGTCGGCATCTCCCACTACCAATTCTACGGTACCGTAGCCGGTGAAGGAAAAAATCAGCGTATTGGCGGATTCGGGCAGCGTAATCTTGTAGCTGCCGTCCAGGTCGGTTACGGTGCCCAGGGAAGACCCCTTGACCGTGATGTAGGCTCCGATAAGCGGTTCGCCGGAAGCTTCCGTCACCGTGCCGGTGATGGAGCGCTGGGCCGATAGGGCCAGTGCACAGGTCGCCACGAGGGCGAATGCAAGTAGTAATCGTTTCATAAAAGTGTTTGACTAGTGAGTGAAAAATACGATCAGCTGATTCAGTAGGTCAGGCTGGTGTGCCGGCAAAATCAGCTGTCTTAAAAGATCGGCATCTCTGGGATAACAAGGTGATTGCGGGGGCGAACATACAACTTTTAGATAGTTTAGTTCTGCAAAAGTGGTATATCGTAAAATTTGATCCGCTTATTTACGGTTGGCAAATGATATGCTTCTACCTGAAAACTATGGTTTGTTTTAATATTTGGACAGGATTCGTGACACCTACATTGTACCCAAGTGAAGTTCACATAGAAGAAAATTTTACCTGAGTAAAAAATTTTTATAAAAAAAAGCGGGTCACCTTCCCCGAAGAAGGTGCCCGCTTACCCAAGCGAGGTGTGTTTGCTAAGGCAATCAGGGGTCGTAAATGGCGCAAACGACCGGCCTGACTGCTTCGGCTACTTACCTGGGACAGTTAGAATGTTAGCATAGAAATCAGTGGCACCGAGACAAACGGCTTCCCTGCTTCCGGCAAAATTTTGCCGGTTTGAGCCGTTTGTGGATACCGGAAACGCGTAATGGTCAATTAGTCCACATTATCGTGCAGGTAGGAATTGGAAGAGCGTATTTCGCCTTCCTCATCGTCACCGATACTGAAACGGCTCAGGTGCTGCGCATCGGAATTGGGCAGCGAATCCAGCTGCACCCGGCGGCGCAGGTAGGCAGGCTGGCTTTCCAGTTCGTTGAGTACCTTGGGGTTGCTCAGCTTGGGCCGGTTACCGTCCCGCTCCATTTCCTGGCGGCGGCGTTCGTATTCGGCCCGGCGTTGTAACTCGGCTTCACGGCCGGCATCGGCACTATCGCGCGCATAGCTGGGCGTAGCGGCGGGCGGCGGCGTAGCGGCCGTTTCCGGGCCGCGCCGCCGGTAGCGGCCGAAGTCGGCTTCACCGAATTCGATGGTCGAGCCGGGGCTACCGCCTCCGGGCGTGTTGCGCTGATCGGGTGTGTCGCCGGTAATATCCGACAAACTGGGACCGGCGGTACGCAGCGGTTCGCGGGGCTGGGTGCGGGTCTGTTGTGGGGCATCGTCGTCCAGGTGGACCACCACGCGCTCGTTGTTTTCTTGCTTACCCATCTTCTCGCGGTGCTCGAATCCGGTTGCGATCACGGTTACGCTGATCTTATCACCCAGTGCTTCGTCGAAACAGTTACCCCAGATCAGGTCGGTGCCGTAACCGGCTTCTTCCTGCACGAATTCGGTGATTTCGAAGATCTCGTCCATCGTCACCTCGCGGGTACCGCTGGTGATGTTGAGCAGGATGTGGCGTGCGCCGCGAATGTCGTTATCTTCCAGCAGCGGGGAATGCAGGGCTTGGTCCACGGCCTGGCGGGCGCGGTCTTCTCCTTCCGCCGAGGCGGTTCCCATAATGGCCACGCCGCTGTCGCGCATGACGGTGTTCACGTCCTCGAAGTCAACGTTGACGTAACCGGCCACGGTGATGATCTCGGCAATACCGCGCGCGGCGGTTGTCAGGATATTATCGGCCCGGCTAAAGGCGTCGCTCAGGTTGAGGTTGCCGTGAATCTGACGCAGTTTATCGTTGGAGATCACGATAAGCGTGTCCACGTTCTGCTTCAGTTCTTCCAGTCCGTCGGTACCCTGATCGGTCCGGCGGCGGCCTTCGAAGGTAAAGGGCAGCGTTACGATGCCCACCGTCAGAATATTCATCTCACGGGCCGTACGGGCAATAATGGGGGCCGCTCCGGTTCCGGTGCCGCCGCCCATGCCGGCGGTCACGAAGAGCATCCGGCAGTTGTTGCTCAGGTACTTCTTGACCTCCTCAATGCTCTCCTCGCAGGCCAGCTTACCCACATTGGGCTTGCTGCCGGCACCCCGACCTTCGGTCAGGTTAGGACCCAACTGGATCTTGGTGGGCACGGGGCTTTGGTCCATCGCCTGATGGTCCGTATTAGAAATAGCAAAGTCAACACCGTGGATGCCTTGCAGGTACATGTGGTTAACGGCATTGCTGCCGCCGCCACCGACGCCGATCACTTTTATGATCGGGGATTCGCCTTGGGGAATGTCGAACGTCATGGTTCGGTTATTTTAAGTTTTATGCGCTGCTTACCGGCCTTAGCGTGAAAGGGTACACACCTGAAACCCTGTTGTTTGGTATCGAAAGTAAGTTGGTAAATCAGCTGAATGGAAACCCGGCCCGTTAGCCGCGCATCGTTTTCTCTAAGTGCTTGGTTAAGAATTAGCTACGCTGCTTCTCTCGATCATAAATGATCTTTCGAGGTGAAGAATGGAGGGAGTGAAAGATTGAAGGTCAAGCTGCGTTGCTTCTTTTGATCGCGAAGCGATCCTTCGAAGAGCAGGATTGAGTTATAAAAGTATTCAATCATTCAGTCATTCAATCATTGCCTTACCGAAAGTCCGTGTCCGGCTCGGCCTCGAACCACTCCTTTGTTTTACGGAAAATGGATTCCAGCCAGGGAGTACCATGACCTTCCTCGGCCATTTCGGCTTCGGCGGCTACGGGTTCTTCCTGCTTCGGTTCGGGCTTGGGCGGCAGGGCCGTGGCGGTAACACGGCCGGCGTCGAAATCCTCGAATCCTTTGAGCAGCAAGCCCAGACTGGTCGAGTAGATCGGGCTGGTCAGCCGTTCGCTATAGCCATGGGCCAAGTGCTCCACCGGCGTACCGATGCGCGTGGCCAGGCCGGTATGTAGTTCGGTCAACTTGTCGATGTCGCGCAGCAGGGCACCACCGCCGGTCAGCACGATGCCGCCGATCAGTTTGCGCTCGTAGCCGCTGCGGCGGATCTCCCACATTACGTAGTCGAGAATTTCCTCTGCCCGCGCCTGGATGATGCGCGACAGGTTCTTCTCGCTGATCTCCTTCGGCTCGCGGCCCCGCAGTCCGGGGATGGCGATGATGCGGTTCTCGTACACTTCCTCGGCCAGCGCGCTGCCGTACTTGACCTTCAGTTTCTCGGCGTGGGTGTCCATGACATTGCAGCCTTCCTTGATGTCTTTGGTGATCACGTTACCGCCGAAGGGGATCACGGCCGTGTGGCGGATGATGCCTTCCTCGAAGATGGTGATGTCCGTCGTACCGCCGCCGATGTCAACCAGTGCCACGCCGGCCTGCTTCTCGTCTTCGTAGAGCACCGAGGCGGCCGAGGCGATGGGTTCCAGCGTCACGTTGGCCGTGCGCAGGCCCGCCCGCTCCACGCAGCGGTGGATGTTGTTGGAAGCCGTGATCTGGCCGGTAATGATGTGGAAATTGGCCTCCAGCTTGATGCCGGACATACCGATCGGGTCCACGATTCCCTGCTCGTTATCCACCGTGTATTCCTGCGGAATCACATGGAGTATCTTGTCTCCCGGCGGCAGCACCAGTTTGTGCATATCGCTGATCAGGCGGTCGATGTCGCGGCGGCTGATCTCGTTGTGGGTGCTCTCGCGCATCATCATGCCGCGGTGCTGCAGGCTCTTGATGTGCTGGCCGGCAATACCGACGTGCACGGTGTCGAAATCCAGACCGGACTGTTCGCGAGCGGAGTCAGCGGCTTCCTTGATGGCTTTGACGGTCTTCTCGATATTCGAGACCACGCCGCGCATCACGCCTTCGCTTTCTACTTTGCCCACGCCCAGTACCTCCAGCCGACCGTGTTGGTCGCGGCGGCCGATCACGGCGCAGATTTTTGTGGTGCCGATGTCCACTGCGGCAATTATAGGGGACTTATTGGTTTGCATAACATTCAGTTGAAAAAATTCGCTCGGCCTCCCCGATTCGGGTCGTTTCGTTCCGGCAACCGCCGGAGGTCAGGATTGGAGCCAAAAATGGTGTCAGTAAAATTTTTATCGTTTGGTGCATACCACCTGATCGGCGTACCGCAGGTCGAAGCTTTTGTATTTTCGCCAGCCCTCGTAGGGCAGCCCCTGGCGATAGAAGACCTTAAGTCGTTCCAGCCGTTCGGGTGTTTTTTCGTCGTCATAGCGGCCCAGGTAGATGATCTGATCGCCCACTTTCGGACTCAGCACCAGCTCCCCCTTATTGGTCAGGTAGATTTGCTCCACCAACGCCTGCAAAAACTCATCCGTCACCAGCAACTCCGCCAGTTGGTAGATGTCATGCAGGTTATGATTCTCACGCAGCAGAAAATCTTTTTGCCACGGGGCCACGTTGCCCGTCACCACCACCACGCGGGCGGCATAGTGTTTGCTGGGCGGCATCCGGTTGCCGTCCACGTCCAGGTAATAGTCCAGACCGTTATTGTCTTTCACCCGCAGCAGGGGTCGACGCTGCTCGATCTTTACGCGCAGTCCGTTATTCTTGTCCACAAAGGCTTCCGCCTCGCTCACGAACGGATTGCGCTCCAGCACCCGCTCCACGCGGGCCATGTCGATCTCGGCCAGCCGCAGTTGGTCCAGGGGCTTGGTAAAGCTCTCCTGCAGGATCGCCCGCACATCGCTCGTGTCGATCAGGTAATTGTCCGCCGTTCCCGCCAGTGCTTCCACGCTGATATCGATGCCGCTAATGATGGCCGTTTCCTTGCGGTTCACGGCATTCACCACCAGCGCGCCCACCAGCAGCAGCGCACCCACCCAGCTCACCCGACCTAGGTTACTGGACAGGTTGGCCAGCGTCAGTTTCTTGCGTTGTTTCTTAGCCATGATTTACGGTAGTTTTCAGGGTTTCGGCAATCGGTTCCACCAGCTGGTCGATATCACCCGCTCCCAGAATCAGTACCACGTCCGCCCCGCGATTTTTCAGGTGTTCCACCACTTCTTCCGGTTCCAGCAGGCACTTTTCGGCCCGGTAGATCTTATCCAGCAGCAGGCGGCTGGTCACGCCGGGCAGCGGTTCTTCCCGCGCGGGGTAGATGGGCAGCAACACCACTTCGTCCAGCTTGTCCAGTGCCCCGGCAAAACCGTCCACGAAATCGCGGGTCCGGCTAAACAGGTGCGGCTGAAAAACTCCCGTAATTCGCCGCTCGGGAAACAGCTCCCGCGCCGCCCCGATGGCCGCTTCCAACTCCGTCGGGTGGTGCGCGTAATCATCGATCACCACCGGCCCGCCCGCCTCGTTCAGCACGATCTCGAACCGCCGCCCGATTCCCCGGAACGAAGCCAGCCCACTCCGCAATTTTTCCTCGGTTCCGCCCGCTTCCAGCGTCACGGCGGCGGCGGCCACGGCGTTCTCCACATTGTGCCGCCCCGGCAGGGGCAGCCGCAAATCGGCGATCAAATCTCCCTCGGGGCGCTTCAGGTCAAAAACAAAATCCGTTCCTTCCACCCGCACATTATTGGCATTGTAATCGCCCGCTCCGATACCGAACGTCCGCAGCCCCCCCGCCCCCGGAAGTAATGGTCCAGGTCGTAGCGCACCAGCAACCGCCCGCCATCCTTCACCCGGTCGGCAAAGGCCATAAACCCGCTATCCACCATATTCTGGTGGTCCTCGTAAATATCCAGGTGGTCCGCATCCATCGACAAAATCACGGCCACGTCGGGGTCCAATTGCAAAAACGAACGGTCGTACTCGTCGGCTTCCACCACCACCCAATCGCTCTTCCCGGCCACGAAGTTCCCCGCAAAGTTGCGCGAGATACCCCCCAGAAAGGCACTGGGGTCCAGGCCCGCTTCCCGCATCAGGTGCGTGGTCAGCGTCGTTGTCGTGGTTTTCCCGTGTGTCCCGCCAATCGCTGCGGTCCGCATCCCCCGGCTGATAATTCCCAGCACCGCCGACCGCTTCAGCAGCGGCACCCCCCGCTCGCGCAGGGCCGTCAGTTCGGCAAATCCGTTCGGCACGGCGGGCGTATACACGGCCAGGTCCAGGTCATCCGGCAGACCCGCCACATCGGCCGCATAGTGCACGGCAATCCCCTCGCCCTCCAGCGCCCGCGTCAGCCGCGTCGCCGTCCGGTCATACCCACTCACGCGCAGCCCCCGGTGCCGGAAGTAACGCGCCAGCGCACTCATCCCGATACCGCCAATACCGACGAAATAGACCGTTTTTATGGAGTCAAGTTGGATCATAGTTTTTTAAGTCAGTTTGTTTGCCCCCCCGGCCCCCCGAAGGAGGGTGTTTTAAGTTAGCAGGGCAATTACCTACGGTGCTTCTCTAAATCGCAAAGCGATTTTTCGAGGTCAATCATTCAGTCATTCAATCCTTCAGTCATTGTTTTGCCCCCCCGGCCCCCCGAAGGGGGGAGATTAAGTTATATGGGCCATTCAATCCTTCAATCCCTCAATCCCTCAATCCTTGTCTGCCCCCGAAGGGGGGGAGTTTAAGTAAGCAGGGCCATTCAATCATTCAGTCATTCAATCATTCAATCATTGCCCTCGGCCGTGTCCGTCCCTGACGGGCCGGCCGGTCCCTTCCAGGCGCGGCATTCGCCTTGGCCCTGCGGGCTTCCTCCCTGCGGTCGTCACCTTCCAGGCACCTCACGCAATGAAGAATAAGAATTAGCTGCCCTGCTTCTCTCAATCGCGAAGCGATTCTTTGAGATCAGTCATTCAATCCTTGTCTGCCCCCCGAAGGGGAAAGTTTTAAGTTAGCAGAGCCATTCAATCCTTCAATCCTTGTCTGCCCCCCGAAGGGGAAAGTTTAAGTTATACGGGCCATTCAGTCATTCAATCATTCAGTCATTCAATACTTGTCTGCCCCCCGAAGGGGGGAGACTAAGTTATACGGGCAATTCAATCATTCAGTCATTCAATCACTCAATCATTCAATCATTCCCAACACTTCCTCCGCAATCCGCTGCGCCGCGCCCCGTTGGGCCAGCGAGCGCGCGGCGGCACTCAGTTCGTTCAGTTCCTCGGGCCGCGCCAGCAGAGCCAGCGCGGTGGGCAGCAGTTGCTCGGCGGCTTCCCCGTCGGGTAGCATCCGGGCGGCATCCCGGCCCGTCAGGGCCAGGGCGTTCTTCGTTTGGTGATCCTCGGCCACATTAGGCGAGGGTACCAGCAGGGCGGGTTTGCCCAGGGCCAGCAGTTCAGCAATCGTCAGCGCACCCGCCCGGCAGACGATCAGATCGGCGGCCCGGTAGGCATCGATCATCGGGTCCAGAAAGGGGCGGCACACCACGTTTGGCAGGGCCGCCGTCTCACTCTTTTCGCAGCGGTCGGCGTAGCCGCCGCCGCACTGCCAGATCACCTGTACCTCCGCCGCCGCCAGGGTAGCGGTGGCGTTGAGCAGGGCTTCATTCAGGGTCCGGGCACCCAGGCTGCCACCGGTCACCAGCAGGGTCGGCCGGTCGGGTTCCAGACCGAAGGCACGTCGCAGTTCCCCGCGTTCCGCCGCCGTAGCCGGCGCGGCCCGCTCGAAATCCTCGCGGATCGGGTTGCCGGTCTGCACCAGTTTCTCGGCCGGAAAAAATTGTTCCATCGCCGGGTAAGCCACGCAGATGCGATTCACCCAACGGGCCAGTAATTTATTGGTCAACCCGGCATAAGCATTCTGCTCCTGGATCAGGGTCGGGATGCCTTGCTTGGTCGCCGCATACAATAGCGGTCCGCTCGCGTAACCGCCCGTACCTACCGCCGCGTGGGGTTTGAAGGCCCGCAACAGTTTATTCGCCCGCAGTACACTGCGAATCACCTTGAGCGGAAAACTTAGGTTATCCAGCGTCAGCCGCCGTTGCAGCCCACTGATCCCGAGGCCCTCGATGGGAAATCCCGCCGCCGGCACCCGTTCCATTTCCATGCGGCCGCTGGCACCCACGAAGCGGATATCCGCATCGGGGCGGGCCGCCAGCAGGGCTTCCGCCACGGCCAGGGCCGGGAAGATATGTCCCCCCGTTCCGCCTCCGCTGATCACGAAGCGCGGGCCGTTGCCCGTTGCCGCCTTGTCGATCCAGCCGCTCATAAGTCGTCGGTTTCCAGGTCTCCTCCCCGGGTGGAGCGGGAGACGGTTTCAATGTATTTCGACACGCTCAGGATGATCCCGAACGCGATGCAGGTAAACAGCAGGCTCGTTCCACCCATGCTCACCATGGGCAAGGTCAGTCCGGTGGTGGGTAGCAAATCGGTCACTACGCCGATATTGATAAAGGCTTGTACTACCAGACTCAGGCTTAGCCCCAGTGCCACCATTGCCCCGAAGGCTTTGGGGCTGTTGGTGATCAGTCGCGTCACCCGGAAGAAGAGTAGGACATAAAGCCCGATCACCGCCCAGCCGCCGACTACTCCGTATTCTTCCACAATGATGGCGTAGATGAAGTCGGCGTAGGGCGAAGGCAAGTAGTGCCGCTGGGTACTGTTACCCGGACCCACGCCTATAATCCCTCCATTGGCCATGGCCAGTTTAGCCGCCTGAATCTGATACACGTCGTCGGAAGTGGCCAGATCTGGATTAAAAAAGGTCGAAATTCGTTTTTCCCAGGTTTCCGCGCGCGGAACCAGGCCGGGCTGGTTGCGGCCGATCAGTAATAGCAGCGCAAATAGCATCACGCCCAGCACCAGCAGGGCACCGATGTACTTCAGGGCCACCCGACCGATGATCATCATCAGCATACAGATCAGAAAAATGACCAGTGCACTGGAAAGGTCGGCCGGAGCCACCAGAAAACACACCAGCAGAATGGGGAAAATGATGGGCACAAAGGCATTCTGCCAGTCTTTAATGTAGTCTTGTTTCGATCCGATCGAGCGGGCCACGTACAGTATGAGCGAGAGCTTCGCCAAATCCGAGGTCTGGAAAGTGATGCCGACGTAGGGAATACTGATCCAGCGCTTGGCTTCATTAATATCGGTACCGAGCACAAGGGTATAGAGCAAGGCGATCACGCTGATAAACAGCAGGGTCGGTGCCCACCGCGAGAAATTCACGTAGTGGTAAATGTGGCAGAAATACACGATCACCAGCCCCGCCCCCATGATGATGACGTGCTTAAACAGGTAGGATTCGGTATTGCCGCCCCGGTTCTCGTAGGCCAGCGAACTGGTCGAACTGTAGACCGCCAGGATGGAGATCAGGCACAGCAGCACGATGATGGCCCAGATGACCCGGTCACCCCGCAACTCCGCCGCAATTCTGGTCGAAATGGTTGACATTAGTGCGTGATTGAGGTTTGTAGGGCCTGGACGGCCGCCCGGAAGCGGTCGCCGCGGTCTACGTAGTTTTTAAATAAATCGAAACTGGCACAGGCCGGACTGAGTAGTACCGTATCGCCCGGTTGGGCCAATTCCCGCGCTGCCAGCACGGCCGCTGCGGCACCGTCGGTTTCCCGCTGTTCGGCGATCGTGTCAGCAAAGGCGGTACGCAGTTTGGTATTATCCACTCCCAGGCACACCAGCGCACGTACGCGCTCGGCGGCAAGGGCCTGCAATGGCGCATAGTCGTTACCCTTGTCCGTTCCGCCGGCAATCCAGACGATGGGTCCGGGCAGGGCATCCAGGGCGTAGTAGGTCGCGTCCACGTTGGTGGCCTTGCTGTCATTGATATAGGTTACTCCGTCGATCTCCGCCACCAATTCCAGCCGATGGGCGGGAACCTGAAAGGAATCGAGGCCCCGTTGGAGATCAGCCGGTTCAACGCCCAACTCCCGGCCGACGCGCAGGGCGAACAGGGCGTTGAGGGCATTATGCCGACCGCGCAATTGCGTTGCTTGTAAATCATAAGTGTGTCCGTCCAGTTCCACGCCGGTAGCACGGGGGGCGATGGCTGCGGCGGAAATACTTTCGCGGCGGGCGGGGGAGGTCACGTTCGGCAGGTGCCGCGCCGTGATTTCGTCTTCTGTCCAGTGAAGAAAGAGATCTTCCGACCGCTGATTCATGGTGATCCGCAGTTTCGCGGCGGCGTAGCGATCCAGGTCAAAACTGTAACGATCCAGGTGATCGGGGGTGATGTTAAGCAGCAGACCGATATCCGGCCGAAACTCCTGGATGGAATCGAGTTGGAAGCTACTGAGTTCCAGTACATAGATGGCCGCCGCATCCTCCTCGGCCAGCAGGCGGGCAAAGGAATGGCCGATGTTCCCGCCCAGCTTGGCATCCAGCCCTGCCGTCGCCAGCAGGTGATGTACGAGTAAGGTCGTGGTGGTTTTTCCGTTGCTGCCGGTGATACCGATCACCTTGCCGCTATTGAAGCGTGCCGCATACTCGATCTCCCCGATCACCGAGGTCCCTTGCTCACGAAGCTGGACTACCAAAGGTGCCGTATCCGGAATACCGGGACTTTTAATCACTTCTTCGGCCGCCAGAATGCGGTCCTCATCGTGGCTGCCTTCCTCGTAGGCAATACCGGCCGCCTCCAGTTCGGCCCGGTAGGCCGTACCGATGGCTCCCCGGTCGGAAACGAATACGTTCCGACCCCGGCGCACGGCCAGCAGGGCGGCACCAATGCCGCTTTCGCCCGCTCCCAGTATGACCAGTTCTTGCTTCGACACGAGGTTTAGCGTATTTTAAGGGTGAGGATGGTAGCAACCGCCAGCAGGATACTGACGATCCAGAATCGGGTGACGATCTTGATCTCGGGCATGCCCGCTTTCTGATAATGGTGGTGCAGGGGCGACATCAGCAGCAAGCGGCGGCCTTCACCGTAGCGTTTGCGGCTGTACTTGAAATAGCTCACTTGCACCATTACCGATAGTGTCTCCAGTAGGAAAATGCCGCACAGCAGCGGGATCAGCAGTTCTTTGCGGATCAGGATAGCCAGGCTGGCAATGATGCCGCCCAGGGCCAGACTGCCGGTATCGCCCATGAAGACACTGGCCGGAAAACTGTTGTACCAGAGAAAGCCCAGACAGGCTCCCATCAGGCAGCCGGTAAAAATGAAGAGTTCTTCCGAACCCGGTAGGTGGAGAATATTCAGGTACTCGGCCACAATGGCATTACTGCTCACGTAGACGAAGATGGCCAGGGTAGATGCCACGATGGCCGAAACCCCCGCCGCCAAGCCGTCCAGTCCGTCCGTCAGGTTAGCCGCGTTGGAGACGGCCGTGACGATAAAAATGATGAGGGGAACAAAGATGATCCACACCAACGATTCGGCCAGTGCCGGTGCGAAGGGCAGGATGCGGCTGTAGTCGAGGTTGTTGTCGGAGAGGAAGGGTACGTTGGTCAGGGTGGTCTTGTAGTCGGCTCGGAAAACCACCAAGCCGTCCTCTTGCTCCACCTGGAATGGTTCACCGACCATCTCCTCGGCTCCCAACCCGTAGGATTCCGCTTCGGCTACCGTCATGCGGACAACGATCTGATCGCTGAAGAGCATGATGACCGAGATGATCAAACCGAGTCCGATCTGGCCCATAATTTTGAACTTACCCGCCAGTCCGCCCTTGTTTTTACGGAACACCTTTATATAGTCATCCGCAAAACCGACCGCCCCCATCCAGAGGGTAGCTATCAGCATGGTGAGAATGTACACGTTATCCAGCCGGGCCATCAGCAAGCAGGGTACCACGATGGCCAGTATGATGATGAGACCGCCCATGGTGGGCGTGCCGGCTTTTTTCAGTTGCCCGTCCAGACCGAGATCACGGACGGACTCCCCGACCTGCATCCGCCGCAGTTTCTTGATGATCAGCCCGCCGAATGCCATACTGATGATCAGGGACATAATGATGGCCAGTCCTGCCCGGAAGGACAAGAAGGTAAACAGGCGGCTACCCGGCAAATTGCCGAACATTTCCCGTAACCATTCAACCAGACTGACTAACATAAGTGGTGGGTACTGCCGGCCGGGGGAGACCCTCTTGGGGAGGGATCGGCCGTTTTTTCGTTTAGTGGTGACTCAATTTTTCGTGCTGCTCTTTCAGTGCTTCCCGTAATTCTCGCCGGTCGTCGAAGGGAGAGCGGACACCCTTCACTTCCTGGTAGGTTTCGTGGCCCTTGCCCGCCACCAGGATGACATCTCCCGGCCGGGCCAACCGTACCGCCATGCGGATGGCCGTGCGGCGGTCGGTTTCGCGGATGGTTTTGACTTTTTCCTCGATCCCGAATTCGGCGGCCATCTCTTCGATGATCGTAGCGGGGTCTTCGGAGCGGGGGTTATCGCTGGTGAGTACTACCTGGTCCGCGAGGCGGACGGCGGCATTTCCCATTTTTGGTCGTTTGCTGCGGTCGCGGTCGCCGCCGGCCCCGGCCACGCAAATCAGTCGATCCCCTACCCCGAGGGTGGCCCGCAGGCTGGTGAGCACTTTTTCGAGGGCGTCGGGCGTGTGGGCGTAGTCCACCACGCCGCGTACTTCGCTGCCGGGCAGGGAAACCGCTTCCATCCGCCCCTCGGCCCCCGTCAGGCGGCTGAGTTCGGTCAGTACCCGGTCGGGTTCTTCTTCCAGGATGACGGCCACCCCGTAGGCGGCTAGCAGGTTGTAGGCATTAAAATCGCCGACCATGCGGGTATACACCTCACGGCCGTCCAGTTCCAGGTGCAGGCCGGTAACGGCGTTCTCGAGAATACGCGCCCGGAAATCGGCCATGCCGCGCAGGCTGTAGCGGTAGATTTTGGCTGCCGTGTTCTGCACCATTACGTCACCGCGCTTGTCGTCGATGTTGACCAAGGCAAAGGCTTTCTTCCCCAACCCGTCAAAAAGCATCTTTTTGGCCGTGATGTAGGCCGCAAAAGTGCCGTGGTAATCCAGGTGATCGTGGGTGAGGTTGGTGAACACCCCGCCCCGGAAGATCAACCCGGCCGTGCGCCCCTGTACCAGGGCGTGGCTGCTCACTTCCATGAAAACATATTCGCAGCCGGCGTCCCGCATCCGGGCGAGGGAAGCGTTGAGCGCCAGGGCATCGGGCGTAGTGTGGGTGGCGGGCAGCCGCTCTGCCCCGATCCGTAGCTCAACGGTGGAAACCAGCCCGCAGCGGTAGCCGAGGTTGGTGTACAGGTCGTATAAGAGGGTGGTTACGGTGGTTTTTCCGTTCGTACCAGTGACCCCGATTAGCACCAACTCCTCGCTGGGCCGCCCGTGCCAGGCATGGGCCAGTACTCCCAGTGCCTCGGCGGAGTTCTCTACCAGTACCAGGGCGGCATCCGTATCCTTCGGCCAATTGGCGGGACTTTCTTCGGCCACCACTACGGCCGCGCCGGCGGCCAGCGCCCGGCTCACGTAATCATGCCCATCCACCCGCGTCCCCCGCACGGCTACGAAAACGTAGCCCGGTTTTACCTCCCGGGAGTCAAACGCCAGTCCACCCACCGCTCCGGCAGGGAGGGAAGAGGAAGTGGGGAGGCGAATGAAAAGGGAGGGGAAGGTCATGGGTTATAATGATTGAATGACTGAATGATTGAGTGACTGAATATTTGGGATGAATGAGGCGTGAAAGGGAGGAGGTGAGGTGCTACGCACCTCGGTGGGGGCAAGCCCCACCTGGGTAGTTTTTTATGAGAAAATTTTCAAATCGAAAGGATTACGTCAGGAATTACTCCATCATTACCTGCGGTGCTTCTCTCGATCGCAAAGCGATTTTTCGAGGTCGGTAATTGGTTTTCGCGTGAGGTGCCTGGAAGGGCGTTAGCGCACGCAGTGCCGAGCGATTAGCGAAGCCTGGAAGGGACCGACCCCGGCCTTTGCCGGGGGCACGCCCACCTTCCCTTTGTTTACCGTTAGCCACTGCCGAGGACGAGCAGCACTTCCTGCCCCCGCAGGCGGGTGCCGACCAGGAGCGACTGGCGCGTGACGCGACCGACGCCCTGGGTTTTGACGGTAAGCCCCCGGTTTTCCAGTTCGAACAGTGCGTCGCGGAGGCCCATGCCGGTGACATCGGGCATGATTTCCGCAGGCAGCGAACGGCTGTAAAGGAGAAGGCTGTCCTGGCTGGCCGTGATGGCGGCAAGCCGGGCTTCGGGCTGCCCGAAATAGGGCAGTCGGAGGTAGTCTAGCACGGTGGCGATGTCGCGGGCGTCGCCGATGTCACGCCGGGGGAGGTTTTCGGCGTAGAGGACGGGACGGGGACCGCGGTTGATCGGGTCGTGCAGTTCGATCATGGAGTTGTAGGCCTTGTCGGCGATCTCGCGGAAGACGGGACCGGCCACGTCGCTGCCGTAAAACTCGCCTTCGGAAGGCTTGTAGATGACGACAACGCAGGAGTAGCGCGGCTTGTCGGCCGGAAAGTAGCCGGCGAAGGAAGCCTGGTAGCCGCCCACGCTGGTGCCCCGGCTGCCCCGCCGGTAATTGAGCTGCGCGGTGCCGGTTTTGCCGGCAAAACTGTAACGCTTGCTGGCCAGATCGCGGGCGGTGCCGCGAATAACGACGCCCTCCAGCAATTTGCGGGCGTTTTGGATGGTACGTTTCCCGGCAATCGCCTTGTCGATGACGGTGGGCCGGTACTCAATGACCCGCTCACCGTTGCGGCGGACCTCGCGGACCAGGTAGGGCTTCATCATGCGGCCGTTGTTGGCTACCGCATTGTAAAAAGTGAGCAGTTGGAGGGGGGTCAGTTTTACCTCGTAGCCCGTGGCCATCCAGGGCAGGGTGAGGCCCGACCATTGGTCTGCTTCGCTGTAGGGTTCCTTCACGTAGGGCGGTGCCTCGCCCTCGATCTCGACGCCCGTGGGCAGATCGAGGTGAAATGACTTGAGCCGGTCGATAAATTCACGGGCGTTACCGCCCTGCGCCTCGACGCCGCCGTAGTAGCGGTCGACCAGTTTGGCCATACCCACGTTGGACGACATCTCGAAAACCCGGCGTACCGTGGTGGTATCCGTATGTTTGGCTTCGTAGGAGGCATCCACCATTTTGGCCTCGTAAAACATGGTCTCGCCGTTCTCGATGTTAATGGTGTCCTCCAGGGTGACATAACCGTCTTCCAGCAGGGCCATGATGGAGGCCAGTTTGAACGTGGACCCCGGTTCGGTGGAGTGGCCTACCGCATAGTTGAGCGACTCGTAAAAGTTTTTTTCGTCATTGGTCATGCCCAAGTTGGCGATGGCCCGGATGGCACCGGTTTCCACGTCCATGACCACGGCCGTACCCCACTCCGGCCGGTGCGTGCGCATGGCCCGCATGAGCGCGGTTTCGGCAATGTCCTGCATATTGACGTCGAGCGTGGTGAACACATCGTCGCCGCTACGCGGCTCGATAATGGTAAGTTCCTCGGTAGGCAGCCACTGATCGTCTCGTTGGCTCACCTTGAACATCATCTGCTGACCGGATTTGCCGGCCAGATACTCGTCGAACTTGCCCTCGATCCCGACGGGATTATTGCGGCCGTTTGCGTAGCCGATGGTGCGGCGGGCCAGTAACCCGAAGGGCCGCTTGCGTTCCTGTAACTGCTCTACGATCAGGCCGCCCCGAAACCTCCCGTTGCGGAAGATCGGAAATTCCTCCAGCCGCCGCAGTTGCTCGTAGCTGACCGTTTTCTTGATGGTCATGTAGTGGTCCCGCTTGCCGGTAACCGAGGTATCGCGGGCCATAAACAAGCGGTCGCGCCAGGCACCGGGCGTGTAGCTGTCGTCGATGTGGGTGGCCAAAAGCACGGCCAGTGAGTCGATTTTTTCGTAGTACAGCCGCGAATCCGCGATCCAGGGATCGAAGTGAACGCTGAAAAAGGGGACCGAGGTAGCCAGCAGGTTATCGTCTAAAGAGTAAATGTTACCGCGCTGGGGGATGATCTCTACTTCCTTAAAATAGCTGCTCTGCTCACTCCGCAGTTCCTTGCTGCTCACCACCGCAATGTCCAGGGTACGCCACGCAAGTACCAGCGCGATCGGGATAATGATCGCGTACAGTAGTCCGTAGACTCGGTACAGTACTTCGTTTCTAGCGTCCATTAGTAGTCAAGGAATTAAGGAAAGAGGGAGTGAAGGATTAGCTGCGCTGCTTCTCTCGATCATAAATGATCTTTCGGGGTGAAGAGAAGGAGACGATAAAGGGGGTAACTTGCAGTTCCCCCCCTTCGGGGGGCCGGGGGGGCAATGATCGATCTACGAGAGACCCCTGATTCCTTGGTCTACGGCTTTCGGTCCGGGTCGACGACGATTTTGTGGGGGGTGCCGCGGTGCAGACGCAGACCGTCCTCGCGGACGCGCTCGGCCACGTCGGAGCGGAGGGAGTTGGACATGATGTCCGACTGCAACGACATATAGAGCCAGCGTTGGTGGCGGATTTCTTTTTCCAGTACCTGGATGCGGCGCACGTTATACTCGGCATAGTGCGCATTACCGATGTAGATCACGGCCAGAAAACCCACGAAGACGATGAAGCCCAGGTTATTCAGCAGTAATGCCGTGTATTTAGCGGAGGAAAAACCTCCTTTCTTTTTGTTTCGCGCCATTTGAAACGTATTTAATCAGTATGTCCTATCGTCCGTTCTTGCGGATAATCAGTTGTTTAAGTTCGGTCGTCCGTCGCGGTGGCGGCGGCACGTTGTCCGGCCCGTAGCTTGGCACTGCGGGCGCGGGGGTTTCGATCGGTTTCCTGCCGGTTGGGTAGCAGGGGTTTTTTGGTCAGGACTTTATAGGGCCGCGAGATGTTGCCGTAAAAGTCTTTTTCCATCGTCCCCGCCGTATTCCCGGTTTTGAGGAAATTTTTGATCAGCCGGTCTTCCAGCGAGTGATAACTGATGACCACCAGTCGTCCGGCGTTCGGGCGCAAGACATCGGTGGCCTGGGTCAGTAAATCTCGCAGCGCGCCCATCTCGTCATTGACTTCGATACGCAGCGCCTGAAAAACCTGGGCGAGGTAGCGCGGCCGCGTACCCCGGATGAAGGGTTCGACCACGGTCAAAAATTCACCGATGCTTTCGATCGGTTGTACTTCGCGTGCCTCCACAATGGCCTGCGCCAGCGTGCGGGCATTGCGCACCTCCCCGTATTCTCCCAGCACGGCTTGCAGATCGTCGGGCGAGTAGCCGTTGAGCACGTGCCGGGCGGATCGGTCGCCGCCCCGGTCCATCCGCATATCCAGTTCGGCGTCGAAACGGAAGCTAAAGCCCCGCTCGGCGGCGTCGAATTGGTGCGAGGATACGCCCAGGTCGGCCAAAATCCCGTCCGCTTCCTTCACGCCGTACACGCGCAGGTAATTGCGCAGGTGGCGAAAATTAGCCGGCACGAACACGAAGCGCTCGTCGTCGGTGGGGGCATTGGCGCGGGCGTCCTCGTCCTGATCGAAACCGAAGAGTCGTCCGCTCGGCCCCAGCTGCTCCAGTATGAGGCGGCTGTGCCCGCCGCCGCCGTAGGTGGCGTCGACGTAAATTCCAGCGGGTTTAATGGCAAGCAGCTCGACGCTTTCGTCGGCCAGTACCGGCACGTGATACTCCATACTAAAAGGGGGTATCGGGGGCTGGCGATTCGCCACCGAGTACGGAGGCCGCCAGATCGGAGAAGTCTTCGGGGGCTTCGGCGAACAGGCGGTCATACTCGGCTTTCGCCCACAGTTCGATCCGTCCGCTGTAGGCGAACAGAATGATTTCCTTGTCCATCCCCGCGTATTCGATCAGCCGCTTGCTCAGCAATACCCGGCCCGCCGCATCGGGGGTCAGTTCCTGTACGCCGCGGTAAAAGAAGCGGGCAAAGGCCCGGTTGCGAGGATTATAAAGGTTGAGCTTGTCCACTTCGGCGGCGGTTTTCCGCCACAGCGCATCGGGGTAGAACACGAGACATTTCTCGAAGCCCTGATTCACCACGAAGCGTTCGCGCTCGTAATCTCCCAGTTGTTTGAGCAGACCACTCGGTATGCGAAAGCGACCCTTGCTGTCAAGGGTTACTTCAAACTCGCCGAGAAGTTCTTGCATTTCCATACGGGAAGACTACCCAAACGGGCGTACTTCGCCCATTCGTTAGTCAAAACTACTACTTATTCCCACAAGTTCCCACTTTTTCCCACTTTTTCTCCTATTTTATTCCACTTACTAATGTGACAGGAGAATATGAGGTAACTATTTTGATTACATATTAGGTTTTAATTAAACTTATCACTATTTTGCTAATATTTATTTACCGGAAGTGGCTTGTAATACTTGTCCAAGCAATTTTTCGGCTACACTAGTCAGTGGTAAAAAGTGGCACAAGGTGGTAAGGTGACGCTAAGATAGGACAATTGTTGGTAATTTACCAACTACTATATAAAATGTTTATTAATTAGTCTTTCATTGATCGTGGCCCCCGCCCCGCCCTGAACGGGCGGATACGGCCGGGCCGTGCGCGGGCTCGCTGTTCGCTCGGCCCCTCCGGCTACGCCTCCGGGTCTCCTCCCTGCGGTCGGCCCCGCTACCACCCCTGGTCCGGTACAACACCCACTTATCGTACCTAAAATGTAACATCCGGTACCGGTGCCGGATAAAGGAGTGACAAGTATAAGCTAGTTAGCCGATTTACGTCACCAAACACATTATTTATAAGCCGTCACTACGATAAATAAAAAAATCGGACTATATTTGTCACGCTACTCCTTTAGGTAGCAACTCTCTCCCTCTTCTCTTGCTCTCACCACACGGTTATTCCTCATCAGAGGAATGAATGGGTCATAGACCACTGTCTGCCATATCCTGACTGGATATCGCAACTTTGCTGCCGATATGGGCGGCCCTAATTTTTTATGCTTGTCACACATACACTTATATCCCCTAAATAGTACACACCTTATATGCATACCGTCAATTGGTCGAAACTGGATCGGGGAATGCGGGAGATCTACCGCAACTACCTTCAACTTCAGGAAAATAACTGGGCTAAGGGAACTTTTGTCCATCCCGTCCTGCGTAGCCGCCCCACGGAATTACGGGTATTGCTTGAACATACGGGCGAGGCCGCACCCCTCGAAGCGGCCGGTTTCCGCACCGAAGGCCGTCAGGGAGCAGTTACGCTGCAGGGTTTCTTACCCCTCGCTGCCGTGGCCGCCGTCAGTAATCTCGCCCAGACACAACTCATTTTGTACGGCGAGGAAGACAAGCCCAGCCTTACCACCAGCACCGTGGAAATCCGTGCCCGCGCCGATCGTGCCGACCTGGGCAACGGCGTCTGGCGATTCAACGACAGCACCGCTAGTTTCGAAGGGAACACGGGAAGCAAAACGGTTATCGGTATCATCGACACCGGCATCGACTGGATTCACGAGACCTTTCGCACCACCGACAAGTCCGGCACCCGCATCATCAGCGTCTGGGACCAGGGCATGGACCCTACCGAAGCAAAGGACCCGACCGACCACCCAGAGAACGGACCCGTCCAGGCACTTCTCAGCCCCGGCACCACGGCTACCTACGGCGTGGAATATACCCAGGCTCAACTGAATGACGCCATCAACGGCGTGGATAACAGCCTCTTCGTTCGCCACCGGGATACAGACGGCCACGGCACCCACGTTGCCGGCATCGCGGCCGGAAATGGCATGAACCCTTCTTTTGTGGGGGCACCTGATTTCGACCGTGCCGGCGTGGCCCCGGAGGCCATGATCATCGCCGTAAAGTACCTCGGCACCGATCTTACTACTCCTAATCCAATTACACGATTTACGGATGCACTCCATTACATCGTAAACAAAGCAGCGAGATTGCCGGACAACCCACCGGTTGTCATCAACGCTAGTTTAGGAAGCAACCTGGGACCGCATGACGGCCGAGCGGAATTAGGTTCAACCACCAAAGAGGAGGCACTCCACGCCATTTTCAACAATAGCCCCGGCCGGATCGGGGTATTTTCGGCCGGTAACGAGGCCGGTTCCCGCCAGCACCTGGAAATTACCATCCCGGCCTCCGGCAATGTAGAGGTACCTTTTAAAGTAATCGACAAACGCCTCAAACGGGAAGATACCGACACCCTTGGGCTAGACCTTTGGTACAGTCTCGACGGGGCACCGGGCGTGGAAGTGGCTTTTGTCCCTCCTCCCGGCACGGCGGCCGGAAACCCGGTTGCACTCGGTGATTCCGGTCCGGCCGTAGTATTCGACACCAATAAGGAGGGCATTGTCGATCATTTCAGCCGGACCGCCACCTCTTCTCACGGCAACGCCACTCGCGCCAATGCCTACGTCGTACTCACCCCCTTCGGTGATGAGTTTTTGACCGGCGACGGCTACCGGCTCAAAATTTCCGGTGCCGCCGGAACGGTGATCCACCTCTGGGTAAATGTAGATCCCGATTTACGCATCGACTTTGACCCGGCAGCCATTTCCGCCGCCGCCGGGGTGGAGATTTCCAACCAGTCTACCATCGGCCACTTCGGTCACAGCCCCGATGTATTTACCGTAGCCGCCTACGATGACCGGAGGGACCAACTGGCGGCCTTTTCCAGTCGCGGCCCGCTCATCAGCTATAGCGGTAATAATCTGCTCGATGTCAAACCCAATATTGCCGCCCCGGGCTGGGAAATCAACTCCGCCAAGCCCGAAAACTGCCGCTGCGGCCGGGGCTGGCTCTACGATACCTACGTAGAAATGGACGGCACTTCGCAGGCCGCCCCCCACGTGGCCGGACTGGTAGCCCTGATGCTCACTAAAAACAAGACACTCGACCTGGCCCAGGTAGCGGTGCACATGGCCCTGGGTGCCCGACCCGGCGTTCTCCAGTATGTACCGGACGGCATCTCCAGCGGCAGCAATGAGTGGGAACCCGCCATCACCCCCACCAGCCCGATCGTAACCGCCGACGAAGTCGGTTGGGGCCGAATCGATGTCAAAGCGACCCTGGACGACGTACCCACCTCTCCAGTTCCCTGACCCACCAAAACACAATCGTCCGGTTCCACTAACCAAGTCATCTACCCATGTCCGTCAAACCAGCCCTTTTCGTCAGCCTGCTCACCGGTTTAGCCCGCACCCTGGCTAGTGGTAGCCGGTGGTTTACCGATTTCTCCACGGAGCGGTTCGGCTTGCAATTGCCCCCCGCAGTACTGAATGCTCCGGGGGTTAGTGACGCCACCGCCGCTCTGGAGCAGGCCGCCGGCACTCTGGCCGAGCGAGCGGATGCTTTGGCGGCCGTCGGTACCGATACCGGTCAGCTCATTCAGCTCACCGTGCAGATGGCCGATGCGTTGCGGCTATTCATCACTAACCTGGGGGATTTGGTCGGTGCGCTGGAGACGGCTATTAGCAGCCAGATACCCGTCGGCCCGCAGCGTGATGCTGCCCTGGCATTCACTGGAAAACTGGCCGTTACGCTGCTCAACCGTCTGCTGGCCGAGCAAATCGAAAAGTTTTCCCAGGGCACGCTGTTGGCTCTGACCGTACTCGGTATTGCCGACTGGGAATTAAAAGATGCCGAAGTACCAGCCGCGCCGAATAGTAAGCCCTTCCTGGAGAAACAATTACGCCTCGACCGGATAAAAGACCTGATCTCCGACCCGGCCCGGCATTTTGCGGACACGATCGGCTGGGGAACGCCCGCCTTCGACCCCACGCGCTTTTTTGAGATTTACCGCAGCTTCTGGAACAGGGAGACCGCCATCAGGATCGAAGAAATCGGGGGGCGGCCGACCCTTCGTTTCGGCGACCTGACCATCAGTCAGGCCGACCTTGGGGGGCAGGTCGGTCTGGAGGCTCTCTTCACCCTCGCCCTACGGGAAGGAATTTCCGAACGCTTGAATATCAGCGACGAGTGGGGGTTTGACCTGGATGCCGCCTTCAATCTGGAAGGGCAGGTGGGCATGACCATTGCACCTCCCTTCGAAGTTGAACTAACTCCTCCGGCCGCGAGTACCGGTGGGCGCGTGGCACTCTTATTCGACCGCAACGAATCCGCCCGCCCCTGGCAACTCCTCGATACCGGCGGCCTGTTGAGCCTCTCCGTAAATAACGTAGCGGCGGGCGTCGGATTGGCCGCCGAGGTTTCGACCGGAGGCAAGCTATCCTTCGAACCCATGCTGGTGGCCGAACTGGACGAAGCCCGCCTCCGGATCGGTTCGGGAGAGGCCGATAATTTTCTCGCTAACCTTATCGCCGGAGCGGAACTGGAGGTGATTTTCGATATCGCTTTCGAGTTTACCCCGTCAGGGGGATTGCGCGTACGGGCGTCGGGTGGCGTGGAGATCATGATCCCCATCCACCGCGACCTGGGACCCCTCCGGCTCGACGAACTTTTCCTGGGGCTTTTCGTCAAGGAAGACGGCGCACTGGAATTCGAAGCTTCTCTCGGTTTGGCGGCCAATCTCGGCCCACTGGTGGCCGTCGTCGAACGCATGGGTGCCAAGAATATCACCAGTTTCCTGGATGAGGCGGCTGCGGGCGAGGAAGCCGAATTCGGCAATATTGCCAACGCCCTGAAATTCAAGCCACCCACCGGCATCGGCCTCTCGCTGGACGTCGGCATCATGAAGGGCGGCGGCTACCTCTATATCGACGTAGATCGCGGCGAATATGCCGGAGCACTGGAACTTACCTTTGCCGAATGGATCTCCCTGAAGGCCATCGGCCTGATCTCCACGAGAATGCCCGACGGCAGCAAGGGTTTTTCGTTGCTCATCATCATCACCGTTGAATTCGGCAGCGGACTCCAACTCGGTTTCGGGTTTACCCTGCTGGGCGTGGGCGGTCTACTGGGCCTGAATCGGCGTACCGACATCGAGCCACTCACCCGGGGCGTGCAGACCGGTGCCGTGGAGAGCGTCATGTTTCCGCAAAACATCATCGAGAACGCCCCGCGCATCATCTCCGATCTGCGGCAGTTCTTTCCCGTGGAGGTAGGTACTTTCCTGGTCGGACCGATGGTAAAGATCGGCTGGGGCACCCCTACCCTGCTCAGTCTTTCGATGGGTATCATCATCGAAGTACCTAAGACCACCATCACCATCCTGGGGATACTCAAGGTGGTGCTACCGACCGAAGAGTTGGCCGTCCTCAGATTACAGGTCAATTTCATCGGTCGTATCGAATTCGATAACAAACTGGCCTGGTTTTTTGCCGTCCTCTACGATAGCCGCATCCTGTACATCACCCTGGAGGGTGGCATGGGCGTACTTATCAATTGGGGCGACCAGTCCAACTTCGTGGTCAGTGTCGGCGGTTTTCACCCCGATTACACCCCGCCGCCCCTGCCATTCGACGAGCCGGCCCGGATTGCGGTCAGTCTGCTCAACACTTCCTACGCTCGGATTCGGATCGAGGGCTATTTTGCCGTCACCTCCAACTCCGTTCAGTTCGGGGCACGAGCCGAATTATACTTTGGAGTCAGTAAGTTCAAAATCGAAGGCCATCTCGGTTTCGATGCCCTGTTCATCTTCTCGCCCTTTTACTTCAGTTTCAGTATTTCGGTCAGCCTGTCCGTAAAGGTTTTCGGAATCGGACTATTCAGTGTCGGCTTCAGCGGCAAACTCGAAGGCCCGACCCCCTGGCACATCAAGGGCAAGGGTTCCATCAGCCTGCTATTTTTCAAGCTCAAGGTACCCTTCGAGACAACCTGGGGCGAAACCCGCAACACCGAACTACCGCCCATCGAAGTACTTCCGCTCCTGGAAGCGGAACTCAATGCCATCACCAACTGGCGGGCCGAACTTCCCACCGGCACCAATCTGCTGGTCAGTTTGCGTAAGCTGGGTGACGATGCCGCCGATCAACTGGTCCTTCACCCCGTCGGAAGTCTGGCCGTCAGCCAGACCAAAGTGCCGCTGGGACTCGAACTGGAGAAATTCGGCAGCCAAAAACCGAGTGATGTTCGTGAATTGGCCGTCAGCCTGGCGGGAAGTGACTTTAGCAAATTGGCCGACCGCGAAGAAAAATTTGCCATCGGTCATTTCAAAGACCTGAAGGCGGCCGAGAAACTATCCAAACCAGCCTTCCAGCCCCTCAAGAGCGGTCTCGAATTATCGGCGGCCGGAGAACAAACCAAAACCGGAGGGGCCACGGCCCGCACCCTGCGCTACGAGCAAATCCTGATCGACGGGGCTTTCCGCCGCCGGATCATCGAACAGATCCTGGCACTACTCCGGCTCATTGCCGCGCTCTTTGCTTTCGGTCACCGCAGTGCCGTTCGTCAAAACGAACTCTCCCACGGCAGAAAGACCGACCTCATCCCCCCCGGCCGCCGCATTGAGCTAAAGGCCGACCAGTACGTGGTTGCCAGGCGTGCCGACAACCGCTTGCCGGGTAAAGCCGAGACTTTTGTCTTTAACAGCCCCACGCAGGCACAAGATTTCATGACTAAAGAGCGTCGCATCAATCCAGCCGGTACGGCCGCCCTGCACGTCATTCCCGCCACCGAATTAAACCAGTCCGCATGAGCGAGTTAACCACCTACAGTTTCTTACCCTGGTTGCGGCGCGGCATTGCCAATAACATCGCCGGCCGACAGGGTGCCCGGGCCACCGTACCGGTTAGCCTCCGTATCGACGGAATCGCGCCCGATAACTCCGCCCTTAACCGGCAGGTAGATCGTGACGTGCAGCTCTACGGCCCCGGCGACGTGATCGGACTGGACAAGAAAAACATCATTCGTACCGAGCCGCGGCACTACATTACCAACTTTGAACCCAACTACCTGGCTTTCGTCGATCTCTACGACGAGGACCTGCCGTGGCGTTACTCGCCCGCTTCGCCACAGGGGCAGCGGTTGCAGCCCTGGCTGGCCCTGATTATCCTGCGGGAAGATGAGTTCGAGGACGCCCCGCAGCGCCCCGGTCAACCGCTGCCCGCCCTGCGTTTTCTGGCCTCTGACCCGCTGAGCATCTTGCCCGCCGCTTCCGAGCTATGGGCCTGGGCGCACGTGCAGCTTAACCGTTCCGTGATCGGGGACACGCAGCGTTCAACGGACGGCACGGCGGTGGGGCAGGCCACGGAGCAACTGCTGAATGAGAATCCAGATCACGGCTTTTCCCGCGTAATCTGCCCCCGCCGCCCGGAGCCGGACACGGCCTACCATGCTTTTTTGGTACCGGTATTCGAGAGTGGTCGACTTTCCGGTCTGGGAGAAGCTATTCCCGAAACTCTTTCCGCCGACACGCCCGCCTGGGCGGAAGGGAGTATTCCTGCCTCCTTACCTTATTACTACCGCTTCTACTTTCGCACCGGCGGCGAGGGAGATTTTGAATACCTGGTCCGGCTGCTCAAGCCCCGGCCGCTGAGTGCGGAGGTAGGCCGCCGCCCGGTAGACGTACAGGCACCCGGTGCCAATGTACCCGGCATAACCGACCCTTCCCTGGAGGGAGTTTTACTGCTGGGCGGTGCGCTACGCGTACCCGACAAAAGCCTCTCGGAGGAGGAACTGGCCCGCGTAACGGCCTACCGCAACTGGGATGGCGATGCGGCCGCCTACCCCCACCCTTTTCAGGACAAACTCGCGGATTTTATCAACCTCAGCGACAGCTACCGTGAACAGACCGCCGCCGAAGTACACAACACCCTCGTCATTGACGCATCTCCGGCTGCTGCCGGCGATTACAGTATTACCGACAACCCCGATCCGGTCATCACCGCACCGCTCTACGGCCGGTGGCACGCCCTGACCCAACGATTACTGAAAGACCGCGCCGGTGACCCACTCCCCAACCGCCGCAACTGGATCCACCAGCTCAACCTGGACCCCATGCACCGCACGGCCGCCGGTTTCGGCACCGCCGTCATCCAGCACGGGCAGGAGGAGTATATGCGGGCCTCCTGGGAGCAGCTCGGCGAGATCATCGAAGCGAACCGCCGCATCCGATTGGCCCAGTTGGCCCTGCAGACGGGCTTGCGCTATTACGTGCGCTACCTCGATCCGGCAGCCACGTTAGCGGCTTCGGCTTCGGCACCGTCCCTATCCATCCAGCATACCCTGCAACTCACTGCGCCCCTTCATTCCCGGGTACTAACCCGTGATGAGACGGTCCGTCATTTTCTGGCGGACAGCACGCTGCCGCCGGCGGCACTCTCGCCCAACTTTCGGCGTGCCCTGCGCCCCCGCGGCACGCTGGCCAAGCGGATCAATTATGACCCGGCCACCCCGGCCGTCAACCCGGATTCGCTGCTGGACCGCCTGGCCGCCGGAGAAGTGAGTGCCGCGCCCCCCCGCGAGGTGCCGGCGGGCCTGCCCACGCTGGAAGACCTGGGCGGAACGGCCCCTACTACCGGAACGAGCTGGATGGTTTGGCTACGCGACCGGCTGCTCGAAAATCCCTGGTTACGCTTCGTCCCGCTGGTCCTGCTCGGAGTCTTATTGCTGTTGCTCCTCCTGTTCGGTTGGTGGGCGGGGGCGGCCCTGGCTACGGTGGCGGGCGTGGCCGTTGCCCTGATTGCCCTTTACCTGTGGCTGAACAAACTACTAAAGGACCCGCCACCGGCCGCTGTCGATCCCTACGACCCGGCGGAACAAACCCCGGAGATCGTCGATGATTTCCCCACCTTCCCGGATTTCACGGTTACCGAACCCGGCGAGGACGCTCCTCTTACCCCCGGCACGACCGATAGCGCGGAAGGTGCCGCCTACAAAGCGGCCCTGGCCGATTATACCGGCATGCTTCAGGCGAGCATCGAGTTGGGAACGGTCACCCCGCCCCGGCCCGTGGTGCCCGGCCGCCTGCGGGATGAAGTTATCGCCCAAATCGACCCCCGAATTCGGATACCCGAACGAACGTATGCGGGTATCGCCATCCCCGCCGTCCTGCGGGCAAATTTGGCGACCGAGACCTTCGAGCCGGTCATGGCCTATCCCCGGATCGACCGGCCCATGTACGAGCCGCTGGCCAAACGCCACCCCAATCGTTTCCTGCCCAACATCGACCGCATCCCGCAGAATACGATCTCCCTGCTGGAGACCAACCAGCCATTCATCGAAGCTTACATGGTGGGCCTGAACCACGAAATGAGCCGCGAACTGCTGTGGCGGGAGTATTTTACCGACCAGCGCGGCTCCTATTTCCGCCAATTCTGGGAAACCGCCGATCTGCTGGGGGAACGCAGTGGAACGGAAGAAGAAATCCGCGAGGCGGGCTACGATATTCCCCGCATCCACCGGTGGTCGCGTACGTCCGAACTGGGAGATCACGACCTCCGTGAGATCCGCCGCCGCGCCGCCGACCCCACCACCGAGGACCGGGAGGAAGCCGTGCTGGTGATCCGGGGCGAGCTACTGAAAAAATACCCGAACGCCATCATCTTCGCCCAGCGGGCCAAGTGGCAGACCAAGACCGTGGGCGGTCGCCAGGTTATCGACAACAAGCAGCCCCGCATGCTGCTGGAAGCCGCCGACCTGCCCGCCGGCACCCCGGAACGGGAATACCTGCAGACCCCGCTCTACGAGGCACAGGTCAAACCCGACATCTACTTTTTCGGCTTCGACCTGACCGTGGAGGAGGCCGTGGGCGATTTGGGGGACACTTCGGATGACGATCCCGGTTGGTTCTTCGTCATCAAGGAACACCCGGGGCAGCCCCGCCTGGGCCTGGACCTGGGTAACACGACCGATGAGGTGGAGGTGTGGAACGACCTGAGCTGGGAAAAAGCGGGGGTAACGAACGGCGGCGTGCTGCGCATAAACAGCGAAACCGCAGCCATCCCCCTGGACACACTGGACGGCGGTACCGACGTGGTAAAAGAGGTACAACGAAGTGAAGACATCAACATTAATTGGAACCGGGACATGAGTGCCGCCGATCTGGCCTACATCCTGTTCCAGGTGCCGGTTTTGGTGGCCGTTCATGCCGCTGACCTGATCAAAAGCCAACCGAAGGAATGAAGGATCGAAATACCGATGCGGGCGTGCCCCTGCCTGACGGCAGGGTCGGTCCCCTCCCGGGCTTCGGCATTCGCCTTGGTGCTGCGCACGCTACCGCCCCTCCGGGCACCTCACGCGATAGGAATCGGGCGGGGAATCGTCCGAAAATTCCGTGTGCTCCCTTCTGGCGGCTCTGATTGCGTGAGGTGCCTGGACGGGCTGACCGCAGGGAAGAGTGCGCAGCACCAAGCCGGCAGGCGCGCCGGGAAGGGACCGACCCCATTTCCGCCCGAGCGGAATGGGGGCACGCCCAAAAAATGACGGAGAAAACGACCGCTTTAAACCACCACCTGAATTAACTTTTTAATACCACCACCCCATGCCTGAATTTGAAGAACTACAACACCGCCTACGGGAACAAGAACTAGCGGAACGCCGCCTGCGGCTGCGCGTGAGTGCGGACCGAAACCAGTTGCAGCGCCTGGACGAGCGGGGTAAAGCGGTGCGCCGAACCGAGGGGGCGGACGGGGGCGCTGCCGGTGCGGCGGTGGAACGGGCGCGCGTGGTGCTGGAACAAACGGTGGTGGATAGCCGGGCGGAACTGGCCGCGCTGGCGCTGGAACGAGAGCGGGCCGGGCGCGAATGGGAACGCCTGTCGGACCCGCGCACCAATGTGGAGCGGCTGAATGATGACCTGCCCGTACTGCTGTTTCCGCTGCGCCTGGAAACACGTTTCAAGCGGTTTACGGACCCGAACGGCGGGCTGAATCACCAATTGCTGGTACGGGTTTTCCCCGATGCATGCCTGGTGGACACGTTTGAGGAACTGCCGAGCGAGGCCGAGTATTTACGTAGCCGTGCGTACTGGATAGCACGCTACCGGGCGGGGGAAGCCGGGGCGGACGCGAGTGCCGCAGTGCGGCAAACGGTGCGCGAGGCGCAGCTGGCCGCCTGGCGCAACCTGGTGGATACGGGCGCACCGGGCCGTGCCTACTGGCTGACCGAAAACCTGACCCCGCTGCCGGGGCAGGTGCCGGCGGAGCGGGCAAGCGTGGACGATGTGCTGCTGGTTGTTGCCGCTACGGCAGACCGACCAATCGCCGCGGAACGCGCCGCGCTGACTGCTTTTTACCGGAGCGCGTGGCAGGCAAGCGGTAATGCGACGTTGCTGCAAAACGCGCAAACCGACCTGGTAACGGCCGTGGGTGAGACCCGCGCCGCTGAACTGCCGGAGCAGTATCCGCCCGCCGGCCTGGCCGAAGGCGAGGCCCGCAGTGCCGCCGCCGGGCAACGGGTGGAGGTAACCTTTCTGGAGTTTCCGACCGAGGATGCCGTGGACCGCACCATCAGCGCCTGGTCGGAACCGGTGCGGACGGCCCTGTTGCCGGACCGGCTGGTCGTGCAGGGTTTCCGGGATGGAAAACCGGTACTGGACGAATTGGGGCCGCTGATACCGCAACCGCTGGTGATCGGCCCGGACCCGGGGGAAGACATTGAGGAGGTGCTGCGCGAGGCGTTCCCGGATGATTTTGATGAAATGACCGACGATGCCAAGGCGGCCGCCTACGTAGAGTACCTGCGCGAGCGGGCGGATACCCGCTGGCTGTTCGATTTTGAGGCGGCGCTGGAAAAAGGAATGGGCTTTCGGATCGACCTGGATGCGGAGGACTACCGCCTGGGTTTCGACCGCTTGTTCGTAATGGGCATACGGCTGGCGGGTGATGCCGAGCGCAGCCGGGAAGACCTGCAAAAACTGCTGTATCACCACCAGTACGGCGCGGCGGGGCTGGCATTTTTGCCGCAGGGCCTGGCGACCAACCGGAGTGAGGACGAGGAATCTCCCTATACGCAATTTGAGGGCGTGGAGGAGTCATTCGACCGGCTGATTGCGGCAAGTGACCCGGCAAGCGGAAGCGGAAACAGCCGCGGCGAACGCAGCGACGGCCGCTGGTTCAGTGAATTGCTGGGGATAGACCCGGGTGAGGCGGGCCTGCAAACCGCCGCTTACTTTAACCACACGGACCAGTGCGAATCGTTGGCCGCGCAGCGCGCCCTGTATCCCGCCACCCTCGGGTTTTTTCTGGATAGCATGCTGGCTACGGGCGGGGATGACCGGCCGCCCCTGGTGGGTGAGTGGGCGAAGAACGTGACCGAAGAATTTTACCACAACCACGTGACCGGCCGCGGCCGCCTGCCCGCCCTGCGGATCGGCGATCAACCCTACGGCGTGCTGCCGGTGGGCCGGCACCGGCGGGCACGCTGGCTGGACGGCGACTTTAATGACAACGACGACATTTTCCGCATCGGGGGGATGTCGGATCATGCGCCCACGTTGCGCGAGTTGCTGAACCTGCTCAATGAAGTTCGCCGTGACTGGTCGGAAAACCTGCCCCGGGTGGCTCACCTGCACCGCGAGGGCGACGCCCATCAGGCCCTGCTGGACGTGCTGGGGCTGCATGCTACTTCCGTGGAGTTCGACCAACGGATGGGTGAAACGGTGGAGCAATTATTTAACCGGTTGCGAGCAAGCGGTCTGGGGGCAACTATTCTGGCTGCCTTCTTTACCGGTGCCTACCTGGAACGGACCAAGGCCCTGTTCACACGGCACGGCCATGACCTGGATGAACTGCTGGGGGACAATGCGGATGGCAATGACTGGCCGCCGATCATGAAGCTTTTGTTTTTCCGGGGCAAGAACCGGATCAAGGGCAATCTGATCGACGACCGGCCGCTATCGGAATTCGAGCCGATCCGACCCTATACCGGTGACGGCAATAACTACATCGAGTGGCTGGTGGATAAGTTGAAAAACGATCCACGGGCCGTCCAGCGACAGAGCGGTTTTACCGCCGGCGACCGGCCGCAGGCCGTGCTGTACGAACTGCTGCGCCACGCGACCGACCTGAAGGCTACCGATCTGGGGTTGGACCTGTACCGACAGAATAAACTGCTAACCGGAAGGGAACGGGATCAATTGCGCGCGGCTCCTTCCTTTGTGGGGGTAAGGCAGGAAATCGGTAATGCGGTGGAGAGCCGGTACGAACTGCTAAACCGGGTGGAAAGCCGGATCGGCCCGGCGGGTAATCCGGTAGCCGTGATCGACCACCTGAGTGATCTGCTGCAACAGCCCACTGGCGCCCCGCGCGGCTGGAAGGAGCACCTGGCCGCCCTGGAAAAACTATCCGACCTGCCCACGGCCCGGCTGGAACGCCTGCTGGCCGAACACTTGGATACCGCCAATTACCGCCTGGACGCCTGGTTGCAGGGTTTTACCAACCTGCAACTGTACGGGATGCGCTATGGCGAGGAGTTTACTTCCTCCGGTGATGATAATTTTAGTGATACCGACCTGTCCTTTACGGATGATGCAGTTAGTTCTCACCGTCCGGGTCTACGGTCGGGCAGCTACCTGGGTGCCTACGGCTGGGTTGAAAACCTGCGGCCGCAGAACCGCCGCCTGAGTCCCGCCGAGCTAAGCGACCGCCAGCGGCAGGTCTTCGACCCCGCCGGCGATCAAAATCCAGTGACTGACACCGGCAATGCCGGCTACGTGCACGCCCCCTCGCTGGACCACGCCGCCACGGCGGCCGTACTGCGCAATGCCTACCTGAGCCGCGCCAACCCGGATAACCCCGATTACTACTCCATCAACCTCTCCTCGGAACGGGTGCGGATGGCCCTGCAGATCATCGAGGGAATGCAGAGTGGGCAAGAACTGGGTGCCTTGCTGGGCTACCAGCTGGAGCGCGGCCTGCACGACCGCACGTCCGAAAATCTGGACGAATTCATCTACGTGCTCCGTACGCGATTTCTCGCTACGCACCAACCAATTAAAAGAGACCCAACTAACGGACGATGAATTCGATGCCGCCGAAACCATTGCCGCGAATAATGTGCTGGACGGATTGCGCCTGCTCAACTTTATCGACAAACGTACCGACACCTATCCGTGGGGGCTGAAGCTACCCGCCGCCGGTAGCGGCCGGGGTAATGCTATTGCGGCTGAGATCGAGCGGATTGCCAACATCAACGATGCCGTGGCCGATCTGGCACTGGCTGAATCGGTGCACCAGGTAGTGAAGGGGAATTTCGACCGGGCGGCGGGTTCGCTGAATGCGTTCAGCAAGGGCGGGATACCTTCCATACCGGAAGTGGTAAAAACGCCGCGACGGGGGATGCAGCTCACGCACCGATTCGGGATGCACCTGGACCCGGCGGCACCCGCGCCCGGCGGCGGGATTCTGAACACCGCCGAACCCGCCGTAGCCGACTGGCTTACCGAACAACTGCCCGCCCCCGCTGATGTCGGAGCCAAGGCGAGCATTCAGGTCGGCACCAACGCCCCGGAAGAAGTAACCGTCACCCTGGCCGATATCGGCTGGACGCTGACTGATTTCCTGTACCGACTAGACCGCGAGGGAACCCAACACCTGGGCGCACTGGACGAGCCGCTGCGGCACCACTTGCAACAGAGCCGGTCACTGCCCCCCGGCGCGGAAATCACCTTGCTGTATACCGAAGTGCCCGACACGCCGGTCTCTTGTTTTGAACTGGTACCGCTACTACAGGACCTGCGGCAATTGCTCCTTGCCAGCCGGCCCCTGCGGCCCACGGACCTGCGGCTGGAAAAAGAGGCCGCCGCCGGCGACGACCTGAGTATCGAATACGACGGTACGATCTACTCGAATGTCAATAGTACGCTGGCCGCACATCTTGCCGGACTGGAGGCGCAGGTAATCGGCCCGCTGGTTGCAACTGGTGTTAACCTGGACGATTTGCCCGCCATGACCGCACTGCGTGACGGTATCAAGGACAGCATCGACAACTGGGTGAATGCCTACGCGCTGGCAGTACGCCCCCTGCTGGATTACCGGCCCCTGAACGCACAGATCGATCTGGCCTACAGCGGTCGTCACGGAATCTACACCTATAATCGCCAGTTGGTCACGGACTTCCGGGCGGAACTGGAGGTGTTACGAATCCAGGCCGAGGAACTGGCTAATGAAGCCGCTTCGGCCACGGACGACGAGACGCGGCTGGCGTTACTCCGCCGGATCGAGCCGCTCATCTCGACCCAGTTTACCATGCCCGCCCCCGCCGACGCAGTGGCCATGCAGGCGAGCCTCACCCCCAAGCAACTAGCTTTTGCCGATTTCCTCCAGCGAATGGACGACTGGCTGGCGGCCGATCATATCGGAATCCGGGAACAACTGGACGGTCTGCAACTGCTTCTGGACGACCTGCCCACCTACACCACCCGCACCCTGGACCTGACTGAAAGCAACAGCCGGTTGCTGGTCCTGGCGCAGGATCTGCTCCGCGCCGCCGCCGAACTAGCGGGCAGGAGTACGCTTCTCTTCGACGAAGCCGACGCACTTTTCGCAAAAGCCGAAGCAGCCGCACCGGGCCGGGCAAAAACGGACCTGCTGCGCGATACCGTAAGAAAACTGCTGGGCGAAGACTTCCTCCTGGTGCCTCGTTTCCAGGTCAGCGACCCGGTAGCACTCGAATTACAACAAGCCTGGAACGACCGCGAGCAACTGCTCATGCACCAGCGAAGCGCGCTCAACGACCCCTTCCCCGTAGATACCTGGCTGCACGGGCTGGCGCGGGTGCGCGAACCCATCGGGGCGTGGGAGCGCACGGCCCTGTTCACGGAAGATTATAAAAACGACAATGAGTTGTCATTGGTCCCGCTCCAATTCCCCTACCGGCCGAATGACCACTGGCTGGGACTGGAATTCCCGGAAGGTTACGACCTGGTCGGCGACCGCCTGCTCTACACCGCCCACTACCCCCAGCCGCCCGGCGGCAACCGCTACTGCGGCCTGTTGCTGGACGAGTGGACCGAAGTAATCCCCGAGCGGACCGAGGATACCGGACTTACCTTTCACTTCGACCGCCCCAACAATGAACCGCCTCAAACCTGGCTGCTGGCCCTGCCGGAGGAGTTCCGGGGTGCCTGGCAGTGGGACGACCTGGTGGGCTGCCTGCACGAGGCACTGGACCTGGCGCAGTTGCGGGCCATCGAACCCCGCCACGTGGAAGATACTGCCTACGGCCACCTGCTGCCCGCCACCGTGGCGGCGGTCACGGCCAAATGGGCCATTCTGCCGCAGCTCAACTACGCCGCCGTGAACGGCCTGAATCTATTCACCGACGATAATACCCCCGCATGAGACCCGTACAACTAAGCAATATCAAGCTAACCGACCGGGTTCGCTTTCAGCCCACCATCGTCGGTTACAACCGCCTGGAGGGCAGGCCGCGCACGGCAAATTTCGACCGCGCCCTCAAGGCCGAAGTTCGCGATGCGCTCTGGATGATCTCCAAACAATGGCAGGTCGGCGAGTTTCAGGGCGATGATGCCGCCTCGCCGGTAGTAGCCAAACTCCTGTTGCACACCAGCCGCATGGACCGCTACCAGGGCGGGGCGGGCGAGGTGTACCCCCTGCCCGAAGACCGACCGCTGGAAGTGGAAGTGGAACGCCAACGCGCCCAAATGCGCCGGGCCGGGCGGCCCGTCAACCTGGAATTGCGCCTGAGCGTGGGTCGTTACTGGAAAAAACTACTGCGCGGTGCCGGTATGGAGGGGCTGATCCCGGAATATGTGGCGCAGTACCCATTCAATGCACCGGACCGGGACGACCCCGCCGATATTCCCATCACGGCCCACCCCCGCGTGTGGCAACGCTTCCGGGCCGCCGCCGGCCGATCGCTGGACGGCTACGCGCTGATCGAATACCTGCGGTCCGATCCTGTTGCTCACCGCTCCGGGGATAGTATTCCAAGTGCTGACCTGGGGGACCAAGCTACGCTGCAAACCTTGGCCGGACAACTCACCGGCTGGTGGGAACGGTTACTGGAGCAACAAGACGACCGGCCCAACGACTCCTGGCAGCCGGACTACCTGGAACATCGCTTCGCGGTTTCCGCCCCCGACCCCGAGGGCGCGGGGCGGCAGGTGTTCCGGGCCGAGGAATACTACCAGGGACACCTGGACTGGTACAACGTGGACGAGGAGCAGAGCAGTAACTCCCCCATCGGCCAGGCCGCTGCGACGGATACGGCTACCGACCGAGTCATTTCCTTCTTCCCCACTAATCTCAATTTCGGCGGCATGCCCGATCCGCGCTGGTGGACCCTGGAGGAACGGGAAACCAGTTTTACCTCGCTTAGCCCCGATACCACCGACCTGAACAAGCTACTGGTCATGGACTTCCAGTTGCAGTACGCCAACGACTGGTTCATGCTACCGCTCGGCCTGCCGGTCGGTTCGGTTGCCCGGGTGGGCGGCCTGTTGGTGACCGATACCTTCGGCGAGCGGCACTGGATCCAGGGTGCCGGCCGGGGCAGCGACCAGAATTGGGAACGGTGGAGCCTCTTCCACCCCAGCATTGCGGGAAATGCCGAGGTGCCGGCCTCCAACGATCTGCTGGTGCTACCCGCCGTACCCAAAGTACTGGAAGGCAAACCCCGCGAGGAAATAAGGCTGATACGCGATGAAATGGCCAACATGGTGTGGGCACTGGAAACCCAGGTTGCCCTGGACGACGGCCTGACCCGCCGGGGTGACGAGGCGGCCCGCGAGTTGTACGCCCGTTATGCGACCGGCTTCACGCCCGTGCCCGAACCGGCGGCAGCGGCCCCCTTACGCTATAAAATCGTGAACAGCGTACCCGAAAACTGGATACCGTTGGTGCCGGTCCACACCCCCGGCCAACGGCGGCAAATCCAGTTACAGCGGGCCGCCATGCCGCGCATCCTGCCGGGCGACCCCGCTCCGCCGCGCAAGGTCGAACCCCGCACCGGGCTATTACGCACCGGACTGGACGAAAGCCCGGCGGCACCCTACTTTCTCCACGAGGAAGAAGTGCCGCGCGCGGGCACCCGGGTACGCCTGTCTTATCAGCGCACCCGCTGGTACAACGGCCGCGTCTACACCTGGCTCGGCATCCGCAAAACCACGGGGCGCGGGGAGGGCAGCAGCGGTCTGGCCTTCGATCAGCTGGTGTAATTTTGAGCATTCCATATAAGGTGTAGGTTTCGGCAGGTTTTCGGCCCCCGCCCCGCCCTCAGCGGGCGGGGCGGCCGGGCTGTGCGTGGGCTCGCTGTTCGCTCGGCCCCTCCGGCTGCGCCTGCGGGTCTCCTCCCTGCGGTCAGCCCCACTACCATCCCTGGTCCTTGGGAAGACGGCCGGGCGTCATTCCGCCGGTTTACGGCAACATCTCCGCTTTAGGATTGTGATAACAACCGGAACCAGCCGTTGAAGTGTTGTTAAAACGTCTCTTCTGTCCCCGCTTATCACACTACTCTGCCCATGCCGTTTCGTCCCGCTTTTACTTGGCCTACCCTATTATTCACGATCCTCCTCCTCACGGCCTTCGGCTGCGTGGACGATGATATGCCCGGCGGAACCGGCATGGTCGGTTGCCCGGATTGCCCGCCGGACGAGATTGCCGGCACCTTTGCACCTACCTCCGTGACCCTGGAAGTGCCCAACTATTTTCCACAACTGCCCGCCGGCGCCAGTGAGGGTTTAACCAAGGAAGGTATTGCCCTGGGCCGCCGTCTGTTTTACGACCCGATTTTGAGTAGCGACAGCACTTTTTCTTGCCAGAGTTGCCACCTTCAGGAGCTGGCCTTTACGGACGGGACGGCTCGTAGTCTCGGTGTACGCGGACTGGAGGGCAAGCGATCGGCCATGTCCCTGGCAAATCTGGCCTTTAACGTCAACGGCTTTTTCTGGGACGGCCGGGCCGGCACCCTGGAGCGGCAGGCCGTTCACCCCGTGGAGGATATGCTGGAGTTGAACGAGGACTGGGACAATGTACTCGCCAAGATCAGGCGGCACGCCACTTATCCCGAGGCATTCAAAGCGGCTTTCGGCACCCCGTTGCGCTCGGAGATCGACCGCGACCAGGTTACGCAGGCACTGGCGCAGTTTGAGCGGACGCTCCTTTCTACCAGCAGCCGGTTCGATAGTGTCGTGCAACTGAATCAGGGCTTCTTTACGGAGCAGGAAGAACAGGGACGAGAACTGTTTTTTCTCGAGTTCGCTCTACCCAACGTGATCCACCCCGGCTGCTCCCACTGTCACAATCAACCTTTATTTGGTGACAACCAATTTAAAAATAACGGCTTGGATAATGTTTCTTCCCTGGCTGACTTCACCGACGGCGGGCGGGGCGAGGCTACCGGAAATGTTTTTGATAACGGAAAATTCCGCACCCCCACCCTGCGTAATATTGCCCTCACGGCCCCCTATATGCACGACGGCCGGTTCGCTACCCTGGAAGAAGTGATCGACCACTACGCAAGCGGTGGGCACGGCGTAGAAAACGAAGACCCAAACATCACCGGCTTTGAAATTTCGGCCGAGGACCGGGCGGCCATGGTCGCGTTTTTGCGTACGCTTACGGACCAAAACTTCATTTCCAACTCGGCCTTTTCCGATCCGGAAAACTAGCTTTTTAGTGGCTTTCCGAAGTTTTTTCGCGGAAAAGGGAGAAAATTTCGCTTTTCAGATGCGGCCGGAGGTCGATTGGCGGAAATTATTTTTTCACAAGTAAATCCACTCAAATCTTTGATATACAGTTATCTACAGCTAAAAATACTACTTTTTAATTTCACAAATCATTCATTCTGTACTTTGGCACGGGGAAATATTGCCCGATCATTGTAATGTCAAACGAAACAAGCGGCGATGAAAGCATCGCTTCAAGCTTGGAACACACATGGGATTTAGACTTAAAAGGCAGTAAGTCAGGTTAAGGGATTATTCTTGACTTACTGCCCCTAGTCAACCAGGTTTTTGACTCCAACAAGTTACTTACTAGCAAAGCTAGTCAAGATATAGGGCATCAGCCCACTGATTTTCGCAATTTTTCATGAGATTACATTTGGTCAATAGGTCTTATCATCCTGGGGAGGATGATGGGACCTATTTCTTTTTTCAGGAAAAAGTAGAACAAAAGCTTCCTTCTTTCCGTAACAGGAATTAGCCGAGAAGGGATATATAGTTAGCTGAAGTGACAAAACATATTTGGCTAAGTCTAATAATCGTCGTTTCTTTGTCAGAGACAACTAATGATCGCTCGAACACGAGCAGCCGCCTACACCTTTCAGATTTTTTGCGGCAGAAAACTTCGCTTCTTCACCGGTCGGTCATCCTTACGGGTCGATCGCATCTACTTCCGGTGAACTCAATTTCCTTCCCCTTCGTGGCTCCGGCGTTTTGCCTGGGCACTCTTTCTTACATTCTTGTCTATCGAGATAGCTCGGTGGGCAGGTCATCCCGTCATGGACTTAATTCACAAATCATAGTTCCGTTATGCCAAAAACTATACAACCTCAATTTTTAAACTGGACAAAGTGGGGAGGGCTGGTAGCCTTCTTATTACTGCCGCTCTTCATGACGGCCCAGTTAGCGGTTTCCTTACAAGGAACCAATCCGCCCTGCAACGGCTTGTTCGCCGGGCAAATTACCAGCTCGGTTACTGGAGCTACCGGTCCGATTACCTACGCCTGGAGCACGGGAGCTACGACTGCTTTTGTCAATAACCTGCCCGCCGGTACTTACGGCCTGACGGTTACGAGCGGCGGCATGACGGCGAGTAGTAGCACAACGCTGACTCAACCGGCGCAACTTACCTTATCCCTTGATGCCGATCAATCCTGCGAGGAGCCTTTCGTCATTACGGCTACGGTCGGCGGCGGCGTACAACCTTACAAGTACAATTGGAGCCTTCCCGGCGCGGGCAATGTGCCTACCATTACGGTTCCCAGCGGCACCTATTGTATTACGGTAGTCGATGCGCAGCTTTGCGGCATCACGGACTGTATTACGGTAGAGGCTAACCCTCCCGGCGTGGAAGTAAGCGTTAACGACGTTACTTGTCCCGGTGGAACGGACGGCAGCCTCTCGGCTTCACCCAGCGGCGGTACTCCTCCATATACCTATACGTGGAGTAACGGCCAGACCGGCCCGAACATCGTCGGCCTTACCGCCGGAACTTACACCGTGACGCTCACGGACGCGAGCGGATGTACGGATGTAGCCTCGGGTACGGTTACCCAGCCACCCGCCATCATGGTAGCGATCTCCACTTCCGGTGACGTCTGTACCGGTGATTCCGATGCAACCGCTACGGCAACCGCCACGGGCGGAACGCCTCCGTTTACCTATTCCTGGAGTACCGGTGCTAACGGCCCCACGATCACCGGTCTCGGTTCGGGAACCTATACCGTTACCGCTACCGATGCAAACGGATGCCCGAAAACGGGCACCGTTACGATTCAGACCTTTCCCTCTCCTACTGTCAGCATTCAAGGTCCCGACATCATTTGCGGTGCCGGGAATAGTGGAACCCTCACGGCCGTAGGTGCGGGAGGTGCACCCGGCTACTTGTATAACTGGAGTACGGGCGCAGTGACCGCTAGCATTACGGTTGGTACTTCCGGCACTTATTCCGTAACCATCACCGACCAGAACGGCTGCACGGCTAGTACTAGCAAGACCGTGACGGTGATCGACGATCTGGTCATCAACCTGACTAGTACTAACATCAGCTGTAACGGAGGTAACGACGGCACGGCAACCGTGACGGTTACCGGTGGTAGTATGCCTTACACCTATATGTGGTCAACCGGTGCCACTACCCCTACAATCACGGGTTTGGGAACGGGCACTTATACGGTGACCGTAACGGAAGGTAATGGTTGTAAAGCGATCGGCAACGTAACAATTACGCAGCCCCCGATGATTTCCAAGTCCGTTGAAGTAACCGATGTAACCTGCTTCGGCGGTTCGGACGGTGCTATCGACGTTATGGTGAGCGGTGGAACAATGCCTTACTCCTATAATTGGAGTACTGGGGCTACTACCCAGGACCTGACCGGCTTGATGGCCGGCTTATACAGCATTACCGTTACCGACGCGAACGGCTGTATGATGAGCATCCTCAATATTGTGGTTGAGCAATCTCCCCAAATCAATTTGACGATTTCCGGTACCGATGTAGACTGTAATGGTGCTGCCACTGGTTCGGTCGATCTGGGCGTGAGCGGCGGTACTCCTCCCTTTACCTATAACTGGAGTAACGGTGCAACTACTCAGGATTTGAGCAACGTAGTTGCCGGAACCTATTCAGTTACCGTAACCGATGTTTTCGAGTGTGACGCGACGATCAGTATTACGATCAACCAACCTGCTGCTCTTTCGATCACCGGAACGGTTACCAACCTGGATTGCTTTGGCGATGAGGATGGTTCAATCGACATCACGGTTACCGGAGGAACGGCTCCTTACATATACTCTTACAGTAACGGTAGCACTAGCCAGGATATCTCCGGCCTGGTTGCCGGCACCTACACGGTGACCGTAACCGATGCCAACGGCTGTACGGACGAGGCCAGCTTCACCATCACCCAGCCAACCGAACTGGTGGCCACGGGAACGACGGTGAACGTCGACTGCTTCGGTGACGAAACCGGCTCGATCGACCTAACAGTCTCGGGCGGCACGGCCCCTTACACCTTCGACTACGACAACGACGGCGATGATGATATCGACGACGATGACGAAGACCTCTCCGACCTCGCGGCCGGCACCTACACGGTGACCGTAACCGACGCCAACGGCTGTACGGACGAGGCCAGCTTCACCATCACCCAGCCCACCGAACTGGTGGCCACGGGAACGACGGTGAACGTCGACTGCTTCGGCGACGAAACCGGCTCGATCGACCTAACAGTCTCGGGCGGCACGGCCCCTTATACCTTCGACTACGACAACGACGGCGATGATGATATCGACGACGATGACGAAGACCTCTCCGACCTCGCGGCCGGCACCTACACGGTGACCGTGACCGACGCCAATGGCTGTACGGATGAGGCCAGCTTTACCATCACCCAGCCCACCGAACTGGTGGCCACGGGAACGACGGTAAACGTCGACTGCTTCGGCGACGAAACCGGCTCGATCGACCTGAGCGTCAGCGGTGGAACGGCTCCCTACACTTACTCCTACAGTAACGGTAGCACTAGCCAGGATATCTCCGGTCTGGTTGCCGGCACCTACACGGTGACCGTAACCGATGCCAACGGCTGTACGGACGAGGCCAGCTTCACCATCACCCAGCCAACCGAACTGGTGGCCACGGGAACGACGGTGAACGTCGACTGCTTCGGTGACGAAACCGGCTCGATCGACCTAACAGTCTCGGGCGGCACGGCCCCTTACACCTTCGACTACGACAACGACGGCGATGATGATATCGACGACGATGACGAAGACCTCTCCGACCTCGCGGCCGGCACCTATACGGTGACCGTAACCGATGCCAACGGCTGTACGGACGAGGCCAGCTTTACCATCACCGAACCCACCGAACTGGTGGTCACGGGAACGACGGTGAACGTCGACTGCTTCGGTGATGAAACCGGTTCGATCGACCTGAGTGTCAGTGGCGGAACGGCTCCTTACACCTACTCTTACAGCGATGGCAGCACCGGTCAGGACCTTTCCGGTCTGGTTGCCGGCACCTACTCGGTGACCGTAACCGACGCTAACGGCTGTACGGATGAGGCCAGCTTTACCATCACCCAATCTACCGATCTGGTAGTGACGGGTACGACGGTGAATGTTAACTGCTTCGGTGACGAAACCGGCTCGATCGACCTAACAGTCTCGGGCGGCACGGCCCCTTATACCTTCGACTACGACAACGACGGCGATGATGATATCGACGACGATGACGAAGACCTCTCCGACCTCGCGGCCGGCACCTACACGGTGACCGTGACCGACGCCAACGGCTGTACGGACGAGGCTAGCTTCACCATCACCCAGCCCACCGAACTGGTGGCCACGGGAACGACGGTGAACGTCGACTGCTTCGGTGACGAAACCGGCTCGATCGACCTGAGTGTCAGTGGCGGAACGGCTCCTTACACTTACTCCTACAGCGACGGTAGCACCGGTCAGGACCTCTCCGGTCTGGTTGCCGGCACCTACACGGTGACCGTGACCGACGCAAACGGTTGTACGGACGAGGCTAGCTTTACCATTACTCAATCTACCGATCTGGTAGTAACGGGAACGACGGTGAACGTCGACTGCTTCGGTGATGAAACCGGTTCGATCGACCTGAGCGTCAGCGGCGGAACGGCTCCTTACACTTACTCCTATAGCGACGGTAGCACCGGTCAGGACCTTTCCGGTCTGGTTGCCGGCACCTACTCGGTGACCGTAACCGACGCTAACGGCTGTACGGATGAGGCCAGCTTTACCATCACCCAATCTACCGATCTGGTAGTGACGGGCACGGCGGTGAACGTCAACTGCTTTGGTGATGAGACCGGCTCGATTGACCTAACTGTTACGGGCGGAACGGCTCCTTACACCTACTCTTACAGTAACGGAAGTACGGATCAGGACCTGACGGGTCTTGCTGCCGGCACCTTCTCGGTGACCGTAACCGACGCCAACGGCTGTACGGACGAGGCCAGCTTCACCATCACGGAATCTTCCAGCTTAATGGTGAGTGGCACGACCACTGATGTTGACTGTAACGGCGGTTCTACCGGTTCGATTGACCTGACGGTCACGGGCGGGACGGCTCCTTATACCTATGCCTGGAGCAATGGTGCTACTATGGCGGACCTGACCGGATTGGTTGCGGGCACCTATATGGTAACCGTTACCGACGCGAACGGCTGTAGCACAACCGGCTCAACCAGCTTTACGATCAACCAGCCGCCGGCTATCGTGCTGACCGGTGTTACCGGCCCGGCTAATTGCAATGGCGAGGCAAGCGGATCGATCGATCTGACCGTAACCGGCGGTACTGCCCCCTTCAGCTATAGCTGGAGCAACGGTGCCATGACTCAGAATTTGACCGGTTTGGCGGCGGGTACCTACTCGGTGACCGTAACGGACTCCAATGAATGTACCGCTAATGCCAGCTTTACGATCACCCAGCCGGATGCAATTTCGGTGACCGGTGTGACTACCGACACGGATTGCAACGGTGACATGACCGGTTCGATCGACATTACGGTAGCGGGAGGAACGGCTCCCTTCAGCTATTCCTGGAGTAACGGTGCCATTACTGAAGACCTGACCGGTTTGGCCGCAGGTACTTACACCGTAACCGTAACCGATGCGAACGAATGTACGGCAACGGCAACGGCCAGCTTTACGGTCAATCAGCCTCCGGTTATTGTAGTTACGGGTACTACGCTGGACGTGGACTGTAACGGTAACGAAACCGGACAGATTCAGGTAATGGTGAGCGGCGGTACTCCTCCCTTCTCCTACCTCTGGAACACCGGTGCCACGACCGCCACCCTGACCGGCCTGGAAGCAGGCACCTATACGGTAACCGTAACCGACGCCAGCGGCTGCGACTCCGAACAATCGTTTGAACTGGACGAGCCGGACCTCATTATCCTGACGATCACCCCGATGGACGTACTGTGTCACGGTGGCACTTCGGGTTCCGCAACCTGTGAGTTTGCCGGGGGTACGCCTCCCTTCATGATTACCTGGAGTGACGGCCAGACCGGCCCGATGGCGACCGGCCTTGCCGCCGGCACCTATATGGTAACTGTTACGGATGGTAACGGCTGCATGGCTTCCTCTACCGTGGTCATCAACGAGCCGCCACCCCTCATGATCACGACTACCGTAGGTAGCGTGGCCTGTAACGACGGTACCAATACGGGTAATAATATTACTCCGATAGTGACGGGCGGTACGCCTCCTTATACCTTTCTGTACAGCAACGGTAGCACGGATTCGCTGCTGATCGACGCGCCTCCGGGCACCTATACGATTACCGTAACCGATGCCAATAACTGTACAGAGGTAACTCCTCCCATCGTGATTATCGAAATTCCTCTGTTGGAATGCGAGGTTACGGTACTGCAATTGGTCGGTAGTGCAGGCAGTGATGGACAAGTGAGTGTGATTGTCAATGGTGGAACGGCTCCCTATTCCTACCTCTGGAATACGGGTGCCACGACGCCTTCGATCACCAATCTCGGCCCCGGCACTTACTCGGTGACGGTTACTGACGCCAACGGCTGTACGACGGTTTGCGAGGCTACTTTGGCAGCGGCCCCCGGCCCCTGTGAAGATCCGGTCACCGACCCGGGTACGATCGGTTTCGATCAGTTCCTCTGCGGTCCCGGTAACGACCCTGCTCCGCTAGTGGAAATTACCCCGGCTTCGGGTGGTAGCGGTACGATCGAGTACCTCTGGATGTACAATACGGTAAACCCGAATCAGCCGATCAACTTCTGGACGCCGATCCCGAATACCAATACGGTAAGCTACGATCCGGGTCCCCTGACGCAGACCACCTTCTTTACGCGCTGCGTAAGGCGGGCGGACGATTGCCCTTTCATCGAATCGAATATCGTTGAGATCGAAGTAGGCAATCTGGCTACGGGAACCATTAACGGTCCGGTGGTAATCTGTGAGAACGGTACCGGTACATTTACGGCGCAGAACGTTACTCCCGGTTCGACGATTACGTGGGAATTCACCGGTCCGGTAACGAGCTTTACCACGACTGGTAATACCGCCACGGTATCTTACGGCAACTTCGGTAATTTCCTGATTCGTCTGACAATCAGCAATGCCGCCTGTACCGCTACGATCACCCGTGCCTTGACAATTGTTCAGGCCGGTAATCCGATCTACTGTACCGGTAGCTTGACTGCCAACGGCCAGGTGAATAACCTGCAACAGCGTAATCTGAGCATCATGTGGGACCTGCCCAACGACGGCACTGCCGCTGATTACACGATCATGCGTTCGTACGACGGCGTTGAATTTACCGCTGTCGGCCTGGTAATGGGCGAATGGGGCACCGTAAACGGTAGCCGCATGGACTATGAGTTTGAAGATGTGACGCCGGTTGCCGGCCGCAACTTCTACCGCGTGGTAATGACGGATGACCTGGGTAACTCGGTCACCTCAAATACGGTGGAATTATCGTTAAGCCCCGCTTCGAGCAGCTACGCCCGTATTTTCCCGAACCCGATCGCCAACAACATCATTCACGTTGAATTGATGGAGATGGTGGACGAAGACACGGTAGTGCCCGTGCGCCTGATCTCCTCTAGCGGACAGATCGTGCAGAGCACCCGAATCAACGCGGCTACGGGAATGGTAAATATCCCACTTGCCCGCAATACGGCCGGCCTGTACCTGGTACAGATCGTGACGCCGACGGGCAATGTCGAAACGCATAAAGTTATTATTCAGTAACTTTGAGCACGCAGGTATCTCAGGATACCGCTTTGATGTGAAACTAAGGGTCGCTTTTCCGTAAGGGAAGGCGGCTCTTTTTTTTGGGGACTGCGCCCCCCGTACTTTTGTAGGCGGCGTTGCCGCTGGTAATTTTGTACAAGCCAACGCGTACACGGGGGGGGCTGCGCCCGTACTTTTGTAGGTAGACCTAAATAGATTGTACAGCCTAGATTTAGACGATTAGCCGGGTCGGTAGGGAGCGTTTACCGATAAGACATTGCGTGAGGCATCTGGAGGGGCGACGCAGGAAAGGGGCTTGCCCCTGCCCGGAGGTGAGTGCGAAGCACCGAGCGAACAGCGAAGCCCGGAAGACGCCGACCCCGCCCCAGGCGGGGGCACGCCCAAAGCACGAATGGCAGTTGAATGACGGAAGTAAATTCCTACTCGGCCCCGGTTGGCCGTGTGCCATCGGATGCGAGTAAATCGGACAGCATTTGGGTGACGGTGCGGCCGGTGCGGGGATCGAGGAGATCGGGCGCGATTTCGGCGAGGGGGAGGAGGACGAATGCGCGGTCGGCGATGTGGGGATGCGGGAGGCGGAGCGCGGGGGTATCGAGGAGGACGTCGGCGAAGTAGAGGAGGTCAACGTCGATGGTGCGCGGACCCCAGTGGATGAGGCGTTGGCGGCCGAGGCGGGTTTCGACGGCTTGGGCGGCACGGAGGCAGGCGGTGGGGATGAGCGCGGTTTGGCAGCTGACGACCTGGTTGAGGAAGTCGGGCTGATCGGTGTAGCCCCAGGCGGCGGTTTCGTGGATGGAGGAGGCGGACTGAATGGGTCCGATCGTCTCGGCGATCAGGCGACGGGCCGAGGCGAGCAGTGCGGGGCGGTCACCCTGGTTGGTGCCGAGACCGAGGGTGACGAGGGAGGTGGGCCGGGACACGGGTCAGGTGGTTTCTTCGTCGTCCTCGGCGATGTTGAAGAACTCGTCGTCGTACATACTTTCGCCCTTGAACACGTCGATATCGCGCCGCTCGCGCTTGGTGGGACGGCCGGTACCTTTTTCACGGAACTCGGTGCCGCCCTTGCCGACGAACCATTTTTGGTACTTGTTGAGTTCCTCGGCCGAGGTATGATCGGTATAACAGGCCTGTGCGAGGGGGGCACCGACGCGCTTGGCGATGACCTGTAGCACCTCGAACTCAAGGTTGAAGCCGTTTTTGAGCACGTGGACCCTGTCGCCCACCTGTACGGTGGTGCTGGGTTTGACCACTTTTTGGTTGATGCGGACCTTGCCGCTCTTGACCGTATCGGAAGAGAGGCTGCGGCTTTTGAAGATGCGGATGGCCCAGAGCCATTTGTCGATGCGAACTTTGTCCATGGGGCGGCTTCGCCGTGTATTTTAGTAGGACGCTGCGCGTCCGGTAATTTGGTATTTTGGTATTCAGCCATTACTTACCCTTGGAAGTAGGCTAAATTATGGTGGTAACGCATCCAACTACGACCGGGATGTATAAGGAGAGGAATGAGTACGAAGATTTTCCCTGAGCCAAAAAAAACTATGGGTTTTCTTAAAGTGATAGGTTGACGTAAGAGCGGCGGCCCGCAGGTCAAATTTCCCCCACTCACGGGCAATACGGATGGCCGGTCAGCGGTTTAAGTGGTCGTGATATTAGTGTCCGGGAGAAAGGATTATGTTAAATCCCGGTCCCGAATAGGTTCGCATCCGGTAAGGACGCTATATTTGTCGGCAGATTTTCGCTCAACAAACTCGGTATAGGTAAATGAAGAATTTGATCAAAGCAATGCCCCTCCTGCTGGGCCTTGCGCTCGTCTTGTCGTCCTGCGGCAAAAAAGAACGCTCCAGCACTACGGGATGGAAGTATAACGACCAGAAATCAGGCGGTTTCGAAAAGGTGACGGACTATGAAGGTCAGGCCACCCCGCCCAACATGGTCCTCATTGAAGGTGGTACCTTTGTAATGGGTTTCACCGAAGAAGACGTAACGTATGACTGGAACAACCTGCCCCGGCGGGTAACGGTTTCGTCGTTTTATATGGACGAAACGGAGATTTCCAACATCGACTACCGTGAATACCTTTACTGGGTAGACCGCGTGTACGGGGAAAGCTACCCCGAAGTGTACCGCGATGCCCTGCCCGACACCCTGGTGTGGCGCGAGGAATTGGCGTACAACGAGCCGATGGTACAGACCTACTTCCGCCACCCCTCCTACGATGATTTCCCCGTGGTGGGTGTTTCGTGGGTTCAGGCCAATGAGTACAGCCGCTGGCGCGGTGACCGCGTGAACGAGCAGATCCTCGTGGAACGCGGTTTCATTAACCCCACCCCGGAGCAGAAGGACGAGAACAACTTCAACACGCAGTCTTACCTCGTCGGTCAGTACCAAACGGAGGTTCGCAAGGGTAAGAAGGACAACAAGACCGGTCAGGAACGTGATATCCGTTTTGAGGACGGTATCCTGCTACCCGAATTTCGCCTGCCCACCGAGGCCGAGTGGGAATACGCCGCACTGGCCCTGCAGGGCAATCAGGCTAACGAAAAGGATGAGTTGTATACCGACCGCCGCATCTACCCCTGGAACGGTAACACCGTTCGCTACCAGCGCCGCGACCGCGATCAGGGTAAGATCCTGGCCAACTTCAAGCGCGGCCGCGGTGACTACATGGGTGTAGCCGGCAAGTTGAATGACAACGCTGCGTTCCCCGCTAACGTGCGCTCTAACTGGCCTAATGATTTCGGTCTTTACAACATGGCCGGCAACGTGAACGAGTGGGTACTGGACCTTTACCGCCCCCTGACCACGATGGCACTGGAGGATTCGGAAAACCAGGACCTGAACCCCTACCGGGGCAACAACTTCGAGCACCTGAAACTGGACGAAGACGGAGTGCCCGTGGAGAAGGACAGCCTGGGCCGCCTGAAGTACGAGTACGTAACGGACGACGAGGCATCGCAGCGCGATAACTATAAAGTCGGCCGCCCCTACAACTACCTGGACGGCGACCAGCAATCGGAAGCCTTTTACGACTACCAGAAGCACACCCTGATCAGCGACAAAGCCCGCGTTTACAAGGGAGGTAGCTGGGCCGACCGCGCCTACTGGCTCTCGCCCGGTTCGCGCCGATTCATGGACGAAGACAAATCGAGCCGTTCGGTCGGTTTCCGTTGCGCGATGATTCGCGTCGGTGCCCCCGCCGGTAACGATGGTGACAGTGGCAATGAGTTTGCTGCCACGCGCCGTAAGAAGCGCAAGCGCAGGTAATCGTTTCGCTTTCACTACAAAAGCACCGCTCCCCGTCAGGGGGCGGTGCTTTTTTGTTTGCTCTAGGATTCGCGCATCCCCCGCGAAGCACTTACTTTTGCACCTCACTCCCCTACCCCACCGATGCCGACTACCGCAACCACCGAAGAACTGTACGCTCAATTTTTATCCGCCCCCGCAGGTATTACCACCGACAGCCGGCGAGTGCTGCCGGGTCAGTTATTCTGGTCGCTGCGGGGCGACCGTTTTGACGGCAACACCTACGCGGCGGCCGCGCTGGCCGCCGGTGCCGTAGCCGCCGTGGTGGACGATCCCGCCCTGGGCGGGCAACCCGGTTTTTTGCTGGTGGACGACGGCCTGAGTGCCCTGCAACGGTTGGCCACCCACCACCGCCGCCGGTTTCGGATGCCCGTGATTGCCATTACCGGCAGCAATGGCAAAACGACCACCAAGGAACTCATCGCGGCCGTGATGAGCCGCCAGTACCGGTTGCACTTCACGCAGGGCAACCTGAACAACCACATCGGCGTGCCGCTGACGCTGCTCCAGATTCCCGCCGACGCCGAGGCCGCCGTGATCGAAATGGGGGCCAATCACCAGCGCGAGATCGCCGAACTCTGCCGGATAGTGGAACCCACCCACGGCATCATCACCAACGTGGGCGACGCACACCTGGAAGGTTTCGGCGGCCGCGAGGGCGTGAAAAAGGGCAAGGGAGAACTCTATGACTTCCTGGCTGCTAGCGGCGGCACGGCCATCGTGAATCTGGACGATGCCGATTTGGTAACAATGGCCGCCCAGGTCAAAAAACAGGTTCCCTACCTGGCTAGCGACAATCCTACCGTACAGGTGCCTCCGCTGGAGGTTAAACCGATCCGCTACGAACCCACGGTGCGGGTAGCTTTTCTGGACGAGAGTAAACAACTCATCGAAGCCGAGACCCACCTGCCGGGGCGACACAATTTCCTCAACATCATGCTGGCGGTGGTGGTCGGCAAGTACTTCAAGGTACCCGGCCGGGAGATCGTGGCCGCCCTTGACGCCTACCAACCCACCAACAACCGCTCGCAGTGGAGCGAGGTGGGCGGCATCCGCTTTTTTCTCGACGCCTACAACGCTAATCCCAGCAGCATGGCCGTCTCACTGGAAACCTTTGCGCGTATTGCCGAACGCCCCCGCCTGGTCATCCTCGGCGATATGCTGGAACTGGGCGAGGCCGCCGCGCAGGCCCACCACGACATAGCCACCCAGGCCGCCGGTGAGCACGAAACCATTTTAGTGGGCAAGCACTTTGCTACGGCGGCCGAGCAACTCGGGTTGCGGCACTTCGGCCATGTCGATGAATTAAAAGAGTGGTTCTGGAAGCAGGACTGGACGGGCTATTCCGTCCTCACCAAAGGCAGCCGGGGCATTGCGTTAGACCTTTTGTTGGTCGGGCGGGAATAAGGACGTAATTTTGCGGCCAAATTCGCACCGCCCATGATCGGTTTCTTCTTCGCGTCCCTCGGCGCCCTTTTTTCCGTGGTCAATCCGCTCGGCGCGGTGCCGGTCTTTCTGGCCATGACCACCGACTATACGACCACGCACCGCCGGTCCACCGCCTTGCTCACCAGTATGTGGTTTTTCCTCATCCTGATGTCGTTTTTCCTGGCGGGCACCATCATCCTCAACTTCTTCGGCATCAGCCTCAATGCGCTGCGTATCGCCGGCGGCCTCATCATTGTCAACAGCGGTTTCGGCCTGCTAAACGGCAGTTTTACCGAGCGGCGCATCTCCCCCGAGATCGAGGAGGAAGGCATCACCAAACAGGACATCTCGTTCACGCCCATGGCCATGCCCATGCTATCGGGGCCGGGTTCCATCTCGCTGCTCATCGGTATGTACGCCACCAACGAACTCCTGCTGGAGCGGGCGGTCATCCTGGGGGCCATCTTCGCCATGGCGGCCGTCGTGCTGCTTATTCTGCGCTTCGCGCCGTTGCTGTTCCGCGTCCTCGGCCAGTCGGGTCTGGCGGCCCTGTCGCGCATCATGGGTTTTTTAACCATGTCCATTGGCATCCAGTACATCATCGTGGGGATCGTGAGTTTGGTGCAGTCGCAGCTTTAAAAGGAGTGAAGGCTCTAATCGGCAGAACCCCCTTCGTGGGCAGGGGGAAACCGGGATAGCTGATAGTTGATTTTGCCCGTGTAATGCGCTGTATGAACTCGCCCCTCCTAAGGATTCTTGATTGCTGAGTAGCGATTTTTGAGTCTTGATTGAAGTCATACGGGCAGAACCCCCTTCGGGGGCAGGGGGAAACCGGGATAGCTGATAGTTGATTTTGCCCGTGTAATGCGCTGTATGAACTCGCCCCGCCTAAGGATTCTTGATTGCTGAGTAGCGATTTTTGAGTCTTGATTGAAGTCATACGGGCGGAACCCCCTTCGGGGGCAGGGGGAAATTGGGATAGCTGATAGTTGATTTTGCCCGTGTAATGCGCTGTATGAACTCGCCCCTCCTAAGGATTCTTGATTGCTGAGTAGCGATTTTTGAGTCTTGATTGAAGTCATACGGGCAGAACCCCCTTCGGGGGCAGGGGGAAACCGGGATAGCTGATAGTTGATTTTTGCCCGTGTAATGCGCTGTATGAACTCGCCCCTCCTAAGGATTCTTGATTGCTGAGTAGCGATTTTTGAGTCTTGATTGAAGTCATACGGGCGGAACCCCCTTCGGGGGCAGGGGGAAATTGGGATAGCTGATAGTTGATTTTGCCCGTATAATGCGCTGTATGAACTCGCCCCTCATAAGGATTCTTGATTGCTGAGTAGCGATTTTTGAGTCTTGATTGAAGTCATACGGGCAGAACCCCCTTCGGGGGCAGGGGGAAACCGGGATAGCTGATAGTTGATTTTTGCCCGTGTAATGCGCTGTATGAACTCGCCCCTCCTAAGGATTCTTGATTGCTGAGTAGCGATTTTTGAGTCTTGATTGAAGTCATACGGGTAGAACCCCCTTCGGGGGCAGGGGAAACTGGGGGGCGCGTGTTTCTTGGTTCCCCACCCAGACCTGCCGGTCCGACCTCCCCGAAGGGGAGGTAAACGTTGCTTGGCACGTGTGTCTTGGTTCCCCACCCGGACCTGCCGGTTTGACTTTAGGGCGTGCCCGCCAGCCTTGCGGCCGGCGGTCGGTCCCTTCCCGGCTCCCTGTCGGTCGGTGCTGCGCACTGCGGCCCTGCGGGACCGCCCCGTCCAGGCACCTCACGCGATGGGGCTTGCGAACATCCCCGCCATTTTTCGGCTTTTCAGAGGGTATCAGATCACCCAAGCATGTTTTTCCAACAAGACTCTACCCGAAACGATCAGCCCCAACAGATCGACCTCAATCCCGGTGCCGCGCTGGAACGGATTGACAGTTGGGTAGATGGATTCATGCGGCTGTTGCCCAATATCGTGGTCGGCATCATCATTATGGTGCTCTTCTATTTCCTGGGTCGCCTGGTCCGTCAGATCGTAAGGAATCGTGCTACCGCCTATGACCGCGAAAATTTGGGTGAAGTACTGGGCGGTTTGGTTAAATGGATCGTCATAATTATCGGGTTCTTCCTGGCCGCCACCGTCATCATTCCCAGCCTCAAGCCCGGCGACCTGATCGCCGGTCTAGGGGTAAGCTCGGTGGCTATCGGCTTTGCGTTCAAAGACATCCTGCAAAACTGGCTGGCGGGTCTGCTCATTCTCCTGCGCCAACCTTTTCAGGTGGGCGATCAGATCGAGGTAGGAGATTACGAAGGGACGGTCGAGCGCATCGAGACACGGGCCACCATCATCAAATTGTACAACAATGAGCGAGCCGTGGTTCCCAACAGCGATATTTACACCGGTGCCGTAAAGGTCAAGACCGCTAACCCCATTATTCGCTCGCAGTACGATGTCGGCATCGGCTACGGTGACGACATCAGCGAGGCCGTTACTGCCATCAAGGAGGCGATGGGCAAGGTAGAGGGCGTCAGTTCGGAAAAAGAGTTCGAGGTAATTCCCTGGGAGCTGGCCGAAAGCTGGGTAGCCCTGCGTGTCCGCTGGTGGACGGACAGTCAGCGCGCCAGTGTGGTGCAGGTACACGGGCGGGTGATCCAGCAAGTAAAGGAGGCTCTCGATGCCGCCGGAATCGATATGCCTTATGATACGCAGGTCATGCTGGTCCACGACCAGACCGAAGCAAGCGACGGCGACCGCGCCGCCCAACGGGAAGGCTGGCCCAGCATGGGGGAAGGTAAAGACCCCGGCCCCCGCTGGAAAGAGCAGGATAAGGAGCGCGGGCAACAGCAGAAAGATACGAAGACTACCAGGGGCGGCAAAACTAAGACCGCCGTGGATGGTGAGTTGAAGGAAGTGGCGGAGTAGAAAATGGTGGATCCCGACGACCACGTCGGGTGGGGATCAAACCGGTGTATTTTACCATTTAAAAGTGAGCAGCCATCCCAAGCGTGAGGTGCCTGGACGGGCCATCCGCATAGCGGTGGAGTGCGCAGCACCGAGCGTTAGCGAGCCGGGAAGGGACCGACCCCAGCCGCCAGGCTGGGGACACGCCCCCATCAATAAACTAATTATTAGCTATTAGTGCCGCAATCAGTTCCCGCTTACTCATCGAGGAACGCCCCCCAATATTCATTTCCCTGGCCAATTCGTAGAGTTCTTTTTTCGTACGGTTTTTATACGAATTGACGGGCTTGTTAAGCGACCGCGAACTAGTCGTTTTACCGGCAAGGGGATCTAGGGCTAGCCGATCCTCCGAATCGGTCGCGTGGGCCGCTATTTGCCGGTCGATGAAGGTCATTACGCGGTTCAGGAATTTGGGTCCCCCGGCTTCGACTACGTTGTTATGGTCCGCTCCGGGCACCAGAATCAATTCCTTGTCCTCGGCGGGCAGGGCGTCGAAAATCCGGTGGGCATTGGCAACGTCGATACTGGGGTCCGCCGTTCCGTGGATGATCATTACCGGCCGGTCGATCCGTGCCGCCGCTTTTTCGGGGCGCACTTCGGTCGAGTCAAACCCGCCGATCTCCGCCGCACGGCGCAGAAAGTAAGCCGCCAACCGGCGGGAAGTGAACCCGGACAACCGGTGCTGATAATCGTAAACGATCTCCGCCAGATTAGCGAAGGTGCTCAGGCTGAGGCCGAAGGCGATCCGCTTGTCGTCCGCCATGGATTGGAGGGCGATGGCCCCGCCCAGCGAGTGGCCCCACACGCCGATGGGCGTATCCGGATATTCCTCGCGCAATTGGTCTACCACCCGGCTGATGTCCTGCCGTTCGTGGTAACCGAAGGTGGTGTAGCGGCCGCCGCTACCTCCGTGGCCCCGAATATCGACCAGCACCGTACCGATGCCGCGCGGGGCAACGTTGAGGGCGAGCGGCACCCAGTTTTCCTTGGCCCCGCCGATTCCGTGTAGCACGATCAACAGCGCACGAGGTTCCTTATCGGGCGGAAAGATGCGGGTAGTGGCCAGCGCAAACCCGCTATCGGTCGTCACCGCATGATGAGAAATCCGCAGGTCGGGGTTTTCGTAGGGGCTGGGAAATAGTGTAGCGTAGCGGGTCGGTCGGATAATAAAATAGGGCACCAGGTAGTGGAAGGCCAGTCCTACCCCCGCAATTGCAGCCCCCGCCGCCCCCAGTAACCATGCCGTTGATTTTCTCATAGCTTTTTAAGCTAAATTCTACGGGCATAGTTCATTAGACGGGAAAATTTGGGTTGTACGTCACTTTTCATCTTACGAACGTTACTTTATCATGCAAGGATTTTTCTATCGGTTCAGTCAACTATGTCGTGGTTTCCTTCTCCTGCTGATCGGCGGCAGCTCATTGTCGGCGACCGTTAATACGCTGCCCGCCCAGAATCTGGTGCCTAACCCCGGCTTCGAGAGCGTCAAGCAGATCCCCAAAATTTGGCTACGCGACGACCAGGAATTTGCCGCTTCCATCAACTGGTGGACCAGCGCTACCCTCACCTCGCCCGACGTGATATTCGACAAAACCCGCACCAATCTCCTCCCCGAACGCAATCACTTCGATCTCAGCCAGGTACTGCCGCGCAGCGGCCGTCTCATGGCGGGTATCCGGGTCTACGGCTGCAACAACTTCGTGATCTTCTGCCGCGAGTACCTGGAGACGCCCCTCAAATTTCCCCTCAAACCCGGCACGCAGTACACCGTCTCCTTCTGGCTCCATCATGCGCCGCAAACCATCGGTATCTCCAATATGGGGGTGGCGTTTTCAGAAGGTCCGATCAAGCAACTGGGCAAAGAAACCGTACTGGCCGGTGTCACGCCCGTACACGAGACCGCCACCGTGCTGGAGGATTCGCTCGGCTGGCGCGAAGTGCGCTTCAACTTCATTCCAGCCGTCCCCTACCAGTACCTGCTGATCGGCAATTTCCGTACCGACGACCAGACCGGTATCGGCACCAAACACCATCCCGAAAACCGCTACGCTTACTACCTCGTCGATGACGTGGCGGTACAAGAGACCAGCACCTACCGCCCCGTGGCCCGCCTGCCGCTTACCTTCAGCATTCCCAACCTGGAATTTCTCTTCGATCAGGATATACTTACCGAGCCGAGCCGTGACTCCCTCACTTTTGCCTACGACATTATCCGCCAGTATCCCGAGGCCGTTATCGAACTGGTCGGACATACCGACTCACGAGGCGGCGACGCCTATAATATGGACCTCTCCCAACGTCGCAGTCCTGGCCGTCAAGAATTATCTGGTCGAGCGGGGCATCGGCACGGAGCGTATCCGCACGGATGGCCGGGGCCTGCGCGAACCCATCTCCGAAAACGTGACCGACGAAGGGCGGCAGCGAAACCGACGGGTGGAGGTGACGCTGCGGGAAGACGGGGAGCGAATGAAATGAGAAGCACAACGATTTTCCTTACCTCTCACTGTAATTAGCCTCCGCATGACCTACCCCATCACCCCCGTCGAACCGGAATTACTGGCCCACCAACCCGACTGGACCCTGACGCAGTATGAGGCCATTACCGAAGCCGGTATTATCGGTCCGGCGGATAAACTGGAATTGCTATTCGGTAAAATCGTAAAAAAAATATCGCTTGGAGATCTCCATGCTTACTGCGTTCAGGAACTGAATTACTTCATGATCCAAAATTACGGCGATCGTTTCATCGGTCGCTATCACTCCCCCCGCAACTGCCTTACTACCTCCTCTTCCGACAACAATGCTTGCTCCCCGGTCCGCAAATCCTTCAGGCTCAACTGACCGGTCTTGATCTCATTACTCCCGATCACCAGCGCATAGGGAACCCCCCGCTGATCGGCATACTTCATTTGCTTGTTCATTTTGGCCGCTTCGGGATAAAAATCGGCGCGGATGCCGGTAGCCCGCAGACGCTGCACGAGAGCGTAAGCATAAGCCAGGCCGTCCTCGTCAAAAGCCAGTGCGATCACCTGGGTACCGGTGGCGGCCGTGGCGGGGAACAGCTCCAGCTCCTCCAGTACATCATATATGCGGTCGAAACCGAAACTGATTCCCACGCCCGGCATATCATTCATCCCGAAAATACCGGTCAGGTCGGCATAGCGCCCGCCGCCGCCGATGCTACCCATGCGCAGATCGGGATAAGCGGCGGTGTTGTGAACCACCTCGAAGATGCAACCGGTGTAGTAGTTGAGACCGCGTGCCAACGTGAGGTCGAAGGCGACCTCGTTGACCAACTCATCCGATTTCAAATACTCAAAAACGGTGGTCAACTCGGCCAAACCCTCGCGCCCAATGGCACTTTCCGCCAGCGGACCGGCCAAATCATCCAATGATTTCGCGGCCAGTACTTCTTCGATGCGGGCGACGGCGGCATCCGAAAAATCGCGGGAGATTAGTTCTTTCTTCACGCCGTCCATCCCGATCTTGTCCAACTTGTCAATGGCCACCACCAGATCGGTAAACTTGTCGCTTTGCCCCGTTACTTCGGCCAGTCCGGCCAGTATTTTCCGGTTATTCAGCCGAATGACGACCTTCAGATTCAGTTCCGCGAATACCCGGTCGAACAGGCGCGTCAGTTCGGCCTCGTAGTAGAGCGAATCGGACCCCACCACATCGGCATCACACTGATAAAATTCCTGATACCGGCCCTTCTGCGGCCGGTCGGCCCGCCACACCGGCTGCATGGCCGAGCGCTTGAACGGAAAAGCCAGGTCGTTCCGGTGCATCACCACGTAGCGGGCAAAGGGCACGGTCAGGTCATAACGCAGGCCGCGCTTGGCAATACTGCTCGTCAGGGCCGTACTGTCTCCGGCCGCCAGGGCATCTTGGTCCGCCTTCTTCAGGTAATCCCCGTTGTTCAGGATTTTGAACAGCAAACGGTCGCCTTCCTCGCCGTACTTACCGGTCAGGGTGGCCAGATTTTCCATGGCGGGCGTCTCAATCGGCTGATAACCGTGCCGACTGAACTGCTCACGAATAACGTCGAAAATATACTGCCGGCGGAGTACTTCGCCGGGCAGAAAATCGCGGGTGCCTTTGGGGATACTGGGTTTCATGGCCGCGAAGGTAGTGACAATGAATGAGGGAGTGAAGGAGTGACCTCGAAAACGGCTCTGCCGGATTGAGAAGCGGCGAAGCCAACAGGTGGGGCGTAAACGGGTGAGGCTCGTTCGCCGGTCTTTGCCCGGTTATTAGTATGTTTGCCTTTGTGCGTGGCGCGTGTTTCGTGGATCCCTCACCCCCGGCCTGGCTAATCGTCTGGGTCCCCTTAACCCCAGCCGCTGCGGGGAAGAGGGGTGACGTTTTGCGGGAGCGGCTACGCCGCAAGTGAAAACCCTCTCCTTTGGAGAGGGAAAATTAGACTTTGTCGAATAGGGTGAGGGCGTGTACGCGTAGGCTTATCAAAAATACAAAACTACTAGCGGCACCGCCGCCTACTAAAATACGCGTGCAACGCACCCATGGAACCACTCATCACCAACGACGCCGTCACCTTCGGCCTACTGCTGGCCCTGCTGGCCGCCATTTTTTATACCGCCGCTTCCGAATCCAGCGGCTGGAAACGCTTCTACAGCGTGGTCCCCACCCTGCTATTGGCCTACTTCCTGCCCGCGCTGCTCAACTGGCCGCTCGGCATCATCGCCCCCGAGTGGTACCCCACCCAGGCCCTGCAAACGGTCCTGACCGAGCGCGGCATCAACGAAATGCCCGCCTCCGGCCTCTCCTTTTCCGAGGTTCGTACGTGGCTGACGGAGCGCGGGATGGACCCCGATGAGTTGGGCGGCATCGTGAAAAGCTCGCGGCTTTACTTCGTGGCCAGCCGTTATTTGCTGCCGGCCAGTTTAGTGCTGCTGTGCCTGAGTATTGACTTTCGGGGCATCGTCCGCCTCGGCCCCAAGGCACTCATCATGTTCCTCACCGCCACGGCCGGCATCGTCATCGGCGGGCCGGTGGCACTGCTCATCACCCTCAACTTTTTCCCCGACCTGTTCAACGTCACCCCCGACGAACTCTGGCGCGGCCTCAGCACCATCGCCGGCTCCTGGATCGGGGGCGGGGCCAACCAGGCGGCCATGAAAGAGATTTTCGAGGTACCCACCGGCCTGTTCGGCACCATGATCGTGGTCGACATCGTGGTGGCCAACATCTGGCTCGGTTTCCTCCTCTTCGGGGCAAGCCGCTCCGACCGCATCGACCGCTGGCTGCGGGCCGATAACTCCGCCATTACCGATCTGAAGCGGCGGGTGGAGGATTACCAGGCCAGCGTCAGCCGCATCCCCACCGCCACCGATCTGTTCGTCCTCATGGGCGTCGCCTTCGGCGCCGTAGCACTCGCGCACTTCGGGGCCGACCTCATCGTCCCCTTCCTCGAACGCTACGAAGCCTTCCTCCTGCGCACCGGACTGACCTCCCTGCTCAGCGGTTTTTTCTGGCTCATCGTCATCGCCACCACCGTGGGCGTAGCCCTCAGCTTCACCGGCGCACGGCGGCTGGAGGGCGTGGGTGCGGGCCGCTGGGGCACCGTCTTCATCTTCATCCTCGTGGCCACCATCGGCATGCAAATGAACCTCGGCGACGTACTCGACAACCTCGGCCTCTTCGCCGTCGGCCTCATCTGGATGGCCATCCACGTCGCCCTGCTCATCGGGGTGGCACGCCTCATTCGGGCCCCCTTTTTCTTCGTCGCCGTCGGCTCGCAGGCCAACGTCGGCGGGGCCGCCAGCGCACCCGTAGTGGCCTCCGCCTTCAGCCCCGCACTCGCCCCCGTCGGCGTCCTCATGGCCGTACTCGGTTACGCCCTCGGCACCTACGGGGCACTCGCCTGTGCCTTCCTCATGCGCTGGGTCGTCAGCCTCTTCGGTGGGTAACGGCCCGTTTCGAGAGATCAATTCGCTAGCCTGACCGGGAGCATATAACTCAGCAGTCTCTGGGCGTGCCGCCTCTGCTATCGCCTCCCCGTCGGTCCCTTACCGGCGCGGCTATCGCCTTGGTGCTGCGCACTGCCCCGCTACGCGGGATCACCGTCCAGGCACCTCACGCACGAAATAACTAAAGGTAGGCTGTCCAGTTTATCAGGTTTGAGCCAGTATAGGTTTTGCACTCGCTTCTTGGACACCTCTCCCCCGGCCCGGCTAATCGAAAGGGTCCCGTTCGCTTCGCGGCTACTTCGTGGTAACCCCAGCCGCCGCGGTGGAGAGGGGTAACGGGAAGTTGACATACCGTTAAAACTGTAGTGGGTAAACCTAAATAGATTTAACAGCTTACGTCGTAATGAGAAGCATTTGTGCGGAGAGCTGTTTCGCCAAGCCTGATCGAATCTGCGCCGGTGATCGAATGGTTGAAGCCCCGCCGCTCCCCACCGCTATCCGCTCGATCTCTTTCGTGCGCTCCCCTACATTCACCCCTAACACCCGCCGCTTCGTAATGCCACGAAGGGTGGAGAGAGCTGCCTTTACCGCTGAAACAAATAAAAATGAGTCGCTAAACTTGTACCATCACCCTTGAATGGCTTATCTTGGGGCGAGAAAAGACTCGGATGGACCTCAAGTGGTGCGGGGTGAGAAGAGGTAATCCCCATGGCAGTGCGGGCGCGACACGGCTTCGTTTCACCGGCAGGTAGATCGTGGTCCTTCCTGCGTCGGGTGGCGGGTGGGTGGCTTAACATTTCCTGCAATATGAAAACACATCGTTACGAAACTACTGGCCGTCATTATCGAATAATTGGCATTAAATTACCGGTATGACACAAGAAATTTGTAAGAGTGAGTTCGTTTATATATTTTACTGATAAAATTCAAAGTATGGATATCCGCACCGTTAGAATTAGAAATTTCAGAGCTATTGAAGACATTGAGGTTCCTTTGAACTATCAAATAAATCCTATTATTGGAGTAAATGAATCCGGCAAAACAACTATCTTGAAAGCTATTTTATCTTTGGATAAAAGTAGAGATAGAACAAATAAAGGAGAACACTTAGAATTTCAGAATAAATATGTTACTAAAAATACTACCAACTGTAAAATTACAGCTACTATATATCTTTCTAAGCAAGAGATAAAATATTTTATTGAGTTTGGTAAATTTAAAACTAATAGTGTAGAATATCAGTTTTTAGAGAAGCTAACTGAAAGAACAAAAATATATTATTCTCGTATTTTGAGCCAGGATGGTGAATATGAAATATCAAACGAATCGTATCCAACAAAAGTAAAAATAAAATTAGTTAAATTTATACAAAATGGATTTCCGATTTTTTTATATTTTGATGATTTTACAGATCGAGTTCCAGAAGAAATTAGTTTTCCGAATAGTTACAGAAATGATGGTAAACTTTCAAGATCATCACAAAGAGAATGGCAAGAGATTATAGAAGAAATTTTAAAAAGATCAGAGCTTGAAGGTATAGAAGGAGAACAAGAACCTCTGCAAAGTTACTTTAACATTAATGATGAAGATAGAAAAAACGATATATTATCTGATATCGTAGATGCTCTTAACAACGAAATCATCGAAGAGTGGAAAAAAGTTAAAAGAAAAGGAAAAAATAATTTTGCTGATGATAGTGAGAATCTTCAACTAGTTTTAGAAAATAGAAACCCAAATCAGTTTCAATTTAAAGTTAAAGATAAGAGTAGTGGAAATCGGAAACGTACTTTCAATGTGAATGAGCGAAGTAAAGGCTTTCAATGGTTTTTTAATTACATGATAAAGTTAAAGTTTAATCCACGATACAAAGGCAAATTACAGAATTCTATATTTTTGTTAGATGAGCCAGGCTCATATTTACATTCTTCAGCTCAATCTGAATTATTAAAGGAACTCAAAACGGTTTCAAAGAAAAATAAAATTATTTATTGCACCCATTCTCAATTCTTATTAAACCCTGAAGATATTAAACTTGGTAGTATTAAAGTTGCACAGAAAAGAGAAGCTAAAATTTCTTTATTTTCATTTGGTAATTACAACGGAGAAAGAAACTCTGGAGCATTGAGTCCAGTCTATCAGGCATTAAATTTAAATTTTGCTCATGACTTTATTGGAAATGTAATCATTACAGAAGGAATTACTGATTTCTATATTCTTAAGATGACTCAAAAGAACTGGAATTTTCCACTTGATAATACTAAGATTATTCCTGGTAGTGGAACAGGAAATTGCTCTAATTTAATCTCGCTCGCATTGGGATTTGCCAATAATTTTAAGGTTGTATTTGATAATGATAATGCTGGTCGTCAGGCTGCTAAAAATTATATAAAAGAATTTGGTGAAGAAATACAGCGTCATTTTTATTTCTATCATGAATCAGAAAGAAATTTTAAACTTGAAAAACACTTCTCTAAGGAAGATCAAAAAAAGATGCTTGATATAACTGGTGCTAGTAATTTTAAAAAGGCAATTCCATTACTTTATTTAGATCATCCATCGAAAATTAAAGGCTATTTAGAAAATATGACTGAATCTTCTAAAGTCAAGTTAGGAGTAACAATCAATGGTATAGGTATTTAAATGCATGGAATCGAGTAAAGTAAGGAGCAACAGTGTTACCCCCTCCTTATCCCTCTCACACCACTTAGCGTACGGGCCTCGTACTAAGTGGTTCATGAACCATGGAAAAGACGTTCATATTACTTGAGGAAGGACTGGTAGCCACGTTTGGCTAGTCTTTCTTCGGTGACGGTAATGCCCATGATGGACGATTGCGCGATGGCCCAGCCACCCATTTGGGAGCGAGACCAAGCGTAGGTGTTGCGAGAGGTGACCTTTTAGATCATCAGTAAGCGTCCGTCCAACCACGTATTGCGTAGTCCACCCCGGCTCCCGAGCTTTGCGGTAAACGAAGCGATTCCTCATGTGCCACACGCCTGACGCCATTCGGCGATTTCTGCGCGAGCAGCCGCTCAGCGGACAAACCATTGTCGCATTCTGCGCCGACCACGACCCTAAACTAGCGACCTTCCATTTCTGGAAACGCAAATACGGCTCGCACACCGCGAGCGACGAGGGGTTTTACGAAATTAAGCCAATCACTCCGGCCGAACCCGTGCCACCCCTATCCGCTCGGTATCTTTCGCGCACTCCCCTATATGTACCCATTACACCCGCCGCTTCGTAATGCCACGAAGGGTGGAGAGAGCTGCCTTTACCGATGAAACGAATAAAAATGAGTTGCTAAACTGGTACCATCACCCTTGAATGGCTTATCTTGGGGCGAGAAAGAACCCGGATGGACCTCAAGTGGTGCGGGGTGAGAAGAGGTGATCCCCATGGCAGTGCGGGCGCGACACGGCTTCGTTCAACCGACAGGTAGAGCCGTGGTCCCTCCTGCGTCGGGTGGGCGGATGGGTGGCTTGGCGTTGGGTGAAATCAAAAAAACGCGGGTTGAGATCATTAGCGATTTAGTATCTCTCCACCGCGTTTCCCAGCTTAATAAAAAATTTTAAAACTCGCTAAACTCTACCTTTCGATCCTAGGAAAGTCTAAAATAAGCCTATTCAAATTCTGCTTTTGGGATTTAGTAACGAACTTTCGTAAGCAGATGAAAGCAGATCAAAGCAACTTTATACGTAAAATATTTGTATATTTGTACGTAAATTACAATCTGATGGACAAGAAATTAACACTCAGCCTTAATTCAGTAGTGATAGAAAAGGCTAAGAATTATGCTCAGAATAATGGAGTCAGCCTATCTAGGATGATTGAGAACTATCTGGCAGTATTAACGAAGTCAACTAATTTAGAGGAGGATTCTTATTCTCCAATAGTTAGTCGTTTGATGGGATCGCTGAATCTACCAGATGATTTTGATTACGGAAATGATTATGCTGATTATCTGACAGAGAAATACAAATGAGAAAATTATTCATTGACACAAACATAGTTATTGACCTTTTAGCAAAGAGAACTGAATTTGCTTCTGCTGCTAAGCTATTTACGCTAGGGGATCGAGGTAAGTTGGAGTTACTGGTATCGTCCTTGACTTTTGCCAATACGAACTATATTTTAGTGAAGCATGAAGGGAAAGAAAAGACTATCAAAATTCTAAGAGATTTAGAGTTGATAGTAACGATAACTGACCTGTCGGGTAAGGTCATTCGACTAGCACTAAATGATAAAAGTTTTGAAGACTTTGAAGATGGTCTCCAATATTATTCTGCACTAGAGAACGGAGCGGAGGTTATTATCACTAGAAATCAAAAAGACTTTAAATCATCTAAACTTCCGGTAATGAATGCTGATCAATTCTTAAAATCTATAGAATAATAAATTCACATAACAATGCAGCCCCCTTCAAACCGTCCAGTGATTTTTTCTACTCGATTTGAAGTTGGTCGATCGGTCGATCGGTGGAAAGATTTCTTCTTCATAGTATTATTGATTATTGGGCGGTCTGCGTGGCTACTCCCGTTGAACTAAACCGCCTACAATAGCCAGACTATCCATTTAAAATAAACCCGGCGACGCTATTTGGATAGTAACGTATTTTTGGTTAGCTCATAGTTCACTAATTACCAACACATCACCATAATTCTCCACGCCAAAAGACTCATCCTCCGCCAATCCCTTGCTCGGGAGAGATGGCCGGCGAAAAGAACCGAGGAACTTCTCCCGGTTCCTCACTACCAGTTGGTTATAATTATTCCATCGGCACTGCATGATCTGATGCGTCGTAATGAAAAGCATTTGTGCGGAGAGCTGTTTCGCCAAGCCTGATCGAGTCTGCGCCGGTGATCGAATGGTTGAAGCCCCGTCGCTCCCCACCGCTATCCGCTCGGTCTCTTTCGTGCGCTCCCCTACATTTACCCCTTACACCCGCCGCTTCGTAATGCCACGAAGGGTGGAGAGAGCTGCCTCTACCTATGAAACGAATAAAAAGGAGTCGCTAAACTTGTACCATCACCCTTGAATGGCTTATCTTGGGGCGAGAAAGAACCCAGATAGACCTCGAATGGTGCGGGGTGAGAAGAGGTAATCCCCATGGTAGTGCGGGCGCGACACGGCTTCGTTCAACCGGCAGGTAGAGCCGTGGTCCCTCCTGCGTCGGGGTGGGCGGATGGGTGGCTTTGCGTTGGGCGAAACTTATGAAATCATTATATTGTTACATTCAAGTATACTTAAACTATATTAATATGACAGTGGAATTGCAAAAATTGAGTCTTCTGGAATGGGTTGCTAAGCTATCTGATGAGCAAATAATCAATGAGTTATATAACTCTATAAATATCAAGTATATAAAGCAACAAAATTTTGATTTGTCAAATTCTAAAAGCTATGCTCAATTGAAGTCGACAAAAATTGATTTGGATAAAATCAAAAAAGAACAAAACTATCAAGGAGTAGACGAAGAAAAGATGGATGAATTGATAGGAACACTTGATATTGAACAATCTATTGAGGAACTACTAAATGATATTGATTGATGAGATATGTATTTGATACTAATATTATATTGATATACCTCAAAGATTCTAAGACTAAAAAGTACATCAAAGAAGTATATGATCCATTAAATAATAAGAATGAAGTCTTGATTTCGGCAGTTACCATTGGTGAGATTCGATCTCTAGCACTCAAAAATAATTGGGGAAGAAACAGGATTTCTATCGTCGAAAAGATTATGGAGGACCTAATTGTAATTGATGTAAGTTTTAATGAATTATTCGAAGCATATGCTAATATAGAAGCTTTTTGCGTTGGAAAGCATCCTGAAAAACCTGTGAAAAGATCATCAAGAATTTTAGGTAAAAATGATTTGTGGATAGCAGCAACCACTTATGTTACAGGTTCAAAATTAATGACTACGGATAAAGACTTTATACCTTTAGATGGAGAATATTTTGATGTAGTTATGATTGATAGAGATGAAATTCCAGACGAATGATTGTTTATAATAGTGTGAGAGGGATATTTGTTGCTTCCATAGTGCTAACGGTATTGTCAATTTATATTTACACTCAAAATTAAAAGGATAAAAATGAGTACGAGAAAATAACCGGAGAAGTTGTTTACTATTCCAACGAATATTCTTCTTATCCTAAGCGACATTAAGGTGATATAAGATATATAGAAATAAAAAAATGCGCCCCCTTCAATCGGCTAAGGCCGGCTGCGTTGGCGCTAACTTTGGGTCCAATCCAAAACACATCACCTCGTACAGAACACAGCTTATCCAGGGAGATTCGTATCTTTGATGCTATCAAATGATGGCATCATGCTACAGAAATACTACGAAGGCACTAGCAAAATCATAGAACTAAGTACGGAGATCGGCCGGTTGATCGGGATCGTTGACTCAAACTATTTGCAAAAGCCAACTACAAAACTCAGAAGAGACAACAAGATAAAAACGATCTATTCTTCATTAGCCATTGAAGGGAACACTTTGACTCTTGAGCAGGTGTCAGATATGATCGATAACAAACGAATAGCGGGACCTCCAAAGGACATATTAGAGGTTAAGAATGCTATTGAAATCTATGACCGACTACGAGAGTTCGATCCATTTGAGGAGGATTCCTACTTACAAGCACATCAAATGCTGATGAAATGTTTGATCGAAGGTGCCGGCAAATTCAGGACTAAGTCAGTAGGAATATTTAAAGGAAGTGCGGTTGCTCATATGGCGCCACCAGCGTGGAACGTAGACAACTTAATGAAAAACCTGTTTAGCTATTTAAAAAATCAGAAGGACACGCTGATAATAAAAAGCTGTGTATTCCACTATGAGATGGAATTCATTCACCCCTTCATGGATGGCAACGGAAGAATGGGAAGATTTTGGCAAACGCTGTTGCTGATGAAATACAACCCGGTCTTTGAATTTCTACCAATTGAAGCACAAATAAAAGACAGCCAACAGGAATACTATGACGCCTTAGCCAAATCCGACAAAGAGGGGATATCCACAGCTTTTGTCGAATATATGTTAGCGAGAATCTATCTAAGTTTAGAAGACCTGATAGATTCCCAACGACGAAGCCTGACCAACACCGAAAGAATAGAACACTTTATCGAGTTTAGCGGGAAAGATGCCTTTACCAGAAAGGACTATATGGCGGTCTTCAAGGATATATCGACCGCAACTGCAACAAGAGATTTAAAGCATGGAACGGAAAATGGATACTTTAAAAGAAAAGGGAAAGACCGTACGTCGGAGTATCGAATTATTAAAAGACAAAAGGACTGGACCCAGGCGGTCCGATTTATCAAGCTTGAGCCAGTATAGGTTTTGCACTCGCTTCTTGGAGACCTCTCCCCCGGCCCGGCTATTCGTCTGGGTCCCGTTCGCTTCGCGGCTACTTCATGGTAACCCCAGCCGCCGCAGAGGAGAGGGGTAACGGGAAGTTGACATACCGTTAAAACTGTAGCGGGTAAACCAAAATAGATTGGAAAACCTAAGCCACGCTGGATCCTAACTAAACTCATCACTCCCTTTAGCCCACCACCCGTAACTCGGGCGGCAAGCGGATGGACCTTGCTCTAAACCCCTTATTACCCAAAAGATAGGCACATCGCTCATTTTTCAAAACTTAACCAGAGAGCCTTTTACCGCTCATGTAGAGCAGTATAGAAAGACCATTACGACGATAACTCCCGCAGCGCGGCTTTGATCAGCACTTCCGATGTAACGCCGCCGGTTTGCTCGCGCAGAACGCGGTTGAGGGCGCGTTGGACGGCCGTGCGGGGGAAGCCGAGGTTGGTGAGGGCGGAGAGGGCCTCTTCGCGAACGGTGTTGTCTTGCGGGTTGATCATGGTGGGGGACTCGCCGCTTTCTTTGAGCATCTTGTCCTTCAGGTCGAGGATGATGCGTTGGGCGGTTTTGGGGCCGATGCCTTTGACACGGCGGATACTTGCTACGTCCTCCCCAATGACGGCGGCGCGTAGTTCTTCGGGGTTCATGGTGGAGAGGACGACCAGGGCCGTGGTGGGGCCGACGCCGGAAACGGAGATAAGAAGGCGGAACAATCGTCGCTCCAGTTCGTCGGCGAAGCCGAAGAGGGTTTGTTGGTCTTCTTTGACGTAATAGTGGGTGAGGATTTTGACGCGCTCGTCCTTCTCGATTTTGGCGTAGGTGTACAGGCTGATGTTAATGTGGTAGCCCACCCCTCCGGCTTCGACGACGATGAAAGAGGGATTTTTGTGGGTGATGGGTCCGTTGAGGTAGGTGATCATGAGCTTCGCTCGTATTTTGGTAGGCGTGCTGCGCACGCTGGTAATTTGGTATGTTGGTATTAAGCCTACACGTGGGCGGGGCTTCGCCCGTGTTTTGGCAGGTGTGCCAGGCACGCCGTCATTTTGATGGAAGCCCGTGTGGGGGAGGCTTTACTCGTGACCGGGGGGAGCACCTTTGGTGGAGGTGGAGGTGGAGGTAGGCGGCAGGGGTGCCTACTCGAATCGGGGAGGTATTCGACTTGTGGCCCGCGTGAGGGATAGGAGGTGTTGTTTGAACGGAATGTAGCCACGCAAAATCTTGCGTGGTGAAATGGAGAGAGTGCCGGATAGCCCGACCCCGCCGGCAGGCGGGGGCACGCCCGAATGATGGGACCAAAAGTACAAAACTTCACCTAAACGGGCTATTTGGCAAGAATTGTTGCTAATTTCACGGCGACGAGTTGCCCGCCCGACGGTGGTGCCCCTAAATTTATGCCGGCGATACTGCCCCCTCCCCTACCCCCGTTAGTTGACCGATGAACCGAGCTATTTATCTTTTTTTGCCGCTGTTATTCCTGTTGACTGCTTGCGGTGACGGCACCCAGGCCGTGGAAACGACCGATGATTTCGGTAACCGCGTGATGTACCGCCAGACGCCGGAGGGGATGCGGCAGGGGCCGGCGGAGGTGCGTAATGCGGAGGGGCAACTGGTGGAGCGCGCCAACTATGCGGCCGGTGAGTTGGATGGCGAGCGGATCATTTTCTTTCCCGGCACGGAGCAGCCGCAGATTGTGGAGACCTATGATCGGGGCACTTTTGCGGGTACCTATAAGGAGTATTATGAAGAGGGAAAACTGCGGCAGCGGGGGAATTATGCGGCCGGGGTGATGACGGGCGAGTGGGTGAGCTACTACCCGAACGGCCGGGTGGCCGAGGTGGTTACTTTTGCGGATAATAATGAGAACGGCCCCTTCCGGGAGTGGTATGCCGACGGCAAACCGAAGGCGGTGGGCCGCTACCTGGACGGCGACAAGGAGAACGGGCCGCTGTGGGTGTATGGTGAGGAAACCGGTGAACTGGAGCGCTATATGCTCTGTGATTCGGGTATCTGCACGACGAAATGGACGCCCGATAGCGTCGGGCAGTCGGCGCCGGCAGTGCCGGAGGAGTTGCTGCTGGAGGAAAAACCGTAGGGTGGCGGGTAGTTGCCGGAACGCTTTTTCCGTTCACTATTCTACCTGCTACAATCTATCCATCAACGAACCGATAAAATGCCCGAACTACCCGAGGTCAACAATTTTGCGCGGATTTTTGAGGCGGCGGCCCTACACCAGACCATTCGGGAGGTGGAGGTGCACGACGATTATATTATCCGCAACATGGACGGCGATACGTTTGCCGAACGCCTGGCGGGGCGCACCATTACGGGCAATCTGCGCCGGGGGAAGTACCTGTTTGCGCAGTTGGACAACGGCCATGATCTGCTCCTGCACTTCGGAATGACGGGTGACCTGAATTTTTACGAAAACGAGGAAGATCGCTCGCGCTATGAGCGATTCGTGCTGATCTTCAGCACCGGGCAGCGACTGGGTTTTGACGACCCGCGCAAGTTTGCCCGTATTTTATACCTGGAGGACCGCGCGGCTTATATTGAAGAAATCAAGCTCGGTCCCGATGCGCTGGTGGTGACCGATGAGGAGTTGGAAGCCGCGATGACGGGGCGTAAAACGACGATCAAGGCGCTACTGCTCAACCAGTCTATCCTGGCGGGCGTGGGTAATCTTTATGCCGACGAGATTTGCTACCGCGCCGGTATCCGCCCCGACCGCCGCCTGGATACGCTGACCGACGAGGAACGTAAGCAACTGATTGCCCGGACCCACGATACGATGGGTCGCGCGGCGGCCGAGGCACCTTACTATAAGGACTACCCGCCTAACTGGTTTTGGAAGGTGTGGCGTCATGAGGGACGGGACTGCGATAAGCCGGACTGTGAAGGGAGTATTGCGCGGACGAAAGTGGCGGGGCGGACGACGATGTTTTGTGCTACGTGCCAAGCGTAATCGTGGTATTTTGGACGACCGAACACCGATTTGCTGGAAAATGCGCTAAATTAGCGGCAATAGTGGGTGTCGGTTGGTAGACCGGGCTAATCCGCTGCCCTACCCCTTAAATCCCTTCCCCATGAGTTCGGTATCGAAAAGATCGCTAAAAGAGAAAATCGCCAAATACGAGCCGGGGGAGGCCATTGAAACAATGTTCGAACTGCTGGCCGTCGGCATGGACCGGTCGGCGTCCGATAATTACACGGATCACTATGATAAGCTAATCTTGCTCTCCGGGCAACTTAGCGGCATCGAGCAGCAAATCCAACTGGCCATTGTGGATGACGCCACGGCGCGGCAGGAAAAAAGCCGCATCAGCTTTTCCCTGCTCACCTATATCAATGATTTACCCGCAGAGCTATTTAATCCACCCAAAAAGAGTCCTGTCGCCGCCCCCCTGCCCAAACCGGTTGCCCTTCGCGCCCAGGTAGACGCCGAATTGTCTCAGGACCAGTTTGCCTTCGACGTTTTCCTGAGCTATGCCGGCCGGGATGTGGAAAGCGTCCGGCTCATCTGGGAAGAACTGCGGGGCTACGGCTTACGGGTTTTCCTTTCGGAAGAATCCCTGCAGGCAACCGCCGGTGAATCTTTTTTTAGCAAAATTCAATTCGCGCTTACGAAAAGCGAGCATTTCGTGCTGGTTTCCACGCCTAACTCGATGAGTTCGGAATGGGTGAAATCGGAGTACGAGACTTTTTTCAACGAGTTTTTCATTCCTTCTAGGGGAGCACGTAAGTTTATCCTGTTGAAGGGAGAAAATTTTTCGCCCGCCCTGGTGCCGGTCTTCCTGCGCCGTTTGCAGCAGGCCGATAAGCCGCAGCAGATCGTTCAGCAATTGGTGGATGAAGTAGTGGAGCAAAAAGTAGCCGCCCCCACCAAACCGAAGGTTCAGCCGCCCACACCCGCGCAGGAGCAACCGCTGCCCGCACCGATGCCCCAGGATTCACCTCCTGACTCGGCAGACGCGTACGCCAAATTCCTGATCGACTTAAACGATTTTCTCGCTACTCACCAGGGGAAATCCGATTTTTACCTGGACCCCCAGATACCGGCCAATAAATTGACAAATGGACGCAATACCTGTCAGGTACCCTGGGATCACCCCGTAATGGCGTTGATTGACACCACTGTTTTCGGGTCGGCAAAGAACTGCCTGCTTTTTGGTGTTTCAGGAATCTACTACCACAACGACTGGACGGGCCAACAACCGGGGGGCTTTCATATTCCCTATGCCGATTTTTTGGGTCGCTCCATTACTAAAGTCGGTGTCCACGAAGTTAGCCTGGATCGCGGGGCATTCGTAGATTTTTCCGGAAGCAGCCTTCCCACAGAGGAGGCCCTCCGGATCATGCAGGGGTTGGGGGAAGTCGTGAAGAAGCATTTTTGATCACTCGCTCCAGCGGGTCAGCTCGCGCACGTTCCAGCAGTGCGGCTTATCGTCTTTCGGCAGATGGATTTGCAGCTGTCCGCTCACGACCTGGTGGACCCCTACACCGCCACCCCGTACAGTTTCTCCCGCTGCTCCTCCGTCCGCTCGCTCTTCAGGTAATCCTCGTAGCTCAGCAGGCTATCGATCATGCCGCGGGGGCTGATCTCGATGATGCGGTTGGCCACGGTCTGCGTCAACTCGTGGTCGTGGCTGGTAAAGATCAGGTTCCCCTTAAAATCCCGCAGTGCGTTATTCAGGGCCGTGATCGACTCCAGGTCCAGGTGGTTGGTCGGCTCGTCCAGCAGTAGGAAATTGGGGTGGTTGAGCATATTCTTACTCAGCATGCAGCGCACTTTCTCTCCACCCGACAATACGCCGGCTTTCTTGTACACCTCCTCGCCCGAAAACAACATCCGGCCCAGGAAACCGCGAATGAACTGCTCGTCCTTATTTTTCGAGTACTCGCGCAGCCACTCGATCAGGTCCACGTCACGGGCATTGCTGAAGTAATCCTCGTTCTCGTTCGGCAGGTGCTCGGTGGTGATCGTCTGGCCCCACTCGATGGTGCCGCCGTCGGGCTTGGTCTTACCGGCCAGCACTTCGTAAAGCGCGGTCGCGGCCGTGGCCTCGCGGGCCAGCAGGGCGATCTTTTCGCCGCTGTTCATCGTAAAGCTGACCTTATCGAACAGCAATTCGCCGTCGATGCCGCGCTTGCTCAGGTTCTCTACCTTCAGTATCTGGTCACCCGGCTCACGCTCGGGGGCAAAGTGAATAAACGGGTAGCGGCGGCTGGATGGCTTGATCTCGGTAAAGTCCAGTTTTTCCAAGGCTTTTTTACGCGAAGTCGCTTGCTTCGACTTCGAGGCGTTAGCCGAGAACCGCTGGATAAATTCCATCATCTCGGCGCGTTTGGCCTCCATTTTCTTGTTCTTGTTTGCCGCCTGCTGCGTGGCCAACTGCGAACTCTGGTACCAGAACGAATAGTTGCCGCTGTACACGGTGGCCTTCTGGCGGTCGATGTCCACAATGTGGGTGCAGACCATGTCCAGGAAGTAGCGGTCGTGCGAAACCACGATCACGGTATTCTGAAAATCGGCCAGGAAATCGGCCAGCCAGTGGACGGTATTGGCGTCCAGGTCGTTGGTCGGCTCATCCAGTAGCAGGATATCGGGATTACCGAACAGGGCCTGAGCCAGCAGCACCTTCACCTTTTCGGGGCCGCTCAGTTCGGCCATGTTTTTATAGTGCAGGTCTTCACTGATGCCCATGTTACTCAGCAGTTCGGCCGCATCGCTATCGGCCGTCCAGCCGCCCATCTCGCCGTAGCGGTTTTCCAGTTCGGCGGCCCGCATCCCGTCGGCATCCGTGGCATCGGGGTTCATGTAGATCACGTTCTTCTCCTGCTCGATGGCGTAGAGTTCCTCGTAGCCCATCTTAACCACTTCCAGCACTTGCAGCTCCTCGAACCCAAAGTGATTCTGGCTCAGCACGGCCATGCGGTTGCCGGGTTCCAGACTCACGTCTCCCCGGTTCGGAATCAGCTCGCCCGCAATCGCCTTCAGCAGCGTCGACTTGCCCGCGCCGTTCGCTCCGATAATACCGTAGCAATTACCCCGCGTAAATTTGAGGTTCACCTCGTTGAAAAGAATACGTTTACCGAATTGAATCGTCAGATCGTTTACCGAAAGCATGGCAGGTCTTTTGGGAAGAGAAGTTATGGCCTAAAAAGCTCATTTTGAGGGCGCAAAAGTACGACTTTCACCGGAGATGTGCAAGCCGAAAAGTAATTGCCGCCACCGGGGCCGAAAACTTCGCCCCCCCGCTCCCGTTCACTACCTTACCAGCTAAACCAACGTTACTTATGAAGTCGATCCAACTCCTTCTCTGCCTGCTCGTCATGGCCGGCACCCTCGCCGCGCAGGACAAGCCCGAAGCCACCGAATTTTACTTCCCCGTTCCACCCGTCGTCACCTCCGGCCAGACGATGAACACGCCGCCCTCCGACGCCATCGTGCTGTTCGACGGCTCCTCCACCAACGAGTGGGCGCACCAGGACCGCTCGGCCGTTAAGTGGACCATTGAGGACGGCAAGCACCTCGTCGTCAAGCCCGGCACCGGCGAGATCGTTTCCCGGCGCGAGTTCGGCGATATCCAGCTCCACCTCGAATTTCGCACGCCCGCCAAAGTCGAGGGCGACGGCCAGAATCGCGGCAACAGCGGCGTTTTCCTCCAGGGCCGCTACGAGTTACAAATCCTCGACAATTACGAAAATAAAACCTACACCAACGGTCAGGTCGGCTCCGTCTACAAGCAGTCCGTCCCCCTGGCCAACCCCAGCCGCAAACCCGGCGAGTGGCAGACCTACGACATCATTTTCACCGCCCCCCGCTTCAACGACGACGGCATCCGCATCGCCCCCGGCCATGTCACGGCCCTGCTCAACGGCGTCCTTGTGCAGAACCACACCATGATCCTCGGCACCACCGAGTACATCGGCCAGCCCAAAAACATCGCCCACGGCAAGGCCCCCCTCATCCTCCAGGACCACGGCAACCCCACGGCCTTCCGCAACATCTGGGTGCGGGAGTTATAGGCAAAAATAAGTAGTTCAAAGCTGATTCGGGCGTGTCCCCGCCCCGCTAACGCGGGGTCGGGGCCGGTCCCCTGCGGGCTTCGCTGTTCGCTCGGCACTGCGTGCGCTAACGCCCCTGCGGGCACCTCACGCGGGCTGAATGTCTACCCGGATATTGTCGTTCCAAGGTGGTGCTGGTCCGCTCGATCGAGGCGAACGCCGGATTTAACAAGACCGCGCTCTCGCGCCGCGAGGTGGGGGGGCTTTTCGTTGGGTGCCTTCGACCGGGCAAAGGTGTGCGGCGATGCGAGACCGGAGGTCACGTACCGGGCGCGCCGGATGCGTGAGGTGCCTGGACGGGGCGAAGCGGTAGCGAAGCAGCCCGCAGGGCCGAGGCGGCAGCCGCGCCGGGAAGGAACCGGCCCCGGCGGTAGCCGGGGACACGCCCAACTCAATTTATTTACCGAATCCTTAGCTAAAATATTTGGACTGTGCAACTATACCGACAGCCGATTTTACGAACGGGTATAACTACCCGTTTTTCTGATAACTTAGCATAATCCCTTGATTTACGGACGGTAAGCGGTAACTTTGGGTGGAATAAGCTACTGAAATATGCGTATGCTTGTTGCTTTGACGACCACATCGAACTGTTTTTAGACCGTAATTTCATGAATACAAGTACTACCCAACCGTGCGCCGCCAATTTATTTCGGCCGCTCGCCTTCTCATTTTGCGCTACCCTGCTGACGCTACTGCTGGTTGCCGTGAGTACGAATACGCTGCGCGCGCAGACTACGCTGGGGCCGGGCGACCTGGCCTTTACGATGATGAATATGGAGGGGTTTACGGACCAGTTCAATATGGTATTGTTGACGGACGTGACGGCGGGTACGGTATTCTTTATCACTGATGACGAAATTACGGGAACCACCAACAGCAATCTCAATACGGGCGAGGGGCGTCTCGGGCTAACCTTTACCGCTGCGGCTAGCTGCGGAAAGGAATTGATGTTTGCGCAAACTAATACTAGCGGGGCTACCAACTGGGTGGTATCTTCCGCCGGCGGCGGGGTTAGTGTGTCTAATGGCAGTAGCGGGCCTCAATTATCCAGTTCAGGTGACGCGTTGATCGCTTTTCAGGGATCGTTGAATACAACCGCGCCTACGAGTTTTATCACGGCCATTGACAATTCCGGAGAAGGCTTCGGCAGCGGAGCTTCGGGTAGTACCCCCTTGCCCGCCGGCCTGACGGAAGGCAGTACGGCGGTATCCATGCCGCAATTAACCGGTGATCCGGGAGGGGCAAATGAATTTGATAATGTAAAGTATAATTGCTCTACTACATCCGGCATACCCACGTTCTTGGCGAGTTCCATTAATACGACCTCGGCCTGGTCGGTGGATGATGTGAATCCTTTTCCAACAAGCGGTTGCGGTTTCACCTGTTTAGCAACCTGCGCCGATCCGGTGATCAATTCGCTTTCCAGCAGCCCGGCGGCACCCTGCCCGAACGACGCGGTGACGATTACGATCAACGGCAGCCTTAATGACGCGAACGGATTTAGCCTGCGTACGGGTAGCGCGAATGGTCCGGTTATTCAGGGGCCTACCACTGCGACTCAATTCGTGATCAACCCGGCTCAGACAACTACCTACTTTGTAACCGCGCCTAATTGCGATGCCATGACACAGGCCAGTTCATCGGTAACGATCACCGTGAACGGCGTGGCCGCCATGGCGGGACCGGACCAGTTTCTGTTAGCCGGACCGTCTGAGTTCCTGTCCGCCAATAGCGGTGGCCCGCAGAGCGGAACGTGGACCGTGGTGAGTGGAGATGGCAATGGTGTGTTCGGTGACGCTACGGCTCCCACTTCTACGTTTAGCGGCACGGCCGGGCAGTCTTACGTGCTGCGCTGGACGCTTTCGGGCGGCGGTTGCCCCGCTACGAGTGACGATGTCGAGATCAGTTTTCAACCGACCGGCGGCGGTACCACGCTGGGGCTGGGCGATGTGGCCATTACCGGTTACCAGGGGGATAACCCCGACCTGTTTTCGTTTCTGCTGCTGGCGGATGTGGATGCGGGAACGACAATTTCCTTTACCGATAATGGCTGGCTGTCCACCGGCGGTTTTAGCACGGGAGAAGGGATACTGACCCTTACGTTCAATCGTAGCTATACCTGCGGTACGCAGTTCTTTGCCGATGGATCGGGTAGTGGATACACCATTACGGATGCGCAGGGCGTGGTTGCGGGTCCGACCACCGGCAGCGGAACGATAGCCTTTGCAATCGGTGGCGATCAGTTGTTTCTATATCAGGGGACATTTGCGGCACCAACCCTGATTACGGGAATTCAAATGAACGGCCCCTGGAATGCTAATGTTTTATCAACCGCTACGT
>CAVPZP010000023.1:0-44384 GCA_963710215.1 Lewinellaceae bacterium | reverse complement strand
TCTGAACGGAATGTAACCACGCAAAATCTTGCGTGGTGAAATGGAGAGAGTGCCGGACAGCCCGGCCCCGGCCTGCGGCCGGGGACACGCCCAAAAAACCTACACCACCAGCAAACCATAGACCCGCACCAGCTCCAGTTCCTCGCTGTGCCAGAGGGCTTCGAGGGGGAGGCCGAGATCGTCCGTGCAAGCCGTGCGGAACCGGGCGAGCGTGAGGGGTGGGCGCGACCGGTCGCCGAGGCGGCGGAGTTGGGTGACGAGCCAGTGGGCGACGTTGTGGGGGAGCGTGAAGTGGTCGGTGTCGCGGCGGTCGAAGAGGTTAACGCGGGTTTGGCCGCCGGGGAGGTCGTGGAGGGTGGGTTCGCCGCCTACCCAGACGAGGCGGGCCGTGGGGCGGGCGAGGCGGTCTTCCCGGTGATCGAGGCAATGGGCGATGTAGTCGGGGGCGACGGTGGTGCGCGGGATGCGGAAATCGAACCACTCGGAGAGGGGGAAATCGAAGCAGAGGCCGTGCATGTAGTTGAAGAGCGATTTTTTGAGGCCGAAGCTGAACCGCTCGTGGTCGATGCCGGTGGCGTCGGTGAATGGCACGTCGTTATCGGCGAAGGTGACGGGTTGGCGGTGGGGCGTGATGCCGAAGGCGGCGGGGTCTAACCCGACGGGGCTGTGGGCGGTGAGGGCGAACCGGTGCCAGAAGCCCGACTGGATGACGCCCGCCTGGAACAGTTGGCGGACCATCTCCAGGCTATCGACGGTTTCCTGCACGGTCTGGGTGGGGTAGCCGTACATGAGGTAGCTGTGGACCATGATGCCCGCATCGGTAAACGCCCCGGTGACGCGGGCAACCTGCCGGACGGTGACGCCCTTCTGGATGAGGGCGAGCAGGCGGTCGGAAGCCACCTCCAGGCCGCCGGAAACGGCGATGCAGCCGCCCGCCTGGAGGAGGCGACAGAGGTCGGGCGTGAAGCTTTTCTCGAAGCGGATGTTGGTCCACCACGTCAGGCGCAGGTTGCGGCGGATGAGTCTCGAGGGCCACGTCGCGCATGAGGGCGGGGGGCGCGGCCTCGTCGACGAAGTGGAAGCCGGTTTCGCCGGTCTGGGCGGCCAGTTCTTCCATGCGGTCTACCAGCAGCATGGCCTGGACGGGCTGGTAGTTGCCGATGTAGTCGAGGCTGAGGTCGCAGAAGGTACATTTGCCCCAGTAGCAGCCGTGGGCCATGGTGAGTTTGTTCCAGCGGCCGTCGCTCCACAGGCTGTGCATCGGGTTGGTAACCTCGATGACGGAGATGTAGCGGTCCAGCGGCAAACCGCCGTAATCGGGCGTGCCGACTTCGCTCTGGCGGTAGTCGCGGTCGAGGGCAAAGTCGTTGTAGACCACCCGGCCGTCTTCCCGGTGGTAGGTGCGTTTGAGCAGCGGCCCGCCCGGGGGCGGGGGCGTGCGCAGGTGTTGGAGGAGGAGTTCGAGCGGGCGTTCGCCGTCATCGAGGGTGATGAAGTCGAAATAGTCGAAAACGCGTGGGTCGGTGAGGCTGCGCAGTTCGGTATTGGCAAAGCCGCCGCCCAGGGCCGTTTTGGCGGCGGGAAAGTGCTGTTTGAGCCACCCGGCGCAGCGCAGTGCCGAGTAGAGGTTGCCGGGAAAGGGAACGCTGAAGCAAACCAAATCAGGCGGGCCGGGCAATTGGGCCAGGCGGCGGGCCAGTACTTCCAGCGTGATGCCGTCGATGTAGGTGGGCGGACCGCTAAGTTTTTCGTGCAGCTCGTCGAAGGAATTGGCACTGCGGCCCAGGCGTTCGGCGTAGCGGCTGAAGCCGAAATCGGGGTCGATGCACTCGACGATGAAGTCCGACAGGTCTTCCAGATAGAGGGTGGCGAGATGTTTGGCCTTGTCCTGGTGGCCCATGGCCCCGAAGGCGAGGTCGAGGTCGGCCAGTTGCTGGAAGCGGCCGGCCTGGGGCAGGAAGTTCTCACTCGCAACGGCCCGCGCCAGGGTGGGTTGCCGCCCCTGCAGGAAGGCGATGACGGGTCCGATGGTGGCCAGGTACTCGGCCCGCAGCGCGTAAATGCGTGAGGCATTATCACTCGCCGTTCCGGCCGCCAACTGCGGCTGGGCGAGGTGGAACAGTTCGGTCAGCCGAGCGGGCGTAAACAACTCAAGAATGACCTCGATGCCGAGGTCCATTTGCTCGGAGGCGATCCCTTTGGTGTTCAGGAAACCCTTGAGGTAGGCCGTGGCGGGGTAGGGCGTGTTGAGCTGCGTGAAGGGCGGGGTGAGGAGGACTAATGATTGAATGACCGAATGATTGAAGTGGGGGCAAGGAATGAAGGAATGAGGGATTGAAGTAGAGACGCAACAACTTGCGTCCAGGCGACCAACAGTCGCCGCCTTTACGTGGTAGGTAAAAGGGGGCGTAATATAATCTCCCCCCTTCGGGGGGCCGGGGGGGAAACGAAGAAATGAGGGGGAACTATGGAAAAAAGGGAAACGATTTGCCGATTGGTTTGGGTTTGGCGAGAGGAGGGAGAAATCTTGAATCTCGATTGGCCGGCGGGCTGATGTATCCGCGATCAATCGGTCATTTTTATGCCCTGGCTCTGACTGCGGAGGGGGGAGAAGCCCCGGTAGGCGAGGCCGAGGAAAAAGGTGTGGCCCGGCGGGATGGAATCGTGGTAGAGAGCGGACTGAAAAGGGGGGAGGGCGGCCCAGTTATCCGGCCCCGTGGGGGGCAGGGTGGGGGGTAGGTTGAGTGGCAGGGGGCGGTAGTCCCAGCTATCGGCCTGCTCGATCATGGCATAGAGGCGGAGCGGCATTTCGGCGTGGGTGGGCAGGGCGTAAGGGTAGGGGTTTTGGTATTCGAGCCGCCAGGTGGCGGTGGAATCTTGCAGAAAAGAGGGGAGTCGGTCGGGGCTTTCACTAAATCGAAAGCGGAGGGATTTGATGACGGGGAACCGCTGGACGGACCGGATTTTAAGTTGGACCTTGCCGGACTGGAAGGTGTCGCAACCGTAGCAGTTCCAGCTCTGGTTACCGGCCAGCAGGACGGGGCGGTCGTGGTAGGCGGTGTCGGTGTCCCAAAGGTCGTACTGGCTGGGGCGGTAGTAGACGTTGGTGAAGGTATAGGCGGGGCGGCCGGTGTAGAAGCGATAGAGCGAGGGGGTGCGATAGCTGTTTTCGAAGATGACGGGGCGGTCCCCAGCGACTTCGGCCAGAGCGGTAACCCAGGGTTGGTTGTCGAAGGGTTTGTTGAAGGGGAGCCACTCACGCGGGGCGATGAGCAGCAGGCGAGCGAGAAGGAACAGCCCGGCGGCAATGAGGCCGAGGGTGCGCAGTTGGCGAAGCCAGGCAGGGCGGGCGAGGGCGCGGCGGTAGAGTAGCACGGTGAGCGGGATGCAGAGGACGGCCGTCCACTGGGCTTCGGTGTGGCCGTTGGTAGAGCCGTAGAGGAAGAAGGCGAGGAAGGCGAAGATATTCCAGTACATGGCGCGTTCTTCGGCGTGGTGCTGTGGCAGGGGGCGGGGCGGGAAGAGGATTTTAGCGTAGTGGTAGAGAAAGAGTGGGCAGAAGATGAGGAGCTGATTGAGCAGGTAGCCGGTGGTGTATTTTAGCTGATAGGCGTCGTTGCGGCCGGAGAGGTGGTAGCGGAAGGAGGGGAAGTCGTGCAGGTACTGCCAGTAAAGGTGCGGCAGGTAAAGGGCGGCGCCAAATGCGCCGGCGAGATAGAACCACGGTTGCCGCCAGAGGCGCGGCAGGGCGATGACGGTGAAGGCGATGACGAGGATGCCGTGGTATTTGGCGTAGATCATGAAGGCCATGGCTGCGCCCCAGAGCAGGGCGTTGGCGGGCGAGGGGGTGCGTAGGAACCGCCGTAGGGCAAGCCAGAAAGCGACGGCACCGGCCAGGAGCGGCCCGTCGGGCGTGGCGATGAAACCGTAAACCTGGAGCATGGGCTGAGCGAAGATGAGCAGCGCGAGCACGAGTGCCGCCGGCCCGGCCGGCGGCCGGCCGGCCAGCCGCCAGAGGCCGGCAACGGTGGCGGTGCCGAGCAGTACGTGGCCGAAACGCAGGCCCAGGGAGCCGGGGAGCCAGTCTTTGCCGAGGGAAACAAGCAGGGCGACGAGGGGCGGGTGGTCGAAGTAACCCCAGTCGAGCTGCTGCGCGTACATCCAGTAGTAAGCTTCGTCGGCGTCGATGGGCGTGAGGCCGGCCTGCAGGAGGTTGAGCAAAAACCAACCTAACAAGAAGTAGCCGGGCCGAACTGACGTGAAACTGCGCATGGGGGCAAAGCTACGCGATCTTTATTCGGTCGGCAAGTGCTACCTTTGCCCCGAACAAATTAGATTGATGCGCTACTTCTTAACTCTGCTTTGCCTGCTGCCCCTGTTGTTTGCCTGTGAAAATACGGAACCCGCCCAACAATCGGATAATACCGCCACTCTGGGCGATCAGCTACTGGGAACCTGGGAAAATACCGATGTGCTGGTAGAAATGCCCACCTATTTGGGCGGCGATACGACGGCCACCGATGAGATCAGGGAGGGCGACTGGATTCAACGCTACGGCGCGCAACCGACGCGGACGGTGTTTACCGAAGACCATAAATTCGTACGCCTGCACCGCCTGGCGGCCGGCTCGGAGACCAACCGTACGAACGGGCTGTGGAACGAGAACGGGGATACGCTCATCTTCATCGAGCCGAATATGACAACGAATTACCACGCCGCTTTTTCAGGTAACCGCCTGACGCTGACGGGTAAGGTGGACTGGGATCAGGATGGGGAGCGGGACGACCTGTACCGGGGGGAGTTTCGACTGGTGGGCAGAACGGCGGAGTAGGAGGGAGGGAGTGAGATAGAGCGTGAACCAGTCCTACTACGGATGTGAAAGCAAGCGGATACTTTCGATTTAGCGGTCTTAAAGGAGGAGCAGAACTATCGTCGCCCTATTAGGGTCATTACTCAACGTGCTAAATTGAAATTGGATTAATTGCTTGCTCGGCTCCAAGTCGGCAAATAAAAATAAAAACCCGCCGCCCGCCCCAAAGGGCCGAACGACGGATCGGTTTTCCATGTGCTAATTCTATCCGGCCGATTTACAGCCGCTCGTAAACCCCCGCAATACCCTGCCCGCCGCCGACGCAGGCCGTCACCATGCCGTAGCGCTTATTGCGCCGCTTCAGCTCTTCCAGCAACTGGATCGACAGTTTGGCACCGGTGCAACCCAGGGGGTGGCCCAGGGCGATGGCCCCGCCGTTCACGTTGGTAAGTTCGGGGTCCAGGCCGACTTCGCGGATGACGGCCAGCGACTGAGTCGCAAAGGCCTCGTTTAGTTCGGTCAGGTCGATGTCCTTCAGTTGGAGACCGGCCTGCTTCAGGGCCTTGGGGATGGCCACGCACGGGCCGATACCCATATACAGCGGGTCTACCCCGCCGACCGAGCAGCTCACCATACGCGCAATCGGCTCCAGATTGAGTTGCTTGACCATTTCCTCGCTCATTACGATGGTAAAGGCCACGCCGTCGGAAGTCTGCGAGGAGTTACCGGCGGTAACGATACCGTCCTTCTGGAACACCGCCCGCAGGCGCGCCAGTCCGGCCATGTCGGTACCGCGGCGTACGCCCTCGTCCATTTTCATGGTGTGGCTGCTCTCCACCCGCTTGCCGTCCTGTACGCTCACCTCGGGTACTTCCACGGGCACGATCTGGCTGTCGAAGCGGCCTTCGTCAATCGCTTTGGCTGCCCGCTCGTGGCTACGTACACTGAACGCATCCGCGTCTTCGCGGGTCACGTTATACTTCTTGGCCACGGCCTCGGCCGTGATCCCCATCGACACCACGTAATCGGGCGTATCGCGGGCCACGTTATAGCTCGGGGCCAGTTTATAACCCGTCATCGGAATCTGGCTCATGCTTTCCGCGCCGCCCGCCACGTAACAGTGGCCCATGCCCGCCTTGATCTTCGCCACGGCAATGGAGATCGTTTCCAGCCCCGAAGCGCAGTAGCGGTTGACGGTCATGCCGGGCACTTCCTTGCCCAGTGCCCGCAGCGAAATCTGCCGCCCGATCTGTAGCCCTTGTTCCCCCTCGGGGTTAGCGCAGCCCACAATCAGGTCATCCACGATGGTCGGATCGATGCCGGGGTGCTGGGCGAACATGTACTTGATCACGTCTACCGACAGGTCGTCGGATCGATAATTTTTAAAGCCGCCTTTTTTGGCTTTGCCAATGGCTGAGCGGTAGCCGGAGATGATATATGCTTCCATAAGTGAGTGGCTTCGCCACGTATTTTAGTAGGCACCTGCGGTGCCGGCCTTCGGCCGTATGTTGGTATTTTTGATTTTCTCGGTGGCGCGTAAACGTGGGACGAGTACGATCGCCGGATTAGCGAGGAATCACTTTTTGATGTTAAGTCGAGTTTGCAAATTGACCACTTGGCTCCGGTTGTTCTCAAGAGCCGTGAGTAATGATGCGGTTGCATCAATCGAAATGTACCCCAAACGCTGCGCTAACTCTAATTGGGTAGATACTTCGCAGGAAGAACCTAGAGAGACACCCAAAAAGTAATTAAATTCCTTGTCCGTATTTCTTCCGGCTCCTTCCGCGATGTTAGATGGCACAGATACCATCGATCTTCTCAGTTGCTGGGTTAGTGCGAAACGCTCGTCTTCAGGAAACTCCCTACTCAAGCGGTAGATGTCTACCGCCAAGTCCATGGCATCATTCCAAATCCGAAGTTGCTTAAAGTGGTGCATGACAGTAGCAATTAGATTAGAAAATGTAGTGAACTGATCCACTAATTTGACCGCAATTGTGTACGCGTAGGCTGAATCAAAAATACTAAAATACAGCGGCAACGCCGCCTACTAAAGTACCGAACAAGCCTTTGCGCAACAGCGGCTTCGCCGCTAGTTGCGCAAAGGTTTGTTCGTCTGCAACATGTGCTGAATTCGCTCCAGCGTCTTCTGCTCCCCGCACAACTGCAAAAACGCCTCCCGCTCGATGTCCAACAAATACTGCTCGCTCACCTGTTGCGTACCCGTCAGATCACCGCCGCAGAGAACGTAGGCCACCTTGCGGGCAATCTTGATATCGTGCTCGGTAGCGTAGCCGCCGCGCGCCAACTCGTTAGCTGCCGCATAGAGGGCCGCCAGGCCGCCCCGGCCCAGCACCGTAATGTCCGTACGGGGCACGGGTTGGGTGTAGCCGGCATTGAATAAATCCAGTGCGGTGCTTTTGGCCTCGGCAATTGCCAGGTCCTTGTTCACCACCACCTTGTCACGCGAGTGGAGCATCAGGCCGGAATGGTACGCCTCGTAGGCCGAGGTAGACACACTGGCCATCGCAATCGTCTTGAACTTCTCGATCAGGGTCGGGATCTGGACGTCGCCCTCAAAGTAGGAATCCGAAGCGCGCAGGGCCAGCTCCTTGGTACCGCCGCCGCCGGGGATCACCCCGATGCCGACTTCCACCAGACCGATATAGCTCTCCGCGGCCGCCACGGCGGCGTCGCAGTGCATCAGGGTTTCGCAGCCGCCGCCGAAGACGTAGCCCTGCGTGGCCGCCACCACCGGGATCGCCGAATAACGGCAGCGCATCGTGGTCTGCTGGAACAGGTGGACCGCCTGGTTCAGCTCGTCCCACTCCTGCTGGTAAGCCATCATGGCAATCATCATCAGGTTGGCACCCACGCTGAAATTGGTGCCGTTATTACCGATCACCAGTCCGTTCCACCCCTGCTCCTCGGCCAGTTGGATGCTCTCGTTCATGCCGCGCAGCACACCCTCGCCAATGCTGTTGTGCGGGCTGGTAAACTCCAGGTTCAGGATACCGTCGCCGATATCGTGTAACGTCACCTCGGCATTCTGAAACACCGGTGTCTTATCGCGGTAATTCGCCAGCATGATGAACTGCTCGGTGCCCGGCTTCACCTTATAGGTCTGGTCCGCCTGGTCGTAATACTTCAGTTGGCCGTTCTCGCGCTTGTAAAACGAGTCGTGACCGGCCGCCACCATGTCCTTCACCCACTTCGCAATGGTAGCTCCGTCGGACTCGGCCGCATCTATTCCGGCCTGCACGCCCACGGCGTCCCAGTACTCGAACGGACCCAGCTCCCAGGCATAACCGGCGCGCATGGCGTCGTCGATGCTATACACATTGTCCGATATTTCGGGGATGCGGTTGGCACTGTAGGCAAACAAACCCGCCAGCGTCCGGCGAATCAGTTCACCGCCCTTATCCTCCGCCTTGAACAGCACCGGCAGGCGCTTGCGCAGGTCGTCCACCTGCTTGCCGGTTTTGATGCTTTCCAGGTCCTCGCGCTCGCTCTTTTCGTATTCCAGCGTGCTCAGGTTCAGCGACAAAATCTCGCGCTGCCCGTCCGCGCCGGTAGTCTTTTTATAGAAGCCCTGCCCGGTCTTGTTTCCCAAAAATTTGTTGTCCAGCAAAAACTGGTAATACTGCGGTATCTCCAGCACGGCGGCGGCCTCGTCGTCGGGCACATTGGTGCGGATGCCCGTCATCACGTGCGCGCCGGTATCGTGCCCCACCAGGTCACCCAGGCGGAAGGTACCCGTTTTCGGCCGCCCGATCAGCGGGCCGGTCAGCGTATCCACGGTATTGATCTTCAACCCCAACTCGTCGGTCAGCGCATAAGTCTTCGACATCGAGTACACCCCGATCCGGTTGCCGATAAAGGCCGGTGTATCTTTGGCCAGCACCGGCACCTTGCCCAGGTACACACTACCGTAGTGGCGGAAAAACTCAATCACTTCCAGGTCGGTATCCGGCCCCGGAATGATCTCGAACAGCCGCAGGTAGCGCGGCGGATTAAAAAAGTGCGTACCGCAGAAGTGCTTCCGAAAATCCTCCGAACGCCCCTCCGCAATCTGGTGAATCGGGATACCCGACGTGTTCGTCGTCACCAGCGTCCCCGGCCGGCGGTATTTTTCCACGTTCTCAAACACCTGTTTTTTAATGTCCAGCCGCTCCACCACCACCTCAATGATCCAGTCGTAGTCCTTGATCTTCTCCAGGTCATCGGTCATGTTGCCCACCTCGATCCGGCTCGCGAACGCATTATCGTACAGGGGCGCGGGCCGCGATTTGATCGCCTTGGCCAGGGCCGTCGCGGCCACGCTATTGCGCACCTGGGGGTTCTTCTCGCCCTCCTTCATCTCGCGGGGCAGGATGTCCAGCAGCAGCACTTCCAGGCCGATATTGGCAAAGTGGCAGGCAATGCCCGATCCCATTACGCCCGATCCCAGGACAACGGCGCGTCTAATTCTTCGAGTGGTACTCATACGGTAGTATAGCTTTTTAATCGACTGTTTATGGTGTATTCGGGCCGGTTTTGCCCTGCGTTTACGGGCTTTTCCCGTCTGCGCGGCCAAGTTAGCGAATTTTCGCTAATCGCACCCGGCCCGCCGATAAAAACATGGGACCAAGCTAAAGTTTAAGAGAGATCTCACTTTCTATCCGGTGCAGCACCGCCGGATCATGTGATACGGGCAAACATCACACATCACACATCACACATCACACATCACAAATCACACATCCCACATCCCGCCCCCCCGGTCGGATGAAAAGTGAGCGCTTGCTAAAACACGTCTTTCCCTAACCCCCTCTACCCTTACTACTCTACTAATCCGGGCGTGTCCGTCCCTGACGGGCCGGCCGGTCCCTTCCAGGGTTCGCTGTTCGCTCCGTGCTGCGCACCCTCCCTCCGGTCGGCCTTCCAGGCACCTCACGCAGGGAAAAATAAAATATAGTGGAGACGTGGAGTAAAATCTAATACAGTAGAGGCTGTCCGACCTATTTATGTTTACCCACTACACTTTTAACGGTAGGTCAACTTCCCGTCACCCCTCTCCTCCGCGGCGGCTGGGGTTACCACGAAGTAGCCGCGAAGCGAACGGGACCCAGACGAATAGCCGGGCCGGGGGAGAGGTCTCCAAAAAGCGAGTGCAAAACCTATACTGGCTCAAGCCTGATAAACTGGACAGACTCTAATACAGCTGTATGACTATGCTATTTCCATCCCCACAGCCGGCTTTTTTTTGGCATCTTTTTTGGGAAAAAAGATGTGATATACGGGAATTCCATACGTGCTGCCTGGGGTAACCTGATTATTCCTACTCACTCCCACAAAAACCTGAACTTTTCCCTAAATTCCCTCACCGAAAGCGTCACCGACCGTGGATTACGGACCCGCGCATTATCCAACGCCGGCAGCAGCAACAACTCCCTCGTTTTATTCATTCGCTCCGCAAAAACTCCGTCCCCGGCATAAATCGGCCACGTATATAGAGTCCGATCATCGCGAGCCAACTCGTAATATGTCCCGGTAGAAGAAAAATAGGCCTCCTGACCGGGGAAGCAAAACAGGCAGGGCAATTCACCTATTTGGTATTGCAGCAGATTGAAGGAAGTATCCACGTAAAATAACTTACCCGAGGTTAATGAAATTCGATCAATTTCATAAGCCGGATTAGCGTTATTATACATCCTCCCCTCCCGGACGGCCTTCACCATCTGGGGCATAAAATAAGTCATGGGGTTCTCTCCAAAGTGCAGTAGTAATAGGTCCAGATTATCCGCCCCATTCGTACCCAGCACATCGTAAGTAAACAAGTCCTCGCCGTAATCAGCAAACAACTCTACCAGCACCCGGAAGTTGTTCTCGTCAATCGCATCGCAATCCTGGTCCCGCTCCCGACACCGCTGATCGTCCCGCACCAGACCTTCCAGTTCCTTATTGATTTCCGGCCGCACCCCCCGTTGAAAGGCGCGCATTTGCTGCTGCGCTGTTTGCTTGTCCAAACTCTCCTTTCGATCCTCGCGTTGCAAAATTTTCCGGTAGTCCGCCCAACTCAATCCGCGCCCGAACGCTTTCAAATACAACTCATCCGCTTCCTCCCACATATCCGCCGGCATATTCCCCGCCACCGTCAGCAGAAAAGATAGATCTCCGGGGTTGTATAGCAGTGCACTGTCCGCATACAGGTAGGCTTCCTGAGGAGCCTTATTATACAGTGCGGCATAGGAAAGGAAGTAATAGTGGTGGTACTTCGCGGCATCCTGCGCCGGCAGGGTGGCGAAGGTGAAACAGGCAATCAGCAGGAGGAGGATGCTCCGGCGGGCGGGAAAGTGGGGCACGGTGTAGGAATTATAGTAATGATGTGAATTATTAATTTCTCTAGGACAATTCTATTAGAGCGTGTCTAAAATTTTTAAGAACTGAGGATCAATGATTCGCTTCGCGGCTACTTCGTGGTTAAGGTTCTGGCTAGATAAAAACTTGCGCGCATAGCGGGTTACGTAAGTCAGTTTTTACGACGCCAGGTTCTTAAATGCTTGGTTCTCAGGAAGTAAAAATTTAGACACGCTCTTAGATATTTGTCAACACAAAATCCCTATCTTTCACGAAATATCTCGCATGGCCTTCGTAGACGTTACCAACGATGTTGCCTTCCGTAAAATTTTCGGCAACGAACAGAAGACAGTCATCCTGATCTCGTTCCTCAACGCCGTGCTCGGTCTGGAAGGGCCGGACCGCATCGCGGAGGTGACGCTACTCAACCCCTACCAGTTGCCGCGCATCATCGGGGAAAAGGCTTCCATCATCGACGTGAAGGCCAAAGACGAAAAAGGGGAGACCTTCATCATCGAGATGCAGATCGCCGACCCCAACGGATTCGAGAAGCGGGTCCTGTATTATACCTGCAAGGACTATGCGGGGCAGATCATCATCGGCGAGGATTATCCCGAACTGTGCCCGGTCTACTTTATCGGCGTACTCGGCTTCAATTTCTTCGAGGGCGAAAACTACCTCTCCACCCACATTATCCAGGACCGCGACACGGGCGAATGCAAATTCAGTGACCTGCAATTTCGCTTCATCGAGCTACCGAAATTTAACAAAAGAGCGGAGGAACTGGTGAGCGTCATCGATAAGTGGGCCTATTTTCTAAAAAATGCCAAGACCCTCGAAATGATCCCCACCGAGGTAGACGATGAGGGGTTGAAAGAAGCCTACACCGAAGCCGCCCGCCACAACTGGACCAAAGAAGAATACGATGCCTACATCTACCAGGGCATGCGCGAGCAGGATGCCCGAGGCATTGTTACCAAAGCAGTGGAGAAGGCGGTGAAAATAGCGGTGAAGGAAGCTGTCGAGACAGCTTTAGATGAAGTAACTCGTAAGTATATATCTTCCATGCACCAAAACGGTATCCCCACCGCTACGATCGCTACCGTGGTAAACCTCAGCGAGGAAGAGGTTGCCAAAGTCATTGCAGCCTCCTGATATCTTATGGGCAGTCGTTTCTCAACCCCGCCGCCCAGCCGGCGGTTAGGGTAGAAATACGATTCTTCATGACCGCCCTCCGCACGCTCTTCTTTCTCAGCGCCCTCTCGTTCCTGACTTCCGCCCTTATCGCCCAAACCACCACCGGCACCCTGCTGCACGACGGCTTGCAACGCAACTACCGCCTGCATCTGCCCACCGGCTACTCGGCCGATCAGGAATACCCCCTGGTTTTCAACCTGCACGGTTTCACCTCCGACGCCCTACAACAGGAATTTTACTCCGGCATGAACGCTGTGGCCGACACGGCCGGCTTCATTGTCTGCTACCCAAACGGCGTTAATAACGCCTGGAACGTAGGCTGGTCCTTCGGCAGCACCGCCGATGACGTAGGGTTTATCGAAAACCTCATCCAGGAACTGGCGGAAAACTACGGCATCGACACCACCCGCGTCTACTCCTGCGGGATGTCCAACGGCGGCTTTATGAGTTACCGGTTAGCCTGCGAATTAAATGATCGCATCGCTGCCATCGCCTCGGTCACCGGCGGGATGTTTTCCGGCTACTTGCCCCAGTGTGAACCCGGCCGCCCGGTGCCCATCCTCGAAATCCACGGCACGGCCGACGATGTGGTCCCCTACGACGGCACCCCCAATGTGAACGCACCCGTGGAAACCACCGTTAATTTCTGGGCGGACAACAACGGCTGCGCCGCCATGCCGGATGGCATCCCCCTGCCGAATACCGCCCCCAACGACGGCAGTACCGCCGAAAGATTTGACTACCCCGGTTGCGCGGCCGGTAGTCGCGGTTTCCCTCATCAAGATCACCGGCGGCGGACACACCTGGCCGGGATCGGGCATCATCATCGGTTCCACCAACCAGGATTTCAACGCCAGTGCTACCATCTGGCAGTTCTTCCAGCAATTTCAACTCGATCTCACCTCGCCCACCCGCGATCTGCCCCTGTCTCGCCAAGCCCTCTTGGTCTACCCCAACCCCGCTAGCAATCAACTCCGCATCGTCTCCCCCGATCGGCCCTGGACCGGATTACACCGTATATAACACCGCAGGCCGGGCAGTCACCAGCGGCAAGCTACAACTCCGCAACCCATCGATGTCAGCCGCTTGCCGTCTGGTATCTACTACCTGTTGGTTAGCAATCAACGGGAGTGGAACCGGGTCCGGTTTGTGAAGGAGTAGGCAGTTATTTCGGGTTGAGCTGTCCGAATTGACTATACCATTTGCATGACTTTCTATGCAGACGGTATAGTCTACTATACAATTTGCATAGAAATTTATGCAAATTGCGCACTAGAATGGCTATATTGCAAAGAAAATCATGATTGCAAGGCAAATCGAGCCGATAATTCGTGAGCAGATCGGCAAGTATCCCGTACTGACAATTACCGGACCTCGTCAAAGCGGTAAAACTACCTTGATCAAAAACCTCTTCGCTGACCTTCCCTACTTTTCATTTGAGAACCCGGACGTTCGCAAGCAGATTGAGCGTGATCCACGAAATTTGTTCGCTACTCATGGTCACCGAATGGTGCTGGATGAAGTGCAGCGTTATCCGGAAATGCTGTCCTATATCCAGGGGATCGTGGATGAGGACCGTGACGCTTGTTTCGTACTCAGTGGCTCTCACAATATGTTGATGATGGAAAGCGTGAGCCAAACCCTGGCGGGCAGAACGGCTATATTTTATCTGCACCCCCTCTCCTACTCCGAAATAAGCATGGGGGTTGACCGAGAATTTAGCTTGGATGAATTAATGTGGGCCGGCGGATACCCCCGCATTTATGACCGTGACCTTGATCCAAAACGCTTTCACCAAAACTATCTGGAAACCTACGTACAGCGTGACGTACGCCAAATAAAAAATATCGGTAACCTGGGCACTTTCGCTCGTTTCTTAGGCATCTGTGCCGGTTTCATCGGGCAAACGATCAATCAAAACACCTTGGCCGATGCTGCCGGGGTATCGAGGTCAACCGTCAACTCCTGGCTGTCAGTTTTAGAAACCTCTTACGTTATCTACCAAGTCCAACCCTACTATAAAAATTTCAAAAAGAGGATTGTCAAGTCTCCTAAACTATATTTCAGAGATACCGGTTTGGCCTGTTCGCTACTCCAAATTAATTCCGCCGAGGCACTACAAAATTATTACCAACGGGGAGCTATTTTCGAAAACTTCGTTTACAATGAAGTGGCTAAAGCCTATTACAATCAGGGTAACCGTCCCCCCTTCTATTTCTGGCGCGATAGCAACCAGCGCGAAATAGATATGATCCTGGATCATGGATTGACGCCTCGGCCTATCGAGATAAAATCAGGTACCACCTACCGCAGCGACTACTTTAAGCATCTGGATTGGTTCGCTGAAATTGCCGATGTTCCGCTGGATACCGCCGCCGTAATTTACGGTGCCGACAATAACTGGGAAGCAGATTCCGGACACCTGATCAGCTGGAAAAATATCGACCGCTTAATTAAATAAGTGAATCGCAGCCCGCCTGTTTTTTACCGCACAAACGCCCCCACGAACCGCCCCGTGTTTCCCCGATCATCCGTAGCTTCTATGACCAACTCATGGCGGCCGGCGGGGATGCTGCCATCGAATTCGTGGAAAAGGCGGGCGTTTTTCAAATCGTATTCCAGCAATACCCAGCGGCCGTCCACAAGGGCGCGGTAACGCAGATCACCGGCGGGGCCGGAGGTGGGCATATTATCCCGCAGTTTAAACGAGAAGCCGGCCGCGCCGCGCAGATTTTCCCGGAACGTCTCGGCCTGGATCGTCGGGGCCACGGTATCGATGGTGATACAGTAATCCCCAAAATCGCGGAACTCGCTGTGCAGGCGGCCGTCCGAACGCCAGTTGCCGCCGTAACTGACATACCCGCCGCCGGGGCGGCAGCGGGCCACCACGGCTTTGGCACGCAGATATTCCGGCAGGTTGTCAGCGGGGGTCAGGGCTATCTCCGCATACTTGTGCAGCGGTACGCCCGCCCGATGCACCTGTGCCACAACGGAAAAAACGCTTTCCGAACGGTCTTCCACGGTCTGGTAATTCAGGTAAAGGTTTTCATAAATGGTGCCGGCCGGAAACAGCAGCCGTACCCGACCGTCGTCGATCAAACTGGCCTCGCCCCAGGGCAGAAAATACTGGTAGGGCGGCGGCGCGGGCAATAGTTCCCCGGCCGGGGCCGGCCGGCGTTTCACGGTCAGCCGGGCAGAAGCCGTATTGCCGGCATAGTCCCCCACTTCCAGCAGCAGATCGCGGTACTGATCCACGGCCAGCGGCAACGTGCCGTTACTCGCGCCCTGATAGAGGCGTAGCAGGTTGCCCGGCTGCCGAAAAACCCGGTGAAACCAGGTATTCCGCAGGCTGTAGGCCGCATAATCCACGTGGCTGTTCAGGTAGCGGGTGTCTTCGTAGTGCACCTTGCTAAACCGGTAACCAAAGCGAGCCACCGAGTCCCGGTCAGCAAACAGGCGCACGGAATAAATACCGTTCCAGTTGTTCAGTTTGTCCTGTTTGTCGTAGGCTTTCAGTTCCAGCCCCACCAGCGGGGCACTGGTATAGACGGTGTCGGCCACGCGTTTGCGGTTCGGCCCGCCGGCCCAAAGTTTCAGGTTTTGCTCACCGACCTTGCGGCCGGACTCATCCATTTCGTACAGCAAAACCTCCCGGATATCCGGTGCCTTCGTGTCCGCCACCCGGATGCCGAACAATAAGGGATTCAGGGCCTCGTCCTCGTCATCGCCCCGCATCTCGAAGTGCAGGTGCGGCCCGAAACTGTAACCGCGGTCGCCCACCACGCCGATCTGCTCGCCCCGTGCCACCGGAAAACGTGCGGGATCGGGGCGTAAATCCACGGCAAATTCCTCGCGCTGGTATTGTGCACTGCGCACGTAGTCCATCAGCGGTTCGGTCAGCCGGTCCAGGTGCGCATACACCGACGAATAACCCTCCGGATGCCGCACATAAATGGCCTGCCCGTAGCCTCCCGCCTGAATTTTGATCCGGCTCACATGGCCAGCGCCTACCGCATAGACGGGCGTGCCCACGGCACCGCGCAGGTCCAGTCCCGCATGAAAATGGTTGGCCCGCAACTCGCCGAAGGTGCCGGTTATCAGCGGTTCTCCGCGCAGGGGAGAGGAGTAAATGGGGTAATTTTCGGGTTGATTGTTAGTAGTTTTGGGCGTGCCCCCGGCCAGGCCGGGGTCGGTGCCCTCCGGGGTTCGCTGTTCGCTCCGTGCTAACGCACCAGGCCCTCCGGCCGCCTCACGCATCCCCCCGCCCGAAGGAGGCTCCGGCCGCCTGTCTCCATCCCCCGCTGCCCCGGCCGCACCCGCCTGCACCGCCGCCCCGCCCGCTACCCCCGCCCGCCCCCCCGATCCGGTCTGGCCGAACAGAAACAAGGCCACGATTGCCACTACAATAAGGAAGAAAAAGGAACGCAACATGGATGCCGGGTAAGAGGTAAAAAATCAGCCCACGAAGGTAGGACAGAATTTTTAATCCGGCTATCTCGGCCCCCGTGTGGAGGAGCGCCGGTACCCGGATCGCGGAGATTAGACCAGCGCGCCAGTTAGCAGGACCCTCCTTCCTTATTTATCCCACTCACATTTTTCACCCCCTACCTCGGAGCGTCGGCACCCTTCCCTGCGTGAGGTGCCTGGACGGTGACGACCGCAGGGAGGAAGCCCGCAGGGCCGAGCACACAGCGAGCCAGGAAGGGACCGACCGCTTCGGCCTTAGCCGAGCGGGCACGCCCCCCTGAAGTAAAGAATGAAGGAGAGAAGGATCAGCTGGGCTGCTTATCTCGGCCCTAAATGACTTTTCGAGCTGAGGAATTGAAGGAGATGAGCTTAACCTCCCCCCTCTGCGGCGGGCGGGGGAAATCCGCTCTTCAAGCCGTCCGTGCCGGGGCTTTCATGGGGAGCCGAAGCGGGGGCCGGCTCGGGCACGATGCCGGGAAAAGTGACGATGGTTTTGAGCGGACGTACGTTACGAATTTTGCCGTTGCGGGTAGGCAGGTGCACGTCCAGGCTGAGGTTGTAATTGACGGGGCGGAGGTCGTCGATGCGCTGAAGGGGCCACGATTGGCGGGTCTCCAGTACGATTTCGCAGCGGTGGCGGCGTGCATCGGCATCCACGCGGATGACCTCGGTTTCCACCTCGCGCTCGTTGTGGCGCAGGTGGACATTGCTGACAAATATTTCCTGCAAATAGTCGACCGGGTTCTCGCGGTCCTCAATTTCAACGATGGCGCGCCACTGGAAGGCGAAACGGCGGTCTTCGCGCTTGGCCAGGTCGTAACGGCCGTCGGTGATGCGGGCGATCGGGTGGGCACTGGTGGCCAGCTCTTCGCGCACCTGGAAAGAGATGGATTGGCTGCGGATGGCGTCGGCCACCCGGATGCGGTAACGCAGCGGCACCACCTCGGTCTGGCCGGCACCCATCTGCCCGAACAGTGCCTCGGCCGGTTGGCCGGAAACGGTGAACTCACAGCCGAAGCGTCCGTTTGGTTCCTCGAAGAAGCGGGTTTCCAGGCGGGGCGGCAGGTGGTAGGTGCCGGGCCGGAGATCGGTGATCGTCCAGGGCATCCGCGCCAGTTCGGCGGGCAGGCCGGAGATGGTGACGTAGTGGCGGTGCTCGGCCCCCTGGATGAGAAGCGGGAAGTCTTTGGCGCGACTGAAGGTGGGCTGCAATTGCTGAAAATAGGCCGCGATCTGGTCGGGCGTGGGCAGGGCGGCAAACCAGTTGGCGCGGGTGTAGGTGCCGTCGAAATCGGCGTAGACGATCGTCTCCCAGTCGGTACCGCTAAAACTGCCGCGCCGCGAACTGCCCCGGCTGATGGAGCTGTTTATTTTTGCCCCGAAAAAGGGTGTGTTCACGTTGATGCCCAGTTCGGCTTCCGCGCTTGCCACGGCTTCGGCCGAGCCGAGGTGCTTGACCATCACGCCCTGAAATTCGCGCAGGAAATAGGCTTTGCTGATCAGCTGCGGATTGGCCTGGTAAAAGAGCCAGAGTTTGGCCATCAGTTCGTTGGTGCGCGCATCGCGGGCGGCGAGGATCTCGGCCAGTGGACTGACGAAACTTCCCGAGACGGCCAGCACGCTACTCTCGCGCCGCTCGTCGGTACTCAGGGCGGTTTTGAAGGCGGCGTAGGGTGGTTCTATTCCCGCATCGAGGCAGGCTTTGAGGTAGCCGCTGCAGTTTTTGGTGAGCACGAATGCATCGAAACCGGGTTCGGGCTGGACGGTAAAATCGCTGAATGAACGGAGATCGGTCAGCAGCCGGTCCTGGCGGTAGTGGAGTTCGTCCAGCGGGGTGCTCCACTCCTCATTCACAAAGATGTAATGGAGCAGGTTGCCGCCGTTAATATCGGCCGTTTCCACGTGAGTACGCAGGCTGCGGCGGCCGAGGAATTTGCCGATGTCGGGCGGGGTGTAGTCCCGGTTGCCGGCGGCGGCGGGGAAGCCGCAAAAATCGTAGTGCTTACGAAAGACGAGCTGGAGCGCACTGCCCAGCGTGGTGCGGCTGTAGAACCGCTCGGGCGGCCAGCTTTCCAGCCGTTCCTCGCGTAACTTGTCCCGGCGGCGGTCGCGTTGAGCATCGCTTGCATAAGGGAAAAGAAAAAAGAGAGAAAAGAAGAGTAGAACAACATTTTTCATGGCGGGGTGGTCGGTCGAAGCTACTGTAACGACGAGTTAAGCGGTCTTATTTTTCTGCCGAGCACCGGCGGGGAATCGAAATTATCGGTGAACACCTGCCCATTAGAGCGTGTCTAAAATTTTTAAGAACTGAGGATCAATGATTCGCTTCGCGTCTACTTCGTGGTTAAGGTTCCGGCTAGATAAAAAAATCGCTTCGCGGCTACTTCGTGGTGCGCGCATAGCGGGTTACGTAAATCAGTTTTTACGACGCCAGGTTCTTAAATGCTTAGTTATCAGTAAGTAAAAATTTAGACACGCTCTTAATCCGGTGATTTCTCCTGTAAAGATTGCAGCAGCCAATTTTTGCTTGATTATTATCCTCCAGGCCACGTTTTGCCCGCAGTGCGTATCTATTAGTTAACCGGAACTGATTCTACTATTCTCTTCCTCAGTACCGCCGCGAATGTAATGGGAAGGTCTTTTGTCTTCCGCTCATGAACCGTGAAGAAATGTCCAGTTGTTACCCGGGCACCCCGTGTCCGCTATTTTATTTCATCCCGCCCCGCCGCCGGCGATCCTTCCTTATATAAGGTAGCGGCCGGAAGCGATGGGCAACCAATCGTCGAACATGCCGCAAATCTACCGAAACGTCTTTCCTCTTTTACTGGCCGTATTGTTTGCCTTCGGCCCCGCACTGCTCCATGCCCAAAACTGCGCGGGCCACATTGAAGACAACCGCAAAGTAAACGGTATTCATATCCTGCGCTCGGACGTGCAGACGCTCATTATCCGCGGAAATTATGCCTACAGCTGGCGCCTGCTCAGCAACGATAGCGGCATCGGTGCCACTTTCTTTTCCAAGGGCGGCATCCTGTTCAATCCCGGCGATGAGGTCATCTTCATGGATGCCGCCGGTACGCGCAAAGCCTACCGCTTTACCGGCATCATGCAAACCGAGCAGGGTGACGAAACCACGCCCGTCTACCGCAACTATTTACAATTGGACATGGATGCCCTGAGCTGGATGTCTACGGCTAAGGTGACCACCATTTATTTCAAAAATAACGTGGCCAACGAGATGCGAAAGTTCTCGCTCATCCCCGAGCGGCAGGCCGAATTCAATGAACTGATCAGCTGTTTTGCCGGGGTCCTGGATCCCACCATGGTACGCACCCAGTCCAGCCCCGCCGGGGTGGTACTGACCAATTCTTCGGCCAGCACCGGCCGGAGCGTAGCCGCCGATCCCGATGAGGACGATGCTGTCCAACCGGCAAATGACGGCGAGGTACGCGACCTACGGGCCGAACTGGCCGTGGCCAAACGAGAATTGCGGGAGGAGATCGCTTCCGTGCGGGCCGAAACCCGGCAGGCACGCGAGCAGGAAGCCAACAATGTGGCCGAAGAACGCCGCCGTGCGCAAGAGCAACGTGCCGCCATGACCGAAGAAGTGCGCAACGCCCGCGCCCGCGCCGATGAGGAAATTGCCCGGATCCAGGCGGAAAACGCCGCTATGGTGCAGGAGCAAAAAGCCCTGGCCGATCAGTTCGTAGCCGAGCGGCGGGCCGCCGCCGAAGCCGCCGTGCAGGCGGCACAGGCCGCCGAGGCCGCCCGTCTGGAGGCCATCACTGCCGAAGTAAATGCCGAGCGTGAAAAATTACGCAACGAACTGACCGCCGCCCGCGAGCGCATGGAAGAGGAGCGCAGTAAGATGGACGCCGCGCTGGCCGCTTCCGAAAAGGCCGCCGAGGAGCGCCGCCTGGCCGCCGAAAAAGCTTCTGCCGATGAGGTGACCGCCGCCCGCACCCGCGCCGAAAAAGCCGTGGCCGATGCCCGCGCCGCCGCCGACGCCGCCGTAGCCGAATCGCAGCGCAATGCTACCGAAGCCCGCGAACGTCATGCCGCCGAACTGGCCGCCACCCTTGCCACCGTGGCCGAACGCCGTACGACCATCGAGGCCGAACTGACCGCTAACCTGAAGGCCATCCGCGAACGGGAGGCCGAATTGCGCAATGCCTCGGCCGCAGATATTGCCACCGCCCGCGAAAAGGCGATCTCTGAACTGACCGAGATCCGTACCTCGAACGCGCAGGCACTGGCCGCCGATAAGCAGAAACTGGAAGAGGCCCGTGCCCTGATCGCCCGCGAGCTGGTGGCCGCCCGCGAACAGGCTGCCGAACGAAGCAGTACGGCGGAAACCGAAAGCGTGGCCCGCGTACGCGCCGCCCGGGAAGCCGCCGCCGCCGAGGAGCAACGTCTGGCGGAGTCAGTAGCCGAATCCCGCAAATCAGCGGATCTGGCCCGTTCCGAAACCGCCGCTAAATTAGCCGTCGATCTGGAAGAACGCCGCGCCAATGCCGTCGCCGAACGGGAACTGATCGGCAAAGAAGTACTGCTGGCCCGCACCACGGCCGCCGATTCGATCGCCGCCACCCGCGCCCGCGCCGCTACCGAACGTACCCGCCTGGAGACCGAGTTGGTAGACTATCGCCGCGCCGCCGAAAAGGCCGTGGCAGAGGCCGAATTGGAATCGAACAAACGAATCGATGCCGCTAAAAAACGCGCGGAAGTGGAGATCGCTTACCTCAAGGAGCAGGTGCGAATCGCACTGGAAGAAAGCCGGGGGCAGGACGGTAACAAGTAGGCGGCAACCGATTATCAGGCAAATCTTTGCAGGGGGCCGTCTTGTTATTCAGGGCGTGCCCCTCCCTACGGTCGGGTCGGCACCTTGCGGGGTTCGCTGTTCGCTCCGTGCTAGCGCACCCGGCTGCGGGCCGGGGCAAAGCCCCGCCCTCCACCGGCCCTCCAGTCACCTCACGCAAATGGATACCCGCTAAATTGCCAAGATCGAGGCCATCTTGATCAGGTCGGCACGGGGTTTCTTCTCTTTGGTGATCGCATCTTCAAAGGAGGTGCAGGTCAACTCGTCATTAACAATCCCGACGGCAACGTTTTCCTTGCCCGACATCAGCATCTCCACCGCGCCGTGACCCAGGCGGCTGGCCAGCAGACGATCCACCGCCGTGGGCGAGCCGCCCCGCTGCAAGTGACCGATCACGGTGACCTTGGGATCCATATTGGCCACGTCGTAGCGAATCTGCTCGGCCAGGCCATTTGCTCCGCCCATATGATGGCCCTCGGCCACGATGATCACGGAGAAAAGCTTGCCCCGGGCCTTATTCTTCTGGAGCACCAGTTTAAGGTCATCCAGCGAGGTCTCCCACTCGGGGATTAGAACCGCACTGGCCCCGGAACCGATGGCGACATGTAGGGCAATGTATCCCGAATGACGGCCCATCACCTCCACGAAGAACAGGCGGTTATGGCTGTCGGCGGTATCGCGAATTTTATCCACGGCCTCCACGGCGGTATTGACGGCGGTATCGAAACCGATGGTCAGATCGGTACCGTAGAGGTCATTGTCAATGGTGCCCGGCACACCGATGAAGGGAATACCATACTCCCGGCTAAAGATATTCGCCCCGGTAAAGGTGCCGTTTCCGCCGATGGCGATGCAGGCGTCGATGTCGCGGGCGCGCAGGTTGTCGAAAGCACTCTTGCGACCCTCGGCGGTCATGAACGCCTTGGAGCGGGCGGTGCGTAAAATGGTACCGCCCCGCTGGATGATGTTGGCCACGTCGCGGCGCTCCATGCGGTTCATCGTGCCGGCGATCATCCCCTCGAAGCCGCGCTCGATACCGTATACGTGCAAATCATGGAAGGCGGCCGTACGGACCACGGCCCGGATAGCGGCATTCATGCCCGGCGCGTCTCCGCCGGAGGTAAAAACGGCAACTCGTTTAATATTCTTTCGATTCATAAGTCTAGTAGGAAAGCGTGGTCAGTAAGTGACAAGACCGGACTATCGGGGGCGGTGAAAATCAGCCAGTTCGTTGATCGGCTTCTGGATAAAGCGGCCGGGGTTCATGTTGCGCGAGTTGATCACGGCCAGCAAGATCGGCTTAAAGTAGTGCGCGATGCTGCCGATAAAGTGAATCGGCAATTCTTGGTGGCCCCGGTATTTGCGTACGTGACGGTCGATGAGTTCGGCAAAATTATCGAACACGATGCGCTGGATCAAAGGATGCTCCTGATGTTCGCCCATGAAACGGGTAAAGGAGGCGAGATACGTATTGGGCATTTCGCTTTCATAAACCTGGTCGATAACGGTGGCCCGATCGACGGTGATGTAGGACTCGAAAGCGTTTTTAAGTTCGTCGTCCAGTTCGCGGTAGAAGTAGGCTTTCAGGAAAGCCCGGCCCAGGCAAGAGCCGCTACCCTCATCGCCGAGCATATAGCCGAGGTTAGTCACGTTGTCGATCACGTCCGTCCCATCGTACAGGCAGGTGTTGCTACCCGTGCCGAGGATACACGCAATGCCCGGATCGGAACCGCAGGTAGCGCGGGCGGCGGCCAGCAGGTCGTGCATGACCATGATTTCGGCTTTAGGCCAGGCTTCCTGTAGACTGGTCACGATGGGCCGCTTGCGCCGCACGTCCCAGCACCCGGCACCATAGTAGTAGATATGAGTGGGAGCGGCCCGGGGCAGCAGGTCGGCGCGCAGGCGTTCTACCTCGCCGGCAAATATTTCCGGGTCATGTACCACGGGGTTGAAACCGAGGGTATGGACGATCTCGTCCTCCTTCCCCGTATCCAGTAATGCCCAATCGGCCTTGGTGGCCCCCGAATCCGCTACTAACACCATGATCGTCTGTTAAGATAGGCTAAGGTAGTGTAATTTTTACACGAAGTAGTCCGCCCCGGATTCTTTCATGCGAATGGTTGCGGCGAGAGGTAGTATGATGCCTTGTTTAAAACTTTTTGTTTTTAAAATGGCCGCATTGTTTGCCGTAATCAAACAAATGTTTTAGATTTGTACCACAGGATAGGAAGGGCACCGTAAGCCCACGGGAACAGTAGGATCTTCCCTTATCCACGTTGCAAAAATCTACATCATGTTGAACGTTTACCCTCCGGGGACGGCGCAAGACCGTCCGCTGATCGATATCCCTCGCCTCGTCAAGTTGCTATCGCGCTACTGGCTGGAGGTGGTACTGCTGGCCCTGATCGCCCACTTATTGGTCAGCCGCGGTGCCCGCATCCAAATTTCGATCGTCGATCTGCTTCCTTCTACCGAGCAAAGTTCACTACTCACTCCCCCCGCCCCGTTGGTAGCGGGTGGAGTATTACCCAGTGTAGCCATGAACGTCAGTCTGCCCGCCGGTGGGGTGATCGCCAAAAAGGCAGCAACCAGTGCTTCCAAAACTCACGCTCACGTAGCTGCTTCGGCCGCCGAACCCGACTTCAACGACGTGGCCGCCACCGATGATCCCGCCCCCCATATTTCCAACCTGACGCTAATCCTCAGCCCTGACTACGGTAAGCGCAAGGGGCTGTCGGAATTTATCATCAACGCCAAAAAGCAGCGGGTACAACGCTACCTCGATCGCTATGCTCCCATCGCGCGGCGCGAGATGCACCAGTATGGTATCCCCGCCAGCATTACCCTGGCCCAGGGTCTACTGGAGAGTAATGCCGGCGACAGTAAACTAGCCGTGGAGAGTAGCAATCATTTTGGCATCAAGTGCCGCAGCAAGTGTAGGGGCTGCACTTGCCGTAACTACGGTGATGATACGGTCTACGATATGTTCCGCGTTTTTACCCGCCCCGCCGATAGTTTCCGCGAACACAGTATTCTGCTGACTTCCGCTCGTTATAAGCACCTCAAGGCGAAGGGCAATGATTACGCCGCCTGGGCGCATGGCTTGAAGAAAGCCGGCTATGCCACCGATAAGCGTTACGGCTACAAACTGATCAAGATCATTAAGGAGCTGGATTTGCACGAATACGATCTGGAAGCAGGGGTCTGATCATTGCTGAGCTGTCGCCCGGTACATATTGCGGGCCGCTTCCTCGGAGAACAGTTCTCCCATGCCGTTCTGGAAGACAATCTCCTGATCTCCCTTGAAGACCACCCGGCGAAAGCCGTAACTGGCAATAGTGTCGATCTTGATCTCGTAGATGAAACCATTGGTTTCCTCTTCTACCACCCGCTGGAAATAGCGGTTCTCACGCACGGTTTGTAGTTGACCGGAGATCAGTCGGGAGATGTCGTTGGTAACGGCGGGGGTCATGAAGATCTGGAGCGAATAGTCGGAACCCTGGGGTCCGCGCACGGTAACGTCCTTCATCAGGCCCGCCAGTTCACCGGTTTTAACCTGCGAACTATCCGGTGCCAGTACGGTGGCCGAGATGCCGTGGGGCAACAGCGCCAGCTCGGACCAATTGTCGGCGGGATCGTTGTTGCAGGAGAACAAACCGAGAAGCAGGACAAAAATAAGGAGATAACGCATGGCGGGACAATTTTTTCGGCGGCTAAAGTACGAAGGTCAATCAACAATTTATTGTAATTTTGTCCCCCAAGCCACACCCGTATGATTAAGCGACTGCACATCAGGAACTATGCCATCATCGACTCGCTAGAGATCGATTTTGCGGAGGGCCTGACTATTATCACCGGTGAGACCGGGGCCGGGAAGTCGATTTTGCTCGGTGGCCTTAACCTCATCCTCGGCGGCAGAGCAGACGGGAACTCGCTTTACGACCCCGAGAAAAAGTGCGTGATCGAGGGTCGGTTCGAGCTGGCCGATTATGACCTGCGAACGTTTTTCCAACAAAACGATCTGGATTACGAACCGGAACTCATCATCCGGCGGGAGATTACGCCCAGCGGCAAGAGCCGCGCCTTTATCAATGATACGCCGGTTAACCTGAAGGTGCTGGCCGCCCTGAGTAATACACTGATCGACCTGCACCGCCAGTTCGATACCCTCCACATCAATAGCCCCGAATTTCAACTGCAACTGCTGGATGCCCTGGCGGGCCAGCAAGCCGCCGTAGACCAGTACCGAACGGATTACCGCCGTTACGCCGCAGTTACCTCTAAACTCCGTCAACTACGTGAGCAGAGTAGCAGTGCCCTGCGCGAGATGGAATTTCTCCAGTTTCAACTGGAAGAGTTGCTGGAAGCCGAATTGACCGCCGGAGAGCAGGAAGTACTAGAGGACGAACTGAGTCGCTTGGCTAATGCCGATGAGATCGTTCAGGTGGCTGCCGCATCTTTCCGGTACCTGGTAGAAGACGAGCAATCCATGCTCAGCCAGTTGCAGGACATCGGTCAGCAGCTGGCCGCCCCCGCCAAGGTGGATAGCCGCGTGGCGGAAATCTACGAACGCTATCAAAACCTGACCATTGAACTCGAAGAGATCGGTTCCCAATTGGAGCGTGTCAGCGAGAACACTGAATCCGACCCGACCCGGCAGGGTGAGGTGCAGGCCCGCGTGGATCTGATTTACAAACTGCAAACCAAACACCAGGTGAAGACCCTGGAAGAATTGTTGGTGGTGCGCGAGGAGCTACAGGAGAAGGTAGACGAGTTCAGTGATATGTCCGGCAAAACGGCGTCGCTGGAAAAAGAGGAGGCCGAACTTCTGATCAAACTCAACGAGCGCGGCGAGGAACTGCGGCAAAAGCGGCAGACCATCGGACCGGACTTCACCCAGCGGGTAGCCGAACGGCTGGCCGATCTGGCGATGGGCAATGCTCGCCTGGAGGTTGAATTTACTCCCCTTGAGGATCCCGGTCCCAGTGGACTGGATGAGGTCCGTTTCCTGTTCAGCGCCAATCGCGGCGGCCGTTTGCAAACGATCCGTGATGCGGCTTCGGGCGGCGAGATGTCCCGGTTGGCACTGGTCACGAAATCGCTGGTCGCATCGGCCATGGCCCTGCCTACCCTGATTTTTGATGAAATCGACAGCGGTATCTCCGGCGACGTAGCCCTGCAAATGGGGAAGATTCTGGAAGAACTGAGCAGCCATCACCAAGTGGTGGTCATTACCCACTCTCCGCAGGTTGCGGGCCGGGCGCACCGGCATTACTTTGTGTACAAAACCGACAAGCAGGACGAGAACCGGACCGTTACCCGCGTACGCCGCCTGACGGACGAGGAACGCGTACGGGCCATTGCCACCATGCTCAGTCAGAGTCCGCCCAGCGAATCCGCACTGGAAAATGCGCGGGAGTTGATCGGGTAACAGATGGGGCGAATTCACTGCGGGAAGGGTAAGCGGCAGGCTTGAAGTGCCGGATTCACCTTAGCCCGTTTTTCTGCCACCTTAAATTGTTTTCCATGCACACCCTCAACTTTCGCGGTCGCCTACTGCTCCTCGATCGGCCGGTAGTGATGGGAATCTTGAATGTAACGCCCGACAGTTTTTACGCCGGCAGCCGTACCGATTCGGTTGCTGACGCCGTGCAACGTGCCACCCGAATGCTGGGACGACGGTGCCGCCATCATCGATACCGGCGGTATGTCTTCCCGCCCCGGTGCCACGATGATCGGCCAAGGCCGAAGAAGCCGCCCGCGTGCTACCCGTTATCGAAGCACTCCACGCCGCAAAGCCGGAGGCTGTTATTTCCATCGATACGATCTATGCCGCTACCGCCGCCGCCGCCGTGGCCGCCGGAGCGAGCATGGTCAATGACATCAGTGCCGGAAAACTGGACGGAGATATGTACGCTACCGTCGGCCAACCTGAAGGTACCCTACTGCCTGATGCATATGCGCGGCCGACCGGAAACGATGCATAAGGACACCGTCTACAAAGAGGATATCCTGCTGGAAATATGGGATTTCCTGGCCGCTGAATTGGCCGCCCTGCATAATCACGGTATCGAAGACGTCATCCTCGACCCCGGATTCGGATTCGGAAAATCCATCGACCAGAATTTCGAGTTGCTACGGCGATTTTACGAGTTCACTTCTCTGGAACGGCCCTTGCTGGCGGGCATCAGCCGCAAATCCATGATCTACCGCACACTGGGCGTTCCGGTAGCCGAAGCACTCAACGGCAGCACCGCACTGCATATGGTTGCCCTGCAAAACGGAGCGAATATTCTGCGCGTGCACGATGTGGCGGCGGCGGTGGAAGTAGTGCGACTTTACAACCGCCTTCACCAGGCCGGTGACTCCGCGCCCTGATAGAAGCGCTCATCCAGTTCGGCCATGCGGTAGTCCATGCCCACACCCAGTGCGGCCACCAGTTTGTCGTTCTGATAATAGTGGGCGATATATTTCTTCTCCGCCACGCTACCTTCGATATCCATCCGATCGTATTTTTCGGCATGGCCGACGTAGCGGTAATTGGTACCCTGCTGGGCGGTCCAGAAAAACGGTACGGACCGATAGTTCATCCCCGCGCCGGCCATATTCATCCCCGCCACGCGACCCTGCTGGCCGGCCACTTTCCAGTGCTCGATGCGCACGTGCTGCTTGCGGTAGGGGTAGTGCGCGATGTCTCCGGCGGCAAAAATCCGACCGTCGGTTTCCGGCACGGCCAGCAGCCCGTTTACCTTGATGCCACCGTCTTTCTCCAGGGAAAAGTGGTCCGACAGAAATCCCGTGGCCGGATGTACCCCGATGCCCAGAACCAGTAAATCGGCCGCTAAACTCTTGCCGTTTTTGAGGTGAACGGTCGTCACCCGGCCATTGTCGGTTTCCAGGCGGTCGGCTTCGGTTTCCAGTTCGAATTGGATGCCTGCTTCCTCGTGGTCCTTCAGGATGGACCGCCCGATCTCCTCGCCGAACGGCCCGGCAAACGGTACCATGTCTCGCGCCACCACGGTCACTTCGGCACCCAGTTTTTTTAGTCCCTGAGCGGTTTCCATGCCGATGAAGGAAGCTCCGATGATGACCACTTTGCTGCCCTTTTTGATGTCAGCCCGCAGGCCGGCTGCGTCGTCCGCACGGCGCAGCGTACGGACGTTGTCCGCGTCGGCACCGTCCATTTTCAGGCGGTTGGGCGTGCTGCCGGGGCAGAGCAATAATTTAGTGTACGGGAACGACCGGCCGTCCTCGGTAGTGAGCGTACGTTTGTCGCGGTCGATTACCGTTACGGCCTGACCGAGAATCAATTCCACGTCGTGTTTCTGGTAAAAGGAGCGGTCGCGCAGCGGTAGTTGATCCGCCGGCTTATCGCCGGTCAGAAACTGTTTCGATACTTGCGTCCGGTCGTAGGGCAGCTTGTCTTCGGCCGAGATCAATTTGATCTTGCCGGTAAAGCCGGCCTCGCGCATCCCCTCGGCCGCGTGGGCACCGGCGGGGCCGCCGCCTACGATTATGAAAATGTCCTCATTGCCATTCAGTGCCAGACTGCTTGGGTTGGTCATACGGCCGGGGAGTTCGCCCTCCGGCAGGTCTACGTAGATACTCTTGCCTTCCATGCGCAGCGGAAACGAATACAATCCATCCTGTCCGGGCGTTTCCAGGTGGCGGCCGCTGGTCACGTCGAAACAGGCGTGGTGCCAGGGACACGTCAGACGATCGCCGCGCAGATATCCCTTCGCCAGCGGGGCACCGTAGTGCGTACATTTGGCGGAAAGGGCATAAAAGGTTCCGTCTTCGTGGTGGACCAGCAGGAAGGTTTTTCCTTCCACGCTCATTTCGCGCATCTCATTGGCGGGCAGGTCTCCGCTGTCGGCTACGTAGTATTCGGGCATGGCTGTGTTCTTTGCAGTAGGGGTGGATGCCGACTATAACCGCTCAGAATTCGCCTGCCTGGCTCAACTCTATCAGCGGTCGGTTCGGACAACCCTTAAAGCAATGGGCAATGCGCGATGTTTTGTTAAAACCGGTAAAAATTTAGACAAGCTCTTAAATGCCCCCGATGCAAATAGTGGGTTCAACTTACCTCCAACAGTTCGATATCGAAGAGCAGCACCGAATTAGGCGGAATGGCTCCCGTACGAATGTTCCCGTAGCCGAGAGCGGAAGGGATAAACAATCGGATCTCTCCTTCTTCGCCGATCTTCGGTAAGCCGATCTGCCAACCCTGAATCAAACTGCCCAGCTGAAACATGGCGGGCGTGCCGGCCCCGCTCTGATCGAATATGGTGCCGTTAAGTAGCGTGCCGGTGTAATTTAACTCGATAAAGCTACTGCCTACCGGGTTGGTACCGGGGGTGCCGGCATCGTCGATGATGTAGTATAGGCCGCTCGGGTCGCGGACGGCCTGATCCAACAGGTCATTGGTCATCAGGAAATCGACGATCAGTTGCTCATCGCGCTCGGACTGGGTGAATACATCCAGCAAGTCGATGGAGAAAATAAGTACGGAATTAGCCGGAATGTTACCTACCCGCCGGTCTCCGTAGCCGAGGCCGCTGGGAACAAAAAGGCGAATGCTGCCACCCGCGCCGATCTTTTGCAACCCGATCTGCCAGCCCGCAATCAAGTTAGCCAGCGGGAAGATCAGGCTGTCACCCGGGCCCACTGCATCGAAGACGGTACCGTCGATCAGCAATCCCTCGTAGCGAACCACTACATTTTGGGTCAGCGTCGGCCGATTGTTTACGTCCCCGGCATCGTCAATAATAAAATAAAGACCGGAGCCGTCCTTTTCGGCCTGACTGAACAGGTTGTTCGTGGTCAGGTAATTGACGATGGTTTCTTCGTCCTTCTCGGCCTGGCTCTCTTTACTGCACCCGAGGGAGACCATTACGACGACAATCAGAAGGGCAAGAATGGGTAGGAGCTTTTTCATAGTATTATTTTGGGGTGCGTAAGCGAAGGGCGGAAAAATAGAAAACGTTAGCCGGACTTAACGTGCTGCCTGCGCCATGCGCCGGAGTTTGGCCAGCAACAGACATAGTTTGAGGTTGAGGGCGGGGCCGGCATCGAAGTAGCACCCGTTGATGGAAAGAAAGCCCGTGGGGTCGATCCGCAGATCGGCCAGGTCCTGATAAAACGCGGCCCCGGCCTCGTTGAGCAGGGATCGCCAGTAGATCCCTACATCAGTGAGGGCAAAACCGTTGCGGCAGTTGCCCAGCAGACTCTGGTCGAGGATAAAATAAATGCGCTCTTGGGGCGAGGCGGTAAGAAAGGACTGCATCGCGTTTTTCAACTTGCGGGTAGGCATCCGCACGAAATCGGTGTAGACGGGGTCGGTTTCCAAATCCAGTTCCAGGTAAGCCTGGCAAAGGTGGGCGGGGTCGGTATCGGCCTGGCGGGCGGTTTGGAAACCAAGGATGCGTTCGGGCAGGTAGACCTTACGCAAGGGACCGGTATACTTGATGAGAAAGTAGTCCAGCAGATCGGCGGCGGTGTGCCGGAACAGCAGTTCCGCCCGTACGGGATCCCAGTTCGGCTCGGTCCGCCGCCGGGAATAGTATTCGCGTTGCGAGCGCAGGGTGCTGCCGATGATGTCGCCGAAATCGCTCTCCCGGAGGAGCTGCTCTACCTCATCGAACCGGCGGTGTGGCAGCAGGCGGGCGAAATAGTCCTTGAATTCTTCCCAGAACAGGCGGCGAAACTGCGGCAGTAATTCTTCCCCCCATTCGATGCCGATCGAGTTAGCGGTAGTACCGGGTTTCTCATCTGACGACGGCACGGGGTCCGGGTTTACGGGTTCTTCCACGACCTCCGCATCTTCGATGGTCAGTGGTTCAGGCTGCTTCGCTTTTTGCTTCCCGGCCGCCGGGGCGGGGGCAGGGGGCTGTTCCCGCCCGCAGTCGATACAGAAGCGGGCCGCGTCCGGTAGTTCAGCGTGGCAATTGGGGCAGTATTTCATGGTGGAGCGGGTGGCCTGCGGGCCGGATGAAAAACAAGCGGGAGGCAAAGATAGTTTTTCGGCCTGCAACCACCCGAACCTGGCACGATGCTTGCCGTAACGGCAGTAAGATGATGATTAAAAAAAACCGCCCCCCGGTCGTCTGGTGGGGGCGGTTTTTATTGCCGGCAAATAGGTCATATCCCCTTTGTAGCGTGTCGCGGTTATGCGGGTGGGCTTCGCTTTTTCTGATTTTCCCCCCGGCCCGGCGGAGGGGGAAACCATGCTGTTATCAAGCAGATTATCCAGTGTTCGCGTGAGGTGCCTGGAAGGGCTGCCGCGTAGCGGCGGAGTGCGTAGCACCGAGCGAACAGCGAGCCTGAAAGGGACCGACGGCGAGGCGTTAGCCGAGGCGGCACGCCCAAGCTGCCTGAAATTAAATTATCACGTCCGATTTAGGGGTACCGCTCCCGTCGTCCAGTATGCCGTCGGTAGCATGGCCCGGCTTCTTTTTGCCGCTGATGACATAGGTTTTAGCCAGCTTATCGTGCCATCCCTGATGGCGACGGTCGACCGCCAACGAGATGAGCAAGCCGATGAAGCCCGCACTGAGGAGCATATTTACGTAACTGAGGGTGGTGAGCGCGGGCAACGATTGCTGGATTGTCATAATTTCCATCCATCCATCAGCGCGTTCGTATTGCGCCGAAGTCATCAGAAGATAAGTACTGAGTACGGAGACCAGGTAGAGTATAATCCAGGGGATGAACCGCTGGACGGCCTGATCGGTGGAGATGGGACTGCCATCCTGCTGCACCACTTTTAGTTTGAGCATCATTTTGCCGGGAGTCGCTCCCTTGGCGGCCTCGAATACCGGCTTGTAAAGAATGGTTAGTAAACTGGCAACCAAAAAAACGGGAATCGAGCCGAGAGAATAGGTGTTGTACAAGGTGAGAGCGGTAAGGGGTAGGACGACGAGTCCGTCGAGCAAACTGGCCCCGATACGGCTCCAGGGGGTGGCATAATTAAGCTCCGTCTTCATGGTGAAGCCCGAGCTGTCCAAGGTTTGAATATCCATGTGGCGTGTGTTTGATGCAGTGAATGTAGTAGCGTTGCATAACGCTGCGTTCTGCTCCAAATATAGGCACACCGGGGCTAATGAGGCGAAAAAGGATCGACGAATGGAAAACTTGATCGGACGAAGCACTCGATCCGTGCTCAAATAGGCCGGGCGTAGAAGGCAACCCGCGGCCCGAAAAGACGCAGGGCGGCAAACACGATGAGCAGCACCGCGCCGCCCCAGGCCACGTACTGGATGAGGGCCGCATCGGCCTGCTCGATTCCTACCGCCACGAGTGCCCAGGCCACCGTGAGGCCGTAAAAAACGTCTTGCCGGTTAGTCAGGTACAGGCCGATGAGGGTGAGCACGAAGGCCAGAACCGCGCCGCCGACGATTTCGGTCTCGGGAGCGAATCGGACGCCGAGCTGGTCCAGCATCAGGGCGGTGGCGATAACGGTGGCGGCACTGATCCAGCCCAGATAAATGGAAGGAAAAACGTAAGTCCACCGCCAGCCGGAAGCGGACGGCTGCGCCGCCACATGCCGCCGCAGGGCCACGTTGGCGGCAATGAGCGGCAGCAAGTGCGTGAGCAGATCGAACCACCCCAGTACCTGGTTGCCGCCCAGGCTGATGGGCACGAAGGCAATGGACGCCGCCCCGGCAATGATGAGGCAAATGACGGCCTGGCGCAGGTGCGGCGTGCCGGGTCCGTCGAGTGCCCGGACCACCATGAAGGAGAAGAGGAGCATGCCCGCAAAAATCAGCCCCCAAATGCTGAAGGCGTAGCCGGCCGCATCCACGCGGGTCATGGCATCGTCGGCAAACCGGTCGTCGTCCCGCCCGAAAGCAAAGCTGAGGTAATTGATGAGCGGCACCAGGACAAATACGCCGAGCAGGAACCAGCGCAGGCTGGAAAAACGCGGCGCGGCGGCGGGGGCGGTAGACATACGGGGTATTTTTTAGGGCTATAACCGGCCCACGCCGCCGGATGTTGGGCAGATTATTTGCCGCTCAGGTAGTCTTTACCGTTGAAGTCGATATCCAGTTCCTGCAAATCCTTGAAGGAAAACAACCCCTCCAGACTGACGAGAATGAACTCGTTTTCGTCGCCGTTCAGTAGCAGCACCAAATCGGTAATGCCCCGCTTGTTTTCGCGGATCAGGATGCGCCCGCCCTCTTTACCCTCGCGAAATTCGATGAAGTCCTCGAACTTATCGCGGCGCAGCTCTTCCGTCAGGCCGGTGATCTCGGGGCTGAGCAGGCGCGGCCCGTTGTCGATGGTAAGCACGCGCAGGTGGCTCAGCCGGCGCGTCACTTCCCGGGCGTCCGCGTCGCCGGAAAACACGCCGATCGCCTTGATGATGAATCCGCCCAGATTCAGGTGGTCGGCGGTCTCCAGCCCCCGGTAGTGGTCCACGAACCGCTCCAGACTACGGCTCTGGGCGGACAGGCTGAGGGTGAAAACGGTGAGGAGTAGTAATAGGAAAATTCTCATGGGTGATAAAGATTGAGTGGTTGATTAGTGAAGGCAGCGCTAGGGTGGGTTTACTAAATCCAGATGGGGCGAGCATTAAAAAGGTCGAGGAGTTGTACTCCCATCGTTTAGTACGAATACATCGGAGCGCGACTCCTCGACCGTTTGTCTGACGATTACATTAGCTTCGGGCGTGCCCCCTCCCTGTCGGTCGGGGTCGGCACCTTCCGGGGTTCGCTGTTCGCTCCGTGCTGCGCACCAGGCCCTTCAGGCGCCTCACGCGGGTTCCGAAACCGGCCGTTAATCGTCCTTATCCAGCTGATTCGCCAGCCGGACGATCTTGTCCAGGTCGATCTCGCCGACGAAGCTGATGAGGGTAAAACTTTCCTCCCCGCCCGCCAGCAGCAGCAGTTCGTCGATTATGCCGTTCGGCTTTTCGTGGATGAGGAAATCTACCTTGGATTTGTTGCCCTGTCGCACCGTCATCAGCACCTCATAGTCGTTGGTGGGGATGCGGCGGCGGGCCTCGGCGTATAATTTAACCACATCCCGGTCGGTACTCATGATGCGCAGACCGCGCAGGTCTTTTACCATGTCCTTGACCAGCGCCTGGTCTTTGTCTTTCACGTCCACGTCCCCCAGGTCGAGGCGGTCGATGAGCTGAAAGACCTTGGGGCTGATGTAGACGATGGAAAAGCGGTCGTCTTCGAGGTACTGGCTAAAATATTTTTCGATGGCATTGGTCGCCTGCGCCCGCAGGGTGCCGGCCGCAAGCGGCAGGCAAAACAGGGCGAATAGGAGGAGCTTTTTCATTGGTTCGTTCGGTTTGAATGGAATTACTGAGGAAGGCCGGCGGTGTCGAGGGGGTCGGATAGTAGTTTGAGTTGGCGCAGCGGCGCGGCTTTTTCCTTACCGGTCGCCATTTCCTGCGAGACGGTGCGCAGGCTTTTGACCAGCACGCGGGCGGCTTCTTCGGGGTCGGTAATCTCGTAGCGCGACCAGTCCACGGTGCTCTCGCCGGTGGTTTCCGCCATCGGGAAGGTGCCGATTTCGGGCGGGTGGGTCCTTTGCCAACCGTTGACGGCCAGCACCAGCAGCAGGATGGTTGCCGCAGCGGCCAGGCCGCGCAGCAGGTAGCGGCGTGGTCGGCTGCGCAGGCGTGCCCTGATCCGCGTTTCCGCGGCGGTGGGCAGGCGGCCCCTGCCGGCAGCGGTGTAGTAACCGAAAAGTACGGCCTCGGGCGGCAGGTCCGCACCCGCCGGTTGGCGGGCGAAGTAGTCGCGCAGCCGTTGTTCTTCGGCCAGGGTGGTCTCGGCGGCGCGGTAGCGCCGCAGCAGTTCGTCGCGTTCGTTAGCGTTCATGTTCCGTTAGTTGTTCCACCGCTTCGCGCAGGCTTTTCCGGCCGCGGTGGAGTTCGCTTTTTACTTGGCTGAGGTTCATTTGCAGGTGGTCGGCTATTTCCCGGTAAGTGATAGCCCTCGATCTCGCGCAACTGGATGACCAGCCGCCGGTCCGGCGGCAGGGCCGCCAGCAGGCGGTCGAGCCGGTCCCGCTCGTCGGAGATTTCCAGCAGGCCGGCCGGGTCGGGCAGGGGGTCGGCCCGGTCACCGGCCCGGTCCAGATCGGTACGGCGGCGGTGGTAGGCATCGCGGGTCCGGTCGATGCCGGTGTTGCGCACCAGGCGCACGCACCAGCCTTCGATACTGCCGATTCCGGCCAGCCGGTCGCGTTGTTGCCACAGTTTGAGCAGGGTGTCCTGTACCACGTCTTCGGCCGTCTCCGGCTCGCCCACCAGCCGCAGGGCAATGCGGTACAGGCGGTTGCGCAGGGGCCAGACTTGTTCGTGAAAGGGGTCGTTACTCATGCCGGGTTGCGGTTTCTATCGGGTAGTCGAACCGGGCGGGAGTAAAGTTGCGGGCGGGAGAAAATAAATATTATATAAGTGGCACTACCGCGTTCCGCGCGGAATCAGGGAGGTCGGGAACACCACCACGCTCTCGTTGCCTTCCTTGCTCACGCTTGCCATGCCGAAAAAGAAGTTATCCACCACGATGTTTTCCAGCGTGTAGGCCGTTTGGCCCGCCGGCACGAAGCGGCGCTCGGTCCACTGGGGGCTGGTGGTCTTGCGCCAGTACACATAGTAGCCGGCCAGATTGGCGGTGCCGGTCGGTTCCTCCCAGCGCAGGTAGGTATTGGGTTCCACCGCGCCGCCGATCATTACGGTCCGGGGTGGGGGAGGGGCGGCCGCCAGTCCGGCCAGGCAAATGGCGTTTACGCCCGTTAGTTTGGCGCAGTAATCAAAATCCACGCCCTCGATCACGTCGCCGTAGGCGATGCCGTCCTCGGTGCGCAGGTCCTGGTGCTGGCGGGTATAATTTTCGTGGGTTTCCATGATGCGCACCCCGGGGAAACCGGCGTCGTTAAATGGCCGGTGGTGCCCCCCGCGCCCGAAGCGGTCCAAGCGGTAGATCATTTCGGCATCCAGGTTGGTGCAGTACCGGTCGGTCATCCGGTCGATGTAGCGGGCCAGCTGGCGGCTGGGGCCGTCTACCTCGCCGCCGTAAAACCGCCGCCAGATACGTTCGCGCTCGTCATCGGCCTGGTAGTAGGGTTCGCTGAAAACGCGGAAACTGGTGTTGTCGATCACGCCGTCCACGCCGCTGATGTTGCCGATCATGTCGTTGTTGATGATGCCGATAATGTCCCAACCGTCCTTTTTTGCCGCTGCGGCCAATCCTTGACCGCCGAATAGCCCCTGTTCCTCACCGCTGAGACCCACATAGGCAATGGTGTTCGGGAACTTGAACTTGGTTAGTAAACGCGCTGCCTCCAGGGTACCGGCCATGCCGCTGGCGTTGTCGTTCGCCCCCGGTGAGTCACTGGTGCCGTCCAGCGGGTCGGAAACACGGGAGTCGATATCGCCGCTCATCATCACGTAGCGGTTCGGGTGCTCGGTGCCGCGCTGGATGGCCACCACGTTCACCACCCAGGTATCTTCGGGGATGCGGCGGTTGCCGTCGGCCGGCACGAGGTTGCGCTGAAAGTAGACCTCCAGACAGCCCCCGCAGTCGGCACTGATGCGGTCGAATTCCGCCTTGATCCACCGGCGGGCCGCGCCGATCCCCCGCACGTCGGAAAGAGTGTCGCTGAGGGTGTGGCGGGTGCCGAAATCCACCAGCCGCTGTACGTCGGCACGCAGCCGCTCGGGCGAGGCCCCCTCGGCCACACCGTACCAGCGTTGGTCCACGCCCGGACTGGTCGGTTGCGCGGCGGCCAGGATGCAGAGCAGAGAAAAGGAGGCAAGTAGGCAAAAGCGTAGCATAAGGGGCTAATTGTCCAGCAGTTCCAGTGCCGCATCCACGGAGGCAAGCAGACTTGCCCGGTCGCCCTCGATCTTTGCCAACACTTTGATACCGTTATATAAGGTATAAAAAAGACCGGCCAGTACCCGCAGGTCCGGTCGGTCGGTCAGTTCGCCGCGCTCGCGCCCGGCTAACATGAAGTCATACAGAATTTGCTCGAAGGCAATCTGGTTACTACAAAGCAGAGCGGTCAGCTCGTCATCGCCGGACGCCAGTTCGGTGGTCGCATTGACCATGAAGCAGCCCTTGTTATCCACATCGGCGATCGATTCCTCGATCCCGCGACTGAACATGGCCCTGATGCCCCGGCGCACGTCGGTCTGTTCGGCCAGAAATGCGCGCAGGCCCGCCCTGTTCTCATCGCGGTAGCGTGCGAGGGCCAGATCGAAAAGTTCCCGCTTATTGCCGAAGGTTGCATACAAACTGGCGCGATTCACGCCCATATCGTCCACCAGTTCCTGCATCGACGTGGCGTGGTAGCCCCGTTTCCAGAACAGGTTCATCGCCCGGTCCAGGGCGGCGGCTTCGTCGAATGCGCGGGTGCGGGCCATCGGTGCAAGGTACGAATAGTCAAGGATTAGCTGCGCTGCTTCTCATGATCGCAAAGCGATCTTTCGAGTTGAAGGATTGAAGGAATGAGGGATTGAAGGAATGAGGGATTAGCTGCGCTGCTTCTCATGATCGCAAAGCGATCTTTCGAGATGAAGGATTAGCTGCGCGATTCTCCCCCCTTCGGGGGGCCGGGGGGGAAACCAGGGATTAGCTGCGCTGCTTCTCCAAATCGCAAAGCGATTTTTCGAGGTCAGTCCATCGAGGCCGGATGGCGGTTCGCCATCCGGAGACGCAAGATGTTGCGTCTTTACGGTATATATGGCGCATTCAGTCAGTCAGTCATTCAATCATTCATCCCTTATCCTACCCCACCAGCGGGTTTACGATAATCCCGCCGTCGATATTATACTCGGCACCGGTGATCCAGCGGGCGTCGTCGGAGGCGAGGAAGGTGACGAGTTTAGCAACCTCACCCGGCTCTCCGAAGCGCTTGAGCGGGATACGAGCCTGCATGGCGGCCGCGAAGTCGTTGAGCTGTTCCTCGGGCATACCCGTTTTGCCGAAAATAGGCGTGGATACCGGCCCGGGATTGACGGCATTGACGCGAATCCGGCGCGGGGCCAGTTCGGTGGCCGCCGTACGGACGTAGGAGTTGAGGGCGGCCTTTGAAGCGGCGTAGACCGCCGTGTTGGACATACCCGTGTAGGCATTTACGGAGGAAAGTGCAATCACGCTCGCCCCGTCACGCAGGATGGGCAGAAATTTTTCAATGGTGAAAACGGCCCCCTTAAAGTTGATGCCCATCTGGTGATCGAACATCTCCTCGGAGATCCGGCCCACCGGCGCGGGCTGAAAGATGCCGGCGTTGACAAACAGTACGTCCACATGGCCGTGGTCCGCTCTGACTTGTGTTACCAGGGCGTCGGTGGCGGCCAGGTTTTTTGCATTGGCCGTGATGCCGGTCACGCCCAGTTCGGCGGCGGCGGTTTTGACTTTTTGCGCATCACGGCCGGTAATGATGACGGTGGCTCCCAGTTGCTTGAAGTTCTGCGCGGCGGCGTAGCCGATGCCGCTGTTGCCGCCGGTTATGACGGCTACTTTTCCCTGTAAGGTACTCATGGTGGTGTGGTTTATGGAACGATCGTTCCGTTATTGAATCTGGGTATTGGAACGAACGTTCTGATAAGTCGGTCGAATGAGTAGTTGACTTTTTTGAAAATTAATTCTTCGGCACTGCGTGAGATGCCTGAAAGGTGGGCGCGTGAGCGACCAGTGCGAAGCACCGAGCGAACAGCGAGCCTGTAAGGGACCGACCGGCCCGTCAGGGACGGACACGCCCCACTCCGGATTGAGGGAATGAAGGAATGAAGGAATGAAGGATTGAGGGAATGAAGGATTAGCTGCGCTGCTTCTCTCGATCGCAAAGCGATCTTTCGAGATGAAGGATTAACTGCGCGATTCTCCCCCCTTCGGGGGGCCGGGGGGGAACCAGTCATTAGCTGCGCTGCTTCTCCAAATCGCAAAGCGATTTATCAAGGTCAGTCATTCAATCATTCAGTCATTCAATCATTCAATCATTGCTTCCGTACCTTTGCGCCCTTCCACCAAACTTCCCCCGTTATGGCCCGCGACAAAGCGATACGATCCGCCCTAATTTCCGTTTACCACAAAGACGGCCTGGCCGACATTGTCCGGCAGCTCGATCGCCTCGGTGTCCGGCTCATCAGCACCGGCGGCACCGAGCAATTTATCCGTGATCTGGGCGTGAGCGTGACGCCGGTAGAAGACCTGACGACCTATCCTTCCATCCTCGACGGCCGGGTGAAGACCCTGCACCCCAAAGTCCACGGCGGCATTCTGGCGCGGCGCAACGAGGATCACCTCGGGCAGTTGGAGAAGTACGACATTCCGGAGATCGACCTGGTGATTGTCGACCTCTACCCGTTTGAAGAGACGGTGGCTACTACGGAAGAAGAGGAACTGATCATCGAGAAGATCGACATCGGCGGCATCGCGCTCATCCGGGCGGCGGCCAAAAACTATAACGATGTAGTGATCGTGCCCAGCCGGGAAGATTACGGAACGCTGCTCACCATCCTGACCGAGCACGACGGAAAGACTGCGGTTGCCGAGCGCCGCGCCCTGGCACGGCGGGCTTTTGCCGTTTCCAGCCACTACGATACGGCCATTTTCCGCTATTTTAACGAAGCCGACGAACTGCCCGCTTTCAAGGAGAGCGAAATGACGAGCCACCCGCTCCGCTACGGTGAAAATCCCCACCAAGAGGCGCGTTTTTACGGCGATCTCAGTAGCATGTTCGATCAATTGGCGGGCAAGGAACTGTCCTACAATAACCTCGTCGACATCGACGCGGCAGTTAAAGTGATGGGCGAATTCGCGGAGGGAGACCCCGCTTTCGTCATCCTCAAGCACACCAACGCCTGCGGCGTGGCGGTGCGGCTCACGCTGGTGGAAGCCTGGCACGCCGCGCTGGCCGCCGATAATATTTCGGCCTTCGGCGGTATCCTCATCGCTAACCGACCCATCGACCTGGCAACGGCGGAGGAGATCGACAAACTGTTTTACGAGGTGCTGCTCGCTCCCGCCTTCGCGGACAATGCTTATGAGCTGCTGAGTAAGAAAAAGAAGCGCGTGCTGTTAAAGTACCATCACCTGGAGCAGCGCGACAAGTCCTTCAAGAGCCTCCTCAATGGCGTTATCCGCCAGGATGCCGACCGCCGGATTGAAACGGCCGAAGATTTTACGGTCGTCACCACCAAAGCCCCGACCGAGCAGGAAACGGCCGACCTGATCTTTGCCAACAAGTGTGCCAAGCACCTCAAATCCAACACTATTGCGCTGGTGCGAAATAACCAATTACTCGGCATGGGTTGCGGCCAAACCAGCCGGGTAGATGCGCTGAAGCAGGCCATCGATAAGGCCGGCCGTTTCGGCTTCGACCTGAAGGGTGCCGTGATGGCTTCCGACGCCTTTTTCCCCTTCCCCGACTGCGTGGAGATTGCCGACCGGGCCGGTATCACGGCCGTCATTCAGCCCGGCGGCTCCATCAAGGACCAGGATAGTATCGACTACTGCAACGCGCACGGCATGGCGATGGTGACCACGGGGGTACGGCATTTTATGCACTGATTGTTTCAACCTTACTGCCGCAAAACTTCCAGCACCCGTGCAGGTTCCAGCGTCAGCCCCGTGGTCGGGCCGCTGAAGTCTTTTGCCGCGATGACGGTGATGATTTCCTGACCCTGGTAGAAGGGTAGGAGGCGGGCTTTGGCGAATAATTTTTTGCGCAGTCCGGCTTCGTCTTTGACGGTCGACCACTTACATTCGCCTACCAATAGCCGGGATTTATCGGGGGTCTGGGCCACGAGGTCGATCTCCATGAACTTACCCTGAACGTTCTTACCCCACCAGCGGTCGCAATCGTAAAAGTCTTTCGCCACGGCATCGTAGGCAATGGCCAGGACGCAGAGGCGCTCCCAAGTGAGAGATACAAAACCGGGAAGACTACCCTCGATAAGTTTCCAGAGTTCATCGGTCCGGCCCCGTTCGATCATGGTCAGGTTGGGGTATACGAAGCGATAATAAAAACGCATAAACGGATCATCTACTTTGTAGAGTGATTTCTTATTGTTCTGGGGCCGCGTGCCGTAGGGTCGTTCCCGCAATAAATACCCCAATTGAATAAGACGGTTGAGGGGACGGGTAAGATCCGAAGCGGGTTTCTTTAAGCGGCTTCCTAGTTCTACGGGCTTGTGAACTCCACCCGCAATAACTGATAATAAAGTGATTGGCTGATTGATGTCTCGCAAGTCGTCCAGCAACAATCTCATCGGTTCATCGTACAGCAGCCCGACAGGATTGATGATCATGTTACGAACGGCAGTTGCCAATGATTCATGAGAAGAACGTAGCTCCCAGTAACGGGGAACCCCACCCCAAACCGCAAATTCTTCAATCAAACTTCTAGCATCGGTATTCGGTAAATGGTCGATTAGCCAGCCGGCTTTTAGGGGCCGGACTTTTAAAATTTGATCCGCGCGCCCGTAGAGAGGAGCGGTGGAGGCCAGCACTAAATTGCCCATCATTTGCTGAGATGAACCACACAGGATGAGGTTGTAATTTAGCGCGGAACGATCTTCGAGTAACCCTTGTAAAATACCGGGTAGTGAAGCATCGCTTTTTATAAGATAGGGAAATTCATCTAGAATTAGCGTAAATCTCTCATTCGCTCGCTGATTGAGAGACAGTAGTAGAATTTGCCAACTCGAATATTCCGGCAGATCGAAACCGGGAAAAATTTCAGACAGTGTTTCTGCCAGTATACGACGCTGGAATACTGCTTCCCCCGGGGCGGCCAAGTAGTAAATGTCTACCGGCCGCATCGTTCGCTGAAGCAGAGTGCTTTTTCCACATCTTCTCCTTCCATAAACCACTCCGAATTTGGCACCAGGCCCTTGGTGTAGGTCCGCTATGCGTTCTTTTTCAGTTGCCCGGTTGTAAAAAGCAGTCTCCATATCATTGTTTTCACAAAGATAGGGTTTTAATTTACAACTGTAGCTGCTACACGTGTAGCAGCTACATGGTGTAGTAGCTACACACGAACCAGCTACATGATGTTGCCGCTACCTTTAATTCTATTATACTTGAGCCGGCCATTCCATAAAACAATGGTAGCTCAAAGCACCCGTTACTCAATCCCCAGGTGCAAAATCCGCCCCCCCGTCTGGTTCACCGGCCCCACACTTTTACCAATCACTATACCGGCCTCGGGTGCATGGTAATCCGTTAGCAACTCTCCGAACACATTACGGATGGAGGCGATCAATTGGCCTGCCTGCACCCGCTCGCGCAGTTCCACGTGCATCGTTAGCAGGCCGCCGCGGTCGGTATAGATCCAGTAGGATTTTTTGCACATCACGGTTTCTTCCTGGGGCGGCACCACTTCGTCGTCCACCATGTCCAGGTAGCAGAGCACGTTGTGGATACCCTCCATACCGCTGCGGATCAGGCGGCGCTGGAACGTGTTGGGGTTACCCACCTCCAGGGTGATTGCCGGAATGCCCAGCTCGTTGACCGCGCCGCGCAGTGTGCCGTCGGAGGGCGGGTTGCTGACAATGATGTCGGCATTCTGCAAAATAGCCAGTTCGCGGGCCACGGGATTCCCCATGTCGGCCCGCACGTAGTACGAATTTACGCGGCCGCTGCTAGCGGTGTGCAAGTCCAGCAGGTAGTCGAAGTGGCGAATCACCCGGTCCAGCAAACGGTAGGCATAAACTTGGCTGACCGTGCCGTCGGAGCGGCCGGGCATGATGTGGTTCAGGTCGGTACCGTCGGTAAAGCGGCGGGTGTGGCGGATGAAAGCCGGCACGTTCACCACCGGAATACCCACGATGACACCGCGTAATTCCTCGGGTTCGATCTCGCTGAACAGCCGCTGGATGACCGAAATACCGTTCAGCTCGTTGCCGTGCACGGCGGCCGTCAGGCCCAGAATCGGGCCTTCCTGCAAGCCCCGCGCCACCATGACGGGAATATTGATGGGGTTACCCAGCCCGTCAGAGGTAATGCGGAGCCAGAATTTGCGGATCGTGCCGGGAGGCGTTTCTTCCAGGTTGAATTCAAGAACGTACCGGACTTCATCCAGCGTGGTTGTCGGCTGTTGCGACATAGTCGACTATTTTTTCGATCGTTTGGGCTACCACGGGCCGGCCGCTCTGGGCCTGGGCTTGCGGAAAGCCGCCGATACTTAGGTGTTCACCTCCGATGAACGCGTTTGCCATCGTCATTTACCAGCGTATCGGCCCCAAAGACAGAGGCAGCTTCGGTTTTAGGGCGGGACCGATCGGACCCATCATCGCAATCTCCTCCTTGTCACCTCCGTACCCACCGATTACTCGCCCTGGGCGACGTTACAAATCACAGCCCCTCCGGCGGCAACCGCAGGCTGGCCGCCGCTGATCTGGCCGTCTACCACCGGATTCGTTTGTTGGCCCCGTCCCACGTTTTCCAAGAATTTCATGGCCAGATAACTTTCCTCCTTCAGACAATTCTCCTGGCGTCTGAGATAGGCGCGGGTGTCGTGTTTCTTTCCCGTCGGCCACCAACTTATCGCCTTGTATTTAAGGATATCCCGCCGCCGTAGTCCTTCAACGGCTTGAGCACCAGCGAAAATTGTTCGCAATTCCCAGCACCTCCTCCACCGAATGACACAGGCGGATGGGCGGCAAATTTCCGGAAACTTGAGAAAGTAAGCCTTGCTACTCGTCCGCTCGATGCCGTCCGGTGGTCTGATAACGATCGCGCCGGCCGCCGCTTCACCAGGTGGTTCATCCACTCCGTACTC
>CAVPZP010000022.1:0-81533 GCA_963710215.1 Lewinellaceae bacterium | reverse complement strand
CGCGCAGTTCATCAAACGCCTAATTCTGGCGAACCGCCTGTCCAAGATGATGGTCTCGCTACGCCCAAGGTGACCAGGTGACCGAAAACCGGGGCAATACCAATGGCAAGGAAGAATATTATGACAGCGAGAAGTACATGGTTCGCCACTACGACTGGAGTTACCGCAACAAGATCACCGAGACCTACCAAGACTCTACCAAGCCCGTCGTGACAACCCCGCGCTACAGCAGATGAACAACATCGTTTTCACCGGCTCCAACAACGACTCTTTCCTCAGCTACGTCAAGTGGAACGACGACCGTACTAACTTCATCTGGACGATCGTCAACTTGATCTACAATACCCAGGCTACCTGGGTCAACGTGCCGCGCGAGGTGCTGGGCATCACCGGCCGCGTCAACCTCGGCCTGACGGATATATTCACCGGCCAAACCTTCTACTGGAAAGAGAGGAGAGAGGAAGCAAATTTCGGTGATTGTTGGTTATGGCGGATGTCGGCGGTTACGGTGTAGACTGATTGAATGACTGAATGATTGAATGATTGAATGATTGACCTCAACTGCTTTGCCGATTCACAAGCAGCGAGCTAACTACTGATGATTACCTCGAAAAATCGCTTTGCGATTTAGATAAGCAGCGCAGCTAATGACTCAATGATTGACCTCGAAAAATAAGATCGCTTTGCGATTGAGATAAGCAGCGCAGCTAATGACTGAATGATTGACCTCGAAAGATCGCTTTGCGATTGAGATAAGCAGCGCAGCTAATGACTGAATGATTGACCTCGAAAGATCGCTTTGCGATTTAGATAAGCAGCGCAGCTAATGACTGAATGATTGACCTCGAAAAATCGCTTTGCGATTTAGATAAGCAGCGCAGCTAATGATTGAATGACTAACCTCGAAAAATCGCTTTGCGATTTAGAGAAGCAGCGCAGCTAATGACTGAATGATTGACCTCGAAAGATCGCTTTGCGATTTAAGTAGAGAGCAGCGCAGCTAATGATTGAGTGACTGATCTCAAAAATCGCTTTGCGATTTTGAGAAGCAGCGCAGCTAATGAGCCATATATACCGTAAAGACGCAATATCTTGCGTCTCCGAATGGCGAACCGCCATCCGGCCTCGATAGACTGACTGACTGATCTTGAAAAATCGCTTTGCGATTGAGAGAAGCACCACCGGGTGAGAGATTAACTAGTTGGGGGCTACGCCGGCACTTTACCTGCGGTGATCGTCGCAGGCTCCTCGGAGTTAGTAGGCGGCGTTGCCGCTGGTATTTTAGTGCGTTGGATAACCTGCGGTGATCGTCGCAAGCTTTACGGAGATCAACCTACGCGTGGAACCTTACCCCCTGCTCCAGAGGGGAAGGGGGTGAAGCGACAACTACCAAGCAACCTCACCCCTCTCCTCCCGCATTTCAGGAGGTGGAATCACTGACTGTTAGCGAGTAGTTTTTAGACAAAAAGCCGATTCTTACCCCATGTCCGACATCCTTCTCCTTCTCGAAACCACCGGCACCTTTTGTTCCGTAGCCCTGGCGCGTGACGGGCGCATCATCGGGCACCGAGAAGGTGATGAACCCTATGAGCACGCCGCACGCCTCACGGTCTTCATTGACGAATTGATGCGGGAGACCGGTCTTGAAATGGCCGACCTGACCGCCATTGCCCTCAGCAGCGGACCCGGCAGCTATACCAGTCTGCGCATCGGCGCAGCCACGGCCAAGGGTTTGGTCTTTGCCCTGGGGTGTGGCTTCGTGGCCGTGGATACCCTGGCCGCCCTGGCCGGGGCGGTGTCGGTTGGAGCCGCCAACAACATCGTCCTGCCCGCCCAGGCTTCCCGCCGCAACGAGGTCTACGCCGCCGCCTACGCGGCCGACGGAACCAGGCACTGGGATACCCGCGCCCTGGTGGTGGAACCCGGCTGCCTGGATGAATTGCTGCTCACCGGACAACAGCTCATCGTGGCCGGTACCGGTGCGGAACTGGTGCGGAATACCTTGCCGGAGAATCCTGCCATTACTTATCAGACTACGGTACGGCCCCGGGCGGAATACTCCTGCCCGCCGCCCGCCTTGCCCTGCAGAACGTAGCTTTTGACGATGCGGCAAGCTACCAACCCCGTTACCTCAAATCACCCTTTGTGACGAAGTCCAAAAAGCGGTTTTTCGGCAAGCTGCCGCTGGGGTAGGGGAGTACTGCAACGATTCAATCGGCGTAAAACACCTCAACTGTTTGCGATGATTTGTCCGGCCCGTTCCAAATCATGGGGCGTATCGATACCGATACTGGGTAGGTCAGTGATGGCAACGTGGACGGCGTAGCCTGCCTGGAGCCAGCGGAGTTGTTCGAGTCCCTCGGCGATTTCGTAGGGGGCGGGCGGAAGTTGGGTGAGGGCGAGCAAGGTTTCGCGGCGGTAGGCGTAGAGACCAACGTGGTGGTAGTGGAGACCTTTGTCCAGTCGGTCGGCTGCGGGCACGTCGCGCAAGTGAGGGATGGGCAAACGGCTAAAGTAAAGTGCCCGCCCTTTTTGGTCGAATACTACCTTTACCGTGGCGGTCGATTCCAGATCGGCGGCCTCGTCGATACGGCGGGCGAGGGTGGCGATATCCACCCCGGGGCGGAAGGCAGCCAGCAGGGTAGCCAGTTGGGCCTCGGCCACGAAAGGTTCGTCGCCCTGCACGTTGACCACGATGTCCGCGTCCGTCCGGTCGGCTACTACTTCTGCCACGCGATCAGTGCCGCTGGGATGATCGGCCCGCGTGAGCACTACCCGGCCGCCGAAATCCGCTACGTGGGCGCGGATGCGTTCGTCGTCCGTCGCTACGATCACCTCGCTGAACAGCGACATGGCGGCCACCCGCTCGTAGACGTGCCGGATCAGCGACTTGCCGCCGATGAGCAATAGTGGTTTACCCGGTAAGCGGGTGGCGGCATAGCGGGCGGGGATAACGGCAATCGGCATGGGGAGGGTTTTCGCGCTTTTTGAAGTGACGCCCGGCGGCGGTTAATTGCATACTTTTGTAACCGGCGGTGTTATCAGCACGAGCCGATTAGCGACCGACAAAACTACTAAATTACGTGGCGCAGCCTCCCAACGTATCGTTTCAAAACCTGGGCCGCATGAGCTATGCGGAAGCGTGGGTGTACCAAACCGAGTTACACGAAGCCGTCAAAGCCCGTAAAGTAGCCCACCGCAACGATCCCCAACCCGGGTTCCGGCAGGAGCATCACCTGCTTTTTGTCGAACATTCACCGGTCTATACCCTGGGCAAAAGCGGCTCGGTAGACCACCTGTTACTAAGCGAGGCGGAACTGGCCGCCGGGGGCTTTACCTACCACAAAATCAACCGCGGCGGCGACATCACCTACCACGGTCCCGGTCAGTTGGTGGTTTATCCCATCCTCGACTTGGACGAGTTTTTCACCGACGTGCACCGTTATGTGCGCAGTCTGGAGGAAGTTATCATCCGCACTTTGGCCGATTACGGCCTGACAGCCGAGCGGCTGGACGGCTACACCGGCGTCTGGTTACCCCAGACAGGCGTGTTGCCTGCCCGCAAGATTTGCGCTATCGGTGTACACCTCAGCCGGTGGGTTACGCTGCACGGTCTGGCTTTCAACATTGACCCCGATCTTAGTCACTTTCGCAACATCATTCCCTGCGGCATTGCGGAGGACAATAAGGCGGTCACCAGCCTGTGCCTGGAGTTAGGTTATACGCCTGACCGGGCAGAGGTGGAGAATAAAGTACTGAACCATTTTAGGGAGGTGTTCGATTATTGAGAATGCCCTTCCGTTCGCCGTCTCGTTAAAAGTAACCGGGAAGCCCGCACGGCTCCGCCGGTTTTTTTTACCTTCGCACTTATGATGACAAATCTGTTCCTTCAATTCGGCGGCGGCGGTGCCAATAACCTGTTTTTCCTGGCGGCCATGCTGGCCATCTTCGTGTTCATGATCTTTTTGCCCCAGCGCAAGAAGAGCAAGGAGCAGAAAACATTTATGAGCGACCTGGAAAAGGGTCAGGAGGTAGTTACCGCCAGCGGTATTCTGGGTCGGATCAATAAAATCGACGATAGTATCATTACCCTGGATATCGGTACCGGCGGCAGCAAAAATTTCGTACGAGTGACCAAAAACGCCATTTCCAAGGAGCTGACCGACGCGATCTTTCCCGCAACTAAGGATGAAGATACCAAGTAGCCGCTTCAATCCTATTTATAGTCTGCCTACCGCCGACCGAAAACTGTTGCTGCTCAGCACGGCGGCCGCTGCTTTTTTTTGGCTCATTCTTCAGCTTTCCCAGGAATACAGTATCGAGCGGCCCGTAAATTTGGCCTTTGAACTGCCGGAAAGAAAAACTTTTGCCTACCCGCCGCCCGATCAGGTAACCGCCACCCTCTCCGGCTCGGGCTGGAACCTCATTATCCAGCAGCTACACGGGCGCAATATTCAGCTCGATTTCTCCATGATCGACGATCAGCGGCTGCCCCTGACGTCCAGTCTGCTCACCAATCAGATCCAACGTAATCTCTCATCGGGCAAAGTGAGGGTGACCGGCCTTAGTTTTAACGGCATGGACCTGGAGCTGGAAGACATGGTGAGTGTTCGGCTACCCATTCGGAGCCGGATCACCATAAATTACGCCGAAGGATTTAAGCAGTTGGGAAATATCCGCATCAGTCCGGACAGCGTAAACCTGAGCGGCCCCGCCGGCACCCTGCCGGATTTTGCGGACTGGCCCACCGATACCCTGGTGCTTACCAATCTGCGGGCCGACCAGGAACTCTCACTGCCGCTCCGCCGCCCCGCCCGCGGCCTACAGTTGGATACGAGTTCGGTAACCGTGCGGATCGGAACCGAGGCATATACCCAAAAGTCGCTCTTTTTGCCCGTAACCGTGCGCAATGCCCCGCCCCGCGACAGCCTTCGCTTATTCCCCAACCAGGTGCGGGCGGATGTCACCGTTGGCCTATCCGCTTATTCCACCATCTCGGCCGATAGTTTCGAGATCGTAGCCGACATGAAAAAGGCGGGAACGGGCGGGTCGAACGCAGTGCCGCTAATCGTCAGTCGGCGGCCGGAGAATATTATGGGGTTGCAGTTACAGCAACGGTCGGTGGAATATTACCTGATCAAGCGATCAGCCCTGCCCGCCGTCGATCCGGGTCTCGATTAGGTAGTGGTTGCGATCGGGCGCGGAGCGGACCACGAGTTCGGCCAGAAAACCGGTCACGAACAGGATGGTGCCCAGGATCATGGTAGTGAGGGCTATGTAAAAGCCGGGGTTATCCGTAATCAAAATGGCCGGCTGATGTACGGCCAGGCGGTATATTTTGGCTCCACCCATCCAGATCATTGCCACGAAGGCAACGACGAAAAGCAGTAGGCCCAGGGTGCCGAAAAAGTGCATGGGCCGCTTACCGAATTTGCCGACAAAGGAAATGGACAGTAAATCCAGAAAGCCGTTAATGAAACGCTCCAGTCCGAATTTAGACACCCCGTACTGCCGCGCCCGGTGCTCGACCACTTTTTCTCCGATCTTGCTAAAGCCCGACCATTTGGCCAGCAGCGGTATGTAACGGTGCATTTCGCCGTAGACTTCCACGCTCTTGACCACCTCGCGGCGGTAGGATTTAAGACCGCAGTTGAAGTCATTCAGTTCGATACCGCTGATCCAGCGCGTAACGCGGTTAAAGAATTTTGAAGGAATGGTCTTGGAAAGCGGATCGTGGCGGGTCTTTTTCCAGCCGGAAATCAAGTCGTAGCCATCCTCGACGATGAGCCGCCGCAGTTCGGGAATTTCTTCGGGGCTATCCTGAAGATCGGCATCCATGGTGATGACCACATCCCCCGAAGCGGCATCGAAACCGCGGTTGAGGGCGGCCGATTTGCCATAATTGCGCCGAAATTTAATGCCCTTCAAGTTAGGGTTGGCGGCGCACAGCCTTTCGATAACCTTCCAGCTGGTATCGTTGCTGCCGTCGTCTACCAGCCACACCTCGTAGCTAAAGTTGTTGGCCCGCATGACCCGGTCGATCCAGGCCGTCAATTCGGGGAGAGATTCCTCTTCGTTGAAGAGGGGTACGATTACGCTAATGTCCATGGGGCAAAGGTAATCAAGGATTGAAGGATTGAAGGAATGAAGGAATAGCTGCGCTGCTTCTCTCGATCGCAAAGCGATCTTTCGAGGTGAGGGAATGAAGGAATGAAGGATTAGCTGCGCTGCTTCTCTCGATCGCAAAGCGATCTTTCGAGGTGAGGGAATGAGGGAATGAGGGAATGAAGGATTAGCTGCGCTGCTTCTCTTGATCGCAAAGCGATCTTTCGAGGTGAAGGATTAGCTGCGCTGCTTCTCTCGATCGCAAAGCGATCTTTCGAGGTGAAGGAATGAAGGAATGAGGGAATGAAGGATTAGCTGCGCTGCTTCTCTTGATCGCAAAGCGATCTTTCGAGCGGAGGGGGGATCGGCGGTTTTATATTCAAACCTCCACGATTTGGAGATCGCGACCCTTTGACTACGACAACCTTCAATCCCTCCATCCTTCATTCCCTCAATCCTTGTGTTGCGTGAGGTGCCTGGAAGGGCCGACCGGAGGGAGGAGACGCGCTAGCGGCCGAGCGAACAGCGAGCCTGCAAGGGACCGACGGCGAGGCGTTAGCCGAGGCGGCACGCCCACCGTCGGTTTAGTAGGTAGATTGTAGTAGGTCGTACGCTCATTACGAGTGTATTGCTGCCCAACTATCCACTACGATGCCCCCCGGCGGCTAATCGTCTGGGTCCCCTTAACCCCGGCCGCCGCAGAGGGGAGAGATTACTATTTACTACCCAACTACCTACTACCCAATTACCCTCTACCACTACTACCCCCCGCAATTTCACTACATTTACGCCACTACTATTCACTACCCGACAACCACCTTCTTCATGCGCATCACCCTTTTATCCGTTACCGCCCTGTTTTCTCTGCTGCTGACCGGCTGTGCCACGCCCGAGGAGGCGGCCGCCGTGCCCGGGCCGTCGCCCGACCGGCTGACCTATCACTTTACGCCGCCCGACCACTGGATGAACGACCCGAACGGGATGGTGTACCACGACGGCGAGTACCACCTGTTTTATCAGCACTACCCGGAGGGGATGGTGTGGGGGCCGATGCACTGGGGCCACGCCGTGAGCACCGATATGGTGCACTGGGAGGATCTGCCGATCGCGCTCTACCCGGATAGCCTGGGCATGATTTTTAGTGGTAGTGCGGTGGATGACCGCCGCAACACCAGTGGGCTGGGCACGGCCGAGAACCCGCCGCTGGTGGCCGTTTTTACGCACCACGACATGGACGGCGAGAAGAGTGGCCGCGAGGACTACCAGTACCAGAGTCTGGCGTATAGCACCGACCGGGGCCGCAGCTGGACCAAGTATGCCGGTAATCCGGTGATACCGAACCCGGGGATCAAAAATTTTCGTGACCCGAAGGTGCGCTGGGACGATGGATCGCAGCAGTGGCTGCTGACGCTGGCCGCGCATGACCATATAAAGATATATGCCTCGCCCAACCTGATCGACTGGACCTTTTTGAGCGATTTCGGCCGGGGGATCGGCGCGCACGTGGGCGTGTGGGAGTGCCCGGACCTGTTTCCGATGACCTCGCGCGAGGGCGATGACCACTGGGTGCTGCTGCTGAGCGTGGACAAGGGTAGCCCGAACGGCGGCTCGGGGACGCAGTATTTCGTGGGCCGTTTTGACGGCGAGAAATTCGAGTTAGACCCCTCGCAGTCGCCGCAGGACAGCATCTGGCTGGATTACGGCCGCGATAACTATGCCGGGGTGAGCTGGGCCGATATACCCGCCGCCGACGGCCGCCGGATCTATATGGGCTGGATGAATAACTGGCAGTATGCCCGGCAGGTGCCGACGCCCGACCGCCGGGGGGCCATGACCCTGCCCCGCACCCTGGAGCTGCGCCAAACGCCCCGCGGGATGCGCCTGACGAGTATGCCCGTGCGGGAAACGATGGAACTGCGTACCGCCGAGCAGCCGGTGAGCGGCGATTCCGCCGCGCTGGCCTTTGCGGCGAGTACGCTGGAGCTGGACCTGCGCTTCCGCCTGCCCGCCGATGCGAGCGAGGGACGCATTTACGTGCGGCTGACTAACGGCCTGGGGGAGACCTACGAGGTGGGCTACGATGCCGCCGAACGAGTGTTTTTTAGCGACCGCCGCGGCGCGGGGCGCATCGACTTCTCACCCGATTTCGCCAAGCGCGTGCACATGGCCCCCCGCTTCAGTACGGGTACGGAACTGGGCCTGCGCCTGTGGTTCGACAACCAGAGCGCCGAGCTGTTTGCCGATGAGGGCACCATTGCTATGACCGATCTGTTTTACCCCACCGAGGAGTTTACCGAGGCGCGGGTGATTAATGAGATACCCGGAGCTACTTTTGTAAGCGGTACGCAGTGGCAGCTGGATCGGGTGGTAGGGGGAACAAGGAATGAAGGAGTGAAGGAATGAGGGAACGAAGGGCATAAACGTAGAGACGCAAAATTTTGCGTCCAAGCGACCAATAGTCGCCGTAATTACTGCGCGATTCTCCCCCCTTCGGGGGGCCGGGGGGGGAACAAGGATTGAAGGAATGAAGGATAGCTGCGCTGCTTCTCTTGATCGCAAAGCGATCCTTCGAGGTCAATCATTTAATCCGCTCCCGAGCCGATCAAAAGATCACGTCCTTCGGATCAAACCCCTCCGCATCCCATTCACCGCCCACCCACTCCAGCATATCCTCATGCTCGGGGTGCTTGGGGTCGCTCATGGCTTCCAGAAACGCCTCGTAGCCCCAGATGCCGCCCACGTCCTCGGGCGGGCAGGCGCGCTTGCCCTTGATGCAGACCGGGTAGTGCTGCCTGGGGTCGGGTTCCAGAATTTTTTCCAGCAAGACGGTGTGATCCCAGCTATCACCGAAATCATACTCAAACCGGAACCTGGTGTTCGGTCGCTTCAGGAAGTGATTGAGTTGGATGTGGCTGTAATCGTTGGAGAAATCCCAATCGTTATCTCCAAAGGGGTTGGGCGGAGTGAAATATTCGTTCTGCCAGTGGAACTGGTGCAGGTGACCGCCGATCCAGCCCATGCCGTTTAGTATGACATCGGAAAATTCGCTCAGCGGCGTATCGGCCGCCACCAGGATCCGGCGCCAGATGGGTGGTTTGGAACCGTTCAGGCTAATCTTGATCTGGTAGATTTTGCCCACATTGGCCGGCCGGCCGACGGGGAAACGGTAATCATTACCCTCCGCGTCCACCCGGGTTTTGCCGCCGCCGGCACCGCCCAGTTCTGGGGGCGGCTCTATGCCCAGTGAGGCGAACAGTTTGGCTGCTTCGAGGTCGTAACCGTCATCGTCATCAACGTCATCTTCCAAAAGTCCTTCTGCCCCTAACTGAGAAATCATTTCCGGAACAAACTGTGCATATAACTCATCCATTAATTGTGAAGCCTGCGGGTATGCTGCTTCATACTTCGCCTCAAAGTCTTCCCCCCCCATTAATTTCGACATAAGCTCTTCCGAACGGGACAATTGTACCATGAGCAGATTCGCTCCCAGTACAGCCACGTTTTCGGGCAGCCGACCGAATTTGAGCATATCCTCCATATGTCGGTAGGCATCCTCCTCCCGGTCGTCAGATACGGCCACCAGAAAGTGGGCCTGTTCCAGCATCAGGTATTCCTTATCTTCGTAAAAACCCGACTCCGTAGGCGCAAAATCCAGCAACGGCCGTAATAGATGTGCACGTTCCAGCGTGTCATCCGGTCCGAGCAGCAGCATGAAATAATTGGCCAATAATATCGGAGACTCAGGAAATTTCTTCATCGCGCTCACGTTGGCCGCCAGGGCCGCTTCTGCCCCATCATTGAGAAAGTACAAAGTGATCAACATCAGGTGCAGACGTTCGTCTCCGGGGTGTTCCAACAGCAGGTTTTGCGTCCGCCTGACCGCCTCTTCATGGTCGGTTTCGTGCAGTTCCATCAGCTCCTGCGCCTGCTCGTCCGTCACCCGATGAAAATCGCGCACCCTATGCGGTGTGGTGCGGATGCCGTAAGTTTCCCGCAGCCACTTGCGGTTGTAATCCACCAGGCCGCTCTCTTCGATATGCTTCAGATAGCTGCGTTTACCCTTGCCGGGCACGGCGGCCGCACCCGCCGACAGAGCTTCAAAGGCAGTCACGTACAGTTGGTCCAGCGTCGGGCAGTCGGTAGGGTCCAGCAGCACTTGGTCCAGTTCCAGCTCTTCGCGGTCCACTAGTTCATCCCAGATAGCGGAAAGCATCGCCTCGTCCAGCATTTTCGTGCCGGTGGGCGGCTCTTCCTCTGCGCCTTCAAGCAACCGGCTAAAATAATCACGGTAGGTGCGGTAAGCCGCCAGCACGATCGAATCGTCAATTTTCGGATGATCCTCCGCAGTGCGCAATACCCGGTGCTCAATGGCAATTAGTAGTCCCTTCATAGCCGTAAAGATAAGAGCGTTATAAAAAAGTAACGAATATTCAGGCTGCATAATTCACATCAATCCGGTTAGATGGAATGATGGAATACCTGAGTTGTGATGAGGTAGAGCTGTGGTTCTAAAGGTAAGGCGTAAAGCCAATCTCCAGCAGAGATAACATTAAAAAACAACTTTCACTCAAAACTGAAAGTTCGCTGGTGTGTTACATCCCCGTAACTCAAAACGCTTATGATCAGCCCCGCTCCTTCCCTCGGTGTCATCCTGAACGATACCTCTCTCGACCCCGCCCTGCGTGCCGTAGCCGAGTGCGTCGCCGCCGGCGACCGCATCACTTTCGAGCAGGGCGTGCTGCTTTATGAAACCGCCCCCCTCGGCTACCTCGGTGCGCTGGCCAATCATATCCGCGAGCGCAAGCACGGTGACCGGACCTACTTCAACCGGAATTTTCACATCGAGCCGACCAACGTCTGCCTCTACACCTGTACCTTCTGTAGCTATTCGCGCCGCATCAAAAAGCGCGAAGACGGCTGGGAATACAGCATCGAGGACATGCTGGATATCGTGCGCGGCTACGATGAGAAGCCCGTTACCGAAGTCCATATCGTGGGCGGCGTGTTGCCGCAGTACGATGTACCTTTCTACGAGGAACTTTTTCGCCAGATCAAGGCCCACCGCCCCGACCTGCACGTGAAGGCTCTCACGCCCGTCGAGTATCACTATATTTTCAAGAAGGCCAGGATCAGCTACGAGGAGGGCATGGCCCGCATGGCCGCCGCCGGTTTGGACAGCATGCCCGGCGGCGGGGCCGAAATCTTTGCCCCCGAGATCCGCGACCAGATTGCGGGCGGCAAGTGCAGCGGCGATCAGTGGCTGCGGATTCACGAAATCTGGCACGGGCTGGGCAAGCGTTCTAACGCCACCATGCTCTACGGCCACATCGAGGAGTTCCGCCACCGCGTCGATCATATGGACCAACTTCGCCGCCTGCAGGATAAAACCGGCGGGTTCCAGACCTTTATTCCACTCAAGTTCCGCAACTCTAATAACGAGATGAGCCATGTGGCGGAGTCCACGGTGGTGGAGGACCTGCGCAACTATGCCATCGGCCGCATCTACCTCGACAATTTCGACCACCTTAAAGCCTACTGGCCCATGATCGGTCGCACTACCGCCCAGTTGTCCCTCGCCTTCGGCGTCAACGACATCGACGGCACCATCGACGACACCACCCGCATCTATTCCATGGCCGGTAGCGAGGAACAAAACCCCGCCCTCAGCACCGAGCAACTGGTGAAGATGATCCGCGCCGTCGGCCGCCATCCTATCGAGCGCGGCACCTTATATGAGGTCATCACCGACTTCCAGGACGTGGAATTTGCCGACGACAAGTTGTTTCGCGGGTATACGGCACTGCCGGTGGTGAACTAAAAAATGAAAGGTACTACCAGTAGAACCCCCTTCGGGGGCAGGGGGAATCACAACGGGTTAAAGGCTATTGCCTTATAAGTTGTACGCGTAGGCCACTACTAAGGCACGAAACTCCGAGGAGCTTGCGACGATCACCGCAGGTAAAATACGGGCAAAACCCAATTATGATCATCTACCTCATCCGCCACGGCGAAACTGATTTTAACCGCCGGCACATCGTGCAGGGCAGCGGCGTGGATTCCTCGCTTAACGATACCGGTCGTGCGCAGGGCAGGCACTTTCATGCGCACTATAAGGACGTGCCCTTCGGGGCCGTGATTACCAGCGGCCTGAAACGGACGGCCGAGACGGTGGCTGATTTTATTGGGATGGAACTTTCCCACGAGACCGACCATGACCTGAACGAGATGAGTTGGGGCGAACACGAGGGCAAGAGCAGCACCCCGGCCATGATTGCCCAGTACCAAACGATGAAGGAAGGCTGGGAGCGGGGCGAATATCACCACCGCATCCCCGGCGGCGAGAGTGCCGCTGAACTGGCCGAACGGCTGCAACGCTTTATCGAACGACTGCGCGAGCGGAAGGAAGATACGCTGCTGATTTGCAGCCACGGCCGCTCCATGTGCGCGCTGGTAACGCTGATGATGGGCCGCCCCCTCAGCCGCATGAACGAGCTGCGACACAGCAATACCGGCCTGTGGGTGGCGGAACTGAAAGCGGACGGCTCTTTCGAGTTTACAAAGGAAAACGACCGCGCTCACCTGGCCGAAATGCCCGCTCACTAACTAGCATATTATGGGACCCTACCGCACCGTCGCTGTTTCTTACCTCAACACCAAGCCGCTGCTCTACGGCCTGGTGCGCGGTGCCGTGGCCGACGAACTGAGCCTGGAACTGGCCATCCCCAGCGAGTGTGCCGCCCGTCTGCGCGACGGCCGCGCGGACATCGGCCTCGTGCCCGTGGCCGCCCTGCCCGAATTGGGGGATTATGAATTGCTGTCCGATTACTGTATCGGTACCGACGGTGCCGTGGGTACCGTCTGCATCTACGGCGAGGTGCCCATCGAGCGGATGAAAACCATCTACCTCGACCACCACTCGCGCACCTCGGTGATGCTCACGCGGCTGTTGCTGGAAGAATACTGGCACCAGGGCCCCGACCTGCTGCCGGCCGAAGAGGGCTACATCGGCCGCATCGGCGGCACCACCGGCGGCCTGGTGATCGGTGACCGCACCATCGGATTGGACCGAGAATACCCCTATGCCTATGATTTGGGAGAAGTCTGGAAAGCGCACACCGGCCTGCCGTTCGTGTTTGCCGCCTGGGTCAGCCGCGTACCGCTGGGTGAGGAATTCAAGACAGCTTTTAATACCGCGCTGGCCGACGGGGTGGCCCACATTCCGGAACTGAAATTCCTCCTGCCCAGCCCCGATCCATCCTTTGACCTGGAATACTACTTCACGCACCGGATCAGCTACGATTTCGATGCGCCCAAACGCCGGGCACTCGAACGTTTCCTGCGCTACGTTGGCGATCACCGGGCCGGCCCGAAGCAAAAAGCACCCCGGCCCGGAGCATTAATTTAACGGCCTGGATCACCGGGTCAGGATAACTCCGCGCCGGCACCGCAACTATTGTACCAGTAACTTCGCGGTGGCCGACTCACCGTTGGCACGCACCACCATCAGGTGAACTCCCCGCGCAAAAGATGTTGGAATGGCAATGGGCGAACCTGCAGTTACGATCTCTCGGCTGTAGACCCGGCGGCCTGACAGGTCGTAAAAGTCCACGGTAGTTGGCGAGATGAACGGCCGGTTTTCGATGGTGAAGCGCACAACTCCCCCGCGGCGGACCGGGTTACCCAGGATGGTCAGTTTAATGGGACCGTCGTCGATTACGGCAAAGTCCGGCCCGCTCTGACCCACGAAAAGGCGGTTGGCAAAATCAAACGCATCGTTGCCCACGTCCCGACCGATCTTGCGGCCCTTGATGTCGTCGGCCGGAGGGTGGATACCGCCCCAGATCCGGCTCAGGCTGGTCTGGTCGCTGGCATCGCGATAGGTGGCCCACTGGAGCACAATGTCCTGACTGGGGCCCTCCTCAAAGACCAGAAACTCATTCATAGGGGCCACGAACTCGCCCATGCCGCCGGGGAAATATTCCGTACCGGTAAGGCGGGTCAGCACCTCGGCCGCCGCGCTGGAAAAAGTGGAGTGGCCCGATAGATAGCCGGCAAAATTGGGTGTCACGAAGGTGCTGCGCTGGTAGGGCAACCACCAGCCGCCCAGAATCCAGTCCACGCCCGCCACGTCGGTTTCCGGGTCGATCACGGCATTCGGCCCGCGCCAGGCCCGCACTTTAATCAGGCCGGCATTAATATTGTTGAAGCCCGCCAGCGGGTCGCCCGGCTGGATGATCTCGATAAAACCGGGCGACAGATTAATGCCCAGCGGATTGTAATTTGGCTGTGCGGAGTCGGTCCGCTGCCCGATCAGGGCCAGATTGCGCAGGGCTGAGATGGGGCGGATGTAATCGTAATAGCCCTTAATCCCCCAAGTGGTGATGGCCGCATCGTGCATGGCCCCGGCCAGTGCCAGGTAGGCCTTCACGTCCCACTCCAAGTCGGGCAGCACCTCACCACCGGCAAACCGCCGCTCGAACAGCGGATGATCGTGTACGTAGTTAAGGATGGTAAACCAGTGGCCCGGTGGGGTTTCGGAGGCCGGCCCGTCGGCCCAAAACTCCGCCAGCACACGGGTGTAGTCGCCCCGGGGCACGATGTTGGGCGCATAGGGCTGGCCGGTAACGGGGTTGAGCGGGCGGCCCTGGCCGGAATCCCCGCCCTCGTACTCGTCGTAAAAATTGCGGTAGTCGGCAAAATCATCGGGGTAACTCTGCACGTTGCCCTGGGCACCGGGCGAGATGTCCCACATCACGCCGTCGCTGGGGTCCAGGTGGCTCGACCACTTGCTCACCAGCTCGAACCCCCAGCGGTACTCGTCGGCCAGCTCCTGCGTATTCTCGCCCGAGAGGCCGAAATAGGGTGGGGGGCCGGGGTCGTGGTACACCCAGAACAGGTCGCCCCGCTGCTCGTCGGAAAACACCTTCAGGTCGTTATTACGCAGGGCAAAGGGAGCCACTTTCCCCCACTCCGCGCCCAGGAAATCGGGCGTGGTGCCGCTACTTACCTGCCCCGACTGGTCAATGAAAACGTCAAAGGCCAGCGGCTGCCAACGGTTAAAATTGGTCAGGCCCGGCACGCCGAAACTGTTGGTGGGCAGCGGATCGTTTACGGCCGTGTAGCGGGCATTGGCAAAATCCAGGGCCTCGTTCGAGCCATCCTGCGCGCCGTAGGCCAGGATCTGCTGGGCCAGATAATTGCCCAGTTCGGCGGGGCCGCCGTTCTGATAATCGGTGCCGGTTACGGCGGTCGAATAGCCCAGTTGAGCCATCAGTTGATCGGCCAGCTGCGTGGTTTGCGCGGTACCGGGCGAGGTGGAAAACCGCTGCACGATAATACGGTAAGCCGCATAGCTGACGGTCATTTCGCGGGCGGCCTGCAGATCGGCCGGGGGCGTGGCCGGTGCCGTGTAGGGCGTGCGAAAACCGCGCACCGTCTGCCCCAAAAAGTAGGTGTGCGCCGTGTCGTCATAGATCGCCCAGCCGTCGTACATGGCAGCCGAAGTATGGAACAAATTACGGGCGTGCACCGTGGGGCGGGCCTTGTCATTCCTGATGCCTTCCAGCAACACTTCCACCCATTCGCGGGCCACGGAATGCTCCTCCTGCGCGGCGGCGAAGTGGGGCGAGAGGAAAGAAACGAGGAGTAGTGAAAGATAAAGTAGACGCATAATGGGACGGTTGAGCGGGTAAATCGGTGCAACTCCACAAAATTAGGCATTTTGCGCACCTCCGTCCGGGTTCGGGCAGACAATAACGTTTCTTTTACACGTCTCCTACGCTGCCGGGGCTACCTTTACGGCCGCATTTTTTTAAGCGTTGTTTCTCTCGTTCGTGGGGGCGTGTCCCCATTCCGCCGCGGCGGAAACGGGGCCGGTCCCCGCCGGGGTTCGCTGTTCGCTCCGTGCTGCGCACCCTTCCTCGGGGTCTGGGGCAAGCCCCACCCCCTTCGTCGGCCCTCCGGGCACCTCACGCGGGTTACCCACCCCGTTTTCCTTTCATTTGCCGGCTTTACTCCTTACTATGCGTTATTTTTTCCTTCTCCTGTTTTCTCTAAGCCTTCTATTTTCTTGCGGAGGAAAGGAAGGTAGCGCGGATAACCGGCTGCCGCTCTTCGAAACGGTAGCGGATGCAGGGGTTGATTTTACCAACCGACTCCGGCCCACCGAGGAGTTCAACATCATCAGCTACCTCTATTACTACAACGGCGGCGGCGTGGCCGTAGCCGACATCAATCAGGACGGCCGGCCCGACCTCTACTTCACCCGTAATCAGGGACCCAACGAACTCTACCTCAACCGGGGTAACTGGCAATTCGAGGCCGCCGCCGCCCGCCTGGGGGTGACCGGGCGCGGGCAGTGGACCACCGGTGTCAGTATCACGGACGCTACCGGCGACGGGCTGCCCGATATTTACGTCTGCAACGTGTCCGGCTACCGGGGTCTCAGCGGCGGCAACGAACTTTTCGTCCAGCAGCCCGACGGCACCTTTCGCGAGCAGGCGGCCGATTACGGGCTGGACTTCAGCGGCTTCTCCACCCAGGCCTACTGGTTCGATTACGACCTGGACGGCGACCTGGATGTGTACCTCCTCAACCACTCCGTCCACAGCGATGCCACCTACGGCCGCGCCGATTTCCGGGAACAGCCCGACGCGGCCGCCGGAGACCGCCTCTACCGCCGCGACACCGACGCGGCGGGCCGCACCCGCTACATTAACATGACCGCCGCCGCCGGCATCTATTCCTCCAAAATAGGTTACGGACTCAGTGCCGCCATCGCCGATTTCGACGGCGACGGCTACCCGGATATCTACGTCTGCAACGACTTCTCCGAAAACGATTACTATTACCATAACCGGGGCGACGGCACCTTTAGCGAAGAACTGGCCGAGCGTTTCGGTCACACCTCCAATTTCAGCATGGGCAGCGACGTAGGAGACCTGGACAACGATGGCCGCCCCGATTTGCTTACCCTGGATATGCAGCCCGGCGACGAGGTGACCCTCAAAAGCACCGTCAGTGCCGAACCCTATAACGCTTACCGCATCAAGCGCAGTTTCGGTTACCACGACCAGCTGCCCCGCAACAACCTGCAGTGGAACCGGGGCGGCGGCCGCTTCTCCGAAATCGCCGAACTGGCCGGGCCGGCCGCCACCGACTGGAGCTGGTCGGCCCTGCTGGCTGATTTCGACCTGGACGGGCGGCAGGATGTGTTCATCAGCAACGGTATCCTGCGGCGGCCGAACGATCTGAATTACCTGAAATTCATCCACAACGAAACGGCCGCCGGGCTGACCGATCTGGAACTGGCCCAGCGGATGCCCGCCGGGGCCGTGGCCAACGCCGCCTACCGCAACGAGGGAAACTGGAAATTTACCGATCAGGCCGCCGCCTGGGGCCTCGGCCTGGTCGGCTCCTCTACCGGTGCCGCCTACGGCGACCTGGACGGCGACGGTGACCTGGACCTGGTGCTGAATAACCTGAATGCCCCCGCTACGCTCTACCGTAATACCACTCTGGCCCCCGCAGACTCGGTACTGCGCGGTCCGGTAGCCGGCCAAAAGCAAGAGGTGAAGGTTCCGGGAGCTAGGCATTGCCTGCGGCTGCCGGTTACAGGCAGGCAGGACGGAGCGATGACGAATGGCAAGGTGCGGGAAACCCGCTGGGTAGCTGAAGTCGATTGCCGCCAGCGGGGCTTCCTCAGCCAGTCCGCTTCACCGCCGCTGCTTTGCGTGGCCGACAGTTTGGCGGACCTTATCTCGCTCCGCCCCGCCCCGGTGGAATCATCCGATCTGCTGCCGTTTAAGCTGGTCGAACTACCGCCCGCCGCCGGTAAAATTGCAGCCGTACCTTATTCCGATTTCGATGCCGAGCCGTTGCAACCGCGTTTCTGGACGGATGGGCCGCCGGCCGTAGCCGTTACTGCCGCCGAGGGAGGAATGCTAATTTACGTGGGCAATACGGTGGCGGCCCCGGCCCGCCTGCTGTTCTGGAACGGCACGGAGTTTCGCGAAGAACCCCTGCCGCCCGCGCTGGCTGCCGACAGCCTTAGCCCCGCCGCCGCTGCCCTGTTTCTGGACGTGGACGGCGACGGCGATCAGGACCTCTACGTAGCGAGCGGCAGCGGACGGGTGGGAACCCCGCCGGAACTGCTGGGCGACCGACTGTATCTGCAAAACCGAACCGGCTGGCAACGCTGCGTGGAATGCCTGCCGCAAAACGCCGCCCATGCCGCTTGCGTGGTAGCGGGAGACTTCGATGCCGACGGCGACCAGGATATTTTCGTGGGCGGGCGGGGCGTGCCCGGCAGCTACGGCCTGCCGGGCCGCAGCCTGCTGTGGATCAACGACGGTACGGGCCGCTACGCCGCCGCGCCCGACCTATGGACCAAAGACCTGCTGGAGATGGGCATGGTGACCGCTGCCGCCTGGCTGCCCGGACGCGGAGAGCTGGCCGTGGTGGGCGAGTGGATGTCGCTGACCCTGCTGCACCCCGGCCGCCCCTGGACCAAAACCGAAGTGCCCGCCACCGCCGGCTGGTGGAACAGCCTGACCGCCGCCGATCCGGATAACGACGGCCTGCCGGAATTACTAGCCGGAAACTTCGGTCGCAACTCCTCGCTGCGCGTCAGCCCCGCCGCCCCGGCTCGCCTGTATCCCTACGACTGGGACAGCAACGGCAAGACCGACCCCCTGCTGACCCATGTGCGCAACGGCAACGAGGTGCCCTATTACGACAAGGACGAGATAGCCGCCCAATTGCCCGCCTGGAAACGCAACCGCCTGGATTACCGGGATTTTGCGGGCCAGTCGTTCGCCATCCTTTTCCCGAAGGCGGAGGAATTTCCGCCGCCGCTGCGCCTGGAGACGCTAGCGACCACCGTGTTCAAGTTGGGCGTGGATGGGGAGTGGGCCGGGGCTGCCCTGCCGGCGGCGGCGCAGGTGACTTCCGTTCGTGCCTTACTAGCGTTGACCGGCGGCGGATTTTTGCTGGGGGGCAACGAGTTGCGGGTGCAACCGCGCCTGGGCCGCCAGGATGCGGCGAGCGTGCAGTGGCTGGATGCGACCGGCCGCGCCCACTTGCTGGAAGCGGACCGCCGGGCGGTGGGGCAGCTAATGGACCTGGGCGGGGGAAACGTGCTGGTGGTGCGTTGAACACCGGTTGCGGCGCACCGCGTGAGGTGACCGGAGGGGCGTTAGCGCACGTAGTGCCGAGGCGAATGCCGAAGCCCGCAGGGCACCGACCCCGGCCGGCAGGACGGGGGCACGCCCGAACGAGCGTAAACCAACCCGCCGCCCCAAACCTTTACCAGCAGTAGATCAAACCACTAAAATTTATCCCATGCCGACCGTATACCTGACCCGCCGCGAACGCTTTAACGGTGCCCATAAACTGTGGGTGGAGGAGTGGAGCGAGGAGCGTAATCTGGCCACTTTCGGGAAGTGCGCGAACAAGAATTGGCACGGCCACAATTATCATTTGTTCGTGACCGTAAAGGGCCAACCCAACCCGGATACCGGTTTTGTGGCCGATGCCAAGGAGCTGTCCAGGCTGATCAAGGCCGAGGTGCTGGACCACGTGGACCACTCGAATCTGAACCTGGACGTGGAGTGGGTGCCGAAGAATTTGCAGCCGACCACGGAGAATATGGCGATCTTGATCTGGCAGCGGTTGGAGCCGCACCTGAAGGATTGCCGCCTGCACGAAGTGAAACTGTACGAGACGGAGAATATTTTTGCCGCCTACCGGGGCGAGGAATAGCCGTTGGGGAGGTGTTGACAGCCCGTTAACAAAACAGCCGCCCGCATTAACAGCCCTTTTGATCCGGTGGGCTACCTTTGTGGGGCGGGATTGGAGCGGCAACCGCTGCCGGCCCCGCGTTTTTCAAGAACCAACTTTCATAATACATTCAGATATGCTTAAGCAATTTCAGACCCTTTTAGCCTGCTTCGTACTGGTAGCCGCCCTGGTGAGCTGCAACGACACCAACGAGGACGTGCGTGACGCCGCCCGCGAGAACGTGGAGTCGGCCACCGTACAACCCAACGACCCCAACGCCCAGCCCGCCGAGCCGCAGATGGCCGTGCCCGCCGGCCCCCTGACGACAATCGAATTCGCCGAGTCGACTTTCGATTTCGGTACGGTAACCGAAGGGGAGATGGTACGCCACACCTATTCGTTCACCAACACCGGTTCGGAGCCGCTCATCGTGAGCGATGCCAAGGGTAGCTGCGGTTGCACCGTTCCTTCCAAGCCAACGGAGGCCATCGCCCCCGGCGGTAAGGGCGAGATCGTAGTGGAGTTCAACTCGAAGGCCAAGAAGGGCCAGCGTAACCAAAAGGTAACCCTGACGGCGAACACCAACCCGCCCCAGACTTTCATCTACCTGACCGGTATGGTGAACCCCGACCCCAATGCCGCTGCCCCTACGGTGCAGTAATGGTAGCTTCGGCTACTGCCTGAAAAAAGCCCCGTCGTCCGTCAGGACGGCGGGGCTTTTGCGTTTGACCCCTGCGGGAATAGCGAATACGGAATGCTGAATAGCGAAAATCAGGGCGTCGATTGGAAATCTCCTAGACGCGGGGTGTCGCGTCTCTACGATTAACCTTATTCCCGGTAAATACTACCGTTTTCTAAATGGGGGCGGGCGGGATGCGAAACCGGTGCGTTACAGCGTTCCCCGGTGGATCGTTTGAATGTATAAAATCGCCCCGTCCATGTCCGTTTCCCTAATCCGCCTCTTCTTGCTGTGCGGTCTGTTTTTCCCCCTCCTGCTGGCCGCGCAGCCCCCGGCAAATTACGGCACCACCACCCCCCGCCAGGCTGAGAAAGCGGCGATCGGCCTGAGTGATGCCGCCGCCATCGACCAGTTGATGTTTTACATCCCCGGCATCGGCAGCCCGAGCCGCGAGGCCATGGAGCGCCAGAGCGTGCAGCCCTACCTGATGCCGGTACGCCAACTGGCCGACACCCGCCTGGACTGGGCGTATGCGCTGACGAGCAGCCTGGAGTACTACGCTAACCTGAACCGTAACTTTAAAGATAACCTTAGCCCCGATTATCTGTCGTTGAGCCTGCGGGCCTCCGGCCGGCAGGTCTCACTGGAAGACGGGCTGCGGTTTTTGGCCGAAACGGGTACCGTTTCCGCCTCCATCATGCCCTACGGTAGCGTGACCATTCCGCCGGCGGTTTATGCCACGCAGTCTTACCGGATCACCAACTACTTGCATATTTTCCGCGACGTGACGCGGCCCCGCGAGCGGGTGTTCGAAGTGAAGAAAGCCCTGTCGCGCGGCAATCCGGTGATTGTGCAAATGTCTACCGGTGCCGATTTCGATGCGCTGCGCACCAGCCTCTACCAGCCCGTTGGAACTACCGATCGGACCTCCTCCCTGGTGGTGGTCGGCTACGATCAGAATGCCGAGACGTTCCAGTTGCGGGCCAATAAGGGACGCGACTGGGCCGAGGGCGGCTACGTGAATGTCGGCTTCGAGGATTTCGGCCGGTTGGCCCGTGACGGTTACGTGCTGGTGCCGCTACAGCAGTACTGAGCGGCAGGCCCGATCTGCTAGACGAACTTTCGCATCTGTAAGCGGACGGTGTAGCCGCCCTGGGTTTCGATCTTGATCCGACCCCGTAGGCGCTCTGCGCGCATATTGAGGTTCATCAGGCCCTGGCCTTTTTTGACCGATTTTGCCACGCCGTTATCGCTGCTTTTGAGTAATCCGTTATCGTGGATGACCAGTTCGAACTGGTTGCCCTGATTGCCGAGGTAGATATCGACCTGGCCGGCCGAGGAGTGTTTAGCGATATTGTTGATGCACTCCTTATAAATAAAGTAAAGGTCCTGACGGACGTTGGCGGAGATCTTTTGCTGCTCGCCGCCCAGGCGTTCGGTGCGAAACTGGTAACGGATTTCGAGGGGTAGCAGTACGTCATCGGCATGTTCGCGCATCCGGCTGAGGAGGTCGCCGAGGGTATCGCGACGGGAGTCGATGGACCAGATCACGTCACCCATTTTTGCCATCGCCTTGCGGCCGGCTTCGCCCACGGTTTCGAGTTTGCTGCGCAGGCGAATATCTTCGGTATAGCCCTGCAGGATTTCCGATTGCATGGTGATGCCCGCCAGCAGACCGCTTACCTCGTCGTGTAAATCGCTGCTGATCTGGGTACGCAAGCGTTCTTCGCGTAGTCGTTCCTGGTGGCGGGTTTGCAGGAAGCCGTAGGTGAGGCCGACCAGCATGATGACGACCAAGGTCCAGAACCACGTCTTTTCGTAGAATGCCTGGAACACCCGAATGGGCAGGGTCATTTCGCTGGTGGTGTAGTTGCCGTTCGGATCGGCCCCCTGCACATGGAGCAGGTAATTGCCCCCCGGCAGATTGTGGTAGCGGACACTGCGCTGGTTGTTGAGTTCTACCCAGTCGGTGTCGTAGCCGTCCAGGCGGGCACGAAAGCGGTTGCGCGTGGGCCGGGTATAATCGGTGAGCATGAAATCGATGGCAAAACTCTTCTCATCGGTGTTGATGCGTACCTTCCCCGGCCGGTCGAGGTTGCGGCGGATACTGCGGCCCCCGTCGCGCCCGGAAGTGCTGACCTGCGTGAGCCGCACGGTAGAGGTAGAAGTCTCGTTGATCAGGTCGCCGGGATAAAAAGCATTCAGTCCGTTCACCCCGCCGAAGTAGAGCCGGCCGTTGCTACCCCGCAGGTAGGAGAAACGGTTGAATTCATTGTGCGCCAGACCGTCCGAGCGGTAAAAACGGCGGAAAACCTGGTCGGAGGGGCGGTAGTAGGTCAGCCCATAGTAGGTACTGATCCAGTAGCTACCGGCGTGGTCGGGGATGATGCCGCAGACGATCTTCCCGCTCAGGCCCTCCCGGCTGCCGATGTGACGCGCACTGCCGGTGACCAGATTGAGCACCTGGATTCCGTCGCGGCTGCCCAGGTAGAGTTCGTTGGCTGCGGTATCCTGGTAGATGGAGATGAAACTGTAGTCGGTAAAAAGAGGTTCTTCGGTGCTGTTCTCCGGCGGCGGTCCGTAGTTGACCACCGTGCGGGTGAAGGGATCGTAGAAAAATAGCCCCCGGCCGCGGGTACCCAGAAACAGGCCCGGCCGCGGCCCGGCCGACCAGCGCATGGACCGCACCGAGGTGCCCTGTACGAAGTTGGTGTTCTCGGCGTCCGTGATCAGGTTAAAACGCTCACTATCCAGATCGAAGCGAACCAGTACCGCACTTTCCGATTCTTCCAGCCCACCCAGGTAGATGGCCGTGGAGTCGGCGTTCCAACTCAGGCAGGTGAACCGCTCGGAGAAAGGATAAGCCCTGGACGAACACTCGGCAATGTCGTAGCGGACCAGTACGCCGGTGGTGTTATTATTCCGGCACCCGATGATCCAGAGGTAGCCGTTGCGGTCGTAGAGTAGATCGGTTCCGCAACTCATTTCGATACGGCGGCCGGTTACCTCGTCGTTTACATCCAGTTGGGTCACTACGTCCGTAGCCGGGTCCAGGTACCAGAGATCGATGTCCTCGCTGATGAAAAAGATGCCGTCAGTAGCGGTTTCCACCAACCCACGCATTACTTCCCCACGCTGGTCATCACCCAGCCCGTTCTCGTCCAGGAAAGTAGTGACGCTGGTCTTGCTGCTACGTACGGTGCGCAAACCGGTATCGGTGCCGAGAAAAAGCGTGCCGAAAAAATTTTCGGACTGTACATCCAGCAAATATCTGGTCAAACGGAGCAGTTGATCGAAGCTGACGACCTCCTCTTTCTTGTTCAGGCAGTACAGGTGTGCGGAGCGAGGGTATTCTCCCGTGGGCAGGCTGGTCTGGTTGAAGAGCAGGTTACCTTCGGCGTCTTCCCAGATATCGGTATAGGCGGTAGTAGAATCAACCGGAAGTAATACGGAAGGAGTGATTCCCGCCAGTTCTTGCCCGGACCAGCGATAGATGCCGGGGCGGTTAAAGAAACTTATCCATACACGGCCGCTTTTATCCTGGTAAAATATCTGTACGTCATCGAAATTGCCGGTGCCGTAACGTATGGTCTGAAGAGTGGAAGGCAGTTCTATCGTGCCGATCAGCTCACCGGTAGCGCCGAGGTGGCGCAGACCGTGCTGGGTATCATAGAGTAGAAAGCGACCGTTGTCCAGCGGGAGCAAGTGTACGGCCGTGGCCACATTGAGCCAGATCTCCTCCGAACGCCAAACCAGCGAGAAGCCGGCGGGCGTGTATTCGTACAGCCGGGTACCTCCCTCGCCGATGGTAACGGTAAAAATGCGGCCCATCCGGTCCACGGCAAAGCAGCGCGGGTGCCCCTTGATGCCGGCCGAGGAGGATAGCTCGACGGGGGTGAGACTGAAGTCACGTGGGTCGAACAGGTCGAAAAATCCGAAGAAGGAGCGGTAAAAGATTGCCAACCTTCCGTCGCGGTCGCGGGCAATATGGTCGATGTCGGACCGGCTGATGCGGCCCAGTTCGTTCTCATTATTCCTGAACTGGAGGAATTCATAACCGTCGAAACGGTTCAGCCCATCCTGGGTACCCACCCAGATGAACCCCTGCTCATCCGGTTGGATAGCGGTCACCACCCGGTCGGTCAGCCCGTCGTTGATGGAGTAGTACTCCGATTGCAGATCCTCACTCTGGGCATTCACTACCGGCCGCCACCCCATGCCGCACAGCAGAACCGCCGCCGTCAGAGCAGCCGGCCGGACGAGCCGTTTTATTCGATCAAAAAGGAAGACTTCAGGTGCCATAAGGGTGCGGACCGCTATATTACGGTTAATAGACATACGAAGAACGGCCGGTAGTATATGGTTCAATATACCGAACCCTGATGTATTAATGCATAAAGCCGCCGGGAGCGAAGCTTCCGGCGGCTTTGTTGGAGGATTATCCGGTCAGACTTACCTTAGTTGCCCAACGGCACCATCACGCCTCCGGTGAGGAGGATGGCGTTATTTCTAAGCTTAAAATCCGCATCACCCTCATCATCAAGGTTTGACAGGCCATATGAATAGCGAAATTCTCCAAAGAAGCGTAAACTGCTACCAAAAGTAACGCCCGCCGCGCCAGCCAACGAAAAATCGGTTCTTTTGTATCCGTCCTCATCAAAGTTGATATCCCTATCACCTTCTTTACCACTCACTGCATAACCCAGGAATGGACCCGCGCCTAAGTAGAACCCAACGGGTGCATCGGCATTGAGGCGAAGCTTAACCAAGGCTCCCAGATCCAGATAGCTTAATCTCAGTTCGGACCCTCCAAAAGCAGTGTCGTCAAAATTAGCTCCCCGCCCCAAATAGTTTAGTTCGGGCTGAATGGCTAAATTTTCGCCGAAGGGTAGTTCCACAAAAAGACCTATCGCCAAATTAGTGGCGCGATCCGGTTTGATATCCACATTAGAATCTTCAATGATGAAATTTACGTTAGAGGAAACTACTCCGGCACGCACGCCGAAGTTCTGCGCTGTGGCCGTACCGGCCGTAGCCAGTAGGAGCAGCGCGATGAAAAAGGAAAAGGGTACGGTGTTCCGCATGATAAAAGGGGTTTAGTGAGCAATAAAGGTAGCAATTGTTTTGATATACAAAAACGCCGGGGCCGGAAACAAATGTCTCCGGCCCCGGCAAGGTTAAAGCGGTTACGCTGATTATAAAGTCTAGCCGCCGAAAGGTACCATCACACCACCGGTGATCATAACTGTACGGTTGTTGATAGTCACGCCATCCAGGTCGCTCAAATTATTGAGGCCGTAGATGTAGCGAGCTTCACCGAAGAAGCGCAGGTCACCACCAAAGGTAACACCGGCAGCACCGGCTACTGAAAAATCTCCTCGATTAGTATCGCGGCCATTGTTATCGAAGTCGAGTTCGTCATCACCAATTTTTCCGCTAAGCAGGTAGCTATAGTAAGGACCGGCACCGACGTAGAAACCAACGGGTGAATCGCTACCGAAACGTAATTTTACCAAGGCACCGAGATCTACATAGGCAAAGCGCGTCTTGACATCGTCTCCTGGTAATTCTTGCGTAAAACCACGCCCCATGTAGTTCAATTCCGGCTGGATGGAAAGCACATCGCCAATGGGCAATTCGACAAACAGACCCAATGCCAGGTTAGTGGCACCTTTTATGTCTAAATCAGCTCCGGCTGCTTCAAATTTGACCGTTGACGAAACACCACCGACACGTACGCCGAAGCCCTGTGCGGAGAGGGAGCAGGTTGCCAGCACGAACAGAGCGGCCAGCGTAATTTTCTGAAAGGATTTTTGCATGGTTGTGAGTTGGTTAAGTTGGGGAAAAAGCCGGCTGACTGCGGGGGCAGAGCGTGGAAAGAATCCACGGTATGCCACTCACTGATTAGCGGCCTGAATACGCTTGGATAACCACTTTTCCCGGTCGGTGTTCGGTTGCCCGAAAATATTTAACGCAGGTGGCTGGCCCCGTTCAGGTCCAGCACGGCACCGGTAGTGAAGCGGGCCTCCTCGCTGGCCAGATACAGCACGGCCTGCGCCACCTCTTCCACCGTGGCCACCCGGTTTAGCGGACTCTGTGCCCGCACCGCCTCGCCGGCCGCGCCCTGCAGCCAGGGCCGCGCCAGGGCCGTCTCGATGAAACCCGGCGCCACCGCGTGCACCGTAATGCCGTACTGGCCCAGCCCCTGCGCCAGACTCTGGCTCAGGGCGTGCAGGCCCGCCTTGGCGGCCCCGTAGCCGGGTTGGCCGGCCTCGCCCCGGTAGGCACCCCGGCTGCCGATATTGATGATGCAGCCGCCCCGGCCCCGCGCCATCATGTGCCGGGCGGCCGTGTAGGCGGCCGCCGCCGCGCCGGTCAGGTTCACGTCCAACGTGCGCTGCCAGGCGGCCAGCCAGGCGTCAAAATCCAGGTCGCCGTCCACGGGGTGCGGCTCAAAGATGCCGGCGTTGTTCACCAGCACGTCCAGGCGGCCCAGCTTGGCAATCGCGCTTTCCACCAGCACCCGCACGGCCGCCGGTTTGGCCACATCGGCCCGCAGCAGCGCGTGGCCGTTACCGGGCAGTTCGGCCAGCAGTTCGCGGGCCTTTTCCTCATTCCGGTGGTAGTGCACGCACACCCGCGCCCCGGCCCGCGCAAACGCCAGCGCGGTGGCCCGCCCCACGCCCCGGCTCGATCCGGTCACCAGCACGCAGTGGTTTTTGTAGTCGTAAGTAATCATGTTGTCCATAGTTGACCAGGCGGCGGTAGGTTCACTACGGGCTGATTTTTGGGCGTGCCGGTTCGGCTAACGCCTCACCGTCGGTCCCCTCCGGGCTTCGCTGTCGCTCGGTGCTGCGCACGCCCCGCTGCGCGGATGCCCCTCCGGGCACCTCACGCGGGGAAAACAAGCAAGGAAGTGGGCCGGTACTCCGGCCAATCGGCTTTTCCCGTTATCTTTGCTTCCGCCCTAACCAACCAACCCACCATGTCCACCCCCAACCAAACCCTCGGTGAATTCATCATCGAGAACCAGAGTGACTTCGCTTATTCTTCAGGAGAGCTTTCGCGGCTCATCAACTCCATTCGCCTGGCGGCCAAGGTGGTGAACCACCAGGTGAACAAGGCCGGGCTGGTAGACATTACCGGCGGGGTGGGGGAGTTGAACGTGCAGGGGGAAGCCCAGCAGAAATTGGACGTGTACGCCCACGAGGTATTCATCCGCCAGCTGGTGAACCGGCAGATCGTGTGCGGGATCGCCTCGGAGGAGGAAGAGGATTTTATCATCCTGGGCGGGCAGAATAACGACCACCAGAACAAGTACGTGGTGCTGATGGACCCGCTGGACGGTAGCTCCAACATTGACGTGAACGTATCGGTGGGCACCATTTTTTCCATCTACCGCCGCATCTCGCCCACCGGAACACCGGTCAATCTGGAAGATTTTTTGCAGGCCGGCAACAACCAGGTGGCGGCGGGTTACATCGTGTACGGCACCAGCACCATGCTGGTCTACACCACCGGCCACGGCGTAAACGGCTTCACCCTCAACCCCGCCCTGGGCACCTACTACCTGTCGCACCCGGACATGAAGATTTCCGAAACGGGAAATATCTACTCCGTTAACGAGGGCAACTATATCCACTTCCCGCAGGGGATCAAGGACTACATTAAGCATTGTCAGCGGGAGGAGGAAGACCGGCCCTATACCTCGCGTTACATCGGGTCTTTGGTGTCCGATATTCACCGGAATATCATTAAGGGGGGCATCTATTTGTACCCGCCCATCGGGAAGGCACCGCAGGGGAAATTGCGTCTGCTATATGAGTGTAACCCCATTGCCTACATCATCGAGCAGGCGGGCGGCCGGGCCAGCAACGGTTACGGCCGGATACTGGAGATGAAGCCGAGTGAACTACACCAGCGGGTACCGTTTTATGCCGGGAGTAGTGAGATGGTGGCCAAAGTGGAGGAATACCTGGCAGCTTACCCCCCCGTGGGATTGCCGGAATAAGGAGAAAGGAAGGTAGTAGCGGAGCGATTATCTTAACCGTCTCCCGAAAAATCATAACTTTACCTGTATGTCGCGTGAGGTGCCTGGACGGTTTAGAGCGTGTCTAAAATTTTTAAGAACTGAGGATCAATTATTTAAGGTTCTGGTTAGATAAAAACTTACGCGCATAGCGGGTGACGTAAGTCAGTTTTCATGACGCCAGGTTCTTAAATGCTTGGTTCTCAGGAAGTAAAAATTTAGACACGCTCTTAGTGCGGTAGCACCGAGCGAACAGCGAGCCGGGAAGGGACCGGCCCCGGCCCGGCAGGGACGGGGACACGCCCTAAACCCGCCGGAAGAGAGAAGTAGTATAAGCCTTTTAATCAACCAAATTTCCCGCCCGAGACCGATTAACCAGCGGTAGGCGGGGGATGATAAAACCATTTTATGCAACACGATAATATTCGTGCCAACCTACCCGTGGCCGCCCTGGTGGAAGCCACCATTAAGAAGAGTCAGGGACAACTGAGTGACACCGGCGCGCTGGTGATTAACACCGGGAAATTTACCGGCCGCTCGCCCAAAGACCGTTACATTGTGGAGGACGACCTGACCCGGGACACCGTGGACTGGGGCAACATCAACCAGCCGATAGCCCCGGAACACTATGCCGCGCTGCTGGCCGAGACCCGCAGGTATGTGGCCGGGCTGGACGAGGTGTACATGCGCGATGCCTACGCCTGTGCCAGCTTTAAGTACCGGATCAAGATCGGGGTGTACACGGAGTATCCGTGGCAGAATATGTTTGCCTACAATATGTTCTTGCGCCCAGACGGCGAGGAAATTCCCGGCAGCGACGAGTGGAAGATTTACGCTTTTCCCGGCGTGACGGCCGACCCGGCCAGGCACGGCACGCGGCAGGGCAACTTCTCGATCATCAACTTCAGCGAGCGGGTGATCCTGATCGGGGGGAGTGCCTACACGGGCGAGATCAAAAAGGGTATTTTCTCGGTACTGAACTACGTGCTGCCCACGCGGCGCGACGTGCTGTCGATGCACTGCTCGGCCAATGTGGGCAACCGGGGCGATACGGCCCTGTTCTTCGGCCTGAGCGGCACGGGCAAGACCACGCTGTCGAACGACCCGGACCGCCGCCTGATCGGAGACGACGAGCACGGCTGGTCGGTGAGCAATATTTTCAACCTGGAGGGCGGCTGCTACGCCAAGGTGATCGATCTGAGCGAAAGCAAGGAGCCGCAGATCTACCGGGCGATCAAGTTCGGCGCGATCCTGGAAAATATCGGTTTCGAGCAAGACGGCTACACGCCGGACTACGAGGACAGCAGCATTACGGAGAACACCCGCGTGAGCTATCCGATCCATCACATTGACAATATCATGTACAACTCGCGGGGCGATTTGCCGCGCAACATTTTCTTTCTCACCTGCGATGCGTTCGGGGTGCTGCCCCCGATCAGTAAACTGACCCGCGAGCAGGCGATGTACCACTTCATCAGCGGTTACACGGCCAAGATTGCCGGCACGGAAGCCGGAATAACGGAGCCGGAGGCGACTTTTTCGGCCTGTTTCGGCGCACCCTTTCTGCCGCTGCCCGCCACAACCTACGCCAAGATGCTGGGCCAAAAAATGGACGCGGTAAAGGCCGACAGCGGCGAGATCAACGTTTGGCTGGTGAATACCGGCTGGACGGGCGGCGGCTACGGCGAGGGCAAACGGATTGACCTGAGCTATACCCGTGCCATGATCAAAGCCGCCCTGAACGGCGACCTGAACAAGGTGAATTACCAAAAGCATCCCATTTTCGGCATGGCCATGCCCCAGAGCTGCCCGGATGTGCCGAATGCGGTGCTAAACCCCCGCGACACCTGGCGCAACGAGCGCGACTATGACCGGATGGCGGAAACGCTGGCCGGTCTGTTTCACCGCAACTTCACGGAGTACGCCGATTCGGCCGGAGCGGCCGTGGTGGCGGCAGCACCGCAGGCCGTGCCGGCGGCGAACTGAACTGAATAAGTTTTATAGATCAGGCTACGGCCGGTTGGCTCAAGAAGAGTCAACCGGCCGTTTTTTTTTGAAACCGCGAGATCACTTGCAGGTGGGTCTATTAAAAGACCCCTGAAGTGTCTGCCGGCGGCAACTGAACCGGGCCGAATATGGTCTCGAACCAAGCGTTATCCACACTAAAATAATTGCGCGAAAACTGCGAGGAATAGACGTTAAAAGTTTGTCCCCCATCCCGGCTGCGCAGGCCGTAGAGGCTGATGCTGTCACTGCCGGGGAAATAGAGCCGGACCTCGGCCAAGCGACGGTCAGCAGCGGCCATTTCGTCCACGTCATCGGCCAGGCGGGGTCCGTCGAGGGCTTGCCAGGATCGGACGAGGCTGTCAGAAGCGGGTAGGCGTCGGCGCAGGGTGGTATCGGCCCGGAGGAGGACGATGGAATCGGCCCGTCGGGTGGGTTCGAGCCGGAGCAGTTCGTGGCCGAACAGGCGGTCGGATTGCCAGGGGAGCGTACGGATGTCGGGGCCGGTAAGGGTATACAGTTCCGGGGCGGGGATGATGAGCAGGTAGCCGGCCAGTGAATCGACGAGAGAATCGGGCGGGGCGAAGAGTGCCCACTGTACCATTTTGTCATGGTGGTCGAAATAGGTGAAGCGGTATTCGCGCAGGGTCTCGATGCCCAGCCGCCGGTAGCCACCCGGGCTGTTGGCCGCCACGCGGGTGGTGCGCAATTGGGCGAGTGCGGTAAGCAGGTGTTCGACCGAATCGTTGCGGGCCGGCCGGTAGCTGGGTCCCACCTTGGCGATCCACCCCTGATCGGGGTCGCGGGAGAGCGTGAGGGCGGCGGCGTCCACGGCGGGCAAGTCGATGGCGATCCGGTCGGTCTGCCCGATGTCGGTACCGGCGGGGGCGGACTCGAAGCGGTCGCCCCGCTGCTGGACCTTCCACTGGATAAAGGCGAATACCCCCACGATGAGTAAAATGGGAATAGCCAACCGCAGTTGCCGACGAAAACTCATGTGCCGGACTGTTGGGTAAGGTAATCTTGCAGGGCGGTCATGGCACGGCTGCGGTGGCTGAAGTTTTGCTTGGCCGCCAAACCCATCTCGGCAAAGGTCCGCTCTTCCTGCTCGGGGATAAAAATGGGGTCGTAACCGAATCCTTCCTTTCCCCGGGCGAATTCGGCGATCCGACCATCGACGTTACCCTCGAAATACTGAATTTCATTCCCCTGGATCAGGCAGATCACGGTACGGAAGCGGGCTGAGCGGTCCGTGAGACCGGTCAGTTTACCGAGTACCTTGGCCATATTAGCGGCGGCGTCGCGCTCGGGTCCGGCATAGTGGGCGGTGTGTACGCCGGGGCGGCCGTGCAGGCCGGTCACTTCCAGGCCGGTGTCCTCGCTAAAGCAATCGTAGCCGAACTGCTTCTTGACGTACTCGGCCTTCTGGCGGGCGTTGCCCCGCAGGGTGTCGCGGGTTTCGGGTAGTTCGGCGGTGCAACCGATATCACTTAGGCTGAGGAAATCATACCGTTCGCCGAGTTGTCGGCGAATCTCGGCGATCTTGTGCGGGTTGTTGGTGGCGAAAACTAGTTTGGTTTTGGTCATCTGGTTAGAACGGAAATGTAGCGCGGGGGAGGAAGCTTGGTGAGAATAGAAAAATTAGTCGGTAGAAAAATGTGCCTTTAGGGCTTGCCAGAGGGCACTGGCGCGTTGCGCATCGCCGCTGGCGCGCTCATCGCGGATTTGCACCAGGTCATCGGCCCAAAGCCATGTAAATCCAGCGGCTCGTTCAGTCTGGTACGGGCGCAGGCGAAAGTGGATGCCGAGTTCGCGGGGCGGGATGCCGAAAATGATGACCTGCCGAGATTCACTTCGGCGCAGCAAGGGCATCAGGTCAAGTTTACCGCCCTGCGGCAGGGCCAGGAAACAATAGTTGGGCTGCTCGGCGTCGTAGCCGATGGCGGATAGTACTTTAAGCAAATAATCCCGTGCCGCATCCGGCGCGGCATTTTCTCCGGTTCCGGGACGATAAACCACGAACAGCTCCGCCCGGTCGGGTCCTTCCGGCTGATTGTCAGCCGCTAAGGAATCGGGTAAGCCGGATAAAGAGAAGCCCAGGTAGTGATCCACGAAATATGGCGTAGTGAAAGGGGTGAGTGTTCCGAATATTACTCGGAGAAGAAAATATGGCGTTGATAAAGTTAAGAATAAGCCCTAATTTTGCAAAAAAAGATTCGGCATGTCAAAGGAGATCAGCGTAAAAAAAGTGGAACACTCGCGCATCGGTGAGGTAGATTTCGATAACATTCCCTTCGGCCGCGTATTCAGCGACCATATGTTTGTCTCCGACTACTACAACGGTCAGTGGCAAAACCACCGCATCATTCCTTTCGGCAACTTCAGCATCCACCCGGCTTCCTCGGCTTTGCATTACGGTCAGGCCATTTTCGAGGGAATGAAAGCCAGCAAACTTCAGGACGGTACCCCCGCCCTGCTGCGCCCCGAGGAGCACGCTTCCCGCCTGAATAACTCGGCCCGCCGCCTGATGATGGCCGAGTTCCCGGAAGACCTGTTCGTGGAGGCCGTCTCCCAGCTCGTGGCCCTGGATGCCGAGTGGATCCCGCCCGCCGAGGGCAGTGCGCTTTACATCCGTCCTTATATGTTCGCTACCGATGAGTTTATCGGCGTGCGGCCTTCCGATACTTACACCTTCTGCATTTTTACCGGTCCCGTCGGTCCTTACTACGCCAAGCCGGTTAGCCTGCTGGTGGAGCAGGGCTACGTCCGCGCCGTCAAGGGCGGCACGGGTGAGGCCAAGGCCGCCGGCAACTACGCCGCCAGTTTGCTACCCGCCGCCGAGGCCCAGCGCAAGGGCTTCGACCAGATCATGTGGATGGGCGGCCCCGACCGCCAGGAGATCCACGAGGTAGGCACGATGAACATCTTTTTCGTGATCGGCGACACCGTCGTTACGCCCGTCACCGACGGCCCCATTCTGAAGGGCATCACCCGCAAGAGCATCATCGAGATCCTGCGCGATAACGGCTATAACGTAGAAGAACGCACCCTCAAGATCGACGAGGTGGCCGCCGCCTACCGCGCCGGCAACCTCAAGGAAGTATTCGGCACGGGTACGGCCGCCGTGGTCAGCCACGTGGCGAAAATCCAGTACGGTAACCTGGCCATGGAACTGCCGTCGGTGGCCGATCGCAAGGTGGGCACCTTCGCCAAGGATTACATCGACGGCCTGCGATCGGGCCGGATCGAGGACAAGTACGGTTGGACGGTACCGGTGGGGGTAGCGGTTTAGCAACCGCTACGTACTTTAGTAGGCGGCGTTGCCGCTGGTATTTTAGTACTTTTGATCCAGCCTACGCGTGGGCGCTTCGCGCGTACTTTAGCAGGCGGCGCTGCCGCTGGTATTTTATTACTTTTGATCCAGCCTACGCGTGGGCGCTTCGCGCGTACTTTAGTAGGCGGCGTTGCCGCTGGTATTTTAGTACTTTTGATCCAGCCTACGCGTGGGCGTAACGTTCTTGAATAGGTTGAATCAAAAATACTAAAATACCAGACGCGAAGCGTCCTTCTAAAATACCAGACGCGAAGCGTCCTACAAAAATACGTGCGCAGCACAACGTGAACCGTCTCTCCACCCTCTTTGCCCGCAAGCAGGCCGGCATTCTCAACGTCTACTTCACCGCCGGTTACCCGGGATTGAACGACACCGTCCCCGTCATCACCGGCCTGGCGGCCGGCGGGGCCGATCTGATCGAGATCGGGATGCCCTACAGCGATCCGATGGCCGATGGGCCGACCATCCAGAACAGTGGGATGCAGGCCCTGGCTAACGGCATGACCCTGAAACTGCTTTTTGAGCAGATCAGGGAGGCGCGCCGGCAAACGGATGTACCGCTGGTGCTGATGGGATACTACAACCAACTGCTCCAATACGGTGTCGAGCGGTTCATTAGTGATGCCGCCGCGGCGGGAATCGACGGCCTCATCCTGCCCGATCTGCCCTTGCGCGAGTACGAGCGCGACTACCGGAAAATGATCGAGGCGGCGGGTCTGCAATTTACTTTCCTCATTACGCCCCAAACGGCGGAAGAGCGGATCCGTGCCATCGACGCCGCTTCCGACGGCTTTATCTACGTGGTGAGCAGCAGTGCCATCACGGGTAACAGCCGTGAGATCAGCCCGCAACAGATCGCCTACTTCGAGCGCATCGCCGCGCTAAACCTGACAAGTCCCCGCCTGATCGGGTTCGGCATCAGCGACCGCGAAAGTTTCGAGACCGCTTGCCGCCATGCCCAGGGTGCCATCATCGGCTCGGCCTTCATCCGCTCCCTCGCTGGAGCGACTGACGTGGCGGCGGCCGGCCGCAATTTTGTGCGGAAAATCCGGGGCGAATCGGTCGTCGCCTGACGAGTCGGTCAAGAACGCATGAGGTGCGTCACCAATTCCGGCCCCAGGCACAACAGCCCGTCCAGCACGGACAGGTTCTCAATAAAGCCGTGCCGCTCCCGAAACAACTGCGGGTAGGGCCGCAGCGGCGGCAGCACTTCTTCCGTAGCGCGGCGCGGCCGCAGGTCCAGCCGGTCGGTCACTTCTCTTTCATAAGCGGTCGTGGATGATAGTCTCACCGGCCACCGGCCCAGCTCGATCAGGCCGGAAAGCAACGCCCGGTTCAGCTCCCAGAGATGCCGGTGCTCGGCAAATAGCAAGGCTTCCACCTCATCGCTATAAAACTCCCAGAACGGTGCCCGCCCGTAGGCCGAGCGGATGCTCTGCCAGTGCTCCCGCCGCCAGTCGGTCCGCTCGGATATTTGCAACTCGCGGATGGGTCGGCCGTTATGTTTCCCGCCCTCCAGCGGTACACTCAGCAGGAGCGGCCCGTTAGCTCCGGCAATCCGGCACCGCCCCCGGTAGCCGCTTTTCTGGTAGGTTTCTTCGGCCTCCAGTTCCCACTGCCCGCCGCCGCGCAGCGCGGCGGCCAGCCAGCGTAGCGGCGGAAAATAAGCGGTGGTGGTAAGTGGTGGTAGCATGGTTAAGTTATGGTTTCCCCCCCGGCCCCCCGAAGGGGGGAGCATCACCTAAAACAGGCCAATCTCTAATCACTATTCCCTATTCCCGGTTTCCCCCCCCCCGGCCCCCCGAAGGGGGGAGAATCATGTGATACGGGCTATTCGCTATTGGCTGCGCCGCTTCTCATCATTGCATAGCAAAGTTTCGAGGTCCGTATTCGCTATTCCTTACTCCATCCCCTCTCCAGAAAAATCACCTATTCAATCAATCATTGTTCCTTCGTCCCCTCAAAAACATATCCTCCTTCCGTCGCACCCCACACCTGTTCTCCGGCGGCATTAAACCCCTGGTCCCAACTCTCGATCCGGCCGGGGAAGATCGTCACCCGGCTAGTGGCATAAGCCGCCCCGCGCAGCGTGCTCAGGCACTCCTTATCTTTGGTGCTGCCCGCATAACTGCCGTCGGCCTGCCGGCGCAGGATAACGGCGCAGCCGGGCCGCTCTTCCAGATCGGCGAGCGTAAGTTGATCAAATGCTTTCGGCGTAGCGTATTTGCCCACAAAATCCTCGGGCGCGGGCAGTTCATACACGCGGCTCAGGTAAGTATCATCCGGTCCCGCTTCCAACCCGTAGACCCGTTGGCGGTAGGGCTTGTCCTGTCCCGTATAAATGGCTTGCTCCACGTACAACCAGCGGCCGGGGCGGCTGGTCCAGATCGGATACATGTGCAAGGAAATTGGGTAGTAAGTACTGTCTACCATCGCCTGGGCGCGGCTGTCGAAGCTGCCCGTCATCAGGGTGTGCAGCTCGCGCAGGGTTTTTTCGCTACCGGCACTGGTGCCGCTACCGGCGGGCCGGTGGATGCAGGAGCTGGCAAAAGCAGCAATAACAAAGGTGAGAAAAGCTGTACGGATCGACATGAGCCAAGTGGTTGATGGACCGCAAAGTTGCGGAAATAAAGTTAAGATACTCTCCCACCACTGAACCCGGCCCGATAATTTTTCGATAGCACTAATAAAAACCATGGCCGATCACACCCACGACGAGACCTATACCGAATTTAACGACACCGTCAATATGGCTCCCGCAGAACTGGAAAAATGGCTGAAAACCGACGAGAGCAAGAGCGTTGGAGACACCAGCTCGGCCGACAGTACCGGCCACCAGAGTGGGGAAAAGATCGTCAAGGTCAAGCATAAAAACAAAGCCGACCTCACCGATGACGACTATGCCCATATGCGCAAAACGATCGGCTACATCCACCGCCACCGTGCCCAGCGGCCCGACGGAGACGTGAGCGAAACCCGCTGGGCCTACAGCCTCAAAAACTGGGGCTTCGATCCCACGAAATAACTTCCAGGGACGCCGCTGATACCGCCGCCGGCCGAAATAGAACCACCGGATTATAAACAAGCCCGGCCGCAGCCACCTGCGGCCGGCTTTTTTTTCGTTGTTTTGCAGCGGCAAACGGCCGCCCTGCGGCGGACCGGCCCAGCTTCGAGGTTCTTTTCAATACAGTTCGCGCATGCTCAGTCGCCGTAATATTCGGATTAAAATAATGCAGGTCAGGTACGCCGGCAACCGGCAGGATGATTTTACCGCCCGCCGCGCCCTGAGTATGTACCGCGATCTGGTAGACCGCTCCTTTCAGGTTTACCTGTTCAACCTGCTCATCCTCCAGCGGGTGGCCGAGTATGCCCGCCAGGACGAAGCCCGCAAGCGGGCCAAGCACTTACCCTCCGACGAAGACAAGGCGTTTACCGCCAAACTGGCCACCAACCCGGCCCTCAGTTCGTTGTCCGACAACCGGGAACTCAGCACCCTCTACGACCGCTACCACCTCGGCCAGGCCCTCGATGCCGACCAGGTCCGCAAACTCTACCGCGCCTTCACCAAGGAAGAAGAACACGCCGCCTACCTCGCCAAAACGGACACCACGCCCGCCGACGACACCAAAATCCTCCTCGCACTCTACCGCTGGCTCATCAAGCAAGAAATCTTCGAGGCCATGGTCGAAGATCGCTTCCCCCTCTGGGACGACGACCGCAGCCTCGTCAACGGGGCCATGAAAAAAACCATCAAGGCCGTCCCCGGCCGCGAAGATTTCTTCGAGTCCTACCGCAAACCCGTGGACGCGGTCACCGAATTTGGCGAAACGCTGCTCAAATACCTCGGCGAAAACGACACCGCCCTCACCGAACTCATCCAACCCACCCTCCAGAATTGGGACGTAGAGCGCGTGGCCACCATCGACATGATCCTCATCAAAATGGCGGTCGCCGAATTCACCCAGTTCCCCACCATTCCCACCAAAGTCACCTTCAACGAGTACGTCGACATCAGCAAACGCTACTCGACGGACAAGTCCAAAGAATTTGTCAACGGCGTCCTCGACAAACTGCTCAAACAACTCCAGGCGGGCGGCATGGTGCAGAAAGAAGGGCGCGGCCTGGTCGAATGAAGTTTTGTTCGGGCGTGCCCCCTCCTCACGTCGGGGTCGGTCCCTTCCAGGCTCCCTGTCGGTCGGCCCTGCGGGCTGCCGGGCCAGGCCCCGCACCTTCCAGGCACCTCACGCGGGTAAGCCGAAAAAAGTGTTCAACGGCGTAAATTCTTATCACTTTTTCTACATTTGCCCTCAAATTGCCGAATAGTACTATATTGTCGGCTCACAACCCAGTTTATTATGACCAAACGCTTACTCTTACCCCTTTTGCTGGCTGTCTGTTGCACGGCTTTGGTTGCCCAGGATGCCACCGCACCGGGAGCCATCGGGGTACGCTACTCCGCACCTAACTACCTGTTGCCGATTACGGATGATTTCAATGGCGAAGATTTCGGCTCCGGTCTGGAGATCGAATATACCCGCCGGATCACCGATCACCTCAATGTGTCAATTCCCGTACGGATCAACTCGGCACTGCGGCGCACCAATCAGTTCCCGAACCGCCCCGATCTGCGCAACCGTGAGTTCGTGGGGGTAAGCGGTGACGTATTGTTTCACCTCGTGCCATTCTCCCGCCAGACGGTCATCAACCCCAGCCTCTTTGTCGGCATCAGTGCCCTCACGGACGATTTCGAGGCGTTCGAGCCGTTCGTACCGCTCGGTGCCCAGCTCAATATCCGCCTCGGCAACCAGGTCTACTTCAGCCCGCGGGTTTCCTACCGTGCTTCGCTTGATCGTTTCCGCGACGATTACGTCCACGCTGCCCTGGGTATCCAACTCTTCCTTTCCAGTCCCGAACCCAAAGTACCACCCGTGGTCGATACCGACGGTGACGGCATCCTCGATCCCGCCGATCGCTGCCCCCTCGTTCCCGGCACCGTAGCCACCTTCGGCTGCCCCGACCGTGACGAAGACGGCGTTGCCGATGCCGACGATAAGTGCCCCGACGTAGCCGGCCTCAGCCTCTTCGCCGGTTGCCCCGATACCGACGGTGACAACATCGCCGACCCCGATGACGACTGCCCCGAGGTTCCCGGTATCCCCGAGAAAAACGGTTGCCCCATCGAAGACCGTGATAAGGATGGTATCGAAGACGCTAACGATAAGTGCCCCGATGTGGCCGGTACCGTAGCCATGATGGGTTGCCCCGACAGCGACGGCGACGGCGTTGCCGATCCCGATGACGACTGCCCCAATGCCGCCGGCCCCGCCGGTAATAACGGTTGCCCCGATACCGACGGCGACGGCGTACTCGACAAAGACGACCGCTGCCCCAACGAGGCCGGTCCCGCTACCAACCTCGGTTGCCCCGAAATCACCGTGGAAGATCAGGAGACGATCGACTTTGCCATCCAGAACGTCAACTTCTCTACCGGTAAGGCCGTCCTTACTCCCGATGACCGGGTTGTACTGGACAAGATCGTCGATATCATGCAGCGCTACCCTGCCTACAAGCTCGCCATCGGCGGCCACACGGACAGCGTCGGGTCGGCCGAGTCCAACCAGTCGCTCAGCGAGCGCCGTGCGCAAGCCACCTACGATTACATCCTCTCCAAAGGCATCCCCGCTGCCCGCATGAGTGCCCGCGGTTTCGGTGAGGAATTCCCCATCGCTACCAACATCAACGCCGCCGGCCGGGAGCAAAACCGCCGCGTGGAATTCGACCTGACGATCGAGTAATCAACCGTCGCTACATTTTACCGGGCCGGGAAGTATCATCTGGATGCTTCCCGGCCTTTTTTATGGTGGTGTGCCCGGACGCCAAGGTTTTTCCGGCAGGGTTGTCAGATGCCGCTACTCCCGGCCCGGTAACCGGTAGAATAAAAACCATTCACGAAATTCCGCTTACATTTGTCTACCCGGCAGCATCGTCAGCTTTATTAATGCCCCTACCCATGTCCCTTTTTACCGATACCGCTCAGGAGAACATCATCGAATTGCGCCAAATCGGCCAGAGCTACGACGGCGGTGATTCCTGGATCATCCGGGGACTGGACTTTCTGGTGGAAGATAAACCCGCGCAGGGCCAGTTTGTCTGTATCCTGGGAGCCAGCGGTGCGGGTAAATCCACGTTGCTGCGCTACATCGCGGGCCTGCAAAAACCGACGGAGGGCGAAATACTGATCCGGGGAAAAAAAGTGGAGGACGCGCCCCGCGTGGGCATGGTCTTTCAGCAGTACAGCAGTCTGCCGTGGATGACGGTACTGGAAAACGTTGCCTTGCCCCTGCGCTACCAGGGCATTCCCACGGCCGAACGCCAGGCAAAGGCCCGCGAGTTGATCGAACTGGTGGGTCTGGAGGGGCACGAAGATAAGTTTGCTCAATATCCCACGCTTTCCGGTGGTCAACTACAGCGGGTGGCCATCGCCCGCAGCCTTATCGCCAACCCCGATATTCTGCTGATGGACGAACCATTCGGTGCCCTGGACGTGAAAACCCGCCTCCAGATGCAGGACTTGCTTACCTCTATCTGGCACCGCATCCACCCCACGGTCATCTTCGTCACCCACGATATTGCCGAGGCCGTCTATCTGGCCGACGATATCTACCTGATGAAACCTCCGCCCAGTGATTTCACGGTCCATATCCCGGTCAACCTCCCCCTGAAACGCGATCGCCAAATCAAACGCGACCCCCGTTTTACCGAACTGGTCCGTGAGGTAGAAGACCGGATGCTGGAAATCACCCGGGACGAGTAGAAATACCCACTCCCCAACGGCCTATTCATTCACTCGCCCCCAACCCGCTCCATGACGACTGACTACTTTAAATTCTTTGACCTTTCCCCCGCCCCGCTAATCGACGTAGCGGAACTAAAAAAGCGCTATTACGCCATCTCACGCGAAACGCACCCCGACTTCTTTACCCTGGCCGACGATACGGCGCAGGAAGCGGCCCTCGAAAAGTCCACCTATAACAATCACGCCTACCGGACCCTGCTAGACCCCGATACCCGCCTGAAGTACTTTCTGGACAGCAAGGGCGCACTGGCCGCCGAGGGAGAAAACCAGGTCCCCCAGGAATTCCTGCTGGAAATGATGGACCTCAACGAGGCCCTGATGGAACTAAAGATGGAACCTGACCCCGCCGCCCAGGTACAGCTGGAGGAACAGATCGACACTTTTGCCACCCAACTGGAAGAGGAGATTGAACCCGTACGCAACGGATATGACGATGCCACGGCCACACCCGCCGATCTCGCCGCGCTGGCAGATTATTACCTGAAACGCCGTTACCTGCGCCGCCTACGGCAAAATTTACGCGGCGAAGATGCCGAGGTATAACGTGAAACCGCCCGATCTACCGCAGTCATTTCGGTAGATCGGGCGGTTTCATTAGCCGGAATTGCGCTACAGCCAAGATCAGCGAGCCACGGCCCCTAGTATGGCCCAGTCGCTATCACGTTGTACGAAAGCTACCAGGTCCAGGTCCGCTGAGAGTACATCGCCGGGCAGGGCAATGGAAAGAGTACCGGCAGTATCGCTACCACTGAGGACCGCACGGGCCCAGGAGCGAACCACATTAGCATGGCTTAGGGTACGGCCCTTATTCTCGCCGCGCGGTACGCTGGTTTCCGCGTGGCGCTGCACCAGTGCTACCACCAATTTGCTATCCGCCACGGGGCGATCCAGCTGATAAGATACATTCCAGGAGGAGCGGCCGTTTTTATCCACCGTCACGGTAAGACCGACCTCGGCTTCCCGGCGGAGGGCGGCGGTTACGGCATTTTCCAATTCAGCATGCTTCGAGCCGACAAACTCGGTGCGGCCGTTGACCACCATCTGTGGGGTGTAGGTTCGGCTACCCAGGCGCTCGGCGTACTCCGTTTGGCGGGCAGAATAGTAGGGGCTGGAAAAAGGATCGGCCCAGCCGAGGCGGTTCCAGTAGTCAACGTGCCAGGAAAGGCCGTAAACAGAGGTGCCGGCTTTCTTGCTTTGCTCGATTAGCTGCTCCAGTTCACGGTCGGCCGCCGGGCAACTGCTGCAACCTTCGGATGTGAAGAGTTCGACGACGGCCACGCTGCGGGTTAGGGTTTCCGTCTGGTTCGTGGCAGGATTGGAATCAATAGCAGCAGGTCCGGCAATGGATAAATACAGGCCGGTGACGGCGGTGGCAAGCAAGAGGAGTAGCTTCATGGCAGAGTTTAGTTTGTTGGATGGCCTCCCTTAGAGACAATGGGCAGACGTTGAAAGTAGCCCCAAAACGTGCGAAATATAAGCAATATTCCCATTTAGTGAGGCAACTTGTGTCGGGTTTAGCGTCTGCTAACCAAACTCTACCTGCACACTATCATCGATCGTTAGGCCCAGTAGTCCAGCGGCCTTGCCCATGTTGATGGAGATTTCCAAGTAGCCGTCGGAATTGAAGCGGCAGAGCGGTTCGCCCTCGGGCACGTCGTGGTAGCGGAAGGAGAGACCGTCGATGGGCGGCTGACGCTTGAAAAGCAAGTGGAAGGAACGGCCCTCGCCCACGCGCTCGAAAAGCTCACGAGTGATATTGGTGGTCACGTTCTCAAATTTATCCACGTAAGTGACGGTGCCCCGGATCAGGTTCGGCCCGATCACCGGCTGGAAGGCCAGCCGCCGCATGATATCATCCGTGGGCAGGCCGATTTCGTAAAAGGGTTTGTCCTGTGCTATGTGCGCCGCGGCGCGGGCGTAGGTATGATAGAGCGTATCGTCTTCGCGCACCCGGTCCAGCACGTAAATTTCCTTGGGCAGCGTGTCGAATACCAGCGAAAACAGGCCGTTATCCGGTCCGATGAAAAATTGTTTACTTACCTGCACGGCCAAAAAACGCCCCCTTGGCTGGTAGTAATCGTTGACGCTAATGAGATGAATGGTGCCGGCGGGGAAATGGCCGTGCGTCTGCCGCAGCAGGTGGGCGGCGGCCACGATATCGTAGCTGGGCACGTCGTGGCTGATATCCACCATATCCAATTGGCGGTGGGCACTCAACAACGCACCGCGCAGGCGACCCAGGTGGTAGCCGGTGGTGCCGAAATCAGTTAGCAGGGTAAGCAGGGGACGGTTTTTCAAAGCGCGGCGGGTGGATGAACGATAGAAACGGTAAAGATAAGCGATTTGAACCGGAGCTAATTCCGGACCCCACTAACAAGATTGGCTATGACTTGACCACCTGGAGCAAATCCAGTTGCTGCACCAGCAGATCCGCCGCCAGGCGGGCGGCGGCGCGGGCGTTGCGCGCATCGTCTTCCGCCAGCAATTCGGGGCTAAAGTGTTCGGCTACGAAACCGGTATCGAAATCACCGGATACAAAGGCCGGATGCCCCGCCACATAACGGCCGAAGGGGAGGGTAGTGGCTACTCCTTCTATGATATAGTTGTCGATGGCGTGCTGCAACAGGCGCAGCGCGGCGGGCCGGTCGGCGGCGTAAACCACCAACTTGGACAGCATGGGATCGTAGTGAATGGGCACTTCCATGCCCTCCCGAAAACCGTCGTCCACCCGGATGCCGGGGCCGTTGGGCGGCCGATAAGTGTGCAGGGTGCCGATGCTGGGCAGGAAACCGGCGGCGGGGTCTTCGGCGTAAACGCGCAGTTCGAGTGCGTGGCCGGTGATGGTGAGGTCGTCTTGTGTAAAGGCTAGTTCCTCGCCCCGGGCCACGCGGATCTGCTGCTCCACCAGGTCCAGGCCGGTGATTAGTTCCGTCACGGGATGCTCTACTTGTAGACGGGTGTTCATCTCCAGGAAGAAAAACTCGCCGCTCGCGTCCAGCAGAAATTCCACCGTTCCGGCCCCGCTGTAGGCGGCCGCGCGGGCAACGTCCACGGCCGCTTTACCCATGCGGGCGCGCAACTCGGGCGTCAGCACGGCACTGGGGGCTTCTTCCACCACCTTCTGGTGGCGGCGCTGGATGCTGCAATCGCGCTCAAACAAGTGAACGATGTTGCCGTGGTTATCGGCCAGGACTTGCAACTCGATGTGGCGCGGCTGTTGCACCAGTCGTTCGATGAAAACACTGCCGTCACCGAACGCATTCTTGGCCTCCGATACGGCGCGGCCCAATTGCTCATCCAGTTCGGCGGCCGACTGCACGGCGCGCATCCCCTTGCCGCCGCCGCCGGCGGCGGCCTTGACCAGCAGTGGGAAACCGATCTCTTTGGCCACGCGGCGGGCCTCTTCCAGATCGGCAATGGCGGTGGCGGTACCGGGCACCAGCGGCACGTCGTAGGCCTGCACGGCGGCCTTGGCGGCCAGTTTGTTTCCCATCAGATCGATGGCGTGGGCGCTCGGTCCGATGAAGATAAGGCCGGCTTCCGCCACGGCCTCGGCAAAGGAGGCGTTCTCACTCAGAAAACCGTAGCCGGGGTGGATGGCCTCGGCACCCATCTCCCGGGCGGCTTTGAGGATCAAGTCGGTGCGCAGGTAACTTTCGCCGGCGGGGGCGGGCCCGAGGCGGTAGGCCGCATCGGCATAGCGCACGTGGGGGGCGTCGCGGTCGGCATCGGAATAAACGGCCAGGGCGCGGATGCCCATCCGGCGGGCGGTGCGCATGATGCGCAGGGCAATCTCGCCGCGGTTGGCTACCAGGATACTTTGCATGGTGGTGGGCTTGGTTAGGGGCGGGAAGGTAGGTAAAATCTACTCGTCAAAGCGGAAACCGACGCGCAGTCCGGCGCGGGGTTGAGTGAAGCTGGATCTATCGCCATCCTGAACGTTTACGTAGCCGCCGTCGCGGAAGGAAGGAAAATAGCGGACGCCGGCGTAAGGGGAAAGGGTGATGAGTTCGCTGATACCGATGTCTAACCCGAGGCCGAGGTTGAGCGAGAAATTATGGGCGACGAAAGACTGTTCGCTACGTCGGCCACCTTCCAGATTTATAGCATGGTTAACATAGCCCGGGCCGACCTGGAGAAAAAAACCTTTCTGAAGTGCGGGGCCTTCCTTTTTAAAGGTGGGGCAGCCGCAATCGCCTTTAATGTCGAAGAGGTAAAAATTGGTATTGAAAAACAGGCTGAACTGGCGGCCCGTGATGCCGGGGATGTCGACTTCCGGTTGACCGTCACTCTTATTTTGACCGTAGGAGATAGTGGGCAGGAACTCGATGCGGGTTTGCTTGAGGCGGAACCACACGTCCAGGCTTATTTCCGGTCCGCGCAGGGGGTAAAAATCAGCACCGGCATTGCCGTCTCGTGATGCGTAGGGGTTGCCGCCCCGATAGTGGCCGGAAACGCCGAACTGGGCGGATAACGGCAGCGAGGCGGCCAGGAGGCAGAGGGTGAACAGCAACTGACGGACGGTCATGGGCGGGGTGGGGTTTGGGGATCAAAACGCCGGGTGCGGGAGGGGAAGTATAGTTAGCGGCGATCTTGACGGCGGCTACTTTACGTGAGGTGCCTGGACGGGGCGCAGCGTAGCGGAGCAGCCCGCAGGGCCAAGGCGTTAGCCGCGCCGGGAAGGGACCGACGCCGACCGGGAGGGAGGGGGCACGGCCGGAGGAATGACTGCAATTCTTGCGTTTTCCCCCTGCCCCCAAAGGGGGTTCTATCCTTAATTTTCCCCCTGCCCCCGAAGGGGGTTCTGCTGGTAGCACCCTCCATCCTTCACCTCGAAGTATCGCTTTGCGATCAAGAGAAGCAGCGCAGCTAATCCCTCCATCCTTCAATCCTTCAATCCCTCCATCCTTCAATCCCTCTATCCTTATTACCCTAGTGCAAACTCTTCTTCGGGCGCGGGTGCGCTGGCGTGGAAATCGCGGCTGATGCGGCCGGCGTAATCTTCCAGTAACTGGTGAACACGGTTGGTATCGGGTGCGGAGACGATGAGGCCGATGTGGTGGTCTTTGGTCATGCGCCAGACGATCTCGGGATCGGTAAAACTACTGTCGTCGGGGTTTTTGTAGCGGGAGAGGGATACGATGATGCCCGCGTGGTCGTGCCGCCGTTGGGGAAGTTGGTAGGCCACGCCGCGCGACATGGCGTCTTCCACTTTCGCCCACTCGGCCCATAGGCTGATGCCGGAAGCGGCCTCCACCATCTCGGCCAGGTGCGCACCGCCCACGCGGGAGGCCGTTTCGAGGAAAGTAAAACTGCCGTCGGCCAACCGGATGAATTCGGTGTGCGAAGCACTGAATTTCATGCCGAACGCCTTCATCACCCGGCTGGTCATGGCCCGGCAGGCCCGGTCGTCTTCGCTACCATATTCCACGGAGACCGAGCGGAAGATACCGCCGCCGTGGGCTACTTCCAACGGCGTGCTGAGGTAGCGGCTGACCTGGCAAAAGATCACCTCGCCGTCCACGCTCAGGGCATCGGCGTGGTAAACGTCTCCGGGGCGAAACTGCTCCACGAGGTGCTGCGAACGGGCGTCGCCCAGGTCATGGATTACCTGCCAGAGTTCTTCGCCCGAATGTACTTTTCGGATGCCCGTGGCACTGGCCTCGCCGCGTGGCTTGACCAGCCAGGGCGGGGCTACCTCGGCGATGAATTTGTTGACGGCCGCATCGTTGAACAGGGCTGAAAATGCCGGCACCGGTACGCCCGCGTCCTTGGCACAGATGCGCATGGCCAACTTGTCGCGGAAGTAGCGGGCGGTGGTCTGGCCCATGCCGGGCAGGCGGAATTCCTCGCGCAGGTAAGCGGCCTTTTCCACGTCGAAATCATCGAGCGCGACAATGCGGTCGATCACGTTTTCACGCATTAGCCAGCCGAGGCCCTTGGCAATGTTGGCCAGATTCTGGGGGCCATTGTTGTCTTCTTCCAGGTAGAAAAAGACGTCCACGGCATCGCGGGGCCAATCGGCATTTTTGAGATTAGCCGCCGTGAGCAGGTAAACGGTGTGGCCGGCCGCCTTGGCCGCGCGCAGGAAAGGTCCGCCTTTGAAGTAGCAGGAGATGCAGAGGTAGGTCATAGGGAGGCAAGATCGTAAAAAATTCGGGTTGTTGGTTGCCGGACTGAAATTTTGGTTGGATCGACGGTAAAATGCCGGTTTTCATACCTTCAGCAACCCGAATCGGCCATAGATATACGAAATGGTTGCCCGGAGCGAGGTGCTTTGAAACATAGCCTTGTGTAGTTGGGCCACCATTCCGCCGCGTTATTTTTTGTCGGATATGCGGTAAAACAAACTTTAGTTTCTTATATTGGTGTGAATGTGGTAGTTATTTCCGAGATTTGGCCGTCAAATTTCACCCTCGGTGAGCAAAAGATTGCGGGCCGGGGAGAAATTTTACCGGGCAGCAGTATTAGTCGGCTGCTCGTTTTGAGACATGAAGACGGTAGGCGACAAATGCCGGGCCGTTTTCGGTGACCCATTTTCACTACACCTCATTTAACTTATCAGATACGTATGAAGCTTAAACTTACACCATACCTAAGGAGCGCGCTGCTCTTGCTGGGACTGCTGGTCGGCCTGCAGACGGCCTATGCGCAACGGACCGTGAGCGGTACGGTAACCGACAATGAATCGGGCGAGACCCTGATCGGTGCTTCCGTACTGGCGGTGGGTACCACTACCGGTACGATTACCGATTTTGACGGCAATTTTGAGTTGGCCGTGCCCGCCGGCGTGGAGCAGCTTGAATTCAGCTATACCGGTTATACGACCCAAACGATCGACATTGCCGGCCGCAGCGTGATCGACCTGCAGATGCAGGCCGGTTCGCAACTGGAGGAAGTAGTCGTGATCGGCTACGGTACCGTAAAGCGACAGGATGCCACCGGATCGGTGGAGACCGTGACGGCCGAGACCTTTAATAAGGGTGCCATCACTTCGCCCCAGGAATTGATCTCCGGTAAAATTGCCGGGGTACAGATCACTACGGACGGTACGCCGGGCGGTGGATCGACGATCCGTATTCGCGGCGGTTCCTCGCTGAGTGCTTCCAACGACCCGCTGATCGTGATCGACGGCGTGCCCCTGGCCAGCGACGGCATCAGTGGTTCGCGGAACCCGCTGAACGTGATCAACCCCAACGATATCGAAACCTTTACCGTACTGAAGGATGCTTCGGCTACCGCCATTTACGGTTCGCGTGCCTCTAACGGTGTAATCATTATTACAACCAAAAAGGGTACGGTGGGCAAGAAAGTCGGTGTATCCTACAACGGTTCGGTCGGCTTTAGCCGCCGCGCCGATGAACTGGACGTACTGGACGGCGATGCTTTCCGCAAATTAATCACCGACCGTTTCGGCGAAGGCAGCACGCAGGCCAATCTGCTGGGTACTGCCAACACCGATTTCCAGGAAGAGATCTTCCAGACCGGTGTTACCCACGACCATAATGTAAGTGCCGCCGGTTCCGTCGGGATCGTGCCTTACCGCGTCACACTCGGTTTTACGAACCGGACGGGTATTCTGAAGCGCGATGAGTTTCGTCGTCTTACCTACGGTGTCAACCTGACGCCCGGATTCTTCGACAACCGCTTGCAGTTCAATGCCAGCATCAAGGGATCGAACAACATCAACTTTTTCGCCAACCAGGGTGCCATCGGTGCCGCGCTGGCCTTCGACCCCACGCAACCCGTGTTTTCGGGCAATGATGCCTTCGGCGGTTACTTCACGACCTTGCAGTCGAACGGTAACCCCAACAACCTGGCTCCCGCCAACCCGCTGGCCCTGTTGGAGCAGCGCGACGACGAATCGGGCGTGAACCGCTACATCATGAGCCTTTCGACCGACTACCGTTTCGGTTTCCTGCCCGAACTGCGGGCTAACCTGAACGTGGCCTATGACGAGTCGAACAGTTCGGGTATGATCTTCGTGCCCCTGGACGCGGCTTTTGCCTTCGACCCCACCGGTCAGGGCGGTACGATGAACAATTACACGCAAGAGAAGACCAACCAACTGCTGGAATTCTACCTGAACTACACCAAGGACTTTGGCGGTTTCCGCGCGGACATCCTGGGCGGTTATTCCTGGCAGAATTTCTACCTGGAGAACTACAGCTTTAACTCCAACATTACGGGAACGGAGACCAACGAAAACCGTGACCCCTCCGAGTACTACCTGATCTCGCTCTTCGGCCGCGTTAACCTGGGCATCGGCGAACGACTGAACCTGACCGGTACGATCCGCCGTGACGGTTCTTCCCGTTTTTCGGAGGACAACCGCTACGGTCTGTTCCCCTCGGCCGCTGCCGCTTACAATGTGGTGAACCAGGAAGGCAACAAGAAGGGCGTCAACCGCCTGAAATTGCGGGTAGGTTACGGGGTAACTGGCCAGCAGGAAGTGGGGGGCTACTATCCCTCGCAGGCCGTTTACCTGGCAAGCCAGCCCAACGCCCGCTACCAGTTCGGCGACCAGTACATCACCACGCTGCGCCCGGAAGGTTACAACGCCGGCCTGAAGTGGGAAGAGACTTCCACGCTCAACTTTGCCGTGGACTTTGGTATTTTCGACGACCGGATCTTCGGTTCGGTGGAAGTATACCAGCGCGAGACGACCGACCTGCTGAACTTCATTCCCGTGCCCGCCGGTACCAACCTGACCAACTTCATCAACTCCAACGTGGGTGACCTGGAGAACCAGGGTTTCGAGGTGGCACTGACGGTTGTTCCCTACCGCACCGAAAATGCTTCCTGGAGCATAGGCGGTAACGTTACGGTGAATCGTAACGAAATTACCCGCCTGACGGCTACGGAAGACCCTAACTATCAGGGTGTTGCTACCGGTGGTATTGCCGGTGGCGTAGGTAATACCATCCAAATCAACAGCGTTGGGTTCCCCGCTCGGTCATTTTATGTCTTTGAACAGGTGTATGACGAAACCGGATCGCCCGTTGAAGGCGTATATGTAGACAGGAATGGCGACGGACAGGTGACTCCCGACGATCGTTACCGCCTGGAAGACCCCGCTCCCGATGCGTTCGTGGGCTTTACGTCCAACTTCGATTACGGCAATTTCGATTTCTCGTTTGCCGGCCGCGCCAACTTCGGTAACTACATTTACAACAACAACTTGTCGCAATTAGCTACCTATAACCAGATTTTCGGCAGCACCGGATTCCTGGCCAACACGCTACCCGATATTACTGCGGTGGACTTCAATAACTCGCAGTACTTCAGCGATCTTTACGTTCAGGACGGCTCTTTCCTGCGCCTGGACCACATCACGGCCGGCTACCGCTTCGGCGGCGTGTTCGGTGAGAACAGCAACCTGCGTGTCTATGCCACCGTGCAAAACCCCGTGCTCATTACCAAGTACGACGGCCTCGACCCCGAGGTATTCGGTGGTATCGACAACAACATTTACCCCCGTTCAACGACCTACCTGTTCGGGTTAAGTGCTAATTTCTAAAACCATTTAATGATTCGGGTGTGTCACTAGTGTCCGCCCGAATCATTAGAAAACTATCCATAAGTTATGAATCGATTACGCAAATTATTTACCCTGGTGCTGATTGCCGGTCTCGGTCTCGGCCTGACCAGTTGTTTCAATGACCTGGACACCCAGCCGCTGGACCCGGACGTTCAGACTGCTGACGTTGTTTTCGACAACCCCGACGCTTACGAGCAGGTACTGGCCAAGCTCTACGCCGGCTTGTCGGTGAGCGGTCAGGAGGGCCCCGCCGGTCTGCCCGACATCTCGGGTATCGACGAGGGTTTCTCTAACTACCTTCGCCAGCTCTGGAAGCACGAGGAACTGACTACTGACGAGGCCGTGATTGCCTGGAACGACGGTACGATCCAGGACCTGCACCAGCTGGACTGGGACGCTAATAATGAGTTCATCACCGCCATGTACAACCGCCTGTATTACCAGATTGCCCTGGCTAATGAGTACCTGCGTGAAACGACGGACGAAAAACTGAGCGGCCGCGGCCTGGAAGGCGACTTGCGCAGTACCGTAGAAACCTACCGTGCCGAGGCCCGCTTCCTGCGTGCCCTCAGTTACTGGCACGCGCTGGATATGTTCCGCAACGTACCCTTCGTTACTGAAGAGGACCAGGTGGGTGCTTTCTTTCCCGAGCAGATCCAGGCGGCTGACCTGTTTAACTTTATCGAGTCGGAACTGCTGGCCATCGAATCTGAACTGATGGATGCCCGCACCAATGTATACGGCCGTGCCGACAAGGGTGCCGCCTGGACACTACTGGCCAAGCTCTACCTGAACGCCGAGGTCTACACCGGTCGTGAGCGCAACACCGATTGCGTGAACTACAGCAAGCGCGTCATTGACGCCGGCTATACCCTGGAGCCGGAATACCGCAACCTGTTCGTTGCCGACAACGAGTCTTCTCCCGAAGCGATCTTTTCGATCAACTTCGACGGTCAGAATACCCGTACCTTCGGTGGCACTACCTTTATCATCCACGCTTCCGTGGGTGCGGACATGAATCCTTCCGATTCCGGTATCGACAACGGTTGGGGCGGTACGCGTACCACCAGCGCGCTGGTCAACAAATTCCCCAGTGCCAACGGCGGTGGTGAGGTGATCGTGGCCCCGGCAACGACGGACAACGAATACGCACAGCTTTACGTTCCCGGAGCTTACCAGGGATGGATGCCTGATAATGAGAACGTGCAGCGTCTCTACGCCCGTAACGGTGACAATAACTACGAGGGTTTCCTTTACTTTCCGGAAGCCGGTGAGTTCAAGTTTACCCCCGCCCCTAACTGGGATGCCGATTTCGGTGACAATGGCGGCGACGGCACACTGGACCCCGGCGGTGCTAACCTGAGCGTTCCCGCAGCCGGTGTGTACCGTATTCGCGTCAACCTGGATGACCTGACCTACACGATCGAGCCCATTCGGTTCGGTATCATCGGCGCGGCTACCGTCGGTGGCTGGGACGGTGACCAGGACCTTACCTACGACCCCGAACTGGGTGCGCTCACCATCACCACTCCGCTAGTTGCCGATGAATTTAAGTTCCGCGCCAACGACGCCTGGGATTTCGACTTCGGTGATAACGGTGCCGACGGTATCCTGGAGCCGGGTGGACAAAACCTCAGCATCAATCGTGCCGGTACGTTCAAAGTCATTCTCTACCTCAACCGCCCCGACTTTACCTACAGCATCGTGCTGGAAGGATCCGACACCCGCGCCATGTTCTTCACCGAGGGTCAGACGCTGGAAATCGAGGACATCTCGCAGTTCGACCAAGGCTATGCCGTCACCAAGTTCTCTAACCTCACCCGCGACGGCGTGGTCGGTTCTGACCTTACCTTCCCCGACACCGACTTCCATATGTTCCGTCTGGGTGATGTGTACCTGATGTTTGCCGAAGCCGTACTCCGCGGCGGCAGCGGCGGCACCGTTCAGGAAGCCGTTGGTTTTGTCAACCGTCTCCGCGTTCGTGCCTATGGTAATGATGGCGGTAACATTCAGAACAGCGACATGGACCTGGCCTTCATCATCGACGAGCGTGCCCGCGAACTCTACTGGGAGGCCCAGCGCCGTACGGACCTGGTTCGTTTCGGTCTGCTCACCAGCGGTGACTACCTGTGGCCGTTCAAGGGTGGTGTGCCCGAAGGAACGGAGGTCTCGGCCTTCCGCCGCGTGTACCCCATCCCTTCTTCCGACATCGGTGCCAACCCCAACCTCCGCCAAAATCCCGGCTATTAGTAAACTGGTCGTTTAGCGGCGGATGGAAGAACAAATTCTTCCATCCGCCGTCAGCCGGCCGCAACCACAAAAATTATGTTTAAATCCTATCTGTTGCCACTTTTGGCAATCGCTTTAATCGCGTTCTCCGGCTGTGAGGACGATACCTTCGACCCCGTTCTCTCGTTGAATGGCGGTCCCCAGATCACTGCTCCCGCTGCCGGCGGTGCCTTTATTTTTGCCGATACCACGCTCGGCAACGAGTTTGCCACCTTTACGTGGACGGCTGCTGATTTCGGTTTCGACGCCGGTGTTACCTACCGTCTCCAGGCCGCTCTGGCCGGTACCGGCTTTGCCGACGTGGCGGACATCGGCCCGGCTACCAGCGACCGGGAAATCACGGTGACCAACCAGATGATCAATAGCTTCCTGATCAATCAGGGTGCCGTGGGCGGCACGGCGGAGGACATCGAGTTCCGCGTACGTGCCCGGGTGAGCGACGAAGTGGATCCGCAATTTTCCGCCCCCGTTCAATTTACCGTAACCCCCTTCGAGGTGGCCATCGTTTACCCCAGTCTGCGGGTACCCGGTGCTTACCAAGGCTGGAACCCCGGTGCCGCCGAGGATGCCATCGAGCAAATTTACTCGGTACAGGACAACGGCCGCTACGACGGTTACGTCTATTTCCCCGTAGCCGATGAGTTTAAAATTACCGACGGCCCCAGCTGGGATGTTAATTACGGTACCTCCGCTACCGACGGCGTACTGGAGGCTAATGGTGGCAACCTGTCGGTAGCCGAATCCGGTGTGTACCGTTTCCAGGTTAATATTAACGACCTGACCTACTCACTGACTAAGACCGAGTGGGGCCTGATCGGCAATGCCACGCCCACGGGCTGGGATGCCGATAGCGATATGACCTACGACCCCGCCACGGGTACTTATTCGATCACGGTCGATCTGGTTGAAGGAGAACTCAAGTTCCGTGCCAACGATGGTTGGGATGTCAACTTCGGTGATACCGGAGTAGACGGCAAGCTGGAGTACAACGGTGATAACATCGCCGTTACCGAAGCCGGTAACTACACGATTCTACTAAAGCTTGACGGTGCGGTCTACACCTATGAGTTGATCAAGAACTAGGAAGGTATTCTCTTTCTGATCTAGTGCAAAGCGGCATCCGGGTAACCGGGTGTCGCTTTGTTGTTTTTTGGGCGTGTCCCCGGCCGAAAGCCGGGGCCGGGCTGTCCGGCACTCTCTCCGCTACGCTCCGTTCAGACAACGCCTCCCATCCCTCACGCGGGGCGGGGGGAGGACGAAATTACTCCGGTAATGCGAAGTCTCAGGGGCAGGATTGTAATCAAAATATATACGTTTAATCAATATGTTATTCCGGGCAAGAATAATCTTAAGATAGCGATCAGAAAAAGGAGAACAGTCTCACCGATATGTACTCCTTTATTTTTTGATAATTGGTGCGGACATCATCCTGCATCTTCTTATTTCTATTATAAATCTGCACATAGCCCATTTTTTACGGGGATCTTCGACCAAACCTTCCTGCATCTTTCTGGATCCAGGGGGTAGGAATCAATTTCCTTCAGTGCTTAGTACACGCTGCCTCAAAACAACTTTTCCCAGCCTTCCGCGTGAGGTGGCTGGAGGGGCCGACCGCAGGGAGGCGTGCGCTAGCACGGAGCGAACAGCGAACCCCGCAAGCGACCGACCCGGTACCGCGCCAGCGGACCGGGGCACGCCCTAACCAATCTGCACCGAATGGAAACCACCGCCGTGCCGGTTATACTTTGCCGATCCGATTATCTTTCCTTAAATATTCGCCAAAGCATTACCTTACGACTTTGCAATCGATCATTTACAAACCAAAGATATGCGCCGACAGCTCCGTTTTTTACTTCCGTTACCTTTGCTTGCCATTTTGCTCTGGACGGGCTGCGACGACAAGTCCAACCAGCCGATGGGGGTGCTGGTGTTTTCAAAAACGGCGGGCTACCGCCATGCCTCCATCGCTGACGGCAAACGGATGTTTCTGCAACTGGGCCGGGAGAACAATTTTCGCGTGGACACCACCGAGGAAGCAACCGTATTTACCCAAGCCAACCTGAGTAAGTATAAGGTGGTGGTGTTCCTGAGCACTACGGGAGATATACTGGACACGCGGCAGCAGGAAGAATTTCAGCGGTTTATTCAGGCCGGCGGCGGGTTCGTGGGCATCCACGCGGCGGCGGATACGGAGTACGACTGGCCGTGGTATAATAAATTGGTGGGGGCCTACTTCGAGAGCCACCCCAATGACCCCAATATCCGTAAGGCAACGGTGCGCCGGGTGCAAGCGGACCACCCCGCCGTCAAACACCTGCCGGATACCTGGGAACGGGAAGACGAGTGGTATAACTACAAGTCGATCCAGGATTTCAATACCCTGCTGCGCGTGGATGAGTCGACCTACGAGGGCGGCACCAACGGCGACAATCACCCCATCAGCTGGTACAAGGAAGTTGACGGCGGCCGGATGTTTTATACCGGTCTGGGGCATACCGAAGCCAGCTATACGGAAGACAACTTCGTGCGGCACGTACTGGGTGGGTTGCTCTATGCGGCGGGCGATCAAAAGCCGGTAGATTACCGTGCGGCTACCGTAATGCCGGAGGAGAACCGCTTTCCGGTCAGTATCCTAACAAGTAATCTGGCCGAGCCGATGGAACTGGAATTATTACCCGACGGCCGGCCGCTCTGGATTGAGCGCAAAGGGGCTATCTGGGTCTACGACCCCGATTTTGAGGAGAAGGCCAAGGTGGGCGAAATTACTGTTGATTCCGATTTTGAGGACGGTCTGATGGGTCTGGCATTGGACCCTGGATTTAAGGAAAATAACTGGCTTTATCTTTATTACTCGCCCTTGGGCGAGGGAATGACCGAGCAGTACCTGAGTCGCTTCACCTGGACGGGGAACGGCCTGGACATGGACAGCGAGAAAGTGCTGCTGAAGGTAAAAACCGACCGTAATATGTGTTGCCACTCGGGCGGCAGCATTGAGTTTGGTCCCGGCGGCCTGCTACACCTGAGCGTGGGGGACGATACCAACCCCTTTGAGTCGGATGGATTTGCGCCCATCGACCCGAGGGCGGGGGAGAAGTTGCCTAACTTTGATGCCCGCCGCTCTTCCTCCAATAGCCAGGACCTGCGCGGCAAGATCTTGCGCATCAAACCTGAGCCGGACGGCACTTATTCCATACCCGAGGGCAACCTGTTTACGGACCCCGCCCAGGGTCGCCCCGAGATCTATGTAATGGGCTGCCGTAACCCCTTTCGCATTGCCGTGGACCAACATACCGGAGCCGTTTACTGGGGTGACGTGGGACCCGATGCCGGAGAGAACAGCGACAAGTTCGGGCCGCGCGGTCACGATGAGGTGAATGTAGCTCCGACGGCCGGTTACTATGGCTGGCCATTGTTTGTAGCGGATAATAAGACCTACCACCAGCGAGATTTTAAGACCGGAAAAACCGGTTCCCCCTTTGACCCCGAACACCCGATCAATGACTCGCCCCTGAACACGGGCCTACGCGAACTACCCCCGGCCCGGCCCGCCATGATCTATTATCCTTACGCCCAATCGGATGAGTTTCCCGAACTAGGGGAGGGCGGCCGCAACGCCATGGCCGGCCCTATCTACCATGCGAGCGACTATGCCGATTCCAAAAGCCGCTTTCCGGATTATTATGACGGCAAATTTTTCTTCTACGACTGGATGCGTCATTACATCATGGCCGCCACCGTTGATGAGGAGGGCTGGGTACAATCTTACGAGCGGTTTCTGCCCAACGTGAAATTTCCGCAGCCGATGGATATGCTTTTCTCCCCCCAGGGCGATATGTACGTATTAACCTACGGTACCAAGTGGTTCAGCCAGAACCCCGATGCCCAGATCATGCATATAAAGTACAATAGCGGCAACCGTCCGCCCGTAGCGGATCTGGCGGTGGAGGAGACCATCGGCGGAAAGCCTTTTCGCCTGCAAGCCGCCAGCGCGGCGAGTGTAGATTATGACGATGATCCACTGACGACGACCTGGTTACTGAACGGCAAAGAGATCGATCAGGGCGAGGTATTAGACTATAATATTGCCGAGGCCGGCGTGTACAAACTACTGATGCGGGTGGATGACGGCCAAGGCAATACCGCCCAGGCGGAACGCGAACTGATTGTGGGGAATACCTTGCCCCAACTGGCCCTAAATATCAAAGGTAACCGCACCTTTTACTTTGACGGAACGTCGCTGGATTATACCGTTGATGTGTCTGATTCGGAAGACGGTGAATTAAACTCCGGCATCAGTCCGGAGGCCGTAACCGTAAGTTTAGATTATCTGGAAGGAAATGACGAGATTCAAATTCAGCAAGGCCACCAGATGGCGACCGAGGAGACAAAATTCGTGCTGGGGAAAAATTTCATCGCCGAGAGTGATTGCTCTTCCTGCCACCAGGTAGCGGAAAAGAGCATCGGTCCTACCTATAACGATATTGCCGATAAATACCGCACCGACCGTAAAGCAGATACTTATCTGACCGGCAAAATCATCAAGGGGGGCGGCGGCGTGTGGGGCGAGCAGGCCATGGCCGCGCACCCCAACTTACCCGCAAGCAAAGTGCTGCAAATGGTCCACTACATCCGCTCGCTGGGTGACCCCAATGCGGCCCCCGCCACGCCCAGCTTACCGGTGACCGACCGGGTGCGCCTGCTAAAGCACCAGTCCAGCCGGGAAGACGGCCGCTACTACCTGATGGCCACCTATACCGATCAGGGAGTCGGAGAACTGCCGCGTCTAACCTCCCGTGATGTGGTGGTGCTACGCAGCCCCCGCATGGCCCCCGATAAATTTACCAGCCACGATAAGGTGCTGGCCCAAACCCTGTCAGCGGATGATAATCCGCTGGGCGATCAACCGCTGGATTTACTGGTCGGTACCGGCGGCGGCCACGCCGGTTACGGAGAAATCGACCTGACCGACCTGAGCCGCCTGAAACTGACTGCCCTCGGCTCGCCCGGCACGACCAGCGGGGGGACGGTGGAGGTGGTACTGGACGACCCGGCCGCAGGGACGGTGATCGGCTCGGCCGAATTTCCCCGGCCGACGGATAAGCCGGTGATGAAGGAACTGACCCTGGAGCTGGCACCCACGGCGGGGATGCACCGATTTTATCTGCGGTTTAAGGCCGCCGGCGACAACCCGGCGGGGATTGCGATGGAGGTATTCCGGATGAATTTTGAGGAAAAACGGACACTATAGATTTTCAGTAGCCGTATTTATCGCCCCACCGCTTGCGCAGAAACTCCCGCATCTTCACCTCACCGGCCGTGTTGGCCTGAGGGATGAAGTAGGCCGTACCGGCTACTTCGTCGGGCAGGAATTCCTGGTCGACAAAGCTATCGGGGTGATCGTGGGCGTAGCCGTAGTTTTCGCCGTAACCGAGTTCCTTCATCAGCTTGGTGGGGGCATTGCGCAGGTGTAGGGGCACGGGGAGGGTGCCGGTCTGTTTGACGGCCGCCATCGCTTTATTGATCGCCAGGTAGCTGGAATTACTTTTGGGCGAGGTAGCCAGATACACGGCGGCCTGCGAAAGGATAATTCGGGCCTCCGGGAAACCGATCAACTGCGCCGCCTGCGCTGCCGTGGTAGCCATGAGCAGGGCATTAGGATTAGCCAGACCGATATCCTCACTGGCCAGAATCACGAGGCGGCGGGCGATAAATTTTAGGTCTTCTCCGCCATCGATCATGCGGGCCAGCCAGTAAACGGCACCGTTGGGATCGCTGCCCCGGATACTTTTGATGAAGGCCGAGATGATATCGTAGTGCTGCTCGCCCGACTTGTCGTAGCGGGTCATGTTCTGCTGGATGCGGCCGGTTACCAGGTCGTTGGTAACAATCAATGTTTCTTCTCCTTCCCGAAAGTTGGTCACGATTTCCAGCACATTGTACAGCCGCCGCCCGTCGCCGCCGCTGTAGCGGAGCAGGGCTTCGTATTCGGCCACCTTCACATCCTGGGTTTTCAGGTACTCATCTTCGGCAAGGGCGCGGTCAACCATGCCGACCAGTTCCTCCTTAGCCAAAGGTTCCAGCACATAGACCTGACAGCGCGACAGCAGTGCGGGGATCACCTCGAAGGAGGGATTCTCCGTCGTGGCACCGATCAGCGTGACCGTGCCGGCCTCCACGGCACCGAGCAAGCTATCCTGCTGAGATTTACTGAAGCGGTGAATCTCGTCGATGAAGAGGATCGGCCCCGCGCTATCGAAAAACCGGCCCCGTTTGGCCTTGTCGATGGTATCGCGCACGTCCTTTACGCCCGAATTGACGGCACTGAGCATATAAAACGGCACCTCCAGTCGGTTGGCAATAATTCGGGCCAGGGTAGTCTTGCCCACTCCCGGCGGTCCCCAGAGGATAAAACTGGGGATGCGCCCCGCCGCCACCGATTGGCGCAGTACGCCGCCGGCACCGACCAGGTGAGTCTGGCCCACATAGTTTTCCAGGGTGGTGGGGCGCATTCGTTCGGCGAGGGGCTGCATGGACGATTTTGTTGGTTAATGGTATGCAGTAAACCGATAAAGGCGATTTTGGTGGTTGTCGGCTCGATTTTTAGGGGGCAAAAAAAACCACCGCCGGGTATCCAGCCTGGAATCTACGACGGCCCGCCGACCTAAAGCGGCTTGGTTTTGGTAAGAAATGTAACTTGGCTTACATTTGAAAAATTATTGCCTGACCCCGCCCGCCGGGCAGGCATTCCACCTTACACGAACAGTTAACCATGCGTCACACCCTATTCTGCCTGTGCTTACTCCTAAGCACCTCTTTCCTCTTCGGCCAAAGCCAATTATTTACGCCTACCGCCGAAGGTATGTATGACCTGGACCTGACCGCTCTTTACGGCCACCTGCGCACCGCGCCCGCCGAACCGACTGCCATCGCTACCGCAACGGCCGGGAAATTTCTTCGTATCCCCGGTCCCGCCGGGGAGCAATTGGACATCGAGGTCTGGCAAACCGCCCTCATGCAGCCCGGTCTGGCCGCCCGTTTTCCCGCCATCCGAACCTATATCGGACGACTGGTAAAAGACCGCCGCACCTCCTTTCGCATCGACCTCAGCCCCGCCGGGTTTCACCTGATGGCCTACGGCCCCCAGGGAACCTGGCTGATCAACCCCGGAACTACCCCCACCACCGGCTACCGTGCCCGCTGGAAAGCCGATTTCGAGCGTCCGGCGGAAGAGTTTTCCTGCCTCACCCAGGGGCGCGACAGCTACCAGCCCCCCACGGGTGCCGCCGACGGTGCACGCTTCCAGGCTCCCTACCTGATCGGGGATACCCTGCGGGTTTACCGCCTGGCCGTGATTACCACCGGCGAATACGGAAATTATCACGGCGGTACGCCGGAATCCATCCTGGCCGCCGTGGTCACTACCGTTAACCGGGTAACGGGCGTTTATGAGCGCGACCTGTCCGTGAGAATGATTCTGGTGGATTCACTGGATAAAGTCTTTTATTCTGACCCCGCTACCGATCCTTACGATGGCGGCAGCGAACTTTCCATCGGGCACAATACCCTGATCGACAGTATTGGAGTAGACAGTTTCGATATCGGACACACTTTCGATTCGGGTAGCGGCGGCGTTGCTTTTCTCGGGTGCGTCTGCGATGATGACATTAAGGGTTTCGGTTATACCGGACTTACGCCCCCGGTGGGCGACCCCTTCGATATCGACTACGTGGCGCACGAAATGGGCCACCAATTCGACGGCAACCACACGTTCAACGAATGCGGCGGTTCCGGCCCCCAGGATTACGAACCCGGCAGCGGCGTCACCATCATGGGTTATGCCGGCCTGTGCGGGGGAGACAACATTGCGCTGAACAGCATCGATCAATTTCACGCCGGGAACCAGTTCGAGATGACGCAGTTCATCCAGTTTGGCAACGGTAACACCTGCCCCACCAAGATCGCCACCGGTAACACGCCGCCGCAGGTTTCCATCCCCGAACCGTCCAACCTCGTGTTGCCCGTCTCCACCCCGTTTGAACTCCGGGCCGCCGGTTCGGATGCCGACGGCGATTCCATCACCTACAGTTGGGAGCAGTACGATAAGGGACCTACATCCCCCCTGGGTGAGCCGTCGGGCAATGCCCCGCTTTTCCGCAATTACTTGCCCACCGCCGATCCCGTTCGCTTGTTCCCCCGCCTGAGCACCGTTTTAGCCGGTAGTAACGATATCCGCGAGGTACTGCCGTTTTACACCCGCGGCATGCGCTTTCGGGTCGTTGTCCGCGATAATAACCCGGCCGGCGGCGGCATCGCCTGGAGCACCATTCAACTACAAGTAGACGACGCGGCCGGACCCTTCCGGGTTACCAGCCAATCCGAACAAACTACCTGGAATGCGGGCAGTTTTCAGACCGTCACCTGGGACGTGGCCGATACCGACCTGCCGCCCGTGGCCGCCGACAGCGTAGACATTTACCTTTCGGCCGACGGCGGCCTCACCTGGCCCGACACCCTGGGCCGTTTTGTCAATGCCGGCCAGGCTCTGGTCAACGTTCCCGACGATGCCGACGGAGCGGACTACCGCGTCAAAGTGAAGGGGGCCGATCACGTGTTCCTGCAAATCAACCGCTCCGCCATCACGGTCATTCCGGCCATCGGACCCGGGTTCGCACTGGGGGCCGTGCAAAATCTACTCGAGCAGTGCGGCCCGGATACGCTCACCAATACCTTGCTCATTGCGGGAATAAACGGTGCCGGCCCATTGGTAGCTCTCACTACGACCGATTTGCCCGAAGGCATTACGCTGGATCTTCCTGCGGATAGCGTCGATGTAGCTCAGGTCAATTTCCCTTTCTCCATCGCAATCGGTGAGGAGGCAGAAAATGGTACCTACCTGATCGGCCTGATCGCCACCCGCGATTCGGTGAGCGATACGACCTTTTTTACCGTCGATTACTTGTCCGGCCCGCCCGCCGCGCCCGCACTGGTGGGGCCTTTCCTCGGTGCCGTGGATATTTCCGTCCTGCCCCTGCTGGAATGGATGTCGACGGCCGCCGACGCTTACCGGGTTGAAATTGCCACGGATGAAGATTTCGACGACATCATTTATACCGCTGATAATATAACCGATACCTTCCTGCTGGTGGATCAGCAACTGGCCGATAGCACGACCTACTTCTGGCGCGTCCGGGCGAGCAGCGAGTTTTGCGGCACCGGTGAGTTCGGCGAATCGAGCAGTTTCCAGACCGAAGGAGTTACCTGCATTACCTATCTGGCGGACGATCTGCCCAAGTCATTCAGTGCCGCTGCCACCGTCACCAGCCGCATCCGGATCGACGACGATTACCCCATCCGCGACCTCAACGTAATCAATCTACGGGGAAATAACACCGATGCCGGAGAACTCAATATGCGCCTGATCGGTCCGGGAGGACTTAATATTACCCTGGCCGATCTGGATTTTACCTGCAATAATGATAACTTCCTCGTAGCGTTCGATGATGAAGTGTCGCAGACCCTGAACTGTGCCAGACTGAACGACGACATCCGTACCCAGCCCGCTAACCCCCTGGCCGAAGCCAACGGAACGAGTACGGACGGCGTATGGCGCATGTTCCTGCTCGGTTCCTCCGGCAGCACCGGTGAACTCAACGAGTGGGGCCTGGAAGTATGCGTCCCCGCCTACCTCATCAGCGGCCTTTACGATAGCCCACTGGATCAGTCGGCCTTCCGCGTATTCCCTAACCCGGGCCGCAATTTGATGCAAATCAGCTGGCGCGATGCCGCCGTCGCTCCCGCTTCGGTAGAACTGACCGATGCGCTGGGTCGCCGTTTAATTCAGCGTAGCATCAACCAACCCCTTGCCGCCGCCGGTGATATTCAGTTGGCAACCGGTGCGCTGCCCGGCGGCCTGTACTTTTACCGGTTGATCGATGTAAGCGGCCGCTTGCTTGCTAGTGGCAAGTGGTTGAAGAATTGATTTTTTCGGGCGTGTCCCCGTGCCGCCCCGCCATAGGGCGGGACGGCACGGGGCCGGTCCCTTCCCGGCGCGGCTATCGCCTTGGCCCTGCGGGCTGCCTCCCTGCGGTCGTTACCGTCCAGGCACCTCACGCGGGGGCTTCGCTGTACTTTTGATGAAGGCTTTGCCTTTGGTTTTCTGCCTGCGGTGATCGTCGCAAGCTCCTCGGAGTTGGTGCTTTTGACTCAGCCCGTGCGCACTATTTTCTTCAAGAAAACTCATTGCGCTCGATACCCAGTTTGCGCATTTTGGACATCAGGGTGCGGCCGTTGAGTTCCAGTAATTTGGCGGCACCCTTGGGGCCGGTTACGCGGCCGTTGGTGCGGCGGAGGGCCTCCACGATGTACTCGCGCTGCATTTCCTCGAAGGGGAGGAAGCGGCCTTTTTTGCCGGATTTATCGGGACCGCCGGCACGGCGGAGGAGGTCGAAACTGGAAGCGAGGTCGAGTGTTTCGCCGCGGGTAACGATGACGGCCCGTTCCACGAGGTTAATGAGTTCGCGGACGTTGCCGGGAAAGTTGTACTGTTGTAAGCGGGTCATATCCTCCTGCGGAATGTGGGTAATGAGCTTACCCATGCGGTCGGAGAGCTGCTTGGTGAAGTGCTTGATGAGGACCGGAATATCCTCGCGCCGCTCGCGCAGGGGCAGGTTGTGGATGGGGAAGACATTGAGTCGGTAAAACAAATCCTCGCGAAAGGTGCCGTCTTCTACCATTTGCTCCAGATCGCGGTTGGTGGCGGCAACCACGCGTACGTCCACGGCAATATCCCTGGATGAACCGACGCGCTGAATCTCACCCTCCTGGAGTACGCGCAGCAGTTTGGATTGCATGTCGAGGGGTAGCTCGCCGATCTCGTCGAGGAAGATGGTGCCCTTGTCGGCCATCTCGAATTTGCCGCGTTTCTGGGCGTAGGCACCGGTAAAGGAACCTTTTTCGTGGCCGAACAACTCGGATTCGATCAGATTTTCCGGTAGGGCGGCGCAATTGACGCTGACCAGGGCGTTGCCGGCGCGGGGGCTGAAGTTGTGAATGGAACGGGCCAGCAGTTCCTTGCCCGTTCCGGTTTCACCGGTCAGCAGTACGGTGGCATCGGTGCCGGCCACTTGGCCGATCTGACGCAGTACGCCCCGGTAGCGGGGGCTAACGGTAACGATGGAGTTGTTGTTGAACTTGGTGTCGATCTCCTCGCGCAGCACTTTGTTGCGGTCGCGCAGGCGCAGGCTCAGTTCTTCTACCTTGGCATTGGATATCTCCAGTTCTCGTTCACGCTTCTTAAGATCGGTAATATCGCGGCAAACCAGACATAGGGTAGGGGAAGCGTTGACCAGCCGGATACGGTAAAAGTTGACGTCCAGTACCAAATCAACCTTGCCGGTTTGCCGAAAGATATATTGTTGCCCCGATTGACCAGAATCACGGTCGGAAAGAAGATCGATCTCGTGGCGGTCGGGTATTTTGAGGCCGGGGAGTACAGTATTGAGCGGCTGATTTACGGCCGGTTTGCCGATCGACTTTTCCAGCGCGAATTGTGCGGCCTCGTTCATGTTGCGGACCAGTTGATTCTCGTCCAGCCAGATGACCCACTCGCGTAGGTTGTTGAGGGTGAGGGAGCGCAATTCCAGCAGAGCTTCGCTCTGTTGCTGGGAACTGATGTCGCGGGAAATGGCCACATTGAATTCCCGGCCACCGATTTTGAGGTAGGACATAGCCACCTCTACCGGAACCATGGTTCCGTCCTTGCACCGCAGTTCGGTCTGGATGGTCATGCTCTTCTGCCGCCGCAGCGTATCGTATATATCCAATCGCTGCTCCTGATAATCCGGGGTGGAAAGCTGGTCGGGGTCGATCCGCAGCAACTCGTCGTAGGTATAGCCGGTGCGTTCGCAGGCCCGGTTATTAGCATAGTGAATGCCGTCTTCCGGGCTGATGAAGAAGACCATGTTGGAAGTATGGTCCAGGCTGAAGCGCATCAATTGCTGATCGATCTCAGAGGCTGTAGTGGCACTGGCCCGCAGGTTGACGATGGCCGGTTGGAGGGTGCCGAATAATTTATAGACACTGAGTTCGCTCTGGTCCGCGTGAACGACGAGGCGAAAACGGGAGTAGACGGGTTCGGAGCCGATGGAAGATTTTTTTTGCAGGAAGACTTCGGTTTCAAAGTCATCGCCGTCGTGCATGGCACCGGAGACGGCCCCCTGGATGGTTTTCAGGTCTTCTTCCTTCAGACGGGGCAGCAATAAATCGCGGACGGTTTTCCAGTTACAGGCGGCGGGTACTTCCTCCTCGTCCAGTTCCACCAGCCGCCGCATCTGTTCGGAAAGGTGGACGGAGCGGTCGAGCAAGTTGATTTCCCACGAACCGCTGATGAGGAATTTTTCGGCCACGCGGAGCCAATCCCAGGGGCGGCAATACTCGATACGCGAGTAGAATACTACCGCACAGAGTTGTTCGTCTCCCCAATTGATCCGGCTGAGGTGGTAGGTAACGGGAACGTAGCGGTCTTCGCCGAAAGTAAACAAGGAGTCAACCGGGCCGGTAACCGTGCCTTCTTTATCGGCGTGTTTTTGCCATAATTTCTTCCACGCCAGCAGACTGTAATTGGGGTCTATCTCAAAATATGACCTCCGGCGTAATTGGCTGAGGGAAGTTCCCAGAACCTGGGCGGCCCGCTCGTTGGCCAACTTGACCCGTCCGCCCGCATCTATCCAGAGTACGCCATCCCTCAGGTCGCCGAAGACCGAAGCGAGATTGTCCGTAGAAATGGAAGGGGAACGGGTCAAAAAGGAGAGATTGAGACTAGTGTGAAAAGTAAAGGTAAGGGTTTAGATCGAGAGAATTCACTAAATTTAATCAATCCGCGACTAACGAACCGTCTCCGGAAGCGGTCTGCGTGAGGTGCCCGGAGGGGCGGCCGTTGAGGCCGGGTGCGCAGCACCGAGCGAACAGCGAAGCCCGCAGGGGACCGACCCCGCCGGCAGGCGGGGGCACGCCCGAAAAAGGAGGGGTATGAAAACAGGCCGCCGGTATAAACACAAATGGGCCGAGATGTTTACGCCTTCGCACAATCAGCCGTCGGGATTGGTTGGGACAGGCGAACCATAACTACCCCACCCATGGCATTTCTCGGCACGATCGTGAAGACTTTACTGGAGGCCAAGCATGAGCTACTGCCCCAGGAACCCGGTAACCCCGCTAGTGCGCAGACCGACCAGTTGGTGACGTTGCTGCAAACGGCCCGCGATACGGCCTTTGGAAAGCATTTTGATTTTCAGGGAATGTTGGATAGTGGAATGCCCTATACCTTGTTTGCGCAGCGGGTGCCGATCTATGATTATCACCGGATGCACGCGGAGTGGTGGAAGCGCCAGCAGACCGAGGAGAACATAACGTGGCCGGGGATGCCGCCCTATTTTGCGCTGAGTAGCGGCACGACGGGTAAGAAAAGCAAGCGGATTCCGGTGACGGAGGATATGCTTTCGTCCATTCAGTCGGTGGGCCGCTCGCAGGCCGAGTGCCTGGCGAATTTCGACCTGCCGGCCGACCTGTTCGAGAAGGATGTGCTGATGCTGAGTAGCTCGGCCGAGTTGGCCGAGAAAGACGGCCACCTGGAGGGCGAGATCAGCGGGATCAACGTGAGTAATATGCCCGAATTTTTTCAGGGTTACTACAAGCCGGGCATCGAGATTGCCAAAATTCCGGATTGGGAGGACCGCGTGAATGCCATTGCGGAGGCCGCGCCCGAGTGGGACGTGGCCGCGATTGCGGGTATCCCGTCGTGGGTGCAGATGATGCTGCGCCGGGTGATGGAGCGGCATAAGCTGAAGACGATCCACGAGATTTGGCCCAACCTGGCCGTATACACGACGGGCGGCGTGGCCTTTGCGCCCTATGCCGAGAGTTTTAACGCCATACTGGAGCGGCCGATCATTGTGATGGATACTTACCTGGCGAGCGAGGGATTTTTTGCCTTTACGGCGCGGCCGGGCACGATGTCGATGCAACTGGCGCTGGACCACGGCATTTTTTACGAATTCATCCCTTTCGACGGGCGCGGCTTTACCCCCGAGGGAGAGTTGCGGGAAAACCCAAAGACCCTGCCATTCGCGCTGGTGGAAAAGGATCAGGATTACGCACTGGTAATTTCCTCGCCCGCCGGTTCGTGGCGCTACATGATCGGAGACACGGTGCGGTTTACGGACCTGGAAAAGATGGAACTGGTGATCTCCGGCCGCACCAAGTATTTTCTGAACGTGGTGGGTAGCCAGCTTTCGGAGGAAAAACTGAACGCCGCAATCGGTGAACTGAACGAGGAATATTCGGATACGGGATTAATCGTTAAAGAATTTGGCGTGGCGGCCATCCGCCGGGATGAGGACCAAGAATACGTGCACCAGTGGGTGCTGGGTACAGAAGGTGACACGAGTGTGGACGAGGGGAAGGTGGCCGAGTTTCTGGACGCCAACCTGCGGGGGGCGAATAAAAACTATAACGTGGCCCGCACCAAGGCCCTGAAGGAAATTCGGGTTAAAACAGTGCCCGCCGACCGGCTATACGCCTGGTTGGAGACGACGAAGAAAAAAGGCGGGCAGATCAAGATGCCGAAGGTGATGGGGGAAGAGAAGATGCGGGAGTTGCTGGGGTTTCTTGAGGGTTGAAGGTAGCACTGCGGCTTCTCCCTACCTTTGCGCTCTGTATAAAACCGTTCTCCCATGCACTTGCGCTCCTCTTTTTATGCTCTGCTGGTCTTTTTGTTGATCGTGGGTTGCGCCACGCGCAAGTCTGCGGCTACGGGTGCGGTAGGTGAAACGGCGGAAGTCAGGGAAGACTCCACCGGGCTGGCGGCCCGATTTCCGGCCGAGCTATCCGAGATTTCGGGCGTGGCGAGGGTGGGGGAGCACTACTTTTTGCAGAACGACAGCGGCAGCAAGCCGGAATTGTTCGAGATCGATGCCACCGGGGATACACTGCATACCGTATACGTGCGGGGCGTGCGCAATGTGGACTGGGAGGAGCTGGCGGTGGATGAGAACTACCTCTACATCGGAGAATTCGGCAATAACAGCGGCGACCGGCGGGACCTGGGCATTTACCGCATTTGGCTGGCCGATCTGGACCGCGATACGGTGTCTGCGGCCGGTTTCACGCCCATTAGCTATGCCGCGCAGACCAATTTTATGACCCGCCCCTACCTGCACGATTTTGATTGTGAGGCGATGGTGAGCGTGGGGGATAGTCTTTACTTATTCAGTAAGGACCACGTGGATAAGCGGACGCAATTTTTTGCCCTGTCTAAAACGGATTCGGCGGCCGTACTGCGTGCGCGGGATTCCTTTGACGTGCGCGGCACCCTGAGCGGCGCGGCCTACCGGCCCGCCGGCGACGGGCATGGTGCGGAACTGGCCCTGTTGGGTTATAATTTTGGACTGCTGAAGGGGTTCCGGCCCTTTGTGTGGTTGTTTACGGATTTTGCGGGCACCGATTTTTTCGGTGGCAAGGCCGCTTATTATGAACTCCCCTTCCGCGAGCAGGCGGAGGGTATCGAGTTTGCACCCGACGGTGAGCTGATGATTGCCACCGAGGCAACGGTGCGCGGCCGGGGCGGGTGGTTCAGGTGGCGGGCGGAGTAGTGGGGCGCACCTCCGGTTCTTGTAAATCCCTGACATTTTGGTAGATATCGGCCAGTTGGATAGTACAATCAATGCTGGTAAGGTAAATGGATCCGCCTAGTCCGATCGTGGTGTACATTTTCCAGTAGGAACTATCAGCGCGGTAGTATACTTCGACGACCGGTTGATATTGATTGATGAGCACGTACTCGCGAAAGGAAAGTAAGGAACGGTATTTTTGAAACTTGGCCCCACGATCATATTTCTCGGTTGAATCGGAGAGTACTTCGACGATAAGGGTTGGATTAGTTAGGAGGTTTTGCTTTTGATCTTTGAATTCAGTTTCTCCGCAACCCACCATGGCATCTGGATAAATAAACGATTCTGATGCGTCGATCCAAATTTTCAGATCGCCGCTCATGGCACGGCAATCATTGCCTTTGGGTCTCAGGGCCAAATTCAACTCCGTATTAATATTATTGCCAATTATACTGTGATTCATGCTTCCACCACTCCTGGCAGTAATGTGTCCCCTATTGTATTCATGCTTTTCGATAGCGGCTTCTTCCAGGGCTAGATACTCCGCAACGGTATAGGTCCGGTCTTCTATAATGGGCTGACGTTGCGACATGGCGGTAAGTTTGTTGGTAAAGTTACACATTTTCCCCCTTACCTTTCCTTACCGAACCCCGCCGCCCCGCCCTTCGTTTCAGCCTCATGAAAATTCCCGCCGCCACCGAAACCGCCGCCCTGGACGCCGCCACCACCGCCGCCCAGGGGATTACCTCCCTGCAACTGATGGAGCGCGCCGCGCGGGCATTTACGGCCCAATTTATCGCGCACTACCCCGATCCGGGCCGGCCCGTTTATATCGGTTGCGGCACCGGCAATAACGGCGGCGACGGCTGGGCCGTCGCCCGCCGCCTGCACCACGATCACAACCGGACGGCGACCGTCATCGACTGCCGCGTGGGCGAGGAAAAAGACCGTAGTGCCGACAATGCGGCCAACCGCCGCCGCGCCCGGGAATACACGGCCATACGGGTAATCGTGCTGGAGAAAAACGACCCGCTGCCGGAAATAGCGGCCGGGGCCATATACATCGACGCGCTGTTCGGGGCCGGGCTTTCGCGACCGCTCACGGGTTTCTGGGAGGCATTTATCCGGCACATTAACGCGGCCGATATCACCCGCGTAGCCGTGGACCTGCCCAGCGGCCTGTTTGCCGACCGGCATACGGCCGGCACCACGCTATTGGCTGACCGAACGTACACCTTCGAATACCCTAAACCGGCCCTGCTCCTCCCCGAAAACGGCCGCGCCGTGGGGTATCTTGCCATCTGCCCCATCCGCATCGACGCGGCCGCGCTGGCGGCCGTACCCGGAAAGAATTACTACCTCACCGGACCAGAGTTGGCTCCGGCCTTACGTCATCGCCGCGCCTACGACCATAAGGGCACCTTTGGTCACGCGTTGCTAGTGGCGGGCAGCTACGGCAAGATCGGGGCCGCCGTGATGGCGGCCCGCGCGCTGCTGCGCAGCGGCGCGGGGCTGGTGAGCGTGCACCTGCCCCGCTGCGGCTACGAGATCATGCAGATCAGTTTCCCCGAGGCCATGTGCACGGTCGATCCGCACAAGTACGTCTTCAGCGCGGCACCCGATAACCTGGACCCCTACCAGGCAATCGGCGTCGGTCCCGGTCTGGGGCAGGATCAACTCACCGGCGATGCCCTGGCGAAACTGCTGGAGCGGGCCGTCCAACCCCTCGTTATCGACGCGGACGCCCTCAACCTGCTTAGTCAGCACCCGGAATGGTGGGAGTGGATACCGAAAAACAGTATTCTCACGCCCCACCCCAAAGAGTTCGAGCGGCTCTTCGGCAAGGCGGACAACGACTTCGCCCGCCTCGATCTTCAGCGCGAGCGGGCTGCGGAACACGGATGTATCATCGTGCTAAAAACCGGCCACACGACCATCGCCGCGCCGGACGGGCAACTGTTCTTCAACTCCACCGGAAATCCCGGCATGGGCACCGGCGGCACCGGCGATGTACTAACGGGCATCCTCACCGGTCTGCTCGCGCAGGATTATGCGCCGCTCACGGCCGCCTGCCTGGGGGTATACCTGCACGGGCTGGCGGGAGACCTGGCCGCCGCCGCTCTCACGCAGGAGAGTTTGATCGCCGAGGATGTGATCCAGTACATCGGCGCGGCGATTCGGGAAACAAGGATTAGCTGCGCTGCTTCTCTTGATCGCAAAGCGATCCTTCGAGGTGAGGGAATGAAGGATTGAGGGAATGAAGGATTGAAGAGCGTAAAGTGATTCTCCCCCCTTCGGGGGGCCGGGGGGGAAACCGGAAAGATCAAAGCGCGAACCCGATCGCCCGGCCGATCAGCTCCACCACGGGCCTTACCTCCACGGTGGCGGCTTTTTCCCGGCGGTAATTATCGAAAAATATGTTCTGTGCACGGCGCGGATCGGGATTTAGACGCAGCCGCTTCAGGTTAACCAGCAAGCTCAGGCAGCGTTCCAGTCGGGAGGTGTCCTCCCAGTAGAGCGTAAACTTTCGCTCCAGCCGCTCGGCGGCGGCCAGTTCCAGGGCGGGGGCGTCGTCCCACTTTACATCCCAGTGTTCGATCTCCCCGGCCAGTTGCACCAGTTTCCGCTCGTCCAGCGGAGATTCATCCAGGAGAAGTTCTTCCAGTTGGCGGTGCAAAACAAAGCGAACCGAGGCGCGGTAGGCCTCGGGCAGCGGAATGCTGTCCTGCCGCATCGAGTCGATCAGCTGATAATTATCGTAGTAGACGTTGGCAAAATTGCTCTCGGCCACGGTCAGGCTGCGTTCCACCATTTCGAGGAGAATCTTGCGCTTCTCATCGCGGAAGAGGTGCCAGACGGAAAAGGTTTCGCCGTGGAAAAACTCCTGCATGCCGGCCAGCACCCCGCCCAGGTCGCCGAGGCGAAAGCGGCGGGTGACGGTTTCTTCCATCTGCTCGAAATCGGCGTCGGGCAGCGAGCGGGAGATGTTGCCGATAATGCTCTGCTGACCCAGGTAAAGGACGGCAAAATCCTGTTCGGCGTGGCTAAAGGTGAGCTTACTCTCAATGGTAAACCGGCCGTAAGCCAGTCGGTAAGCACCCGCCTGCACCAATTCGATCCGGTCCACCCGGGCGCGGTAGTTGAACAGGTCCAGCGCGGCGGGGTCGTCCTCGAACAGGGCCGAGGCGGCCAGGTGCATTCCCACGCGCAACAGGCCCACGCGGGCGGGCTGCACGATGTCGCGGTACGGGATGCCGGCGTTGGCGTACACGTTACTGGGCGTTAGGTCCAGCAGGTGTTCGAAGCGGGCGTGCAGTTGCTTGCCCGAAAGCAACTCGCCCAGGTGAACGGCACGGTTGGCGTACTGCAAAATTTGCAGCGTCTCGATGCCCGAAACCTCATTAAAAAACCAGCCGCAACTGGTGTACATCAGCATGGCGTGCCGCTGCATCTCCAGGTGCCGCAGCAGTAGCGTGCGCTCGGCGGCATTCAGGTTACGTCCGCCGGTTTGCTCATTCAAAAATTCATCTACCGCTTCCCGGTCGCGGCTCAGCACTACCGTGATGTAGGCATCGCGGGTGGCCCAGGCGTCGGTCAACAATCCGGCCGTACCGGCCTCGTAGATATCGATCAGTTCATTGCGCACGTAGTCCAGCGCGGCGCGTAGCGGCCCGCGAAAAGTCTGGTCCCAACCGGCGCGGCCGCCGGTGTGGCAGCCGCAGTCGCTGCGCCATCGTTCCACGCCGTGCACGCACGACCAGGACGAGTTTTCGTGAATCCGGGCCTCCCAGACCGGCGGGTGCAAGGCCAGAAATTCGGCATAATTGGTCAGCCGCACATCCGGCCGGTTTTCAATCGTATCCAGGCAGGAGGCCAGGGCCATCTCGCCCCGTTTGTGGTGGTGCCCGTAGCTCTCGCCGTCGGTGGCGATCTGCGCAATCTGCGGTTCGTCATTACTACTCAGGGTGCCCAGCAGGCGGTCGGCTAAAAATTTTCCCTCATTCAGCAAGCCCTCGAATGCCACGCCCTGGGCCACCTGGCCGTCGTAGAAAAACAGGTCGATGTGCCGCCCCGACGGCAGCCGGCAGCGGTAGGCGCGGCGCGGGTCCACGCTACCGGGCGTGTCGTGCCAGTCGCCCTCGCCCCCGTAGCGCACGGCCCGGCACTGGCGCGGTGCCAGGATGGTAAAGGCAATTCCCTCGTCCACCAGTTGCTCCAAAGTCGGCGTATCCACGGCCGTTTCGGCCAGCCAGATTCCCTCCGGCCGCCGCCCGAAGCGGTGCTCGAAATCGGCTACGCCCCACCTGATCTGCGTACGCCGGTCGCGCTCATTCGCCAGCGGCATAATCAGGTGATTATACACCTGCGCCACCGCCGATCCGTGGCCGCCGAACCGCTCGGCACTCCGCCGGTCCGCTTCCAGAATGGCCCGATAAGTCGCCGCATCGTATTGCTCCAGCCACGCCAGCAAGGTTGGCCCGAAATTCCAGCTGATGCGCGCGTAATTGTTCGTGATCCGCACAATCTGTTGCTCGGCATCCAGCACCCGCGCCGCCGCATTGGGCGCGTAGCATTCGTCGTTCACGCGCTCGTTCCAGTCGTGAAAAGGCGCGGCACTGTCCTGTACCTCAATGGTCTCCAGCCAGGCATTCTCGCGCGGCGGCTGGTAAAAATGCCCGTGAATGCAGACGTACTTGGTGGTTGGTTGGGTCATGGGCGCGAAGGTAGTATTAAGTCGGTAGTTGGGTAGTGGAGTAGCAACGTACTCGCCCCGGGCATACCATTTAGACACGCTCTCAATTCAATCTACCTACTACCTACTAAACTCCGGGCGTGCCCGTCCCTAAGCGGGCCGGTCGGTCCCTTCCAGGCTCGCTGTTCGCTCGGCCCCTCCGGCTGCCGCCTCCGGGTCTCCGGCCCTGCGGGACCGGCCCTTTCAGGCACCTCACGCAAAGGACACCCCGCTTCCGCGCCCGCTGAAATTTCCCGAAATCATCCATTCACTAACTCTTTCCCACCCGGTCCCGCCGTAAAATTCCAGGCTCCAGTTCTGGGCCGAAAGGGTGCCGAGCAGGCAAAGTAGTATAAAAGTAAAGTTGCGCATGAGGAGGTAGTGGTTGAAGATGATTTGTTGTTGTAAGGTTGTAAATACTCATCAAATGGGCGGGCGGTAGAGCAGTAGTCAGTCGGTAGACGGCCTCTTGGACGATCCCCTCGTTCCTTTGCGCGGCAGTGGTACGGAGGAGGAAATACCCCGCCGACCGTCCGCTTTCGACCACCCCGGCGCCCGAAAACGAACACGTCTACCAGACAATCGAGCTTAACCGACTGATATACAGGCGGGCAAATTTAAGGCATGATTACTGAGGTTAGCTTACCAGCCACCGCTGCTCCCCGCCTCGGAAGCACTAACTTTGCACGGTTGTCGGCTTTCACTCTTCCCCTTCAACCCTTCCGCCATCCAGACCATTCTGCTCATCGACGACGACCCGGCCGTACTCGCCGCCCGGCGATATCCCCGCCCTGGCCCGGCATTTTCTCGAACGGGCCGCCGTTCGCTACGAACGGCCGCCGCTCACCCTGGGGAAGGAAGCGGCCGAGTGATTGAGCCGGCAAGCGTTTCCCGGCAACATCCGCCAGCTCCAACACCTTATCGAGCGGGCCGTGCTGCTATCCATTACCGACCGGATCACCGCCGCCGACCTGCAAACCCATTTAGATACCCCCACCCGTACCGGCAGTCTCAATTTTGCCGGCCGCACCCTGCAGGAGCTGGAAGAAACCGCCGTGCGCCACGCCCTCGACCGCAATCGCGGCAACCTGGCCGCCGCCGCCCGCGATCTGGGTATCACCCGCTCGGCCCTTTACCGGCGGCTGGATAAATACGGCATCGACCATGAAAGCTAAGTTCCGGCTCTTCCTGTTGCTGACCGTGGTACTGGCGGGCTGGGCGGTCACGGCCTGGTTTCTGCTACGCGACCAGTTGGCGTGGTTCCTGCTCGTCGAGGTCGTCCTGCTGGGGCTGGCGGCCCTCGTTTACCGCGCCTACCGTCGGCTCGTCCGTCCGCTCGATTTGTTGGATGCCGGTACCGCCGCCCTCAACGACCAGGATTTTTCCACCCGTTTCCTGCCCGTCGGCTCGCCGGATGTCGATCGCCTGATTGCCGTGTATAACCGCCTGATCGACAACATCCGCGAGGAACGGGTGGCCGCCCGCCGTAACCGCCACCTGCTCGATACCATCATCCAGACCGCCGGTGTGGGGCTGGTCATCCTGGATTTCGACGGCGGCATCGCCACCCTCAACCCCTGGATACGGGATCGACTGGGGCTGACGCCGGATAGCCCCGCACCCGCCCACCTGCGGGACATCGACCACCCCCTGGCCGCCGAACTAAACCGGATGGACCGCGAGATCCAGATCATCACCCTGGCCGACAACCGCCGCTACCACTACCGGGCGGCCACCTTCGTGGACCGGGGTTTTCTGCGCCGTTACCTCATCCTGCAGGACCTGACCACCGAACTGCTAACCGCCAAAAAAGAAGCCTACGGCCGCGTGATCCGCATGATGGCGCACGAGGTCAACAACAGTATCGGAGCCACCAATTCCCTCCTGCATCAGCTGCACGATGCCGTGAAGACCCGGGAACCCGACGCTCACGAGCTGCTGGCCGCCAACTTGCCCGTGGTGATCGGGCGCGGGGAACGGATGAATGGTTTCATGCAAAATTTTGCGCGGGTGATCCGCCTGCCGCAGCCCGTTTTTGTTTCCCTGGATTTGAACGAGTTGGTGGGCGGAGCGGCCCGACAGTTCCGTGCCCGCTGCGAGCGGGCGGGGGTTGAGTTGAGCGTCCGATTGACCGAATCGCCCGCGCGCGTCCGCGCCGATGCGGGCCAGTTGGAACAAGTGCTCATTAATGCGCTGACCAATGCCCTGGAGAGTCTGGACGGGGGGGAGCGGGGGCAAATTACCCTCAGCGTCACCCCGGCCGGTTTTGGCGTGGCCGATAACGGTCCCGGCATTCCGCCTGAATCGGCCGAACTGATTTTTACTCCCTTTTTCAGCACCCGCCCCCAGGGTCAGGGAATCGGGCTGACTATCTGCCGCGACATCCTGGAACGCCACGCCGCCCGCTACTCCCTCCGCACCGACCCCGACGGCTGGACGCGGCTGCGCGTGGAATTTAAGCCACTTTCCGCCTGACTTAGCGGTAAGGTTCCGAATGGTTGTTGCGTGAGGTGCCTGGACGGGCCGACGTAGGGGTAGGGCTTGCCCCTACCCGGAAGTAGGAGACCCGGAGCGCAGCGGAGGGGCCGAGCAGACCTGCGAGCCGGTAAGGGACCGACCGCGAGGCGTTAGCCGAGGGGGCACGCCCGAGTTATGCTGATTAAATGAACGATAAGATCGGAATAGAATCAATCGTCACCCCCCTGACCAAGTAAAATCTACATCGCGATGTAGATTTTACTTGGTCAGGGGGTGCGGTATTTACGCAATCAATCACTACGCAGCCTAAAAGATACAGCTTTACCAACGGCAACCTTAACCGGTAAAAGAACGAACTAAACCCTTACTTCCCACCAACCAGAAGGGGTAAACTGACCTCACCCACCACCACGCGATAGTAGCCCGGCGGCAGATCGGCGACGGGGATTTTTCCTGCCGTGAGGGGCAGGGCGAGGGTGCGGACGAGGCGGCCTGCGGCGTCAAAGAGCTGTACCTCGCGGGCGGCGGCTGGGGGATCGAGCAGGAAAGCGGCGCTGCGGGCGGGGTTGGGCCAGAGGCGGGGTGGGGCTGCGGGTAGCGCAGCTACGGCCACGATGATGGAGTTGTGGCGGCTGCCGTCGAAATCGACTTGGACCAGGCGGTAATAGGTTTTGGCAGCCGGGGCGGCCTCGTCGAGCCAGGTGTAATTGCTGCGGCCGGTTTGGGTGCCGCCGCCGGCCACGCTGCCGATGGTTTCCCAGGGGTGGGTGGCAGTGCGCCGCTGGATGTCGAAATGCTCGTTGCTCGCTTCCCGGCCGGTGGTCCAGTAAACCATTACGCGGCCCCCGCCGTGCCGCTCGGCGGTTACTTGCTCCCAAGTGACGGGCAGAGCCTGGGGGTCGAACTCAAAGGCACCGATATCGGGGGCCGTGCCGATGAAGGGGAGGCCGACATCCAGGCCCTGATCGACGACGAAACTTTGCTCACTGAGCGGCGCGTAGTAGGGAAAGGGTCGGTCGCCGCTGCCGGTGAGGCCGGGGTCTTCGGCGGTGAAATTTCCGGGGGGGGCGAAAGTGACGTTAACCAGCAGGTTGTGCGTGGCCGTGATGGCGGTGTCGCCGCCGACGTTCTGGCGGTAGAATTTTCTCGGCTGGCTATCCGGCGCGATCACCAGATTGTTGTGAAACGTCCATCCCCGCAGGCCCTGGCCGTTGGCGATACCGAGGAGGTCTCCCGCCCGGGGCGAATCGGCGCAGTAGACCGTATTGTTGTAAGCGTGAATGCTATCGGCGCGGCCCTCGTTTTTCCAGATGAAGGCCCGGTCCACGTTGACAATCACATTGTTGTGAATGTAAACGGGACCGAAATTGATGCCGCCGTGGTGGGTGTAAACGCGGCCGTTGTCGTTGTCGTCCGACATTTCGATGTCGATGTAATTGTGCTCCAGCCGCAGGTGGTTGCGCGGCCCCTCCACCGTGTAACTGTGGGTAATAATATTGTCGTGGATCCAAACGGAATTGGTGTAGCCCTCATTTAGCGGATTGGCCCCCTGGCCGGGCTTGGGTACGCTAATGGTGCCGTCCAGATAATTGTCGTAAATCTCGAAATCGTACTCGTTTTCGTGGGCGCTCTCGATGGCAAAGTTGCCGTTATTGGGGATAACCGTATTGTCGTGGAAACTGGTGCTGCGGTGGCCGCTCGCCTTGTAACCGTAGCCACCGCCGTAGGTGGTGGTGATGGTATTGTTGTAGATCTCCGACTGCTCGAAGTAGCGGGTAAACAGGCAGCCGCCCCAGTAGCCGTCTTTCTCGGTGCTGGCGTTGAGGAACACGTTATCGTGTACTTGCATAAATTTGCAGAGGCGCAGGTATGCCCCCGCCCAGGCAAAATCCTCCAGGTGCAGGCTGTCTAGTTCGGAGTGTTTGACCCGCTCGAAGCGTATCGCGCCGTCGAGCAGCGAGTCACGGTTCTGGCTGATAAGCCGCATACCGGCCACCCGGACACTGTCCAGGTTATCGCCCGCAATCAGGTAATTGGGCCGCTTGAACTGGTTGCGCCTTCCTTGCATCAGCCAAAGCGAATCGCCCGCCAGCGTAGTGAGTTCAGCCCCGGCCCCGATGACCCTGAAGCCGCTTTTGAGGTAGGCCGTTTGGGTGGCCACGAACGTTCCTTCGCCCAGATGGATGGTGTGCGGCCCGGGTTCGATGCGGGTACAGGCGTAAGCCAGGCCGGCCCAGGCGGTGGCGGGGGTGAGGCCGTCGGTGGCAGCATCGTCCGTGCCGGTGACGGAGACATAATAGTCGGTAGCCGGCAATGTAGCGACGCAGAGGAAAAGGACCGCCAGAACGGCAGCGGGGAGTAAACTTCTTTTCATGAGAATCAAGTTAGTCGTTGGGATGATGCGTGCAAGCTAGGGAATAAGCCGGCGGTATCCACCATGTTAGCCTATTTTAACGGCATTAGTTTACGGAGCGGTAGGCTGTCACAAAGAAAAGGGAGAAATGAATGGCATCCACTACACCCAAACAGTCCATAAACAACCGGCCAACCGTTCGATAACGAACACATCATTTTTTCTTCTACTCATAACACCATAATAACCAGCAGTTTTGTTTTATGGCACGGTGTCGGCACGCTCCCTAAACAAACCGACCGCCTCCATGATGGACCGACCGCTCACAACCGCCCGCAAACGGGGCAACCGCCTCCGTAGCTATGCCAAATGGGGCGGGCTGCTGCTGGCCTTCGCGGCCGCCGTGCTGCTGGTGCGCTACCTGTTGCGCCCTACCGCTGGCCTGGTGGTGGCCGCCTTTGAGGAGCAAATCAATGCGCCCGTCACCACCCAGATTCGCCGCGTTTTCCTCACGGGCCGAGATCACCAGCCAATTTACGCTGGAGGTTTTCCTGGTGGCGATGCTGGCGGTTTTGCTGGGGTCGGCATTTGCCGTACAGGTGCCGTTATTGGGCCTGGTGGAGGAGGTTCCGAGCAGCAATTTCTACCTGGCCATTCTGGCCGCTGCCGGAATTATTGGAGTCATTGTACTGATCTGCGCCATCCAGCCCAGCCGCCAGGCGGCGAATCTGCACCCGGCCGATGCGCTGCACGGCGAGTGATGTCGGGCAGTTGTTTAGATAAGGGTCTGGTTTGAGCTTTAACCGTCGTAACTACCGTCAAGGAAAAATTATGCACCGATCCACCGCTATCCGGCTTAGTACGTAACTTTGCGGCTCTCTAAAAACAACCGCAAAAAAACTCCCGGCCCATGGCTAGCCTCACCACCAAATCACCCTTTTCCCGCCGCGTGCTGGGCATGGAAGAATCCGCTACGCTGCGCATGGCACAACTGGGCCGCGAGGTGCAGGAGCAGGGCCACGACGTGATCAGCCTGAGCCTGGGAGAACCCGATTTCGACACGCCCGAGCACATCAAGGAGGCCGCCAAAAAGGCCCTCGACGCCGGCCACACCAAGTACGCCCCCGTACCCGGTATCAATGAGTTGCGGCAGGCGATCAGCAAAAAATTCAAGCGCGATAACGACCTGCATTACCCGCCCGCCCAGATCGTGGTGTCTACGGGTGCCAAACAGTCGATCGCCAATGTTTGTCTGGCCCTGCTCGATCCCGGCGACGAGGCCGTTATCCTGGGGCCGTTCTGGGTGAGCTATTCGGCCATGGTGGAGGTGGCGGGCGGGGTGCCCGTGATCGTCGGTGCCGGTATTGAGGACGATTACAAGGTGACCGCCGAGGCCATCCGGGAGGCCATTACCGATAGCACGAAGTTCATCCTCTTCTCTTCGCCCTGCAACCCTACCGGCTCCGTGTATACGGCCGAGGAACTGACCGCCATCGCCAAAATGCTGGTCGATTTCCCCGACGTCTACGTCATCAGCGACGAGATTTACGAGTACATCAACTTCACCGGCGCGCACGCCAGCATCGGCACCAACCCCGAAGTAGCCGACCGCACCATCACCGTCAACGGCTTCTCCAAGGGCTTCGCCATGACCGGCTGGCGCCTTGGCTATCTCGGTGCCCCACTCGACGTGGCGCAGGCCGTCACCAAGATCCAGGGCCAGAGCACCTCAGGCGCCAACACCTTTAGCCAGTACGCCGCCGCTCACGCACTGGAGAGCGACCTGGCCCCCACCCACGCCATGAAAGCCGCTTTCGAGCGCCGCCGCCAACTCATCGTCGACGGCCTCAGCCAGATTGAGGGGATGAAAGTCAACTTCCCCCAGGGCGCCTTCTACGTCTTCCCCGACGTATCCCATTTCTACGGCAAATCCACCGGAGACATTACCATCAACAACAGCGACGATCTGGCCGAATACCTCCTCATGCACGCCCACGTGGCCACCGTCACCGGCGACGCCTTCGGTGCGCCGGCCTGCCTGCGCATCAGCTACGCCGCCTCCGAAGAGCAACTCACCGAAGCCGTCGCCCGCATTAAGCGCGCCATGGAAAAGCTGAAGTAAAGCGCAGTCTTTTTCAAGGTCATTTTTATTTGGGCGTGCCCCCGTTCCGCTAACGCGGCAACGCGGCCAGTCCCTTCCAGGGTTCGCTATCGCTCCGTGCTACGCACCCTCTGCTCCGCTCCGGCCTTCCAGGCACCTCACGCAGGGCAGGGCGGCTACCCTCTCGGATGTCGGATGTCCTCGTCGGCCCTTGTTATAAAGGGGCCTTCCCATTCATGCGTACACCCACGCGTACACCTCGGGTCGGAGACCTTCGCCCTAACCGCTTATATGTACACCCATACGTACACCCTGTAAAGCACGAACCATTCAATCATTAAAAAAGCCCCCCACCGACCGGAGTCGATGAGGGGCTTTCCATTCTCCTCCCTTTGGGGGGGCGGGGGGGGATACCCTTACTGCACGATCATCTTGCGCGTGGCGGTGTACTCACCCGCCGTCAGCGTGTAGGTCAGCACGCCGGCCGAGCCGCCCACCTCGCGGCGCGAGATGGCGGTCTTGTTAAACCCGGCGTTCGCCTCGATGATGCGAACCAGCACCACCTTGCCCGTTACATCCTGTACCGTCAGCGTGGCATCGGCGGCAACCGGCAGGTTGAAGCGGATCTCCGTGCTCGCGGCGAAGGGGTTGGGGGTGTTTTGTAGCAGCTCGAAGGCGGCTTGCGTCGTGGCAACCGTGGTCGAACCGAAGTTCAGCACCAGGTCACGGATGTCGCCCGTGGTCGAGTAACCTTCCGTGCGCGTGGCGCGGTCGGTCAGGCTCAGCACCTCGCTTAGCTTCGCGTCGGCCGCGGCCAGCAGCGTCAGGCTGAACAGGCGGTCGTCGGCATCCACGTCGGCGTTGAAGCTCATCGTCAGCAGACCTTCGCCGATCAGTTGCGTGCCGAAGTTCTCGGCCGTCGCGGCGGCGTGCGTCAGGTCGATCAACTCGGCACCGCTGAGTGCCAGCGTACCCTGGAAACCGGCCAGGTCACCGGCCCGCACGTCGACGGTATAGGTGTTCCCGGCAACCATTTCCAGGTCGTCGATCCGCAGCTCAACGTTTCCGTTGCTCCGCTCCTCGGCCGTTGCTCCGGTCAGGTTGGCCGTGGCCGAACCGTTCACGTCACCGATCTTGACGGCCGACGAAATTCGCGCCCGTCACGTTCGAGTTCAGGTTGTTGAAGTTGTGAACCTCGCTCATCGAACCGCCGGCCTCGAAGAAGCGCCAGCTCGTGTTGCTCTGGAAGGCGTCGTCCAGACCCAGGATCAGGCGACGGATCGCGATCAGGTCGAGGGTGGAGATACCGCCGTTGCCGTTGGCGTCGGCCGCCACCAGCACGTAGGGGCTGGTGAACTCCTGGATGCCCAGGATGTGCTTCGAGATCAGTACCAGGTCGAAGGTCGACACGCCGTTCAGGTGATCGGCGTCCAGTTGCGGCGTGACCGTATAGTCACCGCCCATCGGCAGGCCGAAGGAATAGGCACCGCTTGCGGGGGTCACCATCGTCTGATTGGCCGAACCCGACACGGCCACTTCCGCGCCCGTTACCGTCGCGCCGCCCTCGGTGGCCAGCACGCCGGCGATC
>CAVPZP010000021.1:0-9955 GCA_963710215.1 Lewinellaceae bacterium | reverse complement strand
CACCGCGCGATCCCAGCCGCGAACGCGCTTGGCGCGGGCCTTTTCGCTCATCTGCGGCGTAAATCGCTTATCGAGTTGCCAACCGCTAGTGAGTTCTTCTTTTTTCCAGTAACCGACGGCGATGCCGGCCAGGTAGGCGGCCCCGAGGGCGGTTGTTTCGGTGACCATCGGACGCTCTACGTTGGAGTCGAGGATGTCGGCCTGGAACTGCATGAGGAGGTTGTTGGCGCTGGCCCCGCCGTCTACGCGCAAGGTGGCGAGATCGTTGCCGGAATCGGCCTGCATGGCCTGGAGTACGTCACGGACCTGGTAGGCGAGGCTTTCGAGCGTGGCGCGGACCAAGTGGGCTTTTCCGGTGCCGCGGGTGAGGCCGAAAATGGCCCCGCGCGCGTACATATCCCAGTGGGGCGCGCCCAGACCGGCAAAGGCGGGGACGACGTATACGCCGTCCGTATCGGCCACTTTCATGGCGTAATATTCGGAATCGGGCGACTCGTCGATCAGTTTCAGTCCGTCTCGGAGCCACTGGATGGCGGCCCCGGCAATGAAGACGCTGCCCTCGAGCGCGTACTCCATTTTGCCGCCGATTTCCCACGCGACGGTAGTTAGCAGGCCGTGGTTGCTGGTAACGGCCTCGGTGCCGGTATTCATGAGCATGAAGCAGCCGGTGCCGTAGGTGTTTTTGGCCATGCTGGGCTTGAAACAGGCCTGCCCGAAGAGTGCCGCGTGTTGGTCGCCGGCCATGCCGGCAATGGGGATTTTATGCCCGTCGAAGAGTTTCGGGTCGGTGTGGCCGTAAACCTCGCTACACGAACGTACCTCCGGCAGGATGGCACGGGGGATGTTGAGTTCCTTTAGCAAACGCTCGTCCCAATCGCGCCGGTGGATGTCGAAGAGCATGGTACGGGCGGCGTTGGTCACGTCGGTCACGTGCAACTTGCCGCCGGTGAGGCGGTAGACCAGCCAGCTGTCGATGGTGCCGAAGCAGAGTTCACCGGCCTCGGCGCGGCGGCGGGCACCGGTTACGTTTTCCAGCAGCCAGTTGATCTTGGTACCGCAGAAGTAGGCGTCGATCAGCAGACCGGTGGTTGCTTTGACGTGCTCGCTCAGACCGCGCTTTTTGAGTTCCTCGCAGTAGGCGGCGGTGCGGCGGTCTTGCCACACGATGGCGTTGTGGATCGGCGCGCCGGTGGCGCGGTCCCAGATCAGGGTGGTCTCCCGCTGATTGGTGATGCCGATGGCGGCCACCCCGTCGCCGGCGATCTCCTGCTTGCGCAGGACCTGGCGGGCAACCTTATATTGAGAATTCCAGATTTCCTCGGCATCGTGTTCTACCCAGCCGGATTGGGGAAAATACTGGGTAAATTCTTCCTGGGCGACGTTGACGATTCCGCCCTGACGATTAAACAGGATGGCGCGGGAGGAAGTGGTGCCCTGATCGAGCGCGAGAATTAATTGTGGCATGGGTTCAACTAAGTGAGCGGGTGTTCAGTTTGAGGACGTGTCCGGCCGGGGGCGCACCCGCGCCCCCGGCCGATCGACAATGTAAGCAGATTGCCGCTACTATCCAATTCACGACCGCAATTCCGTGCCCGGTCGCCCGCCCCAGCCTCACCGTCTATGACCATCGACCGCATCGAGTTTTCCGCCGTCCCCCAGTTTGCCCGCCGCGAAGTGGCCTATGTTTCCCAGGACGAGCGGTTGCGGCCTTTTTATGCCTACCCTCCCACGTTGGCCGGCTTCGAGCAAGTATTTAGCGACAAGACCGGGGATGCCACCGACCGCGCCCTACTCGTCCGCGAACTCACTGAACAGTACCGTGCCTCCCCCCAAACGAGTGAGGCCACCCGCGCCAATATCGACGCGCTGGCCGACGAACGGACCTTTACCGTCATCACTGCCCACCAACCGGGATTGTTTACCGGGCCGCTTTACTTCATCTACAAGATTTGCGGCGTTATCCGTCTCGCCCAGCGGCTGAATGAGACCTATCCCGATTACCGCGTGGTGCCGGTTTTCATCTCCGGCGGCGAGGACCATGATTTCGAGGAGATCAACCACGCCCGCATTTTCGGCCAGACCATAAGCTGGGAACAGGAAAAGGGCGGCTCCGTTGGCAAACTGCCTACCGATAGTTTAGCGGACGCACTAAAGGAGTTGGCGGAACTACTGGGCGACGGTGAGCGCGCCCGCGCCGCTTACGACCTGATTGCCGGGGCCTACGGCCGCCACGAAACCTACGGTATTGCCACGGTGGACCTGGTGAACGAATTGTTCGGCCGCTTCGGCCTGGTTTCCGCCGATATGAGCCGCCCCGCCTATAAGACCGCCTTTCGTTCCGTGATGGAGCAGGAACTTTTCGACCAAGTATCGCAGCCGCTGGTGGAAGACGCGCAGGCCCGCCTGACCGCCGCCGGGTTTAGCGGACAGGCCCACGCGCGGGAGATCAATCTGTTTTACCTTCAGGACGGCCGCCGCGACCGGATTGTGAAGTCCGTTAACGGATACGGCGTGGTGGATGCCGAACTAACTTTTAGCACGGAAGAATTGCGGTCGGAGTTACACGAACACCCCGAGCGTTTCAGTCCGAACGTGATCATGCGGCCGCTTTTTCAGGAGAGTATCTTCCCCAATCTCGCCTACGTCGGCGGCGGCGGCGAACTGGCCTACTGGCTGGAGCGTAAAGAGCAATTTAAGCACTTCGGCCTCAATTTCCCGCTCCTGCTACGTCGTAACAGCGTACTCTGGATCGACGGCGGAAGCAGTAAGCGGATGGAAAAACTGGATCTTTCCCCCACCGATCTGCTGCAGGATACCGACTCCCTCGTTCGCCGGTTCGTGGATCGTAATAGCGAAAATGAGTTAAGTCTGAAAGACGAACTGGCCCAGTTAAAAGGTCTCTTCGAAAGCATTGCCGCCAAAGCCGAAGACATTGACCCCACCCTGGCCAAAGCCGTACTGGCCGAGCACGCCCGGCAGGAAAAAGCCGTGCAAAATCTGGAGGGCCGCTTGCACCGCACCGAGAAGCAACGATTCGATACGGCCGTTAATCAAATCCGCTCCCTGCGGGATAAGCTTTTTCCGAACGATGGATTGCAGGAGCGGACGGATAATTTTCTCAATATCTACGCCAAGCACGGGGATGAGATGATCGATGTGCTAGTGGAGGCCCTCGATCCATTGGAGCAGGGCTTGGTGGTAGTGAGCGAGTAATAAGTCATACCTACGCCACCGATGAATTTTTTTTCGGCCTGTTGCCGAAAAACGATACGGCGGAGGAGGAGACTATTGGTATCGCTATCGACCGCATTTTGGAGGTGTAAGTACCGGCAAAGCGATCAGTTAATTCAGGAAATCCTGTTGTTACCACCCTCTACCGTTACGGCCTTTATTACCATTACTAATTCCTTACCTTTGCCCGCCATTCCTCGCCGCTCAACCCCCAATTCCGTGCCGATCGACAACCAACTCGCCGCCGTTCAAATGCTTAACCTTAAGCTCCCCACCGACCCCCGCTGGGTGAATTTGGCCGAGATGGATCTGGGCGAGATTCTGACCGATCACGCTTACTGCGAGCAAAAGGCGGCTACCAGTTGCATCACCCTGATTCAGGCTTTCCCGGAGCGGACGGAACTGGTTCGCGAACTGGCTCCCATCGTTACCGAGGAATGGGGCCACTTTCGGGCCGTGCTGGCTGAAATGGATAAACGTGGACTGGTACTGGGCAGGCAACGCAAGGACGAGTACGTAGGAAAACTAATGGCGTTCCAACAGCGGGGCGGCGGCCGTGACCAATCCCTATTAGAACGGCTACTGATCTTCGGCCTGATCGAGGCGCGTTCCTGCGAACGGTTTCGTCTGCTCAGCCTGCACATCGGCGAACCGGCACTGCGTTCCTTTTACCACAAATTCATGATCGCCGAGGCGGGTCACTACGTCCTCTTCCTCGATCTGGCCCGTCGCTACTTCCCCCGCGAGCGGGTGGACCAACGTTGGGCCGAGTACCTGACCTACGAAGCCGCAATCATGCAGGAACTGGAACTGCGAGGCGACCGGATGCACTGATCGCCCGAGTTACACCCGGCCCCTACCCTATCTCGACTTTCCCCAAGAACTTTTCCGTTGGCTTCCACCATCAAGAATTTTACCGCCCCCCTCCCCCCCGACCAGCTGGATAAATTTCTGGCCCGGGGCTGGCGTAGTACGGGTCAGGCGGTCTATAACTCTTCCTTCCTTTACCTGGAGGGACAGGGAATGCTGGGAGTATTACCCACCCGCCTGGTCTTGCAAGAAACCCGTTTCGGGAAGAAATCGCGCCGCATCCTCCGGCGCGGTCTCGAACAGTTTCACGTGGAATACGGCCCCGCCCGCCCGCCGGACACCGATAAGGAGCGCGTTAATTTACGGTACATGGAAGATAACGGGGAAAAATCACTCCCTAACCTCGATTACCACTTGTATAATACGGAGGGTCATAACGTGTTGAACACCCATGAAACCCGCGTTTACGATGGCGACAAATTAATCGCATTCAGCTACTTTGACTTGGGTTCCCAAGCCGCCTACAGCAAGGCCGGAATCTATGACCCCGACTATGCGGCAAATAGTTTGGGGCTGTTTACTTTGTTGTTCGAGGTTCAGGTCTGCCGCGAGCGCGGTCTTCAGTATTTCTATCCCGGCTACGTTGCTCCCGACTCGCCCGTATTTAATTATAAACACCGGATCGGTCCGCTCGAATTCTTTGCCGGGAGGCGGGCAACTACACCCTGGCTCCCCTACACGGATTTCGCGGCCGACCAACATGATCCGCTGGCCATCTGTTTGCGGAAACTTTCCGCCATCCGGCAAGTGCTAAATCTTCGGGGCTTCGCCATTGCGCTCTACAGCTATCCCTATAGCAGTGCCTGCTTTTCCCGCCCCGGAGCCTACCTCGATACTGCTTTGCTCCTGTACCTCGGCCAGCTTTCCCCCGAGCGGCACCGCATCATTTACTTCGACACCGATTCCGGCCGCTACCGGGATATCGTGGTGCGGGAGGCCGGCCTGTTTATCGCCGAACGCCAGGGTACGGATCGCATCAGCGGCCTACCCCATTTCATGCAGGTGCTTTCCCTTACTCGTCAGGCACCGCTTTTCGATTCGGAAGCAGTGGATCTCGTACTTGCCAATTTGCTCGGTAGCGGTCTGCAAGGCTAGCCGGTTACCAGCCGCCTCCGGCGGCACTCAGTGCCTGCTTGCGATGGTGGCGCAGGTGGCCGCGCAGAAAACGCACCATTCGGGAAAAATTGAACCGCCCGGCAAAGGGATGCTTGAAGATCTGCCGGTCGAATAAATTCTCGTCCGCCTCACTCAGGAAACGCCGCAGTTTGATCCGGTCGGCCGACCATTGTCGACGCACCTTCTCCAACGTGGACTTTTTGGGTAGATTCTCTCCCGTCAGGGCCGAGGGTGCTTTCACCTTACGTGGATAGACAACCAGGTAACTATCCAGCAGCGCCATGCGCACCCACTCCATCAGGTCCGATTTAGCAAATTCTCCGCCGTGCAGAATCTTTTTCTCCAGGTAGGCTACCGCATAATTCTCCGCCAGCATCAGGTGATGCAGGGTTTGCAGGGCTGTCCAGCCACCCTCTTCCGGCACCCGGTTCAGAGCTTCCTCATCATAGCGTTCCAGGTCGGTCAGCAAGGCTTCCATTTCCTCGTCCAACTCATCCAGGCGGACCAGGGACTTCTTTCTCGCAGCGGTCATCATTCTTTGATTGGGTAGCTGATCGGGCTATCGGTATTGTAGAAAAAGAAGGACCACAGATCAGCTTGTTCCTCAATGGTTTTCGAGATCGGCTTGCCCGCTCCGTGCCCCGCATCGGTGTCAATCCGGATCAGCACGGGTGCCTTGCCCGCCTGCGCCTCCTGCAAGCGGGCGGCAAATTTAAAACTGTGGGCGGGTACCACCCGGTCGTCGTGGTCGGCCGTGGTCACCATCGTTGCCGGGTAACTGGTACCGTCTTTGATATTGTGCAACGGGCTGTAGGCATACAAAAAAGGAAACTGTTCCTCATTTTGGCTATCGCCGTATTCCACCATCCAGCCCTTCCCGGCCGTAAATTCCTGGAACCGCAACATATCCATCACGCCCACGGCCGGAAAAGCCACCGCCGCCAGATCGGGCCGTTGGGTCATCACCGCTCCCACCAGCAAGCCGCCGTTCGAGCCGCCCGCAATGGCCAGTTTTTTAGAAGACGTATAGCCCTCCTCGATCAGGTATTCGCCGGCGGCAATAAAGTCGTCGAATACATTCTGCTTTTTCTCCAGCATTCCGGCCTGGTGCCACTCCTCGCCGTACTCGCCGCCGCCGCGCAGGTTAGGCATGGCAAAAACGCCGCCGTTTTCCAGTAATGCCAGACGCAGGCTACTGAAACCGGGACTCAAACTGATGTTAAAGCCGCCATATCCGTACAGGTAGGTGGGGTTATTACCGTCGCGCTTTAACCCCTTTTTATACACTAAAAACATGGTCACCGGCGTACCGTCTTTACTGGTGTAGGTCACCTGCTCCTCCGTATAATCTTCAGTGTTGAACGCCAATTCCGGTTTAAAAAAGGGCTTGCTCTCACCCGTTTTTACATCGTACTGGAAAATCGTCGTCGGGTAGGTGAAGGAAGTAAAAGTGTAAAACAACTGATCGTCATCCTCCTCACCTCCCAATCCACCGGCACTGCCCAGTCCGGGCAGGTCGATCGCCTCACGCCCGCTTCCGTCATAATTCAGGCGGTAGTAGCGGTCGGTGGCTTTCTCCAGGTAGTTCGCAAACAAGTAGCCCCCGCCCGTATTCACGCCCTGCAGCAGGTTATCGCCTGCGGATATCACATCCGTCCATTGGCTCTTATCTTTCCGGTCCACATTCACTTTTACCAGCCGGTAATTGGGCGCGTCTATATCAGTCAGGACCCACATATCTTTACCTTCCACGTGAACCACCTGGCTCTTGTTTTTGGTCCCGCCGAATAATTCCACCGCCATCCCCTGTTTCAGATCGGCCGGCTTTTTACCCGCCAGCGGCAGATAATACGTGGCAAACCCATCGGTTCCCGGCGCGGCATACATAATCAGGTAGTCTTCCTTTTCCGTAGTACCACCGTAGTGGTAGTAGCCGGGATTATTTTCGTCGCGGTAAATCAGTCTATCCTCCGCCTGCGGCCTGCCCAACTCATGGTAGTATACCGAGTGGAACTGGTGGTTACCTGAAAACTCCTGCCCTTTTTCCGGTGTCGGATAGCGACTGTAAAAAAACCCGTTCTCCCACCAGCCGGCACCGCTAAATTTCACCCATTCCACCTCATCCTCCAAATCTTTATTGGTGGCAATCTCGCGTACGTAGATTTTTCGCCAGTCCGATCCCGCATCCGAACGCGAGTAGGCCATGTACTTGTTGTCCTTCGAGGCGCCCAGCAGGTCGATCGCCGTGGTCCCCTCGGCATTCAGCACATTAGGGTCGATGAACACCTGCGGCTCGCCTTCCAGCCCTTGTTGATAGTAGATTACGGATTGATTCTGCAGGCCGTCATTCTTATAAAAAAAGTAGTAGTCGCCCGCTTTAAAGGGCGAAGACACGCGTGGATAGTCTACCAGTTCGGTCAGCCGGTCCGCAATGGCCTTACGGTAAGGAATGCGGCTCAGGTAGTCAAAAGTGACGTCGTTCTCGGCCGTCACCCACTGCTCCACCTCAGCCGCCGTATCCACCTCCAGCCAGCGGTAGGGGTCGGCCACCAGGGTACCGTGATAATCATCGGATTGGTCAACTTTTCTGGTTGTCGGGTAGGTCAGCGGCACGTTTTCTGTATTGTCGTTTTCAGTTGATTCCCCACCCGCGTCGCAGGAAAACAATATTCCCCCGGCCAGAGCAAAGTAAGTCAAAAAGCGTAGGTAAGCTTGCATGTTCGTTTGATTCAATCAGCATTCGAATGGATAAGGCCAAGGTAGCATATTTTATCCAACCGGCGGGATGACCTGCAAGTATTGCTAATCTTAGCCGCTGGATTTTCATTCCGGTTGAGCTGTAAAATCATTAGAGGTTATGCAGATTAAATTTTTATATTCCTGCGCACGCGTTCGAGACATACATACGCGTACGTGCGTATACAAAATAATCATGCATTGACTCTGTTATTAGAGGTGTTTCTGCTCAAAATTTTACCATCGCTAGCTTTGCGGACTTGAATTCTGGAGGTTGATCTTCGCACACTTCTAGCAATCCCATTATTCATTTAGTATTGCCGCCACAAAATTCACATACTCAAGAAAACTTTGTCTGAGTAAAATTAATAGCAGTATTCATACGCCGTGTCCCTCCCGCTGGTCGGGTCGGTCCATTCCCGGCGCGCCTGTCGGCTTGGCCCTGCGGGCTGCGTCCCTGCCGGGCCGCCCCGTCCAGGCACCTCACGCGGGGGACAAGGCAAGGAATGAGGGAATGAGGGATGGAGGGAATGAAGGTTCTTTTGCGGGTCGCGATCCCCGGATCGCGCAGCAACAAGGGTCGCGATCCCCAGATCGCGTAGTTTTAGGGGTCGCGATCCCCAGGTCGCGCAGGCTCATATCAACGTCCCAAACGTCAGAGAGCTATTATAACCTGCCAGGTCTGGGGACCGGGACCCCGTATTGTAGGTCCGGGGAACGGGACCCCATATTATAGGTCTGGGGACCGGGACCCCTACTTCCGCCCCCACGCAAAAAGCCCCCACCGACTTTCGTCGGCGGGGGCTTTTCCTTTCAGTCAATCAGACGGTCGTTGCTTACTGCACCACCATCTTACGCGTGGCGGTGTACTCACCCGCCGTCAGCGTGTAGGTCAGCACGCCGGCCGAGCCGCCCACCTCGCGGCGCGAGATGACGGTCTTGTTAAACCCGGCGTTCGCCTCGATGATGCGAACCAGCACCACCTTGCCCGTTACGTCCTGAACCGTCAGCGTGGCATCGGCGGCAACCGGCAGGTTGAAGCGGATCTCCGTGCTTGCGGCGAAGGGGTTGGGGGTGTTCTGCAGCAGCTCGAAGGCAGCCTCCGTGGCAACCGTGGTCGAACCGAAGTTCAGCACCAGGTTACGGATGTCGCCCGTGGTCGAGTAACCTTCCGTGCGCGTGGCGCGGTCGGTCAGGCTCAGCACCTCGCTCAGCTTCGCGTCGGCCGCGGCCAACAGCGTCAGGCTGAACAGGCGGTCGTCGGCGTCCACGTCGGCGTTGAAGCTCATCGTCAGCAGACCTTCGCCGATCAGTTGCGTACCGAAGTTCTCGGCCGTGGCGGCGGCGTGCGTCAGGTCGATCAGCTCGGCACCGCTGAGTGCCAGCGTACCCTGGAAACCGGCCAGGTCACCGGCCCGCACGTCGACGGTATAGGTGTTACCGGCAATCATTTCCAGGTCGTCGATCCGCAGCTCAACGTTTCCGTTGCTCCGCTCCTCGGCCGTTGCTCCCGTCAGGTTGGCCGTGGCCGAACCGTTCACGTCGCCGATCTTGACGGCCACGAAATTCGCGCCCGTCACGTTCGAGTTCAGGTTGTTGAAGTTCTGTACCTCGCTCATCGAACCGCCAGCTTCGAAGAAGCGCCAGCTGGTGTTGCTCTGGAAGGCGTCGTCCAGTCCCAGGATCAGGCGACGGATCGCGATCAGGTCCAGCGTCGAGATGCCGCCGTTGCCGTTGGCGTCGGCCGCCACCAGCACGTAAGGACTCGTGAACTCCTGGATGCCCAGGATGTGCTTCGAGATCAGCACGATGTCGAAGGTCGACACGCCGTTCAGGTGATCGGCGTCCAGTTGCGGCGTGACCGTATAGTCACCGCCCATCGGCAGGCCGAAGGAGTAGGCACCGCTTGCGGGGGTCACCATCGTCTGATTGGCCGAACCCGACACGGCCACCTCGGCACCAACTACGTTGGCTCCACCTTCGGTAGCGATCAGACCGGCAA
>CAVPZP010000020.1:0-42213 GCA_963710215.1 Lewinellaceae bacterium | reverse complement strand
TCGGATAGCGTAAGAAGTGTTTTGGATTTGTGAATATTTTTCTCAATTATTCTTCGTCCCCTAATCGTTCAGCGGATTATCTGCAAGCGGTCAGCAAAATCTGATTTTCTTGCTACGCTCGATTAAAAGCTTAATTTTTTTCGGCGGGTCATTCGAAAATAGCCTAGATTGAGGCATAAACCCACCCGCCGTTCATGCAACTCACTAACCTCACCGTCCTCATCACCGGCTCCACCGGCGGCCTGGGGGCCGCCCTGGCCGAAAAACTCTACGAGCGCGGCGCCAATCTGGCCCTCCTCGACCTGGACCAAGCCACCGTCACCGCGCAGGCCGCCGCCCTGGGCGAACGCGCCCACGGCTGGGTAGCCGACGTGCGCTCGGAGGACGCCCTGCGAGCCGCCATCAACGCTGCCGCCGACCACTTCGGCGGGCTGGACGTCGTGATCGCCAACGCCGGTATCGGCGTTTCCTCCTCCCTGGCCAACGGCACGGTGGAGGAATTCGAACGCATTGTCGACGTTAACCTCAATGGCGTGTGGCGCACCTTTCACGCCGCCCTACCCTATGTTATCGAGAGCAAGGGTTACCTGTTGGCCATATCCTCTATGGCCGCCTTCATCCATGCGCCGCTCATGGGGGCCTACAATGCTTCCAAAGCCGGGGTTTGGGCCATGTGTGACAGTATCCGTTTGGAAACCGAACATTTGGGCGTGGATGTGGGCAGCGTTCATCCCAGCTTTTTCCAGACCAACATTATCTCTACCATCGAGCAGGATCCGGCGGGCCACCTTCTTTTCGACAGCAACCAAAAATGGCCCTGGAAAATGATTCCCAAGGGCCTCGTGGTACGCGATATCGTGCGCGGCATTGAGGGCCGGAAGCGGCGTATAGTTATTCCCCGCCAGAATAAAATCATTGCACGTCTTCCCGCACTCGGCCAACGCCTCGTCGAGCGCATCTTGCGGCGGGATGATAAACTCGAACGGGTGATGGAGGCGGAGCGGCTGCAGCGGGAGAAGAGAAAAGGAAATATTTGATGCTAATCCCCGCCCGATCGCGGGAGGGCTGCGTTCCGGGACCTGGCGGTCCGAATTACTCCCTCCGCTAGGCGGTTTGGGTCCGCCCCTGTCCGGGGCTACTTCGGGGGGGAGAGATTCCTTTTTCCGCTCGTATAATCTCCGGTCACGTGAATGGTGCGTTACCTCCGGTCGCGCGAGTTTGGCACCGCGCCACCTCCGGTCGCGGGTGTACGCGTGGGGGGATGGGCGGAGGGGGCGTTTGGTTTTTTCTCGCTTTTAATCGCGGGAGGGCTACGGGTGAAACCTGGCGGTTTCTCCCTACTCTCTCCGCTAGGTGATTGGGGTCCACCCCTGTCCGGGGCTACTTCGGGGGGGAGAGATTCCTTTTTCCGCTCGTATAATCTCCGGTCACGTGAATGGTGCGTTACCTCCGGTCGCGCGAGTTTGGTACCGCGCCACCTCCGGTCGCGGGTGTACGCGTGGGGGGATGGGCGGAGAGGGCGTTTGGTTTTTTCTTGCCTTTAATCGCGGGAGGGCTACGGGTGAAACCTGGCGGTTTCTCCCTACTCCCTCCGCTAGGCGGTTTGGGTCTGCCCCTGTCCGGGGCTACTTCGGGAGAATAGAATTTTTTCCATCTTCCCCGCTCGCTGGTAGTGCCGCGCTATCTTGCTCCCATCGAAAAACGACTAACTCCACCAGCACAACCCCGGAGGCCCGGACAGGGCTGGAGCTATTGCCCCGCGTGGGAGTAGCCGACCGCAGGTCGGCGTAGCCCCACGCGCATTGAGTCTATGTAAGATCACTCCTTATCCGCAATCCTCATCAGTTCATACAACTCCTCCATACTTCCCAGTCCTTGTTCTACCAAAAAATCTTTCATGAACGTCACCTGATCGGTGGAAATCGCATGATTGATAAAATCTTGATAGTCGGTGGGCGAGACGTCTTCGGTGCAAGGGGCCAGTACCTCCATCGTATGGCGGTATTTGATTTTTATGATGCTCTGACTGATGCCCAGTAACTCTTGAGTCGGATGCAGGGAAACAATTTGTGAGTCCACTAAAACCTGCCGTTTATTTCGGTCGGCCGATGGTTGATCGGATAGCAGTGTACTATCGGTGATGATTTCGTAGTCAGCAGGATTGAAGGTATCCGGGTATTTTGCCATCCCCACTTCATCCAGTCGCCTGACCAGTACACCAGGTGAGAGTTCGGGCATATAACTCATTTCCAAGGCAGCATCATAGTTCCTGACCTGTATAAGATGGTGGCCGGATTTTTTGCGCATATCGGCAATCTCGAAGTTGCCCTGACGCAGGTAAAGGTTGCGGCCGATTACTTCGTCGCCGGGGAGGTCGATGATCTGGTAGCAGCTGCATTGCACAATTTCCCCGTTCGGTAACCGGGAGGATAGTACAGGGGAGAGAAAAAACAACATCAGGAGGGTATTTTTGAGGGGTGGCATGAACTGTTAAAATTGAGGAAGTTACAAGGTGATTGGAGTGCTTTCGTCATCATCATCAGCTATGGTAATAAAAGGCATTAGTTGATGAGCGTGCAATTAATTAGGATCAACCGGAATTTTTACACGACGTAATTTCTAAACCTGGATATTGATGGGAAATGGCAGATTACGATCTTCTTTCTCCCGCCCCATCGCGGGTGGGCTGCGTTCCGGGACCTGGCGGTTTCTCCCTACTCCCTCCGCTAGGCGGTTGGGGTCCGCCCCTGTCCGGGGCTACTTCGGGGGGGAGAGATTCCTTTTTCCGCTCGTATAATCTCCGGTCACGTGAATGGTGCGTTACCTCCGGTCGCGCGAGTTTGGTACCGCGCCACCTCCGGTCGCGGGTGTACGCTTGGGGGGATGGGCGGAGGGGGCGTTTGGTTTTTTCTCGCCTTTAATCGCGGGAGGGCTACGGGTGAAACCTGGCGGTTTCTCCCTACTCTCTCCGCTAGGTGATTGGGGTCCACCCCTGTCCGGGGCTACTTCGGGGGGGAGAGATTCCTTTTTCCGCTCGTATAATCTCCGGTCACGTGAATGGTGCGTTACCTCCGGTCGCGCGAGTTTGGTACCGCGCCACCTCCGGTCGCGGGTGTACGCGTGGGGGGATGGGCGGAGAGGGCGTTTGGTTTTTTCTTGCCTTTAATCGCGGGAGGGCTACGGGTGAAACCTGGCGGTTTCTCCCTACTCCCTCCGCTAGGCGGTTTGGGTCCGCCCCTGTCCGGGGCTACTACGGGGGGGGATGGCTTTTTTCCATTTTTCATTCCCGTCGCGTCCGCAACACGACCGAACTCCCATCGAAAAATCAACCAATTCAACCGGCACTAAACCCGGAGGCCCGGACAGGGCTGGAGCTATTGCCTCGCGTGGGAGTAGCCGACCGCAGATCGGCGTAGCCCCACGCGCATTGACTCTGTGTAAGATCACTCCTTATCCGCAATCCTCATCAGTTCATACAACTCCTCCATACTTCCCAGTCCTTGTTCTACCAAAAAATCTTCCATGAACGTCACCTGATCGGTGGAAATCGCATGATTGATAAAATCGTGATAGTCAGTGGGCGAGACGTCTTCGGTGCAAGGGGCCAGTACCTCCATCGTATGGCGGTATTTGATTTTTATGATGCTCTGACTGATGCCCAGTAACGCTTGAGTCGGATGCAGGGAAACAATTTGTGAGTCCACTAAAACCTGCCGTTTATTTCGGTCGGCCGATGGTTGATCGGATAGCAGTGTACTATCGGTGATGATTTCGTAGTCAGCAGGATTGAAGGTATCCGGGTATTTTGCCATCCCCACTTCATCCAGTCGCCTGACCAGTACACCAGGTGAGAGTTCGGGCATATAACTCATTTCCAAGGCAGCATCATGGTTCCTGACCTGTATAAGATGGTGGCCGGATTTTTTGCGCATATCGGCAATCTCGAAGTTGCCCTGACGCAGGTAAAGGTTGCGGCCGATTACTTCGTCGCCGGGGAGGTCGATGATCTGGTAGCAGCTGCATTGCACAATTTCCCCGTTCGGTAACCGGGAGGATAGTACAGGGGAGAGAAAAAACAACATCAGGAGGGTATTTTTGAGGGGTGGCATGAACTGTTAAAATTGAGGAAGTTACAAGGTGATTGGAGTGCTTTCGTCATCATCATCAGCTATGGTAATAAAAGGCATTAGTTGATGAGCGTGCAATTAATTAGGATCAACCGGAATTTTTACACGACGTAATTTCTAAACCTGGATATTGATGGGAAATGGCAGATTACGATCTTCTTTCTCCCGCCCCATCGCGGGTGGGCTGCGTTCCGGGACCTGGCGGTTTCTCCCTACTCCCTCCGCTAGGCGGTTGGGGTCCGCCCCTGTCCGGGGCTACTTCGGGGGGGAGAGATTCCTTTTTCCGCTCGTATAATCTCCGGTCACGTGAATGGTGCGTTACCTCCGGTCGCGCGAGTTTGGTACCGCGCCACCTCCGGTCGCGGGTGTACGCGTGGGGGGATGGGCGGAGAGGGCGTTTGGTTTTTTCTCGCCTTTAATCGCGGGAGGGCTACGGGTGAAACCTGGCGGTTTCTCCCTACTCCCTCCGCTAGGCGGTTTGGGGTCCGCCCCTGTCCGGGGCTACTTCGGGAGAATAGAATTTTTTCCATCTTCCCCGCTCGCTGGTAGTGCCGCGCTATCTTGCTCCCATCGAAAAACGACTAACTCCACCAGCACAACCCCGGAGGCCCGGACAGGGCTGGAGCTATTGCCTCGCGTGGGGAGTAGCCGACCGCAGATCGGCGTAGCCCCACGCGAATGAAACGAGTGCAAGATCAGCCATTGATTTTCGAATATTAGTTGTCCGCTTCCCGCGTGAGGTGACCGGAGGGGCGTTAGCGCACGAAGTGCCGAGCGAACAGCGAAGCCCGCAGGGGACCGACGCCGACCGTCAGGGAGGGGGCACGCCCAAAGGAATGGTCACTCCGTTGTTGCCGCGCGACCGCGGGCGTCGCGGAAGAACGAGCCGAAATTATCGAACTCCCGCCGCCAACTGATGCCGGACCCCACCTGTAGGCGGCGGCCGCCCGCGATGTCCGGCTGGCGGCGCTGGTAGACACGGAGTTTGAGCGTGCGGTTCTTGTTGATGGCGTACTCGAAGATGACCTCGTTGCCCAGGAATGCGCCGTTGGTGATGGCCCCGTCGAGGAGTTGGCTGCTGTTGAGGTAGTTGAAATCGACCTGCGTGGAAAGGCGGCCGTTGAGGAAACTTTTGCGGGCCGTGACCTCGAAGGCCTGCCCCTGCAGCCCGTCATTGCTGATGCTGTTGACGTTGTTGGTGCGGTACTGGTTGTAGGCAAAATCGAGTTCGAGATCGGAGAGGAAGTTGTTCTCGCCGAAGGCATCGGCCAGCAGGCCGTTGACCAGCAGGCTGACGTAGTTGGAGAGCCACTCACTTACGGTGTTGACCACCACCTGGTCGCCGCCGAAACTGAGGTCGCCGGGGAGGAACTGGCCCACCACGATGAGGCCGAAAACCTGACGGTTGAGTTCGTTCTGGTCGAGGGTGAGGAGGCGTTTTTTGTTGTTGGCGTAGGTCTGCAACTGGCCGCGCAGGTTGGGAAAGTCGATGTTGAAATTGATCTCCGGTTTGAGGAGTTGACCGGACAGAAATAGCGTCAGGTCCACGTCGGTGGGGCGGCCGGCCTCGTTGAGTAGTTCGCCGTTGGCGTCACTGACGAGGTACTCCTGCACGAAATTGAGCAGCGGGGCGCGAAGGTCCTTGTACTCGGCCTGGATGTCGATCTGGGCGTCGAAGGGGCTGCCGTTCCAGACGATGCGGCCGCCGCGCTTGACCCGGAAATCCTTGTTGATCACGTTGTAGAAGGTGAACAGGTAGTTGCCGTCCTCGATGTTGTAATCGCCGAACATCTGAAAATCGCCGTTGCGCGGCACCAAAATGCGGAGGTTGCCGCGGCCGCGGCCGCGCATCACGTCGCCCACCTGCTCGTCGAAAACCATTTCTACCACGGCCTGGTCGGTCACCACGATGTCCATGTCCAGGCTGACGCCGGTGGGTACCTCCAGTTCTTCCTCGGGTAGGTCGTCTGCGCGTTCGAGGCGTTTGTTGACAAAGCGGATACCGCTGATATCGTTGACCTCACGCGCATCGTCGATCGGGATAACGAGCAGGGAACTGTCGCCAACGGTGGCGTTAACGTAGATGTCCGTCTGCCGGAAGTTGCCGCTGAATTCAATGCTGCCCTTGCCCAGGGCGCGACCGTAAAAGAGATCGTTGTCGCCTTTTTCCAGATCGAGGGCGAGGAAGCGGTCGGTCTTCATCTGCATGTCCAGACCGAGATCCTTGAGCCGGGTGTGCGTGACCCCGCCGATGAGGCGGGCGCGGTGGTCGTATTTGTCGCGCAGCACGGTGCCCGTCACGTCGAACAAATAGTCGCTGATGGTGACAAAGGAGCGGTCGAAACGGTAACGGGTTTTTAGAAAGTCGATGGTAAAGGCACCCCGCCGCGCCTCGATGAAACCGCTCACGTCCAAGTCATCGGTTTGCCCCTTTACCCGCATATTGGCGTTGAAAACGCCCTCGATGCCGGAGACGGATTCCCCCACCCAGTAATTGGCAATGGAGAGCGGGTAACCGACCACATGAGCGTCCAGGTCGAGGTAGCCCTTGCGTTCGTCCTGCGGCAGAAATTGGGTGATGATGTCCTCGCGCAGGTCGGCCGGATTGTAGAGCACCTCGGCGGTGATCTGGCTGGTATCCTGATTGATGCTGAGGTAGGCCGATACCTGACTGCGCGGATTGGCGGCCTGCGCGTCCAGACTGAGCCAGCCGTAATCGTCGCCGTTCATGCGGAAGGTATCCGAGCGAACGGCCACCTTGATGCCCTCCTGTTTGAAGACATTGTCCATGCCGGCAGTGACGTTGAACTTACCCGAAAAATCGAGCTGTTCATACTTCCAGAGGGTGTCGATGAGGCCGAAACTGAAATTGTTCAGCAACAGGGTCAGACCGGTTTCGCCCTTCTCTTCCAGCCGGATGGTGCGGTCACCGCTGCTGAGGATGAAGTCGCGGGTGTCGATGGTCCGGTTACCGAAAGTGATGGAGTTGCGCTCGCCGATGTTCCACCGCTCCTGAAATAAAACCAGGTCCGAGCGGTCGAATTGCAGGCGGGAATAAACGGAATCGGGCAGGCTGAACAGGCCGTTGAGATGTACCTGATCCAGAATATCGTCGCCCTTACCGGCATAAGTGAGGCCGAATTTGATGCTGTCGCCGGTCAGCAAGTTGGTCAGGCGCAGTTGACCGAAGGTGGTTTTTTCGTTCAGGATAATGCTGTCGGCAATGATTTCCAGTTCGCCGAAGGGGCCGTCCGCACCCAGATCGATCACCAGATCGCGCAGTTCCACGGTGCCGAAGGAGATGCCGGGCACGTCCAGTTTCAGGTTCACGTTGTCGCGCACACCGTCGTAGCCGCCGCGCAGGTTCAGGTCTTTGATGATGCCCAACTGGGGGGAAAGCAAGTAGTTGAGGCCCTTGCTGTCCTTGATCGTTATGTCGTAGTCGAAATACTTGGCCTGCGATTCGCGGCGGGGCGGATTGATCTTCAGCCGCTGCGAAAAGCCGGGGTAATTGCGCAACAAAAACTGCTTGAAACCTGCCGTCAGTTCGTCCAGATCGAAGTCGCCCACTACCTCGCCCTCGGCCACGTCCGATTCAAGCCGAAAGACCTTTCGCCCGGCTTCATTGAAAGTGGAATAGGCCAGCACACTATCGATCTGGTAGATCTCGGTCCGGTCCTTCACCAGCGTAAAACTATCCAGCCGCAGGTTACCCTCCAGTTTTGAGAGCACGGTATTGATCAGGTTCAGGTCCATTTTGCCACTCAGCACCAGGTCTTCCTTGCTCAGGTTGAGGGCTTTGAGGTCCAGCCGTTGGATGCGGGCATCGAAGTCGAATTCGGGTACGGTGTCGCGAAAGTCCAGCTCTCCCAGAAAGTTGAAGTCGATATTGTCGTCCTGGATGGCAAAGTTTCCGTTAAAGAAATTGGAATTCAGCTGCCCGTTAATGGTGGCATTCTGATAGTTATAACCCCGGAAAACTACCTGCTGCAACTCGGCCGTCACCTCCGCGCTGGCGGTCTCGGGCACCAGCCCGATGCCGTTTTTGATGGTCCCCCGAAAACTCACCAGCCCGAAATCAGGGTTGCTCGTCCAGGTTCCCAGGTCGAAATTGGTCAGTTCCAGATTACCGGCATAATCGGCCTTGCGCACGCCCGGTTTCAGGTTCATGCGCATATCCAGATCGGCCCGCCCCACCGAGGTGCGCAGGCTTCCCTCCGCCACGAAGTCACTGAAGAAGCCGTCAAAACGCCCACTGAATCGCATCCTTCCCAGGCGGTCGAAATTCGCCGGCGGCCGGAAACTCGGAATCAGCCGTCGCAGGGTGCGCACGTTGGTTTCCAGGGCTTCCAGCCGCAGGTTCAAAAATTCCTCACCCCGCACGGCCAGGTTACGCGAACTGAAATTACCCCGCAAAAAACTACCCTCACTCAGGGTCAGCAGTACGTCGCGCCCGCTCAGGTTATTCACCCGCCCCCGCAATTGTCCTTCCAGCACGAGGGTTTGCGTGCGGTTATCGCGAAAAAATTCATTCGACCGCAATCCTTTCACGAAATACATGATATCCCGCAGTTGAATCTTGGCATCGTCGAAGCGGATATCCATCCGCACCTCGTTTTCAAAATCAATCCAGCTGTCCCAGCCGTTCCTGAAATCCAGACTCAGGCTGTCGCCTAACCGGCTGTAGGGGGTGCGCAGTTGCAATCCGTTCAACGTCAGTTCCGTACTAGAGACCAGCAGCTCGTCGGCGGCCAGCCGTTCCAGTACGAAACCCGATTGCTCTGTTAGACTGGCGCCATGCAGTACACCGGTTACGGTGTCGCGCCGCAGCTGAAAGTCCTCGATATCGATGTCGATATCGTCCACGAATAAATGCGCAAAATCGATGCTCTGAATGTCGGAGGGGTCCAGTGCTTCCTTGCGGAAGTTATCGAGCGTAAACCGCCCCCTTTTCAATTCGATATTTTCCACCCGCACGATGAAGGGAATCGTGTCGGGGTCTACCGTCACGGCCACCGAGTCGATCAGGTCGATCGTCTCCCTACTCAGCGTGTCCGAATCCAGGGGGCTGGCGGCAAACTTCACCTGCCGCACGAAGGGCCGGTCCAGTTCCAGCGTCTTGATGTCAATCTGCCGCCCCGGCAGGTTCACCGTCCGCAGGGCCGCGTGCCCCTGGGCCAGCAGCACTTCCAGCACCTGCCCGCGCACGCTGTCGGTTTGGGCAAACAGCACGTTTTGCAGGTTCAGTTCGCGCAGGTTCAGGTTGATCGGCTTGCTCGGCGTGTCCTTGGGCGGAAAAAGCCGCTGCAGGGCATATTCCAGGTTGCTCTCGCTATCGCCCACGTCCCGCCTGATCTTAAAACGGGTGTCGTTAATGTCCAGTGCTTCGATCTCGAAGCCGCGCGTCAGCAGCACGAACGGATTCAGGTTAATGTCCGCATACAGACTCCCGCTGTACAGTAGCGTGTCGCCGTAAATGTCTTCGACAAATAGCCCCTCCAGCCGCAGTTGATCCAGCCACGACAGCCGGATATAGTCCAGCTCCACCCGCGTTTCCAGCGTTTCGCTGATCGACCGCGTCACGCGCTGCGCCAGCCAGTTCTGAAACACCGGTAGTTGCGCCAGCCCGATCAACAGTGCCAGCAGCAGCGTCACCGTGATAAACACACGCCACAGCCACCGCCACAACGACTTGCGTCGCCGGATTTCCGGGCCGGATCGCTCCTGCTCCGTCGGGTCGTCGGTTTGCTGCTCGGGCGGGGTCATTAAAACCGAGTGATTTTTGGGGGCCGGCCGGAGTGGCCGGTCGGGGTCAAAACGGGCGCGCGAAGGTACGCACCGCCTGCCTAAACAAACGAGCGGCCGGATAGTGTAGTTGCCCGCAAAATCTTAAGGGAAGGTGAAAGGATGGCCGGGCCGGGGGTAACGATTTAAATCCCGACCACCACGTCGGGGGCCAATGCTTAGAGGGAACTATCTACCAATACGACAGTGTGGGCGTGTCCCCGGCCGGAGGCCGGGGCCGGTCCCCTCCGGGCTTCGCTGCCGCTCGGCACTGCGTGCGCTAACGCCCCTGCGGGCACCTCACGCGGGGCTGCGACCGGTAGGGTGCTCGCATGCCCGCCGGCGTTGCCGGTGAAGCTCTTAAAGATAGCCCATTGACACCTCCCAGGAACCATTTTGCGTAGCAAAAGGGTAGCTGGGAGGAGCGATGGGAAGCAGAATGCTAAAAAACGTCACCCCTCCCCCCTGGGGAGGGGCCGGGGGTGGGGGAAACTTGTCGTGAGTGCAAAACACGCACCGCGTCCTATTAACTCCGAGGAGCTGGCGACGATCACCGCAGGTAAAGTACGTGCGCAGCCGCCATCCAAACCTGGCACGGTTTTGGCTTCTCCCCCACCGTAACCCTTTTCATCAGGGTTGCACCCCCCTACTTTACCTAATCATCCGCTGAGACGACCCTCAGGCGGCCCCGGAATACGTCCTTCCGCGGCCCGATCATTTTATGCCATTTATCAACCCATCCCACATGAAGCCGCTCTACCATTATCCGCTCATTTCTCGCATAATTGCTGCACTCCTGCTGTTTTTACTGCCCGCTTCCGGTGCTTTCGCTCAGGGGAATGCTTGCGATCTGGCTTGTATCGGTACGCTGGATTTTCCGCTGTCCGTATCCGTTAGCGAGACCTGTGACGTGACGCTGGTCCGCGAGCAGTTTCTGCCCGCGCCCATGAGCTGTCCGGGAGATAAGTTGCTAACCGCCCGCGACTCCTTTAATATACTCGTGGCGGAAGGCGTCAATGAGATCACTTTTTCCACCGTCGATCTGATCGAGCAGGCCCTCAGTGTGGAGATTACGGATGTAGCTACGGGGACCACCTGCACCGGATTCGTACACCTGGAAGATAACCGGCCGCCGGTACTGAACGGGTGTGAGGCGGTGGTGGTCAACTGTACGATCAACCTGGACCCGGCCGTTTTCGGATCTCCCACGGCCGTGGATAACTGCGGCACGGCCGTCGACCTCGGTTTCACACAGCAGGTGGCGGAGCGCAATTGCCTTACCGATACGGTGGCGGTAATCACTCGCACCTGGACGGCCGTCGATGCCAATAATCAGTCGGGCTTTTGCACCCAACGAATCACGGTCTTGCGCGGCGAAGTAGACGACGTGATCTTTCCGGCCGATCTCACCCTGCCCTCTTGCCAGACTACTTCCGCCGACCCCGCTAACACCGGCCGCCCCACGCTCTACGGTCTGCCCGTAATGCCGAACAGTTATTGTGGCTTTGAACTTAGTTTCCAGGACGATACCCTCGCCATTTGCGGGGCGGCAGACCGGCGGATCACCCGCCAGTGGACGGTTAGCGAAACCTGTAGCGGTTTCAGCCGAACGGCGCAACAGGTTATCAGTATCCGTGACCAACAGGGACCGGTGATCGCTTGCCCCGTCAACCCCGTTATATTTCCCGCCGATGCGGGTTTCTGCACCGCCACCGTCAACCTTCCCCTGCTTGCGGCAACTGACAATTGCAGCGGTATTGCCCAACGTAGCGTGAGCACCAGTTACGGTGCTACCAATTTCACGCCCTACCCCGGCGTAGAACCGGGTCTCCACTCCGTCACCTACACCGTGACCGACAGCTGCGGTAATGCGACGAATTGTAGTTTCCCGATTCGAGTAGCGGACGAGCAGCTACCTTTCGTGGTTTCCGAAGACCAATTGATCGTCAGCATCAGTAATGCCGGGCTGGCCGAGGTGCCCGCCACCGATTTCGATGCCGGTAGCGGGGATAATTGCCAGGGCACGATTTACTTTAAAACCCGCCGCATGACGGTCGGCGGCTGTGATTTCGCCAACGGTGACGACGCCCCCGCACTGGCCGGTCAGCAGGAATATTTCGACGACCGCATTCGCTTCTGCTGTGCCGATGCCGCCGAGGATTCCATCCTCGTCATCCTGCGCGTCTACGAGGTCGATCCCGGCCCCGGCCCCATAGACCCCGCCCGCGAAGCGGCGGGGGGTGATCTGGAAGGTCGTTTCACTGATGGGATGCTATCCGTCATCGTTCGTGATGCGGCGGCACCGGTTTTCCTGAATTGCCCCCTGGGTGCCACCATCTCCTGCGCCGTCCCTACGGATAACCTCTCGCTGTTCGGTAACCCTACCGTGATGGACCACTGCGGCTACGAGCTGACCGACACCGAAAACGTCGATATTTCCGACTGCGGCACGGGAACGATCGTCCGCACCTGGACGGCCTCCGACGCGGCCGGAAACACCCGCAACTGCACCCAGACCATTACGCTGGTCAATAGCCAACCGCTAATTTCCTCCAATATCCAGTGGCCGGCCCCCTACACCGTTACCAATCAGTGCGATGCTACTTTTCCGGTTAATAGTTTGCCCGTGGGTTCCCGCTCGCCGGTCGTTACGGCCGACGTTTGCGGCACCGTCGGCATCAGCCATACCGATCAGCTTTTCACGACCAGCGCGGGCGGCTGCTTGAAAATTCTCCGCAAGTGGGAGGTCATCGACTGGTGCTTTTTCGATGCGGCCGCCCCCGGCGCGGGAGGGCGTTTTACCTATACCCAAATACTGAAGTCGGAAAATACCGAAGCACCCGTCATCGTCTGCCCCGGTGATACGGTGGTGGGGGTAAATGCCGGGAATTGCAGTACGGCCGCCATCCTGCTACCGGCCGCTACAGCTACGGACTGCTCGACGAACATTTCGATCACCAATAATTCCCCCTTTTCCCAGGAAGCGGATGCCTCGGGGAATTATCCGCTCGGTCAGACGGTGGTTACTTTTTTTGCGGCCGATGGTTGCGGAAACGTTTCTTCCTGCACCACCACCATTAGCGTAAACGACGACCTCGCCCCCGCACCCATTTGCATCAACGGCCTTTCAGCACCCCTCAGCCCCGGCCCTGGAGGCGCGAGCGCAACGGTGCCGGCGGCGGATTTTATCCAAAACATTCCCGATGATCCCTGCGGGGGCGGGGCGGCTCCAACCATTTCCTTGCGGCGGCAGGGAGACGGCACCACCGGTGTGCCCACGGCCACCAGCCTGACCTTCACTTGCGCCGATCTCGGCACGGTGGCCGTGGAAGTCTGGACCAGCGACGCCGCCGGTAATGCCGACTTCTGCCTGACTCAGATCGCTATTCAGGATAACGGTAATTACTGCGGCGACGGTCCCGGCGAGGACGAAGGCGATGATAGCGATGGAATCGGCACCATTGCCGGCGGCATCTTTACCGATGACGGTCGGGAGGTGGAAAATGCCCGGGTGCAACTGATGGGCGGTGCCAGTTCGGAGCAAAACACTGCCATCGACGGTAGTTATGCCTTTGCCGATATGCCGCTGAATTCCACTTACCTGCTGCGGCCCACCAAAAACGACGCGGTGTTGAACGGTTTATCCACTTACGACATCGTGTTGATCAACCGCCATATTCTCGGTTCCACTCCGCTGGCCAATCCCTACCGTATTATTGCGGCCGACATTAACCGCTCCGGCAGTGTGACCACGCTCGATATTATTCAGCTGCGCCGGCTCATTCTCGGCCTGGATGAAACCCTGCCCGGCGGCGCACCTACCTGGCGGTTCATCGACGCTTCCTTCAGTTTTCCCGATCCCGCTAACCCCTGGGCAACTTACTTGCCCGAACAATACTCGATCACCGGCCTGAACGGTGATATGATGCACGCGGACTTTATCGGTATCAAAGTGGGCGACGTGAATGGTTCCGGCGTGGTGAACAGTTTCGGTATCCAGGCAGGCGGCGGCTCGCAGAGTAGGGGGCGCGGCGCGGCACAGGACCTGACCGTCACCCTGCCCGCCCGGGAACTGGCTCCCGGCGAGGAAACTACCCTGGCTTTCACGGCCGATTATCTGAACGGCTGGCTGGGCTACCAATTTACCCTGGAATTTACGGCCGGTGCCGTGGAAATTCTGGAGATCGTTCCCGGCGACATTCCCAATCTGTACGCCGAAAACTTCGGCCGTATCGACAACCGCAGCGGCCTGCTCCCCACCACCTGGTACGAATTCGATGAACCCCTGACCCAGTCCGGAGAGGTGGAATTATTCCGGGTCCGATTGCGCGCTAATGCGGCCGTAAACACGGAAGACATCTTTTTCGCCGGTTCCCGGATTACGGCCAACGAAGCCTATGACCTGGACGGCGGTACCGGTCAGGTCAGCCTGGCTTTCCGCCAACCGGCACCCATCACTCGGGCCGAGACCACCACTGATTTTGAACTGCTCCAGAACGTTCCCAATCCCTGGCGCGACGAGACGGTCATTCCCTTCCGTCTGGCCCATCCCGGCCTGACCCGCATCAGCGTCACCGACGTGGCCGGTCGCGTGGTCTACCGCCATGAGGAACATTTTACCGCCGGCCTTCACGAGTTCGCTATCTCCAATAATGATCTGCCCACTATCGGCATCTTCTACTATACGGTGGAAAGCAGTGACTGGAAGGCGACGAGGAAGATGGTGCTGGCGGATTGAACCGATTGGGAAATAGGGCAACTCACGCGATCCGGGAATCACGCTTCCTTACTCGCCCGGATGGCGTAGACCACCGGTACGATACCCGCCAGTTCGTTAAACTGGTAGCGGTGCGGGCCGATTTCTTTCATGTTGGGGAAGCAGTTGTAGGGGGAATAGTCATACTCTTCGAAGAAATCGAGGCGGAGGCCGGCGGCGAGGAGGGACCCCAGGATTTCACCGAAACTGTGGTTCCAGGCGACATCGGTGTAGCTGAGGCCGCCGCTATTATCGGTATAGCTGTCGGTATGTTCCTCCACGATGGGTTCGTCCTTGAAGTAGCGGTAGTGGAGTTCGGTTCGCTCGTCGTTGAGCATCCAGACGACGGGATGGAAATCGGCGAAAACGAGGGTTCCGCCGGGTCGGAGGTAGTGGGCGATGAGTGTTGCCCAGCGATCCAGGTCGGGCAGCCAGCCGATGGTGCCGTAGGTGGTGAACACGATGTCGAAGGAGGCGGCCTCGTCCAGGTGATCGGGCAGGCTGTAGAGATCGCAGTTGATGAAGCGGACCCGGTCGGTCAGGCCGGTGCGTTCGGCCAGTTCGTTAGCGCGGCCGATAGCGGCATCGGAGAGGTCTACGCCCGTAACGTGGGCACCGCGTCGGGCCAGCGACAGGGTATCCTGCCCGAAGTGGCACTGGAGGTGGAGGATGCGCAGGCCGGAGAGATCGGCGGGCAGCAGGGCCAGTTCGATGTCGCGCAGGCTATCGTTGCCCGCCAGCCAGCCGGGGACATCGTAGAAATCGGAATCCCAGTGGGCGGCGGTGCGGGCGTTCCAGGAGGCGCGGTTGAGGGAGAGGTAGTCTTGCAAGGAGTGAAGGATTGAGGGAGTGAAGGATTGAAGGATTATAATGTAGAGACGCGATACCTCGCGTCTAGGCGGCCGGCAGCCGCCGCCCGAAATTAACGATACCTCGCATCCAGGCGGCCGGCAGCCGCCGCCCGAAATTAACGATACCTCGCGTCCAGGCGGCCGGCAGCCGCCGCCCGAAATTAACGATACCTCGCGTCCAGGCGGCCGGCAGCCGCCGCCCGAAATTAACGATACCTCGCATCCAGGCGGCCGGCAGCCGCCGCCCGAAATTAACGATACCTCGCATCCAGGCGGCCGGCAGCCGCCGCCCGAAATTAACGATACCTCGCATCCAGGCGGCCGGCAGCCGCCGCCCGAAATTAACGATACCTCGCATCCAGGCGGCCGGCAGCCGCCGCCCGAAATTAACGATACCTCGCGTCTAGGCGGCCGGCAGCCGCCGACCCGCCCGCGTGAGGTGCCTGTAGGGGCGTTAGCGCACGCAGTGCCGAGCGATCAGCGAAGCCCGGAGGGGACCGACGCCGCCGTTCAGGCGGGGGCACGCCCAAAATTACGGTAACCTCGCCATGCCCTGCAATTAGACGTAGCACAACGCATCGCGCCAGAGTTCCGTGCGGACGGGCGTTCGGCCCAAAAACTCGCCGTCGGCTTCGAGAAAGACGGGCCGGGTCGGGATCGAGTTGCGTGACGGAGGCAGTGCGGGCGTGGGTGGTGACGACGGGGCCGAGGCCGCCGATGGTGCCGGTGTAAAAGCGGTAGCCGTTGAGGAGAATGCGCGGAATGGAGAGGCGCGGGACGTAGGTGAGCGCGAAGGTTTCGGCCGTGGGATCGGCCTGCGGGACGAGGCGCATGCCGCCGCCGGAGTAGCGGCCGATGCCGAAATTGATGGTGTGAAAAGCGGCTTCGGCAACCTGCCCGTCGTAGGTGAGGCGGGCGGGGGCGGGACGGTAGCGGGGTAGCTGGGTGACGGTGAGCAGGGGATAACGCCAGCGGGCACCGGCGGCGTGACGGCCGGCGGCGCGGACGACGTGGGCGTCGTAGGCCAACCCGGCCACGTTGGTGAAGACGCGGTGGGCCGGTGGACCGGCGGGATCGGTGTAGTGCAGGATGCCGAGGTTTTGGAGGCGGGGGCGGGCGGCGAGGAAGTGTTGCAACCAGGCATGTGGGCGGCGGGGCAGGCCGTGGGTGCGCACCCAGTCGTTGCCGGTGCCGAAGGGGCAGAGCGCACAGGTGATGCCCGCCGCGGCGGGCGACCGGCCGGGCGGCAGGCCGTCTACCACGCCGTTGACGAGTTGGTGCCAACTGCCGTCGCCGCCGATGATGAGGAAGTTTCGCCTGCCGGCGTTTACGGCCTGGGTAGCATGGCGGCGGATGTCATGCTCGTCGCGGCTGACATGGAGGCGGATGACCGGCCAGGTGCTTATCCAATGCCGGTTTGAGGTGACGGTATACCCGCTCGGCGCGGCCGCGGCCGGCGAGGGGGTTGAGGATAACGGTCCAGTGAGTTTGTGCTAGCAGCAGGCGGTCCATCAATCGAAGGTAACGGTTTGTTGGTCGAACAGTGGGATGGGGACCGAAAAAAATCCGCATCTTCGCCCCCACACACTAATTGTATGGAACCGACAACGAACACCGAAACCCTGCTGCGCGTGGATAAAGTGCGCAAAGAATACGGCGAAAAAGTAGCCGTGGACAACGTGAGCTTCAGTATGCCGCCCGACGCCATGCTGGGCCTGCTGGGGCCGAACGGCGCGGGCAAGACTTCGCTGATCCGCATGATTACGACGATTACCCGGCCCGATTCGGGTCAGATCTACTTCGACGGCAAGCCGCTGAATAATTACCACCCTACCCAGATCGGCTACCTGCCCGAGGAGCGCGGCCTGTACAAAAAGATGTACGTGGGCGAACAGCTGCTGTACCTGGCGCAACTGAAGGGGATGTCCGTTAAAGACGCGACCGCGCAGGGCAAGGAATGGCTGGAAAAATTTGACCTGGGCGGCCAGTGGGATAAAACGGTGGAGGAATTGAGCAAGGGAATGCAGCAACAGGTGCAGTTTATTGCCACGGTGATCCATCGCCCGCGCCTGTTGATCCTGGATGAACCCTTTTCCGGCTTGGACCCCGTGAACGCCGGCCGGATGCGCCGCGAGATCACCCGCTTGCACGATGAGGGCATCGGCATCATTTTTTCCACGCACCGCATGGAGCAGGTGGAAGAGTTGTGCGAGTACATCGTGCTGATCCACCAGGGGGCCAAGATCCTGGAAGGGAAGGTGAAGGACATTCGCCAGACCTTCCGCGAAAACCGCTACGAATTGACCTACGAAGGCAGTTTGCCCACCGGGCTGGAAACTAACTACGGCGTGAACCGCCTACTGAGCAATGTTGTCGAAATCAGCCTGACCGACGGTCAGGACGGCAATACGCTGCTGCGGCAACTACTGGACGCGGGAACCCGCGTAAACGTGTTCCGTGAGGTGCTGCCGAGCTTGAACGACGTGTTCATCAAACAGGTCTCCCGGCCGGCCGCGGTAGCGGACGGGGTACTTTAGCAGGCACCCTTTGGGTGCTGGTAGTTTTATACTTTAGTATCCAACCCATACGTGTTCGATCAACCGTAGGCCTATACCAAATTACCAGCGGCGCAGCCGCCCACCAAAGTACGGGCGCAGCCCCCTATTCACTCATTCAGTCATTCAGTCATTCAATCATTGTGAACAACCTCTGGCTCGTCATCAAGCGCGAATACCTCACCCGGGTACGCCGCCGCTCCTTCATCCTGGCCACGCTGCTTACGCCGCTGGGCCTGGCCCTGTTCTTCGTGGTCGTGCAATTTATTTTCGCCTACGAAAACGACGAGGTGCAGCGCATTGCCGTCATCGACGAGGGCGACCTACTACAGGGCGGCCTGAAGGACGAGAACGGCATCTATTTCAAACTGACCAAAGAACCGCTGGATCAGCTCCGCAGTGAACTGGGCGAAGAGCAGGAAGACGGCTATACCGGCATCCTGGTCGTGCCGAAGGTGGACGACCCGCTGCGCCGCGATTTTCGGGCAACCTATTATTCCAAGAACCAGTTGGCACTGGATACCAAGAGCACTATCAGCAACCGGTTGGAGAAGGCCGTGCGCCGCTATAAGATCGACGAATTGCAGATTAAGCAAGCCTCGCTCGACGCCCTGGATACCGACGTGGATATCCGCACCCGCACCCTGGACGAGGATGCCAAGGAAACGGCCGGCGACGATTACTCGGGCGAGATCGGGGCGGCCATGGGCATGTTCATGGGCTTTCTGATGTACATCACCGTTTTCGTATACGGCATGATGGTGATGCGCTCGGTCATGGAAGAAAAATCGAACCGCATCGTGGAGGTAATCATCTCCTCCGTCAAACCCTACACGCTCATGCTGGGTAAGATCATCGGCGTAGGTGCCCTGGGTCTCACGCAGGTGGTGGCCTGGGTGATTCTTATTCCCGGCCTTATTTTTCTGGCCACTATCCTGTTCGGTTTCGACGCCCAGCAGCCGCCGCCCGAGTTTAGCGGTGCCGCCGGCAGCATGGACCCCGAAGAAGCACAGAGTATGGTGGAGGGCATCATAGCCGGGTTGGGTTCGCTTGACTGGTGGGTGATCATCCCGGCCTTCTTCATTTATTTCCTCGGCGGTTATTTTATGTATGCCGCCCTGTTCGCCGCCGTCGGTTCGGCCATGGGCGATGATCTGGGCGAAGGCCAGAGCCTGACCATCCCCATCACCATTCCCGTTATTCTAGGGTTCTACATCATGATCGCCGCCATTCAGGCCCCTAATTCATCGCTGGCGGTTTGGTCCAGTATGTTCCCGCTCTTTGCGCCAATCGTCATGCCCGCCCGCCTGCCCTTCGATCCGCCCTGGTGGCAGTTGGTCCTTTCCATCGTTATCATGGTATTTTTCGTGGCCGGCCTCATCTGGGTGGCCGGGCGTATTTACCGCATCGGCATTTTGAACTACGGCAAGAAGGGTAGTTTGAAGGAGATGGGTAAGTGGATGTTTAGTAAGGATTAAGGAGGGCTGCGCCCTCCAACAAAAAGCCCCCCGCACCTTTCGGTACGGGGGGCTTTTATCATTCAGGAAAACCGGCAGCAATTACTGCTTGTCTTCCACTTCTTCAAACTCAACGTCCTGCACGTCCTCGGTATCCGAAGAGCCATTGGCGTTAGCGTTGGCATTACCGGCACCGGGGTCACCGCCGCCCTGCTGGGCATCGGCTTGCTGGGCCTGGTAAATTTCCTGACTGGCTGCCTGCCAGGCGGTTTCCAATTCGGCCATCGACTTGTCGACGGCGGCCTCGTTCTGAGCCGTGTGGGCTTCGCGCAGGTCCTTCAGTGCCTTCTCGATCGGAGCCTTCTTATCGTCGGGCACCTTGTCGCCGAAATCCTTCAGTTGCTTTTCCGTCTGGAAAACCAGTTGGTCGGCCTTGTTGAATTTCTCCACGCGCTCGCGGGCCTGACGGTCCGTATCGGCATTAGCCTCGGCCTCGGCCTTCATGCGGGCGATCTCTTCCTTGCTCAGACCAGTGCTGGCCTCGATACGGATGGACTGCTCCTTACCCGTTCCCTTGTCCTTGGCGGATACGTTCAGGATACCGTTGGCGTCCATGTCGAAGGTCACTTCTACCTGGGGTACGCCGCGGGGTGCGGGCGGAATGTCGGACAGGATGAACTTACCAACCGAGCGGTTGTCGTTTGCCATCTGACGCTCTCCCTGCAGGATATGAATCTCTACCGAGGGCTGGTTGTCGGATGCGGTCGAGTAGGTTTTCGACTTTTTGGTCGGGATGGTCGAGTTGGCATCGATTACCGTATCGAAAATACCTCCCATGGTCTCGATACCCAGCGACAGCGGGGTTACGTCCAGCAACAGTACATCCTGTACATCGCCGGAAAGCACGCCACCCTGGATCGCGGCACCTACGGCCACCACCTCATCGGGGTTTACGCCGCGGTTGGGCTTGCGGCCGAAGAATTCTTCCACGGCCTCCTGGATGCGAGGAATCCGCGTCGAACCACCCACCAGGATCACTTCGTCGATGTCCGTCTTGTTCAGACCGGCATCTTCCAGCGCCTTACGGCAAGGTTCCAGCGTACGCTTCACCAGGTTGTCGGCCAGCTGCTCGAACTTCGCGCGGCTGATCTTCACCACCAGGTGCTTGGGCACACCGTCCTTAGCGGTGATGTAGGGCAGGTTCACTTCTGCCTCACTGCTACCGGATAGCTCGATCTTTGCTTTCTCGGCGGCATCTTTCAGACGTTGCAGAGCCATGGGATCCTTACGTAGGTCCATGTTTTCTTGCTGCTGAAATTCATTGGCCAAAAAGTCGATCAGTACGCGGTCGAAATCGTCTCCGCCCAGGTGCGTATCACCGTTGGTGGATTTTACCTCGAACACGCCGTCGCCCAGTTCCAGAATCGAAACGTCGAACGTACCGCCACCGAGGTCATAAACGGCGATCGTCATGTCCTGCGACCGCTTATCCATGCCGTAGGCCAGGGCCGCAGCGGTGGGTTCGTTAATGATCCGGCGGATGTTCAATCCCGCAATCTCACCGGCCTCCTTGGTGGCCTGACGCTGCGAGTCATTGAAGTAAGCCGGTACCGTTACGACGGCTTCGGTCACTTCCTGACCGAGGAAGTCCTCGGCCACTTTTTTCATTTTTTGCAGGACCATCGCACTGATTTCCTGCGGGGTATACTCCCGGCCGTCGATGCTCACGCGCACCGTGCCGTTATCGCCCTTCTTTACATCATAGGCAACGTGCTGCAGCTCACCGCTGATCTCATCGTAGCGCTGGCCCATGAACCGCTTGATGGACGATACCGTCCGGGTGGGGTTCGTGATGGCCTGCCGCTTGGCGGAATCACCGATCTTGCGCTCGCCGTTATCCAGAAAGGCAACAATCGAAGGAGTCGTGTTACGGCCCTCTTCATTGATGATGACAGTCGGCTCGTTGCCTTCCATCACCGCAACGCAAGAGTTGGTCGTACCTAAGTCGATACCAATTATCTTACTCATACGGTTGGATTTTTTTAGTTGTGTTCTCTCCCCTCACTCAAAAGGGCAGAAATCAATCGTTGTGTACATCCCACCTATTGCAAGTCCCGTGCCGGACGTGCCTCCTCCTCCACCGTATGATTTTTTGGCAGGAATCTTACCTTCCCCATTCGCGTACTGGCATCCAACCCGGAAGCGGGATGCCGCTTTGTCAGGTCGCCCGTTATCCAGGGTCACGATCCCCGCCTATTGCGGAGATTTTTATAAGAAGAATTCACCCCCCGGATCACGCAGTTTTACTCCCCCCGCGCCTTCACCTGATTACTCCGCATCCACATCGATCAAGTTATCATCCGATATCCGGTCGATCAGCTTATTATAAGGATCGATCCCCGCCCTCACCGGCACCTTGTCCACCAGTAATTCCAGTGTATGCTCGCCCGGGGTCAGCCAGACCTTCTCCAGGTACAGCGGCCGTTTCTCGACCAGGCCCTGCTCGTTGGTACCGTCCTCGGCAAACACGCCGATCTCGATCAGGCTGCGCTCGGTGGGGCGGGATTTTTCCTCGCCCGAACCTTCATAGACGACCTTTTCCGTATTCACCTTTATGGTAACCCGGTATTTTCCGTCCGCGTCGGGCTGGGTGCCATATTTGGCCTCAACAGCCTTATTCTCGTAGATCGTGATGCCCTCGAAGCTCTCCTTCACAAAATAGCGCAGGCTATCCGGCGTCACGGAATTGATGAAGTAGTACCAGTCTTCCGTAGTGGCGAAGGGAGCGGTTTCTTTCATTGCGAAACTGTCGATCATGGCCGCAAAGCCGCTGTTGAGCCGCTCTTCGCCCACATAATCCTGCAGGGCGTAGAGAATCAATCCACCCTTCCGGTACCATACGTAGGCCTGGTTGTCGTTGTCCAGCAGCGTTTTTTCAAACTTGCTCTCCCCGGCGCGGCTCCGCAAATAATTATCGAGTTCATACTTCAGAAACTCTCCCATACTGGCATCCCCGTAGCGTTTCTTGGTCACCATCAGCGAAGAGTACTCCGCCATCGACTCACTGATCTGGTTAGCACCGCGGGTGGCACTGGGCGCGATCTGGTGGCCCCACCACTGGTGGGCCACTTCGTGGGCCGTTACGGTAAAGGCGTAATCATTGTCCGTCGGGTCGGAAAAATCTCCCGTCCATCCAAAGCTTTCCGCGTACGGAACGGTGTTCGGGAAGGACTGGGCAAAGGTGGAATAACGCGGAAACTCCAGCACCCGTAGTTGATCGAACTGGTAGGGGCCGAACTGATCCGAGTAGTATTCCAGCGATTCTTCTACCGCATCCAAATAGCGGGTAATATTGCGATCGTGTTTGGCGTCGTGGAAGATCTGGATTTTCACGTCGCGACCGTTGCCGTTCTCCCACGTCCGCTCCCCTACTTCGTAGCGGGCGGAAGAAATATTAAAGAAGTTCTGCATCTTACCCTCGTTGGCGTACTCAAAATAGCGACGGCCATTCTCTTCGTACTCCCGGATCAGCTTGCCCGGGGCAATGGCAATTTGGTCGGGAGAGGTGCTGATCGTAGCGCTGAAAGTCACGAAATCAGCATCGTCTCCGAACAGCAAATTGCTCTTCCCCACCGGATCGTCGGCGGGGGGCAGCCCGAAGTCGCGTACCTCCAGCCCGCGTTTCTTGCGCTCCAGATCCGAACTGATCTCCGCTTGTCCGCTATACCCGAAAGAAGGAAAGATGCTGTTATTCAGGAAGGTGCCGTTATACACGATATTCTGCTGAAAACCCTCGTTAGGAAAGGATCCGTAGCCACCCGCTATTACAAACTGCATCATTACGCTATCCCCCGGCTGCAAGGGCCGCTCCAGGTGATAGACCTCCAGATCAAAATCGTCGTCCCGCATCACCAGCGTAGGCTTGCGACCGTCAACGGTGAAGGTCTCCGTAGTCATTTCCTTTTCGTCGTAGCTGTACTCCAGCACAATGGTGTCAATCGGTGCGCCGGTTTTATTGGTGATCCGAAAGTTGCCATCGGCCGTTACGGAACGTGTTTCAGGGAACAGGTCCACCTTGACGTCCACATCGGTGATCTTGGGTTGCGCGAAGCCGAAGAAGCGCGCCCGGTAGGTTTTTTCCAGCCGCTCCTGTCGGTCCAATTGCTCGTCCTGGGTGAAGTAGTCGTTATCGACGCTCACGTTCCGGTAAATCGTGCTGCCGGAAAAGAGGAAGATCGCCAGGCAGCCGGCAATCGCCAGTCCGGGCTTCAGACCCCAGTCCTGCCCGAAACGCCGGAAGCGGCTGCGCCAGATGTTATCCGTCCCCCGGGCATAAAACAGTCCGCCCAGAATAATCAGGATGCCGCCGAACGCCAGCCAGTAGGCGTTGAACCAGGACTGAACCCCCAGAAAATGTCCCAGACCGTTCATGTCCGATACCAGGTAACCGGGCGAACCACCGAAAATGAATAAATTATAATCGATCTCAAGTACCGCACTGGACGCAAAGATGGCCACGTAAGTTCCGATCGCCACCACGTGGCCGAGAAACTTGCTGTTCACCAGCACATGAATGAAAAACGCCAGCGTCATCAGCACCACGTAGAAGGGCCAGGTGATCAAGTAGAGGTCGGCAAAATACTGGCCGAAATCATAGGCGAAAAAGCCCTGGATGGTCTGGCTAAAAACCCCGATTATCAGCGGCATGGTAGCCAGCAAGAAGCTCACCAGCAGCATCGTCAGCAGCTTACCGCCGTAGATCGCCCAATTCGGCATCGGCAGCGCATCGCTGATCTGGTCAAATTTCACGGTGCGGTCGCGGTGCACCACCTCACCGGTATAAAAAACCAGGATAATGAACACGAAGATCACGTAAGTACCGTCTTTTGCATCCAGCATGGCCCAGGTGGTCGGCAGGTTTCGGGTACCGTAGGTGACGTTGCCAAACCAGCCGTCCAGAAACAAAAACAGGATGGCACCGCCCACGATACCAAAGAAGTAGGGGTCCCGCAAAATACTCTTGAACTCGATCCACGCCTGGCTACGCATCCGGTTTAAATAGCCGCCCGTACTAAAGGTCTGTTGCACGTGCGGAATCACCACATCCGCTGCCCGTACACCCGCTACGGCGGTTACCCCCGCATTCAGATCGGCTTTTGCCCTTTTTACTTTACCCTTCATCCCATCCAGAAAGCGAGTGAAGTCGAAACGAAACAGAGTGAAGCCCAACAAGGCCAAGCCCACCAGCGGCCAGATGATGCGGTTAATCAAAAGATCGCCCGACAGGCTCAGGTCGTAGGCATTCTGTTCCGGCGGCGTCAGGTAGCGCACGTCATTACCAAACGCAAAGGAACCGAATGGGTCCAGCAACGCCACAACACCCAGGTTTTCCACGTCCGAGGCCAGCGTACCGGCCACCAGATAGAGAATAAAAAATAACACGCTACCCACGTAGGAAATAAAAATCTTGCGCGTCAGTGCCACCAGGCAGAAAAAGAGCGTCCCCACAAAAAACAGGTTCGGCCACATCATCACCAGCATTCCCTGCACGTAGCTTCCCAGCTGAAATGGGCCGAAACGCTCCGGGTTTTCCCACTCCAGCACCGGTCCCAGTGCGTAGCCGATCATCAAACCGAATATCAGCCCCGTACTAATCAAAAACAGTGTCATCAGCGACCCCGCATACCGCCCCAGCAGGTAATTACGCTCCTTCACCGGATAGGTAAAGTAATAGTCCTTCACCCCGTGTTCGATGTCACGGTACACCGGCACGCCCATCACCGCCGAAGCGATCATGGTCCCGAATATACTCACTATTACAATCAGATTGATAATCACCACCGGCGCGTTCACAAAGGCTTTCTCCGAGCCGCTGTTGGCCCCATTAGCCGCCAGTATAAAACCAAACACCAGCAACAGCCCGAAATAGGCCCAGGTGGCCGGCCGCTTCAGCCGGTACGTCAATTCAAATTTCAGGATATCCAAAAACATAATCAGGGTAGTTAGGGGTGCTCTAAATCAATTCCAGTTCCATCTTCTCGCCGATCCGCGTAAAGTACACGTCCTCCAAATCGGCCGTCACCGGGCTGAAGGAAGCATCGGGCAAGCCCTCGCTGTAGACGTGAATTTCCGTGCGCCCCGCTTTCAGCCGCGTGGAAATCACCCGGTAACGGTCCAGGTGCTCGGCCAAATCGGCCTTGTCAATGGATTTGCTCCAGACCTTGCCGCTCACCTGCCCCACCAGGTCCGATGGGTGCCCCGTGGCAATCACCTCGCCCAGGCAAATAATGGCCATGTCATTGCACAGATTCGTCACGTCCTCCACAATGTGCGTGCTCAGGATCACGATCGTGTTCTCCCCGATCTCACTCAGCAAGTTATGAAAGCGGTTGCGCTCCGTGGGGTCCAGCCCCGCCGTCGGCTCGTCCACTATTATCAGCTGTGGATTTCCCAGCAGGGCCTGGGCTATCCCAAAGCGCTGCTTCATCCCCCCGGAAAACGTGCCCAGGTTATTTTTCCGTTTATCATACAGGTTCACCCGCTGCAGCAGCGCGGCCACCACCTCCTTGCGCTCTTTACGGTTCGCCACGCCCTTCAGGGCCGCCACGTGATCCAGCATATTTTCGGCACTCACCTTTGGGTACACCCCGAATTCCTGCGGCAGATAGCCCAGCAGACGGCGCACCGCGTCCTTTTCTTCCAACACGTCAATGTCGCCCAACGTAATCGTACCCGAATCCGCTTCCTGCAGCGTAGCAATCGTCCGCATCAGACTCGATTTACCCGCTCCGTTAGGCCCCAGCAGACCGAACATCCCCTGCCGAATGGTCAAATTGCAGTTATTAATCGCCCGTACGCCGTTCGGGTAAGTTTTCTCTAGGTTGGTGATTTTCAGTTCCATAGTAGTGTGTTAGTCCGCAAATATGTACAAAATCCCCCAACTCCCCCCTCATTCATCGACCAAAAGAACCTATTCCCGGACTAAACAGTGTTAGCGCACTCAACGGTTTTTCGGGCGTGCCCCCGGCCAATGGCCGGGGTCGGCCCCTTCCCGGCGCGCCTGTCGGCTTGGCCCTGCGGGCTGCGTCCCTATCGGGCCTCCCCGTCCAGGCACCTCACGCGGGGGACAAGGAATGAGGGATGGAGGGAATGAAGGAGTGAAGGTTCTTTTGAGAGTCGCGATCCCCGGATCGCGCAGCACAAGGGTCGCGATCCCCAGATCGCGTAGTTTTAGGGGTCGCGATCCCCAGATCGCGCAGGCTCACATCACCGCCCAGAACGTCAGAGAGCTACTACAACCTACCAGGTCTGGGGACCGGGACCCTTTGTAAAGTCGCCATCCCCAAATCGCGCGGCACAAGGGTCGCGATCCCCAGATCGCGTAGTTTTAGGGGTCGCGATCCCCAGATCGCGCAGGCTCACATCACCGCCCAGAACGTCAGAGAGCTACTACAACCTACCAGGTTTGGGGACCGGGACCCTTTGTAAAGTCGCCATCCCCAAATCGCGCGGCACAAGGGTCGCGATCCCCAGATCGCGTAGTTTTAGGGGTCGCGATCCCCAGATCGCGCAGGCTCACATCACCGCCCCGAACGTCAGAGAGCTACTACAACCTACCAGGTCTGGGGACCGGGACCCTTTGTAAAGTCGCCATCCCCAAATCGCGCGGCACAAGGGTCGCGATCCCCAAATCGCGCGGCACAAGGGTCGCGATCCCCAGATCGCGTAGTTTTAGGGGTCGCGATCCCCAGATCGCGTAGGCTCATATCACCGCCCCGAACGTCAGAGAGCTATTATAAACTCTATTATAACCTACCAGGTCTGGGGACCGGGACCCTTTGTAAAGTCGCCATCCCCAAATCGCGCGGCACAAGGGTCGCGATCCCCAGATCGCGTAGTTTTAGGGGTCGCGATCCCCAGATCGCGTAGGCTCACATCACCGCCCCGAACGTCAGAGAGCTATTACAACCTACCAGGTCTGGGGACCGGGACCCTTTGTAAAGTCGCCATCCCCAAATCGCGCGGCACAAGGGTCGCGATCCCCAGATCGCGCGGCACAAGGGTCGCGATCCCCAGATCGCGTAGAGGGTCGCGATCCCCAGATCGCGTAGGCTCACATCACCGCCCCGAACGTCAGAGAGCTATTATAACCTACCAGGTCTGGGGACCGGGACCCTTTGTAAAGTCGCCATCCCCAAATCGCGCGGCACAAGGGTCGCGATCCCCAGATCGCGTAGCATCAAGGGTCGCGATCCCCAGATCGCGCAGGCTCACATCACCGCCCACCTAAGGGGTCGCGATCCCCAGATCGCGTAGGTTCACATCACTGCCCCGAACGTCAGAGAGGTATTACAACCTACCAGGTCCAACGTCAGAGAGCTTACAACCTACCAGGTCTGGGGACCGGGACCCCTTTCAGGTCTGGGGACCGGGACCCCTACTTCCGCCCCCACGCGAAAAGCCCCCACCGACTTTCGTCGGCGGGGGCTTTTCTTTTCAGTCAATCAGACGGTCGTTGCTTACTGCACCACCATCTTGCGCGTGGCGGTGTACTCACCCGCCGTCAGCGTGTAGGTCAGCACGCCGGCCGAGCCGCCCACCTCGCGGCGCGAGATGACGGTCTTGTTAAACCCGGCGTTCGCCTCGATGATGCGAACCAACACCACCTTGCCCGTTACGTCCTGAACCGTCAGCGTGGCATCGGCGGCAACCGGCAGGTTGAAGCGGATCTCCGTGCTCGCGGCGAAGGGGTTGGGCGTGTTCTGTAGCAGCTCGAAGGCAGCCTCCGTGGCAACCGTGGTCGAACCGAAGTTCAGCACCAGGTTACGGATGTCGCCCGTGGTCGAGTAACCTTCCGTGCGCGTGGCGCGGTCGGTCAGGCTCAGTACCTCGCTCAGCTTCGCGTCGGCCGCGGCCAGCAGCGTCAGGCTGAACAGGCGGTCGTCGGCGTCCACGTCGGCGTTGAAGCTCATCGTCAGCAGACCTTCGCCGATCAGTTGCGTGCCGAAGTTCTCGGCCGTCGCGGCGGCGTGCGTCAGGTCGATCAGCTCGGCACCGCTGAGTGCCAGCGTACCCTGGAAACCGGCCAGGTCACCGGCCCGCACGTCGACGGTATAGGTGTTTCCGGCAACCATTTCCAGGTCGTCGATGCGCAGCTCAACGTTTCCGTTGCTCCGCTCCTCGGCCGTTGCTCCGGTCAGGTTGGCCGTGGCCGAACCGTTCACGTCACCGATCTTGACGCCCACGAAGTTGGCGCCCGTCACGTTCGAGTTCAGGTTGTTGAAGTTGTGGACCTCGCTCATCGAACCGCCCGCCTCGAAGAAGCGCCAGCTGGTGTTGTTGGTAAAGGCGTTATCCAGACCCAGGATCAGGCGACGGATCGCGATCAGGTCGAGGGTCGAGATGCCGCCGTTGTTGTTGGCGTCGGCGGCTACCAGCAGGTAAGGACTCGTGAATTCCTGGATACCCAGGATGTGCTTCGAGATCAGTACCAGGTCGAACGTCGACACACCGTTGAGGTGGTTGGCGTCCAGCTGCGGCGTGATCGTATAGTCACCGCCCATCGGCAGGCCGAAGGAGTAGGTACCGTTGGTCGTTACCATCGTCTCGTTACTCGAACCCGAAACGGCTACCTCGGCACCAACTACGTTGGCTCCACCTTCGGTAGCGATCAGACCGGCAATCGAACCGATGCCGCCGCCGCAGGTGATGCTCGCCTGGTTCTCCTGAACCAGCAGCGTCGTCTCGCAGAAGTCGCGGTTGCCCGCTCCGTCCACCGTGTAAATGCGCACCGGCAGCAGGCCCAGGTCCGGGCAGGTCAGCGTCAGGCCGGTATCGAGGGGGTTGAACGCGAAGTTCGCTCCACCGTTCACCACCGTCGAAGAACGGTAGATCGTGAACTTCACCTCGCCCGTGCAATCCGTTGACGGCGAGGCGACGAAGTCGCTCACCCAGATCGCCGCCATGCCGCCGCCGTTGCCGTCGGGCATCAGCGTGGCCGTCAGGCCGTTGATGCAGATCGGCGTCGGGGCCTTGCAGTCGATCACCTCGAAGACGTAGATCGCGGCGGCGCGGTTACCGCAGCCGTCCAGTATCTCCACCCGGATCGCGTGGCGACCGATCGGAATGTTGTTCGCGTCAATCGTCAGCACGTTACCGGCGAAGTTGGTCGTCACGCTCGCCGTGGCGGGCAGCGTTCCGGCCTGGAACTCCACGGCCGTGATGATGCCGTCGTTGTTGGCGTCCACCACGAAGGGGTCCACCGTCACGCTCACGATCGAGATCGCGTCGGGCGAGCAGGCGTCGTCCACCGTGAAGCTCAAATCAACGTTGCCGGCGCAGAGCATGCCGTCAAACGAGCAGAACTCCGACTGGTTGCCCGTCGTGTCGATCGTCGGCGCGATGCCGTCGTACACCTTCACGAACTGGATGTAGCGGAAGTAACCCCGCCGCGCGCTCGTGCCGTAGCCGTTGCCGCTCGCGTCGGCGTTGATCGGAGGCGTCGGATCGACGATGCCCGTCACGGGGAAGCCCGCCAGGTCGTTGATGTAGGAAGGATTGCCGTTGAGGCGGTTGCCGTCGCGGTCCAAAAAGGCCCGGTCGTCGTTGATGCTCGTCAGGCTCGTGGAAGGAACCACGTGCAGCCAGAAGTCCTCCACCAGGTTGCCGTCGCCGTCCGCGTCGCGGGGCAGCGTGATCGGCTCCTCGATGCCGTCGTACTCGCACCAGTTGATCACCTCGATCGTGTTGCGAATCTTGAAGCACTCGTTCGCCGTCGCCTGGAAGGTGTCGGGGTGGACCGAGACCGCGATCAGGTCGCACGCCCGCTCGGTGAACGTGATCAGGCTGATGGGGTCCAGATCGCAGTCCTCCGAGTCCGAGTCGCCGGGGAACTTGATCGTGTAGTCGTGCTGCTCCAGCACCGTGATGAGCTGCACGCAGGGCTGTAGCGACTGCAACCCTTGCGCGTCCGTGAAGCGGAAGCGGCGCGTGATCGTGCCCACGCCGCAGTTGTCGCGCAGGTCCGTCGGCGTGAATACCTCCAGCGTCGTGCCGGGGCAGTTGTCCTGGCCCGTCGGCGTGCCGAACAGGTCGTTGAGCAAGGCCCCCACGTTCACCTGGTCCAACCCGAAGGCCGTGCCCACGTTGGCGGGGAAGTCGAACGGCAGGTCCGAGCAAAGCACCGTGCGGGGCGTCGGCGCGAAGCAGACCGGGGCGGCCTTGTCTTCCACCAAAATGTCGAGCCAGCAGAAGTTCACGTTGCCCGAAGCGTCGGTGACGCGCAGCGAGATGCGCTTCGTGCCCAGATCGTCGCAGGTCAGCTTGACCGTCGGCTGGTAGCCCAGCACGGGGTCGATCAGGTTGTTGTTAGCGTCCACGCAGGCGATCGCCAGCGTGACGGGACCGCACTCGTCGTACGAGCCGTTGTCGATGTCCTGGGTCGTGATCAGCGCCATGCCCATCGCGTCCGGCGCGCCGCCGATGGAGACGTTCAGGCCGTCCTCGCACTTGGCCACGGGGACCGTCGCGTCACCCACCGTCAGCGGAACGTCCAGCGTGCTCACGTTATCGCAGGCGTCAACGGCCTGGTAGCGGATCACGTGGTTGCCGCTCGGAATGGCCGAGGTCAGCTGACCGGGCTGGAAGCTGCCGATCGGCGTGGCCGTCAGTACCCCGTTGGGGTAGATGTTGGCCAGCACCGTCACCGTCGCCGAGCACTCGTCGGTCACCGTCGGGGCGGGCACGATGAAGAACGACGAGCAGTTCAAAGCGTTGGTCGAGAAGAACAGCCCCGCGTCGGCGATGCCGTCGAAGTTCAGGTCCTGGGTCGGGGCGGTGATGAGGGGAGCGTCGAAGTCGCCCACCTTCACCAGACGGCGGAAGGTCAGCGGCGTGGCGTTCGGCTCGCACCAGTCCAGCACGGTGAAGGTGCGGAAGAACTTGTAGGTGTTCGCGCAGGTCGTCGTGCGCGGTCCGTCCTCAACGGTCACCGCCAGGTTGCAGAAGGCCGTCGTGATGAAGACGTTGCCCGATCCGGTCGCCAGCGAGGGGAACTCGGTGGTCAGCGGCGCGGGGTTGGCGTTGCCGAACTGGTTGGCGGGCAGCAAGGGGCGCGAGGCGTCGTTGCAGGCGATCTCGATGAAGTCCGTCGTGCCGTTCACGTCCGCCAGGCTTGGCCGGGTGAAGATGATCTGGTACGAAGCGGTCACCGAAGCGGCCGTCTCGCCGTTGCCCAGCGTGCAGGGACCGTCGTCGCGCACCGTGAAGGTACGCGTCAGGATGATGTCCGAGCATTCGGGATCGACGGGAGCGTAGGTCAGCACGTCGTTGACGCAGACCTGGACGTTCGAGCAGTTGTCCGTCACGGCGGGGAAGCCGCCGCCCGCGATGATGCGGGTGCGGAAAGCCAGCGGCAGACTGGTCACCGAGACCACCGTGCCGGCGGCGTTGATGAACTGACCGGCCGAGTTGGTGCGGTAGCAGCGCGAGACGTTGAAGGGCAGCTCGGTCAGCGAGATGCCGGTCAGCTGGTCGCAGAAAAACGGTCCGTTCGGTACGGCGGGGGGAACGACCGCGGGCGGCGTCTTGTCCTCGGCGCGCACCGTGCCCCAGCAGGTGGTGAAGCCCGGGATGCCGGCGGGAACGTCTTGCGGGTCGAAGACTCAGCGTGTCGATCAGCACGGTGCTGGTCACGCCGCCGGTGGCGAAACCGTCGCTCGTTCAGGTTCAGGATCAGCACGTCGCCGACGCTCGACCGTCTGCGTGATCGTACCGGTGGCGGTACAGGGTGCCGTGCCGGAGGCCTATCGTATCCATGTCCTCGTAGGAGAATGAGGTAACGATGTTGCCGTCAAACGTCAAAAAGGATGTAAAACTCATCGTCGATGATCGCTGGTCGCCAAAAACACGTCATAGTCGAACATGATCGTGCTCGCCTCGCTGGAAGCGTGTAGCTGACCTGTACGCCGTCGTCGGCACCGGTGTCCAGCTGACAGGCTGGTAGCGGTGAAGGTGGCGATGCCCGTGGGCAGGATCACTGCGGTCTACCGTGAAGTTAGCCGGGGCAAAGGCACCCGTAAAGCCGGTGACCGGAGGGGTAACCACGCCCGTCCTGCGGGCGTCGAGATCATGTAGGTATACTCACCGCAGCCGGTGATGATGCCGCCGTCGCCGGGGGTACCGTCCTGCACCACCACGTTGAACAGCCCCTGATCCAGGCAGACCAGGTTACCGGCCAGTACCATCGAGGGGACGATGAGCGCCTGGCAGTTCTCGTTGAGCGTGATGTTGATGTTGCCGTTACAGCCCAGGGACGGGTCGACGAAGTTGATGAAGACCGTCGCGGTCAGCGTCGTCTCGTTGCCGTTCACGTCCGTGATCGTGACGTCCACGCCCGAATCGCCGATGTCCTCGCAGGAGAAGACCAGCGGGCGCGAGACCGTCGTGTCGGCGATGCCGCAGTTGTCGGTCACGTTGTTACCCAGCAGGTCCTCGATGGTCAGCGTGGCCGTGCCGCCCGCGTTGAGCGTGACCGTGGGGCTGTTGACCGTGAAGGTGGGCGCGATGTTGTCTTCCACCGTAACCGTTACCAGGCACGTGGTGTCGTTACCCGCCGCGTCGGCCACCGTGACGGTGAAGGGGAAGGTCTCCACCACGTCGCCGCAGTCGAAGGTCGTGGGGGCGCTAGCCGTGACGGTCAGCGCGGTGGTGCAGTTGTCCGAAGAGGTTTGCACGATACCGGCGGGGTCGAAGACGACCATGCCGGCCGCGTTGAGCTGAACCGTGGAATCGGTGGTACAGGTAATGACGGGAGCCAGCGTGTCGATCACCGAAACGGCGATCGTACAGCTGCCCTCGTTGCCGTTCACGTCGCTGGAAACGAAAGTAACCGCCACGTCGGTTCCGGCCTGCGTGCAGCGAAAGGTGCGCGCACCGGGACCGCCCATGGTGAAGGGACCCGTGGGGTTAGGATCGCAGTTGTCCACGACGCTGGTCACCGTCTGGGCGTTATCCAGCATGGCCGTGCCGGCCGCGTTGAGCGCAACGGTGGTGTCGCGGCAAACCAGTACGGGGGCAAGGGTGTCCACTACCGATACGGTATAGGTACAGCTGCCCTGATTGCCGTTGGCATCGGAAGAAACAACCGTTACGGATACGTCCGTTCCGGCCTGCGTGCAGTCGAAAGTACGCGCACCGGGGCCGCCCATGGTGTTGGGACCGGAGGGATCGGGATCGCAGTTGTCGATGATGCTGGTCACCACGTCGCCGTTTTCGAGCATGGCCATGCCGTCCGCGTCGAGCGCAACGGTCGTGTCGCGGCAAACGATAACGGGGGGCTCCGTATCGCCCGTGCCGATAGCAAACAGTGCGTAGGCACTGCCCGTATAAGGACCGGCACCGGGGGTATCGGTGAAAATACCGGTAGCGGGGTCGAGGGTGCCGAAGCGGGGAGCACTAAGATTGTAATCGTAGATGAAGCCCATCATGGTCATAGAACCCGGCATGCAGGAAAAGTCCGTGCCCTGGGTTTGAATCAATTCGATCGGTGTGACACCGTCACTCTCCACTAAGGGAACAGGGGTGCCACCGGCACCGGTGGTGAGGTCTACGGGGATGATCGCATTGGCAATGATGTCAAGCGCGAAAGCTTCGCCCAGCATATTGATGACCAGGGAAGCAGCACAAGTTGCACCCGTAATGGACCCGATGGCGGTAAATGGCGTGGCACTATCCAGATCGACTTCGTAAAGCGTCGAGTTCGAACCGCAGTCAGCGCTAAGACCGTAAAGCGTTCCCGTGGTCGGGTCTACTTCCAAATCTATGACAATTTCTCCGGCGACGACGCCCGCAATCGGAGCCTGCTCGGTTACCACGCCGGTACCGATGTTGACGGAATACACGAAATCCTGCTCACCACCATCGGTAAAATAGAGTTCGTTTTCAATAATGGTACCGCCGGTGATCAGCGGTGTTCCGTTATTACCGGGGCTGGGGCTGAGAGTAGCAATAGACGTGAGCGCACCGGTAGCCAGGTCGACCTGGAAGAGTTCTTCGCTAGAAAACTGAATGGTGTAGCCGAACTCGCCGCACCCACTGGGCGGGGGGTCACAAGCGGGGGAGCCGCTGGCAACTTCGACCGTTACGGTGCAACTGGCCACATCGACAAGACCGAGAAAAAGCGTAAAGGTCACCATCGTAGTACCTACGGGAAATTCAGCACCGGCAAGGGTAGCGGTGGCATTAAAATTGTTGAGCAGTTTGAGGGCACCAATTCCACAGTTATCGGAGAAACCGGTGGGGTCGAGTTCCGTTCCCATCACCGTATACAGACAGGTAATGGCATCGGCGGTAAAGGCCTGCACGCCGACCAGGTTAGAGCAGTCGAGGGTAGGCAGGATGTTGTCGAGGACAGTTACGTTAGCCAGGCAGGTCTGGGGGGCAGTGCCACCGGCTGGAGTAAGGGAAACCGTTACTACATTGACGCCGGTATCCGTGCAATCAAACGCGGTGACATCGGCGGAAAGAGCGTCGCCGTCGCAGATAGTGGAAGCGGTAGTTACCGCAGCCAAATCGAGAATGGCGGTGCCGGCAGCATCGAGCGAGACCGTGGCCGCATTACATACCAACGTGGGTGATCCGGAAGCGGTTACGTTGAATACCAGGGTGCCGCTGCCGGCAAAGACTGAGGTTACATTGAAATTTGCTGGATCAAAATTAACGTTAAAGCCACCGGCAGCGATGTAATAGGTTCCCGCCGTTAAACCGGTGCGCGTTAGCGAACTTAATCCGCCCGTTCCACCATCATCATCAATTGCAATAAGAAATCCGTTACTATCATACAGGCCGATTTCGGTATCGTCGGGGCCAAAAGTACCGGCAGTGAGGGTTGATCCTTCCGTATCGAAGGTGAGCGACTGAGAATTACCATCGTAGTTGAATTCTACCCATCTAACACCGTTAGCAGTTAGTGAAGTAGAGAGCGTCACCATGTCATTACATCCCGAAGTTGCCAGGCTTCCTACCGTAGTGGGAGGCGGCGGCTGGACAAAAGGGTTGATAGTAAAGGACAGATTAGACCAGGTTGCGGTTGAAGTACTAAATGATTGCCTTATGCCGAGGGTAAGCATACCATCCGTTGTCGGGTTATACAACCCGGCAAAAGTACCGGTAAAGGTGAGCATAGCGGGGTTACCATTGCTGGCCTGACCACTGGATGGCGAAAGTTCGACTGACTGACCGGAAGCCGTTGTTACCCGGAGACGCGCTTCGCTTGACCAGGGTCCACCGGTACCGGCTACCCAATTTAAGGTAAGCGAAAAGGTACGGTACTGTCCGGCGGGAACACCGGCCGAATTGGCGGTCGTGTTGAGTATAACATTAGTAGCCGGTGAATAAACGTTGGTTACGTTAAACGGCCCCGCCTGGGTAGGAAAGGTGAACTGCGCCTGCAGCCCAAAAGAGCAGCAACACACGCAGAGCGCTAGTATAAAGAGTTGAATTCGTGTCATAAGATTACGATTAAAAACCGGGAAGCAACCCTAACCGCACCGCCAATGGCCGTGCTGCTACTGCTACTTCGGGGGCCGCGTGTTCAGGGCGGCATTGTTAGAGATAATAGTCACCCACCGGGTCGTAGCGGAGGGGAATAAACCGAAGAAGGCTCATTCACGGACAAACATACAATAAAACTTTCGGTGTTACCAGACATAAATGGATATTTTATTTGAGACGACAAAAATTTTTTTGATTTCGGCGGGAGTGACCGTCCATCCGTTTACCGATACGGCGTAACGGCCTCAATGGACCAGGGATGGGAGCGGGGCCGACCGGCAGGGAGGCGGCCCGCAGGGCCGAGCGAACAGCGAGCCGCGGAACAGCCCGGCGCCGGCGGTAGCCGGCGGGGCCCGGGAGGTGGAGGGTGAAAATTGTAGGGCGTAAAGGGTAGAAATTGTAGAAGGCAATTAGTTGACAGGCACTAGTAGGTAGAAATGATAAGGAGTAGAGCATCCTTTCCACCTCCCTCCTTCGGGGGGCCGGGGGAAATGTCACCGGCACCAGGCTGTCTTCGACTTGACTTGCAGCCCGTAACAGTACCGCATAACTCAACACAGTGACGCTACCACCCGCAAAAGCGAAAATCTGCGTACTTTCCCGATCCAATCCACTCCTTATATGATGTCTTTCCGTTTACTCCCCTGCCTGCTCTTCCTGTTTGCCGGACCGCTGCTGTTTGCCCAGCCGCTGGACCTCACCTACTTCGACGGCCTGAAACCGCGCAACATCGGCCCCGCCGGCATGAGCGGGCGTGTAACCAGTATCGACGTGGACCTGAGCAACGACGACATCATCTACGTGGGCACGGCATCGGGCGGGGTGTGGAAATCGACCAACGGCGGAATCAATTTTCGGCCCATTTTTGACGACCAGCCCCTGCAGGCCATCGGATCGGTGGCGGTGAGCCAAAAAAATCCGAGCGTGATCTGGGTGGGCACCGGCGAGGGCAACCCCCGTAACTCGGCCAATTACGGCGGTGGTATTTTTCGCAGCCCGGACGGCGGTGCCACCTGGCAGGCCCGGGGACTGGAAAAAACGCGGTCGATCCACCGCCTGATCGTACACCCGGACGACCCCAATACCGTATTTGCCGGGGCGCAGGGCAATATGTGGGGCCCCAACCCCGAGCGCGGCGTGTACCGCACCCGCGACGGCGGTGCCACCTGGAAGCAGGTGCTGTACCTGGACGAGGGCACCGGCGTGGCCGACCTGGTGATGGACCCCACCAACCCGGACAAACTAATTGCCGCCCTGTGGACCTTCGACCGCGACCCCTGGTTTTTTAACTCGGGCGGTAAGGGTTCGGGCATCTTTATCTCCTACAACGGCGGCGATAGCTGGACACGCGTGACGGATAAGGACGGCCTGCCGAAGGGCGAGTTGGGCCGGATCGGCCTGGCGATTGCGCCCAGCAAACCCAACCTGGTTTATGCCCTGGTGGAGGCCAAGGTGAACGGCCTGTACAAAAGCACCGACGGGGGCCGGAAGTGGAGCCTGGTGAGTGAGAAAAATATCGGCAACCGCCCGTTCTACTACGCCGATATCTACGTGGACCCGCAGAATGAGAACCGCATTTACAACCTGTGGTCGTACGTGAGCGAATCGGAAGACGGGGGGCGGACCTTCAAGACCATTCTGGACTATGGCACGGGTATGCACCCCGACCACCACGCGTTTTGGGTGCACCCCAATGACCCCGACTACCTGATCGAGGGCAACGACGGCGGCATGAACATCAGCCGCGACGGCGGGGACAGCTGGCGCTTCGTGCCCAACCTGCCGGTGGCCCAGTTTTACCACATCGACCACGACATGGACATCCCTTACAACGTGGCCGGCGGGATGCAGGACAACGGATCGTGGGTGGGGCCGAGCCAGGCCTGGAAGGCCGGCGGCATTACGGTGGCCGACTGGCAGGAAGTGTTTTTCGGCGACGGTTTCGACGTAAGTTTCAAACCCGACGATAACCGCTACGTGTACGCCATGGCGCAAGGCGGCAGCATGGGACTGGTGGACCGCGAGACGGGCCACAATACCTACATCAAACCCGTGCACCCCGAGGGCAAGCCCCTGCGCTTTAACTGGAACGCGCCGCTGGAGCAGAGCCGCTCTGCCGACTGCACCATTTACTACGGCAGCCAGTACGTGCATAAAAGCACCGACTGCGGCCGCAATTGGACCATCATCAGCCCCGACCTGACCACCAACGACACCACCAAACAGCGGCAGGATATCAGCGGCGGCCTGACCATCGACGCCACGCAGGCCGAGAATTTCACCACCCTGATCGTGATTGCCGAGGACCCCTTCGATGCCCGGACCATCTGGGCCGGCAGCGACGACGGCCTGCTGCACCTGACCCGCGACGGCGGCCAAAACTGGGAAGAACAGTCGGCCCGCCTGCCCGGCGTAACGGCGGGTAGCTACATCCCCTACATCGAGCTATCGAGCAAAAACCGGGGCGAGGCTTTTCTGATCGTGAACGACTACCGCCGCAGCGACTTCCGGCCGATGGCCTTTCGTACCACCGATTACGGTAAGAGCTGGACCCGGATCGTGGATGAAAATAAGGTAGACGGCCATGCGCTAGCCATCGTGCAGGACCCCGAGCAGACCAATCACCTGTGGCTGGGTACTGACCGGGGTCTCTACTTTAGTCTGGACTACGGCCAAAGCTGGACCCACTACACCAGCGGCTTCCCGAGTGTGCCGGTGACCGACCTGAAAATCCACCCCCGCGAGCACGATCTGGTGATCGGCACCTTCGGCCGCGCCGCCTGGATCCTGGACGACCTGCGCCCCTTCCGCGCCCTGGCCCGCGAGCGTAGCCTGTTGCAAGACAGCCTGGTGCTATTTCCACCGCCCACGGCCTACCAGGCCAATTACCGCTCCTATCAGGGCATCCGCTTTACGGCCGACGGCGAATACATCGGCGATAACCGTCCCGGAGGGGCCATGCTCACGCTGTGGCTGTTGCCTAAACCCGGTGATAAAGACACGGTAAGAACGGTGGACAAAAAGGAAACCAGGCCGGCCGAGATCCCCCGGCGCGGCCCGCGTCGCGTGATCGAGGATACCGGCCGCGCCGCTGCCGTTGGCTTGGATACCACGGCCGCCAGGCCCCGGCCGGAAGACACCAAAAGCCGCCAGGTAACCTTTAAGGTGCTGAATGCGGCCGGCGACACGGTACGCACCTTCAGCCGCAAACTGAACCCCGGCATGGTGCGCACCTACTGGAATTTCGAGCGCGACGGCGTGGCCTTCCCCAGCCGCCGCGAACCCAAGCCGGACGCCGATCCGCACCGCGGCCCCGCCGTGCCGCCCGGCACCTACACCATCTTGGCCGTCAGCGGCAATGACACCAGCCGTACCAGTCTGGTGGTGGCCGCCGACCCCCGCCTGCGCCTCACCGACTACTCGCAACGCGAGGCCCTGCGCACCGAGCTGGATAGCCTGGCCGCCGCCGCCGCCCGCGCCTTCGACCGCCTGCAAACCGCCGAAATAAGCACCAAACGCGTAGACGGCCTGCTGGCCGATGCGCCCAAGGCCGTGCGCGACACGCTAACCAAGCGGGGCAAAACCCTGCGCGACACCATCGCCAAACTGGAAGAACTCTTCATGGAGCCGGCCGATGCCAAGGGCATCCAGCGTAACCCGAATAACCTGAATTCCAACCTTTACGAAGCGGCCAACTACATCGGCGAGGTGGAGGGCCAACCCACCCAAATGGCCCACGTAACCCTGGAAACGGCCCGCCGCCAGACCCGCGAGGTGGTGGAGCGGATCAACGATTTTCTACGCACCGATCTGGCGGAATACCGCCGCGAAGTCGACGCCGCCCGCCCGAGTTTATTCGGTGAGTTGGGGGAAGTAGAGTTGCGGGAGTAAGGAAGCATTTGACCCAAAGAGTTTTAGGAAATAAAGGACAATGGCAAAGATCGGTTTAGAAGACGTTCGATTCAACGCGCCGCACGGCTTCTACGCCGAGGAACACCTGACGGGCAACGAATTCAGCATCGACGTATGGGTAGAGATCGGCATCAGCGGCGCGGCGGCGGGCGACGACCTGGGCAAAACGGTGAGCTACAGCACGATCTACTACCTGCTGCAGGCCGAAATGAAGAAGCCCGCCCAGCTACTCGAAACCCTCGCCCAGCGCATGGTGGACCGCATCCTGGAGCAATTCTCCCCCCGCGTAAGCGGCGTGACGCTGAAATTAAGGAAACTCAACCCTCCCCTCGGCGGCCAGGTGGCGGCGGCATTCGTGGAAGTAAGCAGCAGTAGCGGCAGCGGTATCACGCGCCCCGATAAGGAAAAAGACGTCTACGATGAGGAAGAGGATGAAGGAGAATATTACGAAGACGATGAGGGTTACGACGACTACGAAGCGTACTGACCTTGTGGTAAAATAGTTGGGCGTGTCCCCGGCCAAACGCCGGGGCCGGTCCCTTACCGGCGCGCCTGTCGGCTTGGCCCTGCGGGCTGCGTCCCTATCGGGCCGCCCCGTCCAGGCACCTCACGCGGGGGACAAGGCAAGGAATGAAGGAACGAGGGATGGAGGGAATTAAGGGTGGAGGGAATGAAGGAATGAGGGATGGAGGGAATGAAGGGTGGAGGGAATGAAGGAACGAGGGATGGAGGGAATGAAGGGTGGAGGGAATGAAGGAACGAGGGATGGAGGGAATGAAGGGTGGAGGGAATGAAGGATGGAGGGAATGAAGGAATGAAGGTTCTTTTGCGGGTCGCGATCCCCGGATCGCGCAGCACAAGGGTCGCGATCCTCAGATCGCGTAGGCTCACATCACCGCCCCAAGCGTCAGAGAGCTTTTACAACCTTCCAGGTCTGGGGACCGGGACCCCTTCAGGTTTGGGGACCGGGACCCTACTTCCTCCCCCACGCGAAAAGCCCCCACCGACTTTCGTCGGCGGGGGCTTTTCTATTCAGTCAATCAGACGGTCGTTGCTTACTGCACCACCATCTTGCGCGTGGCGGTGAACTCACCGGCCGTCAGCGTGTAGGTCAGCACGCCGGCCGAGCCGCCCACCTCGCGGCGCGAGATGACGGTCTTGTTAAACCCGGCATTCGCCTCAATGATGCGAACCAGTACCACCTTACCCGTTACGTCCTGTACCGTCAGCGTGGCATCGGCGGCAACCGGCAGGTTGAAGCGGATCTCCGTGCTTGCGGCGAAGGGGTTGGGGGTGTTCTGCAGCAGCTCGAAGGCAGCCTCCGTGGCAACCGTGGTCGAACCGAAGTTCAGCACCAGGTTACGGATGTCGCCCGTGGTCGAGTAACCTTCCGTGCGCGTGGCGCGGTTGGTCAGGCTCAGCACCTCGCTCAGCTTCGCGTCGGCCGTGGCCAGCAGCGTTACGCTGAAGAGTTGCTCGTTGGTAGCTACTTCACTGTTGAAGCTCATCGTTACCAGACCGGCGTCGGCCAGTTGTGTACCGAAGTTATCGGCCGTAGCGGCGGCGTAGGTCAGGTTGATCAACTCGGCACCGTTCAGTGCCAGCGTACCCTGGAAACCGGCCAGGTCACCGGCCCGCACGTCGACGGTGTAGGTGTTTCCGGCTACCATTTGCAGGTCATCGATGCGCAGCTCAACGTTTCCGTTGCTCCGCTCCTCGGCCGTTGCTCCCGTCAGGTTGGCCGTGGCCGAACCGTTCACGTCACCGATCTTGACACCCACAAAGTTGGCACCCGTCACGTTCGAGTTCAGGTTGTTGAAGTTGTGGACCTCGCTCATCGAACCGCCCGCCTCAAAGAAGCGCCAGCTGGTGTTGTTGGTAAAGGCGTTATCCAGACCCAGGATCAGGCGACGGATCGCGATCAGGTCGAGGGTCGAGATGCCGCCGTTGTTGTTGGCGTCGGCGGCTACCAGCAGGTAAGGACTGGTGAATTCCTGGATGCCCAGGATGTGCTTCGAGATCAGTACCAGGTCGAACGTCGACACACCGTTGAGGTGGTTGGCATCCAACTGGGGCGTGATCGTATAGTCACCGCCCATTGGCAGGCTGAAGGAGTAGGTACCGTTGGTCGTTACCATCGTCTCGTTACTCGAACCCGAAACGGCTACCTCGGCACCAACTACGTTGGCTCCACCTTCGGTAGCGATCAGACCGGCAATC
>CAVPZP010000019.1:0-50187 GCA_963710215.1 Lewinellaceae bacterium | reverse complement strand
GTGAGGCACCTGGAGGGGCCGAGCGTAGCGAGGAGTGCGCAGTACCAAGCCGACAGGCGCGCCCGCAAGACGCCGACCCGGCCCGCAGGCCGGGACACGCCCGACACCCCACCCGCCCCTCAGCCCCGTTGCGGGAAAACGCCGATCTTTATACTCCCCCCTGCATTATTTCCTCCATGACCCCTACCGAAACCATCGCTCTTTACCTCCGAGACCTCCACGCCCGCCTCGCCCCGCTACGCGGCGAGCGGCTCCGCCTGGACGCGCTGCTGGAACGCAACCAGGCCGAAATCGACCACATCGACGAGCAGCTCACCCAGACCGAAAAGCCGGAACACCGCCAATTACTGACCCGCAAACAGAAGCGTTTGGAAGAGGTAAACGCCACCTACGAGCAACTGCGTTCCGATCTCCAGCGCCTCATCGACAGCACCGATACATTGGTCATGAAACGCCGGGCGACCCTGATGCGTTTGGCCATCGGGAACCCCGACCCGGAGGCCGCTTACCGGGCCTTACAAACGGCCATAAACAAGGATGATACCGGTTTCGACCGCCAGTGGCAAAAGCTGAGTAAGCGGCTGCAAAAAGTGGTGCTGTAAATTCCGTTTCATTAGAGTGCCAGGCGCATTCCTACCACATAACTTCGCCCCGGCGCGGGCTGAAAATAGCGGCGGCCGAACTGCGGATTCAGGTCGTTCCCGAAGCTCATGCGCTCGTCCAGCAGGTTATTTACGCCCGCGTAAACGTCCAGCCGGCGGCGGCCGAACATGAATTCCCGGCCCAGCCGGAACCGCACCAGGTGAAAAGCCTCCGCCCGCACGCTGCCCTCGTCATTGAGGGGAATGGCGTCCGTATAGTTCCAGTAAGCGCGCGCATACCAGCCGGGGCGGGTGGCCGCATCCAGTGTAAGCGTGGCGGTGTGGGGCGGCGAACCCGGCAGGCGATTGCCGCTCACTTCGGTGCCGGCGCGAACGAAATCGGCGTAGGTGAAATCCTGGTAGGTGTAGGCCGCGCGGGCGCCCAAAGACGTGAGCCAGGCTGTGGGGCGGGCGATGATGCGGTAGGCCAGCGTGGCCTCGATACCGAACTGGTCCACCGCCCCGGCATTGCGAAAAAGCTGCCGCCCCGCCGAATCCGCAAAGCTGGAGATCGACTGCTCTAACCGAAAATAATAGCCGATCAGTTCGGTTTGCAGGCGGCCGTCGCCGTGGGCGGCGCGGTAACCAAGCTCGAAATTGGTGCCGGTCTCGGCCTCCAGATCCGTATTCAGGCTGCCCTCATTGGTCCGAAACTCGTCCAGCGTCGGGGAGGAAAAACCCCGGCTCACGCTTGCGTACCAGGTGGCATTACCCGGCAGATAAGCCAGTGCCACGCGCGGTACCACCTCCGGCCGAAAATCGGAGCGGGTGCGGCCGGTATTGCCCGCCGCGTCAAAGGTGCGGTCCACTTTATAGGTCAGCCGATTCAGGCTAGCCCCCGCCGTCAGCCGCCACCGCTCGCCCAGCCGTTGCACGGCCTGCCCAAAAACGAGGTACTGCGAACTGCCAATCTCGTCGCTGAAATTCAGCTCCGTCGGCTCCCCGGTCTCGTTACCGAAATTTTGCCCGAACCGGAACTGCGTCTGGTATTCCGCCCCCACGCTCAGCAGCAGCGGCCGCCCCGCCGGGGCCGCTTGCCAGTCCAGCACCGTGCGGCCGCCGGCCGCCAGATTGGTCTCGCGCTTGTAGTCGATATTGAAGGGGTGGTCGAAATAAAAACCGCTCGCATAGCCGCTCACCGTGTGCACCAGCCGCCGCCCCACCGTGCGGTGGGTGCCGCCCAGCAGCAGGTTTCGGTAGTTGATGGCCGCTTGGGTGCGCGCACTGCCCGGCCGCGCCTGGCGCGGGTTTTCGGCCAGCTGCTCGGGGTTCAGCCCGCCCGGCAACTGGTAAGTAAGGTCGGTATACAAGGCGTGCAGTTCCAGCTCCCGCCGTTCGCCCAGCCGCTGCCGCAGGCTTGCCTGCGCGGTCACGCGCTCCAGCGCGCTGTGATCGCGGTAGCCGTCCGTGGCCTGCCGCGCCACGCGCAACTCATAAGCGGTCGCCCCCCGCTGCCGGCCCGCCCGCACCGCCTGCCGGTTATAGCCGAAACTGCCGCCCTCCGCGCTCACTTCCAGCGTCGTATCCAGCCCGCTACTCAGCCGCAATACCCCACCCGTCCCTGCCCCGTACAAGCTTCCCGCCGGGCCTTTGATCACCTCCACCGCAGCGATATTGGCCGCGTCCAGAAAATTCAGCGGCGTATCCCCACCGGGTTCGGTCAGCGGCAGGCCGTTCCAGTACACCTTCACGTTCCGCACCCCAAACGGCGACCGCAGCGTGCTACCCCGCAAAGAAACCCGGTAGCTACCCGGCGCACGCTCCTCAAACCGTACCCCCGTCACCTCGCTCAGGGCCGTCAGCAAGCTGGACTCATCCAGCGCGCGCAGTCGTTTTTCGGTCACGTTCGCCACCGCCGCCGCCGTTTGGTCCATCCGCCCGGCCTCCCGAAAAGCACTCACGGTGACGGTCGTTAAATCCAGCGAATCAGCCGCCGCCTGCGCATTCAGGCCGGTAGCCAACGGCCCGCAAATCAGTAGTAATAGCCCACAAAAAACGGCACACCGGCCGTACTCATCAATCGTTTTCATACGCGTTTTTCCGGCCCTCTTTTCCGGCCGCGTTGCTGCAAACGGAAGCACCGGGGCGAATGTTAAGCGCAGAACAGCGCAATCTTCTTCTTTTGGGCGTGCCCCCTCCCTACCGGTCGGCGTCGGTCCCCTGCGGGCTTCGCTGTTCGCTCGGTACTACGCACGCTCCTCCGGGCAGGGGCAAGCCCCACCCCTGCGTCGCCCCTCCGGTCACCTCACGCGGTAGACAAGGAGTGAGGTAATGAAGGAGAGAAGGAATGAAGTACTTACGGCAATTATACACCTACTACTGCCCCTCACCACCGGATAAGTCCCCCACTGCCCATATTGCACCCTCGCGCAGGGCTACGTCCGCCGCCGGCCGACTCCTCCCCACGCGAGGCAAAAACTCCAGCCCTACCCGGGCCTCCGGGATTAATTTCGATAGAAGAATCGATTTTACGATGACAGCAGGGTCATGATTCCTCGATCGTGGAGGTGTTTATTCGCGGAAAAGAAGAGTGTGGCGACGATCAATTCACTAGTTCCCAAACCCCTAACCGGCAAAAGGAAACATCTCCCCCCCACGAAGTTGCCCCGGACATGGGCGGACCCCAACTACCTAGCGGAGGGAGCAGTGGACCTCCGGTCCCAACGAAGCCCTCCGCTTCAATCCCTGCCTACAGCGCATACCCCACCCCCAAACCAACCCCCCGCCCCGCAGCACTGATCCCCGACCCGAAAGTGCGGTAATGCCGGTCCGTAATATTCTCCAGCGAAAAGGTGACCGACAGGTGATCGTTGACCGACCACTGGGTGTACAGGCCGAACGTGACCCACCCGTAAACTCCGGCAAACTTCCCGTTCTCCGGACCGACGGGCGTGTCTTCAAGGTTATCGGAAGTGCCGGTGCGGTCAAAAACAAGGGTGCCGTCGGGTGCAACGGCGATGGCAATCACGCTGTATTCGGAAAGGGGTTTGGCGGCCGAGAACCGACTCAGCAATTCTACCGACCAGTTCGGTGCGTGGTAGCGGAGACGGGTACTGCCGAAGAGGGGCGGGATGTGATCCTGCGGCACCCAGAGGTCGCCGCCCCGGGGGTCGACGGCCCGGCGGCGGCCGTAGGTATAAGTCAGATCGGTACCGACCAGCCAATTGCGGGCGGGTTCCCAGCGCAGGGCAGCCGTGCCGCCGAGTAGGTAGGCCCGGTCCGCATTTACGTTGGCCTGAATCAACAAGGTATCTCCGCCGCGCACCAGCGTAGAACTGCCGTCGGGCAGCGTGAAATCCGTTCGCACTACGGCATCCGTGAGCAGTGTAGCGAAGCCGCTGAGATCGTAGGTGAACCGACCGCTGGTACGATTTACGCTGCTTTCCAGGGTCCAGGTGCGCTCCGGTTTCAGATCGGGGTTAGGGACCTGGATGAACCCGTTATTCTCCCGGAATTTTACCAGATCGTCCAGATTGGGCGAGCGGAAACCGCCCGCCAGCCGCGTGATCCAGGAAGAATAAGGGGCCTGCCGCCGAAGGGACAGGCAAGGGACCAGTGCCCCTTGCTCACTGCGGATACCGGGGTCGAGGTAGGCGGCGGGCCAGGTGGTGGGTTTATCAGCCCCGAAGCGGGCACGGAGGTATTGCCGCTCGTAGCGCAAGCCCGTTTCTACCCACCAGCGTGTCCCTAGCGGCTGACTGTGTTTCAGAAAAACCCCGGCTGCAGTCAGGCTGCTACCCGCGCCGGGATAACGCGGGTCCAGTGGCGCGACCGGCTGTTGGGTGGTAATATCGAACAGTTGGGCGGCGGCAGTTACGCGGTCGTGGCGTAGATCGGCCCCCAGCATAAGGTCCCCGGAACGCAAATTTCGCCTCGCCAACCAGTTGGCCTGCCAGTCGTGAACGGTCACGCGGTCTTCCTCCCGTAGCGGATCGTCCCGTCGGCGGCTGAAGCGGTCTTCTTCCGTTAGCTGGTAAGCCAGTTGTAAGTGAGCATAATCCCAGAGCAACCTTTTTTGCTGATCACTGTACTTCAGGGACGCAAGCGCACGCGTCTGGGGACCGTAATGCCACTCGGCCCAGCGCAATCGCCCGTTACGGGTTTGGGTCAGCTGGTCGTAGCGACCAATGTCACTACTGGTGGAATACTGGAAGTTGAGGGCCAGTTCTTGCCGGGATCCGATCTTGTAGCGCAGTTTTTGCAGCACATCCACCTGCCGGTAACCTCCGCCGGTCTGCCGATCCGGGTCCGGGTTAGCAAGAATTCGGTCACGGCCGTCTTCCCGCACCACCAAGCTATCGCGCCGTCCGAAAGCAGGAAACCGGTCCGGCCGGTTGCTCCCTGCCCGCAGGTCGTCGCGGTCGCGGTAGGTGAGGTAGGTCAGGGAGGTGAGCCGCCGCCCGCCGTAGCCGAAACCAGCCTGATAAGTGAGCGACCGGTCCGGGCTGGAGTAACGGAGTCGTGCTTCCATGAACCGGTATTTTTGGCTCGCCACGCTGGTCAGCTCGGGGTCGCGGGTCTGGAAGTGAACCACCCCGCCCAGCGCATCGCTGCCGTAGATCAGGGAGCCGGGGCCGAAGAGCACGTCGACTCGTTCCAGCAGTCCGCCGCCCACCGTCATGGCATTCTGTAAGTGGCCGGCTCGGTAGATGGCATTATTCAGCCGCACCCCGTCTACTACCAGTAGGATCCGGTTGGCCTCGAACCCCCGCAAATTAGGACTTCCCCCACCCTGTTGTGAGCGTTGTACCAGCAGGCCGGGCACGAATTCCAGTGCCTCTGCCCCATCCGCCACCGGCAGGCGGGCGAGGTCGGGTGCCGTAAGCCGGGCCGCCTGCGGCGTGGAGAATATGGGATAGTGATACGCGACGGCGGACCCCACCTGCACTTCGGGCAACAGTGCGGCTTGCAGCAGCAGCTGAATGGTGTCACCCGCCCGAAGATCGGCAAACGGCAGGGTGAGATTTTCGTAGCCGGATTTTGAAAAATACACTACCGGTCCGACCAGCAATGCCGGATTAAATTGCCCCTTCAAGTCCGAACTGATTTCACCCCCCGCCGGCGTACAGCAGATTTGGGCGGCCGGCAGGGGCCGGCCGGTCTCGTCGACGATCTGAATAGACCGGGCAGTGAGCAGCGTGATCGTCAGGTAAAAAAAAGCGAGCAGCAGATGGCGAGAATACCGCAAGTTCATAGTTGGTTTTTCGGGTCATTCCTAAATTGAAAAAGAACTCACAACCCTCGCAGGAAGAAGCAAAGTTAAATTTTAGCAATGCTCTTCCTGGACGATGGCCATGATACTTCATCGTGATACGTTGATTTACAGCAAAAAAATAGTAAATAAAGGGGGGCCGTGCCAGTTAAGTAATCATGACGTAGGGTGTTCAGTTTATCAGGGGCTAAGCAACGCAGGTTTTGCAATTACTTCCTGGATACCTCTTCCCCAGCCCGGTTATTCGTTTGGGGGTGCTTAAACCCCAGCTGTGGCGAAGGAGGAAGGTAACGGGGCGATGACGCACAACTGAATCCGTAGTGGGTGAGTCCCAATAGATTGAACAGTCTAAATCAGGACGTGAATATATTATACATTTGTTTCTCAAATTTGAGAAATGAGTATACTATCCCCTTGTGGGAGGGACCCACCCAGGCCGCCACCGCCGGCCTCCCCGCCCCCGCTTGCGGCGCACCGGGCAAACCGGTGGCCTTTCTTGCGGGGCCGCTGGGCCGCAAAAAGCCTGTTTGAAAAGAAAATCGAGTTTTTCCGCGCCGGCTATAGCGTTCGCACCTGCTACTTAGAGCAGCAAGTGGTTCCGGTGCGCGAAAAGGGCATCGATTTAAAAACTATGGTATTGGTTTCGTGAGCAAGGAGTCATCATCGTGACCGATCTTGTTCGTTAGCCGGAAACCCGTCCGCGATGAGCATATGGACGGCCCTGACTGCAAGGCTATTGGTAGTTACCTCCGAAAAGGACTGCCATAAGAGCCGGGATTCGAGTGAGGCGGCCCTGACCTGACCGGTATCACCCACCTATTTTGTACCGTTTGGTGTCAGTGCGGCGAGACAGCCGAAGGACTGTTGCAGGGCGTAAAGATAGGATAATTTGTTTTAAATGCAAATAAAACCAACTATTATTTTCCGTCTTTGAACCGGACAAGCGATGGGAGCGGGGGCCGACCGGTAGGGAGGGCAGCCCGCAGGGCCGAGCGAATAGCGAGCCGCGGACGCAGCGACCGCCCCGCCCCGAGGCGGGGCGGATGGCCCCAAAAAACTTGCCTGAAATAAGTTATCTACAGGGTGCCGCGCAACTCTTGCTCGCGTTCGATAGCCTCGAAAAGTGCCTTGAAATTGCCTTTGCCGAACGACGTGGCACCCTTGCGCTGGATGATCTCGAAGAACATGGTGGGGCGCGGCTGGACCGGCTTGGTGAAGATTTGGAGGAGGTAGCCTTCGTCATCGCGGTCGACGAGGATGCCGAGGTCGCGCAGGGAGGCGATGTCTTCGTCGATGCGGCCGACGCGGTCTTGGAGGTCGTCGTAGTAGGTGGTGGGGACGCGCAGGAATTCGATGCCGCGCGACTGGAGTTCGCGGACCGTGGCGATGACGTTGTCGGTGGCCACGGCGATGTGCTGGACGCCCGCCTCTTCATAAAAATCGAGGTATTCCTCGACCTGTGATTTGCGGATGCCCGGCGCGGGTTCGTTGATGGGGAACTTGACGCGGCCGTTGCCGTTGCTCATGACCTTGCTCATGAGCGCGGTGTATTCGGTGGAAATATCCTTGTCGTCGAAGGACATGATCTGGGTGAAGCCCATGACTTGCTGGTAGAAATCGACCCACTTATTCATGTCACCAAGTTTGACGTTCCCGACCATGTGGTCGACGAATTTGAGGCCGACGGGGACGGTGGTGAGGCCGTCGGACCAGGCGCGGTAGCCGGGCAGGAACACGCCGGTATAATCTTTGCGCTCGACGAATACGTGGACCGTTTCGCCATAGGTGTGGATGCCGGAGCGGACGGCGCGGCCGTGATCGTCCTCCATCACGGTGGGTTCCAGATAAGACTCGGCACCACGCTGCATGGTGGCGTGATAGGCGGCCGCGGCGTCTTCTACCCAGAGGGCGATAACCTTTACGCCGTCGCCGTGGTGATCGATGTGGCGGCCGACCGCGGTACCACTTTTGAGAGGCGAGGTGAGTACGAGGCGAATCTTGTCCTGCACGACGACGTAGGATTCACGGTCGGTCAGGCCGGTTTCCAGACCGGCGTAGGCCAAGGGCTGGAAGCCGAAAGCGTGGCGGTAGAAGTAGGCGGCCTGTTTGGCATTGCCGACGTAGAGTTCGAGGTAATCGGTGCCGAGGAGCGGGAGGAAATCGGGGGACATGGGGGTTAATGATTGAATGACTGACTGATTGAATGACTGATTAGCTGCGCTGCTTCTAATGATTAGCTGCGCTGCTTTTCTCGATCATAAATGATCTTTCGGGGTGAATGATTGAATGACTGACTGATTAGCTGCGCTGCTTCTCTCGATCATGAATGATCTTTCGGGGTTAATGACTGAATGAATTAAAATGTATCTTCCCCCTCAGCGGCGGCTGGGGTTAAGGGGGGCCAAACGATTAGCCACCGGGAGGTAAACAAAGAATGAAAGTTAACTGCACAATTATCTTCCCTTCGAGGGGCCGGGGGGGCAACCCGCACAAGATTAGCCAAAATATTCGGGATTTACAATTCGTAAGCAGCGAGCCGACGTCGGGCAGGTGGCTTTAACATAACATTTCTTCCTCGGACTGTATCTTCCGGCCGCGATCGTCGTTTATAAGAACTGACCGGCCCCTGAAGTCATCCCTGCTTTTGTTTTTCCCTTGCCGGCGACCCCAAGTTGTACATCCCATGACATTTCGTTCGCGTTCCCTTCTACTCCTATTCCTGTGCACGCTGCTTACCCTACCGGGTTTGCGGGCGCAATCGTTTTGGCAAAACCAGTTGCGTAACTGGCTGCCGAACGGGCTGTATACGTGGCTATACGAGCAGGAAGTGCACCGGCAACCGGTGGATAACCGGCTGATCTATGACGTGGACGTAGCCGCCGCGCTGGCAACGGCCGATGCCACGGCCGTGGACATTGCCTGGCCGCCGGCCGATGAATTGCAGGCCGAGGCCGCACTCTACCGCGAGCGAGAACTGAGCCGTAACCTTTACCTGCGCCTGCCTCAGGGCGTCTCCCCCGACCTGTTGCCGCTGGCCGCCGGCGGCGCGGTGCGCCTGCTGATGCCCGCCGGGGGGCACGACTGGCCCATGCTGCGGCAATACCTGCGCCGCTACGCGCCGGCTGCCGTACTGCCGCTGGCTGATTATGACCCGGAAACGGCCGATGGACAGACCCCCACGCTGATTCCCCTGACCGGTGAGACGGTTTTCGACGCGGCCGAACTGGCCGAACTGGCCGAACTGGTCCGTTACGGCACTACGCTGGTGCTGGCCCTGAACCCGACGGACGAGCAACTGGACAGTCTGGTGGCTTACCGCATCCCATTTCTCTGGTTGCCTCAACTGAACGGCACCGCCGAGCGACTGGCCGCCGAGGCACTGTTCGGTGCCGCCGACGTGCACCTGTGGCAGGGCAGCTCCCCTACCCCGCTGCTGATACCCTTACCGAGTTTGCGCCTGGGTCACGCCGCGCCCGAGTGGATGGGGATGAGCCGCGAAGAATTGACCAAGGTCGACTATCAGATTAACCGGGCCGTGCGGATGCATGGTACGCCGGGCGCACAATTGCTGGTGGCCAAGGGAGGAAAAATCGTGTACGAAAAAGCTTACGGCTACCATACGTATGGCGACGAACAGCCCGTACGCACCAGCGACCTTTACGATCTGGCCTCGCTCACCAAACCTACCGCTACTACGCTGGCCGTGATGCGGCTGTACGAGGAGAATTTACTCAAACTGACTGATCGCGTGCAGGACATCCTGCCCGAAATGGCCGGGACCCGGCTGGCCGGATACCGCGTGGAAAACCTGCTAACCCACCAAACCGGCATCCAGCCTAATTTGCCCGTCAGCAAGTACTTGTACCGCAACGCCAAGTACTGGAGCGATGAGCCGCGCTCGGGATTCAGCGTTCCCCTCAGCGCCGATCGCTACTTGTCCGACAGCGTGGCGAGTGAGTTAATCGGCAACCTGACCGGTCTGGAATATACCCGCCGGGTGAGCTATAAGTACAGCGACGTTAACTACGTACTGCTGCAACTGATGGTGGAGCGGCTGTCCGGCATGAAGCTGGACGAGTACGTGCAACTCCATTTCTACGTTCCCCTGGGCCTGAGCCGTATCTGCTTCCGCCCGGCCGAGCGTTTTCCGCTGGACCAGATCGTGCCCACCAGCCAGGACAAGTACTTGCGCGGCGGCCTGGTACACGGCTACGTACACGACGAGGGTGCCGCTCTGCTGGGCGGCGTGGCTGGCAACGCGGGTCTCTTTGCCTCGGCGGCTGACCTGGCGGCCGTTTACCAGATGCTGCTCAACGGCGGCACTTACGGGGGGCGAAAGTTTTTTCAGCCGGAGACGGTGGCCCTGTTCACGACCAAAAATCGCCTTAACCACCGCGCCCTCGGTTTCGACCGCTTGGCCCCTGGTTATCCCGGCATGATTACGGCCGGTGCGGGGGAAGATACCTTCGGGCATACCGGTTTCTCGGGCACCGCCGTTTGGGCCGATCCGGAGAAGGACCTGATCTTCGTTTTGCTCACTAACCGTATTCACCCCGATCCTACAAAAGACCGATTCGGGGAGTTGCACACGCGCTATCTGACGCACCAACTGGTGTACCGGGCACTGGACACGTATTTGCCGGGCGGGGCGTAGTAATGATTGAGTGACTGAATGATTAGCTTCGCTGCTTCTCTCGATCACAAATGATCTTTCGAGGTGAGTGACTGAATGACTGACGTTGATAAATCGCTTTGCGATTGAGAGAAGCACCGCAGGTAACGGCCGGATCGAATTAAATCTCCCTTCGTGGGGACCGGGGATAAGGATGGGGTAAACCGGAGAATATCTGATAGTTGAAATTGGATAATCGATAGCTGATTTGGCACGTATTGGCTGCTGTAAAAAACGCCGTTAACGAGCCAGTCAACTATCAAATATCTCTTCCCCCCTTTTGGGGGCCGGGAGGGGTAAAATCATTCAATGCACCCCCCCCGCCGCACAAGCACCACCGTTGCCCGTTCGGTAGCAAAACTACCTCATGCGATCGCTGACCACCTGCTTGTTATCGGCTATCTTTGTCCTTTCATCCGCAACCCTTAGTGCCCAGACAACCGCCGAAAAATCCGCGCGCGACAGCACCCAATTCATCACCGGTTACCCCCTGCTGTTTTACTTTCCCGAGACCCGCCTTGGCCTCGGCGGCGGGCTGGTGGCTAACCGCAATCTTAATCCCAGCCTGGAGGGTACGCGGCCGTCCAATATCCAACTCGGGGCGGCCTACACGCTCAATGAGCAGCTCCTGCTCTTCAGCTTTTTCAACCTTTTCCTTGACGAAGACCGTTCACAAATTTCCGGCGAGGTGGCCTACTACGATTACTTTTACCCTTACTACGGCCTCGGCAGTAATGTAGGCGACGAGTTTGAGAACTACTTCGTGCACTACCCCCGCATTAACCTCAACTACGATTACCTCTTCGCCCCCGGCTGGTACGCGGGCGCGGGGCTGCGCTTCGATAACTACGTTGTCGATAGCATCCAGGCGGGCGGCCTGCTGGATGCTGAACGGCCTACCGGTTTCGACGGCAGCCGGGTAGCCGGTCTGCTCGTACGCCTGCGCCGCGACACCCGTGACAACGTCTACGCTCCCCGGCGGGGCCTACTGATCGAAGGGAGTGTGTTCGGGGCCAACGAAAACGTGGTGGCAAGCAGTAATTTCACTCGCTGGCGGCTCGATGCCCGCGCCTACCTCCCCCTCGGCGATCGCAGCGTGCTGGCGGGCCAGATCGTCTACGGCTACACCGGCGGCGATGCCCCCTTCCAGGAACTACAACTTTACGGCGGAGCCTCCGTCGGCCGCGGTTTCGTGGCCGGTCGTTTCCGCGACCGCAACCTCTACAATGCCCAGGCCGAAGTCCGTTTCCCCCTCTTCTGGCGCATCGGCGGCACCGCTTTCGCCTCCGCCGGCGATGTCTTCGGCGGCACCGGCCGCACGGACGATGTAATGCAGGAAATCAAATTTACCGCCGGCGGGGGGCTGCGTTTCCAACTCAACAAAAAAGAACCCCTTAATTTCCGCGCCGATGCCGGTTTCAGCTCGGATGGTGTTAATTTCTATCTCACGGTCGGCGAGGCGTTTTAGTGGGCCATTCTGCGTAATTTACCGTACCACCGTCACCGATCCCTTGAGTACCCGCCGCTCTCCATCCGGCATTTCCAATACGATCACATACACATACACGCCCGGGTCCACCGGCCGGTCGTTCAGCGTGCCGTCCCAACCGATAACCGCTTCCAGTGGTCCGTCAATTTCTTCCTGGTACACCCGACCGCCCCAGCGGTTATAGATCGACAGCGTCTGTATTTTAAAACCATTATTCAAACGGTCAAGCGGTAAAAAGCGGTCATTGACCCCGTCATCATTAGGCGAAAAAGCAGTGGGTACATATACGGTCTCCTCCGGCTGGAAGAGGTTGATCGTGAGCAAGGAATCACAGCCGCCGAAGGTCGTCAGCCGCTGCCGGTAGACCCCGGGGCGGTCAAACTGCTCGCCGTTAAATGACAGGAAGCCTCCCAGCGGAAGCGTGGCACTGATCGTGCCGGTACTGGTTGGTGTTACCGTAAGTTCCAGCCGCAAGGTAGAATCGCAGCCATTTTCCGTGGTCAGTTGCTGAAAATAGGTTCCGGCCAGCAGATAAGATTGGCCGTTGAGTAAGTATGGTGTATCCCGGCAAGTTTGAGCGGATAAGGTCTCGTTCAGGTCGCTGGTAAAAGTTAGCTCCAGCGTCAGCGTGGAATCACAACCGTTCACCGCCATCAGGGTCTGCACGTACCGCCCCGCACTGGCATACGACTGCCCGTTAAACCGGTAAATGGAACCGGGGCAAGTCTCGGCCGCCACCGTTTCGTTTCGTTCCGGCAAAACGGCCAGTTCCAGCATCAGCAGAGAATCACAACCGCCGGCAGCCGTCAGGGTTTGTACGTAGCTGCCCGCACTGTTATAAGACTGTCCGTTCAGTTCATAACTCGTACCGGCGCAAATTCGCGCATCGATCGTTTCCGTAGTAGGAGCCGTCACGATCAGTTCAAGCATTAGTGTGGAATCACAGCCGTTAACGGCCGTCAAATTTTGCACGTAGCTGCCCGTTGTGGCATAAGATTGTCCGTTGAGCAAATAGGGTGTACCGGCGCAGGTTTGTGCACTGAGCGTCTCCGAGGCTAGCGCATCCACCATTAGCTCTAACGTCAACGTGGAATCACAGCCATTCGCCGCCGTCAGGTTCTGCACGTAGCTGCCCGCACTCATGTATGACTGTCCATTGAGCAGATAGGGCGAACCCGCACAGGTACGCACCGCAATCGTTTCGGTGGCTAGCGCATCCACCTCTAACTCCAGCGTCAGCATGGAATCACAGCCGTTAGCCGCCGTCAGGGTTTGCACGTAGTTGCCCGTAGCGGCGTATGATTGGCCGTTTAATATATATGGTGTGTCTGCACAGGTGCGGCCGGCAATTGTCTCTGATGCCAGCGCATCCACCATTAATTCCAGCGTCAGCGTTGAATCACAGCCGTTAACCGCCGTCAGGGTCTGCACATAGCTACCCGCCGCGACATAGGACTGCCCGTTGAGCAAGTAAGGCGTACCATCACAGGTCCGGGCCGCGATCATCTCGCTCGCCGGTTCCAGTATTTCCAGCTCCAGCGTGAGGGTGGAATCACAACCGGCCGCGGAGATCAGGTTCTGCACGTAACTGCCCGCCGTGCTGTACGCCTGACCGTTTAGCAAATATGGGGTACCCGTACAGGTTTGCGCCGCGACCGTCTCCTCCGGTAGCGGGTTCACGCTCAACTGTAGTGTGAGCGTAGAATCGCAACCGTCCTGCGAAAGAAGGTTTTGCACGTAGCTGCCCGCCGTCTCATAGGCCAAGCCATTAAGTAGATAGGGCGTACCCGCACAGGTCTCGGCGACCAAAATTTCGTCTAAAGGCGGCGTGACGGTCAGTTCCAGCGTAAGGGTAAACTCGCAACCGTTGGTCGACGGCAGGTCGATCACATAGCTGCCCCCCATCGTGTAGGCTTGCCCGTTGAGGATGTAGGGCGTTCCCTCGCAGGTCTGGGCAACCAGCGTCTGATTGGTGGTCTGGGCCACGAATAACTCCAAGGTCAGGATGGAATCACAGCCGTTGGCTGCCGTCAGCGTTTGCACAAAAATCCCTCCGGTACTGTACGATTGTCCGTTTAGCACATAGGGCGTACCGATACAGGTCTGCGCCGATACCGTTTCCTGTAATAGCGGAGCAATGGATAGCTCCAGCGTGATCACCGAATCACAGCCGTTGACCGCCGTTAGATTTTGCTCATAAATCCCGGCGATAGCATAGGATTGACCGTTGAGCACGTAGGGCGTACCGGCACAGGTTTGGGCCGTAATCCGCTCGGTCAGCGTCGGCGTAATGCTCAGTTCCAGGGTCAAAAAGGAATCGCATCCGTTCACCGCCGTCAGAAACTGAACGTAACTACCCGCCTCGTCAAACGACTGCCCGTTCAGTTCGTAGGGGGTACCGATACAGGTCTGCGCCACAATGGTTTCAAACGCGGAAGTACTCAACGAAAGTTCGATCGTCAAGGTAGAATCACAACCGTTGACCGCCGTCAGGTTCTGTACATAGGTACCCGCAATAAAATAAGTTCGGCCGTTCAACTGGTATGGCGTACCGGGGCAGGTCTGCGCCGCCACGGTCTCGGAAGCCGACTCTGTTATCGTTAGTTCTAGCGTCAGCGTAGAATCACAACCGTTAACCGAAGTCAGGTTTTGCACATAACTGCCCGCCGCGCTATACGACTGCCCGTTAAGTACGTAAGGCGTACCCGTACAGGTCTGGGCGGCTATCGTTTCACTCGTCGGCGCGGCAACCGACAATTCCAGCGTCAGCGTGGAATCACAGCCGTTCGCCGCCGTCAGATTTTGCACGTAGCTGCCCCCCGTGGAGTACGACTGTCCGTTCAAAACATAAGACGTGCCGTCACATATCTGTGCCGTCAGTGTACCGCCCAGTGAGGGCACTACGGTCAGTTCCAGCGTCAGCACCGAATCACAGCCGTTCACCGCCGTCAGGTTCTGTTGATAGGTGCCCGCCGCCGCATAAGACTGGCCGTTCAGCACATAGGATATACCGGTACAGGTTTGCGCCGCTACCGTTTGGGTAATGGCGGCACCCACGGATAATTGAATGGTCAGGATTGAATCACAGCCGTTCGCCGCCGTCAGGCTCTGCACGTAATTACCCGCCGTGGAGTACGATTGTCCGTTCAAAACGTAGGGCGTACCGGGGCAGGTTTGCGCCGCTATCGTTCGGCTCGGCGCGGGAAGCACGGTCAGGTCCAGCGTCAGAATGGAGTCGCAGCCATTTTCGGCCGACAGGGTTTGAATGTAGTTGCCCCCTGTGGTATAGGTTTCTCCGTTCAATATAAAGGGAGTTCCCATGCAGGTCTCGGCCGTCACTTGTTGGCTGGGATTGCTTGCTCCCGTTGTCAGAATCAGGATAATCGTAGAATCACAACCATTTGCAGCTAATAAACTCTGAATATAGCTACCCGCCATGCTATATTCCTGACCGTTCAAAAAATAAGACCGTCCCGTGCAAGTCTGGGCGTTGATGATCCGGCTGGGAGCGGGGCTGATCGACAGTTCCAGCGTCAGCGTAGAATCACAGCCCGCAGCTGAAGCGAGATTCTGCACGTAGCTGCCCGCCACCACATATGATTGGCCGTTGAGTGAATACGGTACCCCGGCACAGGTTTGGGCCACAATCGTTTGGCTGGTCGGGTTATTTACCGTTAGCACCAGCGTCAGCACCGAGTCACAGCCGTTGGTTGCCGTCAGGTTCTGCACGTAAGTGCCCGCCGTACCGTACATCTGTCCGTTTAGGGTATAAGTGCCGCCGGTACAGGTCTGCGCGCTCAGGGTTTCGGTCAGCACCGAAGATACGGCCAATTGCAACGTCAGTACGGAATCGCAGCCGTTGGCCGCCGTCAGATTTTGTTGATAGGTACCCGCCGAACCGTACGACTGGCCGTTCAGAACGTAGGGCGTACCGGGGCAAGTTTGCGCCGAAATCGTCTGGGTCAACTGGGGCACTACGGCCAACTGAATCGTCAGTAGTGAATCACAGCCGTTCACCGCCGTCAGGTTCTGTTGGTAGGTGCCCGCCGCACTATAAGACTGGCCGTTCAGTACGTAGGGCGTGCCGGGGCAGGTCTGCGCCGCCAGTGTTCCGGTCAGCGCTGCGGCAAAAGTCAGGTTGATGGTCAGCGTCGAATCACAGCCGTTGACCGCCGTCAGGTTCTGTACGTAGGTGCCCGCCGCGCTGTAGGTCTGGCCGTTCAACATATATGGTGTTCCGGGGCAAGTTTGCGCCGCCAGCGTCGCCGTTGCCGGTAGTGCCAGCGTCAGGTTCACCGTCAGGGTGGAATCACAGCCGTTGGCCGCCGTCAGGTTTTGCACGTAGGTTCCCGCCGCACTGTACGAAGCACCGTTAAGCAGATAGGGCGTGCCGGGACAGGTTTGGGCATTCAATACCCCAAAAGAAGGGCTGTCTACCATCAATTCCAGCAGCAAAGTGGAATCGCAACCGTTCGCCGCAATCAGTTGCTGCTGATAACTACCCGCCGCAATGTACGACTGCCCGTTCAGTACGTAGGGCGTACCCGCGCACGTCCGGGCGGGCAGAATCTCGGTCACTTCGGGGGCCACGCTCAACTCCAGATTCAGGGTATAAGGGCAACCGGCGGCCGAGGTCAGGTTTTGCACGTAGCTACCCGCAACGGTGTAAGCCTGCCCGTTCAGCACGTAGGGTCTTCCGAAACAGGTCTGCGCCGTGATCGTCTCGGTCAGGTTGGGCGCAACCGATAGTTCCAGCGTCAGCACGGAATCACAGCCGCCGGCTGCCGTCAGGTTCTGCACGTAGCTGCCCGCCGTGGAATACGACTGTCCGTTCAGCATATACGGCACGCCCGCGCAGGTCTGCACGGCCAGGGTACCGTTCAGCCGGGGCGCAATGGACAGCTCCAGCGTCAGCACGGAATCACAGCCGTTGGCGGCAGTAAAATTTTGCTGATAGGTACCCGCCAGTGTGTAGGTCTGCCCATTCAACGTATAAGGAGTACCGGCACAGGTCTGCACTGACCGCGTCTCGGTCAGGGCCGGCACAATGGACAGATTAACCGTTAAAATGGAATCACAACCATTTGCCGCAGGCAAGTTCTGCATATACGTACCGGCCATGCTATACGTCTGCCCGTTCAGCACATAGGGCGTACCCGCACAGGTTTGCGCGTCAATCGTCCGAAACACATCGGAGCCGTAGGTGATTGTGATCTCGTCCGTCAGCAGCCCACAGGCCCCCGTCACTGAGACCGCATAGGTGCCGGCCGCACTCACGGTAATTGAAGAGTTGGTCGCCCCCGTAGACCACAGGTAGTTGGAGCAAGGAAAATCTCCCGCACTCAATGTTACCGAGCCGCCCGTTCCGCAACCGAAAATATCCGGCCCCAAATCCAGCGTCGGAAAACCGGCCGTGGGGACAATCGAAAAATCGTCCACAAACAAGTAAGACAGTCCTAGCTGATTAATCCCACCGTGCTGCTGGGCCGTAATCTGGGCATCGGTCAGGTAGTTGCCAAAAGTCAGATAATCGAATGCCCCGGAAGCCACAAACGTAAAGGTGACCAGCTCCCAATCGTTATTCGATACGATCCCCCCAATCTGAAACTGTGGCAAAACCGACGTGATCACATCGTTCGTTCCGGCGTTCTGCAGCAGCGGTGCGGTAGTCAGCGCCACCCCCCAACCGTTAGTGTAAAAGCCGCCCGCGTCCGGGATTCCCGTAGTGATCCTGAATTCCAGCCGGTATTCCTCACCCGGCACCAGCGGACACGAAAGCGCGGTGGAGATATACTCCCGGTCGTTAGCCGACGCGATGGAAAAGCCCGCCACGCCCATCACGGCATCTCCGTCGAACGGATTTACACCCGTCGCATAGAAATTACCGGGTAGCGTGGAGGCAAACCCGCCGGGCGAAAGCAAATGGTAATAGTCCGGCGTCCCGTTTTCCGGCCCGCACAGGCTGGTCGTCGCCGCATTGGTCCAGCCCGTGGCCAGAGACCAGTCGCAGTCGTCATCCGGCAGGGCACTAAAGGTTTCAAAACTACCGTTCGGCACCAGATTGACACATTGAGTACTGGCTACCGTAGGCAGCAGCAACAGGGCAAAACCCAACCATCCGGCAATAGCCTCGTGTAAAATATAACGCATTCAGGGGGGATTATTCTTCTCGGTTCACTCGCCGGGGCAACGGCATATCGTCGATACTTATACGAAGGAAGTCGCTCAAAATGTTTGCCCTTCGGCTGGGCGTGTCCCCGGCCGGGGGCCGGGGTCGGTCCCTTCCCGGCGCGGCTGTCGCCTTGGCCCTGCGGGCTCCTCCCTCCGGTCGGCCCATCCAGGCACCTCACGCTACTCCACCAACCAGTATGCCGGACAGCAGGATAGAACGAGCTTACGGCCCACAAAATTACAAAATTCGCCCACCCCCAATCGCGTCTGTCGGACACATTAGCCTTCCCGGGCAGCATCCAACCCAGCGTTTACGGCCCAACGGGAGAAAACGTCCCCTGACAGCAAGGCGGGATGTATAATTGATAACGTCTTATTTTTGAGGCTACGACCTACACTTGAGCTTCTTTCATGCAGATTGATCAGTTGATTCGCCCGCGTTGCATGGCATACCATATCTTCAAACCCTGACCAATACCCCACACCCTCACAAAAGAAGTTTCCAATTTTAAAACTTTATCACACATAAATTCTCAAATTATAACATTTTGGTTATCTTTGCCTCAGCCGGTCTCCGTACCGGCCCGCTGTACTGATACCAGACAGAACATAGGTGGGTGAAACCCGGTCAGATCAGGACCGCTTCACTCGAATCCCGGCAGTTGACGCAACTTCATCTCCAGTTCATCCTGAGACCTACCGTCGCCAACCGCCTTGCAGTCAGGGCCGTCCATATGCTCATCGCGGACGGGTTTCCGGCTAAAGAACAAGATCGGTCACGATGATGGCTCCTTGCTCACGAAACCAATACCATAGTTTTTAAATCGATGCCCTTCTCGCGCACCGGAACCACTTGCTGCTCTGAGTAGCAGGTGCGAACGCTATAGCCGGCGCGGAAAAACTCGATTTTCTTTTCAAACAGGCTTTTTGCGGCCCAACGGCCCCGCAAGAAAGGCCACCGGTTTGCCCGGTGCGCCGCAAGCGGGGCAAGGGAGGTCGGCGGTGGCGGCCTGGGTGGGTTCCCTCCCACAAGGGGACCTTGAAGCCAATTCTCAAATTTGAGAAAATTTCATCATCCCGGCCGTTCTCTCACCATCTCACAATTAATTCCGGCGGGGCAAGAGCCTTACTATTCCGTCCGCAGCATCGTCTACCAGACAAGTCAGTGGAATCAAGGCTTATAAACATCACGCGCCCCACCCCACCCGTCTAACCCCCAATTCCTACAGACAAGTGGTCTGACGGATAGCTGTTTTATCCTTGCCCCGCACGCCCACCCTCCAATTTCGACCCCAACCCGAAAATATTTTGTAGCTAAGGACGTACTATCCCCACACTACCGTCTCCCAAGCCCTACGCTAACCCATGCTTTTTTCCCAAGATCACTGGCTAAACGCGCACTACGGCCCCGACGGCTGGGCCGCCGCTCGTGTGCTGGACGAAGGAGATGGCAGCCCGCGCGGCCACTGGCCTTACCACATCGAGTCGCGCTGGGGCGGCCGGCTGCGCACCCAGGTTCCGCCGCCGCTGAGTCTGTTTCACGGGCCGAGTCTTTTTCCACCCGCAGACCTGACGCGGCCCAACCGGCTAGCTGATTTTACGCACCGCACCCTGGCCGCCCTGACCGAACAACTGCCGCCGGCCGAGTTGCGCGTCATCAAAACACCCTACGACTTCACCGGCGGCCTCGCCCTCCAGATGCTCGGCTGGCAGGAGCGGGTGGCCTATTCCTACGTGCTGCCCACGGCGGTGGGCGAGGAAACCCTGTGGCGAAACCTGCCCGGCCGCCGCCGTACCGATATTCGCAAGGCCCGCAAACAACTGGAAATACGCTCCGGGGCCGCCATTGAGGAAGTGGACCGGCTGTACCGCCGGGTATTCCGGGAGCGGGGCGTAAATTACCCGCTACCCGCCGGACTACTCCTGCGGCTGGATACTTCCTTGCGCCCCCGCGGCATCGTGGACTGCCTGGCCGCCGTGGATGAGCGAGGCATTATCCATGCCACTGCCTGGTACCTGCGCGACGAGCGGTCGATGTACAACCTGGTATTGGCGGCCGATCCTACCTACCGGTCCAGCGGGGCGGCGGTCCTTTTACTGTGGGAAGGTATCCGGCTGGCGGCCGAGCGGGGGTTGGATTTTGATTTCGAGGGGAGCCGGCTGGCGGGGGTAGAGCCGTTTTACCGTTCGTTCGGCGGGGAGGCACGGCCGTATTCGGTATTTACCCGGCAGCGGGGGTTGGGTAAATTGTTCGGGTTACGGGAATGGTGGCGATCGTGACCAACGTCACCGTACCGTACTGTAGAGACGCAACATCCTGCGTCTCCGAATGGCGACAGCCATTCGGAACACCGCCCCGGAACACGCAACATCCTGCGTCTCCGAATGGCGACAGCCATTCGGACCACCGCCCCGGAACACGCAACATCCTGCGTCTCCGAATGGCGACAGCCATTCGGACCGGGCGGGGGAAATAGTAAGCCGGCATGATCATTTTTTTAAAACCTGATCCTTGCCTGGGTACCCCAGCGTGAGTTGCCTGGACGGGCCGACCGCAGGGAGGAGACCCGGAGCGGAGCGGAGGGGCCGAGCGAACAGCGAGCCGGTAAGGGAACGACCCCGAGGCGTAAGCCGAGGGGGCACGCCCCATAGCAACCGCTCAAACATTACCTTTGCCCCTCAAAAATACCCTTGCCCATGCCGCTCATTATTCCCATCAACTCCGTGACGCCCGAGTGGGGCGATGATTGTTTTCTGGCCCCGAACGCTACCCTGATCGGCGATCTGGTACTGGGCGACCAGTGCAGCGTCTGGTTTCAGGCCGTGGTGCGCGGCGACGTGAACAGCATCCGCGTGGGCGACCGGGTCAACATTCAGGACGGGGCAATTATTCACGGCACCTACCAGCGGTTTGGCACCACCATTGGTAATGACGTTAGTATCGGGCACCGTGCGCTGGTGCACGGCTGTACGCTGCACGACCGCGTGCTGATCGGCATGGGGGCCACCGTGATGGACGGCGCGGTGGTGGAATCCGATTGCCTGATCGGGGCCGGCGCCCTGGTGCTGGAGGGGATGGTGTGCGAATCGGGTTCCGTTTATGCGGGCGTGCCGGCGCGCAAGATCAAGACCATCAGCCCCGAGCAACTGGCCGACACCGTGACCCGGATTGCGGGGGCTTACCTGAAATACAAGGAGTGGTACCGGGAATAACCGGAGTGTCACGAATGAGCGCGGCGTGGAACCGTAAGCGCTTCTAACCGTTCTTGTGATTAAATAATCCCGCCATGACGTACGCTAGCTTGTTTCGCACTGCCTTACTGAGTCTTCTGCTATCGTTGGTCGCTGCTGCGGAGGCCCAGATTAATGTGCCGTTCGGCGCGGGCCAGGGCAACGTGGTGGCCAATGCCTCTTACGCCCGCGAGGGTTCCGCGTTGTTGAACGAGGCCGAGCGGCTGGTGCGCAGCGGGCAACTGGAGCAGGCGATCCTGCGCTACGATGCCGCGCTGGCCAAGGTGCCCAATTGGTTGCCCGCGCTGGTGGAACGGGCACTGCTACTCAACCGGATCGGCCGTACGCTGGAGGCCCGCCGCGATCTGAACCACGCCGAGCGGGTAGACCCCATCGCCACCAATTTTTTGATGGGCCGCAACTCCGAGGCCATCATTAAGTACCTCGCGCTCTTCCCCGGTGCCTCGCTGGACCAGGTGGAGAGTCCCCACGATTATTTCGTCTACCCCGATTACGAGCAACCCAATTATCTGGCGCAAGAGCTGGCCCAGTTGCAGCTACTGCCCGATTCCAGTCTGGTGGCCCGAATCGTGCGTGAGCAGATTGCGGGAAACTGGTTACGGGCCGAGCTGTACATTGACGAATATCCTGAGAGAAATCTGGACGAAAGAGCTACCAAAGCATTCCTGCACGGCACGTTGGAAATGATCCTTCACGATTATCAATCTGCGCTGGCGGACTATGACCGCGTGGTGCAGTACGGCGGCGGCAACTGGCCGGAGTTGCAGTACAACCGGGCATTGGCCTACATTTTATCCAATAATTTTAATCAGGGCTGTACGCTACTTAGCGAGGCCGTAAACGCGGATTACCCACCGGCGGAGCGAATCTACGTGCCGGTCTGCGGCTACTGATTTACAGGTTTTTCCCGGCCGGCCGAACACCATAATGGTTGTGCATGACAGCGGATCACGGCTGCCGTTTTATCTTTGTGTCTGCCAGGTCCGGTTATTCCGGTTCCTACCACCAATTCGAAATTTCACCCATGCGTCGGCACCCCTTCCTATTCCTCGCCACCGCTGTGATTGGCACCCTCCTCCTGTTGGCCGCCGCCTATCCATCCCACGAGGACTGGGGGTTTTTCGGCCACCGCCGCATCAACCGGCTGGCCGTATTCACGCTGGATAAGGACATGATGCCCTTTTTCCGCGCCAACGTGGAGTACCTGACCGAACACGCCGTGGACCCCGACAAGCGCCGCTACGCCACCAAACACGAGGCCGTGCGGCACTATATCGACGCCGATCACTGGGGCACCCTGCCCTTTCGCGACATCCCCCGCGACTGGACCGAGGCACTGGTGAGCCAGGCGGAATTTCAGTTTATCGACGGCCGACGGGGGGATACGGTGAGCTACCGGGTGGATTCGATTTCGGGCGTGGATTTCTCGAAGAAAGAGCGTGACTGGCGCGATACCGCACTGGTGCATTTTAGTACGCGCAACCGGCCCGCCTTCCGGCTCCCGTTGCGCAAGTGCCGTAATTTTTTCTACGGCTCGGTGCTACCCGATTATTACGAGGACGAAATTATCGTAAGCCGCGATTCGCTGGCCGCCCTCTGGCCGGAAGAACTTCCGGCCCGCTTCGATCGCTTCCGGGTGGTGGACCATTTTTCGGAGTACGGCATTCTCCCTTACCACCTGTTGAGTATGCACAAACGGATCGTATGGGCCTTTAAGGAAAAAGATGCCACCAGCATCCTGCGCCTCTGCGCCGAGATGGGTCACTACGTGGGCGATGCCCACGTGCCGCTGCACACTACCGAAAATTACAACGGTCAAATGACCGGCCAGTACGGTATTCACGGTTTCTGGGAAAGCCGCATCCCTGAGTTGTTTGCCGATGCGGAATACGATTTTCTGGTCGGTAAAGCCGAGTTCATCCAGAATCCCCAGCAATATTACTGGGACATCGTGCTGACCAGTCACGCGCTGGTGGACAGCGTGCTGCGCACCGAAAAACGCCTGAGCATTACCTATCCCGTCGATCGTCAATTCTGTTTCGAGGACCGTCTCGACATCACCATCCGCACCCAGTGCGAGGATTATGCCCGTGCCTGGGACGAGGCCATGCAGGGCATGGTGGAAGAGCGGATGCGCGCCGCCGTTTTGTCCATCGGTAGCGTCTGGTTTACCGCCTGGGTGGAGGCCGGCCAGCCCGATCTGCGTCGCCTGATGACCGATGCCGACCGCGCCGCCCTGGAACGCGAGGCGCAAAAACTGGAGCAGGAGGTGGCTCGGGGCGGGCAGTTGGGCCGCGATCACGAAGGGTAAGGGCTTTGCCCTTTAGTACTTTAGTAGGCACCCTGCGGGTGCTGGTATTTTTGTACGTTAGTATCCAGCCTACGCGTATGGGCTTCGCCAGTACTTTATTTGTACTCTTGATTAAGCCTACGCATCTACAATAGCGTAAGCGTAGGCTTAATCAAAAGTACCAAAATACCAAAGGCGAAGCCTTCTACTAAAGTACCGCAGGCGCAGCCTGCTTCACCGCGCAAACACCTGCGCCCAGAACTCCCCGTCGCGGGCACCGCCCATGTCCACGTAATCGGCCGACATAAGGTTACGGCAGTGGCCGGGGCTGTTTTTCCAGCCCGTCACCACGTCGCTTACGGAGGAGTAGCCCCACGCGATATTTTCGGCCACGCCCCGCCACGAATAACCGGCGGCGGTGGCGCGGGCACCCACATTACTGCCGTTGCTGCCGGCGTGTTGCATGCTGTTCATCCGGCGCATATCGGCGGCGTGGCGGCGGGCGGCCAGCGTCAGTGGCTGATTAACTTGCAGGGCGGGCACGGGCGGCTGCCAGGTGCCGCCGCAGTTGCAGCCGCTCCGGCGCAGGTTATTGACCAAGCGCAGCATTTCAGTTACTTCGCCCGTGGATTCCGAATTAACGGCAACTTCCTCGGCGGGTTCCAGGTCGGGCTGGAGCAGATCGCCCTGGCAGGATGCCAAGAGGAAAAGAAGAATAAGGGAAGCCGTGTATGACAGCATGCCGTGGTTTGAAAAAATCGTCATGGGATGGGTTTTCGTGACCGCAGATCGTATCGCTCCGTGGAAAGCGGTTAGAGCGAAATTTTCGGGGCGTGCCCCTGCCTGACGGCAGGGTCGGGCTATCCGGCACTCTCTCCGCTACGCTTCGTTCAAACAACGCCTCCTATCCCTCACGCATCCTAAAGCGAGAACGGTTTTACGTATCCCTTAACTTTATAGCGTTGCTCCATATCTGCGGCCTGGTTTTGCGCGGTCAGTTTAGCATCGTAGGGGCCGTTGAAAATGCTGACCGTGCGGCCCTCCTTGAACAGGATCAAGTTGGTCAGCCCGGCAGCCTGGAACTCGCGCAGGGCATTGAGGGCATTTTTGCCATTGCTATATACGCCCAGTTGTACTACGTAATCGGTAGCTATGGCCACCACCGGCACGGCGGCCGGACGCGTAGGTACGGCGGCACGATCTGAAACCGGCTGTACGTCACGGATAACCGTCCGCTTATCTGCTACTCCGGGGCTGGTGTCTTTAGTGCGACGGTTAGCCAACGAGCGGTCGCAGGTCGGACCCTCGGTGCCCAGGCTCACGACCTCCACATTGACCGTAGCCACGCCATCCCGGATCAGGTCCAGGCGACGCGCGGCGGCACCCGACAGGTCCAGAATACGGTTGGCGCGGTGCGGACCGCAATCGTTTACGCGTACATCCACCGTTTTACCGGACTTAGCCCGCGAGACCCGCAGGATGGTTCCCACGGGATAGTCCTTGCTGGCGGCGGTCAGTTTATTCTTGTCGTAAGTTTCGCCCGTGCTGGTGGGCCGCAAATGGAAGCGGTCGGCATAATAACTGGCTTTGCCCGAGACCGTCTGCCCGGGAAGCAAGGCGGGAAGAACTAAAAAGAATAGGAAAACGAATACGGAACAGCGATTAAGCATCGGAGAAGGTGTTTGGAACAGTGAAAGATAGGGCGAAGCAAACGAATTACCGCAGGTGTAACGGACCCCGCCGCTTTAATGGTGTCCCGGCTATTTGTCCGTCACGCTATTTTAACACTTGATTAGCCCAAGAATCAGGCTGCCATAGCCGTCAGGAAGCTTGCTAACCGCTTGTCCACCTCTTCCTTACCCAGCAGTTCCAGCATCGCAAACGCATCCGGCCCGGAGGCGGTACCGGCAATGGCTATCCGCAACAGCGGCAGTACCGCGCCGAAACCCAGCCCCTGCTCTTCCATCAGACCGGTGGTGACGGCCTTGATTTGCCCGGCCGAGTAATCGTCTACCGCCTTCAAGCGGGTACGCAGTTCCTCAAAAAAGGGCACGCGCTCGGGACTCCATTTTTTACGGAGCATCTTGTCATCGTACTCCTTTACTCCGTCGAAAAGAAAGGCCGCCGACCCGTAAAATTCGTTAGCCGTAATGACGCGCTCGCGGAACAACTCGATCACGGTGTTCAAATAATCATCCGAGAAGTTCGTATGACCGTGAGCGGCTACGTCCGCACGCAGTGCGGGTAGCAGTTCTTCCACCGGCGCGATTTTCAGGTACTGCTGATTGAACCACTTGGCCTTGTCGAAATCAAAACGGGCACCGGATTTCCCCACCCGGTCCAGACTGAATGCGGCCGTCAGTTCCTCCAGCGAGAACAGTTCCCGCTCGGTGCCGGGGTTCCAGCCCAGCAGGGCCAAAAAATTGATCACGGCCTCCGGCAGGAAGCCTGCCTCCCGGAACCCCTCGAAAGAGTCTTCCTCCGTGTCCCCCTTCCCACGAGATCGGGAAGACCGGGATACCGAGCTTGGCACCATCGCGCTTGCTCAGTTTTCCCTTACCGGTCGGTTTCAGGATGAGCGGCAGGTGGGCAAATTTGGGCATCGTGTCTTCCCAGCCGAAGGCTTGGTACAGCAGCACGTGGTGGGCCGTGCTGGGAAGCCATTCCTCGCCGCGGATCACATGGGTGATCTCCATCAAGTGGTCGTCCACGATGTTAGCCAGGTGATAAGTCGGCAGGCCGTCGGCTTTCATTAATACTTTATCGTCCAGTTCATCAGTGGCCACAATGACCTCGCCGCGCACCACGTCGTGGATGTGGACGGTATGGCCCGCTTCCACCAGCAGGCGGACGGTATAGGGTGTATTGTCTCGAAGAAGTTTTTCTACCTCGCCAGCGGGCAGGCTGAGGCTGTTGCGCAGGCCGCCGCGGGTACCGGCATCGTAGCGAAAAGTACCGCCGGCCGCCTCGGCGGCCTCGCGGTGGGCGTTAAGTTCTTCGTTGGAATCAAAGGCATAATAGGCGCGGCCGCTGTCCAGTAATTTCTGCGTATGATGCTGATAAATTTCCCGCCGCTCGCTCTGGCGGTAGGGACCGTAATTACCGCCGTACTCGCCGGGTCCCTCGGCGGGGGTGAGGCCGCACCACGCCAGGGATTCGGTAATGTAGTCCTCCGCCCCGGCCACGTAGCGCGTCTGGTCGGTATCTTCGATCCGTAAAATAAACGTTCCACCCAACTGCTTGGCCAACAAATAATTATACAAGGCCGTGCGTACCCCGCCAATGTGCAGGGCACCGGTGGGGCTGGGGGCAAAACGGAGGCGGGGAGCGGTCATACGAAACAATTTTGGCAAACGGAGAAAAAGAAACAAATATTTAACCAAAGACGGCAGCGAAACGGGTGTTTGTAGCGTTGTTAAGGCACACTAACTACCGTAAGTTCCGCTCAGCGGGCAAAAGTAGTGATTCGGCGGCGAACGCCCCGACCGCCTTCAGGGATTAGACCACTCATTCAATGTTTTCGCGCCCGGAACTATTTCCGGCCGCCGCTCCGTTGCCTCACCAGCGGATCGCTTTTTCGTACACCTACTACTACAAACCCTTCTTCCCAATTTCTAATCCGTTTGACCATGAACTTATACCTGACAAAAACACCCACCTTCATCCAGAAGCTCTTCCCCGGTTTTACTTGGCGGATGGATACGGATGAAAAAGTCATCTACCTCACTTTCGACGACGGCCCCGTACCCGAAGCCACGCCCTGGGTACTGGAACAGCTTGCCGCTTACAAGGCCAAAGCCACCTTCTTCTGCGTAGGCGACAACGTGCGTAAAAACCCCGAGCTATTCCAGCGCATCCTGGATGCGGGTCACACCGTCGGCAACCATACCATGCAACACCTGGACGGCTGGGCCACCGAGAACCTGCCCTACTACCACGACGTGCGCCACGCCGCCCTGCTCACCAACAGCCAGCTGTTCCGCCCGCCCTACGGCCGGCTGAAGCCCCGGCAGATGCAGTTTCTCCAACGGCACTATCAGATCGTGATGTGGGATGTCCTCAGCGGCGATTTCGACCAGAAACTTCACCCCGAAGAGTGCCTGCAGAACGTGACCAAAAATGCCCGCCCCGGTAGCATCGTCGTATTTCACGATAGCATCAAGGCCCTGCCCCGCCTGATGAGTACTCTGCCACTCGCCCTGGAATTCTTCAGCGAACGGGGCTACAGTTTCGCCGCCCTGCACGCCGAACCGATCCGCATGGGCGTCCGTAAAACGGAGGAAGCCGTGCTTACCCGCCTGCGCACGGCCTGAGCACTTCCGGCTGTCCCGTTGTCTGCTTCGAGCGGGGATGATTACCTTCATCCATCCGTTCACTGCCTCAATTTCAGCCCCATCCGTTATACCCTCCCTCTCGCAGCCCTGCTACTGTTACTCGTTTCCTGCCGGCAACCCGCCGGCTCGGCCGGCAATTCGATTTCCCCAAAAGATTTACCGTCTGACCCCGCCACCCGCCATCTCGTAGCGGAGGCATTGGAGGCGGCCGGTGGCTTGCCCGGCTGGGAGAGCTGGAATGACCTGCGTTTTGACAAGACTTACACCTTATACCATGAGGACGGCCGCGAGGAGCAAACGGTAACGGAACGGCACCACTACCGCCGCCAACCGCCGCTGGTGGTGATCCGGAGCCGGGAAAACGATGAACTTACGATCACCCGCTGGAGTGAAGGGCAGTACGAAGTGACCTTCCAGGGGAAAGAGAGGTCCGTCGATTCGGCGGCCCTGACCCGCTCGATCAATGCCGCCCGCTACGCCGTTTCCATGCCGTTCGGGTTGGCTGACCCGGTAGCTACCATAAAGGGGAGCGGAGCGGATACTTTGCCCGACGGCAGCGTGGTGGATGTGCTGGCGGTCAGTTATCCAGCCGCAGGGCCGAATCAAACCGACAGTGAGCCGTGGCGCTACGGTATTTCGCGCACGACCAAACGAATCGCGGCTGCCTGGGTGACCTCTTCCGATCACGCTAACCTGATCACTAACGATACTTACGTGACGGCGGGCGGCTTGCTATTTAATGGCCGACGCACGAGCTACCGCGTAGATAGCATGGGGCGGATCTTGTACCGGCGGGCGAGTTATGTGTACCGTAATTATCAAGTGGACTGAGCCGAATCAATTCGCCCCTTCCGCCACGTTGCCGAGTAATTTAAACAGTTCCCCCTCTTTGGAAATCAGTGCCCCCCCTTCCATCAGTTGGAAGAGGTCGGCACCCCGATCTTCGGAACGGTAGGCACGTTCAGCGCGGTAGAGTTGCAGGGCGGCACCCGACTCCTGAATCTGGCGGAATAGCTCGGCGGGGGGCGTATTTTCATCACTCAGATCGACGGTGGTTTCTCCCTTGACGAGCAGACCGATCATTTCGATTTTATCTTTCCCACAGCGGTAAGCGCGCAGGTCGCGGGGCATCCGGTGTTCCAGGTAATCCAGGCGGCTGATGACGTTAGCAAAAACGCGCTCGCTGAACTCGTCGAGCAGTTCGCCGTGGCGAGGTGCTTCGGTGGCGGTCAGCTTGGTCCAGCCGGCGGCGTCGTAGCCGTTCTTGGCCAGGAAAATAACGAAGTCTTCGCGCAGGGCTTCCAGTTCATCGCGGTACAGGCGGCGAAATTTCATAAGCGGGGCCGATTTGATGGGCAGGCAAAAGAAACATCGCCGCCGGTTGGGGGGTTCGGGGATATTGTAATAGACTTGCATTTTTCGGCCCACCGGCAGTAGTAGCTGCTACGGGACCATCTTCCAACTAACCGCTTTCATGGAATTCATACTACCTGATTTCGCCTCCGCCTCCGTGTGGATGAGCCTGCTAACCCTGACTTTCCTGGAGATCGTGCTGGGTGTGGATAATATCATCTTCATCTCCATTGCCTCCGGCAAGCTGCCGCCGGAAGAGCGTAAGCGTGCGACTAATATCGGTCTCATTCTGGCGATGGTGCTGCGGATCGTGCTGTTGTTCGGTATTTCCATCCTGGTGGCCATGGAAGAACCCTGGCTGGCTTTTAGTAACGACATCATCAGTGCCGGATTTTCCGGGCAGAGTATCATTCTGATCATCGGCGGCGTGTTCTTGTTGTATAAAGCTACCTCCGAGATTCACCACAAACTGGAAGGGGCACAACTGTTGGAAGAGGAAGCCGCCTCGCGCAAGGTTATTTCCCTCAAATCGGTCATCATCCAGATCACGCTCATCAACATCGTTTTCAGCTTTGATTCCATCCTCACGGCCGTGGGAATGACCAACGGCCTGACCGGTGCGCTGTTTATCATGGTCGTTGCGGTAGTGGTTTCGGTGATCATCATGATGGTATTTGCCAACCCCGTCGGTAACTTCGTCAACAAGAACCCGACCATCCAGATGCTCGGCCTGTCCTTCCTGATCCTGATCGGTTTCATGCTTATCGTGGAAGGGATGCACCTGGCTGAGGCAGTCGTCCTCGGGGCCGAAATCGGTACGGTACCGAAGGGTTACCTCTATTTCGCCATCTCCTTCTCCTTGCTGGTCGAGTTCCTCAACATGAAACTCCGCAAGCAAAAGCCCGCCGTGCAACTGCACGGCTATCAGGAAGAAGCAGTGCGGGAGGGGATTTTGAAGAAGTAGTTATGTTTTATCCGTTGTACCAGGTTCCCATCACCCACTACTCACTCCCCCCTACCTAACAGATTAACGTGAAGAACCAAACGGCCATCCTCGAAAAGCTCGGTATCGAGGCTCTGAATGAGATGCAGGAAGAAGCGAAATTCGCCATTCATTCCAATCCGGAGGTAGTCCTGCTATCTCCGACCGGAACGGGTAAGACCCTTGCCTTCCTGCTACCCGTAATTGCCGAACTGGACCCCGACCTGGAAGAAATACAGGCCCTGGTGCTGGTGCCCTCGCGGGAGTTGGCCATTCAGATCTACCAGGTAGCACGGGAAATGGGTTCGGGTTACAAGATCGACTCGGCTTACGGCGGGCGTTCGTTTTCCAAGGATAAGACGGCATTGCAGCACCGGCCCGCCCTGCTGGTGGGTACGCCCGGCCGCGTGGCCGATCACCTGCGCCGCGGCACTTTTTCCGCCGATCACATCAAGACACTGGTACTGGATGAGTTTGACAAATCGCTGGAAATCGGTTTTACCGATGAGATGAGCGAGATCGTCGGCTACCTGACCGGGCGTGACCAAGAAGATCCTCACCTCCGCCACCCAGGGTGTGGAGATACCCGAATTCGTAGGGCTGACCGACCCGACTTATGTGGATCACCTGGACGGCGGCGTGGCCAAACTGGAAGTGCGAACCATCATCTCGCCTGAGAAAGATAAGATGCAGACCTTGGTAGAAGCCCTCAGTATGTTCGGCGAGCAGCCCGGCATCGTGTTCCTCAATTTTAAGGATTCCATCCAGCGAGTGAGCGATTACCTGACCGAACACGGCATTGCTCACGGTTGCTTCTACGGCGGCCTGGAACAACAGGAGCGCGAACGCGCCCTCCTCAAATTTCGCAACGGTACCCATCGCCTGCTACTGGCCACCGACCTGGCCGCCCGGGGGATCGACGTGCCGGAGATCGCCTTCATCATCCACTATCACCTGCCGCACCGGACCGAGGAATTTACCCACCGCAACGGCCGTACCGCCCGGATGCACCAGGACGGCACGGCCTACGTGTTGCAGTGGTCCGAGGAACACCTGCCCGACTTCATCCCCGATTCCAAGCCCATTCACGTGCGGCCCGGTCCGCCGCCGCCGCCCACGCCCTGGCGCACCCTCTTCGTTTCCGGCGGCCGCCAGGATAAGATTTCCAAAGGCGACATTGCCGGCCTGTTCTTCAAACAGGGCAAACTGCAGCGCGATGAATTGGGTGTCATTGAACTGAAGTCCGACTGTGCCTTTGTGGCCGTGCCCGCCGAAAAGGTAGATAAATTGATCGAGGAGTTGGATAACGGCCGGCTGAAGAAAAGAAAGGTCCGCGTATACGAGGTGTAGAGACGCGATACCTCGCGTCTCCGAATGGCGACCGCCATTCGGATGTACGATGTCGGAGTGTTGTAAGATGTCGGATGTGAGATGTTTGCGCGTATGGCGCACGCCGCTCAGGTCGAGCGACCTCCAGGTCCGAGCAGGGCGGCGAAGCCGGCCGCCTGCAATCCGGGGCACACCAGGCAGATCACGTCTCGGACGTATCCGTCCTCGACCTGAGCGACGTGAAAGGCGGCCGACGAGGACGTCGACATCCCGGCGGGAAATTATTCAGTCATTCACTCAATCACTCATTGCCTTCCCCCCGCGTGAGGTGCCCGCAGGGGCGTTAGCGCACGCAGTGCCGAGCGACTAGCGAAGCCCGGAGGGGACCGACCCCGGCCTCCCGGCCGGGGGCACGCCCAAATCCTCCTTCGCACTATCGCCGCCGGCCGAACGTTTATCAGGCATTAACCCCGCTTATGACACGACTGCCGCTTCTCTGCTGCCTCCTGCTCGGCCTGCTGACTTCCTTGGCCGCCCAGCCGGGCCTGCAGACCAAACTGGACCTTTCCGCGAAGGAACGAGCGACCCTCGACGGCGTGCAATCCGACCTGAATAACGGCAAACCGAACGATGCGGTGGAGGGCCTGACCGGCCTGCTAAAAAAGAACCCGGAAAACGTGGACCTGCTGCTTATGCGGGCCAGTATTCTGGAGTTGCTGCCGCAGCCTAAATTGGCGGAAGCCGCCGCCGACTACGAGGCGGCCCTGGCCCTGTCGCCCGACTACGCGCCGCCGGCTTACTACTACCTGGGGCTGACCTACCACCGGCTGGGCGAGCGGGAACGGGCGGCAAAAAATTATCGCAACTACCTGGGTTATAATTTGACGGACGCCCGCCTGCGCCCGCTGGCCGAGATCAACCTGCGCAACGCCGAGGATGCCGGCCCGGCGGAGCCGCAACCGCTGCCGGCGGCCGTCAATTCGCCCACTGACCAGGAGTATTTTCCCAGTGTATCGGTAGACGGCCTGACGCTGGTTTTTACCCGCCGCATTAAGGATAACGAGGATTTTTACCAGAGCGTGAGGGATTCCGTGGACGCCCCCTGGCAAGCGGCCACCCCCATAACCGACCTGAACACACTCCGCAACGAGGGCGGGCAGACGATATCCGCTGACGGCAGCATGCTGGTGTTTGTGGGTTGTAATTGGGATGACGGGCTGGGAAGTTGTGACCTCTATCTGGTGAAGCGTGACGCTGCGACCGGGCGGTGGACCAAGCCGCAGAATATGGGAGCAGGGGTGAATACCCGTTACCGCGATACCCAACCCTGCCTGTCGGCCGACGGTCAACTGCTTTTTTTCGCCAGCGACCGCCCCGGTGGACAGGGCGGCATGGACCTGTGGGCGACGGCTAATCTGCCGGACGGCACGTGGAGCAAACCGATTAACCTAGGCGACGTGCTAAATACCAATCGCGATGACCGGATGCCGTTTTTTCACCCCGATGGCAAAACCTTGTACTTCAATTCCACCGGCCACGCGGGGCTGGGCGGCGAGGATATTTATTACAGCAAACTGGACAGCAACAGCCGGTGGCAGCCACCCGTCAACCTGGGTTACCCCGTGAATACGCCTACCGATGACGCTAATCTTTACATCAGCCTGGACGGCAAAACGGCCTACTTTACGTCCTCCCGCATAGCTGCCAGTCAGCAACGAAGTTTCGACCTCTATCAAATGGAACTCCCCCCCGCCGCCCGGCCCGATCCGGTAACCTTCGTGCGGGCCGTGGTGGTGGATGCCGTGACCGGCAAGCCCCTGCCCGCGCTAGCCGAAGTAAGGCGGCCGGGCCGCACCCAACAACGCCGGGCCGGTGCCGACGGCACCTTTCTGGTGACCCTGCCCGCAGGGGCGGCTTACTCGCTGGCCGTGGAGCATCCCGGCTACCTGTTTTATTCCGACCGGTTCGAGCTGACCGATGCCGCCGGGATCGACAAGCCCTATGAGTTGCGCATCGAGTTGCAGCCCATCGGCGGCGACGAACTACCGGACAAGGAAACCCCCATTGTGCTACGTAACGTGCTGTTCGCCACCGCCTCGGCCGAACTGCTGCCCGCCTCCCGCCCGGAACTGGAGCGGCTGGTGAAATTGCTGACCGACAACCCCGGCCTCGTCATCCGAATCGACGGCCATACCGATAACGTGGGGTCCGATGCCGACAACCTGAAACTGAGCAAGAACCGGGCCGCCGCCGTGCGCGGTTTTCTGGAAAAAGCCGGTATTGCCGCCACGCGCCTCAGTTCAGAAGGCTACGGTGAATCACGGCCCGTGGCCGACAATGCGACGGCCGAAGGCCGCCGCCTGAACCGGCGCACGGAGTTCGTGCGGTTACGATAAGAAATATTTAAATATGCTCCGACAATCACCGGCTCAGCCGGGCCGTTTTGGGTCCATGATGCTACGACAGTTTTTCCTTTCCCTCATTTTGTGCTACCTATGCCTGCCGTTTAGCGGTTTGCGGGCGCAATCTTATGACGCCAATTTCGGTCTGCGCCTGGGCACCGACTGGGGCATCAGCGGGGTGCTGCGCGTGCCGCAGGTGCACAAGAATTTTACGCTGGAGGGGATCATCCAGTCCAGCTACCAGCGCGAGGAAACGACCGTTACCCTGATGGGCCGCAAGCACTTCCCGCTGCTTTCCCGGCGGCTGAACGTCTACGCCGGCGGCGGCCTGCAAAAGGGCTGGAACACGGCGGCGGAAGAGGAGGTAGACGAAATTTACGACAACCCCTTCGGCATAACCGGCGTGGTGGGAGCCGAACTGAGTCTGGGCCGTCTCAACGTCGGCTACGATTTCAAGCCCGCCGTTAACCTGGTCGGCGGCGAGCGGACGCTCTATATGCAGTCCGGCATCACGCTGCGCTATGTGGTGGCCAAACGCAACGACATTTGGGACAAACAGAAGGAAAAGGACCGCAATAAAAAGCGCCGCAAGCGCGGCCGCGAGAAGCGCAAGCAGCAAAAGATCAAGGACGGGAAAAACCCCGATTGGTGGAAAATCTGGAAGAAGGACTAGCGGCGGTAAATTACCAGCGTGCGCAGCACGCCCACCCACTCCGAGGAGCTTGCGACGATCACCGCAGCTAAAGCATGGGGCGAAGCCCCCTACTCCTCCAGAAACTTGATGTACGCCTCCAGGTCCTTGTCCCCCCGACCGGAAAGACACACCACCAGCACATCCTCGGGGCCGTATTTCATATGATCCAGCGCGGCGAAGGCGTGGGCCGTTTCCAGGGCGGGGATAATTCCCTCGCGGCGGCTCAGGAAAAGGGCGGCATCCAGGGCCTCGCGGTCGGTGATGGCGATGGCCTCGGCGCGGCCGCTGTGGATCAGGTGGGCGTGCAGGGGACCGATGCCGGGGTAATCCAGACCGGCGGAGATACTGTAGGGTTCGGTGATCTGGCCGTCCTCGGTTTGCATCAGCAGCGTGCGGCTGCCGTGGATGATGCCCTCCCGCCCCAGTACGCTGGTGGCGGCCGACTCGCCCGAATCCACGCCCAGGCCGGCCGCTTCCACGGCGATCAGGCGCACGCGCTCGTCGTTCAGGTAATGGTAGTAGGCCCCGGCGGCGTTGCTGCCGCCGCCCACGCAGGCAATCACGGCATCGGGATAATCGCGCCCGGTGTGCTCCTCCAGTTGCCACTTCATCTCCTCCGAGATCACGGACTGGAAGCGGGCCACCATGTCGGGATAGGGGTGCGGCCCCACTACCGAACCGATAATGTAATGCGTATTTTCGGGGTTGTTGATCCAGTCGCGGATCGCCTCGTTGGTCGCGTCCTTCAGCGTCTTGCTGCCGCTGGCGGCGGGGCGCACCTCGGCCCCCAGCATCCGCATTCGGGCCACGTTGGGGGCTTGGCGGGCAATGTCCACCTCGCCCATATACACAATACACTGCATCCCCATCAACGCGCACACCGTCGCCGTCGCCACACCGTGCTGCCCGGCCCCGGTCTCGGCAATGATCCGCTCCTTGCCCAGCTCCCGCGCCAGCAAAATCTGCCCGATGGTATTGTTGATCTTGTGCGCCCCGGTATGGCACAAATCCTCCCGTTTCAGGTAAATCGTAGTGCCGAAATGTGCACTCAGCCGCTCGGCCGGGTACAGCGGCGTGGGGCGCCCCACGTAATCGCGCAGCAGGGCGTCGAACTGCTTCCGAAACTTGTCCGTCCCGCTTATTTCCAGGTAGCGGCGGCGCAGTTCCTCCACGTTCGGGTGCAGCATTTCGGGCACGTAGGCACCGCCGAATTGTCCGTAATAGCCGTGTTCGTCGATCGCAATGTTCATGGGGTTATTAATTTTTGGGGAGAGAATGTTATGGGTCATTCGGGCGTGCCCCCGGCAAAGGCCGGGGTCGGCGTCTTCCGGGGTTCGCTGCGCTCCGTGCTGCGCACCCTCCCCAGAGTCGGCCCTCCAGGTGCCTCACGCAGGGGGGGGGGAGTGAGAGGATTAAAATCAAGGCACGTGTTTCGTGGTTCCCTAACCAAGCCTAGCGGCTCGACCTCTCCCAAGCGGAGGTAAGGTATTGTTTATGCGGCGTTTACCTCCCCTTTGGGGAGGTCGGACCGGCAGGTCCGGGTGGGGAAGTGTGTACGCGTAGGCTTAGTCAAAAGTACCAACTCCGAGGAGCTTGCGACGATCACCGCAGGTAAAATACCAGACGCGCAGCATCCTACTAAAATACGCGCGCAGCGCCCCTACCCCACCATCTCCATAAACCGCCGCACCGCCTCAACATCCTTCACCCCCGCTTTGATCTCGAACTTGGAGTTTATATCCACGCCCGCCAACTGCGGATGACCGACGGCCCGTACTTCCGCCGCGTCTTCGGAGCCGATACCGCCGGAGAGGAGGAAGGGCGTAACGCCGTGGTATTCATTCAGCCGGTCCCACGCCCAGCGGCGGCCCGTTCCGCCGGAAGCATTCTCGGTTTTGGTGTCGAAGATAAAGTGGCTACAGGTTTGCGCATAGGGGTGGGTGCGGTCGAAATCAAACCGGTCGTCCACGCCGAAGGCCTTGATCATCTTGGCTTTTCGCATCGAACTAACCGACCAAAGTAGTTGCAGCTCCGCACAGTAGCCGGGGCTTTCCTCGCCGTGCAGCTGTACATAATCCAGCCCGTAATCGTGGACGGCGTTGAGCATCTGGTCCACCTCCGCATTCACGAAAACGCCCACCCGGGCGATTCCCTCCAGCGTCTGCTCGTTTTTTTCCAGCCAGTTTTTCAATTCGTCTCCCTTGACGGCGCGGGGGGATTCCTCGGCAAAGATAAATCCCATCATTGCGGGGCGCAGGGCGGCAATGGCGCTAATGTTGTCCGGCTCGCGCAGGCCGCATACTTTGATCTTCATGGCTGTTTTTGGTCCGTTGGTGAATGATTTGCCCGCTAGGCCGTCCAGTTTATCAGGCTAGAGCCAGTATAGGTTTTGCACTCGCTTCTTGGAGACCTCTCCCCCGGCCCGGCTAATCGTCTGAGTCCCGTTCGCTTCGCGGCTACTTCGTGGTAACCCCAGCCGCCGCGAAGGAGAGGGGTGACGGGAAGTTGACATACAATTAAAACTGTAGTGGGTAAACCTAAATAGACTGGACAGCCTACTTTGCACGCCAAAGAACCGGCAAAATGCACTAGCATTCACCAAATGAAACCATAATCCGCCAATTTTGACGGTGGATTGGCGGAATTGGGGGGGAGATCTCCTGCGACCTATCGAAAAAAGGGAGAGATATTATTGACTAACCTCTTTACTAATCCGCTCGATAAAAGCCGCGCAGGCGGCCGCCGGATCGGCCTCGCGCATGAAGTAGGTGCCGATCAGAAACCCCTGGTAACCCGCCCCCCGCAGCCGTTGCACGGCCGCTACGCTTTCGATGCCCGATTCGCTGATCTTTACCGCCCCGGCGGGCAGGTGGGGCAGCAGGTCCAGGCTCTGTTGCAGGTCGATCGAAAAGGTCTTCAGGTTGCGGTTATTGACGCCCACCACGTCGATGTCCGGGCACAGCTTAGCCGCTTCCGCACGGTCGTGCACTTCAACCAGTACTTCCAGCCCCAGTGCGTGGGCCTGGGTGGTATATTCCCTGATTTCCTCCGTACTCAGGTACGAGGCGATGAGCAGGATGGCATCCGCGCCCAGTGCCCGCGCCTCCTCGATTTGGTAGGCATCGACGACAAAGTCTTTGCGCAACAGGGGCAGGTCCGCCACTTTACGGGCGGTTAGTAGGTCGGCCGCGCCGCCGCCGAAAAATTCGGCGTCGGTCAGTACCGAGCAGGCGGCGGATCCCGCCTGCTGGTAGCCGGGCACCACCAACTCCGGCCGGGCCGCAAGGTGAATATCCCGCTGGGAGGGTGATTTCCGCTTGAACTCCGCAATCACCCCGCTGGATCCCGGCCGGGTCAGGGCCTCCCGCAGACTGAGCGGCGGCCGGTCATAATGGGCCGAGCGGGCAAGTTCGCGCAGCGGCAGGGCGCGTTGTCGTTCGGCCACTTCGGCCCGTTTGTGGGCGACGATACGCTGGAGGATAGAGGGCATTTTTTAGCAGGTAGTTTGGTAGTCGGGTAGTAAGTAGCCCGTGGTTGGCAGTGCATGCTTGACGCGAACTACCCATTGCCCGATTACTTACTACCCTACCTAAAGCGTGAGGTGCCCGAAGGGGCGTTAGCGCACGGAGTGCCGAGGCGACTGCCGAAGCCCGGAGGGGACCGACCCGACCCTAGGGAGGGGCACGCCATCACCCCTCCATCCTTCCACCCCTAGTTCAACTGAAAGCGCACTACCATGCCCCCGCTGGCCGTGGTGGTGGGGAAACCGAGGGAGTTGTAGGGCACGGAGCGGCGGTAATCCAGAAATGCGCGGAGGCTGAGGCGGCGGTTGAGTTTGTACTCGGCCGAGGGGGAGAAGGTGACGGTGTAGGTACCGTTGGTGGGTTCGCGGATACCCTGGTCCCACTTGCGGGCGTAGGTGACTTCGTCACGGAGGCCGAAGTTGAACTGGATGTCGAGGTCGTTGACTTGCAGGCGACCGCCGGAGCGGCTGGAACCGCGGTTGCCCCGGGAGGCGGCACCGGAGCCGGCTTGTTCTTCCTGCTCGCGGTTGGTGCGGACGTTCTTGCGGCCGGTGAGGAAACCGATGTTGACGCCCTGCATGATGTAGCCGAAACCGCCGATGATGTTCTTCGATTGGGTTTCGGAGAGCAGCTTGGAGGTGATGTTCATGCGCAGGTTGCGGCTCCGCTGGTAGTCGAAGTTGAACGACATGCCGTTGACGAGCGTGGCCTCGATGGCGATGAGCGGCGCAAAACCTTCCTGAATACTGATATCCGGGATCTCGATGCGGGGGAAGTAGTTGAGGCTGACCGTATCGAAAGCCAGGGCATTGACCTGATTGTTGTCGCGGGAGGCGAGGTAGTCGAGGCCGGTGCGGTAGCTATTGATGGTGAAGGTAGACTGGTAACCGTGGGAGATGCTGAAGTTGGCGAAAATATCGCGCAGCTTGCCCACTTTCTGCAGGCCGTTGTAGGTGACCCGCCAGTTGGGGCGCGGCATCACATCGAAGATATTGAGGCTGACCTTGCTGGGGTCCTGGTCGGTGTAGGCGGCGATGAAGGCCGGCAGTAGTACCTCCTGCTGGTTGGGTCCGTAACCGCGGGAGTAACCGCGCTCGGCCAGATTGGGGTCGTCGTGTGGGATGCCCCCGCCGAGGCGGCGGCTGATCTCGCGGCGGTTGTCCGTGAACTTATCGAACAGTACCTGGCTGGCGGCCGTGTCGCTCTGGAAGAGCGTGCTGAGGGCCGAGTAGGTGATGGTGAGCGAGCCGCCCACGGTGGGGATGGCGTGCTCGAAATCGCCGCCGTTCTTTTCCAGCACCTTGAAGGTTTCGGTGTAGTCCTCGCGGAATTGCTTGTTGAGCGTCAGGTCGATGCGGAAATCCTGGAAGGGTTCCAGTGTGACCTGGGCGTCGTAATTCTGCGTGTAATTCTGCGTGACATCCTGGTTGAGGAAGGGGTTGCGGGTCAGGAAGCCGCGGTTCTGGTAGAGCCAATCTTCGGTGCCGTACCAGTTTTCCTCGCCCAGGTTGCGGATATTCGGTTGCAGACCGGCCACGAAATCCCAGCCCGGGGCGGTAAAGCCGTCCGACTGGCCCAGCAGACCGGGGCGGGGCGTGAAACCGGGCACGACCGTACCCAGGTTTTCGGAATAGGTGAAGCGGGCACGACGAACCAACAGCAGCGGCCGGACCAGTGCGCGCACGGTGGGAGAAACTTCTCCTTCGCGGCGTTTGGACTTTTTCGGTTTATCGTCTTCCTCTTCTTTGTCGCCTTCGCGAGGCGTGGCACCGCGGCGGGGCGTGGTGGGCCGGCTGCGGGTATTGCGCCGCTGGGGCCGGTTGATCTTCTTGAGGAACTCGAACTGATCGTAAAGCCGCTCGAAGTTGAGGTCGGCCGTGATCTGGCGGGTCTGGGTGTTCTGGATCACGTTGCCCAAACTGTCGGCATTGAGTGCGGCGGCGTTCCAATTGTAGCCGGCCTGATACTGGGCCTGCACCTGTACCCACTCCATGAACGGCAGGTAGCGTAGCGGCAGCGTGTAGCTGACGTTGAGGTTGTGTTGGTAGAGTTTCGGGCGGCCGAAATCACGCAGGCTGTCCCAGATACTGTCCTTACGGTACTGGGCAACGTCCGTAATTTCCGGGTTAAGAGCAATGCGCGACTCGTCCGGCTCGTCGACGGTGGCATTCATCTGGGCGTTGAAACTCAAGCGGATCGACTTGGTGAGGTTCCACTGCAGGTCGTAGGTCCGGTTCCAGAGGAAGCGTTTGTTGTAGTAGGTATTGAAGCGTTCCTCTACCCCGGCAAAGCGGTACTGCGTGGTGGCGAACGTACGGTTGAGTATGGTGGAGAAAGCAAAACTGGTCGGTATGGGGTTGAAGTTGAACTCGCTGATCAACCGCAAATACTTACTCTTTACCGTTTTAAAGGGCTGGATCGGCTGCGAACCGGTGGCGTAGATATAATCCAAAGCACCGGTATACTCCCTGGTATCCTCGCTGGAGATGTAGGGATCGCTACGCTCGGTCTTGGTGTAGGAACCGGTAACGCTGAAGTTTTCGATATCCCAGGGCATCGGCTTGCCGTTGCCCCCGCCCTGCGGGTTGAGGCCCACGTTGGTCAGGTTAATGGAGGTGATCCGCGAAATATCCTGCGCCTGCTCGCGAATACTATCGCGGTCGGCGGCCTCGGCGCGGTCCAGCTTTTCATCCAGTCGGATGTCCAGATCGTAGGGGTCGTATTCCGGCGTTTGTACGGTCTGGCTGCGCTGGATGTAGAGCGGCAGGCGCACGCCCCATTTGCTGGGGAAAAAACGGCCCATGGACAGGTTGGCGGCCAGGTCGTAGCCGACCTCCCGCTCACGGGCACGTTCGTAGAGGCTGTTGTCGAGCGCGCCGAAACCGATGGAACTGAAATTACCGGAGGCCGTCAGGGTACCCAGGTCGGCCAGTTGTATATCGGCCCGGGCGATACCGGCCACGCCGCCGCGTTCGTCCAGCCCTTCCAGGCGGAGTTCGTTGACCCAGACTTCCGCCGAGCGGGCGGTCACGTCCACGTCGTTGCGGTTCTTCACCCCGATCATGAATACTTTCACAAAACCCAGGTTGGGGTTACCCTTCACCCGGATGGTGTGGGTACCCTCGCGGTCCTCGGGCTGATAGGTTTGGGAGAATTGCTGCGTGAGCGAAAAACTGGATTCGTTGCGCTGCTGCTTCAGGTCGGTCAGGATGGATAGCGGAAAGTCGAACTCGTTCGCTTCCGGCCAAACCTCGCGCTTGTAGGCCTCGCTATTGGGGTTGAGGTTCTGGATCTCCAGTGAATCGGAGATGGTGAGCGGAATTTCGTACTCGTAGTAGTTGCTCTCGAAGTCGGAACCGAGGCGAATGAAGACGCTCAACTCGTCGTCTTCCGGTACTTCCCCGAACTGCCCGCCGCGCCCCTCGGCGTGGACGAACATCTTGAGCCGCTCGTAGAGCCGCATGTCGGTATCGGTGTACTTGAACACGGCCCGCCGCTGCGAGGGGTAGAGCCGGTCGATGCGCAGGGAGAGCGACTGTTCGTTCTGCAGGGTATTGACCAGGCCCACGTTCTGCTCGCGCTGGATGCCCAGGGGCAGGGTGTAGGCGAAGGGGAAACGCTGGCTGTTTTCCTCGAAGTTGACGGCGTCGATACTGAATTCCGTATCCACGTTATCGGGGAAGATCGGGGGCGTGTCGTCGTCCACCAGCGGGCGGGTGTAGCGCCGCCACTGGTTGCGCACCAACTCGAAGGTGGCAAAACGGAGCACCGTCGGCCGCTCGAAACCCGTCATGTAGAGGCGGGCGAAGCGGATGGAACGGAAATCCTGAATACCCCCCACGGCGGTCTTGTCGGGCGTCTGTACCGGAATCCGGAACCGGTACCAGATCCGGCCCGTGGTGGCGTCGGTCAGTTCGTCCGTAATAAAAGGTGTCTCGTTGCGGTCGATCCGGCGGCGGTCCAGGGGATCCACGCGCAGCGGCATCTCGTACTGGAAGTAGGCTTCCGATTCGTTGAGGGTGTTATCGCGGTTCAAATCCTCCGCATCGGGAATATTGGTGGAGGAGTTACGCACCTGGTTGCCCGCGTTGTTGGCACTGTTTCCCTGCGGGTTATTGAACCGGCGATAACGGGTAAAGAGTCCGTCGGTGGCCGTAAACTCGGGGGCGTTGTAGTAGCGGAAATTATCGTTCGCGGGGTCCTGCAGCAGGGCCTGGCCCACAATGGGGTTGGCACCGCTAATACTACTGATATAGTCGGCATACTGCTGGGCCTCCATGGCGTCGTCCAAACCGTCCAGGCCCACGTCCTGCTGCTCGCGGGTGGCGGGGTCGTTATCGAAACCGCGGATGATCTGCTGCGAGACCGGCACCCGGCCCCAGACCGTTCGGTCGGTGGGGCGTGCGGGGTTGTTTTGCCCCGGCAGTCCGTTCTCGAAAAAGAAGCGACTGTCCTGCAGGATGTCCTCGCTGATGTTACCCAGGTTGAGGTAAAGCGTACCCTGCTTCTGCTCCGCGTCCACGGCGGGCGCACCCCGCTGGGTGGGGTCCAGGAAGGGACTCAACATCCAGAATTCCACGAACTCGATGTTGGCCGACTGAAAATCATTGACCGTGATCTCCCGCATGATACCGCCCCAGCGGGTGGTGGGGTCGGCCAGTTTGATGGGGGCCAGCGGGTCGCTAGCGTCCGGGAAGGAGCCGGAGGTAAAGCCGGGGTAGCCGCCGATGGGATCGAAGTTGTAGGGCCCCCGCTCGTTGGGATAGAAGGCCAGGTCGAAGGTCTGGAACAGGAATTGTTGCTGCTGCGCGGGGCTGAGCGAGCGGTTCGGGAACACCTCCTGCTGCTGCACGCGGCTGGTGTAGACGTTCTGATTGTCAAGTGCTCCGGCCTGCCGGGCGGCGGGGTCGGTGCGGTACCAGTTCAGCATGGCGCGGTTGGCACCGGTCACCAGACCGATTTCGCGCGACTCGGGGAAAAGCGGGTTGTTGTTCTGCGCGTCATTGTGCGGCACCGAGGAAAGGTACCAGAAGTTGACGGGCGTGGTGAGGTCCACCGGCGAAGCCGTTCCCTCGAAGTCATCCACGTACACGATACCGCCGTCGTCGGCCCGGCTCTGGTTCACGGCGCGGCTGTGGCCGGGGCGCAGGTAAGCCGTTTCGGCCGTCAGGCTCACACTGGAGGGGGCACTGGTACTCAGCAGCGGCAGCTTGTCGATCATGCGTGTCAGCCAGCCCGACTCCTTATTAAAGGTCAGGTCGGCTCCGTAGATGCGGTTGTTGATCGGGTCTTCGCCGATGTTTACTTTCTGCGTAAAGGGCCGCTCGAAGAGTTGCAAGTAGGTGGCTCCCAGACTCAGGTTCTTGTTCACCTCGTAATCCGCCCGCAGGCCCAGCATGGTTTGTTGCTGAAGGCCGAAGACGGCATTGTCCTCAAAATTCACGTTCACCGGTACGCCCGACCCCAGAATGGCGTCGTTCAAAATCCGCACCCGCCCCGTGGAGTAGTCCACTTCATAGTCACGTCCTTCCACCAGCAACGCACCACCGGCCGTAACCGATACCGATCCGGGCGGGATGTTAAAGGCACCCAGCGAAATCTCCGACTGGACGGTAGACTTGTAGCTACCCTGGATGATAAACCGGTTCTTCTCCGGAAATTCCTTGGCATTAAAGATAGTACTGTCGTAAAGTTGCTGGTAGGTAAACCGCTGCGCAATGGCCGGGTCGCCGATCGCGTCCGCCAGATCGGAGCCGAACGGCTCCAGCACGGGGAAATAAATTCTGCCGTTCTGCGGGTTGATCGTAATGCCGGGCACGTAGTCGAACACACCGTCCGGCTGGGGGTCACCCTGCGTATTCAGGCGGTCCAGCCCCAGGGCGCGGATCAGCGGCACGCCGTCAATGCGGCCCGCGCCGGGCAGGAAACGTTTGAAGCCCTCGCCCGGGTCTTCGTAGACCACGTCCAGCCGAAAATCCTCCTGGTTCACCTGGTAAGCACCCAGCGAGTAAACGTTCTTCATCATCAGGTCCCAAGTGGGCAGGCCCACGCGCTGGGTCGTCGATTTAAGCATCTTCACGTACAGCACCCGGTTGGTCAGGTTAGTCGTATCGGCACTCACGTCGTCGGTAATGGTAGAGAGTTCTCCCACGCGGAAAATCTCGCCGTTATACTTGTAGCGGTAGGCAACGCCCACCACCTGGTCGGGCTGCACATTGATGTTCAGCGACACAAAACCCAGTTCGGGGTGCACGGTATATTCGCGGGGGTTCAGTTTGCGGGCGCGGATCTTTTCGAAATCACGGCTCTGCTCCAGTCCGAATTCGGCCGATTGCAGGATATTTACCGTCCGGTCGATCTCGCGCAGCGGCTCGCCGCGGGCAATCAGGTCGCCGTACAGGCTGTTGGCCCCGTTCTCGGGCAGCGATCGGTTGTCGCAAATGTCGCGGTAGCGTTGCGATTGCACCTGCTGTACCGATTGCGGGTTGGTCAGCCGCTCGGGTTCGCCCAGGTCGGAAAAAGCGACGATGTCGCGCACGTCCTGCACCTCGTTACGGTCGTTGGTCAGCCACACCTCGATATTCTCCAGGTGGAACAGCGTATTGATCTGCGGCAAGTTGGTCAGGCCTTCCTCGTACACCTCGCGGTTGTAGTGCGAGAGGAAAAAGTGGCGGTTCTCGTCGTATTCGTCCGTGTAAACGGTAAATTCCTGTACCTGGCTGCCGCCCTCAATCCGCACGTTCTCGCGCTTCGATTGCTGCTGCGAGGCAATGGCCGTCAGCCGCAGGTGGCCGAACTGTAACTCGGTCTTCAGACCGAACAGCGACTGCGCCCCCTGGATCAGGGTGCCGCGCAGCGGCAAACTCACGTTACCGGCCTCGATCTTTTTCAGAATGTCGTCCTCCCCGAACTCCTCCGAGTTGTAGTCCAGTTTGATCTGGTTGTCGAAGTTAAAGTTGGCGTTGGTGTTATAAGCGGTGTTCAGCTTCAACTTCTCCCCAATCTGCCCCTGGACGTTCATCTGGATGTCCATGTCAAAATCAAAGATCGTATTCGAGCGCTGCCGCTCGGTCAAAATCGGGTTCTCCTGCCGCTGGTGGTCCACGGCAAAGGTCAGGTCGATTCCTCCCTGCGGCGTAATGCTGATCTCGTTGCTCCCGAACAAGCGGTTAATCAGGCTCTTGTCCACGTCGATCTCCGCCAGCGGGTCGTCGGCATTCAGGCTGCCGTTGCGTTGTACGCCGCCCAGCTGCTGAAAGTAAGCGCGCTCGTCCTGCTTGCGGCGGTACTCGTAGTACTCATCCGGGCTCAGGTAGATCGGCGGGCGGTAATCCATCTGGCCCATCTGCTCGCGCACCAGGTACATGCCGGTCTCCGGGTCGTATTCCACCGTCTGGGTCACCGATGCGGGGTCGCGCAGGTCCACCGGGTTGGGGTTGGGGTCGGTGATAAAATCACCCGACCGGTCGCGCAGCGGCGGCAGCGAGTCCGTGGCCGGGGCGGCAGTCCTCAGCAGCGGTGCCGAAAGCGAAAATAGCCCGAACTTTCGCTCCGGCAGCGGGGTTGTTTTAGCATCCTCCCGCTTGGCGGCCACCAGTTTAAAGGGCACGCCGGCCCACTTTCCGTCCAGGGCGGGCGCCCCCGGCAGTACGGGCAATACGCCGCCATTCAGGTCGCTCAGACCCAGGCACAAAACAACCAGCGTAGTAAAAGAGAGTAGGTACGTTCGATTCATAGTCCAAATGTTCCGGAAAAGGGGCGACCGGTCCGGTGGGGAAAAAAGTGGGGTCGCCGCCGGCTTGTGTTCAATGGGCGGGCAAAGGTAAGATTCCCGAAGGGAACGGGCCTATAACGACCACGGCGCAAAGTATTGGATGCCCGCCCCCATTTTAACCGCTTTATTTCAGACGTCCTCACGTCAATCCGCCGGATAGCGATCGCTCCCCCGCCGCGGCCCCCTCCATCATAAAAGTGTACTGCCACGGCTTCCTTGTCCGATAAGCATCCTCTTTCATCAGCACTCGTTTCCTTTGGGCGTGCCCCCGCCTGCCGGCGGGGTCGGGCTATCCGGCACTCTCTCCCCTGCGGTCCGTTCAAACAACACCTCCTATCCCTCACGCGGGGGAGGAGACAAGGATTGAAGGATTAAGGGATAGAAGGATTGAAGGTTATGCGCCTGGTGCGTGACCTTCGGTCGCGCGCGGGGGGTGTGACCTCCGGTCGCGCGAACGCTTGGCCCGCCGACCTCCGGTCGGTGGAGTAAATGTGACCTCCCCCTCGCGCCTGGTGCGTGACCTCCGGTCGCGCGAATTTGGCGTCGCGCTACCTCCGGTCGCGACAGGGGGCGCAAGCCCCCGCCCGGAGCCGCACTGCCCCCTCCACAATCTCAAAATAACTTACCCTACGCCTCTCGAAACACACAACTATAACGTAATCACCGAAAGCTCAGCCAATAACCAATAGAGTTGCTCCCTTATCATTCGATAGTAGAGTACAACACCTCATCAAATTCCCAGACACCGGCGGTTTTCAAATATCGCTTGACCATAAAGCGGTAAGTCGTGCTAATGAACACCAGAGCGGCTTTTTCATCCTCGCTCCTAATTATTTTCTCAATGCGCTTCGGAATGACATAGTTGACCACTGAATGATGGCTTTCCAAAACCGCTCTTGCATTTCCCCTATTTCTCCCCTCACTTATGGAACCGAATCCGTACTTTAATTCACCAGAGGTCTGCTTTCGGTATTTCTTCAACTCCACAAGTGGTAGCAGCGCACCCTGTGGGCAGGCAGGTAGGTATCGGTACGTAACGGTATCACCCTTATACTTTGGGTTGAAATCGTAGTCGAACAGATCCCCCTTATACTCAGGCATAACGGATACGGTATGGATTTCAACAAATTCCTGAAAAATCTCGTAGGCCAGCTTGGGGAAGTCTCGTTTTACCAGATCAACTTGCGTCTGGTCAGTGGAACACAGCTCCAGATCAATTAATTGCCTGGTTGATTCGTCAGTAATCACGGTTGTCTTCCGGATAGCTTCCACCTCCAGCCTCCACTGCTCAAATAAGCGGTCAGTCCGCTTTTCTCGGTAGCCGGCACAGGATAGCAGCAGGGTTAAGATCAGCAGCGTGGTGATTGTACGAAAAGTTGTCATGGGTTATTTATTGAAGTTTGTACCGTATCGGTTATTTTCGCCGTAAACAAGCGCGTTTTTTCTTCCACATAAACGACAAAGGGCGCAAGCCCCCGCCCGCCCAGAAGTGGTTGAAGGACCGGCGCGACCGCAAGCTCGGTTTCGAGGATATTCTTCACTATCAGAAAATCATCACGGCACTGCGGGAGACGGAGCGTCTGATGCAGGAGATTGCGGGGTTGGAGTAGATTTATAGTTATTTCTCCGACCGGAGGTCGAAAGCCAAACACGCGTGACCGGAGGTCACGCACCAATTGCCGTTTAGGGTGCCGACGCCCACATTGGGTGCGTGTTTGCGCTAGTGCGTCTCGGGTGCGTGTTTGCGGTATGCCTACCGACCGGAGGTCGGCGGGCCAAGCGTTCGCGCGACCGGAGGTCACACCCCCGTGTGCGACCGGAGGTCACACCCCTTGCGCGACCGGAGGCCGGGAGTCAAACACGCGTGACAGGAGTTCACGCACCAGTTGCCGTTAAGGGTGCCGACGGCCCACGTCGGGTGCGCGGATGCGCTAGTGCGTTTTGGGTGCGTGTTTGCGGTATGCCTACCGACCGGAGGTCGGCGGGCCAAGCGTTCGCGCGACCGGAGGTCACACCCCTTGCGCGACCGGAGGTCACACCCCCGTGTCCGACCGGAGGTCACACCCCCGTGTGCGACCGGAGGTCGAAAGCCAAACCCGCGTGACCGGAGGTCACGCACCAATCGCGCGACCTTCAATCCCTCCATCCTTCATTCCTTCATTCCTTCATTCCTTCATTCCTTGTTTCCTTCCATCCTTCAATCCTTGTTTCCCGCGTGAGGGATAGGAGGCGTTGTTTGAACGGAATGTAGCCGCGCAAGATATTGCGTGGCGAAATGGAGAGAGTGCCGGATAGCCCGACCCCGCCGGTAGGCGGGGGCACGCCCGAAAGACCACCCCCCAACAGAGCTGACCGCCCTAAGGTGCGGGTACTTTTACCTCCGGAAAGTGAGTGTCGAGCAGGCGTTGGATTTTTTCCTTATCCAGTAATTTGTACTCGATGCCATTTACTTCGGGGTAGCTTTCGGCCCGAATTTTGTCGTCGGGGTTAAGGGAGCTGGTGAGCATGATGAGCACGATCATGTCTTTTTTAATGGCTTCCAGTTTGCGGTATTCTTCCAGGAACTCCCAGCCGTTCATGCCGGGCATGTTGATGTCGAGGAAGATGATGTCCGGGGTGCCCGGGTGCTCGGGGGTGAGGTGGATGCCGCGCAAAAATTCCAGGGCGGCAGCGGCGGTTTGGCTGACGGAGACGTGTTTGACGATGCCCAGTTTATCCAATAGGCGTTTGTGGAGAAAATTACAACTCCAGTCGTCGTCCACCAGCAAAATACAGCTGAGTTTAGTTGGCATAGTTCTCCGTTAGGATAGTAAAATGAAATTGACTGCCGTGGCCCACTGGATTTTGCCCAAATCTCGCCGCCGTGCAGTTCCACGATTTTTTTGCTGTTGGCCAGCCCGATGCCGGTCCCCTCGTATTTTTCCCGGCCGTGGAGGCGCTGAAATATATTGAATATCTTGTTCAGGTCGCTTTTTGCCATGCCGATACCATTATCGGCCACGCAGAAGTGCCAGCCGCCGTCGACGCGGGCGGCGGAAATTTCGATGACCGGGGTGATGTCCGGGTTCTGGAATTTTACGGCGTTACTCACCAGGTTTTGAAACAACTGTTTGAGGGGCAGCGGATAGGCGATGAGGCGCGGCATGTTGTACCATTGCAGCTCGGCTTCCGCCTTGGTGAGCGTGGCGTTCAGGTCGGTTTTGACTTCCTCCAGAATGCTGCTTACCTCTACCTGCTCCAGGCCGGTGATCTGGCTGAGGCGGGAGTAGTCCAGCAAGCTCTTGATCAGGCCGTCCATCCGGTTGGCGGCTCCCTTGACGGTTTGCAGGTATTTGACGGCTTCCTCCGGAACTTTCCCGGCAAAATCCTCCAGCACCGCATCAATGTAGCCGGTAATGGTGAGCAGGGGTTCGCGCAGGTCATGGGAGGTGACGTAGGCAAACTGCTCCATTTCCCGGCTCTTCGATTCGAGGATGGAGAAACGACGCTGCGTCAGTTCTACCTGCCGGCGGGTGGTTATGTCGGTCAGTTGAACGATATAGTGCAACTTATTGCCGTCCGCATCCCGAATGAGGGAAGTGGCGGAAAGCACCCAAATATGGTTGCCGTCTTTGCAGATCATTCGTTTTTCCTGCTCGAAGGACGTGATGCGGCCTTCGTCCAGGTCTTCCTGGGCGATGGTACTGACGGTGCGGTCGTCGGGGTGGGTGAGACCGAGTAAGGTAAGACATAACAATTCTTCGCTAGCATATCCGAGCATTTGCTCCATGGCCTGGTTGGTGCGTAACCAGTACCCATCCAACCCGATGATAGCCATGCCGGCGGGTGAGTTCTGGAAAACCTGCCGAAGTTCGGATTCACTCTGTTGTAGTTTGAGATCCTTCCTTTTTTGCTCGTCGATGTCCTGAAATATACCGTAGATGCGAACGCACTCGCTGTCCTGGAAATCGGCGTAGCCGATGCTACGCACCCAGAGTTCGGTACCGTCGAACCGATTTAACTGGACTTCAACATCATAGGGTTCCCCCGCCTCGATAAGCCGCGATATTGCGGTAACTATTTTTTGTC
>CAVPZP010000018.1:0-72670 GCA_963710215.1 Lewinellaceae bacterium | reverse complement strand
TGTGAACGTAAGGTTGATGGTGAATTTTGCGGCTATTGCGGTCAAAATTCAAAGGTAGGCAGGATCAACGCTGCGAATTTTGTGAGCGAATTGTCGACCAGTGTTTTTCAAATAAACAGGGGGTTCTTTTTTACGCTAAAAGAATTATCCGTCCGGCCGGAAAAAGTATAAATGAATACCTGAATGGAAGAAGAAAAAGACACTTCAAACCAATTGCCTATGTATTGACGCTAGCGACCCTGTATTTTTTGATTACTCAATCAGCGGAAAAAAATACCTGGATAGACGATTTAATCACCGGCTGGGCGTATGGGGCCACCGGACAAGAAAAAGAAGCAGAGATTTCTGGAACAACTAAATGGTTCGCTGAAAACTATGCTTATCGACCTTGCTGTTATTGCCGGTATTTTCATTAGCGTCCTACTTGTCATTTTTGAAATTCGATAAAAATTACCTCGAACACCTGGTGATTAATTCATACATCACCGGGCACCAGGCAATCATTTATTCCGTCTTTGCGCTTGTAGGGATATTCAGCGAGCACGATTTAGTAGAGGCACTCTCCTTGCTATCGGCCATGGTGTATAACTTTTGGGTATACTGGCAATTATTCATAAAGGGGAACCGCGTTGTTAATTTATTGCGGACAATAATGACGTATGTCCTGTACCTGGTATTCAGCTTTGTGTTCTTGGTGATTTTAGCGGGAATCGGCGAATTATGAATAAGAAAAGTATGTGGTATACGGCGGCTATTGCTGAAGGTATTGAGTGAAAAGGAGGGGCGCGTGACGGACCCATATTTTGAGTAGGTGTAAATGACCTGCAACAGTCTAAACAGGAGGATAGCTTAGGATGAGAGGGAAAGTGCGTGCGTACACTCCGCGACCGGAGGTCGCGGGGCCAAAGATTCGCGCGACCGGAGGTCACACCCCCTTCGCGCGACCGGAGGTCACACCCCCTCGCGTGAGGGGAGGTCACACCCCCTCGCGTGAGGGGAGGTCACACCCCCTTCGCGCGACCGGAGGTCACGCCCTCTCGCGTGAGGGGAGGTCACGCCCCCCTCACTCGATCCCTTCAATCTTTCATTCCCTTCCTCCTTCACTTTGAAGAATCGCTTTGCGATTGAGAGAAGTAGCGCAGCTAATTTTTGCCTTCCCCCTAGCGTGAGGTGCCTGGACAGGGCGAGCGCCAGCGAGCAGCCCGCAGGGCCGACCGAACAGGGAGCTGGGAAGGGACCGACGGCAGCCCGCAAGGAATGGCGGCACGCCCGAAAAAACCGCCCGTGTATCCTGCTGCCCGGACTTGTTTTATACAATTGGGGGATCAACCAACTTGTTCCTTCCGCAAAATTCCCGATCTTCGCGGATATGGCTACCGATACCCCTTCCGCTACTTATCTGGATCAATTGAATGATGTGCAACGCCAGGCCGTGACCGCCATTAACGGTCCGGTGCTGGTGGTGGCCGGACCCGGTTGGGAAAACGCGGGTGCTGACGTTTAGGATCGCTTACCTGATCGAATCGGGCGTGGCGCCCTGGGAGGTGCTGGCGCTGACGTTTACGAACAAGGCGGCCCGGGAGATGAAGGGCCGGATTGAAAAAGTGGTGGGCCAACGGGCGGGGCGCGTGTGGGCGGGGACGTTTCACTCGCTGTTTGCGCGGATCTTGCGGGTGGAGGCGGCGCACATCGGCTACCCGACCAATTTTACGATCTATGATTCGGACGATACGAAGAGTCTGATCGGGCAGTTGATCAAGGAGCTGAATCTGGATAAGAACGTGTATAATGTGAATAACGTCCGGTCGCGGATCTCGTCGGCTAAATCGAACCTGATCACGCCGATCAGCTACGCGGCCAATGAGGAACTGGTGCAACAGGACCGGCTGGCGAATATGCCACTGCTGCACGAAATATATAAGCGGTATACGGCGCGGTGCAAGCAGTCGGGCGCGATGGATTTCGACGATTTGCTTTACCGGCTGTATGAGTTGCTGCAAAAAAACGAGGAGGTGCTGACCAAGTACCGTAAGAAATTTCGCTACGTGCTGGTGGACGAGTTTCAGGACACCAATACGCTGCAATACGCCATTGTGCGCAAATTGGTGCAGTATAAGGACAGCCCGCGCAACATCTGCGTGGTGGGCGATGATGCGCAGTCGATCTATGCGTTTCGGGGTGCGACGATCCAGAACATCCTGGATTTCGAGCATGATTTTGCCAAACACGGTATTCAGACCTTTAAACTGGAGCAGAATTACCGCTCGACGGAGAGCATCGTGGCGGCGGCCAACGAGGTGATCGGGTTTAATAAGCGGCAGATCCAGAAAAAAATCTGGTCGAATAAGGGGCTGGGGCAGAAGATCAAGCTGATCAAAACGATGGACGACACCGAGGAAGGACGCCGGGTGGGCGACCAGATTCTGGAGTTGAAGACCCGCCACCACCTGAGTAATTCGGACATCGCGATCTTGTACCGGACCAACTCGCAGTCGCGTATTTTTGAGGAATACCTGCGCAAGTACAACATTGCCTACCGCGTGTACGGCGGCCTGAGTTTTTATCAGCGCAAGGAGGTGAAGGACCTGGTGGCCTACCTGCGGCTGGTGGTGAACCCCCGCGACGAGGAGGCCCTGCGCCGCGTGATCAATTTTCCGAAACGCGCCATTGGTAACACCACCCTGGACAAGATCGCCACCTTCGCCCGCCAGGAGGGCGTGAGTATGTGGGATGTGCTGCCGGAGACAGACCTGCCGAAACGCACCCGCCACTCGCTAGACGGTTTTATCGACGTGATCAACAGCTCGCGCGAGCGGCTGGAGACCAATGACGCCTTCGAGCTGGCCGACTACATCGTGAAGCGATCGGGGCTGGGCGATATGCCGCGTAACGACAGCAGTATCGAAGGCATGGGACGGCTGGAAAACGTGAATGCCCTGCTGGACGGCATCAAGAGTTTTGTGGAAGAAGACACGGTGGATGAGAACGAGGATATCCAGGATAAGGGGCTGGCCACCTACCTGTCGAACATTGCCCTGCTGACCGATTTTGATAACGATAAAGACCAATCGACCGACGTGGTGACGCTGATGACCGTCCACTCGGCCAAGGGTTTGGAGTACCGCGCCGTGTTTGTGGTGGGGCTGGGAAGAAAAGCTCTTTCCGTCGTGGATGAGCATGGACAGCGTGGAGCAGCTGGACGAAGAGCGCCGCCTGTTTTACGTGGCCATCACGCGGGCCGAGGAATTTTTGACGCTCTCGTTTGCCAACTCGCGCTACCGCTACGGCAAGATCACCTACGGCGAGCCGAGCCGGTTCATATCCGAGCTGCCGCTGGACGCGGTGGAGGCCACCCACTCGCCCCGGCACAGCGGCGGCGGAAACGTGGGGATGCGCGGCCGGGAATCGCGGTCGGGTGGGGGAGGGGCCGAACCCCAACGCTCGCGCGTGACCGGCGGCCCGCGGGGGCGCGGGCGCGGCGTGCAGGCGGCCAGCGTGGCTAATATCGACCCGGCGACGTTTAAGCCCAGCCCACGTGATGCGATCGTGGCCGGAGCCACGGTGCTTCACCTGAAATTTGGCAGGGGAGAGGTGAAAGACGTGAGTGGAGCCTCGGATAATCCGGTGGCCCTGATCGTTTTTCCGGAGATCGAGCAGTCGGAAAAACGGCTCGCTTTGAAGTTTGCGAAGCTGCAGGTGCTATGAATTGCAAAATAAACCCGTAATTCGCTCCCCTAATCAACCCCGGCCGCTTTGCCGGGTTCCTTCAACAAAGCCACCCCGCTCTCCGGGGCCGAATTTTTGCCAAACCGCCAACCTAACTTGTCGCATGACGAAACCCAGAGTAGCCAAAGATTACGATAAACTGGACCAGGAAGTAGCCGAGCAGATCAAGCTCTTCTACCCACTGGGCTTTGCCAAACACCTGATCACTTATAAGGACAAGGACGGCCGGTCGGTGAGTGCGCTTCCCTTCGAGACGGAGGAGAAGTATTACCTGGTTCGCATGACCAAAACCGAGGCCCGCGAGATCATTGAATACGATGACGACTACGACGAGGATGGCGAACTGAAAGCCGCCGTGCGTGCCGAGTACGAGGATAAGTACGATGACGCCGAGGACGTGGAAGTGGAACTGGAAGACGATCTGGGCGAAGACGAGCCGGTGGACTTTCAGCCCGAGCCGACGGAGGATTAGTCAACGATCCCGATTATCACCCCGACCAAAAAAAACCGCTGCCGAACTCGAGTCCGGCAGCGGTTTTTTAGCTAGTGCTGTGAGGTAATTGACGTTTAATCATCATCCTCGTCGTCGTAATCCTCGTCACGCATCTCGGAGCCGCCGGCGGCGACGACTTCCTTGACGTACTTTTCGTAGCGTTTCTGGCGAAACGCCAGCCACTTGGCCTCCGTTTTGGGATAGCTTTCCAGTTCGCTACGAAAGGTTTTAAAGGGACGCGGCCGCTTGAGGGCGTAGGACAATTTCTGCCACAATTCCTGATTGCGCACCTGGTCCACGTAAGCCTGCATGATGGCAAAGGAAGAATCGGTCGGCATCCGGCAGACGTAGATGTACTTTTCCGGCTCGTTATTGACGGTGTCCATTACGATCCGGTAGACTTCCGGATCGGCACGCACGTTTTTATCGGGGTCATCGGCAATCAGTACGCGGCCGTGTTCGCGGTGGATATAGGCTTCCTTGCCCCGTTCGACGGCGGCGGCCACTTCGCTCACTTGCTCGTCCGTTAACTCGATCATATCAAAAAGGTCTGCTTTACGGGCAAAGGTAGGAAGTCAGCGCGTAGGTCAAAAACGAGGGGAAAGAATTTTCTGCGAAGGTTTTGATTTCCAGGTCAGGATACGTCCGCCGCCGCCACCTTTCGGCGGAAATAGGGGAGGGTGCGCTGCAAGCCTTCGGCGCGGGATACTTTCGGCTCCCAATCCAGTACGGCGCGGGCGCGGCTGATGTCCGGCTTGCGGCGCTTGGGGTCGTCTTCGGGCAGCGGGTGCAGGCTGACTTTGGATTTGGTATCGCCCACCATCTCGATGATCTCGTTGGCAAATTCCAGAATGGTACACTCGTCGGGGTTGCCGATATTGACCGGTTCGTGAAAGTCGCTTAATAGCAGGCGGTAGATGCCTTCCACCAGATCGTCAACGTAGCAGAACGACCGCGTCTGGCTACCGTCGCCGAAGATGGTCAGTTCCTCGCCCCGGATGGCCTGCGAAATGAAGGCCGGCAGCACCCGCCCGTCGTTGATCCGCATTCGGGGGCCGTAGGTATTGAAGATGCGCACGATGCGTGTCTCCACGTCGTGGAAATTGTGGTAGGCCATGGTGATGGCCTCCAGAAAACGTTTGGCTTCATCATATACGCCGCGCGGCCCCACCGGATTGACATTGCCCCAGTAGGCTTCGGTCTGGGGGTGTTGCAGCGGGTCGCCGTATACCTCGGAGGTGCTGGCCACCAGCATCCGCGCACCCTTAGCCACGGCCAGCCCCAGCAGGTTATGCGTACCCAGTGCGCCCACTTTCAGGGTCTGGATGGGCATTTTCAGGTAGTCGATCGGACTGGCCGGCGAGGCGAAGTGGAGGATGTAGTCGATCGGCCCGGCCACGTGCACGAAGGTGGTGATATCGTGGTGGTAGTAGCGGAAATTCTCCAGTGGGAACAGGTGGGCGATGTTGTCCAGCGAGCCGGTCAGCAGGTTGTCCATGGCCACTACCTTGTAGCCTTCCTGGATAAACCGGTCGCAGAGGTGGGAGCCGAGAAAACCGGCCGCGCCGGTGATGAGCACTGTCTTAGGCATGGTGTCTTTGGTGATTTATACCGGCCGAAGGTAACGGGTTTCAACGAACATATGCAGCCCCTCATCCACGCTGCCGATCCGGATCTGAAAATTCCGCTTGTTTTGGCTGTTCACCAGTGTTCCCTCCATGCCGTTCAGTGGACCGCCGATAACGGTCACGGCCGTACCTACTTGCCAGTCGGTCTGGCTCACGCGCACTACGTCAGCCTGCTTGTCGCCCACGATTCGGCGCAGCAGATCCAGCTCGGCCTCCGGTACCTGTAGCAAGTCCTGGCGCTGTTTCACGAAACCGGTCACGTAGGTGGTTTGCAGCACCTCCAGGTAGTCGGTCTGATTGATGCGTACGAAAATATAGGAGGGTAGCAACACCACCTCACCATTTCCGGTGGCAGCCCGCCGGTGCTTGCGCACCCTTTTTCCGGGGACGAACGGCTTTTTGATACGGGGCAGGAAATAGTCGATACCGCTCCGCTCAAACAGGTAGGCCACTTTTTTCTCGGTGCGCGGCCGGGTGCGCACGGCAAACCACCGCTCCTCTTCCGGGTGCAACTGGATGATCGGTTCAAAACGGCGGGGAGAGGAAGCGCTGGTCATGAGGGCAGGTCTGGGTATAGGATTTCGGAGGAGCAATACCGGTTTGCACTACCTAACGAAGAAAATCACGCTCCGGGTTTGGGCAAGTTGGTATTTTCCGGCCCGTGCCGCCGGTTTTCGGCCGCTCACATTGCGCCGCGCCACCGCAACCCATTGCGCCCGCCCCTGTTTTCCTGCCATGAAAATCTCCCTCGGCTACTCACCCTGTCCCAACGACACCTTCATTTTCGACGCCCTCGTCCACGGCCGCATCGACTGCGAAGGGCTTGAATTCGACGTTCATCTCGGCGACGTGGAAGAACTCAACCGCCTCGCTTTTGCCGGCAAACTGGACATGACCAAACTCAGCTACCACGCGTTTGCCTACCTCACCGACGCCTACCGCCTCCTTCCCGCCGGCAGTGCACTGGGCCATAATTGCGGTCCCCTGCTCATCGCCCGCGAACCCCTGGACGCCGCCTCTCTGTCTGACGCTCCCGTAGCCATTCCCGGCCGGTATACCACCGCCAATTTTCTGCTAAGTCTGGCGTATCCCCACCTTCGCAATAAGCAGGAAGTCCTGTTCAGTGATATTGAATCCGGCGTCGCCTCGGGTAGGTACCGCGCCGGCCTCATCATTCACGAAAACCGCTTCACCTACGCCGATCACGGCCTCGTCAAGCTCCGTGATCTGGGCGAGTATTGGGAAGAGACCACCGGTTTCCCCATTCCACTGGGCGGCATCGTCCTGCGCCGTACCTTTCCCGAAGACGTTTACCGGCGCGTCGCCCGCGTTCTGGCTCGTTCGGTTGCCTACGCCCGCGCCCACCCGTCCGTATCCCTGCCCTACGTCCGCGCCCACGCGCAGGAAATGGACGATGCCGTCGTGCAGGCCCACATCGGTCTCTACGTCAACGAATTTACCGAGGACCTCGGTGCTATCGGTCGTGCCGCCGTCGAGCACCTTTTTGAGCGGGCACGCGAAACGGGCGTGGTGCCGCAGGGGAGCGGGGTGTTTTAGGGGTTTCGGTGAAGGATATTGCTTCTGGACCTTTGAGCGTACTTTGCCGCAAATGTCTTATTTTGGGCTGATCAGGAAATTTTAAAATTAAAACCTAATGGCTGAGATACCCGGTCCGCTTATTGTCCCGAATAAATATTACCATATTTATAACCGGTGGGAACGACCGGCGGACGATCTTTCGGGAGGACAGGGATTTTTTACGCTTTCTAAAGCTTTTAGATAAGTATATTCAGCCGGTTGGGGAATTGCTTTCCTACGCGCTTACTGCCCGAGGCGTTGTTGCATAGGTAAATGAAGTTATAGGTGATATTTTAAAATAATAATGTTGGAACGATGTGCTCATGTGCATCTCTAAACCAATTTAAAATTTGGCGAGCAAATTGAAAGATAGTAAAAATCAACAAATATTTATTTTATAAATTCTAAATTGCTGATTTTCTAAGCAATCTCCATGCAAAAACGCCTATGCCCGACCATTTTCATCTGGCCGTTCTGACCAAGCGATTGGAAGATATTCCGCCTGATCTTACCCGCAACCCGCGCACGCTGGGTAATACATTCGGCCACTTGCAAAATGCCTACGCGAAATATTTTAACCATATTTGCGAAATCAAATTCCCTATCTGCCGGTATCGGATTAGAGTTTCAGGAGGGAACGCTCAGGGAGCTAAGGCGTATTAGTGTAGGAGTAGAAACTAAACATTACAGCCAACTGCGTCTGAAATTGGATAGCCGTTTTTACTTTGTCATGCAAGAAAATACGCTCAAGCCTTTTTTGAATGTTGCACTTGTCCCAGAAATTTATTTCATCAGCGGCAGGACTGGAGATGCTCCCATGGGTTTGAGTGGAATCATGGGTGTCGGCTTGACATTAGGACGGGTATCTCTGAGCAGTCAACTTGAATTACCCATTTCACCAATCACGGAAGGATCGGATAATTTAAATTCAAGTCCTAGTGGTCGACGTCGGGATCGAATAGGCCCGATGGCCGCCTTTGGCCTCAACTACCGCCTTTTCAATTTCTAATCCTCTCCCTGTAAACGAACCAACCCCCCCGTCATCACTTTTAGCGGTAGGCCCCAACCAATCCCCCGCCCATGATTCGTACTCTCCTGCCTTACTTGCTCGTTACCGTACTCGCCCTCCTGCTGGGAGCGGCCGCACTCCAGCTATTTCGCGGCAAGCAGGCCGAGACCACCGCCCGCGCCGAGGCTACCGTGCTGCTGGAACGCGTGCGCCAGGTCTGTCAACTGGTTACGGTGGAAGGCGAGTTCTCGGAGACCTACAACGAGAAGAATACCAAAAATTTTACCCTCTACCTGCCGCTCCCCAGCCAGGTCAGTTTCTCGCGTACGGCCCTGCTCCAGGTGAAGGGGCGCGTGCTGGTCGGCTACGATATGGAGGGCGTTTCGGTCAGTACCGATAGTCTGGCCAAAACCGTGACCATCTCCGGACTTCCCCAGCCCAAGATCCTCGCCGTCGACCACGAACTCATCTACCGCAACCTCGACGAGAGCTGGTTCAACAGTTTCGAGCCGGAGGATTTTACCCAGCTCAACCGCAATGCCAAGCGCATCCTGCAGGAAAAGGCCGTTGAATCCGGCTTACTAGATAAAGCCGTTGAGCAGGGCAATGCCCTGCTGGAGAGCATCACCTACATGGCCCGGGCGGTCGGGTACACGGTGGTGGTGGAGGGGCGGGGGGAACCCGCTAAATTGGAAGATTAGAACTGTTTGAAGTAGTGGTCACCAGGTTACAATGATGTTATGGCACCAATGGCATTTAGGCATGAAGACAAAAAATTGTAGTTTCGCCAATCGCCATGAGTCACTAGATTAAAAAAGACAAAATTGACCCCGATGAGTTCCAAGATGATTGATCGAGTTCATAGCTATTTACGAAAGGGAAAATTGCGTGAAGCTTTAGATGATATGTATCAAATATGTAAAAGCAACGATAATAAGTATTTGGAAGAAATTGTTAGTCATACGACTAAACTCGAACTTATTAACAGTAGCGACCGGGCGGGTCTGATACCCTTTGAAGAAAGGATACGGATGGAAGCGCAGGTTAGTACTTCACTACTTAAATTATTAATCCTTCTTGAAAAAACAGGAATAGGGAGTATTCAGACAAAAGATCAACTTGAGTTGGAAGATTTAAGTGAAGAGGTGGTGAATGAGAAACGGAAAAGAATTCTTGCGGAAAACAAATTGGCAATTTTAGAAAAATCAGTTTCAAACAAGAATGAAAATTTAAAGTCCATTCAAGTTCGAATTAGAGAAACGAACAAAAGAAAAATTGCACTAACTATCATGGCAATTAGTAGAAGCGTCAGCAATGAATCAAATTATGCGATTGTTTTAGGAGAAGTGGCTGAATCCGGTAAGCGAAGGTTACCCATAATTGTAGGTAGTCATGAAGCGCAAATGATTGCGATTGCGATTGAAAATATGGAAATGAACCGACCACCAACACTTGATTTTTTCAAAAATGCCATTGAAACGGTTGGTTATAGCCTAAAGGAGGTTATTATTGATGAATTAGATGACGGGATTTTTAAGGCAAAATCAGTTCTTATAAGTGGAGACAATCATGTTGAACTGGATTGCCGGATAAGTGACGCAATTGGTTTGGCCGCACGCTTTAATTCGCCTATCTATATCTACGACGAAATTCTGGCTACTGCTGGAGTTGTGCTTGATGAAGAGAATTGATCGGCGGATATCCTGAGTAAAAATTATATGATGTCTTTGCTGCGTGAGGTGCCTGGACGGGCGGCGTAGGGTAGGGCTTGCCCCTGCCCGTAGACGAGTGCGTAAGCACCGAGCGAACAGTGAGCCGGTAAGGGACCGGCCCGGCCGGCAGGTAGGGGCACGCCCAAAAACACCATGCCTCACTAAGAAAGGCCGCAAGCACTGCTATCTTTGCCGCTCAAACCTACCTGTCGCTTTCTGCCTTACCCGCTGATCCGATCCGAACAACAACCGTCCAAACAATCGCTTTATGCCAACCCTCCTAATCAAAAACGCCCGCATCGTCAACCGGGGCACCATCACCTCCGGCGATATTTACATCAAAGACGGCTTCATTGAGCAGATCGCCCCCGCGATCGACCGCCCCGCCGACCGCGAAATCGTGGCGGAGGGCCAATTCGCCCTGCCGGGGATCATCGACGATCAGGTGCACTTTCGCGAGCCGGGCCTGACCCCAAAAGCCTGCATCCAGACCGAGGCGCGCGCAGCCGTGGCGGGCGGAACGACCTCTTTTATGGAGATGCCCAACACCAGCCCGCCCGCCCTGACCCAGGAACTGCTGGCTGATAAGTATGCGATTGCCCGGCAGACCTCGTTAGCTAACTATTCTTTCTTTATGGGGGCCGGAAACGACAACCTGGAGGAGGTACTGAAAACCGACCCCCGAACGGTCTGCGGCATCAAGATTTTTATGGGCAGCAGCACCGGTAATATGCTGGTAGACAACCGGAAAACCCTGGAAGGACTGTTCAGCCGCGTGGATATGCTGATGGCCACGCACTGCGAGGACGAGGCCACCATTCGCGCCAATGCCGCCGCCGCGCTGGCAAAGTACGGCGAGGACGTGCCGCTGGAAATGCACCCCGTCATCCGCTCGGCCGAGGGCTGCCTGATCTCCAGTAAACTGGCCCACGGACTGGCCACGCACTACGGCAGCCGCCTGCATATTTTGCACATCAGTACGGCCGATGAACTGGCCCTGTTTCGCAATGATATTCCGCTGATCGAAAAACGGATCACGGCCGAGGTTTGCGTGCACCACCTCACCTTTAGCAGTGACGATTATGCTCGCCTGGGTTCGCTGATCAAGTGCAACCCCGCCATCAAAAGTACCCATCATCGCGACGCTCTGCTGCCCGCCCTGCTGGATAATCGGTTGGATATTATCGCCACCGACCACGCGCCCCACCTGATGAGCGAAAAAAACCAGACCTACTTCCACGCACCCTCCGGCCTGCCGCTGGTGCAACATGCTCTGAACCTGATGCTCGAATTCGAGCAGGCGGGGCGCATTAGCCTGGAACGAATCGTGGAAAAAATGTGCCACGCCCCGGCCCAGTGTTTCCAAATCGACCGTCGCGGTTTTCTGGAAGAAGGCATGTATGCCGATTTGCTGCTGCTGGACCCCGGGGAAAAATGGACCGTCAGCAAGGATAATTTATACTACCGCTGCGGCTGGTCGCCGCTGGAGGGCAAGGAGTTTACCGGCCGGGTAAAAACCACCGTGGTGAGCGGCCACGTGGCTTATCATAACGGTGAGTTTAACGAATCGAAAATGGGGGAGCGGTTAGCATTTAACCGCTAATTTGTTACACCGTTTTTAAATACTCTACCACCGCCCAGCGCTCTTCATCCGTTAGTTTATCGCCAAATGTATGGCCGCCGTTCCCGTAACCGGGCACGGCGGTGTCAAAGGTCCACTTTTTGTTTTTCGGTTTTCCCTCGTAGCGCCAGCCCAGTTTTTGCCAGTCATAATCGCGGGTATCGCCGCTGCGCGTCCAACGGCCGGGGCGGGCGGAAGAATTGAGCAGCTCATAAACCGTCGGCACCGAGCCGTTGTGCAAATAGGGGGCCGTGGCCCAAATACCGTCCAGCGGCGGGGCCACGTAGCCGTCGGTGGGTTCGAACCACGAGCGCGGCGTACTGGTGGCAAACCAGCTGCTGTTGTACCAGTCTACAATACCGCTCTGGCGGATATAATCGGCGTAGAGCGGATCGGTTTTTATCAGGTTCAGGTTGACCACTTTATTGGGGTAAGTCTCCTCTTCAGGCCTGCCGTAAGTGCCGTGGCAACCGGCGCAATGATCGCTAAAGATCGCCTTACCCCGGGCGGCCAGCGGCGGGTCCACCTCACCGGGATAAGCGGGTGGTTCCAGGGTCTTTAACCACGCATAAACATCTTTAAATGCCTCCGCCGACCGGCGGGCGTGCGCACTATCGGGCACGCCCAGTACGCTGGCCTGGAGCAACAACTTGGTCATGTCACCCCGGCCGATACCATTATAGTAAAGGGTATTTTTCTTTTTTACGTGCCACAGCGGCGGTGTATCGGTGGCAATATTATAGTCCCACATGGGGTAGAGCGGCTCCTCCACGTAGGTCAATGTCTGGGGGTCGCGGTGCATCATGCAGGCTTCGGCCAGCCGGAAAGCGGGGTTGCTGCCCGGCTGCGTGGTCTGAATACGGGGTGCCATTACCTTGAAATAATTGCCGAAATCCGCAAAGGCGGGCACCTGGGGGTCGGTCTTCTTATACTTTATTTTCATTCCGAAGCGCATCATCCGGCCCATACTCACGAAATTCTGCTCGTATTCCGACCAGCTGTTGCCCAGCCCGGTCACCATCTTGCCGTCCACCTTCCCGGCGTGACAGGTGAAACAATTACCGTTTACGATTTTAGCCCCGTTATCGGCCACGAATGCCGTCATAAAATAAGGCATTACCCGGTTTAATTCATTACGCGGGTACAGGCTGTCCTGCGGCATCTTACGCGCCTGCTTTTGCATGATCTCCAGCGGTATGCCGCTCCCGATATAGTCGCCGTGGATCAGGTAATCCAGTCCGGCCACGGGGTCTCCACCCAATTGTTGGGGCGTGGCGAGCAGCACCCGGGTTTTCCAGTCGCCGTCTTCCGAAACGGGCTGAATGCCGGTCAGAGGGCGGTAAGCCTGACAGGCCACGAGTAAAATCAGTGGTAAAAGAGCGAGGAATTTGCGCAAAGCAGTGGGGTTGTGGCGAGTTACCTCAATTAACGTTGGCGGGCCGTTAGCGTTCATGTCGATCGGGTGCTGTTTTTGTCATTTTTGGGTATACGAAGCGGCGGGTTTTGGGCGTGCCCCGGCCTACCGGCCGGGTCGGTCCCTTCCAGGCTCGCTGTTCGCTCGGTGCTAACGCACGCACCGCTGCGCGGATGCCCTTCCAGGCACCTCACGCGGATTATATTTCAAATAGTATAGGATGTCTGGATGAGCAATCGGCAATCAGTACAGTTCGATCGGAGTTTAAAGCTATTTAAAAACTTTAAGAACTGAGCGTTGATGAGATACCGTTTAAACAGATAAAAACCGTGTATTTAGTCGGAAATGCTTAGAGCGTGTCTAAAATTTTTAAGAACTGAGGATCAATGATTCGCTTCGCGTCTACTTCGCGGTTAAGGTTCTGGCTAGATAAAAACTTCGCTTCGCGGCTACTTCGTGGTGTGCGCATAGCGGGTTACGTAAGTCAGTTTTTATGACGTCAGGTTCTTAAATGCTTGGTTCTCAGGAAGTAAAAATTTAGACACGCTCTTATTCTTCCAACCCAAAATCATACCACTCCACAACCGAACGCCCCCGTACTTTTCTCACATTCTCTTCCACCGCAGCGGAGCTAAAACTATCCAGTGCCGCAGGGCGTCCGCGAAGCAAAAAGTCTCCCGGCTTGAGAGCATTCAGCGTGTCGGTCGTGATGACGGCCGGGCTGCCGGAACGGATCAGGTGCGGCGCGGCCGGCCAGGTAGCGGGTTCATCCAGCGGGACAAAAATGGTAGTGGCGGGGGGAATATTTGCGCCACGGATCAATTCAGAGGGCCAGGTGCGATCCACCTCTAAATAAGGATAGACCTGGCCCCAGAAGAACAGTACAGTCAGAGCACCCGCAAGAATGGTGCCGCCGATGGCAAAATCACGCCGCATCCCGTAAAGCCCCAGCACGGCGGCAAGGCTAAATATCCAGTAGGCGGCCGCCATGCCCAGTACGGCCTGGAAACCGTTGAGTTGATACTGGATGGCACCGCCGAGAAGAAAGAGTACGGCTGCGATGAAGGCAAAAACGAGGTGCAGGGTAGCTCCGCTGCGGACCCAGTCGCGCCACGGGTAGTTGGGGCGGAAGTAAAGTTGCAACTGCTTACCCGCTACTAAAACGAGCAGGAAAGAGAAGAGCAGCGACTGTGCCGCCAGACCGGCCACCAGACCCCCGGCCAACAGGAGGGAGAGTTCCTCGCGCCGTTTGAGTTTGAAGACCAGATCGCGTAGCCCGCCCACCAGGAAACCAACGGCCGGCAACAGCCCGATGATGGACCACAGCAGCAAACTACCGGTCCCACCTACCGGCCCGGCACCGTAAAAATAATCCGTAGCCGCCAGTTGCGGACTCCAGCCGCCGATAACCAATCGTAGGAAACCCGCCACGAGGGTAAGTCCCGCCACCCACGCCACGGCCGGCCGCCACTGACGATCGCCGCCCAGGTAGTCGAAAGCAAACAAGAGTCCGACCAGTATGGCGGTAGACAAGGGGGCCAGTACACAGGCCGCTACGCCGAACAGCGCGGTTCGAACGATCCACTTGGTCTCGGCGGTCTTATAAAGAAAGCGGATACTGAGCCACCAGCCCAGGTGCGCGAACAAGGCCAACATATCCGCTCCCGCCAGCTTGCCGAAAAAGGGTAGCCATACCGACCCGGCCAGGGCCAGCAGTCCATAAGTAACCATAGGCTTACCGAACAGCCGTTTGCCCCAGCGGTAGAAAAGTAAGGCCGCCGCCACTAATGCTAACGCCGAGGGGAGCCGCCGCCAGAGGAGCCATAATTCATCCAGCGGAAGCAGGCTTTGCCAGAAAGTAGGCAGGTAGGCGCGGGCATCCAATCGCTGGCCCCACCACAGGGTGTAGGCATCGGCTCCCGGCCAGGGGGAGATCACGTCGATCCGCAGCAACAGTCCCGCCAGAGCAAAAAAGATGACCAGCCACGTAAAGTAGCGAAAGCGGGTGCCCCGCGATTCACCCGCCTGAGCAATCTCGGCCAGACTGGGGTGCTGCTTCTTTTTTTCCTTGGTACGACGTTTCTTGCGGGACATGGGCGGGCGTTGACATTTTTCGGGACACAAAGGTAGTGAAGCGGTCGGGGTGCGCTACCTCATCCCCACTTGCTGAGTACACCGCCCTGCCGGAAAAAGCGATCCGCCCGGCGAGTGACGGCGGGGTCCTCCACCAGCCCGGGGGCGTGCCAGGTCTTTACGCGGGCGTCGATGAGCAGCGGTCCGGACGTGCCCCAATGCTTGTGTTCTACGGCGGCCCGGAAGCCGTAAACGTCGTGGCTGGGATTGGAACGGGTGAAAGTAGCCCAAACAAAATTCTTGAAATCAGCGGCCAGGAAAGTAGCGTCGTCGCAGAGGACAATGAGTGGGATGCCCGAAAAATCATGGCCTTCCAACTGTTCCAGCAGTCGCTCGGCATCATCGTAACTTTTTGGTTGCCCATCGCCGGTTTGTTCCATGGCAAAGGGTGGCCCCTCGATAGCCAGAATACCGGGCCGGACAAAAACGGGCCGCCCGAATCCGTCACGCGGCAGGAAATCCGGGGGTAGGGTGGCGGTTAATTCCCGCCGTTTCGGCCCCCGGCAGGCGATAACGAGTTTGGAACCGGCATTCCAACCCGAGCCGCTGTAGTCGAGCGTGTCGATGGTGGTCCGGGTGTGGAAATGGAGATCACGGCGCGGATCGAAACGTTCGAGTACGTGCTGGAAAAAGCGGGGCTGATCGTGAGCATCCAGACCGGGATCGTCCTCATCGGCGGCGATGATCAGGTACTTGGCCAGACTGGTTTGCCCCGATCCGAGGATGCGGGTGGCCTGGGTGAGGATTTCTTCCGGTACTTTCTCGCGGAAGGGCATATAGCGTTCGGAACCCACGGCCAGCAAGAGCGGGTGGACCCCGGCCTCGTCAACGGCATTGATTTGCCGGACACCGGGAAATTCCTGGGGGGTCAATTCGCGTACAATTTCGTGGATGAGGTAGCCGAAACTACTGTCCTCCATCGGCGGCCGGCCCACCACGCTGAAGTGCCAGATCGCGTCTTTGCGGTGGTGAACTTTGTGTACGTCCATGACCGGAAAATCGTGCTGCAAACTATAATAGCCCAAATGATCTCCGAAGGGACCCTCGGGCATTTTCTCGTCTTTGCGAATGGTGCCGGTGATAACGAAGTCGGCGTCGCCGCTCAGCAGAAAATCATCCTCCCAGGTATAGCGGAACCGGCGTCCGGCCAGCATCCCGGCAAAGGTCATTTCGCTCAGTCCCTCGGGTAGGGGCATAATGGCGGCAAAGGCATGACTGGGCGGCCCACCCACGAAAACCGAGCAGTGGAACGGCTCATCGGTCGCATTATACTGGGTATGATGTACGCCGATTCCCCGGTGCAGTTGGTAGTGCAGCCCCACCTCCTTATTCAAGGCATAATCGTTGCCGGATAACTGAATGCGGTACATACCGATGTTAGACTGCATCGCCTTACGGCTTCCCGGCGGCAGGGTTGCCACTTGCGGCATGGTCACGAAAGCACCGCCGTCCATCGGCCAACTCTTGATCAGTGGTAGCTGGTCGATAGTCGTTGTGCCGTAGCGGATGGGTGCGCGGCGTCCTACCCGGCGCGGCAGGGCGGTGCCGGCCGTCAACGGTGCTTTCAGGTAGCGGGTGGGGTTGCGCAGCAGGGCCGTGGGATCGGCCTTTAGTTCGATGACGCGCTTGACCTTTTCCAGCGTATGACGGAATAGCCATTCCGTCCGTTCGAAGGTGCCGTACAAATTGGACAGGGCCGGAAACGGACTTCCCTTGACGTTCTCGAATAGCAGCACGGGACCTCCGGCGGCAAACACGCGCCGGTGAATTTCGGCTATCTCCAAATCGGGATCGACTTCCTCCTTGATGCGGATCAGGCGTCCGTTCCGCTCCAGATCGTCGGCGGCTTGCCGTAAACTGGCATAACTCATGGTTTAATCGCTTGGGTGCGCAGGGTAAAACAATGGGGGAGGATAAGGTTGCGGTGCGGGGGAGTTAGCGAGTGGGACGTTTGGTGCCCTAGGCTGTCCAGTTTATCAGGCTTGAGTCAGTACAGGTTTTGCACTCGCTTTTTGGAGACCTCTCCCCCGGCCCGGCTATTAGTCTAGGTCCCGTTCGCTTCGCGGCTACTGCGTGGTAACCCCAGCCGCCGCGGAGGAGAGGGGTGACGGGAAGTTGACATAGCGTTGAAACTGTAGTGGGTAAACCTAAATAGATTGGACAGCCTATTTGGTGCCCCATTCAATCCATCAGGCGTTTATTAATTATCCCGCGTGAGGTGCCCGGAGGGGCCGACCGCAGGGAGGAGTGCGTAGCACCGAGCGACAGCGAAGCCCGTAGGGGACCGGCCCCGACCCACCGGAAGGGGACACGCCCGAGAGACCGTCAAATCATAAAAGATCAGAAAACCCGTTACCACAATTTCTCCAGCAAATCATTGAAATTTTCGGCGGAGCGGAACATTTCGGCCGTCGGCGTGGCGGCATCGGGGAAGCGGGAGAGACCCTGAATAGAGGCTTCGATTCGGGTGGGCAGGTTGTCGAAAGCGGATACTTCCAGCGGCTTGTTGGAGAAGCTATAACGGTGCAGTTCGCCGTTTTCGGTATTGTAGAGTAGCAGGTGATCGGTGAAGTAAAATACCTGGGCGTTGTCCCAGTCGATCTGACAATCGTTGCAACTATTCAGCGTGGTAGTGCCGTAAAGGGTGCCGCTGCCCGTAATTTGGTCGGTGACAAAAACGGCTAATTCCTGGCTGGCGGGATAATAGTGCGTGGTCACCGTGCCGGTAATGGCTTCGGCCTTGCTGGAGAGCGAACCGCCGGTGTAGCCGGCCATGATGGCGGTTGCGTCCAGGGCGCGTAGGGTGGGAGCTTGTTGCTCGGCCCGGTCGGTGCCGCAGGCGGCTGCCAGGAAAGCGAGAAATAAGAGGGTGAGGTAACGCATGGGAAAGGGATTATGGATCGGAGTTAATGGATGCTACGACCGGTTAACGTTGATTTACTACCGTTCGTTGTCAAAAGTAGGCCGTTTGCCCGACTTTTCCAAATGAGCGATTCCGGCCAAGAAGGGAACGAAGCGAAAGGCCCCGAGGTCTTCCTCCCGCAGTCGGCCGTCCAGGTCCTTGGTGAGGCGCAACATGCGTTGTTCCTCGGTGCCGACGGGCACGACGATGATGCCGCCCGGGGCCAGTTGGCCGAGCAGTGATTCGGGGACCTCCGGTGCGCCGGCCGTGACGAGGATGCGGTCGAAGGGAGCCATTTCCGGCAGGCCGCCGTAGCCGTCGCGGAGGTAGCAGCGCACCTGGCCGAAGCGCAGTTTGCGCAGCCGTTTGCGGGTGGCCTGGAAGAGTTGTTCGTGCCGTTCGAGGGTGAACACCCGGCCGCCGAGCAGGGCCAGTACGGCAGCCTGATAACCCGAGCCGGTACCGATTTCGAGAATTTTTTGGCGCGGAAGAACCTGTAAGTAAGTCGATTGCAAGCCCACCGTGGTGGGTTGGGAGATGGTCTGTTCGCAGCTGATGGGCAGCGGCTCGTCCGCGTAGGCGCGGTCCTCGAAGGCCTGCTCGATAAAGAGGTGGCGCGGTACGTTGGCCATCACCGAGAGCACCCGCTCGTCGATTCCGCCCCGCTGCCGAAGGTCTTCGATCAGTTTCCGGCGCCGACCGCGGTGGTGATAATTTTCCAAAATAACTTCGTGTGGGGTAAGCCACGAAATTACGAAATATCGAAGGAATGGGGGCTGTTCTGCCCACTGTACCGTTTTTTCAAGTCGCCATACCTGGACTATTGATTAGTCCATGCCCTGCACCAGTTCGTAACGCCGCTCGTCGGGGTCTTTGGCAAAGAGGGGTTTGATGAGGGCGGCAAATTCCCGGTGTTCGTCGTCATCGACGTGCTGCTGGAAATAATCGAAGGAATCCCAGGCTTCCATGGTGGAGAATTTGGTGGGGTCTTTTTCGTCGCGCACCAAATACATAAACAGGTTGCCGGGTTTGGCGCGGGTAGCGCGGGCGTGTTCGGCGAAGCGGTCGGCAAAATCTGCGTCGGGCTTGAGTTGCATATGGGCGATGAGATAGAAGGACTTGTTCAAAGTGGATGGTTTGGGGCGGCCTTGCCGCCGGTTTCCGGAGTAGTTTGCGCGTCCTGCTTCGCCCGATCAAGATCCGTAAAGGTAGGCGTGCATGGGAACGCGACGATGGGGTAAAGGAGATCGGGCAGGGGATGTTTAACGAGGGCGGGCTAAAAAATCGGTAATCGGCGGATGTGGCCCGGCGGCTGATAATCAGCCACTCACACGACGCATAACGATGTATTATGGATAACATGAAAAACATAAATAAATGATATGATTCCATCCCCTTACTTTTGCCGCGCCTAACCAACCAACCAAAAGAATATGCAAAAGATAACCGTAGCAAAAGGAGACGGCATCGGGCCGGAAATCATGGACGCCACCCTTGCCATCCTGAAGGCAGCCGGCGCGAAGATCGAATGGGACGAGATTGCCATTGGAGAAAAAGTATACCTTTCGGGTAACACCAGCGGTATCGCGCCGGAATCGTGGGACAGTATCCGCACCAACAAAATCCTGCTCAAATCGCCCATCACCACCCCGCGCGGCGGCGGCTACAAGAGCCTGAACGTAACGATGCGCAAGGCCCTGGGCCTGTATGCCAACGTGCGCCCCTGCAAAAGTTTTGCTCCCTTCGTGAGCACCAAGCACCCGGAAATGGACGTGGTCATTATCCGCGAAAACGAGGAAGACCTCTATGCGGGTATCGAGCACCGGCAGACCGACGAGGTGGTGCAGTGCCTGAAACTGATCACCCGCCCCGGCTGCGAAAAGATCATCCGTTACGCTTTTGAATACGCCAAATTGTACCAGCGTAAAAAGGTGAGCTGTTTCGTGAAGGATAATATCATGAAACTGACCGACGGCCTCTTCCTGGACGTATTCAAGGAGATTGCTCCCGAGTACCCGGAGATCGAGTCCGATAACTGGATCATCGACATCGGCGCGGCGCGCCTTGCCGATACCCCCGAGATATTCGATGTGGTGGTCACCTCCAACCTCTACGGCGACATTATTTCCGACATCACGGCCCAGATTTCCGGCTCCGTTGGATTGGCCGGCTCGGCCAACATGGGCGAGAGCTGCGTGATGTTCGAGGCCATCCACGGATCGGCCCCCGACATTGCGGGTCAGGACAAAGCCAACCCCTCCGGTCTGCTACGGGCGGCGGTGATGATGTTGCACCACATCGGTCAGCAGGACGTGGCCGAGAAAGTAAAAAATGCCTGGTTGTGTACCATTGAAGAAGGTATTCATACGGCCGATATTTACACCGAAGGCGTGAGTACCGAGCTAGTGGGTACAAGTAAGTTTACGCAGGCCGTAATCGACCGCCTGGGCCGAAAGCCGAAGAAACTGCACTTGGTGGAATACACCGAAGGCACCATGAATTTGAAGCCGTACGTCCGCAGGGAACCCACCAAAAAGGTACTCAAGGGCGTGGATGTTTTTGTGGATTGGAAAGGCAAGGACGCCAACGAACTGGGGGCCGAATTGCAACGCCTGAATGACGGCCTGGAGCTGAAAATGATCACCAACCGGGGCGTAAAAGTGTGGCCCGCCGGTTTCTCCGAAACCTTCCACACCGACCACTGGCGCTGCCGTTACGAGGTAGCCAACGGCACCCCCGCCGACAAGTGGGGCATTCCGGCCCTGCTCAACCGCGCCATCGAGGCCGGCATCGATGTGGTGAAAACCGAAAACCTCTACGATTTCGACGGCGAGCGCGGCTACTCGCTCGGACAGGGGCAGTAGGGGTAATGATTGAATGATTGAATGACTGACTGACTGAATGATTGACCTCGATAAATCGCTTTGCGATTTGGAGAAGCACCGCAGGTAATGAGCCACATATTCCGTAAAGACGTAACATCTTGCGTCTCCGAAGGGCGAACCGCCATCCGGCCTCGATGGACTGACCTCGAAAAATCGACATAGGCAAACGGTTGAGGAGTTCTACTCCGATGCGACGGCTTTGCCGCCGGGTTCAATGATTGACCTCGAAAAATCGACATAGGCAAACGGTTGAGGAGTTCTACTCCGATGCGACGGCTTTGCCGCCGGGTTCAATGATTGACCTCGAAAAATCGACATAGGCAAACGGTTGAGGAGTTCTACTCCGATGCGGCGGCTTTGCCGCCGGGTTCAATGATTGACCTCGAAAAATCGCTTTGCGATTTAGAGAGGCACCGCAACGATTAACGATCAGCTATCCTCCTTCACCTTTCATTCCACCCAACCAAAGCGTTCCTCCACCACCCGCTCCCGGTTTTGCCGCAGGTACTCGCGGAAAGCCAGGGCGGTGGGGGAGTGGCGTTTGCCCCCGGGCCAGATCAGGCTCCACTGCGTAATGATGGGCAGGCCGTGTACGGGAATGATCTGGAGTTGCTTCATTTCCAACTCGTTATGGATGCCGATCAGCGGCATGATGGAGTAACCTAAACCCGCGATCACGGCCTGTTTGACAGCCTCATTGGAGGTGAGTTGGAGCTTTTTCTTCACCGAAATGTCATTCATCTCAATAAACTGCTCCATCGTCTGGCGGGTGGCCGAGCCGTGTTCGCGGTAAATGAGCGGCAGGTCGGCGAAGATGGTGCGGTCATAAGGGGGGTGTTTAAATTCGCGGTCCCTGTTACCGACCAGGTAAAGTTTATTTTTTAGCAGATCCAGCTGCTGAATACTGAGTAGTTTGGGAAGTACGGAAACGAGGGAGAAATCAACCTCGTTCTTCTCCAGCGAGGCAACGACTTTGGCCTTGTTGGTTACGTCCATCCGCAATTGCACGCCGGGGTTTTCGTGCAGAAAACCCGTCAGAAAAAAAGGGATCACGTACTTGGCCGTTGAGACGACCGACAATTTCAGCGTGCCGTTCAGCGTGCCGGATTCTTGCTGGAGGCGGCCGTTCAGAACCTCCGCCCGGTCCAGAATTTCCTGGGCCATGTCCACTACCTCGCGGCCGAAATCGGTCACGTACAACTGCCTGCCGATCACCTCGGTGACCGGCCGATCGAAGTTGCGCTGAAAATTGCGTAGCTGGACCGATACCGCCGGTTGGCTCAGGTGTAATTCCTCGGCCGCCCGCGTAACACTTCCGGTTTCCGCGATCTTAATGAAGGTGCGCAACTGACTAAAGGTATAATTCATAATGTAAAGCTATGGATTCCATAATAAATATAAAATTAAAGTTATGGAACGATTCCCTAACTTTGTGCGGCAATCAGCATAACACTGGTTCCTCTCTGCTAAAATCAAACCACGCATGAACGCAACAAGCACTGCCCACCCCCTCGTCCGCGGGGAATTCGACCCCAAAGATGCCCAGGACATCATCACCACCCTCATTCAGGGCAAGATCAATTTTCACCACCGCAAAGATTTCAGTTCGCAGGTCAAAAAGGGCTGCGACGACGATTACTGCCGTCAGCGCATCAAAGAACTTCAGGACAGTCAGGACCAAATGGTCCAGCTTATCCGCAACGCGGCCGAGCAGGGAAAACAAGTCCGCATCTCCACGGTCATCCACATGGAGATGGTGTAAAATTTTTAGTGAGTGAGTATCACTTGGGCGTGTCCCCGTTCCGCCATACGGCGGGGCGGGGCCGGCTTCTTTCGGGCTTCGCTGTTCGCTCGGTGCTGCGCACGGCAGCCCTACACGCCCCCCTCCAGATGCCTCACGCGTTTCCCCCCCGGCTACTATTCCGCCCTTTCAAATTTTCCTTTTTTTCACCATCCCACCGTGCACGTCGTTGATACTGGTCATGGTGATGAACGCCCGGGGGTCGATATCCTGGACCAGCAGGGTGAGCTTGCGAATTTCCAGCCGCGTGATAACCGTATAAATAATATCCTGTTCCGGCCCCCGGCCCTCATTGCCGTAGCCGCCCCGGCCCGTGTATAGCGTAATGCCGCAGCCCAGCTCCTCAATCAGTGCCTGCTGCAGGTTTTTGGTATGCGTACTTATAATGGTGACACCCGTGTACTCTTCCACCCCGTCCACAATATAATCCAGTGCCTTGGAGGCCACGATGTAGGTAAGCAGCGAGTAAAGTGCCTGCTCGACGGACAACACCGACGCGGCCACCCCGAAGATCACCACGTTAATCAGGATCACCCAGTCGCTCACCTTAATCCCCGTCTTTCGGCTCAGGAAGATCGCCAGTACCTCCGTCCCGTCCAGCACGCTTCCCCCGCGCATGGACAGTCCGATGCCGGTACCGAGGAAAAATCCCCCGAAAATGGCTACCAATAGTTTATCCTCCGTCACCATCGGGAAATCCACCAGGAAAATGACCAAAGCCAGCAGCGCGATCGCCAGGGCCGTCTTGATAAAAAACTGGCGACCGATCACAATGTAGGCCAGCAGTAGAAAAGGCAAGTTCACCACCACCAGTAGTAAGGATAGGGAAATCCCCAGTGCTTCAGCTAAAAGCAGACAGATACCCGTTACCCCACCGTCGATAAAGGAATTGGGGAGTAGTAATCCTTTCAAACTAAAGGCGGCGCAGACCACCCCGACGGTGATAAAAAACGCATCGTGCAGGTAAGAACGGAGGTTTTGGCGGTAGGGCATGGCGCGAAGATACAAAGCCGTTCCGCGCAAGCAACTTCAGCAGCAGTTACACCACCTTCCCACCGATTAATCCCACCAGATGCGCCCCCAGGTTAAACCAACGCTCCGCCCGCTCCAGGATCCAGCCGTCGGAAGATACGACCACGGCCGGACTGACGGCCAGCACCTTATCCGGGTCGTCTACCAGCGTAACCTGCCAGCTGAAACCGCGCTCGGTCGCTATTTCGTAAAGTAAAGTCAGCAAGCGGCCGCTATTCGATACGGGCCGATCCAGGTACCAGTGTACGGCGGCGGCCCCCAACTGTTGCAGTTCTTCTCCCACCCGGATAATGGCCCCGCGCGTAGCGGCCACGTGCTTATACGAGCCGTGCACGCTGGAAATATCCCGGTAGGTGCCGTCGCGGCAGTGAAATACGTAGGCCCCCGACAGCAGGTTTTCCAAAAGGATCAACAGGTTGAAGCCGTCGATGGCCACCTCCTGCCCCCGTACCGCTGTCACCGAAATCTCCCTTTCTTTCCGTTCCGCCACCTCGGCATCCGCCGCCGCCATCCGGCCCAGGGCCGTTTGTTGCCGCGCATTCAGCCGGTACCGGTTGCCCACCAGTTGCAGGGCCGCATTGGCCCCGTAACCCCGGCTGAGGAGCCAACTCAGGTCGGCCGTTCCTTCCCGGAAAGCTTCCGTGTAAGTGGGGCCGAAGAGCCGGTGGTCGTTGGGGGCGGGGCCGCGTGATCGCATGGGGTAGGGGGAGGGATCCGATAAGTCTTGGCCGGAGGTACTTAACTGAGATAAGACCCGGACTCGGCTCTCTACAGCCCAAACACTTCCTTCACCCGATCCACGTAATCCAGCTTTTCCCAGGTAAAGGTCTCCACCTCCCGCGACACGGTCTCGCCGGAGCCGTTGGTCAGTTCCACCATTTTGGTTTCCGGCGTGCGGCCCATGTGGCCGTAAGCGGCCGTATCGGAATAGATGGGATTGCGCAACTTCAGGCGCTGCTCGATGGCGTAGGGCCGCATGTCGAATAGCTCCATCACGCGGTCGGCAATCTGGGCGTCGGTGAGGTCTACTTTGGCCGAGCCGTTGGTATTGACGTAGATATTGGTGGGTTGGGCCACGCCGATGGCGTAACTCACCTGCACCAGCATTTCTCCCGCGACGCCGGCGGCCACCAGGTTTTTGGCGATGTGGCGGGTGGCGTAGGCCGCCGAGCGGTCCACTTTGGAGGGGTCCTTGCCCGAGAAGGCGCCGCCGCCGTGCGCACCCTTACCCCCGTAGGTATCGACAATGATCTTGCGGCCGGTCAGGCCGGTATCGCCGTGGGGTCCGCCAATGACGAATTTACCGGTGGGGTTGACGTGGTAAGTGATGTTATCGGTAAACAGGGCCTGTAGATCGGCGTGCAGTTCTTTCGTCACGCGTGGAATGACCAGATTCACGACGTCGGCCTTGATCTTTGCCAGCATTTCCTCGTCGTCGGCAAAATCGTCGTGCTGGGTGGATACCACGATCGAGTCGATGCGGATCGGCTGGTGGTTATCGTCGTACTCGATCGTTACCTGCGATTTACTATCGGGTCGCAGGTAGGTGATGGCGTCGTTCTCGCGGCGAAAAGCGGCTAGTTCCTTCAGTATCCGGTGGCTCAGGTCGAGGGCCAGGGGCATGTAATTTTCCGTCTCGGCCGTCGCGTAACCGAACATCATGCCCTGATCGCCGGCCCCCTGCTGCTCGCGGTCGGCCCGGTCTACGCCCTGATTGATGTCGGGCGACTGCTCGTGGATGGCCGAGAGTACGCCGCACGAATTGGCCTCGAACATATATTCCGACTTGGTATAGCCAATCCGCTTAATTACCTCGCGGGCAATGCTCTGCACATCCAGGTAGGTCGTTGATTTTACCTCGCCGGCCAGGATCACCTGGCCGGTGGTAACGAGGGTCTCGCAGGCCACCTTCGACTCGGGGTCGAAGGCCAGGAAATGGTCCACCAGTGCGTCGCTGATCTGGTCGGCAACTTTATCGGGGTGGCCTTCGGAAACGGACTCGGACGTGAACAGGTATGGCATGGCGGGGCTACGTTTAATTGAGAAGGCGCAAAAGTACCAAAACTACGTAGAAGGGCGGGGCCGGGGACGCCGCTTTTTTGGGGAAACGGAAAGAGAGGTAGCAAGCGCGTGACTGGTGGCGTTTGTAATTTCCATGACCTTCTCCTCCACCACGCTACCCGGCGGGAGATGGTAGTCGTTACCTACCGGACTAAGGCCGGAGCGGAGACCGCCGCCGTTGCTATTATAAAGGACGTCTATACCCGTAAAGGAGTGGAATATCTCCAATTATCTACCGGAGAAACAATCCGGCTGGACCGACTGGTGCGGGTGGGGGAGGAAGAGCGGCCGGGAGCGGCGGGCTGCGCAATAGTGGAAAAAAAGCAGGATAACGGGCAAACGGACTAAAATCCGCAGGTGCAGGGATCACCCCCTGCCGGCGGGCATCGCCCGCCCCCGCGCCGTGCGTGAGGTGCCCGGACGGTTTAGCCCGCAGGGCCGAGCGAACAGCGAGCCGGTAGGGGACCGACCCCGCCCGTAGGCGGGGGCACGCCCAAAAAATTTATGCTCACCTCAGCGGCAGCTTAATAAAAGGGGCCTTGCCCAAATCCAAAACCCGCCCTCGCCCGTTTAGCTGACTCCGGACGAGAAGCCCTTCACCTCTTGAGAGTATTTATGATCAAGAGCAGCGGCGCGGCTAATCCTTCATTCCCTCCATCATTCAATCCTTCACCATGACTACCGATCAATTTAAAGAACTGCAAACCCGTTTGGGTCTCTTGGGGAGGTATCTTTGACGTCGCTACCCGCCGCCTCAAAATAGAAGACCTGACCCAACAGTCGATGAACCCCAAATTCTGGGACGACCCGAAGCAGGCCGAGACCATACTAAAAGACTTGAAATCGCACAAGCAGTGGCTAGCCCAGTACGAGGCCGTGAGCGACCGCGTGGACGACCTGGAAGTGCTGGCCGAATTTTTGAAAGAAGGAGAGGGCACCGAGGCCGAAGTGGATGCCCGCTACGATGCCGCCGTGGCCGCCTTCGATGAGGTGGAGTTCCGCTCTACCCTGAACCGCCCGGAGGATGAACTGAGCGCCATCGTAGAAATCAATGCCGGTGCCGGTGGTACCGAGTCGAACGACTGGGCCGATATGCTGCGCCGGATGTACACGATGTGGGCCGAAAAGCAGGACGGCTTCAAGGTGCGAATGCCCAGTGAAACGCCGGGCGACGTGGTGGGCATTAAGTCTGCCACCCTGGAAATAACCGGTGAGTTTGCCTACGGACTGCTGAAGGGGGAGAACGGCGTGCACCGCCTGGTGCGCATCAGTCCATTCAATTCGCAGGGCAAGCGGATGACCAGTTTTGCCTCTGTTTTCGTGCATCCCGTGATCGACGATACCATTGAGGTAGAGATCAATACCGCCGATCTGGAGTGGGATACCTTCCGGGCCAGCGGCGCGGGCGGCCAGCACGTGAACAAGACCGAATCGGCCGTGCGCGTGCGCCACCTTCCCTCGGGCCTGGTGGTGGAATGCCAGGACGAAAGGTCGCAGCACCAGAACCGCGAGCGTGCCCTGACCATGCTGCGCAGCCGTCTGTACGAGTTGGAATTGCAGAAGCAAAACGCCGAACGTGATAAGGTGGAGGCCGGAAAATCGGCTAACGAGTGGGGCAGTCAGATCCGCTCTTACGTGTTGGATGACCGCCGCGTAAAGGACCACCGCACCCAGTACCAGACCCCGCAAACGGATGCGGTGCTGAACGGGGATATCGATGCGTTTTTGAAGGCGTGGCTGATGAAGTAGGCGCTTTGCCCCTGCTTCGGTATTTTTGTAGGACGCTGCGCGTCGGTAGGTTGGATTTTTTGATTACCGCAGGTAATCCAAACATTCAAGGTAGCGGATACTGACGTTTAATCAGCTACGTGAGTGTAGGCGTAGGCTGAATCCAAACTACCAAAATACAGCAGGCAAAGCCTGCCTACTAAACTACGCAAGCAGCGGCGCAGCCGCTACTTGCAAGGTTGCAAACTTCGTTGTATCTTTGCAACTTCGACAAACCCCGCCGTCCCATACTGGGAGAAGGCGGGTTTGGTTAACCCAAAGAAATTTGTCCGCTTTATGCCAGTCAAAATTCGTCTTCAGCGCAAGGGCCGCCGTAAACGCCCTTTTTACCACATCGTGGTTGCCGATGCCCGCGCCCCGCGCGACGGCCGCTTCATCGAGAAGCTCGGTACTTATAACCCGATGACCACCCCCGCCACCATCGACGTGGACGTCGACTCCGCTTACGAGTGGCTGATGAAGGGGGCCCAACCCACCGATACCGCTCGCGCTATTCTGCGCTTCAAAGGCGTGATGTACCGCAAGCACCTGCAGCGCGGTGTGTCCAAGGGCGCACTGACCCAGGAAGATGCCGATGCCAAGTGGCAGGAGTGGATCGACGCTAAGGAAAGCCGCCTGGCCGACCGCTTCGAGGCTACCGCCCAGGCCAAACTGGATTATCACGCCAAGGTAAGCGGTACCCCGCCGCCCCCGCCCGCCCCGAAACCCGAACCCGTAGCTGAGGAAACGGTGGTGGAAATTCCCGCCGCCGCTGATGAGGCTGCTTCCGAGGAAGCACCCGCCGCCGAAGCCGCTCCCGCCGCCGAGGAGGCAAAGGCTGAAGCACCCGCCGCTGAGGAAGCCGCAACCGAAGCTCCGGCCGAGGAAGCTGCTCCCGCCGCCGAGGAAGCTAAGGCTGAGGTAGCAACGGAGGAAGCTCCTGCTGAAGAAGAAGAGAAGCCGGCGGAGTAATTTCTGTTTGCAATAATTGCTAAAAGCGGCCGCTGCCCGGAAGGGAAGCGGCCGCTTTTGTTTGGAAAACTACCTGACGGCGGTAGGGGAGTAGGGACTGATATAAAACCTGCCGTTACCCCAGCACTGTCCGCATCTGATTCAGATCGTGCTGAATTTGCGCCGTAATCGTGTCCAGCGCCGTTTTGAAGCCTGCCTCGTTTTCGGCCCTTTTCTGCTGGGCGGTCGTAATTTCCTCGTCGGCCGAGTCAATTTTAGACTGCGCGGTATTGATTTGCTTTTCGAGTTCGGCGATCTTGGCCTTCAGGTCGTTGACGCGCTGTTGCATCGACTGCTTCTCGCGGCGCTTGCCTTCGATCCGCTCGGCCTCGTAACGTTGCATGGAAGCATCGAAGGCCGATTTCTCATCTAGTAGTACTTTTTGGTAGTAAGCGGCCGAATCGAATAATTTGGCCGGGGTCAGCCCCAGTGTGGATGCCGTGGCGAAAGTGGAGCGGATGGCCGTGGTCTCATCCTGCCCCATTGCCTCCAGGGCCTCCATGGATTGTTTAAACTCGAGATAATCGAAGCCTTCCAGATTGTTGCGTTCGAGGGCCTTGATGAGGACATCGACGAAGCGCGGGTCCAGGTCGTCGGCGGAAAAAACGTTGCTCAATTTGCTCATGGCGGATGCTTTGGGGGTGCTGGTCAGGTAAGGGCCGAAAGATAGGAAGAACGGCAGAGCCGCCCCGGCTGTTTAGACCAAGCAACGAATATGGTAGACCGGAGGTCGGAAATCACACATTCGGCGCGGATATCGGTTATGCGGGTAACTTTATTCAAGCAAGTATTATAAAGTTGTCGTACTGCGAGTGCCGGTTGAACCCGGCTACAATTTTTGCTGCAAAGCAGTATTGCTAAAGCCGCCCCCCGCCAGTCCAAGCAAAACGAGCAAAATATCTCATCCTCGCGGAAGGGCTGCGTTCTGGAACCTGCCGGATAGAACTACTCCCCCCGCTAGGCGGTTGGAATCCGCCCCTGTTCGGGGCTACTTCCGGGGGGTGGGATTTTTTTTCATTTTCCCCCTGACAAGACGTACGTGCACACATCCTACATCACACATCACACATCACACATCTCACATCCCACATATCTCATCCTCGCGGAAGGGCTGCGTTCTGGAACCGGCCGGTTCGAACTGCTCCCCCCTCTAGGCGGTTGGAATCCGCCCCTGTTCGGGGCTACTTCCGGGGGGTGGGATTTTTTTTCATTTTCCCCCTGACAAGACGTACGTGCACACATCCTACATCACACATCACACATCTCACATCCCACATATCTCATCCTCGCGGGAGGACTGCGTTCTGGAACCGGCCGGTTCGAACTGCTCCCCCCGCTAGGCGGTTGGAATCCGCCCCTGTTCGGGGCTACTTCCGGGGGGTGGGATTTTTTTTCATTTTCCCCCTGACAAGACGTACGTGCACACATCCTACATCACACATCCTACATCCCATGCCCACCATACTCGACGATCCGCTTCCGCAACCCACCAAAGCCCGCCTTACCCACTTACGCGACGTGCTGGATGAGCGCATTCCCGCTAAACGCATTGAGCGTAACTTGCTCATCGCTACCTGGAACATCCGCGCTTTCGGCGATCTGACCCGCAAGTGGGAGACCACCAAAGAGGATTCGCCCCGCCGCAACCTCTCTTCCGTGCGCTATATCGCCGAGATCGTGCAACGTTTCGACGTAATTGCCATCCAAGAGGTTAAATCCAACATCCGCGCCCTGCGCGATCTACTCAAAGTGCTGGGTAAAAGCTGGAGTTTTATCCTTACCGACGTTAATCGCGGCGCGGCCGGCAACGGCGAGCGCATGGCTTACCTGTTCGACACCCGCCGCGTCCAGCTTTCCGGGTTGGCCTCTGAGGTAGTGGTGCCCAAAGAGTGGCTCAGCGAGGTGGGGCAGAACGCCCTCACCGAGCAATTCGTCCGCTCTCCCTATGCCGTCAGTTTCCGCTCGGAAAACAAGACGTTTATCCTCATCACCCTCCACATCAAGTACGGTAAGACTTCCAAAGACCGTATCGCCGAACTTAACGGTATCGCCCGCTGGATCAAAGACTGGGCCGGCGACATCAATGCCTACGACCAGAACCTCATTGCCCTCGGCGATTTCAACATCGACGAGCGCGGCGACCTGCTCAATGAAACCTTTGTCTCCCAGGGCCTCTTCATCCCGCCCGCCCTCCAGGCCCACGATGTCACCCGTTCCATTTTCGACGAGCAGAAGTATTACGATCAGATCGCCTGGTTCGTGGATAAAAAAGGCAAGGCCGAACTCTCCATGCCCTTTGTCACCGGTGGTAATTTCGATTTCGTGCCCGTATTGTGGGATAAGGGCGTCCAGACCAAGCAGGAATTTTCCTTCATGTTGTCCGATCATTACCCGCTGTGGGCGGAGTTTAATATCCGGGAGGAAGAGGTGGTTTAGGGAAGGGTTGAAGGGGGGGTAAGGACCTCGGAGCGTCCGCGCAGCGGTCCTCTGAGCGTCCGGAGGTGGTCCTCCGAGCGTCCGGACGGTGGTCCTCTCCTTGATCGCGCGCGGCCGGCCGGACGCTCAAAGGTCGGACGGCTTTGCCGCCCGACGCTTCGAGGTCCTTGATCGCGCGCGGCCGGCCGGACGCTTCGAGGTCCTTGATTGCGCGCGGCTAGCCGGAAAGGTCGGACGGCTTTGCCGCCCGACGCTTCGAGGTCCTTGATCGCGCGCGGCCGGCCGGACGCTTCGAGGTCCTTGATCGCGCGCGGCCAGCCGGACGCTCAAAGGTCGGACGGCTTTGCCGCCCGACGCTTCGAGGTCCTTGATCGCGCGCGGCCGGCTTTTGGGTGCTTGCCCCGCCCTTTACTCCCCGTAAATCTCCACCACCCGCTCACCGGGCCGTGCATAACCCCGGTACATCCCCTCCGTATTGAAGGGCATGGCGATATTACCGAAACGGTCCAGTGCCACAAAGCCGCCGGAGCCGCCGGCTTTTTTCAGTTTGTCGTTAATGATGTAATTGGCGGCCGTATTCAGGTCTTCGCCCATGTATTCCATGCGGGCACTGAGGTCGTAGGCGACGGCGTAGCGGATGAAAAACTCGCCGTGACCGGTGCAGCTGACACCGCAAGTGGCGTTGTCGGCAAAGGTGCCTGCGCCGATGATGGGGGAATCACCGATGCGGTTCCAGCGCTTATTGGTCATGCCGCCGGTGGAGGTGCCGGCGGCAATGTTGCCCGTCTTATCCAGCGCGACACAGCCGACGGTGCCGAACTTACGGTCGGCGGCCAGACTGCGGGCCAGGCCGGTGGGGCCGGATGTTTGCCGTTCCTCCTCCAGAATACGATCCAGTGACCGGCGGCGGTCTTCGGTGAAGAAGTAGGCGGGGTCCACGATTTCCAGGCCGCGCTCGGCGGCAAACTCCTCGGCACCGCGGCCGGTTAGCAGCACGTGTTCCGATTGCTCCATTACCGCGCGGGCGGCGCTGATGGGGTGCCGCAGGTTGGTGACACCGCCCACCGCCCCGGCGGCGCGGCCGCTGCCGTCCATGATGGAAGCATCCAGTTCGTTGATGCCCGCGTGGGTGAAAACGGCCCCCTTACCCGCATTGAAGAAGGGAGAATCTTCCAGTAGGTGAATGGTCCGCTCCACCGCATCCAGTGCCGATCCGCCCTCTTGCAACACTGCCTCTCCGGTCGCGAGGGCCGAATCCAGCACGGCGCGGATGGCCGCTTCTTTCTCCTCGCTCAGGTCCGATTTGCGGATGGTGCCCGCGCCGCCGTGGATGACCAGCGCGTACTCCGCCCGCTGGGTGGTGTCGGTGGTTATGGTTGTTTTGTTGTCCTTTCCGGTCAGCTCGGCGGCCGGTTCGGTACACGAAAAGCAGCAGCAGAATAGGAGAAACAGGCAGCAAGCGAGGAGGCGCATGGCGGTATATTTTTTTGTGAAGGTAAGCATCATCGGCACTCGCCCGGAAAAACCTTTTTCCTTTCCCATTGCGTGAGGCGCCTGGAGGGCCGCCTGCGGGGCCGGGGTTCGGCCCCGCAGGCGGGTGCGCAAGCACGGAGCGAACAGCGAACCCCGTAAGGTGCCGACCCGGTCCCGTCAGGGCCGGGGCACGCCCTGAAAATCAAACCCTGATAAAATCAGTTGGAAATACCGCCTCCCGCCAAATCCACGATATGCACCACAATATTGACCAGCATGATGGCGGCCAGTGCCAGCCCGAGGATACGCATCCAGCCCGCGTTTTCCCGGCGAAATTCTTCGGCGCGCTCGCGGGCGGGGCCGTCCCTGAAATTGATTTTTCCCCGACTGAACAGATACACGTAAATACCCAACGCGAGGAAAAGAAATTCGATGAGAAGATAAATGTAATCCATTATTCGGGGTGTTTTGTGACGTGATATCAGCAAGTATAATTATTTATTTACTGTTTAATTTTGGGTTATCCCCCCGGCCCGCCATAGGTGAGAGATTACGCAGCCATGCCATTCGCTATTCTATAATCCCCAATCTCTTCATTCCTTGCCCAGAATCTCATCAAAGTAGCCCGTCGCTTTATTTTTACGCACCTGATCCCAGCGAAAATAGCGGCCGTTCATCACAATATAAATACCTGGCGGCAGAACCTGCACGAACGCGAGCGCACTGCCGAGATTAAAAAAACCGTCGCTGGACAGGCCGAAAGCATAAGGAATGAGGGCACCGGTGAGGACGATCGTTTTATCGGCCGTATCGGCCGCGTGCAGGTAGGCGGCCGTGTCCACGATCGTGTCCGTGCCGTGCGTAATAATGATTTGTTCGCAGTCGGAGCGCAGGCAATTATGGGCAATCAACTCGCGGTCGGCCTCCACGAAATCGAGGCTGTCCATCATAAACAAGGTGGTGACCCGGATGGGTACCGTGGAGCGGCCGCGCGCAAACATCTCGGTGAGGTGCGTCTCGCTAAAGTACAGTTTACCGGAACTCAGGTCGTACTCCTTATCAAAGGTGCCGCCCGTCGCAAATACTTGAATCATGGCGCAAAAGTAGCATCTCCCGTGCAATAGTAAAAGAAATAGCTCTCGACCCACCTTATTTCAGGGTTTTTGGGCGTGCCCCGGCCCTGACGGGGCCGGGTCGGCACCTTCCAGGCTCCCTGTCGGTCGGTGCTAACGCACGGTCCGCTACGCGGAACCCCTTCCAGGCGCCTCACGCTATTGAATGATTGAATGATTGAATGATTGAATGATTGAATATTTGGGGTGAATGAGGCGTACTCAATGATTGACCTCGAAGAATCGCTTTGCGATTGAGAGAAGCACCGCAGGTAATGATTGAATATTTGGGGTGAATGAGGCGTACTCAATGATTGGCCTAGAAGAATCGCTTTGCGATTGGGTGACGCAGCGCAGGTAATGATTGAATATTTGGGGTGAATGAGGCATACTCAATGATTGACCTCGAAGAATCGCTATGCGATTGGGTGACGCAGCGCAGGTAATGATTGAATATTTGGGGTGAATGAGGCGTGCTCAATGATTGGCCTAGAAGAATCGCTTTGCGATTGGGTGACGCAGCGCAGGTAATGATTGAATATTTGGGGTGAATGAGGCGTACTCAATGATTGGCCTAGAAGAATCGCTTTGCGATTGGGTGACGCAGCGCAGGTAATGATTGAATATTTGGGGTGAATGAGGCGTGCTCAATGATTGACCTCGAAGAATCGCTATGCGATTGGGTGAAATACCATAGGTAATGACTGATTATTCAAGCATAATCCACCTCTCCCTTCGGGGAGGTCGGGCCGGAAGGCCCGGGTGGGGAACCACGCGATACGAGCAAACCCCCGTCACCCCTCTCCCGGAGGAGAGGGGCCGGGGGTGAGGGTGCGCGGCGTACCACGAGCCAAACCCCGTCACCCCTCCCCCCTGGGGAGGGGCCGGGGGTGGGGGCGCCGCAGGCATTCTCTATTCACGGCAGAAGTGAAAAACATCACAAATCAGACATCTCACATCATACATCCCACATCTACCTCTCCCTTCGGGGAGGTCGGGCCGACAGGCCCGGGTGGGGAACCACGCAATACGAGCCAACCCCCGTCACCCCTCTCCCGAGGAGAGGGGCCGGGGCCGCCGCAGGCATCCCCCTTCCATAAAAAACAACAATATCCCCTCCCCGCATTGCTTATGTCTACGTTAAACCATATCTTTGCGCTCACTTTTGCGCAAGCGGGGGTAAAAAGCCTGCCGATCACCAGCTTCTAAACGTAGAAACCCATGGATTCGCACCAGCAATTTATTCTCCCGGTTCGGGGCATCGGCCTTGGTCTTCATACGTTTACGTACGAGATCGACGGCGAGTTCCTCCGCTCCTTCGAAGATTCGCCCCTGCGGGACGGTCGGTTGGAACTCTCCATCGACTTTACCAAACAGGAGCGGACCTATACCTTCGATTTTCGCTTCTCCGGGAGCGTAAACACGGATTGCGATCGCTGTCTGGCTCCCATCGACCTACCGATCGAGGGCGACGGAACGCTGATCGTTAAGTTGAAGGACGACCTGACCGGCGGCCCGGTAGAGCAGGACGAGGTGGTGTTCATCGCCCCCGAAACCGCTCATTTCAACTTGGCCCCTTTCGTTTACGAGTACGTGGTATTGGCCCTGCCGATCATCAGCGTGTACGATTGCCGGGAGGGCAAACCGCCTTACCCCTGCGACGAAGCGATGTTGGACCGACTGGAACAGCCTACTGCCTCCGAAGACGAATCAGTACCAAAACCCAGTCCGTGGGACGTGCTGAAGCAACTGAAAAACGATAATTAACCAACTATAACCACCGGCCGCCGGCCCGTTAAATTTTTCGCATCATGGCACATCCCAAGAGTCGGATTTCCAAGCAACGCAAGCGTAAGCGCCGTACGCACTATAAGGCTGAAGTGCCCCAGGTAGCCACCTGTAAGGCCACCGGTGAGAACCATATGTACCACCGCGCCTACTACGACGTGGACGGTAATATGTTTTACCGCGGCCAGATCGTGGTGCCCGCCGAACAGCCCGAGGAGGCTGAAATGGAAGAGTAACTTCCGTTTACCGGCCTGGAAAAAGCCGTTCCCACTATCGGGGACGGCTTTTTTATTGCCGCCGCCGTAGGGGATTTTAACGGCACGGGCGGGGAGTTTTTTCTACCGCTTGTTCATTCCACACGGCGAAGCATCTTTCCATCGGGCAATTTTCCTATCTTCCCGCCCAGCAAACCCTCCCACCACATTGAGTAAGATTGATTTTGTCCTCTACGGCGCCTACGGCTATACTGGCCGCCTGATTACCGAAGGCTGTGCCGAAGCCGGGCTGCGGCCCCTGCTCTCCGGCCGCTCGGAAGAAAAATTGAAACCGCTGGCCGAAGAATTCGGCTTCGAGTACCGCACCGTGGACCTGAACGATGGCCCCGCCCTACGCGATCTCCTGCAAATGGCCCCGCTGGTACTGCACTGCGCCGGTCCGTTCACCCACACCGCCGCGCCCATGATGGACGCCTGTTTGGAAACCAGTACCCATTACCTGGACATTACCGGTGAAATCGAGGTGTTCGAGGCAGCCCATAAACTGGACCCCGCCGCCAAGACGGCCAATATCCTTCTCATGCCCGGCGTCGGCTTCGACGTGGTGCCCACTGACTGTACCGCCGCCTACCTGCACCAGCTGCTGCCCGATGCCGAGCACCTGCTCCTGGCCTTTAGTGCCATGGGCGGGGGAATGAGCCGCGGCACCGCCAAAACAATGGTGGAAGGCATGGGCCGCCCGGGAGCCGTGCGCCGCAACGGCCGCATAACGCCCGTACCGGCCGCCTATAAAACCCGTGAGGTGGAGTACCAGCCCGGTAAGCCCCGCTTTTCGGTCACCATCCCCTGGGGAGACGTCTCAACGGCCTATTATACCACCGGCATCGACAACATCGAGACCTATACCTCCGTCCACCCCAAAGCGGTAAAAATGATGCGCCTGCAGTATCAGTTCGGCTGGCTGTTCCGGATGAACTGGGTACGCCAGATCTTCCGCAATCGCATCGACAACGGCCCCGCCGGTCCCGACGCCGAGCGTCGCGAAACCGGCCGCAGCTACGTCTACGGCGAGGTGTGGAACGACGAGGGAGAAAAGCGGGCCGCCCGCATTACCACCGTCGAGGGCTACCGCCTGACGGCCGCCACGGCCCTGCTCATCACGGGCAAAGTACTGGCCGGAGACCCGCCCATCGGCCACCACACCCCGGCCGGTGCCTACGGTCCCGATCTGATTCTCGAAATTCCCGGCTCTACCCGCGAGGACGTGTCCGTATCGTAATTAGCGGATAATTAGTCAGATTAGCAAAATCGCTAATCCTTCGCCAGCCGAATCCCCGTAAACTGCCACCGTTTATCGGCGTGGAAGAAATTACGGTAGGTGGGGCGAATGTGGGAGACCGGCGTGGCGCACGATCCGCCGCGCAGCACCATCTGGTTGATCATGAATTTGCCATTGTATTCGCCCAGTGCGCCTACCGGACGCGGGTAGCGCGGATAGGGCAGGTAGGCTGAGTTGGTCCACTCCCAGACGTGGCCGAGTAACTGGTAATCCCGGTCACCGGCGCGGGGCAGGGGAGTAAAGGCCCGATTATCCACCCAGTTACCGGCGGGGTCGGGTGTGGCTTCGTACTGGTAGCAGGCGACCTCCCATTCGGCCTCGGTGGGCAGGCGGTAGCCGGCCCAGCGGGCGTAAGCGTCGGCCTCGTACCAGCTGATGTGGGTAACGGGCGCGGCCTCATCGAGCGGTCGCAGGCCGGCCAGCGTATAGTAGAGCCATGCCTCCTCCTGACGGTGCCAGTAAAGCGGTGCCGTTACGCCGGACGAGCGAATCCACTCGATACCCTCCATCTGCCAGTGCTCGAACTGCCGGTAGCCGCCGTCCTCGATGAAGGCCCGGTATTCTCCGTTGGTGATCAGGCGGTCCGCCAGGCTGAAATTTTCCAGGTAAGTTTTATGGACACCGCGTTCGTTGTCCCAGTGAAAACCGTCCCCCCGGTAGCCGACCTCATAAATTCCTTCGGCCACCGGCAACCAGCCCGGCGCGGCCACCGGCTCGGCCGGGGGCGCGGCTCGCTCGCGGTAGACCGGGTAGAGCGGATTAGTGCCCAGGATATATTTGATGTCGGTCACCAGCAGTTCCTGGTGTTGCTGCTCGTGGTGCAGGCCGAGAATGATCAGGTCGTGCAGTTCCTTACTCGGTCCGGCCTCGATGAAACCTTGCATGGCATCGTCCACGGTTTTGCGGTAGTCGAGAATAGCCTGTACACTGGGGCGGGTCATGTTTCCCCGCAACGAGCGGGAGATGCGCGGCCCCTGACTCTCGTAGTAGGAGTTAAAAAACCAGTTCATGCGCTCGTCGTAAGCCTCGTAACCGGTCTGGTGGGGGAGTAACACGAAGTTTTCAAAGAACCAGGTCACGTGGCCCAGGTGCCACTTGGGCGGACTGACATCGCCGATGGGTTGCGGCACATAGTCTTCCGGCTGGAGCGGCGCACACAAATCCACCGTCTGGCGGCGTACGGTCTGGTAGTGCTGCAGAAGATCGGAAACGGACTGGGCGGCAGCGGCCGGCGGGGTGGGGGAGGAGGCGATGGAGGACATGGCAAAAACGCTTTTCTTGGAAAGGAAAAACGCCGCCCGGATGTTGCTATTTCCGCACGATGATGACACAAAAAAAGCAGCATTGCCGGAGTACGGCAATGCTGCTATTTAAAATCGTTGAAGGTTCGCTCTGAAAATCAACTCGGGTATATGCAGGGTAGACACTCCTTGCGTTCGATCCGTGGCCTGAGGGGGAGAAATTTTTTCAAATTATTTTCTTTCCGGTCGAAAATCGGGTTCTCTGCATACTCGCGGTGGAGTGATCTGGCGGCCATCCGTCGAATATACCCTCCCATACCCGGTCATTCCCCGCCGGTCCCGCTACCTTTGCGGCATGCAAATCATGACCGCAATCCTCTCCGGCTATTTTCTGGCCTGCCTGGCCACCACCCTGCCCGGCATGCTCAACATGACCTCCGTGGCCGTCAGCCTGGAGCACGGCCGCCGGGCCGGGCGGCAGTTTGCCATCGGTACCGCCCTCACGTTTGGGCTGCAGGCGGCCATCGCGCTGATTTTTGCCGACTACCTAAGCGAAAACCCCGGTATCATTGAGGGGCTTAAAAAAGCGGCCGTCGGAATCTTCCTGGTGTTGGCCGGCTACTTTTTTATCAAGGCCCGGCGCGGCGGCGTAGCCAAAGCTCGCACCACTAAACCCGGGCAGATGTACGGTTTCGGTATTTTGCTGGCCGCCATGAACGCGCTTACTATCCCGTTCTTCTTCGCAATGGCAACCTGGCTCCAGTCGGAGGGCTACCTGATTATCACGCCTTTCATCATCCTCAGTTTTTCCTGCGCGGTATTCATGGGGTCGCTCACGGTATTTCTCTTCTACGGCTACTCGGCTACCTACGTGGAAAGACGGGCCGCATTCATCACCCGCAACATCAACTACATCCTCTGCGGCCTCTTCGTCACCCTGGCCTCCTTTCAGGTGATCGGCATGTTTACCTGAGTGGTCCACGCAAAAAGAAAGGGCCGACTAACAGTCGGCCCTTCCAAGAAAAACACCTAAAACCCATATTCTTGTCAGGTAGCAGCTGCAAAACATTCCGCTAAACCACGGTATTTCACTACGCTACGTCCTTATGACGGCTATTCGTTTAGCAGGTCACATTCTTAGGTACGCCGCTTGACCTGATTTTGGATGTGCGCCTTGTTGTCAGCCATAAAGTACTGATAATCAAAATAGAGATCACGGTCAGACGTAAATTTAATTTCTGATTCGACAATTCCATTCCTGTCATGGACCCTATTTCCAACCTTGCTGATCTTCTGAGTCATTGCTGGCAGCAACTCACCCGCGCCCGACACGACCGGCATTCTCCCTTCCGCCTGGCCACGCTGGCCACGCTCGATTTATCCGGCGCACCGGCATTGCGCATGGTTGTAATGCGGTCCGTTAGTCGTGCTGACAACGAGTTAGGGTGTTATACCGACCTGCGCTCCGCCAAGGTCGGTCAGTTGCAAGCCGACCCCCGCGCTTCCCTCTTGTTCTGGGACAAAAAGCATTCCCTCCAGATCCGCGCCGCCGGCATCATGCGCCTCGCCGACCAGGATACCGCCGAGGAACTGTTCGATCGGCTTTCCAAAAACAGCCGCACCACTTACGCCACCCGTTCCGCCCCCGGAACCTCCCAACCCGGTCCTACCGACGATCTGCCCCCCGACTGGGAAAACCTCGATCTGGCGGAAACTGATTTTGCGTGCGCAAATTTCCAGCCTCTCCTGCTCTCCGTTACCTCCCTGGATGTGCTACAGCTGGGCCGCCCCCGCCACTTACGTGCCCAATATGTCTTGTCGGGAAATGAATGGCAAGGGGAGTGGGTTACCCCCTGATTCTTCAATACCGCCGCGCCTCCCGCAGCCGCTTACTCGTCAGCCGGTCCACCATCCGCTTGGGCAGCCGGCGCACCAGCCCGATCAACCATTTCTTTTTCATCACCATTATAAACGGCGCGGGCTTCTTCGCCGTCAGTGCCTCCACCACTGCGGTGGCCACCTCGCTCGCGGGCAGGGCATCCGCCTCCGCGTTTTTGATATACTCACCCATGTTGGCCAGCAGCGGCTCGTAGCGGGTGCCGGTGTAACGGCCCTTGCGGCTGGTCGCCTTCTGCCAGATCGGTGTTTTGATCGGTCCGGGGGCCACGCTGATCACATCGATCCCGAAGGGCAACAACTCGCGGCGCAGGCCGTCGGTCAGGCTCTCCACGGCAAATTTGCTGGCCGAATAAATGGCCGTAAACGGCGAGGTAATAATTCCCGAAACTGAGCTGATATTTATGATGCGCACCCGCTCCACGCCCGCCTCCCGCGCCCGGTGCAAGTGGGGCAGACAAGCCTGGGTCACGCCCAGCAGCCCGAATACGTTCACCTCGAATTGGCGGCGGTACTCTTCTTCTTCCAGCAATTCCAGCGGACCGGAAAGCGCAATACCGGCATTGTTGATCAGGGCCGTCAACTGCCGCCCATCGGATTCGATGCGGGCCACGCCCGCCGCCCGCGCTTCCGCGTCGGTCACGTCAAAGACCAGTCCCGTGAAACGATCGGGGTAAGCCACGCGCAGGCCTTCCGCATCGGCCGCCCGGCGCACGCTGCCGTAAACGTGGTCGAAAACACCATCCGCCAGCAACCGTTGGGTAACGGCCAGCCCGATGCCGGTCGATACACCGGTAATAAGTACGCATCTTTCCATGGCCCGAAGATAGTAATGCTCCTCGAAGCCGCCTACAACCGCCCGCGCCGCCGGCCGGCCAGTTCATTGTACTCCACCACTATATCGTAGAGGTTACGGTACTTATAACCCGATTTACCCAGCTTACCCGAAAAATCATCGATCTCCTGCCCCTCGAACAGTTTACGGATCTGGCGCTTGAATCCACCCCGGCGCACCGGTTCCACTTCGCCGCGCCGAAACTGCAACCAGTACTGCTCCACGGCCGGAATCACGCCCAGCATCCGTCCGTCCACCCAGCGCTCGCTGGTGGGCGGGGCCTGATAAAGACTCAGGTAGCGGCCCAGGTGCATCACCTCCAGGTACAGCCAGCGGTTTTCGTGAAAGCGGCTGATGTAATTATAAGTTTGGCCGTCCTCGGTAAAAGAAAAGCCCTTCACCAGGGCGGGATGAATCTGGTAGACATCGCCGAAATCATTGACAAACTCCACCACGATCCGTTGCGGCTCGTAGCGGATCACGTTGATGTAACCCGTCAGGTGAAAATCGTTCTTCGTTACCAGATAGCCCTGGTAGCTCCGGGCCTGAATCAGAAAAACGCCTCCGATAATCAGTAAAAGGGTAAGTACCGTTTTCATGACCGTTTGGTTTTAATACTGCACCCGATCGCCTTTACCTCGGCGGGGTCCACCGCCTCACCGGCCTGCAGGGCACGGATGGCTTTCTCCACGTAATTCACCGTCACGGCCGCCGCGTCATCGTGGTTGTCGTCAATCGCGCCGTGGTAGCGTAGCACGCGGTCGGCATCCAGCAAATAAATTTCGGGCGTCTTGCTCGCGCCATACTTGGGGTACACGCGCTGCCCCTCGTCCATCAGGTAAGGAAAGGTAAAACCGGCCTCCTTCGCCCGTTCTTTCATGTTTTCCATGCTATCGCCCTCCTTCACGCCCGGGTCGTTCGGCTGGATCGCCACCACCGGATAACCCATCGCCTCGGCCGCCTTGTCCAGTGCCACCAGCCGCTCCTCATATGCCTTAGCGTAGGGGCAGGTGTTGCAGGTAAACGTCACCACGTAACCCCTGGGCGCACTGCCGTCGGCCAACTTCAAATCCGCCAGCGAGGTGGTTTTACCATCCACGCCCACGAGGGAAAAATCAGGGGCCGTATCGCCGATGCGCAGGCCCTGCGGCTGATCGTCTGCTACCGGAACGGTCTCTTCAGCCCGCGTCGCCTCGGTAGCGGTGTGCTCGTCGGTATCCGCCGCCGTATCGCCGCAGGCCGTCAGGGTCAGCAGCAGGGGCAGCAGTAAAAGATAGCGCAATCGTTTCATCGGGAAGTTGTATTTTGAACGGTCAATATACGACCTAACTTCCTGATCCGGCAAATGTTTGGGAATTTTTAACCGGGCATGGACCGGGTTGCTGCACTGCTTTTTCAGACCGGCCGGGTTAGCATGGGGGCGTGCCCCCGGCTAAGGGCCTGGGTCGGTCCCCTCCCGGCTCGCTGTTCGCTCGGCCCCTGCGCTGCGGGTCTCCTCCTTCGGGGTCGGGACAAGCCCTCCCCCTACGTCGGCCCGTCCGGGCACCTCACGCATATGAAAGGGTCGGGTACTTCCGGGGCGGAGCGGATAGCACCACCGCCGGACTTTCTTTAAAATCCCCGTAAAATCCCCCCGAAATCCTCGGCTTTCAGACTGGCACCGCCCACCAGGCCGCCATCCACGTCGGGTTGGGCGAATAGTGCTTCGGCATTACCGGGTTTCACGCTGCCGCCGTAGAGAATGGTGGCGGCCTGCGCCGTTTTGTCGTCATAAAGGCCGGCCAGTAATCCCCGGATATAGGCGTGTACTTCCTGCGCCTGCTCGTCGCTTGCGGTGCGGCCGGTGCCGATGGCCCAGACGGGTTCGTAGGCAATTACCACATCGGCCATTTGTTCTTTGGAGATGTGTTTCAGGGCGGTCAGCACCTGCTGCTCGATCAGTTCCAGGTGGTCGCCCGCCTCGCGGACCTCCAGTTGTTCGCCGCAACAATAGATGGCTTTGAGGCCGCCCTTCAGTACGGCGACGATCTTTTCCCCGATGAGGCGGTCGTCCTCATGAAAATATTCTCGCCGTTCGGAGTGGCCCACAATCACGTAATCCACCCCCACGGCCGCCAGCATGGGCACGCTCGTCTCGCCGGTATAGGCACCGCCGGCTTCCTGGTGGCAGTTCTGGGCGGCCAGGTAAAATCCTTCGGTACCGGAAAGTGCTTCCTTCACGGCGGCCAGTGCCACGAAGGGTACGCCGAATACGACGGGGATGGCAGTTTTGCCCCCGGCTTGCTCGGTAACGGCTTTGACCAGGGCGATTCCTTCGGCGGGGGTGGTGTTCATTTTCCAGTTGCCGGCCAGGAGGTTGCGGTTGTTCATGGTGTGGTTGTGTTTTGAGTTAGTAGCGCGGGCGCAAGGTAGTATGTTTGGATTGAAAATGCCTGCGGCGCCCTCACCACCGGCCCCTCCCCATGGGGGAGGGGTGACGGGGTTTGGCTCGTGGTACGCCGCGCGCCCTCACCCCCGGCCCCTCTCCTCCGGGAGAGGGGTGACGGGATTTGGCTCAGAACACGTGGTTGCCCGCCAGGGCCTGTCGGCCTGACCTCCCTGAAGGGAGAGGTGGAGGTGGGATGTATGATGTGCGATGTTTGATTTGTGATGTTTTGCACTTCTGGCAGTGAATAGAGAGTGCCTGTGGCGCCCCCACCCCCGGCCCCTCCCCAGGGGGGCGGGGTGACGGGGTGCTGGTATTTGTCCCCCCCATACGGTGAAAGGGGGTGAGGGGATCCTTTCGATTTGTCGGGGGCCGGGGGGAAATGTGTCGGTGTAGGCTTTACTAAAGTACAAAATTCCAGAATCAATGCCGCCTACTAACTTCGAGAGCCTTGTGACGATCACCGCAGGTAGAGTGCGGGCACGGCCTCAAAAAATCAATTATTAAATAATTATATACAACTCATCTTACTTTTTGAAAGTCAAAACGCTGATGAAACGGCAAAATAGTGCATTCTGAGCGTGTCAGAAAAGGTTCGTTTTATTATTTACAAGTGGGAAAAAGGAATCCCCTCCCTCACGCGTACACCCGCGACCGGAGGTGGCGCGGTGCCAAATTCGCGCGACCGGAGGTCACGCACCATTCACGTGACTGGAGGTGGCGCACCATTCACGTGACCGGAGGTCACCTACCTATCCCCCGGTATACGTGTAGGCTTAATCCAAAATACAAACATACTAAAGGCGAAGCCTTAATCAAAAATACGGGCGAAGCCCCACCCCCCGTACACGTGTAGACTTAATCCAAAATACAAACATACCAAAGGCGAAGCCTTAATCAAAAATACGGGCGAAGCCCACCCCCCCCGTACACGTGTAGGCTTAATCCAAAATACAAACATACCAAAGGCGAAGCCTTAATCAAAAATACGGGCGAAGCCCACCCCAACCTATTTGCGTGAGGTGCCTGGAGGGGCGTTAGCGTGCGGAGCACCGAGCGAACAGCGAAGCCCGGAAGGGACCGACCGGCCCCGTCAGGGACGGGCACGCCCGGAGAAATAGCAATGGTAGAATAGTAGGAATGGTAGTCTGGTAGTTACCGACGCAAGTACACGCTTAGGCTTTACCAACGTACTAAATTATCAGCGGTAATGCCGCCTGCGAACTCCGAGGAGCGAGCGACGATCACCGCCGGTAAGGTACGGGAGCAGCTCACTTTCCTTGCTTCGCCTCGTTGCGTTCGATGACGTGGCCGGGGCGGCTCCACTTGGGCTTTCCATTGACGGCGGGGCGGCCGGGGTCGGTGGTGCTGACGGGTTGTTGGCCGTGTGCGAAGGCCCGGCGCGGTTGGAGGCCGAGTTCGGCGAACATTTCGAGATCGGCGAACTGGTCGGGATTGGGGGTGGTGAGGAGTTTGTCGCCGGCGAAGATGGACCCGGCGCCGGCCATGAAGCAGAGGGCCTGGCCTTCCTTGGTCATGGCGGCGCGACCGGCGGAGAGGCGGACGGTGGTGCCCGGCAGGACGATGCGCGTGACGGCGATGGTGCGGACCATCTCGAAGATGCTGATCGGTCGCTGCTCTTCCAGCGGCGTGCCCGCCACGGCCACGAGGGCGTTGATGGGGACTGACTCGGGTTGGGGGTCGAGGGCGGCGAGGGTGAGGATCATTTTGAGGCGATCGTCCACCTGCTCGCCCATGCCGATGATGCCGCCCGAGCAAACGGTGAGGCCCGCGCCGCGCGCGTTGGCGATGGTGTCGAGGCGGTCCTGGTAGCCGCGGGTGGAGATGACTTCCTTATAGTATTCTTCGCTAGTGTCGAGGTTGTGATTGTAGGCGTAGAGGCCGGCGGCGGCGAGGCGGTCGGCCTGGTGGGGCGTGAGCATGCCGAGGGTGGCGCAGACCTCGAGGCCCATGCCGTTGACGGTGCGGACGAGGTCGAGGACGTGGTCGAATTCGTCGTTATCGCGGACGTTACGCCAGGCCGCACCCATGCAGAGGCGCGAGCTGCCTAGCCCCCTGGCGCGTTCGGCGGCAGTTTTGACCTGCTCGACGCTGAGCAGTTCGTTGGTTTCGATGCCGGTGTGGTAGCGGGCGGCCTGGGGGCAGTAGCCGCAGTCTTCGGGGCAGCCGCCGGTCTTGATGCTGAGCAGGCTGCTCATTTGTACCTCGTTGGGGTCGTGGTGGGCGCGGTGGACGCGGGCGGCCTCGAAAACCAGGTCCAGGAAGGGGCGGGCGTAGAGTTCCTGTAATTCGGGGAGTTGCCAGTGCTGTTTCATCGGTACGTTTTCTGCCGCAAACATAGCACTTTTTGGAACGGGGGGGGAGACAATGATTGAATGACTGAGTGATTGAATGATTGAGTATTTTTATTGTAATCACCCCCCTTCGGGGGGCCGGGGGGGAAGACAAGGATTGAGGGGGTGAGGGAATGAAGGATTGAAGGTTCGTAGTACTTACCTTCTTTTATTGGAGGCCGGGGGGGAAGACAAGGAATGAATGATTGAAGGTTCCGTAGTACTTAATTCTCTTTTACAGGGCGGGCGGGGCGGATCAGCTTACTGGATTTGGCGGAGGGCGTCGGTTTCTTTACCTTCGCCCTCCGCCAAATACCAGCCATGCAAGAAGGGGAGAACATGATCAAGCACGTCGCCATCGCCGGCAATATCGGAGCCGGTAAAACGACGCTCTGCACCAAACTGGCCCACCACTTCGGCTGGAACGTCCATTATGAGTCTACGGACGATAATCCGTACCTGAGTGATTTTTATGACGACATGAAACGGTGGTCGTTTAATCTCCAGATCTACTTCCTGCATAATCGCTATGCGCAGATCATCAAGATTCTGGAAGGCGATAAGACGGTGGTGCAGGACCGCACCATTTACGAAGATGCTTACATCTTCGCCCCCAACCTCCATGACCTGGGCCTGATGACGAGCCGTGACTTTGAGAATTATCAGTCGCTGTTCCGTACCATGACCAGCCAGATCACGCCGCCCGATCTGCTTATCTACCTCCGTGCCGGTATCGGTACGCTGGTGGCCCATATCGAATCCCGGGGCCGCGATTACGAGGGCAGCATGAGTCTGGATTATTTGAAGAGCCTCAATCGCCGCTACGAGGATTGGGTCAAGACCTATAAAGACGGTAATATTCTCATCATCGACGTGGATGAGTTCGATTTCGTGAATAAGCCGGAGGATCTGGGGCTGGTGGTGAATCGGGTGCAGGCAAAGCTGCACGGATTGTTCGGGGAGTGAGGGGTCTAGTGGGCCGACCCGCACGTTCTGTTATCCACAAGTAGTTGGTTAGTGCAGTTCGTCCACTAATTTACGGTCGTTACTCAGGCGCGGCACCTTGTTTTGCCCGCCCAGTTTGCCCTGACGTTTCATGTAATCGCGGAAAGCTCCCTCCGGTAGCGACCGGACGACGAGCGGCCGCAGGATGCCCCCGCCGATCAGGTCCTGGTAGTAAATATTGCGCGCCGTCATGGCGGTATCCAGGTCGCGGGCGAAGGCGGAGGCGTCTTCGGGTGCGCGGTCGTACTCGATGAACCACTCGTGGTAGGGCAGGCCGCCCTCCGGCGGTTTGATGCGGGGTGCCACGGTGAACTCGCGCACGTGCGCCCCGTGCGCGGCGGCCGTCTCGCGCAAGGCCGATTCGACCTCCTTGCCGATGACGTGCTCGCCGAAGGCGGAGATGAAGTGCTTGATGCGCCCCGTTACCCGCAGGCGGTAGGGGTCAAGGGAAACAAATTCGACGGTGTCGCCGATGTTGTAGCCCCACAGACCGGCATTGTTGTTGATGATGACGGCGTAGTTGACGCCCGTTTGTACGTCGGCCAGGGTGAGTCGGGTAGGGGAGTCGGCGAAGATCTCGTCGGCGGGCACGAACTCGAAGAAGATGCCCGAGGCACTATTAAGGAGCAGGCCTTCCTCCGGTTCTCCGTCCTGGAAGGCGATGAAGCCCTCGCTGGCGGGGTAGATCTCTACGCTGGGCAGGCGCGTGCCGACCAGTTCTTCCAGGGCGGCGCGGTAGGGTTCAAAGTTGACGCCGCCGTAAACGAAAAGCTCGAGGTTAGGGAATAGTTCCTTGATCGTGGATTTGCCCGAGCGGGCCAGCAACCGCTCGTAGTACATCTGCACCCAGGGCGGGATGCCGCTAATCATTCGCATATCGGCCCCGGCGGTCTCGTCCACGATCCGCTCCAGTTTGGTTTCCCAGTCTTCGATGCAGTTGGTCTCGTAGGAGGGCAGTTGGTTGGTGCGCAGCCAGGCCGGGACCTGGTGGTTGACGATGCCGGAAAGGCGGCCGGTCTTGATGCCGCCGATGTCGTCCATTTCCGGGCTGCCGCTGAGGAAGATCAGTTTGCCGTCCAGCCAGCGGCCGCGGCCGGTGCGCCCGTAGTAATTAAACAGGGCATTGCGGGCCGAGCCGAAGTGGTTGGGCAGGCTGTCTTTAGTGAGCGGAATGTATTTGACGCCGGAAGTGGTGCCGCTGGTTTTGGCAAAGTAGGCGGGCCGGCCGGGCCAGAGCACGTCGTTCTCGCCCTCCTTGATGCGGTCCACGTAGGGCCGCAGGCCCTCGTAATCACGCAAGGGGACGCGGGCGGCGAAATCGGCGGGGGTGCGGATGCCGCCGAAATCATGATCCTTGCCGAAGGCCGTGGCCTTGCCCATTGCGATCAGGCGGCGAAAAATGTGCCCCTGCTCGCGCACGGCGTGGCGCGCCAGGGCCTGGGTGCGCCGGTGAACGAGTTTGGCGACGGGAAGTAAAGCGGTCGATTTCCAGGCCATGAGGGTGGTGGTTTTGGGGTGGGTAAAGGTAAGGGGTTTTGTCTGGTAGAGAAAACACAAGAAGAAGCGGTACAAGAAAGCCCGCTCTACAATATGATAACAAAGTAGGCTGTCCAACTTATCAGTCTTGAACCAGTACAGGTTTTGCACTCGCTTCTTGGAGACCTCTCCCCCGGCCCCTCTCCAAAGGAGAGGGGTGACGGGAAGTTGACATACCGTTAAAACTGTAGTGGGTAAACCTAAATAGATAGGACAGCCTAGATGACAAAGCATAACTTAGAAAACATATTATCACATTTAAATTATATTTTATTATCTTGGCAAATAATTGATAAACTCATAACAGGTATTTATGATAAGCACAGTAGTGGAAACAACTCAATTAGAATCTGTAAAGAGTTCATTCCTGATTGATATAGTCAGGCATAAGAATGGGATGAAATATGTTGAAATAGTGCAGACGATACATCAGGATCACTCTTTAAAAAGCTCGGTGAAAATAAATCCTATCATGTTGACCGATCTCATCAAAACGCTACAAAATTATAAAGATAAAATTGAAAAAGCCCATAAGGATAGTAAAAAATACTTGAGTGAGGAAGTTAAAATTGATATACAAAATAGATACTTTAAAGGAGTGGCGATCAAAGATTTAGGTGTGCGATTCGGTTTGTCAGTACAAATGATTGAAACGGTCTTAAGAAATAGAGGGGTAGAAATAGTGCCGCTTGAACCACCCAGATGGAGAAAATGGAAATATAAGAAGAGAAGAAAGTAAAGTTTATAGATTCGAAGAACAATACTGTAAATCACTCCTCTTCCCCAAACGGCAACTCCAGCTGCACGCCCCCCGCCTCGTTCTCCCGCTCCAGGTTAGACACGCTGAGGCCCAGCAGCCGCACGCGGGGCACCTCGTCAATGTTTTCGTCCAGCAGTTCATAGGCGGTCTGCACCAGGTCCTTGAGCTTGCGGATGGGCTGGGTAAAGGAGCGCGAGCGGGTGTGAATCACAAAATCCGGTGTCTTGAGTTTCAGGGTGAGCGTACGGCCGAAGTTGTTGCGCTCGGTCATATACTCGTGGATGATGCCGGCCAGAAAACGCAGCTTGGCCCGCATATCCGACCGCAGTTCCAGGTCCTGTTTAAAGGTACGCTCCGCGCCGATGCTCTTACGGATACGGTTGGGGTTGACCCGCCGCCGGTCGTCGGCCCGCACAATGCGAAAGTAGTAGCGGCCCACCTTACCGAACCGTTGCACCATCTCGATCTCGGAGAGCGGCAGCAGGTCGCCGCCGGTGCGGTAACCCATTTTATGCATTCTGGCGGCGGTCACCTTGCCGATACCGTGGAATTTCTCCACCGGCAGGGCCGCCAGAAAGGCGGCCGCCTCGTGGGGGTGGATCACCTTCAGGCCGTCGGGCTTGTTGATGTCGGAGGCCACCTTGGCCAGGAATTTATTGAAACTCACGCCGGCCGAGGCGGTCAGTCGGGTGGCCGCGAAAATCTCCGCCCTGATCGCCTCGGCGATCAGGGTCGCGGACAAGGGGCCGCGCTTGGGGTCGGTCACGTCCAGGTAGGCCTCGTCCAGTGAGAGCGGCTCCACCAGGTCGGTATAGGAGAGGAAGATCTCGCGGATGGTATCGCTCACCTCGCGGTAGGCGGAAAAGCGACCCTTGACAAAGATCAGCGGCGGGCACAGCCGCTTGGCCGTCACGCTCGGCATGGCCGACCGCACGCCGTAGGTCCGCGCCTCATAGCTGGCCGCCGCCACCACGCCGCGCATGCTGCCGCCGCCCACCGCCACGGGTTTGCCGCGCAGTTCGGGGTTGTCCCGCTGCTCCACGGACGCGAAAAAGGCGTCCATGTCGATGTGGATGATCTTGCGGTACTCGTCCTGCTCAGTAGGGGGCGGGGCTTCGCGTCCGGTTTTCTTCTCTCTGCTCCATCTCATGCATCAACTCCTCGGTTTCGGTGTAGAGGTCTTCTACCCGTTCGGTGGTGGGGCTACGTTCCTGGATGCCGTTGCCGTAGGTTTCGGGTTTTTCGCGGGCCAGTTCGCGCTTCAGGGTCTGGCGCTTTTGCTCCAGTTCGCTCAGGCGTTCCAGGGCTTCGCTGTCTTTCAGGGTAACCGCCGTTTCGCGGATCTCGGTGTACAGGCCGTCCAGTTTATCAATGGCCTCGTCATACTTGCCCTCTTTCATTTTGCCCCGTTCGGCCTTGAGTAGCCCCCAGGCGTCCTTGCCCAGGTCGCCGACTTTATGGAAAATGTCTTTGGATTGCTGCTTTTCCGTCTCGTCGCCGAAAAACAGGTTATAAACCAGGATACCGATAACCAGCACGACGGCCAGTTTTATAATGGAACGGATCATAAGAAGTTGGATTGTGGGGCAAAATTAAACAAAAACAGTGGCTTCGTCTCTTACCCATCGCAGGTGCGATGAATCGGCCGCCATCATCCAGGATGATCACCTGAGACATTAGGTAACAAGGGCAAACACCCTACATCACCTATCCTACACCCAGCTCGATTTTTGAGCGGTAGACACGCTCTTAGACCGGGCGTGCCCGTCCCTATCGGGCCGGTCGGTCCCTTCCAGGCTCGCAGGTCTGCTCGGCCCCTCCGCTGCGCTCCGGGTCTCCGGCCCGTGGCCGGCCCTTCCAGGCACCTCACGCATGCTGACCCCCTAAATTTAAATCCATTCGGCAACACCTCCCATCGAGACTTCTACCGTAGTTCCGGACAGGGGTAGAGTTAACGGCCTTGCGTCGGGAGGAGCGGTCGCTGGACCCAGCGAAGCCCGACGCTAGTGAGGGTTCTTAAATCGGCCTGACTACACCGACCGGAGGTCGGCGGGCCAAACGTTCGCGCGACCGGAGGTCACACCCCCTTCGCGCGACCGGAGGTCGCGCCCGGCGAACTGTTAAAATATTTCCGTGACATGATTTTTTAATAAACATTCCCTATCTTGTTCGCGCTCACTCTCTTAACCACGAACACTGACCGGCCAACGGTCAGCCGCTCGTAGACCCACCCGCTCACTACAACCCACATGAGACCTTCCAACTCCCCCCCGTCCCGGAAAGACCTCAACTTTAACGACTCTTCGCCGCCCCGGAAACCCTGCGTAGTTACGCTCTGTGACACCCTCAACATCATCGGCACCTCACCCGGATTGGTGAGTGCGCTCAACCTCGCAGCCGCCTATGCCCGATGCAGCCGCACGATCATGATCCACGGCGAAACCGGGGTGGGGAAGGACAACCTGGCGCACCTCGTTCACCAAGCCAGTAATTTACGGGATGCCCCCTTCGAGCGGGTCAATTGCAGTACCATTACCGACGACTTGGGCCTGAGCCACTTATTCGGACACGTCAAAGGATCGTTCACCGGGGCATTTCAGGACCATGCCGGCATCTTCGAGCGGGCCGAGGGCGGCACCATCTTTTTCGATGAGGTAGGAGAACTTCCCATCCGGGTCCAGGCCATGCTGCTACGGGTACTACAGGATGGAGAGTACCTCCGCCTGGGCGGAACGAGGGTAGTGCGTGCCAATGTCCGCATCATTGCCGCTACCAACCGCAAGTTAAGTGAGATGACCGCCGGCCGCGAGTTTCGCGCCGACCTCTACCACCGCCTCAATGTGCTGCACCTCACCCTGCTGCCCCTGCGGGAGCGCACGGGCGATCTGCCGCTGCTGATACGCCACCGCCTCGTCGCCCTCAATCAAACGGAGAAGCTGGACCGGCAGATGCCCCCGGCCGCCGACCTGAATAGGCTCACCAATTACCCCTTCCCCGGCAATATTCGCGAACTGTTCGCCATCCTCGACCGCGCCTACTTTGACGGCGGCACCGGCCCGCTCCGCATCACCCCCGAGTCGATCGGTGATTACACCGCCCCTGCCGACCCCGATACCGAAATCCTCACCCACGCCGAGCAGGAACGTCAGCATATCCTGCGGGTGCTGGATCACTGCGGTTGGAAGGTCAGCGGCAAGGGCGGCGCGGCGGAGAAGTTGGCATTGAAGGTTTCTACGCTGACGGCCAAAATGAGGAAGTTGGGGATTGTGCGGAGGTGAGGGGATATTACTCGTACCCATCCACGGGCCGGTCATCTTCATGCCGAATGGCATAGTAGAGCAAAGTTAAGTTAGTTTCGGTTAGAGATTTTTAATAAGAGGACATTTTTCATTTGATAAACGCATTTGTGCTATCAGGCTTGGGACTAAACTGCCTGAACTTAAATTCATTTAACTGGTCATTTATCCATGGGATTCTTATGGTCGAAGGATTAACAATTTTACCTTCAGATATTTCCGCAGGGTAAACACTCCCGGTCCCGCTCAACCAATAATTCAACTTGATTATATCACCTTCAGTTCGATATATGCCCCAAAACCAACGCAGTTGAATCGCTTTGGCTTCTGAGTGCTTCCTCCTTATGTGATCATCTAAGTACTCTAAGTCACTTATTCCCTCAATGGTATTCGTGGTGTACACAACTCCATTTTCGTAAAAGAATAAAGCTATGTAACCATATTCATATTTCGTGTAGAAATATCCATCCATATTGATAGCTGATTGCGAGTTATCTTCCCTGAGTAGGGATAATTCTTCTGCGCTTCTACAGTGAAGAACAAGAGAACAAACTGCAAAAAGAGTTATTAGTCTTTTCATGCTGCTTAGAATGACCATAAAGAGTAAGGGTTTTGGAACGATGAGATTTCAGAATAAAAAGTACCAGGATAACCTGATGGCAATCTCCTGAAGTAGGCTTGTGGCCTTATCTTCTGATGAGCAAACTCGTTCTGAAATTTGTTTCTTATCCCTTCGCTATTTCATCCGGCACGGTAACCATTATATCCTAAACTAAGCGCGCCTAAACGATACATATCAGCTTTTCCCGTATGGTATCCTTGGGGGTAACCTGAAGAAGGTTCAGTAGGTCTACCTGTAGGATCACCGGTAAACATATTCAATCGTAAATCAATACCCGCGTAATCTATAGACACGGCGTTGGTTCTAAATCTATCTCCTCCGTCTTTTAGTGCGTTTCCTGCTCCTCCTAGAAGATCGAAAGGTGCGTCATCGTTCTCATAAGCGACACTAACCCCTTTCAGGTTAGCACGAAATCCTGCCACTCGTTGTCCAATCCCGGCACCACTCGTAGCATTCGTATAGAAACCCGCGTTCCAATCAGAATTTCCTACACTAAATCCCCCGCCTAGACTAGACGTAAAGCCCTTTGCCGAATTAGGACCCAAACTCATATTTGTGTAACCTATTCCCGCGCTAATACCTGCACTAAAGTAATTTGAACTATAGCTAAGTCCTACATTAGCCCCGATTGAATATCCATTGCTTCCAAAAGCAATCGCTGGAGATATAGACAGACTAAATCCTCCCCCAATGGCGATATTAGCCGATGGCAAATGACCACTTACGGCACTACCAACTGCACCAAGATAGCCACCCGATAATGCACCTCCTATCGCTGCGCCTGCCCATCCTTGAAAGAAGTTATCTCCTTTTGCAGAATTGATGATTCCATTGGTTGCTACTCCTATCGCAGCAAATGCTAAGAATGCAAAGTCTCCTTCGGGATCAGTATATGATATGGGATTATTCCACATCGAATTATACGGACTCCACCCCATCATCAGATCCGCTTTCGGATCAACCTGCCACCACCGCCCAGTCAACGGATCCAACGTCCGATAAAGCGCCATGTTCACGTCCAGATCGAAATCCGCTACGTGCTCGATGCCGTTGTACTGGTAGGCCGTGTGGTCGGTATTACTCGCACCCATCCACGGGCCGGTCATCTTCATGCCGAACGGCAGGTAGTGTTCCTCCTGGATGATCTCGCTCGGCACGTCGGGGATGCCGTTGTTGTTCAGGTCGGAGTAGAGCAGGCGCGTGTTGCCCAGGTGGTCGGTCAGGGCATAATCGTAGCGTTCGGTGCTGCCGCCGCCGAAATAGACTCGTCCCTCGGAGTGCATAAAAGATCGCCGACACCCTTGATTCTAGTTTAGACTATCTGGCTGGCGAGGAGTCCGCTAAGAAGTTGAACGGGGATGAACCTGGAAAGGCTGGCCGAGCTGGAGTAATTCGGAAGTGACAAGAAGCAAGAACTGTATGATCTGATTGATAATTATATCCGGGATGCTAAGAAACGCATGATGTTCAACCTCCAGATTTAAAACTCACAAGTCCAGCAATGTGGTTTCTACGAGCAGAATTACCACCGACGCTGATCTTTGTCCATCCCTAATGCGAGATTAGCTGATCTTGGTCTGGGTCAATCCAATATCCTCGCTCTACCCAAGCCACCAAGTCACCAAGTGTGATTGATTCATTAGAATGCTCAAGCTTAGGCTCGCCCCGAAGCCGACGCACTAAGCATCCTATTCCCAATAGATCAAAACCCTCGGCACCGAAGTACTTGTCAATTTGAAAGTTGTCATAATTCACATCAAAATGGTCCACAAAATGTTCGAGTAAATCTACCGCGTCATTCCCAGTAATGTATAAGTCTTGCTCTATTCGACTATATAAATGAAGTTTACTCATTGAGATACCAGTCTCGTGGCTAACAAACGCTCGAACGCTGCTCCATATATCATTACTTTTCATGTCCATTTCATCGTATTGAATTACTATTGGTGACTTGAGTTCGGTAAAATGTAATTCCTACACTAGATTATCCAGCCGGCGAGAAGTCCGCCAAGAAGTTGAACGGGGATGAACCTGGAAAGGCTGGCCGATCTGGAGCAGCTTAGGAGTGAGGAAAAAACAGGTGCTTTACGAATTGATCGATACGTATATCCCGGATGCCAAGGCGCGGTTGGCTTAAGCCGCCAACTAAAAAATTAGTCACCATAAAACGCCAAGTAAGAATGAGTTGTGTTTTGGCATTCTAACGCTAGTGATCTAAGTTTATTAGTTATGGATGTATCGTTCAAACTCCGTTCCAGCATTACAATATCCGACAATAAATCTTTTATTTGAAGCCTATTGAAAACCGTATTTCCATAAGGATCCAGATATTTCAACAATATTAATTCTTTTTCCAAATTATATATAGCATTAGCAATCTCTGCGGAAAGTTCTAAGATAGACAATTCCTGTCTTTCCTCATCTTCTAAAACAATGGTCCAACTCATGGTAAGAATCGTACGCCTGGGAAGGCAATTATTAGTGTAGCACGTTGCAAATATTGTTATGTAGCCAAAATGTTAAAGTTTCCGTCACTGATTGATTGTAACCGATTTTAAATACAACGAAATTTTTCGGTCAGTATACGAGCTAAAACATAATAACCTCTCAAACGTGAATGACATATTTTGCAGGAAACCCATTTAAGGATAGTATTCTAAACGTTTCAGTAAATTCTCATCGATCACAATGGTGAGATTTTTACCTAGCAGCCCTTTTTTTCCAGCACCAAACAAGTTGCTTACGTCGCTTGAGTCCAAGGTGAAAGTTTCATCTTGTGAAGCAAAATAAATTGAATCTATATTATTAATGTAATTCTGTAAATATTCGTCAGTCCATTTGGTTCCCATCCCCGCCAAGACCGTGGCTTTTGACAGAGGGTCGATTTTGAAAGCTTTGGTGTTTTCTTTAAATTCGTCTGGGTCGGCGAAATGAATTAGAACTTCCAACTTTTTTTGAGTTTGATTTTTGTACTTAATCTGACTGGGGAAATCACAGCTATGGATAAGAAATACCATCACTAAAATTAGATACAGCTTCATGGGGTGAATTTTATTGGGTGGGCATAAGATTTCCGGCCATATTCGTTACAATAGTAGCCTTTTACCATGTATGCGTGAACATTTGCTTTCCATTCAAAAGTACCAACTGTTCCATATGGATTACCTCCAAAATATTGACCAGTTGTTTTAGCATAAAATGCCCCAAATCCACTTTCTCTCATTTGGAGATAATGAGAATTCTCATGGTGTTGAACCCAAGGCAAAAAGTCTGGGTCGTCTGGGTCATTACCAGTCGACAGATTTCTACCAGCAGCGAGACCTCCTCCATTTGTAAATAAACTGAATATTGGATTGCCTCTTCTGAAGACTTGATTCGTAACTTCAAAATGACCGCCAGGTATATATGTGTTCCCAAATAAAAAGTTATTAGCTGCAGCCTGTGCAACACCTCCAATAAAACCATCTTTCGCACCAAAAACAATACCCTGCACAACATTTCTTCCATCAACTGCCGCAGCGACTCCCCCATTTACAGCACCTGTTATGGCTCCCGTTCCAGCCATATGTAATGCTTCTGCTCCAATATTAGCTATTGCTCCGCCTTCCACTCCGGTGAACCCAGGCAAAGCTCCCCTTACAAACCCACCAGCAACACTGCCCACTAACGTTCCTAGAGTAATATCCTGTCCAAAAGTAGCGCTAGTCGCTGCTGTACTAGCAAAGTTATTTAATACTCCGAAACTAGTCGATTGTCCAAATGCAGTCCCTGCAAAAGCTCCTCCTATCCCTGCTCCGATAAAGCCACCTACCGCTCCGAAGGCTAACGATCTTCCAAAACCCTGAAATAGATCATTTCCGGTTATAGCATTTGTAGCGATTGTAGTTGCTCCGCTCACCCCTGCTCCAATCAAAGCACCTACAACTAGAACTCCTAGCGTAATCGGTTCCGCCCCATTTGGGTCGGCAAAGTTCATCGGCGAGTTCTCCATACTATTATACGGACTCCACCCCATCATCAAATCCGCTTTCGGATCCACTTGCCGCCACCGCCCAGTCAACGGATCTAACGTCCGATAAAGCGCCATGTTCACGTCCAGATCGAAATCCGCTACGTGCTCGATGCCGTTGTACTGGTAGGCCGTATGGTCGGTATTACTCGCACCCATCCACGGGCCGGTCATCTTCATGCCGAACGGCAGGTAGTGTTCCTCCTGGATAATCTCGCTCGGCACGTCGGGGATGCCGTTGTTGTTCAGGTCGGAGTAAAGCAGGCGCGTGTTGCCCAGGTGGTCGGTCAGGGCATAATCGTAACGTTCGGTGCTGCCGCCGCCGAAATAGACCCGTCCCTCGGAGTGCATAAAAGATCGCCGACACCCTTGATTCTAGTCTAGACTATCTGGCCGGGGAGGAGTCCGCCTAGAAGTTGAACGGGGATGAACCTGGAAAGTCTGGCCGAGCTGGAGCAGCTTGGGAGTGAGGAAAAACAGGTACTTTACGATTTGATCGATAGGTATATCCCGGATGCTGAGACCAGGTTAGCCTATAACAGATGATGTACTAATTTTCGATGATTAACGTCAATGGCAATGGCGACGGCAAGTTTAAGTACTTACTTGGGTCAATAACAAGTGTATCGCCACTGGATATGTCTAATTTGAAAAATAATTTAATCGTAACATCATCTTGAACCGTATATAGATTATTCTCCCAAGAATCCGCACCGTCTACTTCATATCGTACTAATAAATTATTGTGGAAGTAGATAATTGCTTCTTGGACTCGATTATAATCTATAGTTTGTGTTCCATTAAATGAGAGGACTATGACGATACTGCTTTCTTTAAAAGCAATAGCTTCTGTTTCAATAGCCATCGGAAGATTTCCTAATACTTGTATCTGTCTAATCGTGTCACAGGAATATAATCCTATTATTACAATTAGGAAGCACACAATGTTTACTATGGAGCTAATGCTAAATCTACCAGAGATCTGCCAGTACCTCATAATAATTCGTTTGTTGACTAATGAATCCATTGCCCGTCAGAGTACTAAGAACACCTTGACCAGCATAGTGCCCTAAATAAAAATCTCCAAGTGCTCGAGAGTGCCAAACATGAGCCATCTCATGTCTCAAAACCGTATTTGTCCACTCATGAGGTCCCATAACAACATGGGCCCCCCAGGCTCCGCCAAACTTTTCCATAAACCCCTTTGTATAGACTGGAGCCAAATTCTTGAGATCGAAATTCAATTTTCCACCAAATGCTAAATTAAATAAACCCAGTGCATTTGTCGCAATGTTGCCGATGTTATTTTGCCATTGGAATAGTTTTTGTCCACTTCCTAAGGTGAAATTTATGGGTCCGACACCCAACGCAACTCTACTGAAAGCCGGGTTGCCATTAATCCAATTATTTCCAATAGATCTGCCACTAGTACCGATTGCTTGAAAGAGCAATTTGTTAACTAGGGGCGCATCAGCACCTTTTGCAACAAGACCAAAACCATTGGTAGCCGTAAAACCTCCCGATGCAGCTCCAACTATTCCAGACTTATAAATTGCATCGACATCCCCCCCCCCAGTGATTGCTGTCGCCGTCATTCTGGCGACAGAACCATTTAAGACCGATGTAGTAATTCCCCAGGCTTTATCTAAGGTGCCAGTTGCAGACGTAACGCTACCAACATTAGTAGCAGAAACATATCCAGCTCCTAAATTTGCTCCAATGAATGCTCCAATAACAGCTCCTTTCCAAAAACTTTCTCCATTATATTCAGCAATTATTCCCCCGCCAGCTCCACCCAAAATTGCTCCCGCAGCTACGAGAGCAATCGGTACTAAATCACCATTTGGGTCAACATTATTGATAGGATTATTATTCATTGATCCATAAGGTGTTAGCCCCATTGTAGCCTCCGCCTTCGGATCCACCTGCCACCACCGCCCAGTCAACGGATCCAACGTTCGGAACATCGCCATGTTCACGTCCAGATCGAAATCCGCTACGTGCTCGATGCCGTTGTACTGGTAGGCCGTGTGGTCGGTATTACTCGCACCCATCCACGGGCCGGTCATCTTCATGCCGAACGGCAGGTAGTGTTCCTCCTGGATAATCTCGCTCGGCACGTCGGGGATGCCGTTGTTGTTCAGGTCGGAGTAAAGCAGGCGCGTGTTGCCCAGGTGGTCGGTCAGGGCATAATCGTAGCGTTCGGTGCTGCCGCCGCCGAAGTAGACCCGTCCCTCGGCGTGGGCAACTGATTCGAGGGCACTGTTTTTGTACTCGATACCGCCGATGTAGTCGCGCGTTTCGATCAACAGGTTGGTGGAAGAGAATTTTTTTCGCCGTAGCAGGGTACCCGCAGCGTCATAGGTCATCTCCAGGCGTTGCTGCCCGCTACCCGTCCACTTGATTTTGGTCGGTAGATCGAGGTGGTTGTACTCGATCGTTACCTTACGGGATGGGTCGGTTGTCGTGTTGCCATTGGCATCGTAAGTGTAGTTACCAGGATAATCATCATAGCCTTCGTCCCCGATCGCTGCATCATTAATACTAGTCAACTGATTGCTGCTACCCGGATAATTATAAGTGAGGTTGTCAATCTGACCGTAATAATATTTCAGAGGTCCGTTAAACTGAATACTGGCCAGGTAAGCACTCCGCCGGGACAGGCTCTGTATATTACCCCGTTGATCGTAAGTTACCGTTTCGTTGTAGCCATTGGTTAGGGTAGCCGTACTGGTTGGTTGGGTTCGCTCATAGAATTTGGCCTCCGTCATCCGATCGTACTCATCATACTTTACCCCGAACAATTGCTGGTAGCGGCCGCGTACCTGCGTAGCGACGTAGCTGATATCGCCGTTGAAACGGGCCGGGGCCGGTGAGGTGCCGGAAACGGTAGGAGTCTGGTCGCGGTAGAGTTGGAGATAAAAGAGATCCTTCGCGTCGTAGGTAGCGGTAGACGGACTACCGGGGTTCGGCGGCGGCGGCGGCGAGCTACCCGATGCGGGTAGGGCAACCTGAGTCTGGGGTGTAGGGGACCCGGCTCATAGCCCGCGCAGCACCGAGCGAACGGCGAAGACATACGACCGAGTGGGGTTCAAGGGCCCCCACCCGCGTGAGGTGCCCGCAGGGGACGTGCGCAGCACCGAGCGAACAGCGAAGCCCGGAGGGGACCGGCCGGCCCGTCAAGGGACGGACACGCCCGGAATTAGTAGATAGTGGGAAGTGAGTATAAATTATTACAAAAACCTCTGGATCAATTCGCTACCGCCTCGAACTTGCCGGATAACTCGAACTCTCGGAAATCCACGGCGGTGACGGCACTGATGCCCTGCTGGGCCATGTGAACGCCGTAAATCGTGTCTACGGCCGCCATGGTGAGCTTGTTGTGGGTGACGATGATGAACTGCGAATCCTGGCTGAATTTTTTGATGATGCGGTTGAACTTGGTAATATTGGCGTCGTCCAGCGGGGCGTCTACCTCGTCAAAAATGCAGAAGGGGGCGGGTTTGAGCAGGTAGAGCGCGAAAAGGAGGGCCGTGGCCGTGAGGGTTTTTTCGCCGCCCGAGAGCTGGCTGATCGTCTGCGGTCGTTTTCCCTTGGGTTTGGCCACGATCTCGATCTTCGATTCGAGGGGGTTTTCGGGGTCGAGCAGGATGAGGTCACAGTTGTCGTCGGCGGTGAAGAGCGAGCGGAATACCTCGATAAAGTGGAGGCGCGCCTGCCCGAAGGCATCCAGGAAGCGGACAGTCGCCTGCTCCTCGATCTCGCCGAGGCTGGTCATCAGGGATTCCTTGGCGGCCAGGATGTCGTCGCGCTGGGCGGTGATGGTTTCGTGACGGATCTGCATTTCGTCGTAGGCCTCCACGGCCAGGGGGTTGATCTCGCCGTAATTGCCGATGCGGCCGCGCAGGCGCTCTACTTTCATCTCCAGTTCGGTGAGGTCGCCGTCGAAGGGTTCGGCATCTTCGGCCTGCTCCTTCAGTAGATCGCCCAGTTCCACGTTGAACTCGATGCGGATGCGCTCGGAAATGCCGCTGAGTTTAAACTTGACGTCCGTAAATTTCTCCTTTTGTTGATTGATGCCGGTTTGCAGGTCCTGCCGCTCGCGGCTCTTTTTGCGCAAGGAATCTTCCAGTTCATTGATGCCGCCCCGCGCCTGGTAGTAGGCCTGCTCGGCCTCGCTGAGGGTCTGGGCGAAGGCCCGTTTTTCCTCATAGCCCTTTTCTAGGGCGGCGGCCGTTTCCAGCGTCTTTTCCTGGATCCCGGCCAGCTCGTTACCGCCCGCCTCCAGCTGCTCACCGGCGCGGGTGCGTTCGGCCTCGGTATCGGCAGCGCGCTGGACCTTGAAATCCAGTTCGCGCTGCAGGGCCTCGGTGGCATTCTGCTGGCGGATCACGGCAATATTCTGCTCGTTGTAAGCGGCGGCGGCCTCGCTCAGTTCCTCGCTCATGCGTCGGTAATCCTCGTCGGTACCGCTCAGTCGTTCGCGCAAGTCGGTGATGGCGGCGCGCTGGGCGGCCAGTTCGGATTTGCCGTGCTCGTTGGCTTCGGCCAGTTCGTCGGCCTGCTTATTCAGTTCCTCATTTTTCTCCTGAATGCGGCGGGCATAGTCATTGAAATTTTCCAGTTTCGAGAGCAGCCCGGCCCGCTGTTGCTGCACCTTATTGAGGGCGCGCTGGGCTTCCTGAATCTCGTGAGTCACGCGGCGGCGGCGCAGCTCGTCGATGCGGGCACCCTCCTCGTAAAATTTGGCGTTAAGCTTTTCGGCGGCGGCCTCCGCTTTGGCGATCTCTTTTTCCAGTAGTTCGAGATTTTTCTTCCGACCGATTTTCTTTCCCTCGAACAGCCCCACCGACCCGCCGCTCAGGCTGATCGGGCGGCGGATGTAGCGACCGCTGCGCGCCAGCACCGTATAGCCGTCGATCTCGCCGGCGGGCAATTCGTCGCTATCGCTGATCAGCACGTGGTCCAGCAGCAGGTCTACCAGTGCACGGTACTTGGGCTCCACCTTGATGCAGGCGGCCGCCGCGCGGGTGCCGGCGGGCAGCAGGGCCGGGTCGGTGGGCGCGGGCCGGCCGGCCACGGCGTCCAGCAGGAAGAAATTGGCCTTACCCTTCTGGCTCCTACTCAGCAGCTGTACCGCTTCGCGGGCCTCGGCCAGGTCGGTGGTCACGTAGTAGTTCAGGTAATTCTCCAGGTAGTTCTCGATCGCTACGCGATCATCGGCGTCTACTAGCAGCAAGTCGGATAGCAGGGGGGCGCGGCCCGCCCATTCCTTGGACTGGCTCAGGAAGCGGATCGACTCAGGGAAACCTTCCAGGTTTTCGATCATGCTTTTGGTCAGCTGGTATTCGTTGCGCTTGGCGTCCAGACCGCGGTTCACGCGGGTCAGTTCGTTCTTCAGCTCGTCGCGCACGGCTTCGGCCTTTTCCAGTTCGCCGCGCCGTTGTTCTTCGGCATTCTCGAGGGTAGTCACCCGTGCCTGCAACGTTTTTTCCTCGGCGGCCAGGTGGGTCATTTGCGTTTCCAGCAATTCGTTCTCGGCGCGGCGGTCGGCCACGTCGGCCTCGTTGCGTTCCCGCTGGTGGGCGTAGTTGTCGATCTGATTGCTGTTGATCGCCCGCCGTTTTTCCAGTTCGAACACGCTGCGTTCCAGCCGCTGCTGTTCCTGGATTCCCTCGTCCAATTTGGATTTAACGCCCGCGTGTCCGCCCCGGATAGTAGCGGCACTTTCCTGCTTGGCGGCCAGTTCCTCGCGCATCACATCGGCCCGGGCGTTCTCGGCGGCCAGCCGCTCGCGGAAGCCGGCAATACCCGCAGCCAGCTCGGTCAGGGTGGTGCCCGCCCGTTCGATGTCGTGTTGCAGTTTCTCGCGGTTACGGGCGATAAATTCCTCGCGCTGGGCCAGCATCTGCTTGTCGTTCTCCAGCCCCCGCAGGCGGCCGGTGATCTCGTTCAATTCGCGCTGTTTTTCGCTCAGGGTGCGCTCCTTGTCCACGTTATCCTTGCGCTCCCGTTCCAGCGTGGCTTCCAGTTGCGTTACGGCTATTTCGGCGGCGCGGTAGTTGTCCTCGCTTGCGGTGATCTGTTTGGTCAGGGCCGCGTGCTGTTCGCGCAGGTCGCCCACGCGCACCGTGGCCAGTTGCACCGACAGTTCGCGGTACTTGTCCTTGATCTCCCGGTAGCGGCGGGCGCGCTTGGCTTGCTTTTCCAGGCTCACCAGGTTAGCCTTGATCTCGTGCAACAGGTCCTCGATCCGGTCCAGATCACCCTCGGTGCTGCTCAGTTTATTTAGCGTCTCGCGCTTGCGCTGCTTGTACTTGCTCACCCCGGCCGCCTGCTCGAACATCCGCCGCCGGCTGTTGTCCTTGTCCTCTAGAATATCGTCCACCATGCCTAGCGCAATTATGGCATACGAGTTGCTGCCGATACCCGTATCCAGCAGCAGACTGGTGATGTCCTTCAGGCGGCACTGCACGCCGTTCAGCCGGTATTCACTCTCGCCGCTGCGGTAGAGCATTCGCGTAATGGTAACCAGGTTGTACTCGGTGGGCAGCAGGTTTTTTGTGTTCTCAAACGTCAGTGACACCAGGGCCACGCCCGATGCTTTTCGTTTTTTGGTGCCGTTAAACAGCACGCTCGACATCTTGTCCAGCCGCAGTTCCTTGCCTTTCTGCTCACCCAGCACCCAGCGGATGGCATCCACGATGTTGGATTTTCCCGAACCGTTCGGTCCCACGATGCCGATCACGTCTTCCTCGAAGTTGACGATCGTTTGGTTGGCAAAGCTTTTGAAGCCCTTTATTTCCAGTTGTTTCAGGCGCATAAGTCAGCGTAAGGTTGGTTCCGGCCCGCTGTTTTTGCGGGGCACGAGGGTGCGTCTCTTCGTGGTATTCTGCGGGCAAAGATACGAAAGGGCAGGGCGGGGGCGGGGCTTTTTTGTCCACGTCTTTCCACGCTAATCCACATTCGGGGTGTGGAGAAGTGATGAGCATAGTGACGGTTTCACTACGACCCACTATCAAATATTACCTACGGTGCCTCTCTCATTTCTCCGTTCCCATCATCCTTCATCTCAAAAGACCATTTGTGATTGAGAGAAGCAGTGCAGCTAATCCTCGTCACTCCCCAATCCGCAACCTCATCCCCCGCGAATGCGCACTGAAACTCGGCGCATACATCGACTGAATCACCGACAAACCGTTGCTGTACTCGCCCCGGTGCACTACGAACAGGTCGTACTCCAGCAAGTAGGTGCCGCGCGGGAGGTAATCGAAGAAATAGTTGACGGCCAGATCGGTGGGGCTGAAATAAAAACCGAGGCCGTCCTGGTAGCGGTAGCCGCTGAGGGTGGTGGCGGGTTCCAGGCCGCTGCCGCGCCGGTCTTTGAGGTGCACGAACTCCATGTCGCGGTCGGTGGTGACGGTGAGGCGAACCGTGATCCGGTCGCCGGGGGAGAGGGTGGTGCCGTCGCCGTAGTTTTCCAGTTCCTCGCCGGCGGGGGTGCTGATGCGGCGGAAGAGTTGGCGGTCCAGTTTGAGGGGAGACTGGACGGAGCTGTTCACCTTGTCGATGTCCTCGGTATAAGTGTGGTAGAGGCCGCCCCAAGCCAGGATCTTGCTCTTGTTGCGCAGCCTTACTTCGGCCAGCGCGGGCGTGATCTCCCGGCCGGTAAACTTGACCTGATAATAACCCGAACCCGCCTCGGCGGAATTCTCGGCTGTTTCCAGGCGGGATTTCCAGGCGTCCTTGTCCAGACCGGGCCACTTGACCTCGATGCGTTCGGTGCTTGTCAGTCGCTCATCGGCGTCGATGAGCAGGGCGTGCACGGCAGCGGCGGTGGCCTTGGTGGTTTCCCAGCGGTTGGTTTGCTTGTTGAGCAGCAGCCACTGCTGCAGGGCGGTGCGCTCGTCGGGTTTCGGGTCGATGAGTTGGAAGGCTTCCATCAGTCGGCAGTGGGTTTCGAGGGGCAGGGCGTTCCAGTTCCAGGAGCGTTCGTACTTCCAGAACATCCCCTTTTCGTTGTGGAGTGCCCGCTCGCGCAGGGAGGCCAGTACGCGGGTGGAGAGGGCGGCGCGGTTGGTGTTACGGAAGGTGACGGCCATCAATGCCTGCTCGTACAGGCCGCGATTGACCCACTCGGTTTCGCTCAGTTGGCTGAAGAAGGCAAAGGCATCCGCCGCCCGCCGGTTCTTGATGCGGTCGGCCCAGTGGCTGCGCACGTAGAGGTAGTGGAGGGTGATGCTGCTGAGGCCGGGTTTGAAACCGTTGGGGTTTTGCCTTTTGAGTTCCATCAGGTCTTCGTACTCCTCCTTCATCTCGCCTTCAAGATAGGTGAGCGAACGGTCGAGTAATTGGGTCGTAGCTTGGTCGTCGGCGACGGAAAACGCCTTCAATTCGTCCATGCGCGTGAGGGTTTCCACTACGTACTGCGTGATGTAGCGGTTGGGGCGTCCGCCGGGGAACCAGGAGAAAGACCCGTCCGAACGCTGTGCTTCCGCTAATTTATTGAGCGCGCTACGTTGCTCACCGGCCATATGGTCGATGTCGAAAAGCGTGGCTATCCGCGCCTGCTGCTCAGACTCATCGGCGGCCTCGCGCACCCAGGGCGTTTCTTCCAGGAGGGCCGTTTTCAGGGTTTCGTTAACGGCCAACGGACTCTTGAGCGCATTGCTATCCTTACGCCATTGCTCGAAAACCTCGGCGATCCTGGGCTGCGAGCGGATTATCCGCGTGGCCAGCGTGTTGGCAAATAAGCGGTTGGCGATTTGCTCCGTACAGTCGTAAGGGTATTCGGCCAGGTAGGGGAGGGCCTTTACGCCGATCCAGGTCGGGTTGCTGGTCAGTTCGAAAGTGAATACCTCGCTGGTACGGGTGGGGGAGGGCGTACTCATTCCTTCCAGGGTCACGGTTTTCTTCTCGCCCGGTTGCAAGTAGAAGGCCCGGGTGTCGGTCACCTGCACGCGGTTGGTCAGTACGGGCAGGCGGTTCTGCTCGCCATCGGTGAAATCTCCCGCGCGGGCCAGCACCCGGTAGCCCAGTTCGCCCGCCGCGCCGGCGGGCACGTTCACGCGCCAGACGGGTGTCATGCTCGCGCCGCCCGCGAGGGTGAAGGACTGCTCGGCCCGGGCCGGCAGGCCGTAGGTAGCGTTCACGGATTTGTCGGTGGCGGGGTCGAACAGCTCCAGCCAGACGGTACCGGTCAGGGCTTGCTCGGAGGTATTGCTCACTTTGGCGGTCAGGTCCAGGCGGTCGCCCTCGCGTAGGAAGCGGGGGGCATTGGGCAGCACCAGCAATTCCTTCTGCGTGGTCAGTTCGCGCACGGCGTAGCCGCCGGCGAGGGTCTTGTTATGGGCCAGCAGTTGCAGCTTCCAGCGGGTGAGGGCCTCGGGCGCGGTGAACTTGAGTTCCACGCTGCCGTCGGGTTTGCTGAGTAGCTGCGGGTAGAAAAAGGCGGTTTCCTGTAGGTTGGTGCGCGGGGAGATGGGCGCGGGTGGCGTGGACTGGTCACCCCCGCTTACGACCGAATCATCACGAATCTGGTCGTAGGCCGCTTGGTTTTCCGCTATTTCGGCATCGCCTTCCAAGCGGTTCTCTTGCTTTGCCGCGTAAGGTTGTGGTGCACCGGCCGGTGCCGGCGGCGGCGGACCGTCCGCCCGCGACAGAGCCATGGAATACGCCACTTCGCCGCGAAAGCGATTAGACCGGCCGATAAACGGCAGGGATAGCGAGGGGTAATTGTAATTTAAGGTCTCCGTCTGGCGTCTTCCGCCCATCCCCCGGTCCTGGCCGTAATCAGACCCGAAATCAACTCTCGACAACTGCGACCCGTACCCGTATCCTCGACCCGTCCCGTAGGGCTTAAATGACCATGCCTGCTGCGCAAACCGGTCCAGGCTCAGGTCATACATACTCGCCAGCAGTTCCGCCGGCAGTTCCTCGCCCGCCGGAGGCATGATGGTAACGGTGACCTCCGCTTCCTCGCCGGGGCGCATCTTGTCGCGCAAGTTGGCCACTGAGATGGTCAGGTCCTTCCGCCACGGCACGACTACTGCCTCGCTCCGCTCAAAAAAGCGGTTATAGCGCACGCCCATCACCTGTAATGAAAGTCCGTTGCGGTCGCCCTCCACGATCATTCGCTCGATGCGGTTCGTTTGCGCGGGGTCGATGCCCCGGTACGTCCCGGCCCGCGAATTATCGCGCCAGCTGTAGAGCAAATAAGGTGCCTCATTGTTGGTCAGCACGGCTACGCTCGCTTTCTCGCCCGGCACGTATTCGCGGTCGGGGGCAGCCAGGGAAAATAGTTCCGAACTCGGCAAAGCCGGACGGGCCGCCGGGTCGATGACGGTCATCATCGCCTGGGTGCTGACTGAATCCCCCGCTTCCGTCAGGGTCGTCGCTTCCAACCAGTAAACGCCCACGGGCAGGGCCGGATCGTCGGCCGCCAAACTGGTTTTTCCGTTAGCTCCGGTGGTCAGCCTGCGGGTGGTCAGGCGGGGCCCGCGCTCGAAGTTGACCGGACTGCCCTCATCTCCGTAAGCATAGTGCGGAAACAGCCGCTTGAACGCCGCGCCGTCCAGCAAAGGCTGGTCGGGTTTCTCCCAGTAGCGGTTAACCAGGAAACGGTCGGGGGCCAGAGCGCGGTAAATGGTCAGGCTCACCTCACCGGCCCGGGGCTGTTGGTCCAGGTTGGTGCGCGAGATGGAGATGCTGTCTCCGCGACCGCGTGTCACGGGGGTGGATACGTCTAACTGGAGCAGTAACGGCACCTTGCCCAGCGATATGGTGCGCTCGTCGGTTTGGGTCTCGCCGGTGCCGTCGGTCACGTCCACACTGGTGGCGAATTGAAAGTAGCCGCGCCGCAGGGCTTCGCCCTGCCCCGGCTCGGCTAGGTACGTAATGCTGAAATTTCCCGCCTCATCAGTGGTCGTGATGCCGGTAGCCAGCACCGCTTCGGGTTCCGGGCGGCCGTAGCCGCCCCGGCGGTAGGGGCCGAAACCGTAGAAGGGCAGTACCGTTCGGCGCACCACCGTGTAGCTTACCCGTGCCCCGGCCACGGCCGGTCCGGCATAGTTGGTCGCTTTTCCTGAGACGGTTACTTGCTGCCCCAGGCTCGGTTCGTCCTCGTTGGGCAGCAGTTCCACCTCAAAACGGGGCCGCTTGTACTCTTCCACCCGGAAGTAGGTATCGCCGTTCAAACTAGACCCCAACCGGAAGCCACCAGGCAAACCGCCGGTGGGCAACTCAAAGCGGCCGCGTACCGAGCCGAAGGCGTTGGTGGTCACGTCCTGTCTGCCCTCCTGCCCGTTCGCGTCGTAGAGTGTAACGGTCAGTTTCTCGTTGGGGGCCACCTTGCCTTCCTCGCCCTGCTGCTTGCGGTACACGATACCCTTGAAGTACAGCGGCTGCCCGGGACGGTCGATGGCCCGGTCGGTAAACAGTGCGGTTTGTACCACCGTCTCGGGATCATCCGGTCGACCGCTGCTATAATTGTAAAAGTTTTCGTTGGTGATCAGCCGATCCTCCCCGCGCTCCAACCGGATGCGGTAGCTGCTTCTTTCCGGGGCGGTGTATTCGGCGGCACCCCGCTCATCGGTCAGCACGGCGGTGCCCAGTTAGTCCGATCATCGTTGGTGGACATGGTCCGCAACTGCCTTCACGCCCCGCCAGGGGCGGCCGGTTTCCCGGTCCAGCCGAAGACCGGTTTACCGCCGTTTTTCGGCGAGCTGCTATAACCCTGTTCGGTTCCGCGAACCCAGGCCGCGAAACCCAGAAGTAAACCGGTCTTACGTGACCGCCGATAGGTCGAAGTTGCAGTTCTTCGCTTCACCGGCGCAGTAACTTGCCGCGGTAGATCCTTCCGGGCCGTCGTGAAGTGCGGGCGCAGTTCGTCAGACCGGGCAAGCTGATACGGTGTTCTCCACCGGCGCTCACGCGTTTTGGTCTTCGATGTCGTTGCGCGTCGATCCGCCGCCCCGTCGTTCATCTCTACCTTTCCCGCATGGCAATCACCCCGCACGAATACTTCCCGCAGATTCCTGAAACTCACCCGCACCAGCGCGGGTCGGTCGGTGTAAGTCGACCTGCTACGTGCTGGGCCCCAGTGTCTCGCTTTCGCAAGTCTTCCAGCAACGATCACGCCTGCGATTTTACAGTCTTTTCGTTGAGTTCCCCCGTTCGATCGACTGCGCCAGGTTGCGGGCCGTCACATAACCCAGGCGGTCGGTTCCTTGCCATCATCTTTCCTGGTCACCAGTCGCTTGCTTCCTGCCGATACGCGCGCCTGCTCCAATATGATCCCGCCTCGGTCGGGTAAGTTTTTTCCAGTTGTTTCAGGGCGGGCAGGTACTAGTTCTTCCTCGGCCGGTCTATTGTTGCCGCGCGAAACAACGGCCAGTTCGGCCTCCGCAGCGCGGGCAGGTGCGCCGGTCCACGCGGTCGGCGGCCTGCCGCCGCCGCAGCAGGTCCTGAAACAATAACACGGCCCACCTTCACCCGGCTGCTGCTATCCTGCGTGGCGAAGGGGGCGGTGATAAGTTCGTTGGTCGGAGCAATCGTCCGGCCGGTCAGTATTGAAGACGTAGGTCGGCTCAGGTCACCGTCGACTTTTCCGCCTGTTGCAGATACTCCACCGTCCGCGTACATCAGCACGTCATAGAGCGTCGGCCGCGCTTGCTCGCCCGGCCTTTTTCGTTGCCTTTGGCGATCAGGTCGCTCCAGTCGCTCACGTCCACGCCGTCAGGATTTCCGGTCGGCCACCGCCGCCAGGTAATGATGATGACGACCGTAGCACGCGCTCGCGCGGACCATGTCCGAGGCAGCGTCGTCGTCCTCGCTCAGGTCGGTGCGGTCATATTATTCCTGCCCATGGTTCAGCGTCGAACTCTCCCAGCGCGGTGTCGATCACCGCCGCGCCACCGATCCAGCCGGATAGGTTTCCAGTTCGGCGCGCAGGCGTTTTCGATCGAGGTCTCCTGCTCGTCCTCGCTCTCCCGTCCGACCAGGTAAGCCAGGTAGACCGAGGCCCGTACCTGCCGGTTCCCGGCTCACCGGCTTTTTCCCGGATCGCCTCCACGCGCTCGCGGCGGTCTCGATCAGTCCCTCGTTGATCACGAATCAATTTCTGCCAGATGGACGGGCGGCGGCGGCTGGGCCATGAGGGTGAAAGGTCGAGCAGGGTCGAAGACCAGGCTGAGTACAATGGGCTCGGGTACGCATGGGACGGCAAAGGATGGTTTTGGCGATAAGATCAGAGCGACGTACAACAGCTTTTTCCGCAAAAGGTGTACGATACCGCAGCGTGACTTTCGTCCCGCTGCCGATACGGACGCCTCAGGGAGCTTCTTGTCGTCCGAATAGCATAAATCAAAGCTAAATTTCTAAATTTGCCGCCCGCCGCACTTCAGGCGGCCTTCCCTCACGTTTACGACCCATTCCACGGACCGCCTAATTCCCTCGGACCAGTTCATCAACCCGCACGTATGTTTCAGCACACCCTCTTCCTTTTTTTTTTCCAGCAGGCCGAGGCTTCGACAACGCCACCGCCCCGGCCTTGAACCCGAGATCGAAGGCCAAGCCTCCTCGATCATCATGGCCAGCGGTTGGCTCGGCGTCGGTATCGTCGCCCCATCCTCATCGTGCTGCTCTTCATCGCCGTGTCCATCTTCGTCGAGCGCTACCTCACCATCCGGCAGGACCGGCCGCGTCGACGAGGGCTTCATGGCCCGCGTCCGCCAGGACGTGGCCTCCGGCGACATCGCCAATGCCCGCGCCCTGTGCGCCAACACCGATCCCCCGTCGCCCGCATGGTCGAAAAAGGCCTCATGCGCATCGGCAAACCACTCCGCGATATCGACGCCGCCATCGAGAACGTCGGTTAACCTCGAAGTCTTCCGGCTAAGAAGAACCTCTCCACCCTCGCCTCCGTCGCCGGTGCCGCTCCCATGATCGGTTTCTTCAGCACGGTAACCGGTATCATCTCGGCGTTCTACGAAATGTCCACTCCGAAAACGTCGCCCCCACACGCCTCGCGGGCGGCCGCTACCAGGCCCTGCTCGCCACGGCAGCCGGCCTGTTCATCGGCATCATCGCCTTCGTCGAGACTAAACCTCCTGGTCGCAAGGTCGAGCGCGTCGTCTACCAAATGGAACGCACCGCCGCCATTTCCTGGATTTGCTTCAGGAACCGTCAATGTAATCAAAATAGAAGAATCGAATCAACTGAATAACCAGGCGACGCGCTTCACCTATAGATCATTCAGTCATTCGCTGGCTTAATATTGATGTGGAGGGCGTGCCCCCGGCTAAGGCCGGCGTCGATCGCTCCGGGCTCGACATTCGCCTCGGTGCTTCACACTCGTCGCTACCTCCGCCCCTCCAGGCACCTCACGCGAACTTCTCGCCGCTCACGGTCGAGAACCTCCAGGTCCGAGAAGGGTCGCGCAGCGAGCTACTAATATAAAGATCCCACGTCTCTTAGGTCGATCCCGACAAGTCTCAACAGGTTCAATCAAGGTCGCGCAGCGAGCCATTCACCAACTGCGTACTAAAAACTAACGTACTTAATACTAACATATCGGACTAAAACAAGGCAGTAAATTCAGCACAGAATTCGGGCATCTCCTCCTGACGGACATTATTTTTCTACTGCTCATCTTCTTTATGCTGACCTCCCGCCTGACGACGATCAAACCCTTCGATCTGCCGATCTCCGATTCGCAGACGGTAGCCTCTACCACCATCGTTGTTACCCTGGAGCGGGATGGCAATACCACCCTCAATAACAAGCAGATCAGCCGCGCTGCCCTGGAACCCGCCCTGCGCACCGCCGTTGCTGAGGCCGGAGACCGCGAGCAGACCACCGTTACCATCGTGGCCGAAACCGGCACCGCCTTCGATGAGGTCACCAAAGTCATGAAGATCGCCGGCCGCCTCGGTACCCGCGCCCATCGCCACCCAGCCCAATAAGGGAGCCAAATAACCACCGCCATGGGAATCAAAAAACGTGCGCGCGTCAGCGCCCAATTCAGCATGTCCTCCCTGACGGACATTATCTTCCTCCTCCTCATTTTCTTCATGCTCACCTCGGCCGTGGTGGCCCCCAATGCCCTCAACCTCAAGTTGCCGGGTAAATCCACCGCCAAAGTACCGCCTTCCTCCAAACGACTCGACAATGTCCGCATTAGCAGCACCGGCGATTTGTACTACAACAACCGCCGCAGCAGCAAGGAAGACCTCGAAGTCACCCTCCGCCCCCGCGCCAACTCCGATTTTACCATGACCATCTCCCCCGACCGCGGTGCCCCCGTGGAGGCCGTGGTGACCGTGATGGATATCGCGATGCGCTTTGAGATCAATGGGGTGCTGGCTGCGGAGGATTGATGAGTGCTTTAAAGTATGGTAATTGGAATTTATTCCGTGGCAGTTTTTAGAGGAAAGGTTCATCTAGTGAGAACTGATAGCCCAATTGTAAGATCACGCCCGGCAGAGAGATTTATCCGACAATTTGGTCTGTACGATTGTGTGTTCTTAGTTTGACGTTGTTACTTTGCGCTGACCG
>CAVPZP010000017.1:0-173759 GCA_963710215.1 Lewinellaceae bacterium | reverse complement strand
TTTCGATGAGGGGGGGGAATCCAGAAGAATATTCCATCCTTCCGTCCTTCTATGCTTGTTCCCAGCGTGAGGTGCCTGGAAGGGCCGGCGTTTAGCCGGAGACCCGGAGCGCAGCGGAGGGGCCGAGCGAACAGCGAGCCTAGAAGGGACCGACAGCGGCCGGCAGGCCGGTGACACGCCCGCATGAGAAACCTCTTAAAGCAGCGGTAGACGGCCCGAATCCGCTAGGCGAGGAAGATGGTTTCGGGGAAATCGACGGTGCGCTGTTCGCCGTTTTTCTCGTAAGGGATGGCCTGGCGACGGTCGGGTGAGATGACGGCGCGGCGTTCTTCTTCCCAGCCGGTGGCGATGCCGAAATAGGCGATCAGTTCGCTGAGGCCGCGGCGGGGGGGCATGCGCTGGACGACTTCGAGGAGGCTGATCTGGTCGCGGTTGCGGAGGAGGACGCTGAGTCGGCCTTTGAGTTCGGCGGGGTCGACGTAGAGGACTTCGTAGAGGGCGTCGGTGGTGATTTGTTCGATGCTGCCGGGCCGAGCGGGGGCCAGGGGGAGGCGCAGTTGTTCGGGCGGTTGGAAGGGGGCGCGATCCATGATGAGGCTGATATCGGCGTTGCCCTCGACGGTGGCGAAGCGGCGGGAGGTGGGCGGGTTGTTTTTGACGGCGACAGCCAGTTGTTCGATCTCGGTGATGAGCTGGGTGATGCGGCGGTTTTCGAGGTAGGCGCGGGATTGGAGGAAGCGGCGCAGCTGCTCGATGAGGCGATCGGTGGTTTTGTTGACGCGGTTGCCGGCCTCTACGAGGGCGTATTCCATGCGGTTGAGAAAGGAGTTGGAGCGCAGGCCGGCCAATTCGGGTTGCAGGAAGATCTGGTCGAGGAAACCGCGAAGGGCGGTGCGGCGGTCCTGGTCCATGAGGAAGAACCAGAAGGCGGTGAAGGTGCGCCCCTGGTCGGTGTCGAGGATGGCGTCGCGGCTGTCGAAGATTTTTTTCAGGGCTTCGCCCCGGCCGGTAGCGTGGCCGATGAGGTCTTCGCGGGCGCGGGCGTTGATTTGGCGAAAGTTGGCTTCGATCTGCCGGAAATCGCTTTCGAGTTTGGTGGCGGTATCCTCGATGAGGAAGTAGCGTTCGCGGATGCGCGTGTCGTCGAGGCGGTCGAGTTCGTCCGTTTCGAGGGCGAGGAGTTGGCGGTCGATCTCGTCGCGGCGTTCCATGAGTTGGCGGCGGCGTTCTTCCTTGTCGACGGTGGTGGCCTCGGCCAGTTCGCGCAGCTGCTCGAACACCTGGCGGAGGCGGGATTCCGCTCCCACGAACTCGCGCTGGTTCATGGAGGCCACCCAGTTGAGGGCTTGTTCGCCGGCGGGCGTGAGTTCGAACGCGGCCTCTTCGGAGCGATCTTCGTAGTACTGGCGCAGGAAACCCTCGTCGGTCCACTGCTGTAGGTAGTCGCGGGCGGGGCGGGGGTAGTGGACCTCGCCGTCGTTGGCGGCAAACAGAAAATCGGACAGCAGACCGGTCAGCTCACTGCTAGCGTAGGCCGATTGCCCCCGCTCGCGGAAGGCCGCCTGGAGGAAGGACACGATCAGCCCTGCCTGGTCTTTGCGCAGCAGGCGCACGGCGGGGTTGCGGAGCAGGGCGGCGGTGGTCTGGTGGGGGGGGGGGTAATGATTGAATGACTGAATGATTGAATGATTGAATGACTGACTGATTGACCTCGAAGAATCGCTTTGCGATTGAGAGAAGCAGCGCAGCTAATGACTGAGTAATCGGGTTGAATGAGGTGCGTGAAAAAACGGTGGAGGAGTTGCACTCCGATCAGGCGGCTTTGCCGCCGTGCGCGAATTGAATGATTGAATGACTGACCTCGAAGAATCGCTTTGCGATTGAGAGAAGCAGCGCAGCTAATGACTGAGTAACCGGGGTGAATGAGGTGCGTAAAAAAACGGTGGAGGAGTTGCACTCCGATCAGGCGGCTTTGCCGCCGTGCGCGAATTGAATGATTGAATGACTGACCTCGAAGAATCGCTTTGCGATTGAGAGAAGCAGCGCAGCTAATGATTGAATGACTGAGTAATCGGGCTGAATGAGGTGCGTGAAAAAACGGTGGAGGAGTTGCACTCCGATCAGGCGGCTTTGCCGCCGTGCGCGAATTGAATGACTGAATGATTGAATGACTGACTGATTGAATGACTGAGTAACCGGGGTGAATGAGGTGCGTAAAAAAACGGTGGAGGAGTTGCACTCCGATCAGGCGGCTTTGCCGCCGTGCGCGATGAATGAATGACTGAATGATTGAATGACTGAATGATTGAGTAGTCGGGATGAATGAGGTGCGTAAAAAAACGGTGGAGGAGTTGCACTCCGATCAGGTGGCTTTGCCGCCGTGCGCGATGATTGAATGACTGAATGATTGAATGACTGAGTGACTGAATGACTGACCTCGAAGAATCGCTTTGCGACTAAGAGAAACACCGTAGGTAATGATTAACTAGAGGGGGCTGCGCCCGTGCTTTGGTAGGCGGCGTTGTCGTGGGCAAGTTAGGGGTTTTGAAAAATCTCCCCTCCCCCACCCCCAAAAAAACAGGGCCGCCCCGAAGGACGGCCCCTTACCGAAAGTTCCGTTTGGATAGGGTTTGCATACCCCCCCGGATCGCATTCCCCCGGTCGTTCCGGTATTGATGTCGGTATGATGCATATTTTGCAAACAACCCATTTGGGTATCACATTCCCACTACCCATTGTTTAGTCGGACTAGCGATATCGTTCTCTGACTATTGAAAAACTACCTCACTAGCTGTTTAAACCCTGACTGCTTAATTGCGCAAATATGGTTAGTTATCGGGAAGGAAAAAATATTCGGACCGAACATTTCATGGAAGTGACCGATAAATTGGCTCTTCAACCGTCAAAATGGCAGTTTGGGCCGCTGGTACGGGAATTGCGTGGTCTGAAGGTAAAAACCGCCACGATGCAAAAAGGACACATATCGGTACAGACCGAGAATATTTTTCCCATTATTAAGCAGTTTCTGTACTCCGACCAGGAAATTTTCTTGCGGGAACTGGTTAGCAACGCCGTCGATGCCACCACCAAATTAAAAACGCTGTCCGCCAAGGGCGAACCGACCGGGGAGCTGGGCGACCTGACGATTGACATTGTCCTCGACGAGGAAGCCAAAACGCTCACCATCCGCGACCGGGGAATCGGCATGACGGAGGAGGAGGTGATGAAATACCTTAACCAGGTGGCTTTTTCCAGTGCGCAGGATTTTCTGGATAAGTATAAGGAGGACGCCGCCATTATCGGCCACTTCGGTCTGGGTTTTTACTCCGCTTTCATGGTGGCCGACAAGGTGGAGGTCATTACCCGCAGCTATAAGGAAGACAAGGCCGACGAGGCAATCCACTGGATTTGTGCGGGCGACCCCAACTACGAGATCGGGACCACGGAGCGCGCCGAGCGCGGTACGGATGTGGTGCTCCACATCAGCGAGGATTCGAAGGAGTACCTAAAGGAAAACCGGATCCAGGAGCTGCTGGACAAGTACTGCAAGTTCCTGCCCGTGCCCATTCGTTTCGGCACCAAAACCGAGCGCACCTACGCCGAAACGGCCGAAGGCGAGGAGCCGGATAACGAGGGCACGGAAGTGACGGTAGATAATATCGTGAACAACCCGCACCCGATCTGGAAAAAACAGGCTGCCGAATTGTCCGACGACGATTACCGCGAGTTTTACCGCGAACTCTACCCTTACAGCCAGCCGCCGATGTTCTGGATCCACCTTAACATCGACTTTCCGTTCAATCTCACGGGTATCCTCTACTTCCCCAAGTTGAGCAACAACCTGGAGCAGCAGCGTAACAAGATTCAACTCTACTCCAACCAGGTTTACGTAACCGACGAGGTGAAGGAGATCGTGCCAGAGTTCCTGACGCTGTTGCACGGCGTGATCGACTCGCCCGACATTCCGCTCAACGTGAGCCGCTCTTACCTGCAGGCCGATGCCAACGTGAAGAAAATTACCGGTTACATCACCCGTAAGGTGGCCGATAAACTGGGCGAGCTGTTTAAGAACGACCGCCCCAACTACGAGGAAAAGTGGAGCGATCTGGGCGTGTTCGTCAAGTACGGCCTCATTTCGGAGGAGAAGTTCTACGAGCGTGCGTCCAAGTTCCTGCTCCTGCAGGACACGGAAAAGAACTACTACACCACCGCCGAGTACCTGGAGAAGATTGGCGACAAGCAAACCGATAAGTATGAGCGGCACGTGGCGGTCTATACCTCCGATCCCGACGGTCAGCACTCGTCCATCGACGGGGCCGCGGAGCGCGGTTTTACGGTCCTTAACATGGACCACCCGATCGACAACCCGCTCATCCAGCAGTTGGAGCAGAAGGAAGACAAGCTCACCTTCGTCCGCGTCGATTCCGCCACGCCCGATCAACTCGTCCAGACCGATGAGGAGAAAGAACTCCTACTGGGCGAAGACGACCAAAAGAAAGTGAAGGAACTCTTCACCGCCGTGGTCGGCGATGCCGGCACCGTGGAACTCAAGCCGTTGGACACCACCGATCAGGTGGTCCGCATCGTGCGCCCCGAGTTCATGCGCCGCATGAAGGAAATGCAACTGATGCAGGGCATGGACCCCGGTATGTTTCCCGATTCCTATCAGGTGATCGTCAATGGTAACAGCCCGGTGGTGCAGCAGCAAATCCTGGACGAAACGGACGAAACCGTGCGTCAGGAACGCGTCGATTACCTTTACAAACTGGCTTTGCTCTCGCAGCAGATGCTCAAGGGTAAGCAGTTGACCGATTTCATGAAGCAGAGTCTGGAGTTGCTGAAGAAGTAGTGCTGTATTAATGTGTTGTAAAAAAGCCCCGCTTATGTGAGTAAGCGGGGCTTTTTTTGGGTTGCTCCAGGTGGGGGGGTAAATGTCTTGGTCCTCTTTAGTCCGGACCGTCGTGTGGGAGAGGGGTGACGGGATGGCACCGGACACCAATAAACCCAACCGGCACCAACTTTACCGGCCCCGGTTGACGTTTAGCGCTGTGTTGGGCGAATAATTCTTTTGTATATCTAATCTGAAATTTCAAAGTTACCTTGAGAATCTCCGGTGCATAAAATTCTACATCGTACTCTTCTTTTCTTTGTATAAAATTTGATATTCCACTTCTCAAATTAAGTATGGATGAAAATATCAGATTTGCATCAACTATATAAATATCCATTATATTTCTTTAAACTCATCCAGCGTTCTGAGTCTCTCAATAATCGGTTTAGCCATTGCAGACTTAACGGACTTAGATAATTCTTCGATATCCACATTAGTTGCTTTACTTCTACTTGATATCTCGATAAATTTAAAATATCGCAATCCATTCTGTAAATCAATAGGATTAATGCTTGAAGGCAGTGTAATTACTATACTTTCAGTATTTTTCTCAACAGTTATGTTCATAATATGAAAATTTTACTTGGGATGATAACAATCTTTAGTTTCTATTTGTTTCGCAGAACGTTAAGTCAGCCATCCGCCCACCCGATGCAGGAGGGGTCGCGGATCTACCTGCCGGTCAAACGAAGCCGTGTCGTGCCCGCACTGCCATGGGGATTACATTTTCGCACCCCGCACCATCCGAGGTCTATCCGGGTTATTTCTCGCCCCAAGATAAGCCATTCAAGTGTGATGGTACAAGTTTAGCGACTCATTTTTAGTAAGCGTCCGAGCAACCACATCTTGCCAGCGCCGCGAAGCCGACGCAACTTTGCCCCCAACCAAAGTTGACGATCATGCGGCAAACGCCACCTCATCAAATTAAACGCCACCTGCGCCGACAGGCCGAGGGCGAGCACGGCATCGCCTCGTACTGCGTGGAACATGGCTTGAAGGCCCCCACGTTTTACTCGTGGAAACGAAAGTACGCCAATTTAGCGGAGACGTTCCCCGTGGGCGGCTTTTGCGAGATCAAACCGACTCGGGAAGATGTCGCCACCGCCAGGGGCCTGCGACTGCCCAGCGGCCTGAGCGTGGATTTAATCGGCTTGTCCATTGGCGAGATCGCCGAACTCATCCTGGAAATCGACCGCGCCCATGCTTAGTTTCTCCAGCCGACAGCGGTATTTCATGTACCGGGGCATCACTGACATGCGCAAAGGATTTAACGGCCTGAGCGGCTTGGTGCGCGATCACCTTGAGCACGATCTGTTAAGCGGCGACGTGTTCATTTTCTTAAACAAGCGGCGCGACCGCATTAAGCTGCTGGTCTGGGACCGAGACGGCTTCGTGGTCTGGTACAAGGTGCTGGAGCGGGGTACTTTCGAGTTACCGGCGTCCGACAAAACGTCACTGGAGATGTCCTGGACGGATATTCAGTTGCTTTTGGAGGGTATTGAAATTAAATCAGTAAAGCGGCGAAAAAGATATGCGAAAGCGGCCTGATTATTAGGGATTGTTTGTATTTTCGTGGCATATGGGAATCACTATTTCCAAGGCCGAGCGCGACGCCATCCTTGCCCAAAAGGAGGGGGATTTTCACGCCCTCCTGGACCGGGCGGATGCGCGGGCCGCATCCCTTTTAAAGGAGCGTGACGGGCAGATCAACGCGCTGCGCCACGAATTGGATCAGTTGAAGCGGTTGATCTTTAGCGCCACCAAGGAACGCTTCCAGCCCGCCGCCCCGCCCGAGCAATTGGCCCTGGGCTTTGGAGTTGACGCGGACGCCGCGCCGTCGGCGACCGATGAGCAGGCGAGCGTGCGGACGGTGACTTACCAGCGCAAGAAGAAAAAGAAGCATCCCGGTCGCACCAAGCTTCCCGATACGCTGCCGGTCCAAATCATCCCCATCGAACCCGAAGAGGATACGACCGATTTGGTCAAGATCGGCGAGGAGATCACCGATGAACTGGAATATCGGCCGGGAGCACTCTATATTAAGCGGTACGTGCGCTCCAAGTACGTTCGCCCCGCCGCCGTCGAGGTGCAAAACGCCGAGGACCGCGATAACCCGGACGAGGAAGTCGCCATCATTATCGGCGAGCTTCCCGAGCGGCCCATTCCCAAGGGCATCGCCGGAGTGGGCCTGCTGGCCTGCCTAATGGTGGCCAAGTTCATCGATCATCTCCCCTTTTACCGGCAAATCGAGCAGTTCAAGCGCAACCACGACGTGATCTTCCATAAATCGACGATCAACGGACTGGTTCGCGGCCTGCTGCACGCTGTTGGAGCCACTCTACGCGGCCCTGAGAGAAAACGTGCTGGACACGGATTATCTGCAGGGCGATGAATCAAAAATAAAGGTGCTGGACCGTACCAAGGCTAAAAAAACCCACTTGGGTTGGATGTGGGTGTTCCGCAACCCCGTGAGCGAAAATGTTTTTTTCGTGTATCGAAGGGGGCGGGGTGCCAACGTGCTCCACGAAACGCTGGAAAACTTTACCGGTCTGCTGCAAAGCGACGGTTACTCCTCTTATAAAGCCTACCTCAAAGAGCACGCGGACGTGAAACTGGTCAGTTGCCTGGCCCACATCCGCCGCAAGTTCATTAAAGCGCAAAGTAATCACCGTCGACTCGCCGATATCGCGTTATCCTGCATCGCTTATTTGTATCACGTCGAGGCACACTGCCGGCGACGCAATCGAAGCCACGAAGAGCGATTGGCCCTGCGCTTACGGTTGTCCCGCCCCGTGTACGACGCCTTGCTGGACTGGGTCCGCTACGAGCACGCCAATAACCTGAGCAGTGGTGCCATCGGCAAGGCGTTACTCTACGCCAAAAATCAGTTGCCCTATCTGGAAAACTATCTGCTGGACGGTCGCGTGGAGATCGACAATAATCAGATCGAAAACAAGATCAGACCCTTGGCCCTGGGTCGGAAGAATTATCTGTTCGCCGGTTCACACCCCGGTGCCCAGCGCGTGGCGATGATGTACAGCTTCTTCGGCTCGTGCAAGGCGAACGACATCAACCCCACGGACTGGTTGCGGGACGTGCTCGTGCGCATCGGCCGACACCCCGTCAATCGGCTGGACGAGCTGCTGCCCGCGCAGAGGGCGAAAAATCAGTGTAACGACCACCTGTAGTTGCTCGGACGCTTACATATGCTCGATAGTAATCGCGCAAGGCACATAGTAAAGTCAGGGGCAAAATCGTATGACGATCTTTATTCCCTTTTCCTTGGCGTACCAGTATGGCACCACGATCGGCATCAATATCGCTAAACTTCAAGTTTACCACTTCCCCCAATCGAATACCCGTGGCGTACATCGTTCGTAAGATGGTACGGTGTTTCAAATTTTTGGTATGCTCAATCAGTCGACGGACCGTCTTTCGTGAAAGTACTTGCGGTAAGCGCTTTATGCGACGACTTCGCGGAATGGATAAAGTCGGCCAAGGTTTTCTCAAAGCTTTTTCCCAGAAAATTTTCAACCCGGAATAAGCTATATTCAACGTTGCTTGGCTGAGTCCACGATCTATTCGAAGATGATCCAAATATCTAGAAATATGCCGTTCCTCTAAATGAAAAACCTTGACGGAACAAAAAATGAGAAAATATTGTGCGTGTTGAACATAGGATTTAATAGTGGTCCGAGCGTAATTACGCCGGATCATCCAAGTTCTCATCTTGTTTATTGAAGAAATCATGATAACGTATTGGTTATTAGTGACTATAAAATAACCAAAAATATGTTACCATCCAAATTATGTCGCCGGGGTAATTTTAAATGGATAGGCTACCTGCCGTAGGCGGTTTAGTTCAACGTAAGCAGCAACGCAGCCCGCCACCACTAAAAACTTTCTGTAAATGTACAAACTGAACCACTTAAAGAACTACATGTAACGGCAAAAGCACTTTCGGCGGGTTGACGGTGCTGCGTTGTTATGCCCTTTTTGTCTGTTCTTCTGGTCACGATATTTCTACATTAATGAATTTTTTAACTACCCATCTTATCATTAATGGGCTTGGAAGATAACTATAGCCCTCTAAAAGTGGTTTGTAGAACAGGGTTCGTCTTTATTTGATTGATCTATAAAAGGTAAGGTTTTAGGTTAATGCTCTAAGTAGAAAATCATAAAGTAAGATTAGATCATTATAATATAATATTGTTGAAATGAAGCAGTAAAATCATTATTATATCAGCTGCCAGGTAAAGATTTCTTAGATAACCTTTTCAAACTAGTCAAATCTTTTTTGCTATTATTCTACTGATATTCTATTATTACTGAATTTGATTTCACCAACTCAAACTGTTTAATTCTGTTAAATCCACATGATGTCATCAAGCTATTTAAATCATTTTGGGTCATGAGTAGGTGACAACGATCTTGAACTTCATTTCTTCGGTATTCCTCGATTATTATTAACCTGCCATCATCGTTTAATGACTTTCTTATGGACTTAAGCATTTCTGATTTTTGGTTTAAATGATGCAATGTGTTTTGAAGAATAATTATATCCAGACTTAATCCCTCCATTGAAGTTGATGTAGATTTTCCACGAACAAAAACATATTTAGCGGCAATGTCTGCAGGATAATAGTTATTGATTTTTTCTTTGAACTTGTTCAACTTCCATTTATCGATCTCATTGGCATACACCTTAAAATCAAGCCCATATTGTAAGCCCATTAAGTACAGAGTATAACCATAACCGAATCCAATTTCACCGATTTCATCTCCTTCTTTGATGTTAAAGAATCGTAATTTAGAAAGTGACTCTGCTTCATCCACTAACACGCCGTTACTATCAATCACTTCCAAGACTTGGAATTTAGTTTTCAGGAAGTGTAATTTAGCTAATTCATCAATATTGTTAAACAAGTCATTTAACTCAACGTATTCAAATTCGTAGTCTGTGGAGTCGTTAAAGATCTTTCTATTATCTATCGTTAATGTTTTATATTCATTTATGATTTGAGCCATTCGATTATGACTACAATTAACGTCCAATTTGCAATTATTTATCGCGTCAAATTCTTGATGTGATATTTCTCTGCTTTTATCTTCAATAAGCTTAATCACGGAAATATACGAATCCATAATTTGTCCATCAATCACGTGATCTTGACATACCAAAACCTGGGTAAAGAGAAGAGAAAGTGTTAAGAATATAGACGAATGCATAATATTGAAAGATTAGCGAACCTAAATGTACATTAGATTTATATTTTGTTGGGCATAACGGGAGCGCCAACGCAGCCCGCCGATCCAATCGGCTCGGATCGAAGATACGACATTATCATATCCGGCATGTGACGCTCGAAGCTATACTCACCTATCGGCGGGTTGACGGTGGCGCATTGTTGGGCGAATTTTATTTCTTACATCTGTGTATCGTATATAACAGGAAATTGATTAGGAATTTCTTCATCTGGCTCTCCCAGATTCTGTCTTAAATCAATTTCTATTCCTCTTGCTATTGTAGAAATAGGTACATCATTTGCAGAACCTTCAAATGGATTTTCTCCAGTTCTACCGATTTTTTCCATCGTGTGAAAAATCCAACTTACAACCAAATAAAATGGAACTGATAGCCATACAAATAAGTTTCCTAGTAAATAATTGGAATCTTTTAACGATTCTCCGATTTCACTGAATTGAGGAATTATGGCCAGTGGTAACAGCAATACAAATATCCACATAAAGTAATGATTCAATGTCGCAAACTGTCGTGGATAAGGAAAATTTTTAATTCTTTCGGATTTACCTTGAACATTAAATAATTCTTGAACTAAACTCTCTAGATTTAAGAACGAAAATTCCCATATAATACCACCTTCCTTAAGTTTTCTTAGGTGATTAGACTGCAAATATAAGATAGCTGTCTGTTTGTTGTTTTTACTTTCTATGTATTTTATCTCTGTTTCAGACAAATACGGTTTCAAATCAATCATAACCTCAGAATCCCATTCTGGTGGTCTAACAACATCATTCCATTCTTTATTAGTTTTTTCGTGAACAACTGTTTCCCAAGGCTTAGAAGTTCTCATTGAATGCCTCAAAGCCGTCATCCAAGCAATATGACGATAGATAAGTGTCTTCTTTTCATGATATAATTCGCCCTCCGATAAACTAGTATTGGCATATTCATTTGTAACCATGTCCTGGACGTAAATTCCAAAAGTTCTGGAAGAATTAACTATTCCTCCCCATATCATCCTTGCTTCCCAGATTCTTCCGTAAGAGGCATTATTTTGAAATCCAATTACGAAAGCCACAGCAGTACCAATTAACGCTAAAGGTGTCCAGGGGATACTGATTCCTTCTAAGTCAAAAATGAAATAAAGAGTAGTACTTGTTAATCCAATAACGAGAAAAATAAATGATTCAAATCTTGTCCATTTTATTAGATCGAGAATCTTGAAAACTTTACGCGTGTACATAATTTTTGTTTAAGTTTAGATAAAATCAATGCTCTGATAGAATTAAAGACATTACTAATATCTCATCTGCCAACTATGAATCTTTCCATTTTTTATAGTGAATAGGAAGTTAGCTTTGTTTGTATAACCTTTACTACTATATTGACCAGTGACCACTACTTGGTTTCCATTCGTGGAAAAATTAGCGTCATCTACGTGTCCTTCACGTTCAATAATATCAGTTTGAAGCCATGTGAAAAATTTCTCACCTGATTTCCATGATCCATCTCCGTATGCTTGTTTAGCATCATCGTTGAATAGGGAGTTAATTGTGTCTGAATCGTTGACAGTCATGGCATCTATTAAAGCTTTGACTATTTTCTCAGCGTCATCGTTTGTTTTATTCTTCTTCATAAAGTTCTTTTTGATTTTCTGAAATTGTCAGATAGATCAAGTCTATCTGTGTAGCTCTAAATGCAATATAGCTAAGTCTTAAGAAATATCACATCTGTTATTTGAATTCTTAGAAATAACAACATCTGATATTCATATATCTCATTTTCAGACTGAGATTTTTTTAGTTTCGCCCAACTAGTCGATATCCGCATTGCGCATATCCCACCAATCGCAACCCACCGCACAAACATACGTCAACCCCGCCAAATATCCAAGCAAACACGCAACCCGCCCCACTAAACTTGCGCATATCACCCTGCTTCAAGCCCCAAAAGCGCAATTAGAGCAGCCAAACTTGCATCAACCCCACCGGTTGGGGCATCATATGCGCAACTCGGTTGCGCAAATGATGCCCAAGAGATAGCCATACACGCAACTCATTCACCGAACAACCGATTGAGCGGGCTGTCGATACTGCGGCGGTGCATATAGGAGATGTGGGTATAGATCTCCATCGTCTTGAAAGAGCCATGCCCCAACAGTTCCTGGATGTGCCGCAGGCTGAGGTCGTGCTCCTTCCCCCACGCCCAAAAAACATCCCCGCACGGCTCCGCCCTCAAGCCGGCCAAACTGCTCGTCCCGAAAAGACTGGTAAATAAACGCGCTAACACGGACCGCAAAGTAGTTAAATTTCAAAAACCACGCTCTGCTTTCCCCTTGTTTTTTCCTTATCCATTGGTGGCAATTACTTCGTTTCCTCCTTCACCTCGAAGAATCACCATGCGATTGAGAGGCAGCGCAGCTAATCCTTGTTCCCCTTCACCTCGAAAGATCGCTTTGCGATCGAGAGAAGCAGCGTAGCTAATCCTTCATTCCCTCCATCCTTCATTCCTTGTTCCCTCCGCGTGAGGCGCCTGGAGGGGCGGTAGCGCACGAAGTGCCGAGCGAACAGCGAAGCCCGGAAGGGGCCGGCCGGCCCGTTAGGGACGGACACGCCCGATGCTTTAGTAGGTAGTGTAAAAGTGAACGGCTTGAACTAACTGCCTCGTTTCTCTCCTGCCTCACCGAGACCACCGTTCCCGGTCGGGGTACAAATACTCTACCGTTTGTGCAGGTATCTCCTTCATTCGTTGATTCCTACCTTTGCCCCAAACCACCAAACAGATGAACCTCACCCTCGGCCTCCCTCCTACCCTGCCGCCGCCCGTTACCCTGGACCCGGACGTGAGCCACGCGCCGCACCGCAAGGACGTGCTGACGGCGGACGAAAAACGGCTGGCGCTGCGCAATGCGCTGCGCTACTTCCCGGCGGCGTGGCACGCGGAACTGGCCCCGGAATTCGGGGAAGAGCTGCGGCGGTACGGGCGAATTTACATGTACCGGTTTCGGCCCGAAGAGGAGATGCGGGCGCGGCCGCTGGGGGAGTATCCGGCGCGGTGTGCGCGGGCGGCGGCGATCATGCTGATGATCCAGAATAACCTGGACCCGGCGGTGGCGCAGCACCCGCACGAGCTGATTACGTACGGCGGGAACGGGGCGGTGTTTCAAAACTGGGCGCAGTACCGGCTGACGATGCAGTATTTGAGTGAAATGCTGGAGGACCAGACGCTGCACCTGTATTCGGGGCACCCGCTGGGCGTGTTTCCCTCGTCGGTGGATGCGCCGATGGCGGTGGTGACCAACGGGCTGATGATCCCGAACTACTCGCGGCCGGACGACTGGGAGAAGTACAATGCGCTGGGCGTGACGCAGTACGGGCAGATGACGGCGGGGTCGTACATGTACATCGGGCCGCAGGGGATTGTGCACGGCACCACGATAACGGTGGCCAATGCGTTTCGGCGGGTGCTGCCGGAGGGGGAGACGCCGCGGGGGAAAATTTTCCTGACGGCCGGGCTGGGCGGCATGAGCGGTGCGCAGCCCAAGGCGGGCAAGATAGTGGGTTGCATTACGGTCTGTGCGGAGGTGAACCCCGCCGCCGCGCGCAAGCGGCACGAGCAGGGGTGGGTGGACGAGCTGGTGGAGGGCCTGCCGGAACTGAGCGACCGCGTGCGCCGGGCGCAGGAAGCGGAGGAGGCGATTTCGATCGCGTACCTGGGCAATATCGTGGACGTGTGGGAGCACTTCGAGCGGGAGGGGATATTCGTGCATTTGGGGTCCGACCAGACATCGCTGCACAACCCGTGGTCGGGCGGCTACTACCCGGCGGGGCTGGACTTTGCGGCCGGCGAGCGGCTGCTGCGTGACGACCCGGCGGCCTTTCGCGAGCGGGTGGAAGCATCGTTGCGCCGCCACGCGGCGGCCGTGAACGCGCACACCGCGCGGGGCACCTACTTTTTCGACTACGGCAACGCCTTTCTGCTGGAAGCCGGCCGCGCGGGCGGGGACGTGGCGGGCGAGGACGGCCGCGAATTTCGCTACCCCTCCTACGTGCAGGACATCCTGGGGCCGCTCTGCTTCGACTACGGCTTCGGCCCCTTCCGCTGGGTGTGCACCTCCGGGCGGGCCGAGGACCTGGCGATCACCGACCGGCTGGCCGAGCGGGTGCTGCTGGCCCAGGCGGACGGAGCGCCCGCGGAAATACGGGGGCAACTGGCCGATAACATCGAGTGGATCCGGGCGGCGGAGGAAAACCGGCTGGTGGTGGGATCGCAGGCCCGCATCCTGTACGCCGACGCGGAAGGGCGGCTGGCCCTGGCGCGGGCGTTTAACGACGCCATTGCGAGCGGAGAACTGAGCGGACCCGTGGTGCTGGGGCGCGACCATCACGACGTGAGCGGCACCGACTCGCCCTACCGCGAGACGAGTAACATCTACGACGGCAGCCGCTTTACCGCCGACATGGCCACGCACAACGTGATCGGCGGCGGCTTTCGCGGCGCCGATTGGGTATCTTTGCACAACGGCGGCGGCGTGGGCTGGGGCGAGGTCATCAACGGCGGCTTCGGACTGTTGCTGGACGGCAGCGAAGCGGCGGCCGACCGATTGGAACGTTTGCTGTTTTTTGACGTTAACAACGGCATCGCCCGCCGGGCCTGGGCGCGCAACCCGCACGCCCGCTACGCCATCGCGCGCGAAATGGCCCGCCGCCCCGACCTGCGCGTGACCGTAGCCGAGGAAGTGGCAGATGACTTGCTCGATTCTCTCTTCTAACCCAACACCGACATGAGTTACCAACCCACCGATAAATCCGTCTGGCAGGGGCGCACCGCGCCCCCCGGCAGCTACTGGTACCAGCGGGTGCACTGCCGCGACATGAGCAGCAAGAAAAAACTGGCCGAGGCCCCCGGCATCGCCCTGCTGGGTTATGCCATCGACGAGGGCATCCGCCGCAACCAGGGCCGCCTGGGCGCGGCCGCCGGGCCGGCGGCCCTGCGCAAACGGCTGGCCACCCTGGCCGATCACCTGGCCCCCGACTACGAAGTGCTGGATGCCGGCGACGTGCTTTGCCCCGACGGCGACCTGGAAGCCAGCCAACGGGAAACCGCCGCCCTGGTTACCCGCCTGCTGGACTCCGGCCGCACCACCATCCTCATGGGCGGTGGACACGACGCCGCCTATGCCCACTACCTCGGTATCCGGGGACACCTAAAAAAAGGAGAACGACTCGGTATCCTGAACATCGACGCGCACTTCGACCTGCGGCCGCTGGAGAACGGACTGGGGCACAGCGGTTCGCCATTTACCCAGATTCAGGCCGACGAGGAAGCACTCGGACTGCCCTTCCTTTACATATGTCTCGGCATTCAGCAGACGGCCAATACCCGCCAACTCTACGAACGGGCGGCGGTGTTCAATGTGGTGCACCGCAGTCCCGATGAGTTCCTGCTGGACGACTGGTACGATACGCACGACATCCTGGATACCTTTTGCGCCCGCTGCGATAAACTTTACCTTACCATCGATTTGGACGGTTTCAGTTCCGCCTTCGCGCCTGGGGTTAGTGCGCCCTCGCCCTGGGGGCTGGAACCCGAGGGGGGACGCAAGATTGTGAAGAAACTGATCAAAAGCCACAAACTGATCGCCCTGGACGTGGTGGAACTAAACCCCGCCTTCGACCGGGACGAAAGCACCGCCCGCCTGGCGGCCGGTCTGATCGAACAGGCCGCACACCGCCTGCAGGACCTCTAACCTTCCCCCTTTGCCATGCTGAAATACTTCACGCCCAAACTACCCGAACTACTGCCCCGGGCACGTAAGAAAGTGGGCGAAATGCCGGGCAAGGTCACCTTTACCGGCGTGCGCAAGATGGAAGAACCCATCCTGCACATCCTCTGCTACGGGGCCGAGCACTGCGAGGAAAAAAAAGTGGACCTGAATAACATCCCCCCGCCCGCCGCCGAGGGCGTGACCTGGTACGACCTGCGCGGCCTGCACGACGAGCAACTCATCGAGCGGCTCGGCAACCGCTTTAAACTGCACCCCCTTATCCGCGAGGACATCGTGGATACGCAGCAACGGCCCAAGTACGAGGAATATGACAAGGGTATTTTTATTATCCTGCGTTCCCTCGGTTTCGATGAAAAGAAGCTCCGGGTCAAGCAGGAACACGTGGCTATTTACTTCGAGAAAAACTTCGTCATCTCCTTCCAGGAAGATATCGACGATGTGTTCGCCGGCGTCCGCGAACGCCTCCTGGCCGGTAGCGGCCGCATCCGCAAGCGCGGGGCCGATTACCTCGCCTATGCCCTGATGGACAACATCGTGGACGGCTACTTTCAGCTCACCGATTCGGTGGAAAGCATCATCGACCAGCTCGAAGCCGAGATCACCGACGACCCCTCGCAGTCCACCAAAGCCAACATTCACCGGATGCGGCGCGAGTTGCTCACGCTGCGCAAATCCATCAGCCCCCTGCGCGAGGTCATCGGCCAGTTCATGAAAAGCGAAAACGGCTACGTCGCCGAAGCCACCACCCTCTTCGTGCGCGATCTTTACGACCATACCCTCCAGGTGATGGAAATGGTCGAGACCTACCGCGACACCCTCTCCGGCCTCCAGGACCTCTACCTTTCCGAGATCAGTTTCAAGATGAACTCGGTCATGCAGGTGCTCACCATCATCTCCACCATCTTCATCCCCCTCACCTTCCTCAGCGGCCTCTACGGCATGAACTTTGAGTACATCCCCGAACTGCACTACCGCAACGGCTACTTTATTCTGCTCGGGGTCATGGGATCGGTCACGGTCTTTCTACTATTCTATTTCAGGAGGCGCGATTGGCTGTAGAGAATGAGGGATTGACTGCGCTACTTCCCTTGATCGCACAGCGATCCTTCGGGGAGAGGGAAAGAAAAGCCATCTCGATTATGCACTCGTAGTAAGGATACGACCTACTACGAATTACCCAACTACCTACTAGAACTCAACTACCCCAAATACCCCGCCACCGCAAACCCGATATACTCCAGAAAAAAGAAGCCCCAAATCGTCAGATAGAAGCGGGTAATGGATGACTGCCGCGCAAGGTCGATGCGTGGGATCACCAGGCACAGCCCCCCGAAAAGCAGCACGTGCAGACCGGTAAAAATAAGGGCCGACACCCGCATCTCCAGTACGAAAGGCGCGGCCGCCAGCAGAGCGAAGGTGGCAAGCAGCAGACCGTTGCCAATGCGGAAGACGCGGCGTGCCCCTACCTCCAGACTAAGGGTGTGGATGGCGAAGGCCTGGTCGCCCTCCATGTCGGGCAGGTCCTTGAACCAGGCGATGATAATGCCGTAGACAAAGATGGTGCCCGTGAGTAGCAGCACCAGCGGCGGCAGCGCGGTCTGACCGTTTAGCTGTTCGTGAAAATGAAGGAAGAGCAGCGGATTGACGATCAGACCCCGTACGGCGATGATGCAAAATGCCGCCCAGAAATGGAAGCGTTTCAGGCGGACCGGGGGAAGCGAGTAGAGCGTGCCGAGTAGCAGGGATAGCACCACCGTCAGCAGCAGCCAACGCCCCAGCGTGGCGGCCAGAACAACGGAAACCGCCAACGAAACGAAGATGATGACCCGCCCGGTAGTTACACTGAAGGCCCCGCTGGCCAGCGGCAGACCGGGCTTATTGATCCGGTCGATCGGGATATCGGTAAGCTGATTCAGACCGACGATAAAAACGTTAGCTCCCAAACAGGCCGACAAACTGAGCAAGTAAAGTCCAACTCCTCGAAAACTTCCCCCGCCGTAGCCGAGGGCCAGCACGTAAAGCGCACCCAGACTGAGGGTGGTGCCGATGATGGTATGGGGGCGCGAGAATTTCCAGAGTTCGCGGCCGAAAGTAAGTACGCGCATCATGGACGGGTGGCTTGCAGTACGCCGAAACGGATGAGTCCCTGCCGGTAGCCGCGCCGCATATAGCGCATGGCCCAGGCCCCCTTGACGGTGCCCGCGCCGGATCGAACCAAGCCGGTAATGCCGTTCCAGGTCAGGGCAGTGCCGATTACGGCGGGCCAGAAGGGTGCCACGGCGTCGCTCCAGTCGGCAGTACGCAGCCCGGCCAGGCCGGCCACGGCGGCCTGCTCGCGCAACTCGGCCAGGCCGATCATGGGGGGCAGGTGATACAGTTTTTGGACCCTATTGAGCAGTTTTTGCTCTTTGGCCGTAAGCTCCGGGGGCATGGTGCGGTGGCACCAGGTGATCATCAGCAGTTTGCCGCCGGGCAGCAGCAGATCGTGAAAGAGTTGAAACAGACCGGGCTTATTGGCGATGTGCTCGGCACTTTCGAGGCTCCAGATGAGATCGAATTTACCGTCCTTCTCCGGGTCCAGGGTCATCATGTCGCGGGCCTCGATAGTGACCCGTTCCTCCAGGCCTGCGGCCCGGGTATAATCGGCGGCCTTGGCCGCCTGCACGGGGCTAAGGGTAAGGCCGTAAGCCTCGGCGTCGAACTTGGCTGCCAGATAGCGCGAACTGCCGCCCACGCCGCAACCCGCATCCAGAATCCGCCGCGCACTGGAAACCCCTCCCCAGCGGAGCAGTTCCTCGATCAGGTCGAGCTGGGCCTGCCGGTCGTCTTTCTTTTCCTTACCGTCCTGACCGTAGTAGCCGTGGTGCATGTGCTCGCCCCAGGTATCGAGCCAGATGGGGGTGGAGGTATCGTAGAAGTGCTTAATGCGCGTATTGAGTGGCTGCAACGGAGGTAACTTATGTGGGAGGAGAATGGACGATAGCCAAATCAATCAAGTACCCTCATTGTTCGCGCCCCACCCTATTTGCCCGGCGGCGAACACTACCGGTACTGCCGTGTTTTCGGTGAGCGGCCGCAACTGACCCCGGAGTAATTTACCGGACTACACGTACACTCCCGGGCCGGTCCAAACTACCTGTATACCCTACCCGCAGGGTATCTACCAAAATACGTGGCGCAGCCACTCCCCTATTATGTATCAAATCGGCGGTCTCATCATTCTCGGCATTCTTGCCCAGTGGCTTTCGTGGCGGCTCAAAGTACCCGCTATCCTGCCGCTCATCCTTACCGGCATGGCCGTGGGGCCGGTAGCGGAATATTACCTGGGGCACCGCCTCATCAGCCCGCGTTTCAGTACCAACCCGGAGGGCTTGGGCATCGGCCTGTTTCCGAACGACCTGCTTTACGGCTTCGTCTCCCTGGCCATCGGCCTGATCCTGTTCGAGGGCGGCCTGACGCTCAAACGCAGTGAGATCAAGGGACTCGGCTCGTCCATTACGCGCATGACCACGCTCGGTTCATTCACCACCTCGGTGGTGGCGGGCGTGGCGGCCCACTACATCATCGGTCTCACCTGGCAGATCAGTTTTCTCTTCGCCACGCTCATCGTGGTCACCGGTCCCACGGTGATCGCGCCCATCATGCGGCAACTCAACGTGAAACGGCAGATCGCCACCATCCTCAAGTGGGAGAGTATCGTCATCGACCCGGTGGGTGCTTTCCTCGCGGTGCTGATGTTCAACTTCATCAGTGCCCTCTACGTCTCCGACGAGACCATGCTGGACGCTTTTCTCAACTTTGCCCGCTCGGGTCTGGTGGGTATTGCACTGGGCGTCATTTTTGGATACCTGCTTTACCTGCTCATCAAAAATCGCTTCATCCCGCGCTACCTGCTCAATGTTTTCCTGGTCGCCAGCGTCATGGGTTCCTTTCTCCTCTCCGATATGATCGTGCACGAGAGCGGCCTGCTCACGGCCGTGGTCATGGGGGCCACGCTGGCCAACCTGAACGTGCCTTACTTGCACGATATCCTCGACTTCAAGGAGTCGCTCACCATCCTGCTCATCTCCATCCTGTTTATCCTGTTGCCGGCCAATATGTCGGTCGAGCAGATTCAGTTAGTGGTTCACCCGGAGAGCCTGCTGCTGTTCGGGGTGGTGGTCTTCGTGGCGCGGCCGCTGGCCGTGTTCTGGAGTCTCTGGGGATCGGGGTTGAAGTGGAACGACAAAGCCTTCATCAGTTGGGTCGGCCCACGTGGTATCGTGGCGGCCGGCGTGGCTTCGCTCTTCGGTTTCGAGTTGGAAGAAATGGGCGTCCCCGGCGCGGAGTACGTCACGCCCCTGGTTTTTCTGGTGGTACTGGGCACGGTACTGCTCAACGCCACCCTGGCGGGTCTCATGGCCCGCTGGCTGGGCGTAGCCCTGCCCGAGGGCAGCGGAGTACTCATCTTCGGCGGCAGCGAGGGTGCACTCGCCATTGCCGAACAATTGCAGGAAAGCGGCCGTCACGTGCGGGTAGTCACCAACTCCTCCCTCAACGCCGCCGAGGCCCGTAACCTCCAGCTCGACGTGGATCAGGTCGGCGACTACAATGACGATCTGGAAACCAGCATCGATTTTTCCGATATCGGTTACATCCTCGCCCTGTCCAGTAACGACGAGAATAATTTCTACCTCCAAAACCGCTACCAGAAACGGGAGGGAATTCGCGGATTCTACCGCCTCATCAGCCGCAAGGAAGTTACCAACCACCGCTACTCCGACGTATCGCTGTTCAGCCCCATGTCCACCTACCTGCTGTTCAATCGTCTGGCCCGTCAGCACCCCAACATGTCTTCCTTTAAAGTGCAGGACCCCGCCAAACTCACCGAAACGCTGGAAGAACTGCGCGAGGCCAAAAACATCCCCATCTTCCTCCGCTGCGACAAAACCGGCGACATCGATTTCATCCTCGCCGGTCAGGAAGAACTCACCGGCTCCGTCGGCGACGAACTGTTTTACCTCGGCCCTGCAGGCATCAAGCAGGAAGCACCCCATAAGGAAGAAGAAATTATCCCCGAGCCACTGGAAACCGATCCCGATGAACCCATTATCATCGACTTACAAGGTAATAGTGAGGAAGCTCAGGAAGAAAATAGCGAAGCGGTTGAAGTGGAAGAAGAGAAGGAAGCGGATAGCTAATATCCGTTTCCCCCCTGGCCCCCCGAAGGGAAATTTCGGTGAAAAAATACGGGGCGAAGCCCCCCCCCGTGTACGCGTAGGCTTATAGCAAAATACTAAAGTACCAAAGGCAAAGCCTTAATCAAAAGTACGGGCGAAGCCCCCCCCGTGTACGCGTAGGCTTATACCAAAATACTAAAGTACCAAAGGCAAAGCCTTAATCAAAAGTACGGGCGAAGCCCCCCCCCGTGTACGCGTAGGCTTATACCAAAATACTAAAATACCAAAGGCGAAGCCTTAATCAAAAGTACGGGCGAAGCCCCCCCATTACTCAGTCATTCAATCCTTCAGTCATTCAATCATTAACCAGAAGCGCCAAAGCGCTTCGCATCGCCACCCTCCTCGACGAACTCTACCCCACCGTCCCCATCCCGCTGGACCACACGGACCCCTACACGCTGCTCATCGCCGTGCTACTTTCCGCCCAGTGTACCGACAAACGGGTCAACCTCGTCACGCCCCACCTCTTCGCCCGCGCCGCCGATCCACTAACCATGACCGGGCTGGAAATCGACGAAATCCGCGAGATCATTCGCCCCTGCGGCCTGTCCCCCGCCAAAAGTAAAGCCATCCACGGCCTCAGCCATATCCTCCTCGACGAGCACGGCGGCCGGGTACCGCAAGACTGGGCCGCGCTCGAATCCCTCCCCGGCGTGGGCCACAAAACGGCAAGCGTGGTCATGGCGCAAGCCTTCGGCGTCCCCGCCTTCCCCGTCGACACGCACATCCACCGCCTCGCCTACCGCTGGGCCCTCAGCACCGGCAAAAACGTCACCAAAACCGAGGCCGACCTCAAAGCCGTCTTCCCCCGCGAGCACTGGAACAAGCTACACTTACAAATCATCTTTTTCGGCCGCGAATACTGCCCCGCCCGCGGCCACAACCCGCACCAATGTCCCATTTGCTCCGTTTACGGGCGCAAGAGTTTGCTCAAATAAGGGTTCTTTTGGGGGGGCCATCCCCTTGCCCTGCCGGGCGCGGGGTCGCTGTGTCCGCGGCTCCCTGCCGGTCGGTGCTGCGCACTGCCCTCCCTGCGGTCGGTCACCGCTCCCAGCGCTTGTCCGGCAGTGCGCGGAAGATTGATATTTCGGAAATCACTCCATGTAGCTAGGGCGATATAACTGGTGAGTGACGTAAAAACAGACCTGAAAACCAGCATTATACTTAATTATCATTTATCCCTCCCCTCCAACCACCTATCATGTAGCAGTATATAGGTATTACGTGACTGCAAATCCTACAAAATGTTTTATAAAGCAGCGCGTCCCTAACGAATCGACATTAAAAACAAATGGTTTATATTAAAATAAATTATAAAAAATTGTTTCGTATTACTTGTTTTATACACCGCCCCCTCCTATCTTTGTGTCAACACCGAGGTAACCGCTGATCGGTTGCCCTATCTTCCTGCTATTATTTAACATCGTACCGATCGGGCTTGCCAGAGCCGGATCGGTACTGGCTACAGCGTCTGACACATACGCATTCTATTGCGACCGTACTTCCGGTTGCCCGGCGAGCTTGTGCTTGCGGGTGATCGGGGAAAAAGAGCGGTCGGCGGTGGCGGCGAGGGTGGGCCCTCCCAGCAAAGAGGGCAGCTAGGTCAATTTACTAATTTACATCTTTATAAATATTTGAATACCAATTAGTTAAAAACATAAACGTATTAATGGCTTTCGAGCGGAAAAAGGAATCCCTCCCCCCCCCGAAGTAGCCCCGGACAGGGGCGGACCCCCAACCGCCTAGCGGAGGGAGCAGGGAGAAACCGCCAGGTTTCGCCCGCAGCCCTCCCGCGATTAAAGGCGAGAAAAAACCAACCGCCGCCCCTCGCCCCTCCCCCCACGCGTACACCCGCGACCGGAGGTGGCGCGGTGCCAAACACTCGCGACCGGAGGTCACGCACCAATCTCATGACCGGAGGTTATACGAGCGGAAAAAGGAATCCCTCCCACCCCCCCAAAGTAGCCCCGGACAGGGGCGGACCCCCAACCGCCTAGCGGGGGGAGCAGGGAGAAACCGCCAAGTTTCGCCCGCAGCCCTCCCGCGATTAAAGGCAAAAAACCAACCGCCGCCCATCCCTCGCCCATCCCCCACGCGTACACCCGCGACCGGAGGTGGCGCGGTGCCAAACCCGCGCGACCGGAGGTCACGCACCAATCTCATGACCGGTGGTTATACGAGCGGAAAAAGGAATCCCTCCCACCCTCTGAAGTAGCCCCGGACAGGGGCGGACCCCGAACCGCCTAGCGGGGGGAGCAGGGAGAAACCGCCAGGTTTCGCCCGCAGCCCTCCCGCGATTAAAGGCAAGAAACCAACCGCCGCCCCTCCCTCGCCCATCCCCCACGCGTACACCCGCGACCGGAGGTGGCGCGGTGCCAAACTCGCGCGACCGGAGGTCACGCACCAATCTCATGACCGAAGGTTATATGAGCGGAAAAAGGAATCCCTCCCACCCCCCCCCCCCAAGTAGCCCCGGACAGGGGCGGACCCCCAACCGCCTAGCGGGGGGGAGCAGGGAGAAACCGCCAGGTTTCACCCGTAGCCCTCCCGCGATTAAAGGCAAAAAACCAACCAACTAGAAGAGGAAACAGAGAGAAACCGCCAGGTTTAACCCGCAGCCCTTCCACTAATAGAATGGCAAAAAAGGGCATCCTGCTACTAACAAGAAAGATTCGTCCCACTACTTATCTGCATCCATCATCTTTCTCTTTTAACATCTCCACCAGCCGCGTCAGCAATTTCAGGGCCTCATCCCGGTCATCGTATTCCCCCAGCCAGCGCGCGGGTAGGCCGTTATTCAACCGAAACCAATCGGCTACGGCATCGGCTTGCTGCTCGTAGTTCAGGGCGGGATCGGCTTGCTGCTCGTAACTCAGGGCGGGGCGGTTGGGATCTAAAACATACCGGAGGCCCGCCACGCCGTTGTAGTTATAGCCCATCAGGCTACGCTGCGCGCGCAGGGCGCGGGGAATGTAGACGGCCCCCACCCGCCGGTACTGCCACACGTGCACGGCCTCGTGTACCAGGATATCGTCCGGCATCGGACCCCATGAATTGATCGTATGGAAACTGACGTAAAAGAAGCGGTAGCGGCGTGGACCCAAGCGGGCGTACTCGTCAATGCGGATGCGGTCATAGGGCAGGGACTCTCCGAATACGCCGCGTAGCACGGTCACTTCCCGGTCCGTCAGGCGGCGGGTGTGGGTGGCCAGAGCGTTACTCACCAATTCGTACAGGCGGAAAAACCCCAGCCCGTCCAGCAGGCGAAAGAAGAACTCGACCACATAGTGGCGGGGCATCCGAAAAGGCGGTCCGAAGGGTGAGGCCACGTTGGTTAACTAATTGGTGAGGGGAGAATGAACCACCGGCGAAAGTAATCATTCCCATTGTCGGACGGTGCAAGGTAGATTGAATACCTTTGCCGCCCATCACCCAAATCACACCCCGAATGATACGTATTTTAGCCAACGACGGCATCGACGAAGACGCCCAGACCCTGCTGGAAGAGGCCGGTTACGAAGTGATCACCGAAAAGGTGGCACAAGACGACCTGGCGGCCCAACTCCCCGGTTTCGATGTGATCATCGTACGGAGTGCCACCAAGGTCCGCGAAAGTCTGATCGATAAATGCCCCGACCTGAAGATCATCGCCCGCGCCGGGGTGGGTCTCGATAACATCGACCACGAGTACGCCGAGTCCAAGGGCATCACCGTCATCAATACCCCCGCCGCCAGCAGCCAGTCGGTAGCCGAACTGGCCTTCGCGCACATGTTCTCGCTGGCCCGCTTCGTCAACCGCTCCAACCGCGAACTGACCGCCGCGGGTAGCGATTTCAAGAAACTGAAAAACGCCTATTCCGAAGGTTTTCAACTGCGCGGCAAAACGCTGGCCATCATCGGCTTCGGTCGCATCGGCCGCGAGACGGCCCGCATCGGCTTGGCCCTCGGCATGAAGGTGCTCCCCGTAGACCTGGCCGTGGATTCAGCCGATATCGGCATCGAGCTTTACGACAATGAGAACATTTCCCTCAGCGTCAAGATCGAGACGGTGGATATGGAAACCGCTCTCGGTCAGTGTGATTTCCTCACCATCCACGTTCCCGCCCTCAAGGGTGCGCTAATCACCAAAAAGGAGATCGCGAAGATGAAGGACACCGCCATCGTCATCAACACCGCCCGCGGCGGCATTATCGACGAGGCCGACCTGCTGGAAGCCCTCAACAACGGCCGACTCGGCGGTGCCGGCATCGACGTGTTCGATAACGAACCGACCCCCAACGCCGCCCTGCTCCAGCACGAGCGCGTGAGCGTGACGCCCCACATCGGCGCGGCCACCGTGGAAGCCCAACGCAACATCGGCCTGGAATTGGCCGACCGCATCCTGGCGCACTTCGGTGACGACAAATAGCGGAGGAGTAAGTTGTGACTAATTGCGTAGTAGGTAGTAGAGCATCGTGTTTCTACTACCTACTACCTTTTTCAGCAGATTACTCAATCTCATCAAGATCAATATCGTCCAGCACGTCACGCATCTCCTCGGGGCTGAGGCCGCGCGTGTTGACCGTAACGATGAACCGCTTGGCGTGCATGACCGAGATGGTACCGCGTTCCGTTTTATTGTTGTACTCCTCCATCGCCTTGTTGTCGCCGATTTTGAAGGTGCGCTGGTAACCGGTGTCCGATTCCTCGTCGATTTCGACCATGCTCCAGGCGGCCAGGCCCGCGATGGCCATGCCCATGCCGCCGGCATCCACAATGGTAACTTCGATGCTGCGCTTACCGTCTTCCGATTTGTAAGTAGCCTCGGCCTGGGATATTTTCATGCCCATCGCGCCGTTTTTCGACCCCTTGTGCGAGGTGCGTGATAGACCGGCCATTTCTTCCGGCATGGCTTTTTTGAGTTCCCGAAAGTCGATCGGTTCCACGGCCTCGCCGTTCTCGGAGACGGATTTTTCGAGTTCTTCCATGGCGCCGGCCATGCCGCCGGTCATCTCGTTCATGGTTTCCGCAGCCTTGCGGTTGATTTTTTCTTCCATCGTTTCGCCGCCGCAGGAAACCAGCAGCAGGGCAAGAGAGAACAGGAGGGATAAGGGGATGATTTTCATCAAATCTGCTTTGTGACCCGGGGCTGGGGCATGGCTGCACGACGGATGTAGCTAACGCGACGCATCCTGCAAACTGCCGACCCCACCGAGTCCGGTGGTAAGGGTAATTTCTGAGTTGTTCGGAAAGCGCGCTGCGGTAAATCAGGACCAAGATAGCTGTTTTTACGCGAATACAACGGATATTCGCGCCATGCGTAAAATCCTCGTTACCGGTTCCGGCGGTCAGGTCGGCCGGGCTTTTCAAGACCTGCTTGCCAGCCGTGCGGACCTCAACTGCCGCTTTCTCGACCGTAGTACCTTCGATCTGGAAGACGTTACGGCCATGTGTGCCGTTCTAGACGCTTTCCTCCCCGATCTAATTCTCAACTGTGCCGCCTACACGGCCGTGGACCGGGCCGAATCCGAACCCGACCGCGCCGCTGCCGTGAACGCTACCGCCCCGGCAAGATTGGCCCGCTGGTGTGCGGAGAACTCGGCTCGGTTGCTTCATTTTTCTACCGATTACGTGTATGCCGACCGCTACAATCGCCCCCTGCGCGAGACGGACGCGACCGACCCCAAAAGTGCCTATGCCGCCACCAAACTGGCGGGTGAACAGGCCGTGTCGGCAGCCCTGCCCGGCGCGTACATCGTCCGTACCTCCTGGGTCTACGGCCCCGGGGGCAAGAACTTTGTCAACACCATGCTCCATCTCGGTAAGGAACGCGACCGACTGACCGTCGTGGCCGACCAAATCGGCAGCCCGACCTACGCCCCGCATCTGGCGGCGGCCGCCTGGCAACTGATCGAAGCCGGTGCCGCCGGCGGCACCTATAACTATAGTAATGAGGGCGTGTGTAGCTGGTACGATTTTGCCCACCAAATTATGCAAGCCGCCGGTCTGGAGTGCCGGGTGCTGCCCATCCCGTCATCCGACTACCCCACCCCGGCGGCGCGGCCGCATTTCAGTGTGCTGGACAAGGCGAAGATCAAAACAGTAATCGGGGAAATTCCCCATTATTCGGCAGGGCTTCAGGAGTTTTTGAGCCACTGAGTTGAGGCACGAAAAAGCCCGCAAGGAGAGCATAGTCTTACTACCAAAAAGCAAGGTGGTTCTACCGGCGAATGCCCGCTTTTCTATTCAACCCCCAACGCAAAAAGCCCCATCCAGTTAAGGATGAGGCTTTTGTGCTAAAGTAGCGGAGGCAGGACTCGAACCTGCGACCTTTGGGTTATGAGCCCAACGAGCTACCAACTGCTCCACTCCGCGATGTAATGTTTCCCGCCCTCTTTCGAGCGGGCTGCAAATATACAACCACTTTTCAATCCGCAAAGTTTCCATCTGGAAAAAGATTTTTTTCTTCCACTTACTTCCTCGTCCGGCGGGCATAACTTTCTTTCGCAGGGCGCGTTTTCCCGGTTTGCAACCCACCCTACCCCATGGCTCGCTTTCTCGTTCTCCTGATCATCTTACTGGCTGTTGACATTTACGCTTTTCAGGCCGTGCGCACGGTGCTGGGGGAAAGTAGTGCCGTCGCCCGGCGCATCGGCCACGGCCTCTACTGGGGTCTTACCGCATTGGCCTTACTGGCGATTTCACTCAACGCTTTCGAGCTGACCGAAAACTGGCCCAAGGCGGTGCGCGTCTACACTTTCGCCACCATCTTCATCCTCTACCTCGCCAAATTCGGTATCGCCGCCTTCGTCTTCATCGACGATCTGCGGCGTCTCGGCTCCTTCGTATATAATAAGGTGTCCGGTCCCGCGCAGCCGGTAGACCTGGGGCGGTCGCGTTTCCTCGCGCAGTTGGGCCTGCTCGCCGGCGCACTACCGCTGGGCCTGCTCACCTACGGCATGATCCGCAACCCCTACCGCTACCGAAAATTCGTGGACACCATCCGTATCCCCGATCTGCCCGCCGCGCTCGACGGGCTGAAAATCGTTCAGATCAGCGATATGCATTCCGGCAGCTGGACCCGCTCCGAACCCCTCCACGAGGCCGTGGAGATGATCAACGCCGAGGCGGCCGACCTCGTCTTCTTCACCGGCGATCTGGTCAACAGCGAATCGAAGGAAATGGAACCTTATGTAGACATTTTCAAGCAGGTGCGCGGCAAACACGGCGTCTACTCCGTCATGGGCAATCACGATTACGGCGACTACCACGACTGGCCCAGCCGCGAGGCCAAAGCAGCCGATCGCGAACTGTTCTACGACCTGCACCGCCGCCTGGGCTGGGATTTACTCCGCAACGAAAACCGCCTGCTCACCATCAACGGCGAACAAGTCGGCGTACTGGGCGTCGAAAACTGGTCGGCCAGCAGCCGCTTCCCCAAAAAGGGCGACCTGGCCGCCGCCTACGCCGGTACCGAAAACACCCCCCTCAAGATTCTTCTCTCCCACGACCCCACGCACTGGGACGCCAAGGTGCGCGACGGCTACCCCGACATCGCGCTCACCCTCTCCGGCCACACGCACGGCATGCAGTTCGGCGTCGAAATTCCGGGCTTCCGCTGGAGTCCGGCGCAGTACGTTTACAAACAGTGGGCGGGCCTCTACCAGGCCGGGCGGCAGTACCTGTACGTCAACCGCGGACTCGGGTTTCTCGGTTACCCCGGCCGCGTCGGCATCCTGCCCGAGGTGACGGTTTTACGTTTGCAAAAAGCCTGATTCCAGACGGCGAACGCGATAATTTCTCGCTCGGAGGCAATAACTTGTTCAAAAATTGAGTAAATTTCACCCCGCCCCTGACCTTCAGCGGCTCTTTCCGTCTACCGGTTCTAAACTTTCCGGTCACGAACGACCTTTCCGTAGGGCAATTTAAGTGCCCTTCAAATTTTTCCCATGTCCAACACGATAACCCGTTACAACGATAGCGAATTGGCCGAGTTCAAGGAACTGCTGGTCAAAACCTACCAGGCCGCCAAGGCGGAACTGGAAGACCTGCGTGCTCAGATCCTCGACTTCAGCGAGAACAACGAAGACAATTTCGGCACCGATTACGTCGACGATAGCAGTACGGTCAATGAGCTGGAAATGCTCAACAATCTCGCCATCCGCAAGCGCAATTACATTCACGACCTGGAGAACGCCATGACGCGTATCCGCAACAAAACCTACGGCGTATGCGCCGTCACCGGTGAGTTGATCGACAAAAAACGCCTGATGGCCGTGCCCACCACCACCAAGAGCATCGAGGGTAAAAATATGCTCAAAGCACGCGCCGGCCACGGCGGCAACGCGGGCAGCATGGGCAGCATCAGCGGTCTGGATAATCCTGACGACGAGAACTGATTCTGCTCTTTCTTCTTCGTCTGGGCGTGTCCCCTCCCTAACGGTCGGGGCCGGTCCCTTCCCAGCTCGCAAGTCTGCTCGGCCCTGCGGGCTGCGGCCCTCCGGGACCGCCCTGTCCAGGCACCTCACGCATACCCGTCACCTACCCCCCGGGAAGGCCGGGCCGCCGGGCCGGGTGGGAAACTATACGCGTAGGCTGAACTCCGAAGAGCTTGCGACGATCACCGCAGGTAGTACCAAAATAATGACTCCGAGGAGCTTGTCGACGATCACCGCAGGTAAAATACTAGCGGCAACGCCGCCTACCATCTCCGAGGATATTGTCGACGATCACCGCAGGTAAAATACGGGCGAAGCCCCCCATGAATAAAGCCATCCTCCTCATCCACTGCCCCGACCAACCCGGTTTGGTGGCCCTGGTCACCGATTTCGTCCACAAAAACAAGGGCAATATCGTTAACCTCGACCAGCACGTCGATCGTGACCTGGAACAATTTTTCATGCGCATCGAGTGGGACATGGAGGGCTTCCTCATCCCCGCCGCGAAGCTGCCGGAATACTTCGATACCCTGATCGGTGTTCCGCACGGGATGACCACCAGCCTGCACTTTTCCGAACGCCGCGAGCGTCTGGCACTGTTCGTGAGCAAGGCCAGCCACTGCCTCTACGATATTCTCCAACGCCACGGCACGGGCGAGTTCGACTGCGATATCCCCGCTATCGTGAGCAATCACCGCCACCTGGAATACATCGCGCAGCGGTTTGAGATTCCTTTTTATCACATCCCCATCACCAAAGCCACCAAGGCCGAGCAGGAAAAACATACCCGCCAACTACTGGAGGAACTGGGCGTGGATTGTATTATCCTGGCCCGCTATATGCAGATCCTCTCCGACGAATTCTGCTCCCACTACCCTAACCGGATCATTAATATCCACCACTCTTTCCTGCCCGCGTTCAAAGGTGCCCGCCCCTATCATTCGGCGTTTCACCGGGGGGTAAAGGTGATCGGTGCCACCAGCCACTACGTTACCGCCGATCTCGACGAAGGACCCATTATCGCGCAGGACGTCGAACGCGTCACCCACCGCGACGGGATCGAGGATTTGGTGCGCGTGGGCAAAGACGTAGAAAAGCGTGCCCTCAGCCGGGCGATCTACCTGCGGCTCCAGCACCGAATCCTGCCCTTCGCCAATCGGACGGTGGTGTTCGATTAAGAGCGTGTCTAAAATTTTTTATGAACCGAGGATCAATGATTCGCTTCGCGGCTACTTCGTGGTTGGTTCTCAGTAAGTAAAAATTTAGACACACGCTTAGACTTGATGTCCATTGTATGCCGACCTGTAATCTAAGCAGTCCCGAACAAGCGCTAACCAAATGAAGTGGTGATTCCTTATTTTTTCTCTTCCACGTAAAACTGGTAGTAGTAAGGTATCGTCTCAATACCCCGGTAAAAGTTAAACAGGCCGTAATGCTCATTCGGCGAGTGCAGGCCGTCACTGTCCAGGCCGAAACCCATCAGGATACTTTTTAGTCCCAGTACTTCCTCGAAAAGGGCTACGATGGGAATGGAGCCGCCTTCGCGTTTCGGGATGGGGTCCTTGCCGAAGGTGGCCTTCATGGCTTGCTCGGCGGCGCGGTACTCGGGCGTATCGGTGGGCGTTACGGAGGGCAGGCCGCCGTGGTGAGGGCGTACCACTACCCGTACGCTATCCGGTGCCTGGGCCTCGAAGTAATCGCGGAACAGTTGGGTGATCTCCTCGTCGTTTTGGTGGGGAACGAGGCGCATGCTGATCTTGGCGTGACCCGAGCTGGGTAATACCGTTTTGGCTCCTTCGCCGGTGTAGCCGCCCCAGATACCGTTGACATCCAGCGTGGGCCGGATGCTGGTTCGTTCCAGTGTGGTGTAGCCGGCCTCGCCCTGGGTAGCACCGATACCGAGGTAGGTTTTGTAGTCGGCTTCGTTGAAGGGAGCTTCGTTAAGTGCCTTACGGTCGGCCGCGGAAAGTTCTTCCACCTTATCGTAGAAGCCGGGGATGGTGACGTGCTTGTTCTCGTCCGTCATGCCTGCGATGAGTTCGCAGAGGACGTTGATCGGGTTGGCTACCGCGCCGCCGTAGACGCCCGAGTGCAGGTCGCGGTTAGGACCGAATACATCCACCTCCACGTAACTCAGGCCGCGCAGGCCGGTGGTGATGCTGGGGGTATCGTGACCGATGATGCTGGTGTCGCTGACCAGGATCACGTCGGCGGCCAGCTTTTCGGTATGCTCGCGCAAAAAAGTTTCCAGATTGGAAGAACCCACTTCTTCCTCGCCTTCGATCATCACCTTGACGTTGCAGGATAATTCACCGGCGGCAACCATGGCCTCGATAGCTTTGACGTGCATGAAAAACTGGCCCTTATCGTCGGCCGTACCGCGTCCGAAGACGGCCCCCTCGGGGTGGATGGCGGTTTTTTTGATGGTCGGCTCGAAGGGCGGGGTATCCCACAGGTCGACCGGGTCGGGCGGCTGCACGTCGTAGTGGCCGTAGGTGAGTATGGTGGGCAGGGCGGGGTCGATCATCTTTTCGCCGTAGACTACCGGATGTCCGGCGGTGGGAATCACCTCAACGGCATCCAGACCGGCGGCCTTCAGGTAATCGGCTACGCGATCGGCGCAGCGGGCGGTATCGGCATCGTGCTTCGAGTCCGCGCTTACGCTGGGAATGCGCAAGAGTTCGAGTAATTCTTCGAGAAAGCGGTCGCGGTGCCGCTGGATATATTCCTGGGTCTTTTTCATAAGCCGCGAAGATAAGGTTTAGCGGTGCAAATCCCCAACTACTCCGTATCACTGTCTCGCTGCTCCCCCACCACCCGCACTTCCCGCTCCAGTTTCACGCCGAATTTATCCCGCACCCCCGCTTGCACCATTTCGCTAAAGGCCAGTACTTCCTCGCCCGCGGCACCACCCCGGTTGACGATCACCAGCGCCTGTTTTTCGTAACAGCCCACCCGGCCCACGGTCCTGTCGCGCCAGCCGGCGCGGTCGATGAGCCAACCGGCGGGTAGTTTGACCGAAAACTCATCCAGCGGATAGGCGGGAATATCGCCGTGGGCGGCGGTCAGTTCCGCTAATTGGAGGCGGCTCACCACGGGGTTTTTGAAAAAGCTGCCGGCGTTGCCCAGCAGCCGCCAGTCCGGCAATTTGGAGCGGCGGATGGACACCACGGCCCCGGCCACATCGGCGGGGGCGGGGCGGGTAATTCCCCAGTCGGCGAGGGTGCGGGAGATGTCGCCGTAATCCGTATTCACTTCCGCGCGGGCGACGGGCGTGAGGCGCAGGTGCACGTGGGTAATCACGTAGCGGCCGAGTTGCCGTTTGAACCTGCTATCGCGGTAGGCGAAGCCGCAGTCGGCAGCGGGCAGGTGGAGTTGTCGGCCGGTGGTGAGGTCAACGGCTTCCACGCTGGTGCAGCAGTCGGCCAGTTCGGCACCGTAGGCACCGATATTCTGTACGGGTGCCGCGCCTACCGTTCCGGGAATAAGGCTGAGGTTTTCCAGTCCGGCCCAGCCGTTTTTGAGGGTCAGTTGCACCAGCTCGTTCCAGTTGTAGCCGCCCCCGATACGCAGGTGGACGGCGGTGGCGGACTGGGTGATTACTTCCAGATCGGTGATGCGGTTGTGCCACACCCAGCCGTCCAGTTTACTCATCAGCAACAGGTTGCTACCGCTGCCCAGGAGCAGGAGTGGTGGCTCGCCGCCGGTTCGGTCCAGTAGTTGGACTATATCTTCCGTCCGTTCGAAGGCGGCGTAGTCGCGTGCCCGGGCGGGCAGGCCGAAGGTGTTGTAGTCGGTGAGGTTGAAGTCGGGGTGGTGGATCACGGAATAAATTCGGAGGCCCGGACAGGGCTGGGGTTTAGTGCCTCGCGTGGGGAGCAGGTGACTGCGGGTCGGCCGTAGCTTTGCGGGAAGGAATGTCGTCGGGGTGTCCTGTGCGTGAGGTGCCTGGAAGGGCCGGTCCCGCAGGGCCGGAGTGCGGTAGCACCGAGCGAACAGCGAGCCTGGAAGGGACCGACGGTGAGGCGATAGCCGAGGCGGCACGCCCCTGGTGAAGTAGGTAGTCGGGTGGTATGGAGTAACAACTGCCCCGATCACGGTCGCTATTCCTCCTCTCTGCCCGACCGGTCGACGATCAGCGCCGAGGCCTGCTGCTGCCCCTGCATCACCACGTCCATGATATTCACATGCGGCGGTTGGCCGGCCATGAAGTAGATGGTTTCCGCCACGTCACTGGAGGTGAGCGGTTTGAAGTCGCCGTAAATGGCGGCGCGCTCCGCATCGCCGTCGAAGCGGACCATCGCAAACTCCGTTTCCTCCACGGCGGCGGGGCACACCTGGCCCACGCGGATACCGTGTTTGACCAGGTCGTAGCGCATGGCGCGCGTCAGCGCATCCACGGCGTGCTTGGTGGCGCAGTAGACGCCGCCGTTGGGGTAGACTTCCTTACCGGCCGTCGAGCAGAGGTTGATGATGAAACCGGTACCGCGCCGCACCATCGCGGGCGTGACGGCGCGGGTCAGGTAGAGCAGTCCTTTGATGTTGGTGTCGATCATCTCGTCCCAGTTGGCGGGGTCGCCTTCCTGGATCGGCTCGAAGCCGCGGGCCTTGCCGGCATTGTTGATCAGGATGTCCACGGTGCGCCACTCCTCCGGCAGTTGGTTCACGGCGGCTTGCACGGCCTCGCGGTCGGTCACGTCAAAGGAGATGGTGTACACTTCCGTGCGCTGCTCCTCGGTCAGCCTCCTGCTCAGTTCCACCAAGCGGTCCTCGCGGCGGCCGGTCAGGATCAGGCGGTAGCCCTCGCGCGCAAATCGCTCGGCCGTGGCGCGGCCGATCCCCGCCGTGGCACCGGAGATCAGGACGGTCTTACCGGCCCCCGGCCGGTCGCGCCACTTGCTCTCTTCCTGCTCGCGGCGGCGGTCCTGCAGCAGGGCTTCCAGCTGGGCCACGTTTTCCTTCAGGGCACTCAGCGGATCGGATAAACGGTTGGTATCGGAGTAGGCGGATGAAGTAGGCATATTCGGTTGGTTAGGGGTTGGGGCGGGTGACGGGGGCGGCACGGGTAAAGAAATCGGTTCCGGGGGCGGCATGGGCGGCACGGCCTCCGTATCGCGGCCGGGGCCGGCGCGGCGCTTCAGTTCGGCCGACAGGTGGTGCGCTTCCATCAGCCGCGGCTCGGCCAGCAGGGCGCGGCGCAGGTATTTTTCGGCCTTCGAGGGCTTGTCCAGCGGATCGATCAGCAGTTTGGCGTAGCGCAATTGCGCATCCGCGTTATCGGGGTCGTGCTTGGCGGCGGCCTTCAGCAAAGCGGCGGCCCGCTCGTTTTCTTGCGGGTAGTAGTCTTGCAGTATGCTGCCCAGCCGGTAGTTGAGTTCCGGGTAGGTCGGCTCCAGTTGGGCCACCCGCTCCAGCGCGTCCAGTGCCGAGCGGCCGTCGCGTTGCGCAATCGACAATTCACCCAGCAAAAACAGCGCATCCACGTGGTCCGGCACCACCGCCAGTACGCGGTCCAGATGCTTGCGCGCCTCGGGCAGTTTGTCCGGTTCGTTCACCAGCATCAGCGCCAGATGGTAGCGGAGGTCCATCCGCTCGGGATAATTTTCCAGGCCCGTGCGCAGCAACCGAAACGCGTCTTCCGGTTCGCCGTTATCGTAAAACCCCCATGCCTGCTGCACCCACTTGATCACCTGCCGGTCCAGCTCATCGGCCAGATCGGGTTCGCACACTTTATTGTCGTCAGCATCTTGCTGTTCCAGCCGTTCCGCAGGCGTTTCATCGCCGTAGTCTTCCAACTCATAGGTGCGCGCGTCGTCCGTTTCGGGGCGGGCGGTTTCCTCTTTTTCCCCGGCGGCAGCGGGGCGGGCGGTTGGGTCCGGCTCCTCCTCCTCCGGCGCGGGGCCGGGCACGATGATCGCCGCCGACGGCTCGCTCTCCTCCCGCGGCAGCAGGTTCAGGCCCGGTATCTGGGCCAGTTCCTCGTCCGTCAGTTCTATTTCCACCGGCTCGGGGCGGGGCCGGGCGGCGGCCTCCCGGCGGCGGTTTTCCCAGGTATCCTCCAGGTCCACGAAAATAAAAAACTGCCGGTAGTCGTCAGCCTTGAACTGGGGCAGGGTCAGCTGGATGGTGGTCCGCAAATTGCGCATAAACTCCCCGATCTGTCCGCTCACTTCCCTGATCTTGCGCAGGTAATCCTCGAACGGTCGGCCCACCTCGGCGGCCATCTCCCGCCGCTGCGCGCGCAGGTCCAGGTAGCGGTCCTGCCAGTGGTTGATGTAGCCCATAATATCGGCCACATTGGCCACTTCGGTTTTCACCCGCGCCGTGCCTTCGCCCGTTTCCAGGGGCCGCCGCCCGTCCAGCACAATCGGCAGCACCTCCCAGTCGCCGTGCAGCATCCGGTTGGCGTGAAACATCGCATTCGGGTTGCGCAGGAAATTGTCCGACACCAGCAACACCAGGTAATCGCCGCTCTCGGGCAGCAGGTCGCTCAGCACGGGCCCCTCATTGGCGGTATCCACCGCCACGTGCCGGAAGCGGGCAACGTCACTCAGGTCATCGTCGATGCGGCGGGCGGTTGCCTCGTTTTCCCGGCTGTAAGCCAAAATAATTTCCGGGTGGGAAGTAGACATAGGGGGCGTGGTTATTCTCGAATGCCAATAGTACGGATTTTTCCGCTGGTTGTTGCGGGGCCGCCGTTTTTGCGGGTTCATTCGGGGGGCGTGTCCCCGTCCCGAGGCCGGGGCCGGGCTATCCGGCACTCTCTCCATTGCGGGGCGAATTGCATTCGCCCCTACATTGCGTTCAGACAACGCCTTCTATCCCTCACGCGGGGGGGGGGCTGCGTTGGTAAGGCGGTCTGTACGTGCCCCTTGCTCATTTTAAAACATTGCCGATACGCACTCGCTGCATTACAAAATTTGTGTTGCTATTCTTGATTATTAGGATTAGGTTGTTGTCCTTTAGCCCTGATAAGCAGTACTCGTAGGAAGATAAAAAATACTATATTTGATGCAACGCATCCTTTTAAATGTTCCCTCGTAGAAGGAACAGCGCACCTCTGAAACACTACCTATGGCTAGTCCGTCAACTAATGCTATTCGACTGCTGATCCTCCTTATTTCGTCTCCCTATGCACATACTCGCAGGGAGTTGCTGCGAAAGATTGGAATGGATGAAGGTAACACTACTACTTTCGATCGCTATAAGAATGCTATCGAAACTGCCGGTATCCTGATTGATCGGGATAACCACCACCGCTACGCCATCATTCCCCAAACCGGTTTCAAGTCGCTGACGGCCCTATCCCCGCTAACCGATCAGGATAAGTCAGTCATCAAAGAGGCACTGGATACCCTGCCCGCAGCAAAATCTCACGCACTCTACGGCAAACTGGATTCGCTCTATGACTTCCAGCGATTAGGCCTGGAGTCACTCCGCAGGCCCGAGATCGACAAGATCGACGCTTTGGAAGGGGCGATCCAGGCAAAGCAACGGGTCAAACTGATCCGCTACCGCAGCAAAACCAGCAACACGGAACGTGACCGGGTCGTGGAACCCTTCCAAGTTCAGACCGAGATCGGGACCGTGCTCGCCTACGATACCGAAAAGATGCGTACGGCGCACTTCAAACTATCGCGCATGGAGCGCGTCCAGGTACTGGACCAAAAGTGGGTGCATGAGGAAATGCACCAGCATCACCCTTCCGATATTTTCGAGATCGTAGACTCCACCAAGGTCCCGGTCAATCTCCGCCTGCGCGTCTCCGCCTACAATGACCTGATCGAGCTGCATCCGCAGGCCCGCATCCACATCCGCCCCGCCTCCGAACCGGATACCTTCGATCTCCAGGCACCGGTCAACCACAAGTTCATCGGCCTCCTCCCCTTCCTGCTAGCCAACTGGAATAACGTCACCATCCTCGGCCCGGCGGAGCTGCGGGAGCGGGTGAGGATGGAAGTGGGGAGGATGGTGGAGTGGGCGGGGTGAGGTTTTTTTTGGCATATTTTGAGTATGCCCCGGTTTTAGGGGTATCTCGCCTTCTACCTTTGTACAATCAAAACACAACGACATGCGCGTTAACTTCTTTCTCAGTCCCAACTACCGTAGGCTGGTGCCTTTTGACTACCAGCAGCAGCTTACCGGCCGCATCCATAAGTGGTTGGGTGAGAATGCCCTGCACGACGATATTTCCCTCTACTCCATCTCCTGGTTGGGCCACGGTGAGGTAAGGAGCGGCGCACTGGATTTTCCGAACGGCACACAGTTGCACGTCAGTGCGGCGAGTGACGATCTGCTGGCCGATCTGATTGCCGGACTTCAGCACGATACGGAAGTGAACTGGGGCATGAAAGTCACCGCCATCATGCCCCAGCGCACACCGGAGTTCAACCGGTCGGCACGCTTCATGATGCAGAGTCCGGTGCTGATCAAACGGCGCGAAGAGGCGGGCGGCAACAAATTTTACTACCATACGGACCCCGAGGCGGGTAACTACCTGACCGAAACGATGCAGTCGAAGATGAAACACGCCGGTATTAGCGGCGAACTGAAGTTACGCTTCGATACGGATTTTAAGGGGGCACGCATCAAAATGGCTACCTACCGGGGCATTAAAAACAAGGCTTCCCTCTGCCCCGTAATCGCCGAAGGCGACCCGGAGTGCATTGCTTTTGCCTGGAACGTTGGAATCGGTAATAGTACCGGAATTGGATTTGGAGCGATAAAATAAGCGAAGATGAATAAGATACCACTCGATTTTTACCTGGAACCACCAGAACTAACCGCGACCGGAACGCTCACGCTTGACGCACTTGCACCGCTCTCGATGGTAGATAGTCAACCCGGCACCTACTTCCGCACGGCAGACCACCCTTCCAACCATATGGTTTATGGATTGCTGGAAAACGCGTTGGGTTGGCATTTTCCTGACAAAACGCGCAAAGAGATATTAAAGGAACTAGCCAAACGTGCCAAAAAAATCTACCGCAAGGATGAAAAATACCAGGACAGCCCCTGGTTATCCGGCAAACCGCAGGAAGTAGCAGGAAGCAACTATTTTAGCTTGCTCCAGTATCACCTTGAACTTGACATCAAAAGGCCGCTACCTGAAGTGCTTGCTTATGATGATCTGTGGTCAATGCATCTACGCGATAGAGGTATGAACTATGTTGGTGGAAGTCGGAATTATGACGACCGTCTGGAACGACTGATTAGCCGCTTACGCAACTCTTCAAAAGAGGAGAAAACTGATAAGTTTGAACTTGGAGATCGCACTGGATTTGAAAAAATACCGCTGGATCAAGTATACACTACGGATGTCCGTAAAATTCATACCCTATCCATCAGAGAAGGCTATCCCATGTATTACGTCAGTCCTAAAAAAAGAGGTTTCGTAGTTCCAGATAATCCTTATCAATTTTCTGTAAGAATTACCAAGACTTTAGCCAACCTATTTGATCACCACCTACAAAACCCGCAAGCCCCAGCCTATTTAGGCACGAGTGAAGGGTGGACAGAATTAAAATGGAACCGTCATGATTAATCCCAATGATATGCACCCACTGCCCCGTTACGGCCTGGCTACCGCAGTAGCGCAATGGTTGGAAAGGCACGAAGAGCCTCCGGCAATGAATACTGAAGAAGACTATGCTCTTCTTGCAAAAGAATCTCTTGAGCATAATCGAGGTCAGTTCATGCTAAAAGCCGAACCTGCCGGTGTCGATGCTGATAAACGAATTTTTAAATCGGTTAAAAGTGAAGACTTGAAGCCGGGGAAAGCAAATGGCCAAGTTACTGCGACGGGTTACTTTACTGCCCCCCACGTCCTTACGGGTAACAACGCGGCAGATCTCAATAAAGAAATGCTTAATCTCATTAAAGAACTGGGATCGGGTAAATTCAAAAACTATGAACTGAAACGTTCCTTCGCACCACTGGTCTCCAAGATCAATGCGGGTTCCAGTTCAATGAGCAATCCGAAAGTTGATCTTTTGACCGCCGCCTTCACGGCAGTAGCAGTAAGTTCTCCGTCAAAGGCGGCGGCTTTCAATTACAAAGAAGTAAGTAATGTTGGAGTAATTCCAGACCTAGATTACACGGGCGATCATGATAGCCATCCTCTTCTCGATTATCTCTATGTACTAGACAAGGTAACAAAAGGGATAGGAAACGATGCAGCGATTGGCGCTTATAGGGAGAAAGACAAACGCTATTTGCGCCCGCCGCTGTTCAACGGTAACTTCAAACATGCCTTGCGCAATGTACAACTCGGCAGTGTAGGATTGCTCGCTGCCATAGGACAATGGATTACTGAAAACAAGGATGAGTTACCCGAAGATGCTGCTCTGGGAGAAGCGGTTCTAGAGCAGTTGGCAAACCGACCGATTTACTTATTCGGCTATCAGGATAACCGTCAAGAACAATTCGGACATCACCTCGTGGAATTGAGTCAGGACGGCTACCTCTACACCTTACTCAAAGACAACTGGAAGGTGGAGTTCTACGACATCAAGAGCGAGAAAAAATACAGCGACCCAAAGTACAAGCACTTTCAGAGGAACCTGGATCATTTCCTTCGCTTTTTTACCGACGCATCCTTCAAAAATTTCCTAGCTACGCGAGCTACTTACCCTCCCTCATTTTTTCACCTATTAAACAAATACTTCATGCACAGCAAAATTCCCCAACCAATCGTGGATTCCGCGATGGAGTTTGGAAGGTCGATCAATATGGCAGCCTATTACGGAGCCAAGGAAGATCTCGCCAACGACAAGAAAACAGACCGAGACCTTGGTGACTATAAGCATCGGATTCTTTCCTCCCTCGAAGGCAACATTAGGTCGGCCAAGACACCTGATGAACTACTGGCTCGCATCAGTACGATTCTCGGTCGAATGACCAAACGAGACATCACCGCCAAAGCGGACGTTTTTATGAACGGTTTGCTAACGCAAGACATCGAACTGGATCAGGGTAAAAACCTGCTTCTAGCTTTCATGCGCCTGAATCAATACAAAGCTAAGAAAAGTGCTACCGAAGATGTAGCAGAGAATCAGGAAGAATAGCGGTGAGTTGAGGTCCGTACCTCTACAACCGTTTTTGAAACCAAATATCAAATCTTAAAATACCGTCAAAATGATTAAGTCAATCCTTGTGAGTGCCGTGGCAACACTCGAAAACCATGCCGCCAACCGAGGCGAAAAACTACTCGGCAATGCTTCCTCCGTAAAGCGTCGCCCCGATGGGCGAGTCTACGTCAGCGGCCAAATGCAACGACACGTACTTTTTAGTGCACTCGAACGCCTGAACGAAACTGATCCAAAACGAGGAAGCACTTATGTGTCCAACGGCGATGGCATCTCCACGGATATAGCAACTGACCTGCGTGGCGATCTGGGTGGTTTTCTTGATACTAACTTGGGTGATTATTCCGGTCGCCGTACCGCTCCCTTATCCGCTACCCCGGCAGTGGCAATCCGGGAAAGTGATGTTGGGCAGGACTTGCTCGTTCGGTTAAAAATGAACGTAGACAAAGAAAGCAGCAAAAAACAAGCATTGGCGACCAACGAGTTCAGCCAGAAAGACGAGATGGTGATGAATTTTCACTTGGACATCGGTGCGGTCGGCGTGACCAAATCCTTTACTTACGAAAACGAAACGCACGTCTCCACCAACTACGAACGTCACATTGAAGATGACGAACACGCGCGCCGGGTGCGTCTTTTTCTTGAAGCTACCCGTAGCATGACCGATTATGCCAACCAAGCCCGGAACGCGGTAAGTGGCGAGCCGAACCGGGTACTGATCGTCCTCGACCCGGGGATGAGCCGTAAAGCTATACGGTACTTCACGGCCAGTGAGGCCGAGCAAGCCAATATTTTGGCCGAACTCGAGGCAAGAGAAGCTACCTATTTTTTAGGTGATGACGCCACCGCTGACGGCCACTCCGTTTACGAAGCATATCAGGCTGCACTTCAGGCACTGAATGCTGGTAAACTATATCGTCCTCAGGCATGATACCCGCTAATCAACTAGGAAAACCTTCCGGCGTAAGTTTAGCGGACCACACTCAGCATGTAATGGAACATGGAAGGGCTATTCTAAAGCAATGGCCCTTCCTTTCCCAGAAGTATGCGGAACTTACTAATGGAGATGACCTAGCTGCTCTACTTGAAGTGGCCATCGAATATCATGACTATGGTAAGATGCATCCTCAATGGCAGCAAGCTTGTCAAAAGGACTACGAGCGCTACATAGCCTGGTGCGAGAAACAAGGTGATTCCGTCGACGTCCTGGACTGGCGGGTCCGAGACAAGTACGAAACAGAGTGTTATCACAATAAGGTATCGGCATCTCCCGCTTTATTCAAAGCAGGATTTCGCCACGAATTTGACTCGGTAGCTCAAATTGAAAAATTTGCGCCCACGGCAGAACTTCCCATTCGCGTGGCGATTGCCGCTCACCACGGCAAGCTATCCGCTCGTGAGAACCACATGAATCGCTGGAGAAACGATGGCAAAAGTCGGCCTGAAATACCAGAGGAGGGACCCTACTATGACTACTATCGAAGATTTAAGCAGGATAGTGAACGTGCCGTAAAAAACGGTCGGCGCAGTAATAAATCGTTGGAAGAAGTTATTCTAAACAGATACCGACACGACGCTATCCGGTCTCTGCTACAGATGGCCGACACACGCGCGAGCCGGGAAGAAGGAATGGGGAGTGCGGGCACGGTCCATTTAACATCTTTTGCCGAACCGAAAAGTATTGTAGGCAGCACCGGATTACGCCCCGTGCAGGAAGTTGCCCGACGCTATGCAAACTCGTGGCGGACCATTTTGCGGGCACCAACCGGAGGAGGAAAAACGTATGCTGCATTGTTATGGGCACAAGAACAAATTCTTTCCGATAGGCCGCGAGCAGACCGGATGGTTATTGCAATGCCCACCCGTTTTACTTCTAATGCCTTACGTAATTCGGTAATGGAGCAGATGGATCATGTTGGTCTCTATCATTCTTCTGCCTTCTTCAACCTCTACGGCGATGAAGGTCCTGACTTTAATCGTAGTAAAGCAATGGAAAAGCAAAAGCTTGCTCGTCTCCTTGCTAACCCGGTGACCGTTTGCACGATAGATCACTTACTTACCTGCCTAACCGGAGCGAAAGAAGATCACCATACGGTTTTTTTCCTTCTTGCCAATAGTTGCGTAGTATTTGACGAAACTGATTTTTATGATCCATTCGTTCAGGCTAATCTAGTAAAATTACTTGAAGTACTTGCTATTTTGAAGGTGCCTACCCTAATAATGAGTGCAACCGTACCTGATTCAGCACGAGAACTTTACAATGTGGCAGATCCGATCCGGGCAGTGGATCAACCCGGAAGCGAACGAGTACATAAGATGCTTAAGCATTTAGGTGCGGCTGAAGAACCCGCTGATGCTAAAGAGGCCTTGGAGGAAATGCTGCAAGAAAGAGAAGGGATCATTTATGCCAACACGGTTAAAAGAGCGCTTGCTTACTACGTCTATCTGAAAAACGAAGTGGCAGAAAGAAATTTATCGATTCCTTTAGCTATCTATCATAGCCGCTTTACCGAACCCGACAAGAAGAGGAAAGAGGAGCAAATAGAGCGATTGCTTGGTAAAGTGAAGGGTGGAAAAGTGCCGACGGGTGGTATCGTTATTCTTACTCAAATTGGAGAAATGAGTATCAATATCAGCAGCAAACTGATGTTAACCGATGTGGCCCCCTGGGATAGACTTGCACAACGGGTAGGCCGTCTTGCACGCTTCATACCTGAAGGTCATGAAGAAGTGTTCGCAAAAATTTACACCGTAGAACCTACCCGAAACGGAGAAGCCTTTCCCGCACCTTATGGTACAATTAAGAGGGGTTCCCCTTGGATCCCCTACCCTGCCTACACCAAGACACTAGCCGACATACAACGTTTTACTATTGATCTGCAACGGTTAACACCCGATTATCTTGTACAGCGGACCAATGCAATTTATCCAAACGTAGAAGCTACTAAGGATGATGCGCTTGAAAATGTACGGAACTACCAAAAGTGTATGCGAGATAACTGGATGATAGTTCCGAGTTATCGGATAAGTGATGATGAAACTGAAGTGGGTGATCCGCTCAATGCATGGAAAGCTCGTGACATACCGGGCCAGGCAATAGTACTGACAGAATGCTTATATAAATTCAGCAATTTTGGAAAGTTTAATGAATTTGTTTTGAGGCATGGAGTTGCTTGCCCTCAGTATCAGATTGATCAGCAAAGTCGCAAAGCTGAGGGCAGTGCAATTACTGTAAATGAAATCATTATTGGACAACCGCCCCGACAGGAAAAAGTAAAGGTCAACTTTGCCGTTCCGGGTAGCTACTCATCCGAACTTGGCTTTGCTGCGCTCTACGATTTGTCCTGGACACCTGAAATTATTTTCTAATGTACACCGCCTCCCACCTCACCTACTACCTCCTGTGCCACCGCAAACTGTGGCTCCACGAGCGGCACATGCGGCTGGAAGACAACTCCGCTGACGTGGCGCTGGGGAAACTACTGGAAAAGGAAGCCTACCGGCGGCGGGCCGGTAGGTGGCGGCAACTCTCGCTGGGGAAACTGAAGATCGACCATTATGACCCGAAGGAACGGGTGGTGCGGGAGGTCAAAAAATCGGCGAAACTGGAACACGCGCACGTGGCCCAGGTCAAGTATTACCTGTACTACCTGGAGCGCGGCGGCGTGACCGGGGCGGCGGGACTGATCGAATACCCGCGCCAACGCCGGACCACGCGCGTGGAACTGACGGACGAAGACCGCACCGTACTCATCCCCGGCTGGGAGGCGGAAATCAGACGGATCGGGGAGCAGGAGCGGTGCCCGGAAGCAGTGCGCAAAACCTATTGTAAGAACTGCGCTTTCCACGATTTTTGCTACGTATGAACAGGGCGGGCGGGGGCGTGTCCCCGCCGCAAGCGGGGCCGGGCTTCTCCGGGCTTCGCTGTTCGCTCGGTGCTGCGCACTGCCCCGCTACGCGGGATCACCCTCCGTCCCCCTCACGCGATAGTACTCGGAAAAACTTTTTCCGGTTAGTTGCGTGAGGCACCTGGACGGGCCGGTCCCGCAGGGCCGGAGTGCGTTAGCACCGAGCGAACAGCGAGCCGGGAAGGGGCCGACCCCGGCCCTCCCGGGCCGGGGACACGCCCTTAAAACAAACACCGTAAAAATAAACCGATGAAACGAGCCTATTACCTGTTTAATCCGGGGCGGATGAGCCGCAAGGACAATACGCTGTGTTACGTGCCGAGTGTGCCGCCGAACGCGCCGCCGACGGTTACCACGACGCGCTACCTGCCGGTGGAAAACGTGAGCGCGCTGTATGTTTTTGGAAGTCTGGATACGAATAGTGCGCTGTATAATTTCTTGGGCCGTAAACATGTGCCGGTGCATTTTTTCGACTATTACCAGCACTATACCGGTAGCTTTCAGTCCGCGCGAGCACCTGCTGGCCGGGCAGATGCTGCTGGCGCAGACGGGCGCGTACAGGAGTAAGAAACGCCGCCTGCACCTGGCGGGCGGACTGGTGGAGGGCGCGACTTTTAATCTGCTTAAAAACCTCAAATATTACCGGACACGCGGCCGCGAACTGGACGGCCACATCGAACAGATCGAAAATATGCGGGCGGGCATTGTGCAAATCGAATCGGTGGAGGAATTGATGGGCATCGAAGGAAGCTGCCGGCGGACGTATTACGATGCGTTTCCGCTCATCGTACCCGGCTATGCATGGGAAGGCCGCCGTAAGCGACCGCCGAGTAATGAGTTAAATGCTTTGGTGAGTTTCACAAATTCACTCTGTTACACCGTTTGTCTGGATGCGATTTATAATTCACAATTAAATCCCACCATCAGTTTTTTGCACGAACCGGGTTTTCGCCGCTATAGTCTGGCCCTGGACATGAGTGAGATTTTCAAACCCCTGCTGGTGGACCGGTTGATTTTCCGCCTGTGTAATCGCCGCGAGTTGCGCGAGGAGCATTTCGATCTACTGGACGATGCCTGTTTCCTGTCCGAGCGCGGCCGCAAAGTGGTGGTGGCCGCCTGGGAAGAAAAGCTGAAGGAGAGCATCCAGCACCGAACGCTGGACAAAAAAGTGACCTACCGCCACCTGGTGCGCCTGGAATGTTATAAGGTGGCCAAGTACGTGATGAAACTGGACGATGCCTACGAACCGTTCCACGCGTGGTGGTAGAATTCTCCCTCGCACCAGCACTATTAACTCTCTAACTATCCTACTTTTATGTACGTGATTGCCGTATACGACGTTGCTTCCGAGCGAACGGGAAAGATGCTAAAGTTGTGCCGCCGCTACCTGCACTGGGTCCAGAATTCAGTGCTGGAAGGCGAGATCAGCGAGGTTCGCCTGCGCGAACTGGAGTCGGAAGCCCGCGAAATAATGGACCTCCACTACGATAGTTTCATCATCTTCACGAACACCCACATCCACCGTACCGACCGCCGGATCATCGGCGTGGAACGTGCTTCGTCGGATCAGTTTTTGTGATCGAACGGCCTCACCTGCGGGCGTCGGCGATCCTTGTTTGTAGTGTTTTTGCCCACCCGACCAGTAACGTATTTTGTAACTAACTTAACCACAATGCTTTATCCAGGCGTCGCTGCCCCCCTATTTTTACCCTTTCAGCCACCGACGCATATGTTGGTGGTTTTTCTATCTTTACCTATCTGATTTTGCTGATGCGGAGTGCTGAAAATGGCGCTCCATTAATTGTACCTGTTGGAATTGAAACAAAAATAAAGCCCCATGCTGCTACTCGCGTATACCCCCATTAATTGTACCTGTTGGAATTGAAACAGGCCGGTACCGGCCTGACCGTTGCGGGGGACCACCCATTAATTGTACCTGTTGGAATTGAAACTCGATCTATGTTGTTCGGAAGTATTTAGCCCAACCCCATTAATTGTACCTGTTGGAATTGAAACTTGCTGGGTAGAGATTGAGCCGAACCCAAACGATCAGCCATTAATTGTACCTGTTGGAATTGAAACGACCTTACCAAAGCGGTAAAAGCCGAATAGACGAAAACCATTAATTGTACCTGTTGGAATTGAAACTTGGCGTCCACCCCAAAAATACCGCGCAAAAGGGCGCCATTAATTGTACCTGTTGGAATTGAAACCCAATACCTATATGCAGTTAAGCCAATCCACGCTGCCCATTAATTGTACCTGTTGGAATTGAAACCTAGGCGGCTGTTTATTCGCCACGTAATGCGAACCCCCATTAATTGTACCTGTTGGAATTGAAACCAAAAAGTCATTGCGATCATCCACGTCGCGCTCGTCCCATTAATTGTACCTGTTGGAATTGAAACGTGAATACGAAACGCAAACGTGTACCCGCCAATACACCATTAATTGTACCTGTTGGAATTGAAACTCACCAGACCGATCAACGTGACGAACGAGGCCAGTACCATTAATTGTACCTGTTGGAATTGAAACCCAGGGAATAAGCCACGATCACCGCCAGCGCGGCGACCATTAATTGTACCTGTTGGAATTGAAACGATGCCCAGGAACGTACTGGAAGACGACAAGAAGATCCATTAATTGTACCTGTTGGAATTGAAACTGGCGTCCCGGGTCACGTACAAGCCCACCGCCAGGGCCATTAATTGTACCTGTTGGAATTGAAACGCGTTTCGCGTTGGGTACTACCGGGACCCCGCAACCGCCATTAATTGTACCTGTTGGAATTGAAACGCGGATTGTAGGATTAGAGATGAGGAGATATACAGAGCCATTAATTGTACCTGTTGGAATTGAAACTCAGCCCCATCAAGTCCAGGTTCACCCTGCGGCCCCCCATTAATTGTACCTGTTGGAATTGAAACCACGGTATCGAAATAATTGCGAACGCCTGAATAATCCCATTAATTGTACCTGTTGGAATTGAAACCTCGGCGGTGGCGGCGGTAACGTTACCGCGAAATTCGCCATTAATTGTACCTGTTGGAATTGAAACTTGCCCTTTTGCGCGGTATCTTTGGGGTGGACGCCACCATTAATTGTACCTGTTGGAATTGAAACAAATTAATAGGGATTCGCGTAGTTCGGTGGGGCCGCCATTAATTGTACCTGTTGGAATTGAAACATGAAAAGGCGAAAGCGGATGAACTCGCTAAGGTGGCCATTAATTGTACCTGTTGGAATTGAAACTATTCGTTCGGCTCGGACCTTGCCGCGCTGGTGGACCCATTAATTGTACCTGTTGGAATTGAAACAGCGGCGGGCATTTCGCGGTCGGAGTTAAACAAAAACCATTAATTGTACCTGTTGGAATTGAAACTTGAGCGTCAGGGCTTTAAGCCCATAAGGGCGAAAACCATTAATTGTACCTGTTGGAATTGAAACTTGCCCCCGATCCATCGGCCAATAATTTCGGGCTACCCATTAATTGTACCTGTTGGAATTGAAACAGAATTTAAATAAATCGTATATTAGCGGCATGGATCCCATTAATTGTACCTGTTGGAATTGAAACGCGGAATCACTCGGTAAATAACCCCAACGACTGATGCCATTAATTGTACCTGTTGGAATTGAAACCCAATTTGGCGATTATCTTAACCCCGAATACCCAGCCATTAATTGTACCTGTTGGAATTGAAACAAGTGCGGGACCGCGTTTCGCGTCAAGCCGACCCGACCATTAATTGTACCTGTTGGAATTGAAACCCAGCTCTTCTCGTAGCTCTTCCTGCCGGTCCGCATCCATTAATTGTACCTGTTGGAATTGAAACTGATCGCCCGCCCCGCGTGGTCGCTGAACCGCAAGGCCATTAATTGTACCTGTTGGAATTGAAACTCAGTATCGAGGAAAAAACCATTCAGTCCGTATTGCCCATTAATTGTACCTGTTGGAATTGAAACCGACATCCAAGGTTTTCGTGGGTGTTGCGGTTCCTCCATTAATTGTACCTGTTGGAATTGAAACACCAGGTAATCGTTCGCCACCACCACGCCGCTCATCCATTAATTGTACCTGTTGGAATTGAAACATCAATGTGGATATTGAAAACGGGAAAATTGAAATCCCATTAATTGTACCTGTTGGAATTGAAACAGTATCACCAGGCTTACGCCGCCGAGCGGGGGGGCAACCATTAATTGTACCTGTTGGAATTGAAACATGTTCAACGGCTGGCGCAGTAGCCGCCTATTCAACCATTAATTGTACCTGTTGGAATTGAAACCAATGCCATTGCCCGAGCGGTGCGGTGCTGCGACCTGCCATTAATTGTACCTGTTGGAATTGAAACCCGCTATGGGGTATTCAGCGCGTATCTCTTCTGGGTCCATTAATTGTACCTGTTGGAATTGAAACCTACTTTGTTCAGGTCGCCCGACCGCAACGCCCCATCCCATTAATTGTACCTGTTGGAATTGAAACTTTCCAACACGAAGAAAAGCCGATAATCGCACCACCCCATTAATTGTACCTGTTGGAATTGAAACCCGGTTGACGTTATTAAATGGCAAGCTGAATTTATCCCATTAATTGTACCTGTTGGAATTGAAACGTAATCGACGCGAATAACGCTATCTTCCCGAACGCCCCCATTAATTGTACCTGTTGGAATTGAAACATCGGGGGCCTGCCTGGGGGCTACAACAGGCGACGCGTCCATTAATTGTACCTGTTGGAATTGAAACAGGACGCAACGCGGCCGACTGTGGAACCCACGGGGCCATTAATTGTACCTGTTGGAATTGAAACTAAAACACAATGTTTGGTCCATGCACATTATAAAACCCATTAATTGTACCTGTTGGAATTGAAACGAACCAACACGGCCACGGAGCAGGCGGCGGTTCGCACCCATTAATTGTACCTGTTGGAATTGAAACGCTTCGCCGAATTGGTCGTATTCTTTATTTAGATCGGCCATTAATTGTACCTGTTGGAATTGAAACGAGGGTTGTGGGCAGGCTTTTCGGCATGTACCCCTGCCATTAATTGTACCTGTTGGAATTGAAACCCTTCCAGGAAGGAGTACTGGATATTGCATTCCACCATTAATTGTACCTGTTGGAATTGAAACGCGTGATCGTGGTGATTGCGGAGAACTTGCACGAGGCCATTAATTGTACCTGTTGGAATTGAAACGAATCTGTGAACGATCCCTCCGCCCACGCTGTCGAACCATTAATTGTACCTGTTGGAATTGAAACATCTAATATTCGCAGGAAGGTCTGACCAAGAACCCGCCATTAATTGTACCTGTTGGAATTGAAACAATATGTTGGCGACCGCCAACCGGTACTCCTGACTGCCATTAATTGTACCTGTTGGAATTGAAACTGCGCGGTACGCTACCGGCCAGTCGAGTACTGGCGGCCATTAATTGTACCTGTTGGAATTGAAACCTGCTCGAGCATGGGGGACAGCGGTCCCACTTGGACCATTAATTGTACCTGTTGGAATTGAAACGTGGGCTTATTGATGTTGCGTAGAATGTCAACGAACCCATTAATTGTACCTGTTGGAATTGAAACTTCGGCACCTGGAAGGTCTGCACGGTGATGCGCGGCCATTAATTGTACCTGTTGGAATTGAAACTATGTACCCTGGAACGGCGGGCTGGTAGTTCTTGCTCCCATTAATTGTACCTGTTGGAATTGAAACTTTTGGGGGTATTCATGGCGCAACAAGCTAAAAACCGCCATTAATTGTACCTGTTGGAATTGAAACCCGGGTGGACTACAAAGCTAACGTGGACGCGGCCCCCATTAATTGTACCTGTTGGAATTGAAACTAGAGGTTACCTTTGATGGTGGCGGCAAAGAATCCTCCATTAATTGTACCTGTTGGAATTGAAACTGCCTTGCATACCCACGAAAACCGGCACCATTTCAACCATTAATTGTACCTGTTGGAATTGAAACTAATGTGTTCTTTTTGGGTAGGAGGACAGGAAAGTACCATTAATTGTACCTGTTGGAATTGAAACACGGACTGGGCTTCAGTACCGGTGATTTGCGAGGAGCCATTAATTGTACCTGTTGGAATTGAAACCGTAAAGGACACGAAAAGCTGGAAAGACGACCCCACCCATTAATTGTACCTGTTGGAATTGAAACCAAATTAAAGGACGTTCTGGCACGGGTACTGGATAGCCATTAATTGTACCTGTTGGAATTGAAACGAGCGGACGGTAGCGACGGAGCAGACGGGGCACCGGCCATTAATTGTACCTGTTGGAATTGAAACTCGGTTAATCGCATACCGGTCACGTTTCCGTCCAACCCATTAATTGTACCTGTTGGAATTGAAACCTCATTGAATGTTACGCCCCCGTGAACATCTAGGCCCATTAATTGTACCTGTTGGAATTGAAACCAAGATGTGACATTCGGCAAACTTGCCGAAATTGAACCATTAATTGTACCTGTTGGAATTGAAACCACTTGCCCGGACTGCCGATACATATTTCGTTCGACCATTAATTGTACCTGTTGGAATTGAAACTGCCTTGCATACCCACGAAAACCGGCACCATTTCAACCATTAATTGTACCTGTTGGAATTGAAACTGAGACTATCCGGCTCATTACGTGGCGTTTGCGGCTCCATTAATTGTACCTGTTGGAATTGAAACGCATTTTCAGGGTGTTTAACCGATCCGGCCAACTGGCCATTAATTGTACCTGTTGGAATTGAAACACGGCGCTCGCACCGAGGCGGCCCTATTATCCGATTCCATTAATTGTACCTGTTGGAATTGAAACTCTATCAGGTAGGGTGGGTCGGGCCTGATAAGCCAGCCATTAATTGTACCTGTTGGAATTGAAACTGCAAAACCTGCACGGTGAACCTGGCCACGTCTCCCCCATTAATTGTACCTGTTGGAATTGAAACTGGGGTAGTCCTTCGACTTGCCCGGCAATAACAACTCCCATTAATTGTACCTGTTGGAATTGAAACTCGAAGTGAAAGCGCTCGCCGCTTTCGTGGTCCATTAATTGTACCTGTTGGAATTGAAACCCTGTCGGACGCGGCGTGGCCCGACGCGGCCGCGCCATTAATTGTACCTGTTGGAATTGAAAACCCGGCGTAGCTAAGCAGATCGAGAGTTCATACCGCCACCATTAATTGTACCTGTTGGAATTGAAACCACGCGGACGACTGGACGCCACCACGCCCAGACCATTAATTGTACCTGTTGGAATTGAAACCAACGGTCGACCGTTAAGCGAAACGAAACGAATTAGCCATTAATTGTACCTGTTGGAATTGAAACCCCGAACATCGGCATCGGTAGGATGCCGTGCCGGCCATTAATTGTACCTGTTGGAATTGAAACCGAGCGCGCCTCAGCAGCCGAGCATGCCAAAACCATTAATTGTACCTGTTGGAATTGAAACTTTACTGATTCGCCTCGACCGGTGCGGGGATGGGGTGGTCCATTAATTGTACCTGTTGGAATTGAAACCCAATAGCGACGAGCACGATGATTGCACTGGTGCCCTCGCCCATTAATTGTACCTGTTGGAATTGAAACTGTATATCCGCTCTAATGTTCACTCTCGCTCTCTCAAATGGACCATTAATTGTACCTGTTGGAATTGAAACCAGGCCGTAGGTTTTCCGTCAGGCGTCCGCGGGGCGGGCCATTAATTGTACCTGTTGGAATTGAAACAACCGTGATCCGGAGCAGTGCCAGTTTCATGAAGTACTCCATTAATTGTACCTGTTGGAATTGAAACAACGAGTGAAGAAACAGACAGACGGCGGCCCACCGGCGCCCATTAATTGTACCTGTTGGAATTGAAACGACCAACCCAAGCAGTTAGAGGCGCATGCGCACTAATCCATTAATTGTACCTGTTGGAATTGAAACTTCCGTACTGATTGGCGTATCGGCCGAACCTTGCGTCACCATTAATTGTACCTGTTGGAATTGAAACCCGCCTTGGTTATTTTCGCTTCGCCATGACCGCTAACCCATTAATTGTACCTGTTGGAATTGAAACCTCGCGGAGCTTGGGTAACGACATGACGTCGAACATCGGCCATTAATTGTACCTGTTGGAATTGAAACCTTCCGCTTAAATCCGCGGCCGGAAACTACCGACGAGACCATTAATTGTACCTGTTGGAATTGAAACTGCGCGGATTCGATGCTCTGAATCGCCGCCTCCACGGCCATTAATTGTACCTGTTGGAATTGAAACCTAGCGCCATGTGATTCGGTACGTAGCTGCTTCGGCCATTAATTGTACCTGTTGGAATTGAAACTGGTGCGCGGTCTGATGCCATTCTAGTCCTTCCACTTATCCATTAATTGTACCTGTTGGAATTGAAACTCATCGCTGGTCGTATTCGCTAGTTCTCCGCGCAGCGCCATTAATTGTACCTGTTGGAATTGAAACTGCGTCAGTACGCTCACCCGTCCCGCCACCCAATTGCCATTAATTGTACCTGTTGGAATTGAAACATTACGTAATGGTGGGCGGGCTGGAGGTTAACCAATCCATTAATTGTACCTGTTGGAATTGAAACCCGGTAAACCTCACGTCCGGAATAGCCCTCCACTTCCCATTAATTGTACCTGTTGGAATTGAAACACTGCCGGGATATTTCAATCGAAGGCGCTGACAAGAGCCATTAATTGTACCTGTTGGAATTGAAACCTGTTACACCCGTGTTACAGTGCCCGATGACCGTAACACCATTAATTGTACCTGTTGGAATTGAAACTCGCTGAAAGAACTGCTGCTCCCCGATCTGCTCGGCCATTAATTGTACCTGTTGGAATTGAAACGACGTAACCGCGTACGATTAATTTCGGGTCGGGAACGACCATTAATTGTACCTGTTGGAATTGAAACCGTGTACCTGAACTTCTACGCCTACGCGGCCTCTGGCCATTAATTGTACCTGTTGGAATTGAAACTGACAAAAGTAGGCCAAAACGGCTAAAAGATGATACGGCCATTAATTGTACCTGTTGGAATTGAAACGCGAACCAGCATTAATTCATAGATCAAGTGCGTTAATCCATTAATTGTACCTGTTGGAATTGAAACGGTACCTAATGGCCGCTCGGGTCGAGGGCCTGAACGTCCATTAATTGTACCTGTTGGAATTGAAACATAATACTGTGCAGCCGTCCAGCGGCGCGGGTGATGCCATTAATTGTACCTGTTGGAATTGAAACTATCCGCCACCCAACTCGGCATGCTGGCCGCCGGCATCCATTAATTGTACCTGTTGGAATTGAAACCGCAAAGATCGCAGGCGGGGTTCAAAACGGCCTCGGGCCATTAATTGTACCTGTTGGAATTGAAACCTTGGCAAAGGAACCCGTGCCGGGCGGATCGGCCGCCATTAATTGTACCTGTTGGAATTGAAACCTTTGGGTGTGAGAGACGGGGAAGGGGTCAAGGATGCCATTAATTGTACCTGTTGGAATTGAAACCACACACTACCGTTCCGCGAAACTTCCCGCCTCTATAACCATTAATTGTACCTGTTGGAATTGAAACGCGGCTACCAGATTGCCGCCGATCGCAAGATCAACCATTAATTGTACCTGTTGGAATTGAAACAGCGGTACCGCATCCGCCCACCGAAACCAACGAAAACCATTAATTGTACCTGTTGGAATTGAAACAGGATCTGGCCAAGAACTTGATCCTGCTGGTCGTCGCCATTAATTGTACCTGTTGGAATTGAAACTCGGGCCTGGTCAGTTCGACTGGAACTGGAGCTCATGCGCCATTAATTGTACCTGTTGGAATTGAAACCCGCTGCCCCCTTCGCGCCCTCCGGCTACGCCTGCGGCCATTAATTGTACCTGTTGGAATTGAAACTCGATTGGGATTGGTGCATTGCTTTTGGTGTCTGGGCCATTAATTGTACCTGTTGGAATTGAAACCATAATTCCTGCGCGTTCACGCCTACGGGTAACCTGCCATTAATTGTACCTGTTGGAATTGAAACCCTGCTTCTGTAGGTCGATGGTCACCCGCCCCCCTTCCATTAATTGTACCTGTTGGAATTGAAACCTGCTTCCATAAAGATGATTTCTCAGCATATCCAGCCCATTAATTGTACCTGTTGGAATTGAAACGGGTGAAGTTTCGATACGACCACCAGCTGTCACCGCCATTAATTGTACCTGTTGGAATTGAAACCGCGTATCTCCTCTGGGTGTGCTCCTCCTCCCTCCCCCATTAATTGTACCTGTTGGAATTGAAACTTGCTTGCCCGCTTCCTGCCAGATCGACAACATCGTGCCATTAATTGTACCTGTTGGAATTGAAACGCCGACCGGAGCGGTGATTGCGTGACGACAGCCTTGCCATTAATTGTACCTGTTGGAATTGAAACCATCGAAGGAACGTACAAGACGAAGGCAGAGCGCCGCCATTAATTGTACCTGTTGGAATTGAAACATAAAAATACCAACGTGGCAATTATTTACCACTGGCCATTAATTGTACCTGTTGGAATTGAAACCTGGTCATGTGGAGACCGCTGAAACGGTAGGGCGTGCCATTAATTGTACCTGTTGGAATTGAAACCTGGAGTGGCCAGCGTGAATGGCTTCACGGGTAACGTCCATTAATTGTACCTGTTGGAATTGAAACATGAAATGCTGCCCAGCGGCCGGGCCATGACCCCGGCCATTAATTGTACCTGTTGGAATTGAAACTCGCAAAAAGAATTTTCTTCCTTATGCGACGGTTACCATTAATTGTACCTGTTGGAATTGAAACTTCCTTATCACTACTCCAGGAAAAGAATGGCTTCGGCCATTAATTGTACCTGTTGGAATTGAAACTATTGAACTCGGCCTAAAGCTCTCCTAATGAATATTACCATTAATTGTACCTGTTGGAATTGAAACTAACGAGCGGCACCATCGCCAAGAACAGCGGCCAGGCCATTAATTGTACCTGTTGGAATTGAAACCTGACCGCAAAGCTCCACGGCTTGATGGGCAGGTGGCCATTAATTGTACCTGTTGGAATTGAAACTTTAATGTTCTGGCCCGCCACGCCTTCGGATGGGGAGCCATTAATTGTACCTGTTGGAATTGAAACTGGCGGTTGGTCCTGGCGCGTTAAGTAGTCTTACCGCCATTAATTGTACCTGTTGGAATTGAAACAGGCATGGGCCGGGGTCTTGGCCGCGCTTCAGCTGCTCCATTAATTGTACCTGTTGGAATTGAAACTCAGGACCAGTGGGTGGTTGCCAGGCGCGCCCACCGCCATTAATTGTACCTGTTGGAATTGAAACTTGCTCGGGCATGGGGGGCGGCGGTCCCGCCTGGAACCATTAATTGTACCTGTTGGAATTGAAACTAACTGCCTAGCGCGGCACCATCGGCCTTCATCAGTCCATTAATTGTACCTGTTGGAATTGAAACATCTGATACTCGCCAATGACCTACACCTTAAGGGCGCCATTAATTTTACCTGTTGGAATTGAAACTTTCCGGGGTTCCCTTGACGCCCGATACCTGCGAGACCATTAATTGTACCTGTTGGAATTGAAACGCGGCCACTACTGGTGGCGGGAGAATGCGCGCCTTTCCATTAATTGTACCTGTTGGAATTGAAACAGGTAGCGCAGATATGGGGTGAGGCGGTTGCGGTCTACCATTAATTGTACCTGTTGGAATTGAAACGAGTGGACAAGATGCCTTCCCGCTTTGGTTTTTCGGCCATTAATTGTACCTGTTGGAATTGAAACCGTTTTGCATTACTTTACACCACTCCCAGAACGCTTCCATTAATTGTACCTGTTGGAATTGAAACTCGCCAAACAGCACGGAATTTCAGAGGATGAAGCAGCCATTAATTGTACCTGTTGGAATTGAAACTCAATTTTTAATCAACTAATTAGCCCTAATAAGCAGCCATTAATTGTACCTGTTGGAATTGAAACCTTCCATCTCGCCCCCAGGGAGGAAAGCATGATGTACCATTAATTGTACCTGTTGGAATTGAAACCTAGTTTGGCAATTATCTTAACCCCGAATACCCAGACCATTAATTGTAACTGTTGGAATTGAAACTGGTGGTGCAGACCTACGAGCGCGGCACGGCCACTTCCATTAATTGTACCTGTTGGAATTGAAACCCGTGGCCGCCAGAGCATAAGTGCGTAGCGATTCACCATTAATTGTACCTGTTGGAATTGAAACCAATAATATAACCCACCGAAACCGGGGCAGGGCATCCATTAATTGTACCTGTTGGAATTGAAACCTATTTTTAACCAAGCCTACGAAAAGGCGAAAGCGGCCATTAATTGTACCTGTTGGAATTGAAACTATTCAGCATGGCTTTTATGTGGCGGGTAGAATCGTGCCATTAATTGTACCTGTTGGAATTGAAACTCAGCCACGAAGCACGAGAGCCATCTACATAGGGAGCCATTAATTGTACCTGTTGGAATTGAAACAGGCGTAGACAGGCACGATGGAGACGTTCGTGAAGCCATTAATTGTACCTGTTGGAATTGAAACACGAGGCGTACGTCAGGCGGGCAGCTCCGACGAGGCCATTAATTGTACCTGTTGGAATTGAAACACGACCGAACACCGGTGGAACCGATGCCAAGAGCAACCATTAATTGTACCTGTTGGAATTGAAACAGCAATACCTCAGCGCGAAGCTAAAGGGTTTGAGTGCCATTAATTGTACCTGTTGGAATTGAAACTGCTTGCGCCCCCCCCGCCCGAACCCCACGCCGCCACCATTAATTGTACCTGTTGGAATTGAAACCTGCGTGGCATTCGGTAAGACGGGCGAGAACATCGCTACCATTAATTGTACCTGTTGGAATTGAAACACGCCTTCGAGCATTGCTGCCGCGCTGGCGGCGAAACCATTAATTGTACCTGTTGGAATTGAAACTGGGGGCCGCCTTCACCGGTTGCGGGCGGGGGCGGGCCATTAATTGTACCTGTTGGAATTGAAACACAGTGGAACCACACGGGTACGAGACCGCAGCGCGGCCATTAATTGTACCTGTTGGAATTGAAACTTTTGCGAACGAAAACGAATACAAACGCGACTAGCCCATTAATTGTACCTGTTGGAATTGAAACCCTTTCTTGTTCGCTGCCTGGAAGATCGAACGTAACCATTAATTGTACCTGTTGGAATTGAAACATACTTTCACGGTGGCGCAAACGTGGCTGAAAACGGCCACTAATTGTACCTGTTGGAATTGAAACTTCGGGACTACGCTCCCTCCCGCAGTCGTGAATTGTCCCATTAATTGTACCTGTTGGAATTGAAACTCCAGGAATTGACCGAATGGGGACCGAAATATATTCCCATTAATTGTACCTGTTGGAATTGAAACCTAGTGGTTTGCCCCGCAACGATTCGATTGGGGCGGCCATTAATTGTACCTGTTGGAATTGAAACATTCCTGCGCCGAAACGCTGCCCATGGAGAAGATGCCCCATTAATTGTACCTGTTGGAATTGAAACTGTGCGTTGTAGAACGCCTCGTTTTGAGGCTGAGTAGCCATTAATTGTACCTGTTGGAATTGAAACAGAACGCCACCGGCACCGAAAATGCCGGGCTTTTTGCCATTAATTGTACCTGTTGGAATTGAAACTTCTTTGGCGGTGTACCAGATGTAAGGATGCTCCTATAAAAGAGCAGCAAAGGCCGATATTCATTAGCTTTGGAGTGTCCAAACCTCAAAACAATGTACATCAGTTGCCCTCGCTGCTGCTCGACAAAAGTAGTCAAAAACGGTTTTACCCACTACGGCAAGCAGAATCACCTTTGCAAAGACTGTGATCGTCAGTTCGTCCTAAACAACCGTCACATCATCCAACAGGAGGTTCGAGACTTGATTGCCAAAGCACTGTTGGAGCGCAACAGTCTTCGGGCGATCTGCCGAATCTTCGACGTCAGTTTAACCTGGCTGCAAGCTTTCGCTCAGTCGCTGTGGTGTCAAGTTCCCAAACGGCTGGGCTTAACAAAGAAGATGATCAAGAAAATAAAAAAGATGCAAGTCTTTGGTTTACAGGCCGATGAAATGTGGTCGTTCGTAGGTTGTAAGGCCGCTAAACGCTGGATTTGGATCGTCTTCGACCCCATTCACCGCGTAGTTGTTGCCTACCACATCGGCGATCGATCCGACCAATCCGCCCGGGCACTCTACCAAAAGATCCCCAAGCGGTTGCGGTCGTGCAAGTTTGAAACCGACGATTGGGATAGCTACAAGAAAATCTTCCATCAAGACAAGCACCGCATTGGTAAAGCCTACACCTACTTCATTGAAGGCTTCAATGCTACGATTCGCGCTCGCTGTAGTCGGTTGGTTCGTAAAGCCTTGTCATTTTCTAAAAGCGATACTTGGCACAATCTCGCGATTGGATACTTGCTCTGGCAACTTAACTTAGACCGCCATCCTTACTTTTGATACACCGCCACTTCTTTTTTAACTTTCACCCCGTTTCGCCCCATACCGCCATTAATTGTACCTGTTGGAATTGAAACTGCGCTGGCCGGGCGGCTTTCCATTATATCCAGTACCCCATTAATTGTACCTGTTGGAATTGAAACAAATGATGCCGGTGCCGCTGATGCTAATTCCCTTGCCATTAATTGTACCTGTTGGAATTGAAACTGGTGGGTGAATTCGTGGACTATTTTCATGATGATGCCATTAATTGTACCTGTTGGAATTGAAACGTAGTGGCTCGCAGGATGGCCAAGTCTCCACGAGGCCCATTAATTGTACCTGTTGGAATTGAAACATCCTACGTAGCTAAACAATAGAGACACAACCGCCACCATTAATTGTACCTGTTGGAATTGAAACTCCCGAGGCCGCGCAGCGGACGACTGGACCCAACAGCCATTAATTGTACCTGTTGGAATTGAAACACCGATGCACCCTGAGCGAGTGGAGGCGTAGCCGCCCATTAATTGTACCTGTTGGAATTGAAACGTGAGGAATACTCGTGTTCGTCACCGCCGCTCCCCCCATTAATTGTACCTGTTGGAATTGAAACCTTATATTCAAGCGTGTCTTTGAATCCCCGCGCTATCCATTAATTGTACCTGTTGGAATTGAAACGTTAAAGTTTTCGATTTTTATGTTTTCCATGCTGGCCATTAATTGTACCTGTTGGAATTGAAACTTCTCGTCTCCCTACCTCCCCTCCTAAAAACCCTGAACCATTAATTGTACCTGTTGGAATTGAAACCTTTGCCCCCCTGCCTGGTCTCCCACTGCCCCTTACCCATTAATTGTACCTGTTGGAATTGAAACGCGGGCGGCGCAAAACGGCAACGATACACGCTGAATCCATTAATTGTACCTGTTGGAATTGAAACAACAAAGTTGGGACGAACTAATAGCCGAAGCGAAAGCCATTAATTGTACCTGTTGGAATTGAAACGCTGCAACGCAGGGGCGAGCAGGCGGCGAAGGACCACCATTAATTGTACCTGTTGGAATTGAAACGTAATTGACCTAATAGGCGAATAATGACCCCAAAAACCATTAATTGTACCTGTTGGAATTGAAACTTGCTCTTTTGCGCGGTATCTTTGGGGTGGACGCCAACCATTAATTGTACCTGTTGGAATTGAAACGGTCAATGGTCGTTAAATCCTCACCCTCGCGGCATACCATTAATTGTACCTGTTGGAATTGAAACACCAATACACTCGCAAATGGACGTATCTGGAGACGTCCACTAATTGTACCTGTTGGAATTGAAACCTACGCCTAAAAGCGTAACGCTTCAAATGGTGCGCGACCATTAATTGTACCTGTTGGAATTGAAACGCGTAACGATGGCTGAATATTTCGCGCTCCCAAAAACCATTAATTGTACCTGTTGGAATTGAAACCAATCCTCGTATCGGATACGGTTTTCCTAATCGTCTCCATTAATTGTACCTGTTGGAATTGAAACTGGGTACTACCGGATCACTCCCGTCTGCCCTGCTGGATCCATTAATTGTACCTGTTGGAATTGAAACTACCGGAAGGTACAGACAGGTAAGCGGTGGTACTGTCCATTAATTGTACCTGTTGGAATTGAAACTGCAGGAGTTCACCGGCATTGCGGTGGACTCAGCCGACCATTAATTGTACCTGTTGGAATTGAAACTGGGAGGGACGGGGGCGTCGTTCGACAACCTGAGCACCCATTAATTGTACCTGTTGGAATTGAAACTGGGTACCCGGATCACTCCCGTCTGCCCTGCTGGTATCCATTAATTGTACCTGTTGGAATTGAAACAAGTGAAAGACCGCGTTTCGCGTCAGGCCGACCCGACCATTAATTGTACCTGTTGGAATTGAAACTTGGTCCGCGCAAAGTGCAGGAGACCTTCCGTTTGGCCATTAATTGTACCTGTTGGAATTGAAACTGGGAGTGCCCATCGGCAACCCTCGCGTATTGTCGTCCATTAATTGTACCTGTTGGAATTGAAACTTCCAGGGGCAGCTCGAAGCTCTCCCAATTCCAGTCCCATTAATTGTACCTGTTGGAATTGAAACTTGTCCGTTACGCTAATGTCTCCTCGCCCTCCACCCATTAGTTGTACCTGTTGGAATTGAAACTTTCGATCTGACGCTTGAGGTGCTCGGTCCCCATGATCCATTAATTGTACCTGTTGGAATTGAAACGTGCTCACGTCCTCTTCCATGCAGCTCATGTACATGCCATTAATTGTACCTGTTGGAATTGAAACTTCACGTTGATCTCCCCGCCGCCGTAGTCGATGTGCCCATTAATTGTACCTGTTGGAATTGAAACAAGGCGTACATCCTCGGCGGCCACATACTCCAATGACCATTAATTGTACCTGTTGGAATTGAAACCTACTTCTCTGCTACAGTCATCGGGTCCAAGGCCCACCATTAATTGTACCTGTTGGAATTGAAACGACATTGCGGGGCGCGTGGCTATTGATTGGATCCACCACCAATTCTACCTATTGGAATCGAAACCGTAAATCCCACCCCCCCCAAAAAAAATCCAGGCCCCTCAGCAACCTCACTCCCCCCCGGGAATGAGACTGCCAAAGAGCCTGGATCAAATTCAAAACATTTTACTTAATCCATTAGTGACGAATCACCAATTTATCGGTGTACTTCTTACCCTCGCTCATCAACTCCACCACGTAAAAACCGCTGGGTAGCTCAGCCGTTTGGATGGTAGTCCGGCGTTGGGTAGCAACGCTCTGGTAAACCGTGCGGCCGCTCACATCCACGATACGGATATCATAGGAAGCACCCGTGAATTTCTCGTGGTCGATCACGATCATCTGGTCCGAAGGATTGGGGAACAGCTTAAAGCCGCCGGCCGCAAACCGCTCGGTTACCGCGTCCGGCTCCACTACGAATAGCATCGGATCGAAAATCAGCGTATCGTTCTGCGACTGGTCCGTCAGCAAATAGCCGAGTTGGTAGTTCCCGGCTTCCAGGAAAGCGTACTCCAGTTCCAGATCGCTATTACCGGTTTCAATTTCGAATATCGCATCTTCGTCGATAACGAAAAATTCCTCGTCGGTCACGTCATTGAAACTCTCGTACAGCAGCATCACCCGGTCGCCGGGCACCAGAAAAATCTTTTGCTTCGGCACCACCATCGTCACGCCGTCCTGTAGCAGGTACGGTTCGCGGTTGATACCCGTCAGCTTGGTATTGAACTCCTCGTCGTAGGTATACTCGAGAATAATATCCGTTCCCTCAAAATTATCATCGGGGTTCAGGATAGCCGGAATATGGACCTGCGTTTCGATCTCGAACACACCGGGCGATACTTCGATCTCATAATCGTGCAGTTCGGTAATGTAGGCCGGGTAACCGTTGATGCCCAACCACAGTCCGTCCCACTGGTAGGCAAACAATTCGCCGTTCTCGCCCATCAGCGAACTGGAATCGGGAAAAGTACTACCCAGCATGATGTACTCACTAGGGAAGCCCTCGAACTCCTCGATCAGCACCACCTGCACCTGGTCCAGGTCCCTGTTATCGCCCACCACGATCTGACTCAGGCTCTCCATCTGCGATCTCGCGCTGGAACTCCCGCCGAGTAGACCGTTTTGTGTCACCCCGGAAGGTGCCTGCGTATCGCTTTTGGCCTGCGGAATGTACGTAGCCGTAACGAAATCCTTGATCACCGGAGAGAACGCGATCGGACTGTAGCTATTCATCAGTGCCGAGTTCAGCGTATTGGTGCTCACCAGCTTATTATGGGGCACAAACATCGTCAGCCCCGTCGATTTCGGCCGGCTGTCATCGTGCCGCTCGTAAAGGATCGCATCGGTCAGCGCGGCCAGTACGGCATCGGCTTCGGCCGTCAGCGAGGCATCGGCTTTTTTCAGCTGCTTCATCATGTCTCCGATATCCACCATGTCCTCGGAAGTCTCCGGGTCCTGAACCGACTTGGAAAACTCCTGGGACATGCCCCGCGCTATTTGCAGAGCAGGCACTTTGTTATCCGTTTTAATTTTGGTCAGTACCGTTTCCCACCTTTTCGACCAGCGAACCGATAAACGTCAGGTCGATGACGGAAAGCGTCAGACCGTGATTACCCGTGGCGATGCCCTGGGCGTAAAAGCCGTCCACCACCGTCGTGGCAATTTCGGCACCGTTCGCACCACCGCCGTTCTGCAGAGATTGCAGTATCGGTGTGTAGTCCCACCCGTGGCCCGGTTCCTGCTCCTCGGAGGCAACCATGTACTCCCCGTAAGGAACCAGGGCGTTCGCTACTTCCAGCGTAGCCATCAAACAGGCATCGAACCCGATCAGCTCGAACCGCTGACCGTTCTGGATCAGGTTGGTCGCGGCAATCGCATTCTTGAATTGCGGCACGGTCAGGTGGCCGCCGGTGTTTTCATCCCAGCCGTAGCCCTGAATGTCCCCACCGTGGTTCCACATATCCAGAAAATACTTATCGGCGGGATAGTTGGTAACCGTCCAGTTGATAAAATTGGTCAGGTTTGCCGGATTGGCCATATCGTTGCCTACATTGGCGTTATAGGTCAGTTCCGTCTGCACCCCGTTTTCAATCCGGTAACACTTAATGGTGTTCCAGCCCGGCTTGGCGGCCCCGCCGGTCAGCACGATGATGTTTACGTTACTCGTAGCGGAAACGGCCGTCATTTCGGCAAGGTCCGTCGTCCCGGCATTGGACCCGGTCTCCAGATCGGAGCCGTTCAGGTAGACCATCATGGTCCAGGGTTTGTTGGCCTGGGCCGTCAAACCGGTTGCCGTCAGGCAACTCAGTACTAAGAAAAGGAGAAAGGTAAAGTACTTCATACAGAAAGGTTGTTTAGAGCGAATCAGCGGGCAAAACTTACCGGATCGTCTGAAAATTCAGGGCAGATCGGGCCGTTCCTTAAACCGCCGTTTTCGCCGGTGATTGGATCGGTAGATTTACAAATCCCGCAAATGTGTGCTCATTTGCGTCCCATTCCCTAATTTCCGGGGGTGACAATCCGGGTGACGATCCGCTAACCTCCTGTTAGACAATTTTTTACCGAAAGCTAATTTGCTCCACGCCTGCCGGTCGATTTTTCGGGCAGTTGTTTTTTTGGGCGTGTCCCCCACCCTGGCGGGCGGGGGGGCGGTCCCCTACAGGCGCGCTATCGCTTGGCCCTGCGGGCTTCCTCCTGTGGCTCCGGGCTATGCCCTCCTCCTGCGTCGTCTCCTTCCGGGCACCTCACGCGGCCTGCTTCTCCTCCTATCGGCTTGCCTCGTCCGGGTCCTTTTGCCTCCCGAATTCCTGTACATAATCTTCCAACGACGTTTCCTCTGCCAGGCTCAGCCGTTTGCGCAAGCGGTTACGGGTTTTCTTCACGCTGGCCGACGATATCCCGATCAGCGCGGCAATCTCTTTAGTGGTCAGGTTGGTCTTGATCAGCAAAAACAACCGCTCCTCCGCCTCGGTCAGATCGGGAAACGCTTTGCGCAACTTGAAAATATAACCGGGGTGCTTCGGCTCGAAAAAGCTCTTGAATTCTTGCCAATCCAGGTCGGTCAGGATGGACTGCTCGAATATGTTATCGAAATAGCCGGCTTCATCCTCCGCCGCAGCCTGTTCCCCCTGCCCTGCGGGGGGCTGATTCTCTTTGATCGCCGTGTTTTTTTTCAATCAGCAGTCGGGTCAGCGAGGCAAGGTTTTTCGTACTCTCCGCCAGTTTCATCCGGCTGCGGCGGTGCTGCCGCATCCAGGCAATCGCTCCCCAGATGACGAACAGTAGCAGACAAGCCAGCAGAAAATAGCCCCGGTTCAACCTCAGCTCGGCGGCCGCCAGGCTCACCTTGTTTTTTTCCAGTGCCAATTCGCTGCGCGTATTGGCGTAGCGGATCGTCAGGTCGGCAATTTTGCGATCCGTTTCCTCGCCGTTGATGCTATCCTTTAGCGCAATATACCGGCTAAGATACTGGTAGGCCGTTTGGTAGTTTCCCTTGCGGTAGTGAGCCAACCGCAGTGCGGAATAATTCTGGATAATATTATCCCTGAACCCGTGCTTCCGGTTAAACGCCACGCATTCCTCCAGACCGGCAATGGCTTCGTTTAGCTCGCCTTTGCGCCGTTTGATGTTGGCCAGGTTGTGCATGGCTTTCGCCAGCGAGGCTATCCGGTCGGTTTTCCGGTGCAGATCGATGCTCCGCTGCGTATAAACGAGTGCCTTATCGTAATCTTCCTCCATAAACAGCAGGGTACCATAGTTATTATACGCTATGCCCAGGTGATCCCCGGTCCCCCATCTCTCGATCAGCGGCAACGCCTCGTCCAGGTATCCCCGGGCCTCCTTGAATTTACGCTGCCGCCCGTAGATCGCACTCACTTGCTCCAGGCTCTCCGCCAGGCAGAGGCTATCCCCCACCGTCCGGCAACTACTTACGGCCCGGAGATAAGCCGCCAGTGCTTCATCGAGGTTGCGCAGGGTCAGGTTCAAATAGCCCCGGTAGTAACTCACCGCACCCAACCAACTCTCGTCACCGGCATTTCCAGCCACGGACTCCGCCTGCAACAAGAACAGCGTTGCGGCCGCATAATCCTCCAGTTTCACGTGATCCAGCAGCAAGTACAGGTTACTAAAAAACACGCCGCTGGAATCTCCCGCCGCCCTGGACGAATCGAGGTAACGCTGATGGATCGAAATTTCTTCCCACACCGATAGCTCCAGCGAACCAGGAACGGGATCGGCCGCCTTAAACGTTTCACGGAAGCCGGTCTGCGCCGCCAAATCCGTACGGAGAGCCGGCATTCCGCTTGTCAGGATAATGACAACGATCATCCACCTAAACGACCCATTTCCGGTAAAAAGGCCGCCTCCCCCGGCAAGCCGCCCTCCGGCAGCAGCCGACACCCACTCCAGCGCGGCCGGAACCGCCGTCAATCGCTCCCCGCTTTCCAATTCACTGATCTACATTTCACGACGGCAAGCAGCAGCGACTCACTTCGCACTTGTCTATACAACCTTGTGACCATGTCGGCAAAGTTATCATAAATTACCCGCACCGTTTACGAGATTGGCGGTCCAATTTACGGAGGTTTACCCCCTACGGTTTAAACGTTATATCACCTTCTGCCCGCCCCCGCGTGAGGCACCTGGAGGGGCATCCGCGTAGCGGGGCGTGCGCAGCACCGAGCGAACAGCGAGCACGCGACCGGGTGGGGTGAAGGGGACCCACACGCGAGCCAGGCCGACGGTGAGGCGTTAGCCGAAGCGGCACGCCCCCCTACGAATTAGCAGGTATAAGGTTGTCCGGTAGAGGCTAATGGGTAGAGATAGCTTATTAAATCCTTATTTTGCCCCCCTAGCCCCCCGAAGGGGGGAATTGGCTGTTATTAGCTTATTTAAGTCTTATTTTGCCCCCCTAGCCCCCCGAAGGGGGGAATTGGTCGTAATAGCTTATTCAATTCTTATTTTGCCCCCCTAGCCCCCCGAAGGGGGGAATTGGCTGTAATAGCCTATTCATTCATTCAATCATTCAATCATTCAATCATTCAACCCCTCAATCATTGATCAACCTCATTAGCGATACCGTCACCCGCCCCACGCCGGGCATGCTGCAAGCCATGTGGGGTGCCGAGGTGGGCGACGACGTGTTCGGCCAGGACCCGACCGTGAACCGGCTGGAGGCCGTGGCGGCCGAGATGTTCGGCAAGGAGGCCGCGCTGTTTTGCCCCTCCGGCACGATGACCAACCAGCTGGCCATTAAGTGCCACACGCAGCCGCTGGACGAGGTGATCTGCGAGGAACTGTCGCACGTGTACCAATACGAGAGCGGGACGTGGGCCCTGCTGTCGGGCGTGAGCATGAGCCTGGTGCGCGGCGAGAACGGGAAACTGAGGCCCGGACAGGTGGCCGCCGCCGTGAAACCGGCGGCCGACTGGCTGCCGATCTCCCGGCTGCTGGTGCTGGAAAACACCTGCAACAAGGGCGGCGGCAGCGTGTACACCCTGCCCGAAGCGGCCGCGCTGGTGGAGGAAGCCCGCGCCCACGAACTGGCCTGCCACCTGGACGGTGCGCGGCTGTTCAATGCGCTGGCGGCCACGGGTGAAGACCCCGCCGACTGGGGCCGACTGTTCGATACCGTGAGTATTTGCCTGAGTAAGGGACTGGGTGCGCCCGTGGGCAGCCTGCTGCTGGGCGAGCGGGGGTTGATTGCCCGGGCGCGCCGCTACCGCAAGGCCCTGGGCGGGGGGATGCGGCAGAGCGGCTACCTGGCGGCGGCCGGGCTGTATGCGCTGGAGCACCAGGTGGAGCGGCTGGCCGAAGACAATGCGCGGGCGGCCCGACTGGGTAAGCGGCTGCGGGGGCTGCACTACGTGACGGACGTGCGGCCGGTACAATCCAATATCTGTATCTTCGATCTGGACCCAGCCCATTTTACCGCCCGGCAATTTTTGGACGAACTGCTGAAACACGAAATCCAGGCCGTTCCCTTCGGCCCGCAAACGGTCAGGTTTACCACGCATTTAGACGTGGACGATGCGATGATCGAACGGGTAGGAAAAACATTAAAAAATATATGACCCGTAGAGACGCAATACCTTGCGTCTCCAAATGATGACAATCATTTGGACCGTATCTACATACACCAGCCCAATACCTTGCGTCTCCGAATGATGACAATCATTTGGACCGTGTCTACATACACCAGCCCAATACCTTGCGTCTCTGAATGGTGACAATCATGCGGACAATATCCAATTATGCGGTTTACCCCGATTTTGACCGCCACCGGATGGGCGGTTCCTTACCTTTACGCCCCCAACCGACCGCGCCACCCGCATGACCGATAACGACCCCACCGCCGCCGCCCGCAAACAGGACCACATCGAGCTGGCCTTCCAGTCCCAGATCGGGGGCGGGGAGCTGGACAACCGATTTCACTACGAGCCGCTGCTGGCCGGCCACCCCGCCGAGGGGAGCCTGCCGGAGACGGATTTCGGCGGCAAAACCATGCGCGCGCCCCTGTGGGTGAGCAGCATGACCGGCGGCACGGAGCGGGCGCGGGGCATCAATCACCGGCTGGCGCAAGTCTGTGCGGAGTTCGGCCTGGGCATGGGCCTGGGTTCCTGCCGGTCGCTGCTGTACTCGACCGACCGGCTGGCGGATTTCGACGTGCGGCCCATTATCGGCGACACGGTGCCGCTGTTCGCCAACCTGGGCGTGGCCCAGGTGGAAGAACTGATCGACCGCAGTGACCTGGATCGCATTCCGGCCCTGATCGATCTGCTGCGGGCCGACGGGCTGATCATTCACGTCAACCCCCTGCAGGAATGGCTGCAACCGGAGGGCGACCGCTTTCAACGGCCGCCCCTGGTGGTCATCAAAACCGTGCTGGCCGCCTATCCCGATCTGCCGCTGGTGGTGAAGGAGGTGGGCCAGGGCTTCGGCCCCGCCAGCCTCCACGCCCTGCTGCAACTGCCGCTGCTGGCCGTGGAATTTGCCGCCAACGGCGGTACCAATTTCAGTAAGCTGGAACTGTTCCGCGCCGATGAGCAACTGCGCGATGCCTACGGGCCGGTCACCTACCTGGGCCACTCGGCCGAGCAAATGGTGAAGACGGTGAATAGTATCCTTACCCAGTTGGGCGACAAGGCCAAGGTAAAGCAGTTGATCGTCTCGGGCGGCGTGAAAAACTTTCTGGACGGCTACTTTTACACCGAGTTACTGCACCTGCCCGCCGTATACGGGCAAGCCTCCGCCTTTCTGCGCTACGCGCAGGAGGAAGATTATGCCGCCCTGCAACGCTACGTGAACCTGCAGGTGCGCGGGCTGGAAATGGCCCACGCCTTCCTGCGGGTCAGGCGGTAAACCAACCGGATTATTTCCGGCGGCGCGAACGGAAGAAGCGGCGGCCGAAGTAAAAGAGTACGGCCAGAATGATCCAGACGGGCCAGGCGGCCAGGATGCCGATGACCAGTTCCTGCAGAAACTCCCAGCCGCCGCCCAGGGCGCGGCCGGCGCGGCTGAGGAAACCGTCTTTGAGGGTCTGGGGCGCGGGCTGGTATTCCAGTTCCTGGTACAGTTGCAGGCTGATGGTACTCATCGAGGTTTGGTCGCGCAGGTAGCGCAGGCGGCCCTCGCGCGATTCGATCTCCTCGGTCACCTTGCGGATCGCCTCCTCGGCGGCCAGAATATCCTTGACATTGGCGGCGCGTTTGCGCAGCACTTCGATGTAGCGGTCGCGCACGGCGCGTTTGGTCTGCAGGCGGGTTTCGATGTCCACCCATTCGGCGGTCACGTCACGGGAACTGAGGCGGCGGTAATCGGTAAAAATCGACCAGCCGTTGAGGGTATCCAGGGCGCGGTCGAAAGCGGTTACCGGGATGCGCAGCGTGAGGGTGCTGCTGAGCTGGTAGCGGTCGTTGGTCTGATCGAGATCACTGACGTAGCCGCCGAGTTGGGCCAGCGTTTGGCGGATTTCATCCGCGGCCCGGCTGACATCGGTTACCTGCATCCGCACGTCGGCGGTGTACACCACGCGGCGGGTAATGGGGGCGGCGGGGGCGGCGGTTGGGGCCGATTGCTGCTGTTGCTCCTCGCTTGCATTCCGGTATTGGTCATCAGTAGCATCGGGCGGGGGCGGCGGTTCGGCCGTGCGGGGTGCTTCCATCTCGATGGCTTGTTCGACGAAACCGTCATTCGCCGACGAATAGTCCGACTCAGTCGTCTCGGCGGCTCCGTAATCGGAACTTCCGTCGCTACAGGTAAAAAGAAGGACTTGAAGCAGCAAGCATAAGGTAAGGGATAGAACTCGCATGGTGGATGGGATTGGAGGAGGAAAGGTAGCTAAAAGTAGCGGGCAAGGGCAGCCGTTTGCCGTAGCCGCTACCCTCACCGGATGCGGCGGTGCAAAAGATTACACACAGGGAAGAAGCCGATTAACACCTCGTTGGGAAAAGCGGGTCGGGTACTACAAGGAGCAGGAGAAGGAGTATGGCAAAAAAATCACCTCCTTCGCCAACGCTTCACTACCCGCTTCCCGTCTGGTGGAACAGGATGGAGAAAATAGCGGCGGGTTACCGCAACCAAGTCCGGTTAAATCCTTAAATTTAGCTCTTCTCTCCACCAAAATATGTTTGGATGCGCCCTTTAATCACTTCCTTTCTGACGCTACTCTTCCTGCTCCTCGCCGCCGCGCCGGCGGCGGCCCAGCGGTACATCGAGTACGTCGACCAAATTTGGACAACCGACGGGAAAAACTACGAAGGCCAGATCACCGAATACGTTCCCGGCGACCATGCCATCCTGCAACTGCGCAGCGGCGAGCTACTCACCTTTCAGGCGGCCGAAATCAGGAAGATCGACTTCCGCACCCGCAAGGCGAGCCGGGCCATGAAGCCCAAGTCCGACCCGCTGGCTTCTTCCAGCTACTGGGACAAGGAACCCAAAGCCGAACTACCGAAACGCCACTGGTACCACCAGTTCAGTGCCGCTCTTACGGCGGGCCGCGAGGAACGTCAACTCTTCGTCGGCCTCCCCGGCAACGAGCGCGAACTACGCACCATCACCGGCTATTCCATGCAGTATACCCTGGGCCGCCGGTTCGGCCGGAAACTGCGGGTGGGCGGCGGTCTGGGTTACGACCTGTACAACCACGACCGCGACGAGAAACTGGTCACGGGCCTGGTGCAGGCGCGCTACATTTTCCTGAAAAAAGCCCTCAGCCCCTTCGTCCAACTGGAGAGCGGTTACGGTATGCCGGTAGGAAAAAACGATCAGGTGCTCGAAAGCCGGGGCGGGCCGATGATTCACCCTTCCCTGGGTCTCAAACTTTATAGCGGTCAGGGACCGGACATGCTGTTCGGTATCGGCTACCGCTTCCAGCAGGCCACCTACACCACGCAGACCCAGATCGGTCTGGAAGAACGCAGTAATAATTACCGCCGGCTCTACTTCCGTTTAGCCGTAGTGCTCTAATCAAAAGACCTCTTTTGTCCGAAACCGTCATCAATGAACGAGAGCTGGTCGCCGGCTGCCTGCGCAACGACCGCCGGGCGCAGGAACGGTTCTATCGCCGCTACGGTCCGCCCGCGCTGCGGATGGTGACGCGCTACGTGACGGAGCGAGACCAGGCCCTCGATATCCTCAATCAGGGCATGATGAAGGTGTACTTAAAACTGGACACCTTCCGCTGGGAGGGGTCGCTGGAAGGCTGGGTAAAACGTTTCGTATTTCGGGCCATGAGCGATTATTTTCGGTCTAATAAGCGGCCCCTCCGCTTCATCGAATTGGCCGATTACGACGCGCCCCGCGAGGCGGCCGCGCTGGAGCAGCTCTACGCCGAAGACATCTACGGGCTGGTGGACCGCCTCCCCCCAACCACCAAAGAAGTCTTCTGGCTCCATGCCGTCGAAGGCTACAACCACCGGGAGATCGGCGAACAACTGGCCATGAGCGAAGGCAACAGCAAATGGCACCTGAACAAAGCCCGCAAACTGCTGAAACAATATTTAAACCACGGACCCACTGAACAACGCTATGTCGGATAATCAACTACATGACTGGATCGACGCCGGCTGGAACGACATGAGCGACCGGCTGGACCGCGAACTGCCCCGGCGGCGGCGCGGCGGCGCCGCGTGGTGGTGGCTGGGGGCGGGCGCAATGGTACTGCTCCTGCTGGGCGGCACCGCGCTCGGCCACATCTCTCGGTCTCCCGATCAACGGCAACCCGCCGGTGTACGGCAGTCGCCGCCGCAAATAGCGGCTACGGATGACCGGCCGCTTGCGTGTCTGGAAGTGCCGCCCACGGCCGATCGCACACCGGCAATTAACGCAGACCCGCAACTGAACCCCGTTTCTTCCCGCCGGCCGGTCCCGGCAACTCCCGAACGTTCCGCGCGCCGGTCCGCCAACCCCGTCACCCCGCTCGCCGCCCTCCCCTTTTCCGCCGTTTCACCTGCTGCGGCAATTATTGATTTTCCTCCACTAATTACCGAGTTACGCGCTAATCCGGTAACATTGCCCCTGACGACCGCCTTGCCATTGCCAATCGCGCCGAAAAACGAACGGCCCGACTTGCCCGAATTAACGCGCACCAAACGGGGCCTCCACCTGCTGGCCCGCACCGAAATCAACAGCAATAGTTTTGGCAATACCGGCTGGGCGGCGGGGCTGCAACTGCGACAAAAAGATCGGCCGGGGAAAAAATTTCGCTTTCACGCCAACCTCCGTTACCGCCACGAGCAGCTGGACTGGAGCCGGATACTGCCGCAACTGATCGACGGCACGGCTGCCTTCGCCGACCTGGAAGCCAATGCGCTAGTTAACAATTCTTTTTTATTGACCGATCGCTCCGCCGTATTCAGCGGCTTGGTGATCGCGGATGAGACCCACTACCGCACCCAAAAAGTGGAATTTACCCTCGGTCTCGACCGCCGGATCGGTCGCCGCTTGTCCATCGGTATCGAGGGCGGAGTCGACTACCTGCTGCGTTCGCGCTTTGCCGATGCACCCATGCGGGGGCAGTACAGTTTCACGAATACGGCCCTCACTATTACCTCCTTTACTGTTTACAACACGCTGGAAATCATCGGCATAACCAACGGAACCGGCCGTAGCAACGACGACATCTTACCCGAAGCATTTGCCGAGTCGCAGCACCTTCAATCATCCATCACCCGCTGGCAGCCCGTGGCACGCGGTCAGTTAACCTACCGCATCGGGCAGCGGCTGGAGGTGGAAAGTTCCTTACGCTACCGGTTCAATCGCAACGGTGACCTGCCCGGCGTTTTCCCCGCTGATTGGCGCGTGGGACTTGGCCTGGGGTGGCGTTTTTGAGGCCGGTGGGCGTGCCGCTTCGGCTAACGCCTCTCCGTCGGTCCCTTCCAGGCGCGCCTGCCGGCTTGGCCCTGCGGGCCGGCTCCCTGCGGTTGCCGCCTTCCAGGCACCTCACGCAACAAATTTATTTTTCTCACAAATCAGCTATTTTCAATCACATATATAAGTTTTTGAGATAATTAATTCCTACGCTGTCCACTAGTTAGCTATTTTTTCCCTAGCTTGCAGCATCCAATCGACCTGAGCAGCACCGATCGCCCGGTGACTACTTTTCTGCCCGGGTTATCTACATCGTCTTTTTCGCCTTAGATTTTTCGCCTTACACACCAGAGCTTTTCTCCCTGCCCGCTTTTCGGGTATTGCGCCGCAATTACCTTTGCGGCCGGGAAGTAGAAAGGTAGCCGACCGGCCGAAACGGCGTTGCGCTACATCCCTTTTTCATGACCCGTATTCTACTAGCACTGCTCGTGGCCTGCCCATTATTGGCGGCCGCTCAATTCTCCTTTACCAACGCTTCCCCCGCCTTACTCCCCGCCGACGTGCGCAGCCCCCTGGCCATCGGCGTGGCCGATATGAACGGCGATAACCTGCACGACGTCGTCCGCGTGGATCAGAACTTTCAGTTGCGCATCGACTACCAGCAACCGGCCGGCGTACCATATAGCACCCAACTGCTCGGCTACGTCGGCAATGAGTGGAGCCTCTGCATCGGCGACCTCGACAACAACGGCCTCAACGACGTTTCTTCCGGCGGTTTTTACAATACCGTCAAGCTTTTTTACAACGTCCCCGCCGGTGGCAACAGTCACAGCTTTATCCCCGCCACGCTCACCAATCCGAGCATCTTCCTGCAGGGATCTAACTTTGCCGATATCGATAACGACGGGTATCTCGACTATTTTGCCTGCCACGATCACGGTCTCGCGCCGGCTTTTCGCAATCAGGGAAACGGCTCCCTCGTACACGACCCCACCCTGATCGACCCCGTATCCACCATTCCCTCCGATAACTCGGGCAACTACGGTTCCACCTGGACGGATTACGATAATGACGGCGATACCGATCTGTACATCTCCAAGTGCCGGGGCGGGGTGTACAACCCACTGGACGGACGGCGGGTCAACCTGCTTTTCCGCAACGACGGCGGCACCTTTACCGAGGTTGCCGAAGCCGCTAACCTGCGCCCGCTGGGGCAAAGCTGGGCCACCGATTTCGCCGATTTCGATAACGACGGCGATCTGGACGCCCTTATCGTCAACCACGATATTCCCAGCCTTTATTACCGCAATAACGGCGACGGCACCTTCACCGAGCGGACCGAGGAAGTAGGGCTGGCCGACTGGATCGGCAACCTCAACCAGGCCGTGGAAGTGATGTCGGCTGATTTCGACAATGACGGTCACCTCGATCTGCTCGTTACGTCGCTCTACTCCGGTTACGTCCTGATTCGTAACCTCGGCAACGGCACCTTCGATCCGGCCGGCCAGCAGCAACCCTTCGAGACCGGGGGCGAAAACCTCTGTTCCGCCGCCCTGGGGGATCTGAATAACGACGGCTTCGTGGATGTCATGGGGGTCTTTGCCAATGGCTACGTGGCCCGCGGCAGCCAGTCGGACCGCCTCTATCTCAATGACGGCAACGCCAACCACTGGCTGGGTGTCCACCTGCGCGGCCACGCCAGCAACCGCAACGGCATCGGTGCCCGCCTGGAACTGCACGGCAGTTGGGGTAAGCAAATCCGCGAAATCCGTTCGGGAGAAAGCTACGGCATCTCCCACGCACACCACGGCAACTTCGGTATCGGAGCCGCCCAGAGCATAGACAGCCTCGTCGTCCGCTGGCCCTCCGGGCTGGTGAGTACGGTATTAAATCCAACCGTCGATCAGTACCTGCCGGTGGAAGAACCGCAGGTGGTCGCTCCCGTCATACAGCAAGTGGCTACGAGCATTTGTGCCGGCAGCAGCCTGGCCTTTAACGGAGAACAACTCGCGCAAACCGGCACCTACTACGATACCCTGGCCGGCCAGAACGGTGCGACCACGATCATTGAATTGAGTCTGACGGTCAACCCCGTCAGTGAGTCCACCGAAACCATATCGCTCTGCTCCGGTTCCGCCTACCAGTTTCCCGACGGCAGCCAACTGATCTCACTTCTGGAACCCATCAGCCACCTGAGCACCCTGACCGGGGCAGCCGGCTGCGATAGCCTGGTCACGACCGTGCTTCTCCCGTTGCCGGTAAATGAGGTCAATCGATTTATTTCCGTTTGCCCGGGCAGCAGCTACCAGTTTTCGGATGGTACAACGGCGGAAAATATCAGTACGCCCGTTACTCATACCAGTGTACTCACTGCCGGTAGCGGTTGCGATAGTCTGGTAACCACCACCGTCACTCCCCTGGCCGTACCGGAAACCACGGAACAATTCGAGGTTTGCGCCGGCAGTCCGTTTATTTTTCCCGATGGTACGCTTACGGCCGGCGTCACTACCCCGCTCACTCACCTCAGTATCCTGACCGCTGCCTCCGGTTGTGATAGTCTGGTGACCACTACCCTACTACCCATTGCGATAGACGAGATCGCTGAAACCTATACCGTCTGCGCCGGCAGTACCTACACCTTCCCCGACGGAACGGTAGCACAGAACGTTACCACTCCGCTCGCTCACCTGAGTATTTTGGTAGCCGTTACCGGTTGTGATAGTCTGGTCACTACTACCCTGCTACCGCTGCAAATCCCCGAAACCACCGAAACTTATACTATTTGTTCCGGTGATACTTATAGCTTTCCCGACGGCTCCGCGATCGAAAATATCACCGCTCCACTAACTCACCTCAGCACCCTGACCGCCGCCGCCGGATGCGACAGCGTGGTAACTACCCAAATCGAACTGTTTGTCGAGATCAGCACTACCGAAATGGTGGCCGTTTGTAGCGGCGAATCCTACACTTTGCCAGACGGCAGTATTTTAGAGCAGATCACCACCGATCAATATTATTTAAGCACCCTGACCGCCCTAAGCGGCTGCGACAGCCTGGTTACAACTTTTGTGGAAGTGATCGCCCCGGTGGCGGATTTCAGCCAGAGTGGTAACCTGCTGACGGCCTATCAAGTTACCGGTCCGGCTACTTACCAGTGGTTATCCTGCACAAATAGTGGAACGGCACCCATTTCCGAAGCTACTCAATCGACTTTCCTTGCTCAACATAACGGGGATTATGCCGTCGCCGTCACGCAGGACGGTTGCACGGTAGTGTCCGATTGCCGCAACGTCACCACCGTCGCCATTGCCGAGCAGATCGACCCCGCCATCATTCGCTTCGACCCCACCACCGATGACGGGTGGTTCACCGTAGAGGGGCCGTGGGTGGTCAGTGCCCGGTTACGCGTATTTGCGGCCGACGGCAGGCTGGTGGTACGGCGGCAAATCCGGGGCAGCGAACGCTTCTTCGTGGGCGGTCCGGCGGGAGTTTATTTTTATCATCTACTCGACAAGCAAGGCGGGGTAAAAACAGGAAAATTACTGGTGAAATAAATTGTCGTCACCCCCGAGCAGTGCGAACGCTTGCCGGAACCACCTCACCGCTGTCCCGTGCACCGGACGCTGCGCGAGGAGGTGGCGGTGAATGCCGCGCACGCGGAACAGTCACTTCAAATCTGTCGGATAATGTTGTCGCAACACGTCCTCCTGCACCAATCTACCCTCACAACAGCCGCCCACCCACCAGTTTTTCCCGCACCTCCTCCCGCTTATTGCGGCTGATGGGCAGTAGCGTATCACCGATCCGAACCTGGTTTCCCACGATGGCGTCCACGCGGTGGATGTTGACGAGGTAGCTGCGGTGGATCTGGATAAAGTCTGCGGCGGGGAGGGATTCCAGCAACTGGGTGAGGGGCAGGAGCGGCAGGTAGTGGCCGCTGCCGGTGTGGATGCGGCAGTAGTTTTGCATCGCCTCGGCGTAGCGGATCTCTGCGGTGAGGATGCGCTCCACGCGGCCCTCCTCGCGGATAAATATGTCGGCGGGGGCCGGGCCGGGGAGCGGGAGAGCGGCGGGGACGGACGGAAAATTATCGGGTGCCGGAAGGAGTTGGCTGCGGGCCTTGAGGACGGCCCGCAGGAAGCGGGGAAAGGCGATGGGCTTGAGCAGGTAATCGACCGCATCGAGTTCAAATCCCTCGACGGCAAAACTGGGGTGGGCCGTGGTGAAAATGACGGCCGGTGGACGGTGCAGGCTGCGGATGAGTTCCGTACCGCTCAGGCCGGGCATCTGGATGTCCAGCAGGAGCAGGTCTACCCCACCCCGCCCGATTATTTCCAGGGCTTCCAGCCCATTTTTTGCCTGACCGATCTCCCGCAGGAAGTCGGTTTGAGCTACGAAATCGCTGATACCGGCGCGGGCCAGGGGTTCATCGTCGACAATAAGGGTACGAAGGATCATGGTGCGGGGATGGTGAGGCGGACGGTGAATCGGTCCGGGTTGGCAGCTGCCTGCGTGGTCAGGGTGTAGCGATCGGGGTAAAGTAATTCCAGTCGGCGACGGATATTGGTGAGGCCGATGCCTCCCGTACCATCAGCGCGATCGGCGGGGGATTGGGGCAGGACGCTGTTGGTGATCTCGAAGCGGGTTTCCCCGGTGGATAGTTCGAGGCGGGCGCGGACGTAACCTCCCTGCGGGGGGCTGTACTTAAAGGCATTCTCGACCAGTGGTAATAGTAGCATGGGCGGTATCGGCCGCGGATCGGAGCGGGGTGCTTCCAGTACGAACTGAAAATCTTCCTCCATGCGCAGCAGGCTGAGCGCGGAAAACTTCTCGATCTGCTCCACCTCCTCGCTCAGGGGCACCAGTTCCTGCTCGCTGCGGTAAAGCTGGTAGCGGAGCAGGTCGGAAAAACCGGTCAGGCTCTCCCGCGCCCGTGCGGGATCGCGGGAAATGAGCACGTAAATATTGTTGAGGGCATTGAAAAGAAAATGGGGGTTGAGCTGACCGCGCAGGTAAGCCAGTTCGGCCTGGGTGCGGGCCATTTCCAGTTGCCGTTCCCGCTCTGCCTGCCGGCGGCGGTGCGTGAACAAGTACAGGCCGCTGCTGATGGCCACGAGGGTGATGATGCTCCATCCGACCCGGGGCAGCCAGATAGCCAAGAAATTGGGTAAATCCAGGGTGGGAAGAAGATTGGGCAACAGCAACCCAATAAGCAAAAGGCCGACCCAGGCCAAGATCACTCCGGCGAGCAGGCTACCGAGTAGTACGAGCAGGTAGGCCGCCAGGGAGCGCCGTTTGTGTAGGCGCGGGACGAGTCCGTAACCGAGATGGAGGTAGGCCGCCGCCAGTTCGCCCGCCAGGAACGCCAGGGATATACCCATATTAGACCCGTCCAGCGGGTCGGGGGCAAAGGCCGCGTGTACGAGCAGCGTGTAGGCGGACCAGAGCAGGAGGTCCGGCCAGGGGCCGCGTTGGAAGATGGTGGTGAGCATAAATTGGGCGATTAAGGTAGCCGCTTGGGGTGATATTCAGTCCTTCACCTCGAAGGATCATTTATGATCGAGAGAAGTAGCGCAGCTAAACCTTGGTTTCCCCCCCAGCCCCCCGAAGGGGGGAGCGCAAATTTCATTCATCCCGCTTAATCAATCCTTCAATCCTTCACCTCGAAAAATCGCTTTGCGATTGAGAGAAGCAGCGCAGCTAATCTTTGGTTTTCCCCCCCAGCCCCCCCGAAGGGGGGAGCGCAAATTTCATTCATCCCGCTTAATCAATCCTTCAATCCTTCATTCCTTCAATCCTTGGCCTACGTGAGGTGCCTGGAGGGGCGTTAGCGCACGAAGTGCCGAGGCGAATGCCGAAGCCCGGAAGGGACCGGCCGCTCCGGCGTTAGCCGAGCGGACACGCCCAAAAGTAAGCTTACCCTCCGCGCCATGCCCCGGTGCTTGACGAACGGCGGCTATGGAATGACGAATGGTATTCGGCCCGCTCGTCAAGGGAAGAGGACCAGCCGGCAAGAAGAGTTGTGGGAAGAGAAAAATAGGCCGAACGTTGTGGCATCATCAAACCAATGTATGTCATGCGTTACCTGATTCTTCTGTTTTTCCTCACCCTTACGGGTATGCTGGGTGCACAAACACACCACGAGACGGCCCTGCGGGCCTACCTGAACAATGACCCGGCGGTCTGGGCCGAGGCCGTTGCGGCGACGAAAACGATAGCCGACCCCGCCGAGCGAATGCTGACCGAAGCCGATTACCAGCTGGCTAAGGCTTATGCGCACATGGCGACGAAGGACAATGACGCGATAGCTGCGATAGTGGACCGTGTGGACGACCTGCTGGACGAGTACTGGGACCTGAACGATAAAAATGCCGCCGCGCACGGCCTGTATAGTGCCCTGCTGGGCCTGAAAATAGCGCAGGCGCCGATGAAGGGGATGCTGTACGGAAGCCGCGCAACCAAGTATGCGGCAAAGGGAGTGGAGCTGGACCCGAACGACCCGGCGGCCCTGTATAATGCGGCGGGAAACTTGTTTTATACGCCCGAACAGTGGGGCGGCGACCCGGAAAAAGCCGTCACTTACCTGAAAAAAGCCGTGCAGCAGTACGGTAGCGACGCCGCGCAGGATTGGCACTACCTGAGTACACTGGCCCTGCTGGGGCAGGCCCAGGCCAAAGTGGGAAAAACGGACGAGGCGCGCGCCACCTACCAGCGGGCACTGGCGGCGCAACCCACCTTCGGGTATGTAAAGTATATGCTGCTGCCCGAGTTGGACAAAAAGTCTAACTGATGAAAACCCTGTTACTGCTAAGTTGCCTGCTGGTCATCGCTACGGTGACCAGCGGGCAACCGCTGGACACGAGCGAGATAAGGCTGAGTACCACGGCCGAGGCACTGACGGTGCAGGCCAAACGGATAGCCCACGGCGAACTGGCCACGCGGCAACTGACCCAGCTGGACATTTACCTGAATGCGACGGCCAAGGCCGATCCGTTGCTGGCGGTGAACAGCCTGCCGGCCGCCACCAACCCCGACGAGACGGCCAACGTGAGCCTGCGCGGCAGCCCGGCCGTGGCCACGGGCGTGTACCTGAACGGCGTGCCGCTGCGGTCGGCCGTACGGCTGGACCAGAGCAACGGCGTGGGGCAATTCAGTATTTTCGGGCAACTGCCGGTGCGTGATCTGACGATTTACCCCAGTAGTCCGCCGCTGGAATACAGCCAGGCGAGTGCGGGGGTGGTGGCCCTGGAAACCGCCGTGGGCCGCCCCGCCCACACCACGCACGGCCTGAGCCTGAACCTGGTGGGCGTGGGCTATCAGCAGGCGCGGCGCGTGGGTAAGACCGGTAGCCTGCGCGGCTACGTAAATGCCACCGATCTGACGGCCTTTCGGGTGTTGAACGGCAACCGGCTAAAGGAGTTGGAATCGTCGCGCGGGGTGGACGGGATGCTGAGTTATGCCGGAAAAGCGGGCAGGAATACGGAGCTGCAGGCCTTTTACTTGGGCTTTGCGGAAGGCTACCGCTACCAGGTGGCGGTGCCCGGCGGTGACCAGTTGTTCGAACAGCGCAAGCCGCGCCACCTGGCGATAATGAACCTGAAAACGGAGGGCGAGCGCTGGGACCGGCGCATTAATCAGCTGCTGGACTGGGAGCGGCCCCGCTTCACCTTTAGCGATACGAGCACTACGATAGAGCGGCTGACCACCCACAGTGCCCTGCACGCCGAGCGGCGCGGTGCGGGATTCTCGCTACGGTTGGGTGCGGCCGTGAACAGCTATTCCGACCGGATCGAGGGGGCGGGGTTTCGGGTGAACGACCTAAACTATACGGTGGAAACCTATGCCCAGGTGCAGCGGCGAATCGGGTCGGATTGGTTGCTGGGCGCGGGCGTGAAACCGGTGTATGACGGCCGGCCGGCCGTGAACCTGCACGCGGCCGTCCGTTACCGCCCCACCGAGCCGGCGTGGTGGCACCTGAGCGTGGGCCGGCACACCCAACTATTGCCCCCCGGTGCGGCCACCCGTGACTGGCAGCGGCTGGACCTGCGCCAGGCGGCACTGGAATACCAACACAAACTGGAAGACTGGACCCTGCGCGGGGCCGTGTATGCGAAACGCGAGATGTACGAGCGGAATGAAGACCTGACCGTGGTGGGTGGAGAAGCGGAGGTGGATTACCGGCGGGGTAACTGGGTAGCCGGCCTGAGCGCGGTGAGCGTGCGCAGCCGGGGAGAGTTGCCGACGGCGCGTGATATTCCCCTGGCCGTGCGCGGGCAAGTGCGCTGGGATGCGAACGGCTGGTCGGCGGGGCTGAGCCACCGGGGTCGCTCGGGTACGGTGGGTCGTTTCGGGGAGCTGCCGGCTTTTGAGCGTTATCCGATCTACAATAGATTGGACTTGGCCCTGTCCAAGGTTTTACCCATCCGGCGGGGTACGGTGATCTTATACCTGAATGTTAATAACCTGCTGGATACGAACAATATAAACTATACCATTGAAGGTAATGATGTATTGCATAGCCGAAGGCTGCTATTTTTCGGGGCGGTGTGGGGTTGGGCGGAGTGAGGGGAATAGAAGCAGTCATTTGGCTGCGTCCGTGTCCGAAGCCTACCTCACCCGCCGAACATTTTCCACAGCGCCGCCGCAGCCCCAATCACCTTGAGTAGCAAAGCCAGCAGTTCCAGCCACCCGTTGCCGGGCGGCCGGGGCTTGCCCGGCGGCGGGCCGGAAGGCACGGGAACGATCAAAAAGTTTCGCCACCGGCGACGGCGTTTGCCGTAGCTGCTACGCCGACTGATGATCCGGTCGGAGGGGCGGGAAGTAGTAATGATGGTGGATGAGTCAGTCATGGGGAACGATTTTTTGCAATGGAGTGACAAGTCTCTAAGCGTTTCCCTGCTGCCGTAAGCTGCTACAAATATAGGACTAAAGGATAATTTTAAACATTTTGTTTCAAAAACAATTTAAAATAACATATTGTGTTTTTTGGGTTTACCGCCCCGGCCCTGCGGAGGGGGAGAGATTACAACAACAATACTCCATCATTATCTGCAGTGCTTCTCCAAATCGCAAAGCGATTTATCGAGGTCAATCATTACCTACGGTGCTACTCTCAATCGCAAAGCGATTTTTCGAGGTCAGTCATTCAATCCTTCAGTCATTCAATCCTTCACCTCGAAAGATCATTTATGATCGAGAGAAGCAGCGCAGCTAATCCTTATCCCCCCCCTCCTTCCCGCAAATGATGGTGCAAAAACCCCCGCAGCACCCGCAGCCCCATATTAAAATCGGTGTTATTGTTGATGATCAGGTCGGCCTCCTCGGTATAGGGCTTGATGTAGCTCTCGAAAGCCGGGAGGACGTGGTTTTCGTAGCGGTAGAGGACGTCTTCGAGGGGATAGTTGCGCTCGATCTGATCGCGTTTGATGCGGCGGATGATCTTGAGGTTTTCCTTGGCGTGGAGGTAGACCTTGAGATCGAGGAGCTTGCGCATTTTTTTGAAGTGGAAACACGAAGAGGCCCTCCACGATGATGACGGGCGCGGGGCGGAAGGTGAGCAGGGCGGGCGTGGCCAGCTCGTTATTAAAGGTATACTCCCGGCGGGTGACGGTTTTTCCGGCCAGCAGGGCCTGTACGTCGCGGGTAAATTCACCCTTGTGGATGGAGCGGGGGCGGTCGAAATTGATGATGCCCTGGGCGTCGGCCGCTTGCTCCTCGCGGGGGCGGTAGTAGTCGTCCTGGGAGATGACGCAAACGTCGTCTTCGTGAAAACCGCGCCGGAGCTGGTCGATGAATGAGGTCTTGCCGCTGCCGCTGCCGCCGGTGATGCCGATGAGGAATGGTTTCATACGGGGGACAAAGCTAACAACAAACCCGGCGCGGGGGCTAAATTTTGCTACTTTTGGGCGGAGTCAACCACCGCTATGCAATTCGTCAACGATCTTTTCCGTGCCCTGCTGGGTATTTCCGTCCTGCTGGGCGTCTGTTACCTGCTGAGTGCCAACCGCCGGGCCATCAACTGGAAAACCGTCGGCATCGGCATGGGCATGCAGTTCGTGCTGGCCACGCTCATCTTGCTGGTGCCGGGGGTGAACGTGATTTTCGATTACGTGGCGCAGGGTTTCCGCAAAACGCTGGAATTTACCGCCGCCGGCTCGCAGTTCCTCTTCGGCGACCTGGTCACGCGCATGGACTCGTTCGGCTACATTTTCGCCTTCCAGGTACTGCCCACCATCGTATTCTTTTCGGCCCTCAGTTCCATTCTCTACTACCTCGGCATCCTGCAAAAAGTGGTCTACGGACTAGCCTGGCTGCTGAGCAAAGCCATGGGCCTTTCCGGCCCCGAAAGCCTGGCGGCGGCGGCCAATGTATTCATCGGCCAGACGGAGGCCCCGCTGGTGATCAAACCCTACCTGGAGGGGATGACCAAATCGGAACTCCTCTGCGTCATGGTGGGCGGCATGGCCACCATTGCGGGTAGCGTTTTCGTGGCCTACGTCGGTTTTTTGGGCGGCGACGACCCCGTGCAGCAGCAGTTCTTCGCCAAGCACCTGCTCACGGCCAGCATTATCTCCGCCCCGGCCGCCATCGTAGCCGCCAAGATGCTCTACCCCACCGAGATCACGCCCGAGATCACCGCCGAGGTCCGCACCGAAATCCCCACCGAGCGGCTGGACAACCGCACCCTCGATTCCACCGTGGCCCCCGATGCACTGGACCGGCCGGGATCGCGGATCAACGAACTGGAAATGGCCGCCGACGAGAGCAACAACCTGCTCGACGCCATCTCGCGGGGCACCACCGACGGGCTAAAACTGGCGGTCAACGTGGGCGCCATGCTACTGGTGTTCACGGCCCTTATCTTCATGCTCAACTTCCTCTTCCTGGAGGGGACGGCCATCATCAATTACCTCGCCAACCTCGTCACCGACGCCGGCGACTGGAACCGGGCCATTGCGGATGCCACCGCCGGCCGCTTCGAGGGGTTCAGTTTTTCGTACCTGCTGGCTCTCCTGTTCGCCCCCGTGGCGTGGATCCTGGGTGTGCCGGCGCAGGACATCACGCTGATCGGCGAATTACTGGGCCTCAAAACGGTCATCAACGAATTTGTCGCCTACGACGCCTTCCAGCAGCTCCGCGCCGGGGGGTCACAGCTGACGCCCAAATCCACCCTCATTGCGGCCTACGCGCTCTGCGGTTTCGCCAACTTCGCCAGCATCGGCATCCAGATCGGCGGTATCGGGGCCATCGCGCCGGGCCAGCGCAAACACCTCACCGAGCTGGGCATCATGTCACTGGTAGGTGGCACGGTCGCTTGCCTGCTCACGGGGGCCGTGGCGGGGGTTTTCTGGCAGTTTTCGTGAGCGTTTTTCGGGCCGTGCCCCCGCCCGCGGGGCGGGGTCGGTCCATTGCAGGCTCGCTGTTCGCTCGGCCCCTCCGGCTACGCCTGCGGGTCTCCTCCCTCCGGGTAGGGGCAAGCCCTACCCCTACGGTCGGCCCTTCCATGCACCTCACGGGTCAGGAACGGCTACTTCCATCGTTCCCTTTCCCTGATTCCCGGCTATTTATTACTTTTGCCAACCCTCGGCCGATTCCGGCCGTTGTGGACAGGTAGACGGTTCGGCAAGTGTTTTGCCCTGCTGCACGCGTGAGGTGCCCGCAGGGGCGTTAGCGCACGAAGTGCCGAGCGAACAGCGAAGCCCGGAGGGGACCGGCCCCACCGGCAGGTGGGGACACGCCCCCGCCCCGCCGCCTGAACCGACCACTCATTATTATCCGGCCTCCGGCCCCAACCCACCACACAACCACCCGCATAGATGAATTTGCACGAGTATCAAGGAAAACAAGTATTGGCCAAGTACGGCGTCCCCATTCAGCGCGGTTATGCCGTGGAATCGGTGGAAGAAGCACTGAGTGCCTACGATAAGCTAAAAGCGGAAACGGGTGCCGATGCGGCCGTGATCAAGGCCCAGATCCACGCGGGCGGCCGGGGCAAGGGCGGCGGCGTGAAGTTCGCCAAAAACCGCGACGGCGTGAAGGAGCAGGCCGGGAATATTCTGGGCATGATGCTGAAGACGCCCCAGACGCCCGGCGGCATGGAGGGCGCGGGCAAACTGGTGAGCAAGGTGCTGATTGCCGAGGATGCCTACGTGCCCGATTTTGACGCGGCCAAGGAGTATTACGTCTCCATTCTGATGGACCGCGCGCGGCGCCGTAACGTGATCATTCACTCCACGCAAGGGGGGATGGACATCGAGCAGGTGGCCGAGGATACGCCCGAGTTGCTGCACAAGACCTACGTGGACCCCGAACTGGGCCTGCAGGGTTTCCAGACCCGCGAGGTGGCCTTTAACCTGGGCCTGAGCGGCGCGGCCTTCAAGGCGATGACCAAGTTTATTGCCAAGTTGTACGCCGCTTTTGTCGGTTCCGACGGCAGCCTGATCGAGATCAACCCCTGCCTGCATACCTCCGACGACCGCATTGTGGCCGTGGACTGCAAGTTTGCGCTGGACGAAAACGCCCTCTACCGCCACCCCGAGCTGGCCGAGATGCGCGACGAGAGCGAGGAGGATGCCACCGAGGTGGAAGCCAAGGGTTACGGCCTGAATTTCGTGAACCTGGACGGTAACGTGGGTTGCATGGTGAACGGTGCCGGACTGGCGATGGCGACGATGGACATCATCAAGATCAGCGGCGGCGAACCCGCCAATTTCCTGGACGTGGGCGGCACGGCGGATGCCAAGCGCGTGGAGCAGGCGTTCCGCATTATCCTGCGCGATGAGAAGGTGGAGGCCATCCTGATCAACATCTTCGGTGGTATCGTGCGCTGCGACCGCGTGGCGCAGGGCGTGGTGGATGCCTACAAGAACATCGGCGAGATCAAGGTGCCGATCATCGTGCGCCTCCAGGGAACCAACGCCGATATGGCCAAGGACATCATCGACAAGTCGGGCCTGAACGTGCGTTCCGCCATCGCGTTGCAGGATGCGGCGGATGCGGTGAAAGCGGTGCTCAAAAAGTAAGGTTCGTCCGATTGTTTGCGTAGCAGATGATCTGTTGTAATGAAAAAGAGAGCAACCGCCGGCGGCGGTTGCTCTCTTTTTGTTGGGGGGGGGAAGAGGAGTACTTCAATTCTCACGCTACCCATGTACGTTGTTTCGATGTTTGCTAATAATGTCTTTACTCTTTCACAAACCGCCCGTACCACTCCGCTACCGCCACGTAATACACGCCGGGCGGCAGGGCGGCCACGTCCAGCGAGACCTCCGTGGATCCGCTGAACGGCAGCGCGGTCAGCACCGCCCGGCCCAGCGCGTCGTGGACGCGCGCGCGGCGCGGGGAAGCGGATGGTGAGGCGGTCGCGTGCGGGGTTGGGGAAGAGAAGGGCGGTGGCGGCGGGGGCGACGGGTTGGGTGGTGGAGACGGGGAGGGCGGTGCAGTCGTACTCAAAATCCCCTAGCCAAAACAGACCTATATTAAAAGGTAAGACGCCTACTTCGTCGTCGGAATAGCAGCGGAGGGGACCGCCTTCGTGATGATATTGACCATCAAAAAAAGTATCAAACGGGTGTATAAATAATTCGATGGTGCCAATATTATTTACCAGCGTATCAAGTAAAGCAAAAGATTCAAAAAATAGATATTCTACAACATCGTAATTTAGCAATTGCCCATTTATTTCCATAGAACCATTGCTTACTACTTTTACCCGCGATGAAAGGCTACCATCAGATATTCTTGTATCGTACATCTGCCACTCGGTGCCAATTGGCGCACCGAAGTAATAAAGGGTGTCGAACCGCTGCAAATCGAAACTATTCAGAATCAATCCACTATCATTTCCAATTAAGTAGAACGGCCGTAGTTTTTTAATAAGTGTATCGCTTGACAAAAAGGGCGATTGTTGAATACGGGTTTTTGCGTATTTTTCTACTATCCCGAATTCTTCGACCAACGTATCCTTTTCATAGCTGACAAAAGTGACCCCGTCACCGTTTCCCTTGTGATCATAGACCCATTGGGCGTTCTCTCCGCCGAGGGATTGGGCGGGGAGGGAGTGCGAAACAACTGTTAATAAGATCGCAGTTAAGAGTTTTGTAATTATCATTTTCTCTTTCATCGATTTGTAATTTGAGTATTCATCATTTTTTCAACGGCAGTATTACCATTGCTATCTTTACTGATTAATAGGTATAACGGATGACTACGCGGCAAATCGGCCCAATTAGGTTGGGCACGGATGCAAGCTAACAAAATTTTCACTTAGTGGCAACCTATATTTGTCGGCCGGGCGGGGTTTTGTCGTACAGTTTCCCCCGAACAAAAACCACCGCGCCCCGGCAGTACAGCCGAAACGCGGTGGTTCTTTTAAAGCAAATCTTGCTATTTGCCTAAAACAGCGGGCTGGGGTAGGTATTTTCCTCAACCAGCATGGTGAAGGCTTTCATGACGGAAGGCTTGTCTTCCTGGTAGGTGACGCCGTACCAGCGGTCGTCGCTGCGGAGTACTTTGACGCGGGCGGTGCCGTCGTTGATCATGGAATCGACGACTTCGGGGATGAGGAACTCGGCGCGGGGTTTGTCCTGATTGTCGTGGGCGAAGTCGTTGAACATTTCCTGGGTGCGCTCGAAGATGGCGGGGTGGAAGCCCCAGAAGTTCATGCTGACGAGGTCTTCCATACTGAGCTGGTAGCGGTTGCCGTCTTCGCCGAGGTAGGAGACTTTTTCGCCCTCGCGCTGGATCTTGAGACGTTCGTTGACGGTGGTGAGCAGGGTGTCGGGGTCCATGGTGGCGACACCGCGGTTGACGGTGCCGTGGTCGGACAAGGTGTTGCGCATCACGTAGCCAACCATGCAGTAGGTCTGGGGGTCGGCTTCTCCGACGAGGAAGGAGGCGATGTTCTGGAAGGCTTCTACGCCGTAGTAGTCGTCGGCATTGATGACGGCAAAGGGTTCGTTGACCACCTCTTTGGCGACCAGCATGGCGTGGGCGGTGCCCCAGGGCTTTTCGCGCCGGGAGGCATCCACATCGTCGGGGACGAAGCTATCCATTTCCTGGAAAGCATAGGCGACTTCGATCTTGTCGCCGAATTTGCCGTCGAATTTTTCGCGGAAGGGGGTCTCGATATCCCGGCGGATGATGAAGACGACTTTTCCGAATCCGGCGCGGATGGCGTCATAGATGGAATATTCGATGATGCCTTCCTCGCTGGGGCCGACGCCGTCGATTTGTTTGAGGCCGCCGTAGCGGCTGCCCATGCCGGCGGCGAGGATGACGAGGGTGGGTTGGGTACTCATGGGTGGAGGTTTATTTTAGCGGAGTATAAAGAAGTGGGGAATAGTAATTATAGATTAGCGAATACGGAATACGGTTTGAGGGTATTTGATAGCCAACAATTGATTTGGCGTGGTGCCAGGTTTGGACCCCGACGACCACGTCGGGTACGGAGATAGTAGTTAGTGAAATGGATACGTTGCCGGCTTCGCCGACCGTCTCGGACGTGGGCGTCCCCGACCTGAGCGGCGTGTACATTACCGGGCATGGTTTTGCGTGAGGTGCCCGCAGGGGCGTTAGCGCACGCAGTGCCGAGGCGAATGCCGAAGCCCGGAGGGGACCGACCGCATTCCCGCCAGGGATGCGGGCACGCCCAAAAGAAACAGGGGAAAAGAAAGGATAGTACGCTGCCACGTTTGGCAACCGTCCCTGGGGGGAGTACGCCAATTCCGGGAGTCCCGTGCTAGCTGCGGTTCTGCCGTTTGCGCATCCGGTTCTGGTAGGTGCGGCTGTCGCGGTCGGCGTAGATCCAGGCGGCGAGGTGGGTGCCCCCGTAGGCGATGAGGCCGAGGAGGAGCAGGTCGTTGCGGAGCCACTCGACGGAGTTGACGTACATGGGGTAAAAGGGGCGGACGGCGAAAAGTTCGATGATGATGACGAGGGCGGATAAAAGGACGCAAAAAATGGCGGTGCCGCTGCCGAAGCGGAGCCAATCCCGGCGGCCGCGGTAGAGGGCGGAGCGGAGGACGGCGCGGTACTGCTCGTTGGCGGGTTTCATGCGGATGAGTTCGCGCAGGAGGTAGGCGGCGGGCTGGTATTGGCGCAGGCGAAAGTGGGAGGCGGCTTTGCGAAAAAGCATGCTGCGGTAGATGTCGCGGCCGTCGAACCGGACGATGTTGTAGAGGATGCTGGCGCGGAGGACGGACTCGACCATGAGGAGGTGCTTGCGGTAGGCACCGGTGTGGAAGAGGGCGTCTACGTAGCGGGCGGTGAGTTCGAAGTGGTCGCCGACATCGAGTCGGCCGATCTGTTCCTCACGCGCCTCGTAGAAGCGGATGACGCGCTGGTAATCGTCGGGGCGGATGGAGCGAAAGTCGCGGAGGATACGGGTGGAGACCATGGGAAGCAGCGGTGCTGCGTGTTTTCAGTATTCGGGAAAAGTGGCTTAAAGGAGGCCGAGTTTATAAGGAAATTGGGGGTGGAGTTGTTTAGGGGGAAAGGGGGAAGTTTGGGGAGAGTGTTCATCCAACCGTGTCTAATAGAAAATTACCATCTTGAGTTATGATACAAAAAAAGACAGCAAAAAAAGTGCGGGAGTTCGCCGATTTCGAGGCACCGTTAATCGCGGGATTACTCAATTATTAGCCACCTCCTCCACCCGCCGCAGGCGGTAGAGGAGGCTGGCGAGCCAGCCGCCGAAGAGTGTCCAGCCGATGACGGCGGGGTAGAAGACCAGGCGCATGGTGTTGTCGAGGTCGTCGGAGCCGAGGGCGGGGTTGCCGCCGTTGCCGGGGTGGAGACTGCTAGCGAGGCGGGGCAAGATGTAGAGGAGCGGGATGAGGGCGGCAAAAGCGAAAATATTGTAGACGGCCGCGAGGCGGGCGCGCTGTTCGGGGTCGGTAAAGGCGGCGCGGAGGACGAAGTAGCCGCCGTAGATGAGCAGCGCGATGAGGGTGGTGAACTGTTTGATGTCCCAGTTCCACCAGCTGCCCCAGGTGTATTTGGCCCAGACCGAGCCGGTGAGCAGACCGAGAATGCCGAAAAGCAAGCCGACGGCGGTGAGGGAGGTGGACCAGAAATCGGCGGTGATGCGGGGCGTGAGGATACCCTGGTCGAGGGCGAGGGTGCCGGCGGCGGCGCGGCGGTCTTGCCGCAGGAAGCGGATGGCATAAACGAGGGCGGCGATGAAGAGGAGCATCATGGCCAGCCAGAGGGAGACGTGGAAGTAGAGGTTGCGGATGGTTTCTTCCAGAATGTTGCGGAAGGGGAAGGTGGTGCCGGGTGCGGGGTGGATGCCGGCAATCTGCGTGCCCGCCGGCCAGCCGGTGACGCCCAGTGCGGGGTCGATACTGTCTTGCCGCACCAGCAGGGCGGCGGGCGAGACGAAGTAGCCGTCGACGGCATTATCGACGATGAGGGTAAATGGCGCGACGCGCTCGGTGCTGGGCAGGTAGTCGGGGAGGGTGAAGGTGAACGATGCCTCGCGCTGGGAGTGTACTTCGGCACGCCGGGCGGCAAGCTGGTGCGCGGTGTCGAGTTTGAGCCAGGCGCGCAAGGAATCTTCGCCCGTCTGGAAATGGGTATTATAGCCGGTGACGCGCAGGGTGACTTCGCTGCCCGTCCGGGCCGCGTTGCCGCTGTCAATGAGTGCCACGCCCGATTTGAGGGGCACCAGCATACCGGCAAAGATGACGTACATCAGGATGATGACGGTAAGGATTTTCCACCAGGATTTGAGGATGAGTCGGTCCATGGGGCAAAGAACGTGTTTTCGGGGGAATGGATGCGGGGGGCGTGTAATGGTTGGGTAAGAAGGGGGGAAAAGGATCCGGCATCGTATTTTAACCACCGATAAACCGTGTAAAATATTCCTCCGGTGCACCAACCGAAAAGGCGGCCTGTTCCGCAGCAGTCCGTGTATCTACGGCATCCCTCAATCGGTGCATAAAGCCATTTTCATCCGGGCCGGTGGACACGAGTAAAATGACCCGGGGCGGCTCCCGGTCCAGCCGGTCCTGTGCTTCGGTCCAGAATGTAGAATCCCGGCGGTAGCGGCGCGAAAACAGGCGCAGCAGGCGGTTGAGGCGGCGGTACCACCACTTACGGCGGTAGTAGGTGGCAATGGCCAGCAGGGCACGGCGGCTATCGGTATATTTCTCCAGGAGAGTGGTTGCCAGGTCTTCCGGATCGGGCAGTTCGATGGTGTTGGACTCGTGGTAGCGGCCCGGGCGGCGGGTATAGTTTTTTACTTCGACAAACCAAACGCCCCCGGCGGCCGGAAGAATGACAAAATCTACCGCTTTTAATCCCCGGCCGCTCATGGCCTGGTAGAAGCGGTGATCGTCGTACTGGCGGACGCCCCAATCGGCCGGAAAAGTGAAGCGTAAACCGCTTTCGGAGAAAGTCATGGGCGAAAGATACGCTGACTATGCTTTCACCGCGTCACCGGCTGTTAAAGATCGCGCCGGGGTCCGATTGTCGCGGTAGATTCGCCATTCCCTCATTCCTTCCTATCTTCGCCCCTTCCACAATCCACGCCCATGCAGACCCGCCCACTCCTTCTACTAGTATGCCTGCTGCTGGCCGGCACCGCCGCCGCGCAGTACGTGCAAACCAACGTCTACCTGTTCGCCATGGAACCGGCGGGAGATACGTCTTACAACCTGGTGCAGCCGCGTTTTTTGAGTGATTTCAACAGCACCGGCTATAACAACCAGCCGGTATTTATCGACAACAAGACGCTTTTCATGACGGTGCGCAAGCCCGATATGCAGGAACCCGACCTGTACGCCTTCGATCTGGCCAAGCGCACCCAGAGCCGCGTGACCGCTACCCCGGCTGGCGAATTCAGTCCCGCGCCCTCACCAGACTACCGCAGTTTCTCGGCCGTGCGCATGGAGGTGGTCGGAGCGGATACGGCCCTGCGCATCTGGCAATTTCCGCTGGACCGCACCACTAACGGCCGCCCGGTTTTTAAATATTTGACCAATGTGGGTTACTACGCCTGGGTCTCTTCCCGCCAGATGGCCGTCTACGTTGTAGGACCTAACCCTACCCTGGCACTGGCCAATTCCGATACGGACGAACTCCAGACCATTGCTCAAAATCCCGGCCGCTGTTTTTCCAGATTACCCAGCGGCAACCTGGCTTACGTGGAAAAGCCCGAGTTCGGCCCCTGGCGCATCATGGAAAAAAACCTGTACCGGCTGGACACCGAGGCCCTGCCCGTGGTCAACTGCCTGCCCGGTGCCGAGGATTTCGCGGTACTGCGCGACGGAACTTTCCTGATGGGCCAGGGGTCTAAAATATTCCAGTACAACCGCCTGCGCCATCAGGGCTGGGTGGAACTGGCTGACTTGCGTTTTTATAACATCAATAATATTACCCGCCTGGCCGTCAGTGATGATTACCAAATCGCGGTGGTTGGGGATTGACAAGGATTGAAGGAATGAGGGAGTGAAGGATTAGCTGCGCTGCTTCTCTCAATCGCAAAGCGATTTTTCGAGGTGAAGGAATGAGAGAGTGAAGGAATGAAGGATTAGCTGTGCTGCTTCTCTCGATCATGAATGATCTTTTTGAGAGTGAAGGATTGCCTGCAACTAAATTTCTCTCTAATTTTTACCTAACAGCTAATATCATTCAGCTCCTGCTGTGCTTCCATAATATCTTGTTGAAAAGTTGCCTGATCCACGAAGGGGCAGTCCTCAAAATCGCGAAACGCATTGAGGTAGCGTAGTGCGGACGCCCGGTAGGCCTCGCAGGTGGCCGTGGTCGGGTTGTTGGCATAGTTACTTGCAGCACTGGTGAGGTCGTTCGTAGTGGCAGTCAGCGTGGTGTTAAATGCTTCGGTCGTGCAGGCGCGGCCGCCCGGGGTGAGGGGAGAATCTGGATTGTCGTCATTGCTGCCGCAGCCGCACGGGAGGAGGGTAAGGAGCAGGGCCGCAAACGCGGTAAGAAAATGGGATTTCATGGAAGGGTATATTGGTGACCGGCACCATTACCGGTCGATTTCCGCGCTTGGTGACCGGGCAAGCGGAGGTGTTACATCCGTAGGGCCGGATATTATTAAAATACGGTAAGCTGGATCAGCTGCCTAACCCCCCAGCAGCTACCCGAACCGACGGCGGGTTTGCAAAAACCGCCGCAAGTCCCTAATTTACAGCCGACCAACCGACTAGCTCATGTCCGATACACCGCCGGCTCCCCGTACTCCCCTGCCCGAGAAACGTTACTATTCCATCGGGGAAGTGGCGGACCACTTCGGGATCACGCGCTCGCTGATCCGGTTTTGGGAGGGGGAATTCAGTTTCCTGCGGCCGAGCAAGAACGGCAAGGGCGACCGGCGTTTTACGGCGGCCAATATTGCGCAACTGGAGGAGGTGCATCACCTAGTGCGCGAGCGGGGATTCACGCTGGAGGGAGCAAGGCGTGAGTATGAGTTGCGGCGGCAGTATAAAAAGGAGTGCGCCGAGATGATCGAAACACTGGAAGCAGTGCGGGCCGGGTTGCTGGAGTTACGGCGTAGAGGGTAGTGCGGGGCGTAAACTTGTTATTCGGCGATAAATGGTAATAACCCGGAGTGCTCGTGAAAGTCGACTGCTATGTGTCCATCTCCGTAGGTAGTCTGCCGCTGTTTCAACTATGCCCGCCCCCGGCTGTTTCCCCGGAAACAACCCGTCAACCCCTCCTTTTCCGTGGAAAAATCAAAGATAATCCGGGCACTGGCCACCGTGAGTGCGCCCCATTCGAGTGAAGACCTGGTCTCCGGGCACCTGCTGCGCGACGTAACCGTGGAAGGCAATAACGTGACCTTCAAACTGGAGCTACCCGCGATGGACGCGCAGACCAAACAGGACCTGAATTTTGCCTGCCAGGAAGCCATTCTGGCCGTCTACCCCGACGCCCAGGTGCACGCGCATATGCTGACGAGTGCCCCCACGGCGGGCGGACCGACCAAGCCGAAAAACCCGCTGCCGCACGTGCGCAATATCATTGCCGTAGCTTCGGGGAAGGGCGGCGTGGGCAAGAGTACCGTGGCCGTGAATCTGGCCCTGGCCCTGCAAGAACTGGGCGGCCGCGTGGGGCTGCTGGATGCCGATGTGTACGGCCCTTCCGCGCCGACCATGATGGGGCTGGCGGGACAAAAACCGCAGGTGGAAAGCGTGAATGGCAAACCGCAAATTAAACCGCTCTATGCCTTCGGGATACCGGTGATGAGTACCGGTTTTCTGATTGAGCCGGACAAAGCGGTGGTGTTGCGGGGGCCGCGGCTGTCGGGGATCGTGAAGCAATTTATCGAGGATACCCTCTGGCCGCCGCTGGATTACCTGATCGTGGATCTGCCCCCCGGCACGGGTGACGTGCAACTGACGCTGGTGCAGGTAGCCGCCGTTACGGGTGCCGTGATGGTGACCACGCCCCAGGAAGTGGCGCTGGTGGACGCGGTGAAGGCGATGAATATGTTCCGGCTGGACACGGTGCAGGTGCCGATTTTGGGGGTAGTGGAAAACATGGCCTGGTTTACGCCCGCCGAGTTGCCCGACAAGAAGTACTACATCTTCGGCGAGGGCGGCGGCAAGCAGCTGGCGAAGAAGAGCAACAGTATGCTGCTGGGCCAAGTGCCGCTGGTGCAGGGCATCCGCGAGGGCGGCGACAGCGGCGCGCCGGCGGCGGCCGATCCCGCGCACCCCGCTCACGAATACTTTATGAAAATTGCCCGCAACGTGATTCGCCAGACCGCCGTGCGGAACGAATTACTGCCGCCCACGGCTGCCGTGCGGATGCAGGTTTAACATCATCTCGAACCCCGCTATTTTTCTTCCTTTGCGTTTAAATATCATCCAATCATGTCTACTCCCGCCGAACAAGCCGCTTTTTTTGAACGCGTAGACCGCGCCCTCGACGACGTGCGGCCGCACTTGGCCATCGACGGCGGTAATGTGGAGTTGGTGGAAATTACGGACGACAATATTGTCCGGGTAAAGTGGATGGGTGCTTGTGTGGGTTGTTCCATGTCGCAAATGACCATGCGCGCGGGGATAGAGCAGACGCTGCGCGGGAAGATCCCGGAATTGGCGGGGGTAGAAGCGATAAATTAAGGCATGCAACTATTCTATGACCCGGCCATCCAAACCGGACCGTACGAACTACGCGAGGAAGAAGCGCACCACGCCGCCCGCGTACTGCGCCGCAGCGTGGGTGACGTGCTGGATATCGTGGACGGGCGGGGCGGGCGGTACCGGGCCGAGATTACGGAGATCACCAAGAAATATTGCCGGGTAGACGCTGTTCTGGAAATGCGGGAAACTATCCGCAAACCATACCAATCCTGGCTGGCCGTGGCCCCCACCAAGACCAACGAGCGCTACGAATGGTGGCTGGAAAAAGCCACCGAGATCGGCATCGACCGGATTACGCCGCTACTCTGTGAGCACTCGGAGCGCAAGCAGATTCGGCACGACCGTTACGAGCGCATTCTGGAAGCGGGCATGAAACAAAGTCTGGCGGCCTGGATGCCGAAATTGGATGAATTGACCATCTTTGACGATCTACTCGGCTCGTTGGATGAACCCGGAGGGGCGCGGATCGCGTGGGTCGGCGGGACGGCATCCGAAGCGCACCTGGCCGATACCGTGGAGCGGGGCGAAGACGTTCTGATCCTGATCGGCCCGGAGGGAGGATTTTCTCCGGCCGAAGTAGCCGCCGCCCGGGAGCGCGGCATCCGCGCCGTCCACTTGGGCGACAAGCGGCTGCGCACCGAAACCGCCGCCCTGGCCGCCCTGCATACCCTGGTTTTACTTAATCGTTAATACGTTCTCTCATGGCTATTTACTCGCGTTTATTCCTCCTAATGTTACTTCTGAGCGGAGTTACCCTATTTGCCTCTTTTTCCCCAAGCAATGAGTCGGCACCGCTTAAAATGGGCCTACTGAAATACAACGGCGGCGGCGACTGGTACGCTAACCCGACGGCCCTGCCTAATCTGGCCTATTTTTGTAATCAAACCCTGAAGACCAATTTCAGCCGCGATTACGGCGTGGTGGAAGTAGGCAGCGCGGAACTGTTCAGCTATGCGTGGGTGCACATGACGGGTCACGGAAACGTGGTGTTCAACAATTCCGAAGCCAGTAACCTGCGCAATTACCTGATCGGCGGCGGCTTTCTGCACATCGACGATAATTACGGCATGGACCCCTTCGTGCGATCGGCCATGAAAAAGGTGTTTCCGGAGGTGGATTTCGTGGAGCTGCCGTTCAATCACCCGATCTTCCATCAGAAGTATAACTTTCCCGGCGGCCTGCCTAAGGTACACGAACACGACGGCGGCCCCGCCCAGGGTTTCGGCATCGTTTACCAGGGGCGGGTGGTTTGTTTCTACACCTACCAGTGCGACCTGGGGGACGGCTGGGAGGATGAATCCGTGCACAACGACCCGCTGGAGATACGGGCGGCCGCGCTACAGATGGGCGCGAACATCGTGCAATTTGCCTTCGAACAGTAAGTTGGGGACAGGGATACGTACCTTTACCGAATAAGTCTACTCGGCAAATGGCAAAATACCTTATAACACTGGTTCGCGGGGGACGCACGGCTCCGCTGGATTTTTTTCTTTTTTCCCGTTTATTAATTGCCGCTTTATTATCGGCAATCTGTCTCCCCCTGTCCGCGCAACTCAATATTAGCGGCCGCGTGACTGATGCGACGGGCGAGACCCTGATCGGCGTAAGCGTACTGGAAAAAGACAGCGGCCGCGGTACCGTGACCGACGTGGAGGGCCGCTTTAATCTTCGGATAGCCGGACCGAAGTCGGTGCTGCTGGTCAGCTACGTAGGCATGGAAACCCGTGTGGTGACGGTGGGCAACCGCACTGAACTAACGATCGAGCTGCAAGAATTGGCGGCACTACTCAACCAAGTGGTTGTCACCGCCGCCTACCGGGGCGCGCAGGACGTAAAGGACCTGGTAGGAAGTTATGCGGCGATCGACCAGACCGAACTGCTGACGGACCGACCGGTGGAAAGCGTGGACAAGCTGCTGGAAGGCCGCATTGCGGGCGTGCAAGTGCAGATCACGACCGGCGAACCGGGCCTGCCGGTAAAAGTGCAGGTGCGGGGACAGGGATCGTTGCCCTCGACGGGAAACCAAATCACCGCTTCCACCCAGCCGCTATTCGTACTGGACGGCGTGCCGCTCTACGATATCACCGAGACCAACAATACCGCTAGTGTTTTTACCGATAACCTGAGCCAACGGCTCAACCCCCTGGCCTTTCTGAACCCGGACGACATCGAGAGCATTACCGTACTCAAAGACGCCTCGGCCACCGCCCTCTACGGCGCGGATGCGGCCAACGGCGTGGTGCTCATCACCACCAAGAAAGGCAGTGCTGCTTCCGAGCGCATCAGCGTATCCTTGAATCAGGGGTTTGCCCAGACCATCAACGAGATCAAATTCCTGAACACCGCCCAGTATGTGGAACTGGCGCGGGAGACACTCTTCAACTCCGGCCGCAACCCCGCCGAGGCCGGCCGTAGCGACATCGAGACCGACTGGCGCGATCTGGTCCAGCGCACCGCCCGCAATACCGACCTGGACATCAGCATGGCCGGCGGCACCCGGGCCGGACTGGGCTACCGGATTTCCGGTTCGTACAACGAGAACCAGAGCATCCACGTGGGTAACGGCATCCGGCAGGGCAACTTCGGCATCAACCTGACGGTGCCGCTCATCGACCGGATGACGCTGGACACCCGTATCAGCCTGGCTTACCAGCGGCGCGAGGGTTTGGGCACCTTCGACGCCTTTACCTTTCCGCCCAACCTGCCCGTCTACCGGGAAGATGGCACATTTAATAACGACGGCTTTTTTGCAATGCGCGGCAACCCCGCGGCCGTGCTGGAACAGAACGAAAATTTTCACACCAGCTATAGCATCAACTCCAAACTCGCCCTTACCTACCAGGCCCTGCCCACCCTGCGCCTGCGGGTACTGGGTGGTGCCGACCGGCTGGACGCGGAGCAGTTTCAGTATCTCTCGGCCCTGAACGGAACCGGGGCGTCGGCCGGCGGAAGGTTGCGGAACAGCTCGCGCGACAACCTGCAGTGGGTAGCCAACGCGCAAGCCATCTGGAACCCCAAATTGGGCGAGACGGACCACCACCCCTCCCTGCTGGCGGGTGGTGAGTTAAACGGACAAACGACCCGGCAAATCTCCGCGCGGGGAAGTAATTTCCCCTATGACGACCTGCGCCGCCTGGCCTTTCTGGGTAGCGCTGAAACGGACGTGGGCGAATCGATCTTCGAACGCAACAAGGCCTCGCTTTACGGCGAAATAGCCTACGACTACGACTACCGCTACTACCTGAAATTCAACGCCCGCCGCGACGCCAGTTCCATTTTCGGCGGAGACCGGCAGGCCAACCTGTTCTACGCCCTGGGCGCGAGCTGGAACCTGAGCCAGGAAAAATTCTGGCAGGATGCCACCCCGCTGGGCATCAGCTTTGTCAAATTACGCTTCTCTTACGGCGTCACCGGCAACAGCCGCCTGGGCGTCTATTCGGCCGCCGGTCTGTACCGTTTCAATACCAGTGGAAATTACGGCGGCCAACTACCGCTCATCACCAGTTCCCCGGTAAATCAGAGCTTGAGCTGGGAAATCCAGCAACAAACGAATGTGGGGCTGGACCTGGGCTTTAGTCCCGGAAGCCCGTTCACCATTACCCTGGAATATTACTACAACCTGACCACGGATGCCCTGCGCAGCGTGGACATCCCTTACGAGAACGGCTTCAATACCCTGCTGACCAACGCCGCCAACCTGTACAACCGGGGCTACGAGGCGACGATCCGTTACGACCGGCCGGACGCCGGACGATTCGACTGGTCGACCAGTTTCAATTTTGCCATCAATAAAAACCGGCTGACCAGGATCGCGCTACAGGACCTGCCTACCGCTAATGGCAGCAATCTGCGGGCCCTCATCATCGGTCAGGACGTGAATACGCTCTACGGCATTCCCGCAGCGGGCGTGGACCCCGAGAATGGGCAACAACTCTATCGCCTGATCGACGGCACCATTACCAGCGACGCCAATCTGGCGCGGGGTATCGAAAATTTCGTTCCCCTCGGGGCGAGTAATCCCGATTTCTTCGGCGGCTGGCACAACCGCTTCAGCTACGGCAACCTGAGCCTGACGGCGCAGATCAACTACTCCTACGGCTCGACGGAAGTGATCGACCCGCTCACTTTTCGCGACGGCAACCAGATCCTGTTCAACAACCAGAGCATCAACCAGCTGGACCGCTGGCAGCAGCCGGGCGACCTCACCGACACCCCCCGGCCGAGTATCGACAATCCCTTCGTGAGCCGCAGCAGCCGCTATTTTTTCGACGTCAATTACCTGCAACTCAGTAACGTCACGCTCTCCTACAAATTCGATCCCGCCGGACGGATGCCGCTCGGCACGCGTTCGCTCAGTTTTTTTACACTGGTCAATAATGTCGGCTACCTCTACGACGAAAAACGACGCAAGGACCGCAACGGCGTGGCCGAATACCGCTTTCGCTTTCCCGAGCAACGAGCCTTCGTCTTCGGCTGCAAACTGGGCTGGTAAGCCGTAAACCTGAATCTCCATGACCTGTAAAATAACCGTTCTCTTCAGTCTGATCGCCGTCCTGACCGGTTCCGGCTGCCAGGATTTTTTGACGATAGAACCCCGCGACGAAATTTCCCGTACCGAACTGTTCACCACCATCCGGGGTGCCCGCGCGGCTCTGATCGGCGGCTACCTGCGCTTGTCCGACCAGGACTATTACCGGGATAAAATGACGCTCTACCCCGAGATGCTCGGCAACTTACAACCGATCTCGCGGGACTTTGCCCTCACTGCGTCTACCATCAATACATTTGTCGACGCCTACGCGCTGCGCATCGAACCCGATTACGATGACAATAACCTGGATGACGTTTATGTAGAGATTTACGAGCAGCTTTACCAGCTTAATGACCTACTGGACCAACTGCCCGCCATAACGGACGGCGAGGCGGCCGAGCGGGCGAGTATCCGGGGGGAAGCCCTGGCCCTCCGCGCCCTGGCGCACTTCGACCTGCTCCGCCTGTTCGCGCCCCCCTACCCCGCCGGCGGCGCGGGTGCCGCCGGCCTTCCCGGCATCGTTCTCCAGGAAACCGTCCCCGATGAAGGACTGATCTTCCCCGCCCGCAACGACCTGGAAACGAGCTACGCTTCCGTCGTCCGCGACCTGGAAGAAGCACGTAGGTTAATCGACCGTAATTTCAGCCGCCGATCCGCCGAACCGATCTGGCTGACGGCGGAAGCTGCCGCAGCCCTGCTGATCCGGGTACGCGCCTACCGCTCCGAGTGGCAAGCGGTGGTGGACCTGGCCGACGAGCTACTCGCCGCCACCACCCTCGCCCTCACTCCCGCCGAATCATACGTGGCGCAGTGGACCGATCGTAACCTCACCGAAGTCATCCTGGAAGTGGACCTGCAGGACCAGGCGAGCGGTGGCAATACCGGCGTCGCCGGCTTCATCGGCGGGGTAATTTCGGGCGCGGACAATCCGGATTCAAGGCTGGAAGTAAGCTCCGATCTCCGCAATCTTTACGAGACAGGAGACCTGCGCCTCCAACTATTCACTACCAATGAATTGGGCGAATTTCTGAGCCTGAAGTACCCCTTCGGCGTCGGCACCATCACCAACCCCATCCTCCTCCGTCTCAGCGAGGTCTACCTCCTCCGCGCCGAGGCCCTGGCCGAACTGGGCCGCGACGCCGAGGCCCGCACCGATTACGACCGCATCCACCAACGCGCCCTGCCCGCCGCCCCGAACAACCAACTAAGCGGCGCGGAACTCCTCGCGGAAATCCGCCGCGAACGCCGCCGCGAACTGGCCCTGGAAGGCCATCTCCTCTTCGATCTCCGCCGTCGGGGCCGCGCCATCGAACGCACGGACTGCCTCGATCTCGTCCGCTTTTGCAGCCTCCCCTTTCCCCATCCCCGCTTCACGCTACCCCTCCCCCAGAACGCCCTCCTGCGTAACCCGAGTTTGGTGCAAAATGACGGTTATTAAGATTCCGTCTAAATAATTTGCCGTACTTTTGTCCCATCAGAACTACCGATTTTCTACTCTTCCCGCACCAGTCCATGACGCATGAAATTACTCGTACAGCTATTTGAGCGGCTATTTTTTCGGGCGTGCCCCCGGCCGGGGGCCGGGGTCGGTCCCTTCCAGGCTCGCAAGTCTGCTCGGCCCTGCGGGCTGCCTCCCTGCGGTCGCCCCCTTCCAGGCACCTCACGCGAGATTTACGTCGAGGACCTCCCGGTCCGAGCCGGAATAAACCCTGGTCTACTCTCCCTACCTCCGGCCGGCCGCGCCCTCCGGCTCGGACCTGGAGGTCCTCTACTTTTCGTCCTACGTCCTACCTACTACCTACTACCCACTACCCTACTATTCCTCCTCCTAACTTTCTCCTGTACCAAGGAAGACACCTACTCCCCCGCCCCGCCCCTTATCGGTTTCGGCGACACCCTGGCTACCCTGGATTTTAACGGAGCCGAATTACTCGCCCCCGTCTACCTCACCCGCGCCCTGGACCGCCCCACTACTCTCAACTACACCATCAGCGGTACCGCCGAGGCAGGACTGGATTACGAGATTGACGACGAGGTCGTCCTCCTCCTACCCGCCGGTGCGAGCGAAGGATTCATCGGCCTGCGCGCCACGCCCCAGGGAGCCCCCGACCGCATCGACCGCTTTATCGAGATCACCCTTCAACTGACGGAAGGCGTCCGGCTTTCCGACCGCGACCGGCTGCGCATCACCTTTGCCCTTACCAGCACCGTTGACCTGAGTATCTGGGCACCCGACGTAGCTTTCCCCCAGCTGTTCGGCTACACTTCCTTCGGGGCCGACCCCGTGCCTTCCGGCAGCGGGCCGGCGGCGGGCGAGCATTTCGCGTCACCTTACGCCAGCCGGACCCAACCCAACGTCATCGGACTCTACAACCCCGTGGCGGGCCGCAGCACCAACGCACTCAACCTGCACCGCATCTATGCCGATGAGGAAGTGAGTTCCGGTTCGGCCAACATCCGTATCCCGGAATTTCTACGCTTTACTCCCGGCGCGGAGGGCAGCACCTTCGGCACGGTCGAAGTGATCGAGCAGCAAGTGACCATCACCCGCAAAGCCAGCTCCGGCCTGCCGCCCTTCGAAGTCGGTATCTCCGGCGGCGGTACCTACGACGAGAATACCGGCATCATCCTCCTGGATGTCTACTTTGACGAAACCGCCATCGGCGGAGGAAGCGCGGTACTACGGCGTTACTCGCTGGAGTCGGAGGACCGGTAGATAGTAACTTATCCATTTCTTCTCCCCTCCTTCGGGGGGGGCGGAGGGGGAATACACAACAAAATTCACCCTTACATACATCAACCAATCAACCATGATGAAGTATTTACTCTCTCTTTCCCTTACCTGCTGCCTCGCGCTGGTGGGCCATGCCCAGCAGGGGCCGACCCTGGTGCAGGACATTTTCCCCGGTGCCGACGGTAGCCGCCCGAATAATCTCTTCGAATACAACGGCCAACTACTCTTCCGCGCCAAAGGCAACGACAGCCTGGGCGTAGAACTCTGGATCAGCGACGGCACGCCCGCAGGAACCAATCAGGTACTGGACATTAATACCGATCCCGGTACCAGTGCCGGCAATTCCAATCCCGATAACTACGTCATCTACCAGGACTCGGTCTACTTCAAGGCACGCAGCCCCGAGTTCGGCGATGAATTGTGGGTTACCGACGGCACCACGGCCAATACCCGCCAGGTACTGGATATCCAGGAGGGCGACGGCAACGCTAATCCATTCGATATAATCGTGTTTAACAACCTAATCTACTTCACGGCTAACAACGGTAACGACAACAATTCCTCTGAACTCTGGAGTAGCGACGGCACCGCCGCCGGTACCAACCTGGTCGTCGACATCAATCCCGGCGGCCCCGGTAACCCGATCTTCAAGACCGTTTACGGCGACCGGTTCGTCTTCACCGGCAACGACGGCACCACCGGCAGCGAACTCTGGATCAGTGACGGGACCGCTGAGGGCACCATGCTCGTCAAGGATATTCGCGACGGCGGAAACGCCAGCCCCAGCCAGTATTTCGTCTGGAACGACGAGGTCTACTTCCGCGCCAATGACGGCACCAACGGCAACGAACTCTGGAAAACCGACGGCACCGAGGAAGGCACCGTACTAGTGAAGGACATCAACCCCGACGGTAATTCCGCCCCCAGTGATTTCTTCGTGTTTCAAGGTATGCTCTTCTTCGTAGCCGACGACGGTGCTACCGGCGACGAACTCTGGATGACCGACGGCACCGAAGAAGGTACCGTACTGGCAGCCGACATCAACCCCGGCCCGGAGGATAGCGACCCGGAGCAGTTTATTGTTGTCGATGCCTTTGAACAGGTTATTTTCGTTGCGACTAACGCGGAAGCGGGAAGAGAATTATTTTTCTATGCGGTCTTTGAAGATGAAGATGGAGTGACCGTGGAAGTAGATGCAATTACCGACATCAACCCCGGCCCGGCTGATAGTGATCCCGAGGATTTACTCATCACCGGTTCCGCCCTCTACTTCTCCGCAGAAAATGATGATTTCGGCCGGGAGTTATACGTATTCACCAGTAGTGACGAACCCATTCGCATCAGCGACATTAACCCCGGCCCCGCTAGTTCTGAAATCGATGACCTCTTTCTGGTCGGCGATCAATTATTCTTTGAAGCCGAAACGGATAGTCTGGGAGACGAACTGTACGTCTATACCGTACTTACTTCCCTACTGGAGGTTTCCGAAAATGACCAAGCCATAATGAGCGGCGATACGCTGGATTTCGGTACCCTGATCGCAGGCGTCGGCCTGGATTCTACCCGGACGATCGTACTAACAAATGTCGGTACCGGCAACTTAGATATTATAGCCGCTAATCTGGTTGACCTGAGCGATCCGTTCAGCAGCACGGAAGTTGATGAGATCGAACTCAATTTCCTTGAGCCTTTAGAAACCCTCACGGCAACCGTTACCTTCGCCCCCGGTATGGCGGGTACGTTTATCGATTCTTTCCAGATTCAAATACTCGGTTCCGCACCCGTGACTATTTACGTCACCGGCACGGCCATCGCCGCCGTCCCCCTGTTCGAGCTAGCGGTAGACGACCTCACTCCCATCATGAGTGGCGATGTGATCGACTTCGGCGACCTGTTCATCAACCAGGATTCCACCCGCAGCATTACCGTTACCAATACGGGAAATGTCGAGTTACAGATTACCGCCCTTAACTTCGATGGAGACAATCAATTCCTGGTAGAGCCTACCGGCTTTAGTAACGAACTTGATCCCGGCGAATCAAGCTCCTTCTTCGTTATTTACACGCCCGTAACGGAAGGTGTTGCCACGGCGCAAGTCACGATCGTGAGCAATACCGGAAACGATGTAGCCCTTACCCTTACCGGGTCTGCTACGCTTTCCAGCGTTAACGAATTTGGCATCAAAGCTTCCCGCGTCTATCCCAACCCGACCGCCAATTTCCTGACCGTTGAACTGAGTGACGCCCTGCTCGACGGTCAGTACCGCATTTTCAGTAACGACGGTCGCCTCCTCGGAAGCGGTGACTGGCCCCGGGCCGCTACTACCGAGCAGATCGACATGTCCGGCCTGCCCACCGGTACCTACCAGGTAGAGATCTCCGCCGCCGAAGGCCGCTTGCTACTGGAAGTGGTAAAGCGGTAGGATTTCAACTATCCATATACTTTATTACGGGTGGGAGAACATATGTTCTCCCACCCGTTTTTCGTTGCATAAGTGAGTTTAGCGATTTCGCCAAACCCGGCTTTTGTATCTTTACCTTCATGCTGCGCTACGCCACTTACCTGTTTGTCTTACTTACCTGCTACCTGTTAGCCTGCGGCCGGCCTTCCCTGCCGGCAACAGAACCGGCACCACCAGCCGTAGCAAATGAACCCGATCTACGCGACCGGTATGCCCGACCGGTCAGCGAGTGGCCCGCCGCCACCCTGGATAGCGGCGTGATTGCCGCCCCGCTGGGACCCCTGCCCGACCGGCCGCCGGTCACAGCCCGCGAACGGGCGGCGATCAAACTGGGCAAGCAACTCTTCTTCGATCCGCGCCTCTCTTCCAGCAACCAGATCAGCTGCTCCTCCTGCCACGACCCCGAACGGGGCTGGGGCGACGGCAAGCGGCAGAGCGTCGGACACGACCACCAGTTGGGTGCGCGTAATGCCCCTACCCTGCTCAATACCGATCAGTGGACCTCCTTTTTCTGGGACGGCCGCGCCGCCACCCTGCAGGAGCAGGTCATGGGTCCGCTCACCCACGCCCGGGAGATGAACGAAAACACGGAAACCCTCTCCGGCGAGTTGCAGCGCGTACCCGCCTACGCAGCCGCCTTCAAGCGAATCTACGGCACGGAAACCATTCAACTCACCGATATCGCCGAGGCCATTGTGAGCTACGAGCAGAGCATCCGCTCGCGCGTCAGCCGGTTCGATCAATTTGTGGAAGGCAACTACGATGCCCTGAGCGAGCAGCAAATTCGCGGTCTCCACCTGTTCCGCACTAAGGCCCGCTGCCTCAACTGCCACAACGGCCCGCTCTTCAGCGACCAGCAATTCCATAATAACGGCCAGCACCTTCTCGGCCGCCCGCAGCAAGACCTCGGCCGCTTCGAGGTCACCGGAGATTCAGCCGATCTCGGTAAAGTACGTACCCCCATGCTGCGCGATATTTTCTTTACCGGCCCTTACCTCCACCACGGCAACATTCTCGAACTCCACGAAGTCATCACCATGTACAACAACGGCATGCCCCAACGGGTACCGGGTTCGGTGCGCAAAACGGGGGTCAAGATCCCCGTCCATGATCCATTACTCCGCCCCCTCCACCTCACGGACGGGGAGATGGACGATTTGCTGGCATTTCTGGAGAGTATCTCTACTAGGCCCCGTCCGGTAAGTGTGCCGCAGCGCTGGGAGTAACCAGGGATTAAGGGATTGAAGGATGGAAGGATTGAAGGACATTAATATAAAGACGCAACATCTTGCGTCCAGGCGACCAACAGTCGCCGCAAAACCAGGGAATAAGGTAGAGACGCAACACCTTGCGTCTAGGCGACCGACAGTCGCCACAAAACCAAGGAGTGATGGATGTAAGGCTTGAAGGACATTAATATAGAGACGCAACATCTACATCCAGGCGACCGAAAGTCGCCGCAAAACCAGGGAATAAGGTAGAGACGCAACACCTTGCGTCTAGGCGACCAACAGTCGCCGCAAACCAAGGAATAAGGTAGAGACGCAACATCTTGCGTCTAGGCGACCAACAGTCGCCGCAAAACCAAGGAATGAAGGAGTGATGGATGGAAGGATTGAAGGACATTAATATAGAAATGCAACATGTACATCCAGGCGACCGAAAGTCGCCGCAAAACCAGGGAATAAGGTAAAGACGCAACATCTTGCGTCTAGGCGACCAACAGTCGCCGCAAAACCAAGGAATGAAGGAGTGATGGATGGAAGGATTGAAGGACATTAATATAGAAATGCAACATGTACATCCAGGCGACCGAAAGTCGCCGCAAAACCAGGGAATAAGGTAGAGACGCAACACCTTGCGTCTAGGCGACCAACAGTCGCTGCCGTGAGAATCCTAAATTAATTCTCCCGCAAAAAACCTTCCAATTCCCGGCCGATCTGTTCGATGGTGAGCAGGACGGCTTCGTTTTTGATCCGGTCCAGTGCTTCGGTATCGTTTAGTTCTCCCTCGCGCTTGACGGATTGGAAATCGCGGGTGACGATGGTGGTGAAGGGAATCAGGCCGGTGCGCACGTCGAGGACGACGAGTTGGGTGGTGGCGAATGCCTTGATTTCGTTCTTGTTGAATAGCCGGTAGTTGGAATAGACATCGCCCGTGATGGTGTAGATGACCACCACATCGGACTGGGAGCGGACGGCGGCTTCGCGGATGTTAGTAAAAGTCGGGTTGCTGGAAAGCAGTAGGTCAGGAATAGCTGACACGCGGGATACCCGCTCGGATTGATCCAAATAAGCGGTAAACAGATCGAGGTAGGCTTGCTGCGCCTTAAGGTAATCCTCATCGGCCCAGTAGTAACGGTTGCGTTTGCGAACGTCCTCGATCTTGACGATGGATACCCGCAGGTCTTGCGCGAGGCTGTAAGTACCGTCAAGAATTTTGCGGATGTTTTCTTCCGAGATCGTAGCGTCCTTGTCGGTGAATAATGATTCCGTGATCGGCGGCTCTTCGGTGGAGCCGTAGGTTTGTTGGCGGACCGGTTCGGAGTAGGGCCGAGCGGAATAGCAGGACGTAAGGAGGAAAAGCAGGAATAGGGCGGCGGGGGGGAGGAGGTATCTCATAATATGTATAGGATGCGGTCGATTATTTCATACACGAACCGGGAATCGCGGTCCTTCACCGTCAGCATTTTATTTTTTCACTTTAGCCATCACATTGCATTCATTAAGAGCAGTGCCGGCTGATCCCTCCATCTTACATCTTTAAAGATCATTTATGATCAAAAGAAGCAATGCAGCTAATCCTTCCATCCTTACCTCATTTTCTCTCCCCCCTTCGGGGGACCGGGGGGGAACCCGCGTGAGGTGCCTGGAAGGAGACGACCGGAGGGAGGAAGCCCGGAGGGCCAAGCCGACAGGCGCGCCTGGAAGGGACCGGCCCCCGCCCGCCCGAGCGGGCGGGGGACACGCCCAAACACTGCCGATCAAACAGCACTTAATTCACCGCAAGCAACTTTAATCGTCGTTTCGGCCACGCAGTACGAGGGCGAGGGCCGCGATACCCACTGCCGCGCCGATGCCGATGAGGGCGTTGGTCTGGTAACGGTTGAGGCGTTCGGTGCGGGCAACGGGCGTTTCGTCGCGGGGGGGCGTGAGGGATTGGCGGACGTAGCCGACCAGGGCGATGGGGATGAACAGGCCGCCCGCTAGGCTACCGACCACGACGCGGCCGACGGTGGTGAGGGTGCGGGTGAGGGCGTTCTCGTCGGCGGCATCCCGTTCGGCGGGAAGGATGGCGTAGACCACCTCGGATTTGGGCGGCGAGACGACGTGCACGGGTTTGTCACCGGCAATGGCGAGGCCGTACTCGTTGGGGCGGGTGAACCACTCGGGTTCGATGTATTTAAGCTCGATGTTCTCGAAACCGGCGTCTTTGAACCAGCGGCGGTACTCCTCTTCTTTCGGGAAGAGCATCCAGGTGTTGGCGATGAAGCGACCGAAGGCGTTTTTCGGTTCCAGCGGGCCGATCAGGAGGGCGCGGCCGCCGGGCTTGATGACGCGGAACGCCTCGTGAATGCCGCGCTGCGGATCGGGCCAGTACTCGATGGAACCGGCCGAAACGTAGCGGTCGAATTGGTTACTTTCGACGGGAATGTCCTCCGCATCGCCGAGTTGGAAGGTGCAATTTTTTAGTACTTCCTTGTCTTTGGCCTTGGCCATCTGGTGCGGACTCTGGTCTACGCAGGTAACCTGGCCGGCGGGCACGTGGCCGACGATGCCGGTGGTGGTGAAACCGGTGCCGGAACCGACGTCGATGACCGAGATACCCGAATCGTCGAATTTACCGAGTTCGAGCGACTCGTCGCGCATCCGTTCGGTCCAGAAGAGGGGGTTGACGTATTTGTCGTAGAAAATGGATAGGTAGCGGTAGAACCACCAAGCTTCGTTTTTGTGTTGCATCAGGCGCATGGGAAGGTATTTTAGCGGGTGAGCGGACGATGGTTTTCGGCCGTTTTGGGGTGAAGGAAGGCGGCACTAGCGGCCATTTCGGCCGGTGCCACTACGTGTGAGATGGTGGAGACGGGGCAGATATCCTCGCAGACCAGGCAGCCGATATCGCAGACCGTGTGCACGGCGATGGTATCGAAGGGGCTGATGAACGGCTCGGGTTGGGGACACACGGCCACGCAGGCACCGCAGTTGATGCAGGCGTTCCAGCCGATGTCGAAAATAACCGCGGGGGCTTTGCTTCCCATGGGGATTAGATCTTTTTGTATTCGGAGTCGGGGCTGAAATAGTCGCTCATGGTGGCGTAGAGGCGGCGGTCGCGTTCGGGAATGTCCTCAATGTCGAAAATGGCGGACTTTTCACCGTAGAGCTTCCACATTTTGTTGCCCAGCTGGTCCAGCCAGTCCTCCTGATATTCGGCCAGGTTGGCGGCCGTGGCGGGCCGGCCGGAGGCGAGGTGGCGGTCCAGGAAATCGGCCGCGATGCGCCCGCCGCTCAGGGCGGTGTGCAGGCCGCCGCCGGTGATGGGGTTAACGTGGCGGGCCGCGTCTCCGACCAAAATACAGCGGTCGGCGTACTGGGTGCGCAGGGGCGCGGCCAGGGGGACCCCGCCGCCCTGCACCTCCAGGATGCGGGAGTTGGCGAAGCGGTCGCCGAAAAACGAATGGTCGATAAAGTGCTGCAGGTGCGCCCGGGCGTCGCGGTCAGTCTCGGTGGGGATCACTCCCAGGCCGATTTCGGCGTAACCGTTGCCCTTGGGAAACACCCAGGCGTAGCCGCCGGGGGCCCACTGGTGGCCGGTGATGAGTTCGAGGATGCCCTCGGTTTCCACGCCGTCCACGATGTACTGCAGGCAACTGGCCAGTTCGGTCACTTTGATGTGGGTGCGCAGGCCCGCCCACTTGCCCACCTGTGATTGCAGGCCGTCGGCACCGACCAGCACGCGGCAGGTCGTTTCATATTCCCGGTTATACTGACTCAGGCGGACGTGCGCCAGACCGTCGGGACCGACGCGGTAGCCCAGCCCCTCGGTTTTCAGGCGCACTTCGGCACCGGCCCGTTCGGCCTGGGTCATCAGGTAGCGGTCGAAGCGGCGGCGGTCCACGACGTAGCCGAGGGGGCGTTTGCCTGCGGATTCGGGACCGTACTCATCGCCCTTTAGTTGGCGGTAGTCCACGGTTTTGCGGTTGCCGGCCGTATCGTAGACGCCGAAACCGTAAATGGCCTCGTGGATAAATTCCGGGTCGGGGGTGATGCCCACTTCCTCCAGCGCGTGGCGGCTGATGGCCCCCGAGCACTGGATGGGTGCGCCCAGTTCCTGCCGCTTATCGACCAGTAGAACGGATTTTCCTTTTCCCGCCAGCAGCCTGGCCACCGTTGCTCCCGCCGGGCCGGAGCCGACAATCAGGACGTCATAATCTGCTTGGGCCATGGGGTAATCGCGCTAGGTTGAATGAGCAAGTGAGGGTGTAACAGATTAGCGCGGGTGGGGTTTGACGGGGCGGGGTTTCATTTTGTACGTTCGGGGGTTCCGGCAGTTGCTTTCTATTTGTGCTTCTCCTTATACTATTGCTTGTCAGCTACGTATATCGTTTTTATTCCCCCCGCAAATCCGCTTACCTTTGCGGTCTCCAAAAACCGCCATCATGATTTCTTTTTTCGGCCAATCCACCGGAACCATCTACGCCCTACAGCATCCCCATCCGCTGGCGGAAGATGCCGTGCCTAAACTGAGCTGGCTGTTCGGCAACCGGCCGCAGGTGGAGCAAGAGCATATAGCAGGCGTATTCGTGGGGCCGCGAGCGGCGATGGTAACGCCCTGGAGCACGAATGCGGTAGAGATTACGCGCAACATGGCCGTGGACGGCATCGAACGGATCGAGGAATTTCGCGCGCAGGCAGAAGACTTCCGCGACTTCGACCCGATGCTGGCGCAGCGCTATGTCGGATTGGATCAGGATATTTTTACGGTACGGGTACGGCCGGAGCCGATTCGGGAAATAGCAGACATTGCCGCCTACAACGAAGCCGAGGGTCTGGCCCTAAGCGATCAGGAAGTAACCTACCTGCTGGAACTGGCCGTACGTCTGGGACGGCTGTTGACGGACTCGGAAGTATTCGGTTTCTCACAGGTGAACTCGGAACACTGCCGGCACAAGATATTCAACGGCACCTTTATCATCAACGATGAGGTACAACCGCACTCCTTGTTTCAACTAATCAAGCAAACGGCGGCGGCCAATCCCGGCGGCATCGTGTCGGCTTACAAGGATAATGTGGCCTTTGTGCGGGGTCCGGTAGTGGAGCAGTTCGCGCCCGCGCGGCCCGACGTGCCGGATTACTACCGCAAACAGGACTTTGAGAGCGTGCTTTCGCTGAAAGCCGAGACCCACAACTTCCCCACCACGGTGGAACCGTTCAACGGTGCGGCCACCGGCTCGGGCGGGGAGATCAGGGACCGGCTGGCCGGCGGGCGCGGCTCGCTACCGCTGGCGGGAACGGCCGTCTACATGACCGCCTACCCGCGCCTGGGCGGCGAGCGGCCGTGGGAGAACAAACTGGACGCGCGGCCGTGGCTGTACCAGCGGCCGGTGGACCTGCTCATCAAGGCCAGTAACGGTGCGTCGGATTTCGGGAATAAATTCGGCCAGCCGCTTATTTGTGGGTCGGTACTGACCTTCGAGCACCGGGAAGACGGGCGCACGCTGGGCTACGACAAAGTAATCATGCAGGCCGGGGGCGTGGGTTACGGTAAGGCCGACCAAAGCAAAAAAGACACGCCCCGCAGCGGTGATATCGTGGCCCTGCTGGGCGGCGACAACTACCGGATCGGGATGGGCGGTGCCGCCGTTTCCTCGGCCGATACGGGTGAGTTCAGTACCGGTATCGAACTGAATGCCGTGCAACGCTCCAATCCCGAGATGCAAAAACGGGCGGCCAATACCATCCGCGGGTTGGTGGAGAGCGACCGCAATCCGATCATCTCCATCCACGACCACGGCGCGGGCGGTCACCTCAACTGCCTCTCCGAACTGGTGGAAGAAACCGGCGGCCGCATCGACCTCGACCGCCTGCCGGTGGGAGACCCTACCCTGTCGGCCAAGGAGATCATCGGCAATGAATCGCAGGAACGGATGGGACTGGTGATAGGCCGGGACGACCTGGATCTGCTGCAACGCACGGCCGAGCGCGAGCGCGCGCCGCTGCACGCCGTGGGGCGGGTGACGGACGACGGCCGATTCACCTTCGCCTCCGCCGCCACGGGTGCCCAACCGATGGACCTGGCCCTGGCCGATATGTTCGGCAATTCGCCCGAGACCATCATGGACGACCGGCGGATCGACCGGCGCTACCAACCCGTGCGTTACGACGAGGGCCGTGTACACGAGTACCTGCGGCAAGTGCTGCAACTGGAGGCCGTGGCCTGCAAGGACTGGCTGACCAACAAAGTAGACCGCTGCGTGGGCGGCCGGGTGGCCAAGCAGCAGTGCGCCGGTCCGTTGCAGTTGCCGCTCAATAACGTGGCGGTGACTGCCCTGGATTTTCGTAGCACCAACGGCATTGCCACCGCGCTGGGCCACGCCCCCGTGGCCGCGCTGGTGGACGCCGCCGCCGGCAGCCGGCTGGCCGTGGCCGAGTGCCTGACCAACCTGGTTTTCGCCCCGCTCACCGATGGTCTGGCGAGCGTCTCGCTGTCGGCCAACTGGATGTGGCCCTGCCGTAACCCCGGCGAGGACGCACGGCTGTACGAGGCCGTGAGTGCCCTGGCCGAATTTGCGATCGTGCTGGGCATCAACGTCCCGACGGGTAAGGATTCACTCTCCATGAAACAAAAATACCCCACGGGTGAGGAGGTGCTGGCCCCCGGTACGGTGATCGTGAGCGGCGCGGCCGCCTGCGATGCCATTGACCTGGTGGTGGAACCCGTGCTGCAACGCGACGGCGGTTCGCTCTATTACCTGCCCCTTACCACGGGCGGTTTCCAGCTGGGCGGTTCCTCGCTGGGGCAGGTCCGCAACCGCGTGGGCAACGACGTGCCGGAGGTTGTGCCGGCGGCCGATTTCGTCCGCGCCTTCGGGGCGGTCCAGGCGGCTATCCGCGCCAATCAGGTGTCGGCGGGGCACGACGTGGCGAGCGGCGGACTCATCACCAGCCTGCTGGAACTCTGCTTTGCCGACAACGACCTGGCCGCCGAACTGGACCTCAGCCTGCTGGACGAGGCCGACACGGTGCGCCTGCTGTTTGCCGAAAACCCCGGCCTGCTGCTGCAAGCGGCCGACGACGATGCCTTTACGGCCGTATTCGATCAGTTCGACGTAGCCATTCACCGCATTGGCCGTCCCACCACGGGTGATAAGGTATTGCTGCGCAATCAGCAGGAAGTTTACTCCTTCCACGTCGCCGAGCTGCGCGACGACTGGTACCGGACTTCCTATTTGCTAGACCGCCGCCAAACCGAACCCGAACTGGCCGAGGCCCGCTTCCAAAATTACCACCGGCAGCCGCTGCGCTACGTCTTCCCCGCCGGGTTCACGGGCCGCCTGCCGGAAATTCCCGCCGGTCCGCGTCCGAAAGCTGCCGTTATCCGCGAAAAAGGCAGCAACTCCGAACGCGAAATGGCCAACGCCATGTACCTGGCCGGCTTCGACGTGAAGGATGTCCACATGACCGACCTCATCTCCGGTCGCGAGACGCTGGAGGACATCCGCTTCATCGGTGCCGTCGGCGGTTTTTCCAACAGCGACGTTCTCGGCTCGGCCAAGGGTTGGGCCGGTGCCTTCAAGTACAACGAACGCGCCCGCGTGGCCCTGGCTAATTTCTTCGCCCGCGAAGACACCCTTTCCATCGGCATCTGCAACGGCTGCCAGCTCTTCCTCGAACTCGACCTCATCAACCCCGAGCACGAACAGCCTTCCCGCATGACGTATAACGATTCGGGCAAGCACGAAAGCGGTTTCACCAGCGTCCGAATCCAACCCAATAACAGCATCATGCTCGGCGGTTTGGCGGGCACTACCCTGGGGGTCTGGATCAGTCACGGCGAGGGTAAATTCCGCCTCCCCCTGCCGGCCGACCGCTACGGCATCGTGGCCACCTACGGGTACGCCGATTACCCCGCCAACCCCAACAACAGTGATTACAATACGGCCATGCTGTGCAGCCCTGACGGTCGCCACCTGGTCACCATGCCCCACATAGAGCGATCCACTTTCGGCTGGAACTGGGCCTACCGGGGCGGCGAGTTCGCGGGCAGCGGGGTTAGCCCGTGGCTGGAGGGGTTCGTGCGGGCGCGGGAGTGGGTGGTTGGGTAGTGGGTTGTGGGTAGTGTAGTAGTTGGTTGTTTTAATTTACTCCTTTCGGGGGGGGCAGAGAGGCAACTCCCCGGGACAACATTACTACGATCTACCCAATATCTACTAAAATTCGGGCGTGTCCGTCCCTGACGGGCCGGCCGGTCCCTTCCGGGCTTCGCTGTTCGCTCGGTGCTGCGCACTGCCCGCTACGCGGTACACCCTCCAGGCACCTCACGCGAGAAAAAAATTAGTAAACGGTCGAGGAGTTTTACTCCGATGCGGGGGCATCACGCGGGAAAAAAATTAGTAAACGGTCGAGGAGTTTTACTCCGATGCGGGGGGCATCACGCGGGAAAAAATAGTAAACGGTCGAGGAGTTTTACTCCGATGCGGGGGAATAGTTCCGGTCGTTTTTAGTAGTTTATCGGGGGTTGCTTGTGCACATTCGGCGGTTTACGCATCGGGAGAGGTATGGGATGGTGGGCAGACTATCTTTTGATTAAGCATATTTTTAGCATTGCTGCGTGAGGCACCTGAAAGGGCGTTAGCGCACGAAGTGCCGAGGCGAATGCCGAAGCCTGGAAGGCGCCGACCCGGCCCAGCAGGCCGGGGCACGCCCAAACCCTTTGAAAAAAATTTCTGAACCGCTAATCCTCCTAAAACAATAGTAATGCGCATCGCTACTCTCCTGACTTTTCTTTTTGTACTGTTTGCCCAACCGGCGCACGCTCAGTACCCGCCACGTCAGAATTCTTCATGGCCTTCAATCGACGCATTAATGCGTGAAGGTTTGATTCAGACCGCGCTCGAACGGGTGGAGGAAATAAAGTCTACCGCAAAAACGGATGAGATACGGGTAAAAGCTTCCGTATATCTGGCCTACCTGAACGGGCGGGAGAAAGAATATAGTCGGGAAAAAGTAATAGAAGGACTCCAGGCGGAATTAGTGACTTACCCCCCGGGCACAGCCATGCGGTCGGTTATTCATGCCGCACTGGGAAATCAGCTTCGGGGGTATGCCGCTTCAATTTATAATCGAACTGACGTGGAGGAAGAAGACCCCGCCGACTCGCTAAAAACCTGGTCGCGGGGGCGGATACTGCGGGCCGCTACGGATAATTACCTAAAATCGTTAGAAAACCCCGCTGCACTGATAGCCGTAAAAGTGACGGATTGGAATCAATTGATCTGGCCGGGTAATGAAATCGGGAGAGCCGCACGGCCTACCTTATATGATTTACTGGTGTATGAGGTGCTGAATTACCTGCAACAAGCCAGGTCGATGATCGCGGAGCCGGTATACGCATTTAATACCGACCGGCCGGAATTATTCGCGCCCCTGGATGAGTTTACGATCGAACCTTTTTTGACGCGCGACACCAGTAGTATGGTCCGGCACTCATTAGTGGTTTTTCAGCAACTGTTGATCCAGCGGCGAGCCGACTACCGCGACAACTCCCGCAATTTACCCGCACTGATCGAGGCTGAATTGGCGCGATTAAACTTTGCCCGCCAGGTATATTCGGGGCAGAACGAATTATACCTGCCGGCACTGAACCGGCTAGCCGAAACCTACCCCGGTAATGAACCGGTCATTATGGCCCAAGCGGAATACTGGAAGAAAGTGGGCGATGCCTACCGGCAGGAGGAAGGTACTGAAACCGAGCGCATGGCCTACGTTCGGGCGGCAGAATTGGCGGATCGCATTGACGGCGACGAGGTGGCAGCATGGATCCGGCAGCCCGCCCGAAAACTACTAGCCGACCTGCGGACCCGAATTGCTTCGGCAGATGCGGAAAAAGTAGCTCTGCCCGGTAGGGCGATACTAATAAAGCTTTCGTTTCGGAACGTGGAAAGGGTACATATACGTGTATTAAAAGCATCGGAAACACAGGCGTTAGATGACAATCAACGACTGCACTTGGAGGATGTTTATCATATGTTTGCCGATGAACCCGTGCAAACAAAGGTAATTGATTTACCGCAGACGGATGACCTGAGATTGCATACCACTGAAATTGCCCTGGATGAGTTGCCGGAGGGACCGTATATTATTGTCATCAGTGACGACAAAACCTTTACGCCGGGTAAAGGGGCTAACGGAGCGGTTTTTTTCTGGGTCTCTGGAATGACGCTGCTGACACAATCATACGGACAGCACCATACCAGCACAGGCCAATCAACCGATATCACCGTTGTTGACCGCAATACCGGCCGGCCGCTGGCGGATGTAGCGGGTACCGTATTGTTACGCATAAAGAGAGATAGTTTTATAGTGGCCGATACTTTTCTTACGGATCGGCTCGGAAATGCTTCATATCTAGTCGCAGAAAATAGTTTATATTTCGTTCGTCTTGAGCGTGGGTCCGATTATTTGATTAATCGGGAATATTTTAGTGCCCGGGAACGGAAAGAGGACATCATCCCCTACCTGAACATGACCACCGCCCTATTCACCGATCGTGGCACTTACCGCCCGGGGCAAACAGTATTTTTTAAAGGTATCGTATATCTGCCCACGGCGGAGGGAGAGAACAACATAGTACCAGATCAGGATATCATCATCGCCATTTACGGAGCGAACCGGCGGGAGATGATGCGGCAGTCATTCCGGACTAACTCTTTCGGCTCCATTCAGGGGCGGTTTATCCTGCCGACTACCGTTCAGTTGGGCGGCTTCCAAATTGTAGCTAGTATTAATGGCAGGCGTGACTTCCAGGTGGAGGAATATAAGCGGCCCCGCTTTGAGGTAAAACTCGATGCCAATGCGGATGAACCGATAATCGGCGACAGCATCCGGCTGACCGGGCGGGCGACCACTTACGCCGGTCCGCCTGCGGCGGGTGCGCGGGTGAGTTATACCATTACACGCAAGGCAATTTATTCCCGCTATTTTTTCGACTACTCCAACCCTTACCGCCGCTATTCCCGCGAACCCGAGGCTACGATTGCTACGGGTACCGTCCAAACCGATGACGAGGGCAAGTTTGAACTGAACTACGTGGCCAAACCGGCCGGCGGCCGGGCGGCCCGGGCCGATTACTTTGTCTACCGCACTGCCGTGGACGTAACCGACGATACGGGCGAGACCCAGGTGGCGAAGCGATCGCTTTCCGTGGGGCGGGTTCCGTTATACTTACGGTTGACACTTCCCGCACCCGCCGAGGCGCAGGACAGCATTAGTGTTTACCGTACCAATTACGACGGTCAGCCGAGGTCCGGTCCAATCAGTCTTTCCATCCACCGAGCAGTGACTCCCGGTGGTTTACTGATCGACCGCTACTGGGATAAGCCAGATAAGCCCCTGCTGGACAGTGCCTCCTTTAAGCGCCTGTTTCCCGACTATGCCTACGGTAATGAGACCGATCCGGCCAATTACGGCCGGGGGGAACGTTTGCGGCAGGTGGGTGGAACGATAAATGGCAGTGGAAAAATGAATTTCGGCCTGAGTGGATTTTCGTTGCCGGTGGGTAATTACTGGGTCGTGGTCACCACGAAGACAGCGGACGGACAGCCGGTGGAAAGCCGGGAGCTGCTAACCATCATCGACCCCGCCGCCGAGCAGGCCCTGCCCGCCACGCAGTTAGTCGAATTTCATTTGCCGGATACCTCGTTGGTTCCAGGTCAGGAGATAGCAGTCCGGCTACTGACGGGGCGGGAAAAACCCTACCTTTTCTACCGCTGGTCCACGCCGGGAAACTCGACGGACGTTAGCGGTATGGATGTGGAGAAGCGGCAGACGATCGACCGCACCATCCTGCCGGCCGACCGTACCGGTCTCGCCCTCACCGCGCTGGGGGTGCGGGCCAATCGCTTTTTTACCCAGTCACTGCCCGTGGAGGTACCGTGGCGCAAAACGATGACCCTGAGCGTGGAACGATTGCGGAATAAACTACGCCCGGGGGAGGAAGTGGACCTCACCGTGCGCATCAGCTCGCCGGAGGGGGAAGAACTTCCGGTGGAATACCTGGCCGGTATGTACGATCAGAGTCTGGACCGTTTTATGGCGAGTGACTGGTCTTTTAATCCGTTTGCGCGGCAGCGGTACTACGCCCATCCGAAGATTTTTGCGCAGGATTACGGGATCGCTCATGGCAGCAATGGATATTATTCTAACTACCGTTATTCCTATATAGAAAACGTTCAGTATCCAGTCCTGAATTTACCTTTCGGAGTAGTCGAAAGCTACATCTATTCATTAGGTCAGTTGAATGTTTCAGCCGCCTCCACCTCCCGGTTGCAACAATCCCCGCAATTTTACGGTGTACGGCAGCGAATCCCGGAAGGTGTAGCTGATTTACTGGAAAATAACGCGGCTGGTAACGAATCCAATCCTGTTTTGCCGCGCACCAGCCTGCGGGAGACCGCTTTTTTTTACCCGCAGCTCGATAGTCGGCCGGATGGTAGTCTGCAGCTCAAGTTCACCGTACCCGAATCTCTCACCCGCTGGAAACTCCAACTACTGGCTCACAACAAAACAATGGCGACCGGTTATCAGGCACGTGAATTAATTACACAGAAAGAATTGCTGGTACTGCCCAATGCCCCCCGCTTCCTGCGCGAGGGCGACCGGCTGGACCTGACCGCCCGCGTGAGCAATGCATCCGACTCGGAAATGAGCGGCACCGTATGGCTGGAGCTATTCGATCCGGCAACCGGCCGTCTGCTTAACGATTCTTACGGCTTGATTGACAGCAGCACACAAGCTTTCACCCTCGCGGGTGAGCAAAGCCGGGCGTTCGCCTGGCGCATCAGCGTGCCCGCCGGCGCAGCCGGCGAGCTGGGCTACCGCGTGTTGGCCCGTTCGGGAGATTTTTCCGACGGAGAACAGAATAGCCTGCCCGTACTGACCGACCGCGTGGCCCTAACCGACACCAAGCCTTTTTACGTGCAGTCGGGTGAGACCAAAACCGTTAAGCTGGAAGGCATGGTGCCGACTTTCGCCACCCGCAGAAGTGAGGTATTTGCGCTCGACCTTACCCAAAACCCCACCTGGATTGCCGTAAAGGCCCTCCCCTATTTGCGGGAGTCTTCCGGTAATTCTTCCGTAAACCTCGCCACCCGCTTTTTCGGCAATGGGTTAGCTAGCCACGTGACCCGTTCGCAACCACGCATCGCGGAGGTTTTCGCGGATTGGCAACGGGATACCAACGCCCTCAAAAGTCAGCTTTCTCTCAATCAGACCCTCAAAACCGCCCTGCTGGAAGAAACCCCCTGGACGGGGGACGCAGCCGATGAAGCCAAGCAAATGGAACGCATCGCCGTGCTCTTCGACGCCCGGCGCATGGGCAGCGAGCAACGAGTAGCGTTGGATGAATTGATTGCGCGGCAGAACGGTGACGGCTCCTTTTCGTGGCATCCCGGCGGGCCGGAAAATCGCTACATCACGCAGTATGTGGTGGAAATTCTGACTCGTCTGGACGACCTGAAGGCATGGTCGCCCCGGGAAGATAAGTTAACGGTCAGGATGTTGGCGCAGTCGATGAGATACCTGGATCGCAAAATGAAGCATGACTACGAGCACAGGGAAAAAGGCGTCCTCAACGGCACCATCATACACTACCTTTACATCCGCGATCACTGGGCCGATCTGCTGCGGGACACCAGCGGCCGGGAAGCCTACCGGCATTATCGCCGAGTGGCTGAGGATACGTGGATGAATTTTAATCATTACGAGCAAGCCTTACTGGCCATTACTTTCCACAAAACCGGCCGGGCCGATCTTGCCCTACGCATCCTGGCTTCCCTGCGCGAGCGGGCGTTACATACGGACCGGGGCATGTTCTGGAACGCCGATTATTCTTCCCGCTGGAACGCCCTGCCCCTCGAAACCCACTGCCGACTGATGGAAGCCTTGCAGCTCATCGACCCGAAAACCAACGAACGCACCGCCATGCAGCAGTGGCTGCTGCTCAATAAGCAGACCAACCACTGGGAGACCGCCAAAGCCACCGCCGCCGCCGTCCACGCCCTGCTCATCGACGCCGATGAGCGACTGACAAGCACCGAACGCATCGACGTCAAGTGGTCCGGCCTGGACAAAAACGCCTGGCAGCCCCGGCTGGAAACGGCCGAAAACTCCGCCGAGGCGGGTTCGGGTTATTATCAGGTCAAGTTTACCGGCCGGGAGATCACGCCCGGCCTGGCCGAGGTCCGGCTGCGCAATAAGAGCCAGGTACTGGCCTGGGGCGGCCTCTACCACACCTACACCGAAGATATCGACAAGGTGAACAGTTCCGTCCAGTCACCCCTCAAACTGGACCGCCAACTCTTTCGCCGCATCAGCACCCCCGCCGGTGAGGAACTGGAAAACTACGGCGACGGCACCACCCTCTCCCCCGGCGACCGGATCACAGTTCGCCTCACCGTCACCACCGACCGTGACATGGAGTTCGTGCATCTCAAAGACCGGCGCGGCAGCGGCCTGGAACCCGCCACCGCCCTCAGCGGCTACCGCTACCAGGACGGCCTCGGTTTTTATTTCAGCCCCACCAATCTGGCCGTCAACTACTTTTTCGATTACCTCCCGCGCGGTACCTATGTGCTGGAGTACGACCTCTTCGTGGTGTACCGGGGCGAGTACAGCAACGGTTTGTCGGTGATTCAGTCGATGTATGCGCCGAGTTTCAGTGCGCATTCGCGGGGGGGGAGGTTAATGATTGAATGACTGAATGATTGAATGACTGACCCCGATAAATCGCTTTGCGATTTGGAGAAGCAGCGCTGGTAATAATTAAGTGGGTACGCTTTTAGAAATCGTTTTGTGATTTGATGAGATAGAATTTTGTAGTGTGTTTAAATGGTGCCGACAACTACCTATTACTAAACTACTTAACTAATCCTCCGGGCGTGTCCGCCCCTAATGGGCCGGCCGGTCCCTTCCGGGCTTCGCTGTTCGCTCGGTGCTGCGCACTGCCCGCTACGCGGTACACCCTCCAGGCACCTCACGCGAGAAAAAAAATTAGTAAACGGTCGAGGAGTTTTACTCCGATGCGGGGGCATCACGCGGGAAAAAAATTAGTAAATGTTCGAGGAGTTTTACTCCGATGCGGGGGCATCACGCGGGAAAAAAATTGGTAAACGGTCGAGGAGTTTTACTCCGATGCCGGGGGGCATCACGTAGGAAAAAAAATTAGTAATCGGTCGAGGAGTTTTACTCCGATGCGGGGGGGGCAAGGAATGAAGGAATGAGGAATGAAGGATTGACTACACTCAATCACGCCGCGCGCCCTCACCCCCGTCCCCTCTCCAACGGGAGAGGGGTGACGTTTTTTGGCTCGTATCAATATCTATTTCGTTGGAAAACGATACCCCCCTCCCCACTGCGTGAGGTGCCTGGACGGGGCGTTCCCCGCAGGGGACGCAGCCCGCAGGGCCAAGCCGGCAGGCGCGCCGGGAAGGGACCGACGCCGGCCGGCAGGCCGGGGGCACGCCCCCCTGCCCTACCCTTTTCCTAAGACCCACTCATAAGCTGCCGCCAGTTCGCGTACGCTCGTGTCGGTGCTGAAGTGCTCTTGTACAAAGGCGCGGCCCTCTTTGCCGAGGCGGGTGCGCAGTGCGGGGTCGTCAATGAGGCGGCGTAGGGCGGCGGCCAGGGCATCGGCGTCGGCGGGGGGGACGGTGAGGCAGGTTTGGCCGTCGATGCCGAGGTGGCGGTTGCCGCCGATGGTGGTCATAATGGTGGGCCGGGCGAGGAAGAAGCTTTCGAGCAGTACTTTGGAAAGGCCCTCGCCTTTGGTGCTGGGCAGGACGCTGATGTCGAGCGCGGCGGTGAGGGAAAGGGCGTCCTCGCGGAAGCCAGTGAAGTGGGCGCGGTCGGCGTAGGCGGTGCGGGACAGGGCGGCACCGTTGGCGGGGGTGTTGAGGCCGCGACCGATGAAAAAGAACCGCAGCGGCAGCCCCGGCGGGAGCAGGCTGACGGCCTTGATGAGGACGGGCAAGCCCTTCATGCGCCTGGCGTTGGCGACCATGCCGATGGTGATCTCACCGGGTTTGACATCGAACTCGGCGGCCAGATCGGCGGGCCGTACGTCGGCGTACCAGGCGGGGTCGTGGCCCTTGGAGACCACGCGGGCGCGGGCGGACGTAAAGAACGGATGGCGGTCGAACACCTCCTTGACGGCGGGGGAAACGCAGGTGATGAGATCGACCTGGGGATGGAGGTGTTTGCGGTACACGAAGGGGTCCCACCAGTGGAGGTTGCCGGTGTAGCCGCGGTAGGTAGCGATGCGTACGTCGATGCCGCGCGCGGCGGCCAGGCCGTTGACGATGGCCTTGTTGTTGTAGAGGTGCAGAATGCCGTAGCGGCCCGATTCCAGTTCGGTGCGGATGAGGCGGCGGGCGACGAGGTCGTACTTGTTGGTGGGGTGGCCGTCGATGACCCGCAGGCCGGCGCGGCGAAACTCCTCGGCATAGGGTGCGTCCGCCTGGGTGATGACGGTGACCGGCCAGCCCGCCCGGTGCAGACCGATCAGCAGGGCACCCTCGGGCCGCACGGCGTTGAGGGTATCCTGGTAAGAACTGACAACTAGTACGGCTGGCTTCATTCGGCGTTGCGTTGGAGGAGGATAAGGCCTTTTTCTCCTCCGAAAGAATGGATGGGGTGAAAATAAGTTAAAATGGAATCGGTAATAATTCCGGTATCGCGGGCGGGCCGTCCTACCACGTATTGGAGTGCCGGGTTGTTCACGATCCGGTGGGCTTCGGCGGCGGGGTCGATCCGCATGGCCCGCTGGTGGTGGGCGTAGTAGAGCAGCGAGGAATGCACGTAGGGCGTGGGCACGGGCCGGTCGAGCAAGTGATAGATGATCTGGTGGGAATTGGCGGCAAAGACCAGTTCTCCCGGCCGGAGGAGCGGTTGCAGGTAGGCGGCTACCTCGCGGGAGCCGTCTTCGCGCATTTTTTTGGCGTAATTGACGATGTTGATGACCGTGAAAGTTAAGAAAAGCAGGCCGAATACCGCCGGCCCCCACCGCTGCCAGGCCCGGCGGCCGGGGATGCCGGAGCGGTAGTGCGCAAACCACAGCCCAGCCGCTAGCATCAGGGGCGGGAAGAGTTGCACCTGGTAATGGCCGAATGATTTGCCGGGCATGGTGATGACCACCGTGACGAGTAAAAACTGCGCGAGGAGGAACAACTGAAATTCGCGATCGCGCGCCCGCCGGTACCAAGCCGCCAGACCGGCCGTAATGACGAAGGGCGAGTAGCGGAGCAAAAAATCGCCCATGAATTTGAGGCGCATGTACCACACCTTTTCGGCGGGGTAACGGCCCGGTACTTCCAGGCTCCAGAAGGCGTAGTTGTCCCACTCGCCAGTGAAGTAGTAATACGCCATGACGGCCGCGTAGGGCAGCAAAAAACCGACCGCCAGTGCCGGAACGGCTTGCAACAGTCCCGTTTTCCAGTGGCGGCGCAGCACGATGCGGTAGAGCATCCAGAGGCCCAGCGCGGCGGTTTCGGCCAGCACCATGGGCTTGATGCAAAACCCGAGACCGAGCAGGAGACCGGCGGCGAAGTAGTAATGGATTCGCTCGAAGGGCTGCAGAGAGGGACCTCTCCCCCAGCCCCTCGCCAGAGGAGAGGGAAGACCGGATGAATAGGCTGTATCAGAAACGATAGCGCCCCGCGGCCGCAGCAGCACCAGCAGGGCCGCGCTAGTAAAGAGGTTGAAAAACAACTCGGTATTGGGCGAAACGCCGTAGTAGGTAAAGATACCGGTGGCAAACACGTAGCCGAAACCGGCTACCCAACCCACGCTCGCGTCGCCCGTCACCCGGCGGCCGGTGTGGAAGAGCACCCAACCGGTGAGGCCGACCACCAGTGCCGCCGCCAGCCGCAGGCCGAAGATGCTGCCGAAGGTGAGCTGAATGAGCAAGGCGTAGATGAGAAAAATGCCCGGCGGCTTGGTGTCGAACACGTCCACCCAGTAGGTTTTGCCGCGCAGCATTTCGTCGGCAATCACGATGTAGGTGCTCTCGTCGTGGTTGATGACACTAACGAAGAAGGACGGGAAGCGCAGCAGCACGGCGGCCGCGAGGAGGGTCAGCAGGGTGAGGCCGGGGCGGGACGCAACCTGAGCTAAACGAGAACGGAGGGCAGCGGATAGATTCGAGTTCACCCGGCGAAGGTAGAAATTCCGGGCCGGATCAGACGGGCGGGGTCAGGATCATCCCGGCCGGTGATTTATATCAACGACCCGCTTATTGAATAGGCAGACCTTTGGAAAAAATTCGCCGTGTACTTAATCCAGAAATACGACCGTCCCGTACCCCGCTACACCAGCTATCCACCGGTGCCCTACTGGCAGCCCGTACCGCCTACGGAAAGCGAGTGGTTGGGGGCCGTGAACGCTCGTCTACGGGAGCTGCCGGACCTTAGCCTTTACGTACACCTGCCGTTTTGCGAACAGCTTTGCACCTATTGCGGCTGCAATAAACGCATTACTCGCAACCACGGGGTGGAAGCCCCCTACATCGATGCCCTGTTAGCCGAATGGAAACGCTACCTGCCCGCCCTGCCGGCCGGCACCCGTATCCGAGAGTTGCACCTGGGCGGCGGCACCCCCACTTTTTTCAGCCCCCATCACCTGGGGCGGCTGGTAGCCGGTATTCTGCGGGAAGTGCCCGCCGCCGCGGGGGCCGATCTGAGCCTGGAGGCCCATCCTAACGGCACCACCCCCCGGCACCTGGCCGTGCTACGGGAATACGGCTTTAACCGGATCAGTGTGGGAGTGCAGGATTTTAGCATGGATATAATGCGGATCATCAACCGTAAGCAGACGACCGATCAAATATATCGGACCGTGGATGCGGCGCGGCTGTTGGGCTACGAATCCGTAAACTTCGACCTCATTTACGGCCTGCCTACCCAACAACTCGCCGACATCGAGCGAACGGCCGTTCATGTGGCCGCCCTACGACCCGACCGCATTGCCTACTACGGCTATGCGCACGTGCCCTGGGTAAGTCCGGGTCAACGCGCCTACAATGAGCATGATTTGCCGCGCGGCCGGGCAAAGCACCTGCTTCACGAGCGGGGCAACAAACTGTTGGAGGCCGAGGGATACCATAATATCGGACTGGATCACTTCTCCCTTCCCACCGACACCCTTTACCAATCAGCAATCGATGGAACCCTCCACCGCAATTTCATGGGCTATACCACCGGCACCACCCTGACCACGATAGCTCTGGGTTGCTCCGCTATCGGTGATAGCTGGGATACCTATGTGCAGAATGAAAAAACGGTAGAAGATTACCAGCGAGCCGTGCTAACCGAAGGGCACCTGCCGCTGGTCAAGGGCCATCGCCTCAGCCGCGACGAGCAAGTGGTGCGCCGTCATATCCTGAATCTGATGTGTCACCAAACCACCGAATGGCGCGAAGAGAATCAGCGTTGCGCGGCCGTGGATCGTGCGGTAACGCACTGGAACGAAATGGCCGCCGACGGCCTGCTCACCCGCTCCCCTTACCGGATTGAGGTAACATCGCTCGGCAGCCCATTCCTCCGTAACATTTGCTTGCCGCTCGACGACCACCATTACCTCCGCCAGGCAACCGGTCCACTATTCAGCCAATCCGTATGAACAGACAAGCAATAGCCCTCCCGGCAATGGAAGGTGTCCGGAACTGTACACACTGTGGCGAATTGTGCCCGGATTCCACCACGATCGCTGACGAGCACGAGCACGCTTTTTGTTGTTTCGGTTGCCGAACGGTCTACCAGATCCTGAGTGAGCATCGGCTAACCGCTTTTTACGAGTTGGATGCCGCTGCCGGCCGTTCGCAGCGCAGGCAGGGCGGGAACGACTATTCGTGGCTGGATGTAGACAAACTGACCGAGCGGCTGACCGATTACCGCGACGAAACCGTTTGGCGCCTCACCCTGGAGTTACCCGCCATTCACTGCGCCTCCTGTGTGTGGCTGCTGGAAAACCTGCACCGGCTGGATACGGGCGTACGTTCCTGTACCGTCAATTTCGGGCGGCGGCGGGCGGTGCTACTGTTCGATCCCCGGCAGACCGGTCTGCGGCAGATAGCCGAATTACTGTCACGCATCGGCTATCCGCCCCATTTCACTTCCGAAAAACGGGAAACGGCCGCCGCCACCGACCGTCAGCTACTGTATCGCATCGGCGCGGCCGGTTTCATCTTCGGCAACACCATGCTGCTCAGTTTCCCGGAGTATTTCGGGCTGGACACCGAGGCCGGCTCGGTTTTACTGGGCCGCACGGTCAGCTACCTCCTGCTGGCCCTCAGCCTGCCGGTACTCCTGTATAGCGGGCGCGGTTTCCTCACTGCTGCTTGGCGCGCACTGCGGTCCGGTCATATTTCCATCGACCTTCCCATCGCCCTGGGCATGCTTACGCTCTTCGGCCAGTCCGCTTACGCTATTCTGACCGACACCGGACCGGGTTACCTCGACAGCCTCTCCGGCCTGGTGTTTTTCCTGCTCGTGGGGCGCTGGTTTCAGACCCTCACCTTCGACCGCCTGAGTTTCGACCGCGACCACACCGATTACTTTCCCGTGGCCGCTTACCGCTACGGCCCGCAGAACGAAATCCACCCCGTAGCTACCGAAGACCTCCTGCCGGGCGATGCTATCCTGGTCCGCCCCGGCGACTTGATTCCCGCCGACGGCGTACTGACCGAGGATTGCCCGGCCGGCATCGACTACAGTTTCGTGAGCGGTGAGGCCGAACCCCAGGCCCGGCCGGCCGGTGCTGTCGTATATGCCGGGGGGCGCGCCACCACCCGGGCACTGCGCATAACGGTTACAAAAGCGACCGCCGAAAGCTACCTGTTACAACTCTGGCGCGATCAACGGGGCCGGTCCGCCGAAGCGGGTATTTCCCTGCCCGAACATTTCAGCCGGTGGTTCACCCTGGCGGTGGTGGGTCTGGCAATTGCTACCCTGATTTACTGGCTGATCGTCCATCCGGCCACGGCCCCCCGGGCGGCTGCGGCAGTCCTCATTATTGCCTGCCCCTGCGCCCTGGCCCTGGCAGCACCCTTTGCCTACGGCACGCTGCTGCGCGTTTTCGCACGCGCCGGCTGCTACCTGCGCGGAGCGGCGGTTATCACTCGCCTGCCCGAACTGGACACCTTCGTATTCGATAAAACCGGCACCCTGGTTTCCGGCCGGCCGGCCGATGAGTCTGCGGCGGTCACCCCGGCGGACGGCCCCGAACGGGCCGTCTTTCTGGCCATGGCGCGGCAGTCCTCCCACCCCGCATCCCGGCGGTTCGCCGCCCTACTGGACGGTTCCGGCGCGGCCGGCATCGGCACGGTCGAGGAGGTGATCGGCGGCGGCCTGCGGTTGCGGCACAACGGTCACGATTACCGGATCGGCAGCCCCGCTTTCTGCGGTCTGCCCTCCGGCGCGGCAGCGGGTACTCATGCCTGCCGCGACAACGAATCGGTCTATCACTTGCCGGCTACCGTACAGCACCTCCGGCGGGGGGCGGCAGACATACTGCGGGAACTCGGCCGACGCGGGGAGGTATTTCTGCTCTCCGGCGACCAACCACCCGGCAGTCCCGTATGGGAAGTCTACCTCCCCGCCCATCGCGTGCTTTTTCGGCAGTCGCCCTTCGCCAAAAAGCAGTTCGTTGAAGAGCGCCTCGCGGCCGGCCGCCGCGTGCTCATGGTCGGCGACGGACTTAACGATGCCGGTGCCCTGGAAGCCGCCGCGGTCGGCCTGGCGGTCAGCGACGACGTGGCGCGTTTCAGCCCTGCCTGCGACGGCATTCTGCTCGGCAACCGCCTGCACTTCTTACCGTGGGTCTTGCGTTCGGCACGCCGGCTGCGCGGGGTACTCCGCACGGCTTATTCCCTGGCCCTCATTTACAACCTCATCGGCCTCAGTTTCGCGGTGCGCGGCGCACTCAGTCCCATTATCGCGGCCATTCTCATGCCCGTCAGTTCCATCACCATCGTCGTGGTTTGCGTGGTGGGCACGTGGTTGGTCAGCCGTCGCCATCCTGATTATAAGGAGGAAGAATTCGGGCGTGCCCCCGGCTAGGGCCGGGGTCGGTCCCTTACCGGCGCGCCTGTCGGCTTGGCCCTGCGGGCTGTCTTGTTTCGGGTCGGGGCAAGCCCCAACCCTGCACGCGCCACCGTCCAGGCACCTCACGCAATTACCCCTCATATTACATCTAAACCATTAACTAACAGATATTTAATTACTTCTCATTACCCAATCGGTTTAGGCCACATGACACATATCATCATTCCCGACGATATAGGTCACTTAGCGCGTCGGCACTTCATCGGACCTTGCGGCCTCAACGCAACCGGCCATGCTCATCATCCTGCTTCTCATCCTTTTCAGCCTGCTTATCGCCCTGGGTTTCCTGTTGGCGTTTTTCTGGGCCGTGGGTACAGGGCAATACGACGACGAGGTTACGCCCTCCATTCGCATCTTATTTGACGAACCACCAACTACAACAGATGAACCCGAGTAAACCCCTGCCCCCGGTCACCACCGGGGCCGGAATGGAACATTTCAGCTACGACAACCGGATCGTAAAACTCTTTGCCTATGCCACGGTATTTTGGGGGCTGATCGGCATGACGGTCGGCCTGCTGGCCGCGCTGCAGATGATCTTCCCCGTTCTCAATTTTTCTTCTCACACCACCTTCGGCCGCATTCGGCCGCTGCATACCAATGCCGTAATTTTTGCTTTTGTGGGCAACGGCATTTATATGGGGGTATACTACAGCCTACAGCGCCTGCTTAAAGCACGGATGTACAGCGACCTGCTCAGTAATATTCATTTTTACGGCTGGCAGCTCATCATCGTAGCTGCCGCCGTTACCCTGCCGCTCGGCATTACCACTTCCAAAGAATATGCCGAGTTAGAATGGCCGATCGACATTGGGATCGCGCTGGTATGGATCGTGTTCGGGATCAATATGTTCGGCACCATCATGCGGCGTCGCGAGCGGCACCTCTACGTAGCTATCTGGTTTTACATCGCTACCTGGGTCACCGTTACCGTCCTGCACGTGGGTAATAGCCTGGAACTGCCGGTGAGCCTCTGGAAGTCCTACCCCCTTTTTGCCGGCGTTCAGGACGCACTCATCCAGTGGTGGTACGGCCACAATGCCGTGGCCTTCTTTCTCACCACGCCTTACCTGGGTCTGATGTACTATTTTCTGCCCAAGGCGGCCAACCGGCCGGTGTTCAGCTACAGGCTTTCCATCATCCACTTCTGGGCACTCATCTTTATTTATATCTGGGCCGGACCGCACCACTTGCTTTACACCAGCTTGCCCAACTGGGCACAAAGCCTGGGCGTGGTATTTAGCCTGATGCTGATCGCCCCCAGTTGGGGTGGAATGCTCAACGGCCTGCTTACCCTGCGGGGTGCCTGGGACAAGGTACGGGAGGATCCCGTGCTGAAAATGATGGTCGTGGCCATTACGGCCTATGGCATGGCCACCCTGGAAGGCCCCTTGCTGTCCATCAAATCGGTCAACGCCATCAGCCACTATACGGACTGGACGGTCGGCCACGTCCATATCGGCACCCTGGGCTGGAACGGCATGCTCACCTTCGGCATCCTTTACTGGCTGCTGCCCCGGCTGTTCACCACCAAGCTCTACAGCGTAAAACTGGCCAACGTCCACTTCTGGATGGCCACGCTGGGGATGCTCTTTTATGCCGTTCCGCTCTACTGGGCGGGTTGGACCCAAAGTGCCATGTGGAAGCAATTTACGCCCGAGGGACTGTTGCAGTACGGCAACTTCCTGGAGACCGTAGAGGCCGTACTCCCCATGTACATGATGCGGGCCTTCGGCGGTGCCGTCTACCTGGCCGGGGTGATCGTGATGGTCTACAACCTGGTCAAAACCGCCCGGCAGGGAGACTTCCGGTCCGACGAGAAAGCTTCGGCACCGCCCCTGGCGGCCCACCCGGCCGGGCACAAAGGGGAATACTGGCACCGCTGGATCGAGCGGCGCCCGGTCCAGCTCCTGATCGGTTCTACCATCGTGATCCTGATCGGCGGCCTGGCCGAACTATTTCCGATGGTCATGGTGGAAGATAATGTTCCCAAGATCACTTCGGTCAAACCCTACACCCCGCTCGAATTGGAAGGGCGCGACATCTACATTCGCGACGGGTGCAACAACTGTCACAGCCAGATGATCCGTCCGTTCCGTTCCGAGACGGAACGCTACGGGCAATACTCCATGTCGGGTGAATTTATCTACGACCGGCCGTTCCTCTGGGGCAGTAAGCGTACCGGACCCGACCTCCACCGCGTGGGCCAAAAGTATCCCGACAGCTGGCACTACAATCACCTGATGGATCCCGAGATCACCTCCCCGGGAAGCATCATGCCCCCCTATACCTGGATGCTGGAAGCGGAATTGGATTACAGCGATCTACCCGGTAAAATTCGCACCCTGCAGGCACTGGGCACCCCCTATCCCGCAGGTTACGATCAGCGGGCCGGGGAAGACCTGCGCGAGCAGGCCCGCGTAGTAGCAGAGACCCTGCGCTCGCAGGGAATCGTGGACGAACGCCTGGAAACCCGGGAGATCGTAGCCCTGATCGCCTACCTGCAACGGCTCGGCACGGATATTAAAGTGGAACCCGAGGCAAACCTCCTCGACAACTAAACCATCATGGCAAAATACCTCCTGGCCGGCGAGAACATCAATTGGCTCGCCATACTGGCCCTCCTGACATTTTTCATCATTTTCTCCCTGTCCCTGGTCATGGTACTGCGCCGTAGTGCCAAGAGCTACGATCACCAGGCCAACCTGCCCCTGGACGATAAACTGGAAGATTCCGAAATAGAACGCTCGTGAAAGACCTGTCCCTTCTCTTACTCGATGCCGCCGGCACCGAACCCGTGCTCAGACTGAGCGGCCTGACCGCCATTGAGCAGATCGTGCTGCTAATTCTGGTACTCTTCATCATCGGGGCCTGCTGGACCCTACTCAGCCTGAGTTTCACCATGATGCGGGTGCAGAAACTTCGGCTGCTGGAACAGTACCATCCCGAACTACTGAAGAAAGCCGGCATCCAATTACCCTCTGAAGCCGGCGGTGCCCCCTGGTGGAAAATAGTGCTGGAAAAACTGACCGACCGGGTTCCGGTAGAGCGGGAAAGTGCGATCCAGTTGGCTCACGAATATGACGGAATTTACGAATTGGACAACAACCTGCCCCCCTGGTGGAAAGCCCTTTTCGTGGTAACCGTCATCGTCGCGCCGATCTACATTTACTTCGTCCACTTTACCGAAGTGATTCCGAACCAGCGCGAACGCTATGCCCTGGAGATGGAGCAAGCCGAGCAGGATGTCAAAGCTTACCTCGCCACTCAGGCCGACCAGATCGACGAGACGACCGTGTCGCTGCTTACCGATGCCGATGCCTTGACCAAGGGCCAATACCTGTTCGAGTCCAAATGCTCTCCCTGTCACGGCAAACTCGGCGAGGGGAGCATCGGCCCGAACCTGACGGACGACTACTGGCTGCACGGCGGCAGTATCAAAGACATTTTCATCACCATAAAGTACGGTGTACCGGAAAAGGGGATGATTCCATGGAAGACCGAGATGCGGCCCTCCGATATGCAGCAAGTGGCCAGTTTTATCCGCAGCCTGCGCGGCACCGACCCGCCCAGCCCCAAAGAACCGCAGGGGGAACTCTACGTCATTGAGGACGAGACCCCCCCCGCTGCCGAGTTGGAACCCGCCCTGCCCGATGAGTCTAAATAAGTAGTCCCCCCCCATAACATGAAGACAGCCAACGAACCGCCTGATTTCCGGGATACCATCGCTACCGTCGATGCCGAGGGGCACCGCCGGTGGATTTACCCCAAAAAGCCGGAGGGCCGCTACTACCGGTGGCGCACCTACGTCAGTTGGGTACTGCTGGCGGTGCTGTTCGGTCTGCCATTCGTGTGGATAGACGGACAGCCGCTGGTGCTGCTTAATATCGTGGAGCGACGTTTTATCCTGTTCGGGCTGAAATTCACTCCCCAGGATTTTCACCTCTTCGCCATCCTGATGATCACGGCGGTGGTGTTCATCGCCCTGTTTACGGCCATCTGGGGGCGATTGTTTTGCGGGTGGGTTTGCCCACAAACCATCTTCATGGAAATGGTTTTCCGCAAGATTGAATACTGGATCGAGGGGGACGGCCGTGCCCAGCAGCGCCTGGCCGCCGCCCCGTGGACGCGGGAAAAAATCCGAATGAAAGTTGCCAAGCATAGCCTGTTTCTACTGATCTCGGCGCTGATCGCGCATACCTTTTTGGCCTACATTATCGGCATCGACCAGCTGTGGGCACTCATCAGCCGCTCACCGTTGGAGGCCCCCGGCGGATTTGCGGCTATCGTCATATTTATCGGGGTATTCTATTTTGTTTTCTCCTACCTGCGCGAGCAGGTATGTATCGCCATTTGCCCCTACGGCCGCCTGCAGGGAGTGTTGCTGGACAACATCAGCATGGCCGTCATTTACGATTACAAACGGGGGGAACCGCGCGGAAAGCTGAAGCGTAGCAAGGGGCCGAAGGGTAAGAAGAGTAGTTGCAGTAGTTGCCCCGACTGCCGCGACGGTCAAGACAGCTGTAGCGGCAATATCTTGTCGCGGATGGAGGCGGCACTTGCGGGTGAAGACATCAGTTTGCCCGCGCCGGCACCCCGGCCTCCCATCGTTTTGGGCGACTGTATCGACTGTACCCTCTGCGTTCAGGTTTGCCCTACCGGAATCGACATCCGTAACGGCACGCAACTGGAATGCGTCAACTGCACGGCCTGCATGGATGCCTGTGACGCAGTGATGGCAAAAATCGACCGGCCGTTGGGGCTGATCCGCTATGACAGCGAACTGGGCGTGGCTACCGGCAAACGCAAGGTCTGGACCCCACGCGTGATCGCCTATTCCGGGGTACTGCTGGCACTCATCGGTTTGAATGTATTCCTGCTCGGAAACCGAGCCGATGTGAGCACCACTTTATTGCGGACACCCGGACTGCTATATCACATCAATGAAGACGGTAGTATCAACAACCTCTACACCTATCAACTCACTAACCGCACGAACGATGATCTACCCATCCACTTTGAGCTGCCGGATGTGGAGGGCGGCAAGATTCGGATGGTAGGTAAGCCGCCCGTAGCCAGGCCGGGTCGGATCACCGAGGGAGCACTGTTTATCGACCTGCCGCCCGACGCACCGGTAAGCAGCAAGTTGCGGGTGACCGTCTGGTCGGGCGACCGGCAAATTGACGTACTGGACACCCGATTTATTCATCCACTAAACTAGCGAAAATGAAATTTCACTGGGGCCACGGAATAGCTCTCTTCTACTGCATTTTTGCTGCCATGCTGGTGTTGGTGGTGGTCAAGAGCCGGGAATTCGATAACAGTCTGGTAGCGGATGATTACTACGCCCGCGACATTGCTTACCAACAGACCAGGGACCGGTTAGCCAACAGCCGATCGCTGGCTACGCGAGTGAGTTTCGAGCGGGAAGAGGGAGGCTTCCGCTTATTCTTTCCCGAACGGGACGAGCTGGCGGGGGAGGTAACCGGCACCTTGCATTTTTACCGGCCGAGCACGGAGTTATACGACCGGTTCGTCCGGCTGCGGCCCGGGGTAGACCGTACACAACTGCTTCCGGTAACCGATCTGGCACCCGGCCATTACCGGGCGATTGTGGAGTGGTCGGTGGGTGGGACGGACTACCTGGATGAATTCACCCTTAATATTCGCCCGTGAACCCCGCCCTCCTGCTTTCTGCATTTACGCTGGGGCTGTTCGGCAGCCTGCACTGTGTCGGGATGTGCGGTCCGCTCATGCTGTCCGTTCCGGGGAGCGGGAGGTTTACCAATCTGGTGCTTTACCAGGGGGGGCGGATTCTTACGTATGCCTTGCTCGGATTCGTATTCGGATGGCTGGGCTGGGGGGCAAGGCTGTGGAATTTTCAGGGGAGCCTGGCCGTAATATCGGGGGGCTTGCTGGTGGCGGTCGCCCTTTACCGCATTGACCCCGCCCGGATCATCCATCAGCTGCCGGTGGTCGGGAGGATTCACCTGGGGATGCGCCGCTGGATCGGGAGCCGCTACTCCGCCCACCCTCACGGTCTGCGGTTCGGACTCGGGGTGCTCAATGGCTTGCTGCCGTGCGGGCTGGTATATCTCGCTATCGTGGGGGCGGCCAACGCTAGCGGACCCGGGGCGGGGGCGGTATTCATGGTCGCATTCGGAACGGGTACGCTTCCGCTTTTGGTGAGTAGCCTCTATCTGGGTGGCCGGCTGCGCGGCAAGATCAGCGGAAAGCTGGCCTGGTGGACCCCCGTTATTACCCTGGTTGCCGGGATAATCCTGATCTGGCGCGGGGGGGGATTACTGGTTCCGGCGGAATTTGCTGATTTTCGGATGCTTACCTTTCCCGTGATGTGCCAGTAGGAGACCGTTACCGATTGTTTGCGTGAGGTGCCTGGAGGGCCTGGTGCGTTAGCACGGAGCGAACAGCGAACCCCGGAAGGCACCGACCCCGGGGCGTTAGCCGAGGGGACACGCCCAAAAAAACGCCCCTATGAGCAAGATCACCCCGCCGGATGACCGCCGTCATCTTCGGGACCCGCGCGCCGACCGATCTTTGTATCATCAACAAAAACACAATGCCATGCGCTTCTTCGCCCTTAGCTTCGACAAAGTAGTCCTTCGTTTTTACCTCATGATGGGGGTAGTCATCGGAGGCATATTCGCGGGCCAAGCCTGGACGGCCCTATTAGCTCTGCCAATTTTCCTAAGCTGCGCTTTGGGTTTAAGTTTCCGCCCCGAGCCCACTGCGAAAAAGATAGCCAAGCGAGTTGATTTGCCCGCAACGGCAACTGGTACGGTACGGGTAGCCGCCTAGTGGGCCGTGACCCTCCCACTAGTGAATACAAACGACCCTGCCCCCGACGATAAGCCGGGGGCATTTTTATTAACGGGCCTACCTTTACGTTTTACCGAACGTGAAACTGCCGCTTTATGCAACCGAAAATGAGCCGGGAAGACAGCCGACGGCTACGCGCCCTGTTTGAAATGGCCACCGATGGAATCATTACCATGGACGAGCGAGGCGTGATTGAATCGGTCAATCGGGCGGCGGGTGAGCTATTCGGTTATGCGGCGGATGAATTGACGGGGCGGCGCGTAAATATCCTGATGACCCGGCACGATCGCATTCACCATGACGAGTACCTACACCGCTACCAGGCCACGGGAGTGCCGCACATTATCGGGATCGGGCGGGAGGTGGAAGGGCGGCGTAAAGACGGCACGGTTTTTCCCCTGCGGTTGGCCGTGAGCGAAGTGAAATTGCCTGACAAGACGATTTATACGGGTATCCTGCATGACGTATCCGCTTTCCGAGAGGCCCAACGGCGCGTAGAGCAACTGAATGCCGATTTGGAAAACAAGGTGGAGGAACGAACCGCCGCGCTACTGGAACGCGAGGCCGAGCTGCGCCGTGCCCTGGGCAAGGAACAGGAGCTGAATGAACTGAAGAGTCGCTTTCTGAGTATGGCCGGCCACGAGTTCAAGACGCCCCTGAGTACCGTGCTCAGTTCGATCGAACTTATTGAATTGTACGAGGGAGCCGATCAGCAACCGCTGCGGCGTAAGCACATCGACCGGGTGAAGGACGCCGTGAGTCACCTTACCGAGGTACTGAACGATTTTCTCTCGCTCAGCCAACTCGAACAGGGTAAAATTGCGATACGGCCCCAACTCGTCAATTTGCGGGCCGTAATTTCCACGAGTATCGAGGCGGCCGAAGGCCAGCTGCGACCCGGACAGGAGGTAGTGTTGGAAACCGCAGCACCGGAAGGGCAGACCCGAACCGACCCCAAGTTGCTTCGCCATATCCTGATTAATCTGATCTCGAATGCGGCCAAGTATTCTCCCGAAAACGCGGTGATCCGCATTGAATCCGGCCGGGCAACGGACGGGCACCGGATCACGGTGCGCGATGAGGGGATCGGTATTCCCCCGGCCGATCAGGAGCATCTTTTCGACCGCTTTTTTCGGGCCGGCAACGTGGAAAATATTCCGGGAACCGGCTTGGGGCTGAATATCGTTCGCCACTATACCGATTTGCTGGGCGGCCGCTTGACCTTTAGCAGCGAGGTGGGCAGGGGATCGGCCTTCACCCTTTTTCTGACCGATGAACCACCTACTACATGAAAAAGGCCGAGCTATTGGTGATAGAAGACAACCGGGAGGTACGGGAAAATTTGGCCGAAATACTGGAGCTATACGGCTATGTGGTGCGCACGGCCCCCGACGGCATGGCGGGTGCACGGGCGGCCATGCAACAGCCCCCCGACCTGATTTTGTGTGATATCATGATGCCCGAACTGGACGGATTCGGCGTGTTGAATCTGCTGGCCGAAAACGAACGTACCGCAACGGTTCCGTTTATCTTCATCACCGCCCGGGCGGATACCAAGGACCGGCGTCGCGGCATGAATCTGGGGGCGGAAGATTATATCACCAAACCCTTTTATAAGGACGAGTTGTTGCGGGTGGTGGAGTTACGGCTGAAGAAGGTAGAACGCCGTAAAAAGAGAAGCACGGCCCTGGCGGTGGACCGTGATCGGGGGGCGGAAATGCTGGCCGCCCTGTTTGCTGAAGGAGGTAGCATCCGGAGCTTTGAGAGCGGCCAACTGGTGGTGCGTGAGGGTGACCGGCCGGGGCAGCTCTTCCGGATATCCACGGGCCGGGTACAATTGATTTATTTGCACGAATATGGCCGCGAGTATGCCACCACCGTACTGGGGCCGGAAGATATTGTGGGCTTACCTACCGTGGTGGCGGGTTTGCCCTACTCCTATTCGGCGCGAGTGGTTTCATCATCATTGACCTGCCGGGATATGCCCGCCGCCGCTTTTATGGAGACCCTCCGTAATGACCCCGGCGCGGCTGCGGCGGTGCAATACTTACTGGCCCGCCATGCCCTTGCCGCTGAGGAGCGCATGGTGGGGCAAGCTTACGATAGCGTGCGCCGCCGAATGGCTCAGGTACTGACCGAATTGGATGACGTTTGGGCCGGTCAGGCAATCGACTTGAGCCGGGAAGAACTCGCCCGGCTAGTAGGTACCACCAAGGAGAGCGTAAGCCGAACGCTGGCCGATTTTCGGAAAGAAAATCTGGTAGCGATCGAGGGACGGGAAGTGCGGATCATGGATTCCGCGGGCCTGAGCGAGGTGATTTGAAGCAACTACCATTACTATTCTTCCTTTTTCAATCCGTTGTCTCACTACTTCATCACCCACTTGCCGGCAGGGCCTACTGCTCCAAGATAAGCACCTCCCTGCCAATGAAGTCATACAGCGTCAGTCGCCGGAGCTGGTAGTAGCCGAGCCAGAAATCGCGCAGGCCGCTGACGTACTGGCGGCGGGCCTCGTCCATTTCACGGACGGCGAGGTTGAGTTCCGTGACGGCGATTTTGCCGATCAGGTAGCGCTTGCGGGTAATGTCCTCGCGGCGGACGGCCACCTCGTAGGCCCGTTCGGCAAGGTTGATCTGGCTGCGCAGCAGGTCCATCCGGTCCACCTGGATGCGGACCTGGCGTTCGAGGCTGATGCGCTCCTGGTCGATGTTGAGCTGTTCGAGTTCCTGGTTGGAGCGGGCGACTTCGATACGGGATTTAGCCTTTCCAAAATCGGCGATGGGAACCTGGATACCGAGCGTAACCACCTGCTGATCGAGGAGGCCCTGGTAGGCCTGGTCGAATTCCTGCGAGGTGCCATTGAGACCGAACTCCGCCTGAAGATTGACGCCGAAACCGTTGCTCTTCACGGCCCGGTCGAGATCGGAGGCGGCCTCCTGAAAGCGGCGCTCGAATCCGAGAACCTCGCTGCGGTACTGCTGCGCGTAGCGCAGGGCTTCCTCGGGGTCGACCGCGAATTCGGGGATTTCCTCCGGCGTGACGAGATCGAACTCCACATCATCGGTGATCCCGAGATAAGCCCGCAGTTCCTCGTTGGCCCGTTGCACCCCGAGGGCCGCCTGGGCCAGTGCCGAGTTAGCGTTCATTACGCTCAGTTCGATCTGGAGCAGGTCGGTTTCCGCGATCCGCCCCACGCTGAAGCGGCCCTGTGAGATGGCATACAGCGTATCGGCGTTGATCTTGTTGGTCTGCGCGGCCCGCAGGTTGATCTGTGCGATGAGCAGGTCGAAAAACAGATCGGCCGCCCGCGTGGCAGCTTCCTCCCGCGATTCGTTGTACACCCGCTGCTGCTCCTGGTAGCGGAGGGGTTCGATGCGGCGGTCCCACTTCAACTCATTAAACGTCCGCAGCGGCTGGGTGATCCCCACCGATACCGGCGTAGACAGGTAAGAGACGGACCCGTCGCTCAGTTCGGACTTGAACACATCCAGTCGCCGCAGCCCCGAAAACACGAATACCGAGCCGCCCGTCAGCGCAATCGGCTGGGCAATGGACAGGCCCACGGAATTGCGCATTAGCGAACGCGAGATAAAATCCTCCCGCCCGTCGGGCAGGGTGATCCCCTCGATACTGCGGTTGAGGTTGGGCAGCACGGCATCGAAGGTGACCTGGGGCTTGAAATCGGCCAGGTAGGAGCGGTAGCGCCAGTAATTGTTGGTCTGCCGCGTCTCGGCCAACCGCGCGGCGGGCGAGTCGTCGCGGGCTACTTCGACTACCTCGGGCAGGGTGAGCTGGATGGCCCGTTGGGCGGGGAGGGCGGCAAGGGGGAGAAGGAAAAACAAGGATTGAAGGATGGAGGGAAGGAAGGATTGAATCAAGGATTGAGGGATGGAGGGAAGGAAGGATTGAAGGTAGGGGAGATGTAAGGATGTGAGGTGGCTAGCTTTCATGGAGTGTGTGGTTATTGGTCTATGGGAAGTGGAGTGGGATTGAAGCGGGGGGAGGTTTTTGGTTGGGTTGGTTGGTGGGGGGCGCCCCCACCCCCGGCCCCTCCCCAGGGGGGAGGGGTGACGGGGCGTGGCTCGTACCACGGTTTCCCCCCCAGGAGGAGAGGGGTGGCGGGGCTTGTTCTCGTACCACGGTTTTCCCCCTCCCCAGGGGGGAGGGATGACGGGGCGTGGCACAAAAAACGTCTCCCCCTCCCCTCCGCGGCGGCTGGGGTTAAGGGGACCCATACGAATAGCCGGGCCGGGGGCCGGGGAAACGTGTACGCGTAGGCTTCTACCAAAGTACCACAGGCGAAGCCTTAATCAAAAATACGAACGCAGCACCCCCCTCAATCCTTCACTCCTTCATTCCTTGTTAATCCGCCCGCAACGCCTTGATCGGGTCCAGTTTCGCGGCGCGTTTGGCGGGAAAATATCCGAAAACCAGGCCGGTAGTAGACGCCACGAAGAACGAAAGCAGGATGGACCAACCGGACACCTCCGTCGGGATGTCGTAGTTGGCCCCGATGAACCGGGCGGCGGCAACACCGATCAGGATGCCGGTGATGCCGCCGATCAGGCTGATGAAAATGGCTTCCAGCAAAAACTGCTGCACAATGTCTTGTTGGGTGGCCCCCAGCGAGCGGCGGGTGCCGATCTCCTTGGTGCGTTCCAGTACGGAGGCGAGCATGATGTTCATGATACCGATACCGCCGACAAGGAGGGAAATGCCGGCAATAAACGCGAGCACCTTGTTGAAGGTATCCTGGGTTTCGCGCTGGGCTTCCAGTTCTTTTTCGGGCACCTTCATCTCGTAATCCACCACCGTCTGGTGGCGGCGTTTGAGCAAGCGGGCAATTACGTTACTGGTGCCGGGCAGCAGATCGGCCTCGGCCACGCGGACGACCAAACGGTCCAGTTGGTGGTAATTTTCGGGTGCGCCGCCCTCGTCGTCGCCGCCGCCGCCCCTACCCTGCTCAATGTTGCGCAGTTGCGCATACGAGCGGTCTTTGAACCGCACCAGGCTGGTCTGCAGGGGCACGTAGATGTCTTCGTTGTAGTCGCGGATACCCAGATTCTCCAGTTGGTCCTCACCGGCGGTGCGGCGTTCGGTCACGCCGATAATGCGCAGCCAGGTGTTGCCGGCCTTGATCCGTTTGCCGATCGGGTCACCCTGACTGAAAAAGCGCCGCTGGATGTCCTGCCCGATGATGCAGACGGGGTCGCCACGCTCCAGGTGAACGGTGTGGAAAAAGTTGCCGCGCTCCAGTTTCAGGTTGTTCAGCTCGAAAAATGCGTTGGTCACGCCCACGGCGCGGGCCTTGGTCAGCTTGGCATCACGGATCACGGTGGTGGGCACGATGATCTCCGGACTCATGGCCGTCACCGTAGGCAAAATGCGGCGGATGGCGGCCACGTCGCTCACCGTCAGGCCGGGCGACCACGGCAACTGGCCGCTCTGGCCGGCACTCTGGGCACTGCCCTCCTCGCCGCCGCCGGTGTCGCTATCGGGGTCGGGCATAATGCTTTCGATCACGATATTATTCACCCCGATCAGTTCCATCTGGGCCAAAATCGCCTCGCGCGCGCCGGTACCGATGGCCAGCATGGCAATCACCGCGCCCACGCCGAACACAATGCCCAGCCCCGTCAAAAAGGCCCGCAGCCGGTTGGCCACCACGCCCTCCAGGGCCAGGATAAAATTGAAAAACAGTCGTTGCACGGGTGGATTAGTTGAAGATGATGAAGCTACCGCCGCCGCCGTCGTCGCGGCTAATGTTGTCCTTCGGCACGGCTTTTTCTTTCTCATCGGCCACCGCTTTGCGGTCCGCCCGCTCACTCAGCAGGTTGTCCTCGGCATCGGCCTTGGCGGTGGCATCCAGCGGCACCAGTTGCAGGTCGCGGCCGCCGCCGGGCACGTTCAGGTACACCGTCTCACCGGCCGCCAGGCCGGCGGTTATCACCACCTCGTTCTCGTTGGTCCAGCTGCTCAGCACCTCCTGCTTCACCGGGCGGCCGTTCACCTGCTTGTACACAAACGTGATGCTGTCCTTATATAGGGCTTCCAGGGGGATGAAGATCTTGTCCTCCAGCACGTCGGTCACCACCTGATTACTGGTCGTCATGGCGGGCCGCAATATGGAGTCCGCCTCGGTCACCTGCACCAGTACCTCGAAAACTTTCGAGTCGTAATTCCGCAGCTGTTCGCCAATATTGGCCACCTGCACCACGGTGCCGGAATAGCGTTTATCGGGAAAAGCATCCACCTCAATACTCACCTCCTGCCCCACCCGCACGCGGCTGATGTCCACCTCGTTCACGTAGGTTTTGGAGACCATATCGCTCAGGTCCGGCAGCTCGGCCACCACGGGGTTCCAGCTGCTGATCTGCGATCCGGCACTCACTTTTCCATTCCAGCTCCGGGCGTAGATCACCATGCCGGCCTTGGGCGCACTGATGGTAAATTGCCCCGCCAGGTCCTGCAGGGTGTTCAGGCGAATCTGCTGTTGGCGCATATCGGCCATGATCTCCGAAATGGTCGATTGCGCCTTCTCCTGGCTCAGCAAATACTTCTGTTCCAGCTGCTTATAGTCGCGTTCGGCACGTTCCATTTCAATGTTCACCTGCTGCACCACCATCGGGGCCTCGTACTTGCTCTGCTCCACTTCCAGCTCCTTTTCCCGCATCCCGAACCGCAGGTTGATCAGCTGGTCGCGCAGTGCCCGCAGCTCGATCGCCGTATCGATCCGCGCCCCCTCCAGCTGCGTATTGATCCGGTCGATCTCGTTCAGCACCTCCTTCAGCTTGGTATCCAGCTCGGTCTTGTCCAGCCGCGCCACGTAGTCGCCCTCCTCCACCAGCGTCCCCTCGGGCACCAGGTCGGTAATGTTGGTCTGGTAAATTTGCGCCGAGCGCATCCCCTGCGGCCCCTGGATTTTCTCCGATCGTTTGGCCTGCAATTCACCCGTCGCAATCACGGTCATCTCAAATCGCCCACTCCGCACCGGCGCAGTAATATCGGCAATGGCATCGGGATCTTCGCTGCCGCTAAAGTAGTAGATCAGGCCCGCTACCACGAGTAGTCCGATCAGTATGGGGAGAAATTTTTTCATAGGGCGAGGGGGTTATACGGGTTCGGCTCGAAAAGTAGCTGTTTTTTGCCGGTCGGCGGCGTTGTTAACGGGGCTTTAACAGTTTGAGAGGGTAGTTGGTAGTTGGGTAGTAGTCTCCCCCCTCTGCGGCGGCTGGGGTTAAGGGTCCCAGAGGATTAGCCGCCGGGGGGGGGCAAATAATCAACCATCCAGACAAAGTTGGTTAAACATTATCTCCGAGATAAGATATAAAGCAGTCGCAATCCTTTTGTCCTTTAACTCGAATAATCGCGATGTTATCAAGAGAAACAGCGCAGCTAATCCTTGTCTCTCGTGTGAGGTGCCTGAAGGGGACGTGCGCAGCACCGAGCGAACAGCGAAGCCCGGAAGGGACCGGCCGGCCCGGAAGGGACGGACACGCCCAACCCCTCAAGTAGTTAGAGCGTGTCTAAATTTTTACTTCCTGATAACCAAGCACTTAAGAACCTGGCGTCATAAAAACTGACTTACGTAACCTGCTATGCGCGCAAGTTTTTTATATAGCCAGAACCTTAACCACGGAGTAGCCGCGAAGCGAATCATTAATTATCAGTTCTTAAAAATTTTAGACACGCTCTTAGTAGATAGCATACTCCTATCGAGGTGAAAACACCTGAATCCCATTAGCCTCTATTATATAGCGGGCAATACTCATGCCTTCCCATACCAAATTAGACAAAATCATTACTTCCAGCTTGTTAACGGGTGGAAGTAAGCTCATTAATTCAGGAATACTGGAGGATAAGTTACCAATTAACTTAAGGGCGATATCGTCCTTCGGCCCCGTTACCGTTTTATATTCCGTCGCGAATATCGAGATAAATAATATGGCATGAAGCCCGCCAAATACCGTAGTAGCAATACCGGAAAATTTGTCAAAACCTGCTTGTTTCGCCCCCAGTCCGTCCGTTACCGAGACACCTTCCAATACTAAAGGAAAATATTGCAAAGCCCAAATGGACTCTTCCAAAGCAGGGGCGGCGGATGAAGCCGTTTGGTCTGCCAGTACAAAACTGGAGCCGAGGGGAAATTGCGTAAGTTGAAACACATGATTTATCACGTGTGTAATCCATTTAAGCGCCGGTACCGCCACGGCTCCTTTAGCGATAACAACACCATTGAAAATGGTAGAGATCGCAGTAAATCCCAGAAAACAACCGCCCAGGCCCAGTGAAGCTTTCTGCCTGGCAATAATTACGGCTTTTTGCTCTTCGGTTAAAGTACCCCCCACAGCCGTTTCTCTTTTCAAAATGGTAGGGGAGCCGTAGCGTGCCAGGTCCTCCCCATAAAATGGACCTTTGTCCGCCCCGGTGGCAAGCTTGTACAGCAGTGTTGCAGGAATAGCACCCAGCAGTGCGGACAGACTGTAAAGCGTTAGCGGCGAACCGTCCGTGATTTTTTCGTAAAGACGAGTCACCAGGGGCAGGTCGATCCGATATTCCAATATACTTTTCACCTTGGCAAGTAATGCGGTCAGCTGATCGAACATCCAATCCAGACCGACCGCCATCAAATCGAAAAGATCATCGGCAATAGCCTTCAACAAGTCCAGCAGTCTATCGGCAATCACGCGCAGGCTATAATCACTGTCAGCGAAAAGATGAAGGTTATTGATCGCATCATTGATCCGGGTCACCTTCTCCCTATTATCCTTATGAATGTTATCCAATTTGTCCTGCCCCGGCTGGGGATCCGGCCCGGTCACTGAGTTTTCCAGCGTTGCATCCTGCCCGTGAGAAGCAATTAGATTTTGTACGTAAGAACCTTTAACGTTAGAGCGGTCCGCGGCTGGTTCCCGGTCTTTGATCGCCGATTTGTGCTGTTCGGCATCCGATTTCATACTATCCAGCCATGCGTCAGTCGAGTCCTTCAACCCAATCACCCAGGAATGGGTACTGACCTTCAGGTTGCCGAGGTTTTGCAGGGTCGCGTCCATGGTCGTCCGCAACAGTTTCTCGGTAAATTTTTGGGTTTCTAAAATATCCCCCCAGTTAAATAATTCCTTCACGAAGTTGATTGCCCCCATCACGGTGGTGCCCGCTTTCACGAGCACTCCTTTCACCGCCTCGACGGCCTGTTCTACCGCATGGATAGCCTGGGCCAACACCTCACCCGCCGCTGTAGTAATGTACACTATCGCTACCCGGATCTTATCTTTTACATCCTCATAAGTTTGCACTACGGTATCTACCACGAAGCTCACCGCGTCCCGGATGGCTGCAAAAAAGTCGAATATCCCTCGCGTGGGTTGCTGCTCGTCAATGGCGGCAAGTAAATCAGCATAGGTTGTCGTCGATGCAATGGATCTGCGCCGGTCATCCACGGCGGTGAGTAGCAGGCGGGTGAAATCATCGCCATAGGTCACATTACCTGCGGGACCCGTACTCCGGGCACGGGCACTTTCCATGTTATAGTCCGCTACGATGTAGTTACCCACGTCATCCTTACGAAACTCCCAGGCAGACATTTTATTGACCGATAAGGAGCGGCTAATCGTCGTTTGCCCCGCCGTCACGGCATAACCCGAAATTACGTCCGTGGCCCGGTCGTAGGCGTGGGGCGATGCAGTCGCATTTTCGTAGCTGCGCCGTAGGGGCGGTGTTACGGTCTCCCGCAACCGGTCTATTGTAGGACGAACGACCGGCGTGTTGCTCTGGGGTGCTTTTTCGGTAGCCACGCCCATGAAATTACGAATGGCATGCGCCACGCTTTTAGCCGAATCACGGTACTCTTCACTCAGCATTGCCGTGGGTTCGCCGCCGGATTCCCTCACGACTTTTTTTGTCAGAAGTTCCTCTTCCGTCACCTGGCCCAATTTATGGTGGGCCTGCCGGTCAGGGAAAATCAGCAGCGCGTGATCCTGCTCCATAAAGGCCGCACTCACGCGCAGTACGGGTGCCAGTAAATCTTCTGCGGGCATGGCAAAACTGACCACTCCCATCAAATTTGTTGTCAGCACATACGGTTGTCCTACTCCGATGGAGTGGGCTTCGGTCTTTCCCGAACTTTCCAGCAGCAACGACGCGGACGTAAAGGGGTTGCCCGGCTCGGCCTGTATCCCTACGGACAAGTCCAGGCCGGCTAGCGGCCGGTCGTTCTCGTCGTAGGCCGTCAGGTCCACGCGGTAAGAATTACGGGCGGTTACGGCGGCATCGGTAAATTCATAATCTTCCAGCATACTCACCTGGGCAACCAGGTAGGGAGAGTCCATCGGCTCCAGGTCAATATCCGTCAGCGGACCAAATGTCGGCCGGTTTACCGGAAATGCGTGCCGTCCGCTACCGGAGCTATCGCGTCCCAGGGCATTCTCAAAGGCCCATCGCCCCACCAGACCCGCTTCATCTCCCGTAGCGGCATGATACATCCGGTGGCGGATTTCTCCCACGATCAGGGGCTTATTCCAAAACCGGATCTCCGCCAGACTTCCCGTCAGGGCGGGTGCTGCTCCGTCAAAACTTCCGAACTCCAAACGAAATTGATCCCCCAACGGCGGCAAACCATTCGGATCGGTCAGGGGAAAAGTAAACGCCTCCTGTCCGTCCAGGTAGCCGCTCACGCCGGTCTTGGCAACCACTATCGCCAAGTGGTGCCATTCGCTCAACATCATGCCCGTTCCATCCAGGACAAATTCTTTAGCCCGGCCGCTGTCAAGGTCAGCCACCGCCAACACGAACGTTTGGCCCTTGCGGGTCAGCGAAAAACCCACCCGGTCGCCGACGCCCACTCCGCGCAACAACATCCCTTCGGTGTCGGTACGCACCCACTGTTCCAGACTAAATTCCCCGCCGGTCAGGTTGTCATAGGGTAAGGTATGCATCCCGCCGCTGTCCGGCCCCACCAGCAATACTTGCTTGGTGGCCTGACTGGAAAGCAAGGGGTAAGCTACGTCGTTTTGTAACACGGGCACAAATACCGGATTGGTCGGGTCACCTCCTTCCTGGATGCCACTCGCCCCCAAGGCCCAGTATTCTACCAGGGCGGGATCGTCACCGTCGGGGGTAATGCCGCGTGCGCTCTCCGCCACTTCGGCCGTCGTGCGAACCCGCGACCAGATGCGAAGTTCCACCATCTCGCCGCTAAACACTTCATCATCGGCGTCGGTGGCCAATCTCCCGCCCAGCACCAGCGGCTGGTCCACAACCACTCCATCCAGCACGTAGGGGGCGGGCGGGGTCTCTCCCGTCCGTCCGTTCAGGTACATGGTCGTTGTCCTGGCAGTCGCATCCTCCACTATCGCTACGTGGTTCCAGTAGCCCGTACCCAGATTCAGGCCGCTTCCATAGCTGCCCAGGGTCAGGCCGGTCGGGTTACTCAGTACCCAACGTTGCCCACCTTCGTTCGGGCGGTCGGAACTACTTAAATCACCATAACTGATGAGGGTGCCCGTTGCGTCTTCCCGGCAGCGAACCCAAAATTCAATGGTACGGCCCGCAGTAGGGAAGTTGGAAAAACTACGGGTAAAACTAATGACGGGGTTTTTATCGGTCCTCACAAATTCGCGGGCGGGGGAATCCGGGTCAACCGTGTTCAGCCACCGGCCGCGGCGGCGGTCATGATGCAGATCGTCCAGGGGCAGGTTCAGATAGGCTTGGGCACCATCCGGTTGTTTTCCCAGAGCGTCCAGATTTATGGCTTCGGCTGACAGGGCGGAGTGGAAAATATGCAACTCGCTTAACTTGCCCAGTGCCTCGTCCAGGTCGCCGAAACCGCCGTCCTGCGAACGGTCCGGGGCACCATTCCCAATGTAAAGCGATCCGCGACTGAGTAATCGCATCGGTTGGTTATTACCGTTAAGGGTGGCCACGTTTTGCGTCCCGATCAGCACCGCATTGGCGTAACAATTTACCGAAAATCCATCTGCCGTAGTCGCCAGGGTCAGTGCCAAATAGTGGGATTCATTTCCCCGCAGGACGGGAAAAGCAGGACCGGAAAAATTAAAACTATTCACACCGAAACTCACCTCCATCCCCCCTGATTGGAGATTGATGTCCAACTGCGTTAACTTGCTATCAAACGATGAACCGGTATCATACTCCCCGTAAAACAGGCGCGTCGGCTGATTAGCCCACCAGGAAATCGTGCAGGCATCAGTAGGGAAATCCTTTAAATCGGCCACCAGAAAAATCGGTCCGCCGAAACGAATGTTACTGCGCAGAATGGTGGGGGTGTAAGCGATTTGGTTCATTGTTCAATTTAGAAGTGGTGAAGAAGTAGGCCGGCAATGATACAGGTTGCACCGTTTTTTTGGGCGTGTCCCCGTCCCGCAATACTGCGGCACGGGGCCGGTCCCGTCCAGGCTCGCTGTTCGCTCGGTGCTACGCACTAAACCTTTCCGGCACCTCACGCTACGATACCCCCGGACCTCTACTCCGGTCCTGAAAGAATTGCGCTCCCAAACATAGGTCATTTATTCCTCGCAACGTCTAATCAACTTTCCCAACGGCCTGATTTACTTTCCCGCCCCATCCTTCACCCCAACTGCGTACTCACCGACCAATAATTTCCCGCCGGATCATAAAACGAACCCCGCACATCCGGGTCACCCGCCTGGTTAACGGGGGCCTCGATGGCCTCGCAGCCGCTTTCGACGGCCCGGAAAAAGGTCGCATATACGTCGGGTACGTAAAGGTGGAGCATGGTGCGGTTGGCCGGAAAGTGCTCCGTGCTGCTACTGATCATGAGCACGGTATCGTCGAGGAGTAGTTCGAGATGGGCAATCTTTCCATTTTCATGGTCAAAACGCCTCAGTTCTTCGGCTGCGAATACTTTTTTCAGCAACTCAACCAGTTCTAGTGTCTCGTCAACGACGAGGTAGGGGGAGAGAGAATTATACCCGTCCGGTTTATAGCTTACCTTCACTATAGATCAATTGTTATCGTTCTCGGCGTACTCCCCTCCCTCCTCAACTTTTCAATTCGCCGCTTGCGGTATTTTTCCAGTTGCCAGGCCAGGGGCTGATCTTTTTTAATGCGCAGCTGGGTCAGGGAACTAAGCATTCTAGAATCCTGGTCTTCAACGGCTAGCGTCGGCATTCGTAATTCACACACTAGCCCGGCAAATTCGCCCTGCAGCTGGATGGAATGTATTTCCAGTTCCGTGTCCTTGGTGATGGAGGGCATCTTAAAGGCCTTCCTCACGTGAGGCAAAATTATGGGTTCGGCATACACGATGATCGGCAGCACTTTTCTCACGTTGTCGATCAGTTCCTGTACTTTGGCGGTCATGATGTACGGTTAATTTTAGGATTGATTACTTACTCAAACAATTCCGCTAACCCCAGGTGCGCGGTTTCCAGGTAGTAAATGCTCCACTCCCCGTATTCGTAGTTGCCGAGGCTCTCGGCGCGGCTGAAGAAAAAATAGCGGCCGTCGCGCGAAAAGCGGGGGCTGCCCTCTTCGTCTTTGGAGTTTACCGGGGCACCCAGCGCCCGGGCCTTGCTCCACCCGATGGTGGTGCGCCTGGCTACGAACAGGTCCTCTCCCCCACTCCCGCCGGGCGCGCCGGAAGAATTGAACAGCAGGTATTTCCCGTCCGGCGATACTACGGCGGAATAGACCCAGTATTTCGGGTCGTCAAAAAGGCCGGTAATTTTCGTGGGTTCGGAAAAAATTCCTTGTCGGTAAGTCGTCTCGTAGAGCTGGATTGACTTCGTGCCCCGCACCATGGTGGTGTAGTAGTAGCGGTCCTCCCCCACGGGCGATAGAAAGTTATTGTTCGAGGAGGGCCACTCTTCCCCCGTCACCTGCACCTCGTTCAGGGGGGCCGGCAGCGGCGTGGGTTCAAACCAGCCGTCGCCCTGCCTGCGCACCTTCCAAATATTCATATCAAAGTTACCCTCATTGGGCCTCCCCGGCAGCGGCCGCTCGGAGCCGAAAAACAATAACTTCCCGTCGGCACTGATGGACGGCGTCTCGTCGCGGTCTGTAGAAAAGGAGCAAACGGTCGGTTCACTCCAGCGGCCGCCGGCAAAGGTAGTCCGGTAGATGTGCTGCTTCTCCCCCGGTGCCCGGCGCGTAAAGTAGGCCTCCCGCCCGTCGGGGGTGAAGGTGATGTCAAACTCGCTGTTCCCTTCGGTGGAGATCAGGCCGGGGGCAAAGGGCGTGGGTTGGGTTACGGCCTGGGAGGTGTAAATGGGCGGTTTAAGCGTCGCGCATCCGAGGAGGAAGGTGAGGAGAAGGAGGAAGAAAGCTTTGGCAAAAGTGGGCATAAACGGTTTTGGAGGTTTCGATTTACGTCTGGTAAAGATCGAATAATTCTACTCCCATCAAAAGTTGCTTGCAAATCTGTATGGGGCAGTTCTACAAAAGGGTCGTGATCCCCGGATCGCGCAGGTTCACAAAAGGGTCGCGATCTCCAGATCGCGTAGGTATACAAAAGGGTCGTGATCCCCAGATCGCGCAGGTTACAAAAGGGTCGCGATCCCCAGATCGCGTAGGTTGACTTTTTGCCCAAATAGCACAGGTTTCTTATAAACCTCCAGGTCTGGGGACCGGGACCCCTACTATTCAATCCTTAGCTGCGCTGCTTCTCCTAACCATAGATAATTTTTCGAGATAAAGTTAATTAGCTGACGCGAGCGGGCGCCACCTCCGGTCGCGCTTTGGGGTGTGACCTCCGGTCGCGGGTATACGCCTGTACGGCTGCTGTACGTGACGTGCGCGCACGTGTGAGGCGCGAATGCGCATCCGCACTAACAGACCTGCCGGCCGGGAGTCCGTGTATGCTACGCTCCCCGACCCTGCCGGGTCGGGAGTCTCGATACATACACTCCCAGACACGGGGTCCTGGTAATGCGCTTCGATGACCCTAAAACTGCTCCGGTTCTCTTTTCTCCTTTTTCGATTTCTTTTGCTTTTTCGGCCGCTCTTTGTTTTTAATGCCCGTCGAGTCCGCTTCGGTGCGCTTGGGGAGGAGAACTTCCCAGATTGCTCCGTCCCGATCAGAATCGTTCTCCTCCTCGTCTGTTGCGGTGCCGTTGCCGAAGATCACCGTATGCGTTCCGTCGGGGTTGACCTGGGTGGAGGTGTTGCCGTTTTTAAAGATTATGGTGTGCGTTCCATCGGGGTTGACCTGGGTGGAGGTGTTGCCCTGGTGATAAATGACGGAATGTGTGCCGTCCGGATTGACTCGGGTGTCGGTATTGCCCTGGTGATAAATGACGGAATGCGTGCCGTCCGGGTTTACTACGACGGAGGAAGTTTGCGCAAAACCGGACACTGAGAAGTAGAGGAGAAAAAGGAGGATTGCTACCGATTTCATGGTAAGGCTATTTTGGTTACCAGGTATTAATTTCTGTTTCATCAGAACGTCTAGCTAGCCTGGAAAAATACATATTTCGTGGGGAAATATTATGTTGGTCGCGCGTGGATTATGATCCCCGGATCGCGCAGGCTAACTTTTTGCCCAAATAGCACAGGTTTCTTATAAACCTCCAGGTCTGGGGACCGGGACCCCTACTATTTCCTGTGGTGCTTCTCGTAATCGTAAAGCGATTTATCGGGGTCGGTCATTACATCCCGCGTGAGGCACCTGGAGGGGCATCCGCGCAGCGGGGCGTGCGCAGCACCGAGCGAACAGCGAAGCCCGGAAGACGCCGACCCCGCCATCGGCGGGGGCACGCCCCGATAAGTGACCGGAGGGGTAGACGGAAAGCGGGGGCGATGAGTGAGGATGACGGGTAAACCGCCGGTCCGGGTTTGGCGGGGTGGGGATTTATTTAGAGCGTTAGGGGGTCTTTTTTGCGGCTTTCTTTTTCCGCTTCTCCTTATAATATTGCTTGTCAGCTACGTAGATGGTTTTTCTCACCTCGCAGAACGTCGTGCTGCCGTCCCGGTCGGTCAGTAGGCTGGTTTTGACGATGTCGAATTCTTTTTCCTGCGTTACGCGGCGGCGAATTTCATCGACTTCGGCTTCCGTGTAGGTGAAGGTGGCGTAGAGATCCTCGCGGGCGGGACGTTTGAAAAACACCTCGGCGGATTTGTCCCACACGACATAGTCGTCGCCGAGGATATTCATCAGTTGAACCATCGGGATGGGATCGACGGCGGCGAACATGCTGCCGCCGAAGATAGAATTGACGTAGTTGCGGTTGCGAAAACTGATGGGAAGTTTAATGCGAATTTCCAGCAGGTCATCCGTTACGGAAGTGATGCGCGATGTGGTGCGCCGGTACATGGGAGAGAAATTAAAGCCATACTGGAAAAGTTTGGCTTTGCCGATGTAGCGGGAGCCGATTCTGGCGAGGTCTTGGTAAAATGACATGGAGAAGCGGAGTGATTCGGGGGCAAGGTAGGGAATTGGGGCCTACAATGTCAATTTAATCAGCGTTCGCTCCAGGCGCTGTTCTTCGCGGAAATAAGTTTCCAGCATTACGTAGCCGGGTTTGGCGGGGAAGACAAGGTGGGAATTTGATTCATTTTCGGTATCCAGATTATCCTCATAAAAGTCGCCTTCAAAGAAAGAGGCGATACGGATGGAAGTCTCCAAGGGTGGGTCAGAGAAAACGTTAGCTTTCGCATTTCGCTGAAGTACAAAAGCAGTAGTAGTTATTTCATCGTCTACATGCAGGAAAAAAGCTTGGTAGTGCCATTTCAACTTCTCGTTTTCATCCTGCTGCTCATTGATTTCAAGATATTTAAGCGCGGAAACATTCAAGCGATCGTCCGTTTGCATAATAAATTGATTGCCGTATCTACCATACCCTAAAGTCCCTTTGTGAAAATTGACCAATGCAATCAAAGACCCGTCTGCCTTGATCGTCGCCTCAACGGTTGCAGCGGTTCCTTCCGCCAATTCACCGATATCTTTTAGCAGTGGTGAATCAGTGAGTTGGTTATACCAGTGTAGTGAGTCAGCGGTAAGCTTGTCACCCGACCAGTTGTACGTACTCAGAACCAGTGCTGATAACCCTTCGTCGGGAATTATTTCATTTTTCAGTACTCCCATTAAAATACTGATTCGATCTGGACTGAATTTAATATCCAAGAACTGACCGAAATAGTATTCCGTTATATCTGGAATGACCAGTCTGGACTCACCCGTTTTATTATCGATAATAAATAGATCATAACTGTAGTTGCCATTCACATATTTTTTCTTACTTACCACCGTGTAAAGTTCCGTAGCTGTATGGAGTCTCATTTTCTGATACCCCTTGCCGGACTTGATCATCCAGTTTTTTCCTCCTTCTTTGTTTGATGTATAGAATATTTTACTACTTACCGAGCTGGCGGATACGCATCCACCTGGAACCAAATATACTCCATGATAAGGATATACTTCTATTTTTCGCTCATATACCTCTTCCATTTTACTGTTTATGACGGTAAATACTACGTATTGTGTTGAGATACGCCGATAAACCGTCAATTCTCCCTGTTGGTAAGAAACGCCCATTATTTCATACGGATAAGGTGCCGTAAGATCAATACTGCCCAGTTCGTTCAGATCCTGATCGGTAAAGGTGTAGTGGTAAATTCTACCCATAAGACCTTTCGTGACCGAGGTACCATGGAAATATCCCACAACCTCATCTCCGCTGAATATTGCGCCGGTACGCTCGTGAGCATACGATTCGAGAAGAGGATTTGCCGTTAGAAGCGGCGGAAAAAACACGGTAGTCGCCACGAATGACAAGAAAAAAATCAATGATTTCATCGCGTTAGTTTTGGGGTAATTATTTTAAATCAAATTTATTCCGCAAAGTACTCCTCCGCCTCGCGCAGGGCTACTAGTAGAGCGGGACTTTCGGGGTAGTCGGCCTGGTGTTCACGCAGGTAAGCGAGGGTCAGTTTACTCAATTCGCTCTGCCGGATTTGCTGTAATAACAGGACCAGGTCCTGGAGCATCGGGTCGTCGAAATAAGTGGAAGGCGGTACGGATTCCGAGAAGCGGCGCTCCTGTACCAGGCGGTGGGTCAGGAGCAGGGCGCGGCCGATGGAGGCGTAGAGCCAGGCGTCGTCGGGGTGGTAATGGAGGAGGAAGAACGCCTTGCCGATGACGTGGGCGGGCAGTTCGGAATCGTAGTAAAAGGCGACGGTTTCGTAGTCGGACAATTCCCGGAACGGGTTACGCCGGGTTACGCGCAGCGTGCTGTCCACCTCGCCCAGCACGGCCCGTTGCATGGCCCCGATGGCGGCAATACGGGCCGATAATTCGGGGTGCGACGAGAGGCTGTCGCGGTTCCAGCGGCCGTCTTCGTCGGCGGTTTCCTGCACATCAAATAGCATGCGGGTAGGGGCCTCGATCCAGCGTTCCTTGAACGGGTAAGCGACCGTTTGTAACGCGCTATCCAGCGCGATTCCGGAGCCGACGACGTCGTCCCGGTCGATTTCTTCCTGCCGGATATTTTCCAAAGCCTCGGCTGCGATGCCGGAGTAATAATCGGTCCTGGATAAATAAACCAGCCCCAGTGAATCGGCCGCCAATTCCGCCATGCGGCTGCTGCGCGACAGCCCGTAGGCCTGCTCCCGCAGCCCGTCGATCAGTTTGTCGCGCTTACGGCTGCCGGTCGACCGCCGCCGCAGGCGGCGGTAGGCTTCGTCGCGGTCCTCGGCCCCCGAACTCAATTCGATCAGGGTTTCGCGCTGGTGCCCCAGCTGGTCGTGCGCCAGTTCGTGGGAGAAGATAAAAGCCAGTTCTTCCACGGTTTTCGTGCTTGCCAGCAGGCCGATGTCGACCATGAATAATCCGCTGCCCATGCTGTGAGCGTTTTCATGCGGTAGCCTGCTGACGAACACCAGCGGCCGCACGGGCAGGTTGTTGGCCGTGACGATGTCCTGAAAGATGCCCGTCACGAACGATTCCAGTGCGCCATTGAAAATAAAGGAACTGTCGGCCAGTTGCGTCACAATTTCTTCCTTTCGCCCCTCCAGCCGCCATTCAAAAAATTCCCGGTGTTCGGGCGGGGCCGTTAGTACGTCCAGCAGCGTACGCGCTTCGATCTCGACGCGCAGTGCGCTCGAATCGGGGCTGAATACGGCCGAGGGCACGTAGTCTACCGGGGTTTGGGCAGTGAGTAACGTGCCGAACACGATAAAAACCAGGAGTAAACCGACCAGGGAGCGCATAAGGGGTAGGGATTGTTTTTACGGGTAGTCTTGGCAGCGTTAAAATTAAGGAAAAAAAGTACTGTCCCCAAATAGGTGTTTAGCACTTTTCCGCTGCTACGCCGTTCCCGCCCCCCAGGCGGGTGTTTAATAAGCCCGATCTACACCATCCTGGCGTGCCAGCTCTGGGCCAGCGGTTTTTCAAAGTCGGTTTGCAAGTCCGCCAGTCTGGTCACCAGCGTATCGAAAACGGGGGTCTCATCGGTAATTTTGCCCTGCCGGTACCGCTCCGCAAACTCCTCCCGCGCCACGGTATGCAGTGACCCGCCCGCGTCGCGGTAGGTAAACTGCATCCGGTCGAACAGGTCGGTTTTCAGCTCGCCCTGCAGCTGTTGCAAAAATTTCACCGATGCGTCGATACTGCACCCGCTGGCCCCGGCCCGGGTTTCGTCCACGGCCAGCACGATAAAGCGGTGGTGGAGTACCTCGCCGGCGGCGTGTAAGTCACGGTTATGGCTGACCCAGCGGGTGGCGAAGTCGTTGAGCCGGGCGGCCGTGCGTTCGCTCTCGGCCGGCGTGAGCAGGCGGGCGGAGGTGTAGATCCAGATGCGGGAGGCGGGGGATAATGATTGAATGACTGAATGATTGAATGATTGAATGACTGACCTCGATAAATCGCTTTGCGATTTGGAGAAGCAGCGCAGCTAATGATTGAATGACTGAATGACTGACCTCGATAAATCGCTTCGCGATTTGGAGAAGCAGCGCAGCTAATGATTGAATAATGGACGGCTGCGCCCATATTTTAGTAGGCAGGCTGCGCGTGCTGGTAATTTTGGTAGAAGCCTATGCGTACACGTCACCCCTCCCCTTCGGGGCGGCTGGGGTTGAGGGGACCCAGACGATTAGCCGGGCCGGGGGTGGGGTTTCAAAGTAACAATCGAAAATCAGCTATCAGCTATCAAATATCTCCCCCCCCCTTCCCCTTTACTTCACCATCTGCTGCACGATCAACTCACTCAGATCATACACCATAATATCCTCCGCCTTATCCTTGGCCGTCACGCCATCGGTAATCATGGTCAGGCAGAAGGGGCAATTGAGGGCGATGATATCGGGGTTCAGGGCGGCGGCCTCGTCCACGCGCTCGGTATTGATGCGCTTGTCGCCGGGTTCGTCCTCCTTCCACATCTGGGCCCCGCCGGCCCCGCAGCACAGGCCGTTTTGGCGGCTGCGCTTCATCTCCACCAGCTGCCCGTCCAGGCTTTCCAGCACGGCGCGGGGAGCTTCGTAAATGCCATTGGCGCGGCCCAGGTAGCAGCTGTCGTGGTAGGTGATCTTCTTGCCCTGGAACGAGCCGCCTTCCTCCAGTTTGATCCGCCCGTCGTCGATCAACTCCTGTAGCAGTTGCGTGTGGTGCACGATATCGTAGTTCCCGCCCAGGGCCGGGTACTCATTTTTAATGGTGTTGAAACAGTGCGGGCAGGCCGTCACCATTTTGGTCACCTTATACATATTGAGGGTCTCGATATTCTGCAGTGCCGTCATCTGGAACAGGAATTCGTTGCCCGCCCGCCGCGCGGGGTCACCGGTACAGGCCTCCTCATTGCCGAGGATGGCAAAATCGATGCCCGCCGCCGTCAGAATTTCGGCAAAGGCGCGGGTTACTTTCTGGGCGCGGTCATCAAAGCTACCGGCACAGCCCACCCAGAAGAGGATTTCGGGGGTGGTTTGGGCGGCGGCGTGTTGGGCCATGGTTTTCATAATGATTGAATGATTGAATGACTGAATGATTGAGTATATGGGATGAATGAGAGGTACTCAATGATTGAATGACTGAATGACTGAATGACTGAATGATTGAGTATACGTGATGAATGAGAGGTACTCAATGATTGAATGACTGACCTCGATACATCGCTTTGCGATTTGGAGAAGCAGCGCAGCTAATGATTGAGTATACGTGATGAATGAGAGGTACTGAATGACTGAATGATTGACCTCGATAAATCGCTTCGCGATTTGGAGAAACAGCGCAGCTAATGATTGAGTATCCGGGACGAATGAGAGGTACTCAATGATTGACCTCGAAGAATCGCTTCGCGACTAAAAGTAGCACCGCAGGTAATACTTGCAATTAATGAGAGATATAGTTATCAAATCAGTACCTGAAAAAATACTGGTTGAAAATCAATATTTATTATCACTTGCCGTTTTTCTAGCTTTTGAAACCACTTTGATAAATTCCGTCCACTCCTTTAGCATGATTGCCAGTTCGGCGCGATCGACTTTGATGATCGATTCGTTGAGAACTTCCATCCAGAACAGGGTTTCATCGGTTTCTTCTACGGTGATACTCAATTTTGCGAAAAATTCATTCCGGGAACGAGCACGACAGACCGCTCGGTAATTAGCCGCAGCTGACGTACTCGATTTCAAGAGCTGAAACCTGATTGTACCCAATGTAGGGGAGTTAGGAGTTAACTCCATCAAATTAACCACATTCACGGAAGCGCGTTTATATCTCTTTTGCATTTTGGCAGCGAACTCATTTTTACCAGGAGTTGAGTTGCCATATTCTTCCTGAGTTTCCATAAACTCATCCGGCTTAAATTCACCGTCAATGAATAAATATTCAAACATCAATTCATCCTTCATAGTGCATTCAAATTATAGTTATTTAAATAACTTCAAAAATCTACTTGAAACGCTACCGAAATGTATGATTAAAAATCATACCCCACGCCCCGTAACTATTCAATCATTAGCTTCGCTGCTTCTCCAAATCGCAAAGCGATTTATCGAGGTCAGTCATTGAGTACCTCTCATTCATCCCATATACTCAATCATTCAGTCATTCAGTCAATCAATCATTCAATCATCGACCCCGCCCACGCCTCCCGGTCCCCGCCCACCGACCAGGCCGCCTGCGTATTCTCGATCGAATTAAACAGCGGCAACCAATCCGCCGGACCGGCGGATTCGGTGAGGATCTGGTGGCGGCGCAGTTTGTTGATCATCTCCAGCGGGTTAATCAGGATGGGGCAAGCCTCCACGCACGCATTACAGGTGGTGCAGGCGTTGATCTCCTCGCGGGTGATGTAGGTCCAGAGGTTGTCGCCGTCATTGAAATTGGTGCGCGACAGGGGCTGCTCGGCATCCACGGCATACTCCTTATTGCCGGAGCGGATCTTGGCCTCCATCTCCTCGGCCCGATCTCGCACGTTCATCACGATTTTGCGCGGACTCAGTTTTTTGCCCGTGATATTGGCCGGGCACACGTCCGTACAGCGGCCGCATTCGGTGCAGGAATAAGCCCCCAGCAGGTCGATCCAGCTCATGTGGTTCACGTCATCGGCCCCGAATTCGGGCAGCTCGGCAGCCATATCGGGTTCGGGGGCGGCGGGGTCGCCCAGGCCCATCATGCTCTTCACCTCATTCATGATTTCGGGCATATTGATCATCTCGCCCTTCGGTTTCAGGCGGGCAAAGTACGTATTCGGAAAGGCCAGCAAAATGTGCAGGTGCTTCGAGCTGGGCAGGTAATTCAGGAAGATCAGCACCATCGCAATGTGGCCCCACCACCCGATCCGCTCCAGCACCATCAGCGTGGGCGTGGAAAAGCCCTCGAACAACAACGGACCCAGCCAGCCGCTCACGGCCAGAAAACCGCTATCGGGATAGTGCGCCGGGTCGCGGCCCTGCAGCACCACATCGGTACCGTTCATCGTGAATAAGAACAGCAGCAAAATAATCTCGAAAATCAAAATCAGGTTAGCATCCAGTTTCGACCAACCGATCAATTCCGGCTTGTTGAATCGCGGAATATAAAGCGCATTGCGGCGGATCAAAAAAATCAGCGTGGCCACGAACGCACCCACCGACAGGATCTCGATAAAGCTGATCATGCTCGTATACACCCAGCTCAGCGCGGGCGCAAAAAAGCGGTGCACACCGAAAACGCCGTCGATAATGATCTCGATCAGTTCGATCTGCGTAATCACGAAAGCGGCATACAGCAAAAAATGCAGCACGGCCGGAATAATGCGCTTGAACATCTTCTTCTGCCCGAACGAGACCAGCAGCAGGTTACGCACCCGCTCGCCCGTGGGGCCGGTCGTCTCCTCGTCCTTGCCCAGCAGAATCGCCGCGCGGATATGGTTAAACTGCCAGGCGGCATAGCCGAAGGCCCCTCCGGCCAAAATCAAAAACACTATTTTCTGGATCATAATCGACGGTACTAATCTGATCGGCTAAGGTAGGGCAAGCAGCTGCGGGAAACAAGAAAACGTTTAGCGAAAATTCGCTATTTGGACTGGCTATGCATTATTCGGGCGTGCCCCCGTCCCTGCCGGGCCGGGGTCGGCCCCTTGCGGGCGCGGCTGTCGCCTTGGTGCTGCGCACTGCTCCCTGCGGTCGCCCCCTCCAGGCGCCTCACGCAGGGGGAGGACAGGGATGGAAGGATCAGCTGCGCTGCTTCTCCAAATCGCGAAGCGATTTATCGAGGCGAAAGAGTGAGAGAACTTAGACATATCTCCTCCCTTCGGGGAAACCGGGAAACGAAGGATGGAAGGGAATGCACAATCAACTGACCTGCTTCTCACTATTTTGACTGATCTTTCGAGAAGGAGGAAGACGGCTCACAAATTTTCATAGATTTTTTTACATGCAGGACTTTTTACTGCTCGCCCTCAATCTCGGAAGGGCTACATTCTAGAACCTGCCGGTCCGAACTACTCCCTCCGCTAGGCGATTGGAGTCCACCCCTGTCCGGGGCTACTTCCGGGCGGTTGGGGAGGTATCGAGGTCAAAACTTGGTTCTCTCCCCTCAATCCCTCATTCCCTCCATCCTTCATTCCTTGTTTCTCCAAATACTCAATCATTAGCTGCGCTGCTTCTCCAAATCGCAAAGCGATTTATCGAGGTCAGTCATTGAGTACCTCTCATTTATCACGTATACTCAATCATTAGCTGCGCTGCTTCTCCAAATCGCGAAGCGATTTATCGAGGTCAGTCAATCAGTCATTCAATCATTGAGTACCTCTCATTCGTCCCGGATACTCAATCATTAGCTGCGCTGCTTCTCCAAATCGCAAAGCGATTTATCGAGGTCAGTCATTCAATCATTCAATCATTGAGTTTCCCCTTCAATCCTTTACCCCCCCCTCACCTGGTCCATCGTCGGCAAATGAATGATAAACTTCGTCCCCTGCGGCACATGGTCCACCACCTCGATATGCCCCTCGTGCCGCTTTACCAGTTCCTTGACGATAAACAGCCCCAGCCCCGTCCCCTTGGTATTGCGCGTATTCTCACTCCCGATCCGGTAAAACTTACGCCAGATCCGGTCCTTATACTCATCGGGAATCCCCTGCCCGTTATCGGCCACCGTCCAGATCAGCTCGCGCGGTCCGCCGCGGCGGAGGGCGACCGCTATTTCGGCCGGCTCGGGACTATACTTGGCCGCGTTCTCGATCAAGTTGATCGCCACCGATGAAATTCCCAACCGGTCGGCGCGGATAAAGGGCAGGTCCTCCTCCAGCCGCACGTCAATCGCGGCGGTCGGGTACTTGGCCGCCACCTTGTCGGCGGCTTCCCAGATCACTTCGCCCAGGTCCAGCGGCTCGTTATTCAGCTGGTACCCCGATTCCAGTTTAGCACTCAGCAGCAGGTCTTCCACCAGTGCCGTCAGGCGGTCGGTCTCCCGCAGGCCGTTAGTACTCAGTTTTTCCTGCATCGCCTCGGGCAACTCCCGCCGCTTCTGAAAGGTCTCCAGGATCAGCCGGATCCCCGCGATCGGTGATTTCAGCTCGTGGGTAATGCTCAGCAAAAAATTTCGCTGCTGCTCCGTGGAGTTCACCTCCTTCTTGAACGTCCGGTACACCAAAACGAACCACCCGATCAGGATGGATACGATCGCCACCGTCTCCACGGTGATCATCCACACCCGCTTTTCGTAGGCGTTGGTCAGCGCGTAGTAGTCGGCCGTACTATCGAAAGCCGGGGCGTCGATATGCGATGGGTCCACGCTGTACACCATGGCTGCCGCCGCCACCTCCGCCTCGTAGGCCGCCCGGGTCTGGTTGCGCAGCAGCACGCCCCACCACGTAAAGGCCGCCAGCACATAGGCAATGAACCCGAATGCAATCCAGCTTTTGTAATGTTGCAGCAGGTTGATGAGGAAGTTACGCATGCGGGGAAAAACGTCGGTGGGGCGGGAAGGTTGAAGCGGGGTTTCGCCGGCACTTTATCTGCGGTGATCGTCGGCAGGTTCCACGGAGTTATTAATTGTGCCGCGTAGGTGAATTTACTGACGGCTTTATGGTAAACACAGTCGGATGAACACTCCCCGGGAAGGTATAAGTTATCAGGTAATTAGTGGGCCAATCCAACATACGATCAGCTTTTCGACCTTCTCATCGGCCGCCGGCATAAACTATCGTTTTCGTACTTTTGCCCCCCGGCCGGGTATTTTCCCGCTTCCGCCTACCCGAGCGTACGTATGTTTTTAGAACCCCACCACCGCGGCCAACGAAGCGGTTGGATCGAAGTGATCTGCGGCTCCATGTTTTCGGGCAAAACCGAAGAACTCATTCGCCGCCTCAAACGGGCGCGGATTGCCAATCAGCACGTCGAGATATTTAAACCTCGGGTGGATGTCCGCTACCACGAAACGCGTGTGGTTTCGCACGACGATAACTCGGTGCTGGCCGCGCCGGTGCGCCACTCCAGTGAGATCGTAAAACTGCTGGGCGAGGATACTACCGTCATCGGCGTAGACGAGGCCCAGTTCTTTGACATGGACCTGGCCGATAACCTCCAGCATCTGGCCCTGAAGGGCAAGCGGATCATCGTGGCGGGGCTGGACATGGATTTCAAGGGGCGGCCCTTCGGCCCCGTGCCCAATTTGCTGGCCGTAGCGGAATACATCACCAAGGTACACGCCATCTGCTCGCACTGTGGCAACCTCGCCACCCATTCCTACCGTTTGGTGGAGGATGGGGAAACGGTTTTACTGGGCGAGAAAGAAGAATACGAACCCCGCTGCCGCACCTGTTATCAGATGGGGAATATGCTTCGCCTCAAATAACCTGCCGCAACCTTTCCCGTCCCTTACCCATTTTCCCAGCATGAAAAAACTGAAACTGGCCGTCGCCGTGGGCGGCAGCAGCGGTGCCATCTATGCCCGGGTATTGTTCGACCGTTTGGTGCAATTACAGGATCAATTGGAAACAGTGGCCGTGGTGATGTCGGACAATGGAAAATTCAACTGGAAATTCGAGTTGGGCGACGAGAAGTATCAGGATTATCCCTTCGATTTCTACGGCAAGAACGATTTTTCCGCCCCCATTGCCAGTGGCAGTTCCCGCTACGACGGGATGTTAGTTTGCCCATGCAGCATGGGCCTGCTGGCACGCATTGCCACCGGTATCAGTAATGACCTTCTCACCCGCGCCGCCGATGTGATGCTCAAAGAGCGCCGCCGCCTCATCCTGGTGCCGCGTGAAAAGCCGTTCAACCGCATTCACCTGCAAAATATGCTCACCGCTACCGACGCGGGGGCCATCATCGTGCCCGCCATCCCCAGTTTCTACGGCGGTAACCAAACGGTAGACGAGCTGATCGCCACGGTTGTGGACCGTGCCCTGGACCTGATGGGCCTCGAAGTGCCAAATGTTTACCGTTGGGGAGAAACGGAGCGGATTGATTTTGAGTAAGGGGCGGGGGACCAGCTTAAGGTTACTTGCTGTTTGATTAATTTGGTGAGAGGTTTAGCCTGATATTTTGTTATCCTCAAGTATTCTGCACGACCACCTGCACATCAGAAAAATCTCCTTTTTTGAGGGCGTCTTCTTTAATCAGGTAATAAATTGTCCCGTCTCCGAACTGTCTGAAGAAACTCATCTTTTCTTCGTTTGGCACTATTTGTAATAATAACTTCCACTGGACAGCACGCCGGAGAACAGCGTCGCTAAGATCATGATTGCTCCTAAATAATTCTGCGTCGTGGGCCACACAGTTCTGTACACTATCCGGATAGCCCAGTAGTTTACTCCATCCGTAACCTTCAATCCCGTCAATCAGACTTCTATAGCTTTCATTCAGCATATAATACTGCTCGGTCTCCTCATCAGTAAAATTAGCCGCTTGCAAACAAACGTGGTCCGGCTGCGGAATGTCAAGCAACGGCTCGGTACCGAAGCGAACGGCTTCATCAATTTCCGTGTGGTCCGGCACCTCCAGTTCGGTTTGGCTGGAGTGATTCATTACCTTGAACTCATCACTTTTTTCCGGCCAGCCCTCATCCGATTCTAGAACTTTGATATAAAACGACAGATATTTCTTCACCGGGTACTCACTCATTACCTCCGGTAATTCCTCGACATCCAGCGATGCCAGATGAAAAAGTGGAATACCCTCATCCGTTACGGGAACGGTCTCCCCTTCGTCACCCTTTGGGTAACCCACGAAATAAGAATTGGCCTTTTTGTCTCCTTCAAAAAATTTGAGCCGTAGGGCGGGAATCGCAAGATCAAGTATTTCCTGTTTCCGGGAGGGAAGAATCCGGTCCAGTAATAGCGCGAGTAGTTCCCGTTGTCCGGTAAAACTTCGCAAAGACTTTTTGTCCTGAGCAGTAAAGCCGATGATACCGCTGCCTTTTCCCATCATATCACGCAGAGAATATTCCAGTCCGTTGTTAAATAGCGTATTGAAATCTAGCTCGATGGTATATTTTCCCAACCAGTCTTTCTTCCAACTCACCACGCTTGCTTTCATCGTATCATTACCGAGAATGACCAATTCATCGACACCTTTCATATCACCACCTAGTAAGCGTGCCTTAATTACCGCCGTTCCCTCTTCAGGGTTGTGAGGAGGCTTTCCCTCACTACACCACAGGTTCGTTACCATTTGACCGGGCTTGAGATATTCTAAGTTTTTGTGGGGCCACTTTGTAGGGTTGAAGGAGTATAATTTGGAAAGGGTAAATAACACCATAATTGTTGTAGAACTTTTATAATCAGTAGCTAATCACTCCGATTGCTAAATATACGATTTCGGCACATAACTGCAACCGTAGAGACCTGATTTTAGCGATTATCTCCAACCGATAGCTCCCCGCCCCACCGCCGGTTTTCCGCTCAAACTCTAAAACAATCACTTAAATCACCCTTCACCCCCCACCCCCCCCCCCCCCGCGTGAGGCCCCCTGAACGGGCCGACCGCAGGGAGGAGTGCGCAGCACCGAGCAGACCTGCGAGCCGGCAAGGAGCCGACGCCGGCCCCCAAGGCCGGCGGCACGCCCAAAAAACGTTGCATCAACCGAGCATCATCAAATTCCTCCGGCACGTCCACCCAACAAAAAACGCCCCACAACCAACGGTTGCCGGGCATTTCCCTCAGACGAGCCGCCTACTGAATTATTACACCTTGATTTTCCCCTGAATCCCGTCATCCATCGTCTTTCCCGTAATTAACGAAGCGGCCATTTTCGCAAACGCCACCAGTTTACCGTGCTTATTGTCCCAGTAATAGCCGTCGGTCGGCTCGAAACGGATGAGCGTCAGGTTAGGATCCTCGGGGCCGTCCTGGAACCATACCTTGGCATCCGCCGACCAGAGTTCCTTGATTTTGGCACGATCCTGTGACACGGTGGAAGTGCCGTAGAGGCTCAGGTACTCGTAATCGCTATTGTTGCTCACAATGATTTGCGTGGCGGGGTCCTGCCTCAGGTGGGCGTTGCGCTCGCTATCCTTGCCGCTGAAATAGTAGATCGCGCCGTCATCCTCCACCGCCTGCACGGCCATGGGCGTGGCACTGAACGGCTTGTTGCTCAGGTTGGTACAGAAAACGGTGATGTTGGCCTCTTCAGTCAGTTCCTTGATCTTTTCAATTCCTTCCCGGTTAAATAGGTTCTTGTGGTCAGACATGGTGGGTTTTTCTTTTTCCCAACCGAAAAATCCCGCCGGATGTTTGGCCCGTCGCCACCTTACCACGCGATGACCGAACTGCCCAGCAGTTTTTTACCGTTGCGTACCTCCACCACGTAGGCACCCCGCGGCAGGGGGCGCACCGCCACCTCCGTGCGCACCGCGCCGCCGGTGGGTTCAAACAAGTGGTCCTGCACCGCGCGGCCGTCGGTGGTCAGCAGGCGCAGGCGCAGCTGATCGGTGGGCGGGGCGGTGCCCCACTCCAGCACCAGCACGCTGTCGGCCGGGCGCGGGTAGAGGCGAAAAGCGGTCGGCTGCACCGCCTCGGAAGTGCCCACCAGACCGGCGTAAGGGAAGCCGTAAAAGCCCATGCCGCCGGTGGGTAACACGTTGCTGTCGAAGTCAAAAAACGCGGCGTGTTCCTGGTGCGACCCCTGCCCCCAGGGCGTGTAACAGGGCGACGAAACCCAGGCCGGCTCCCAGTACACCACGCCCCGGCCGCCGCTATTGATCACCTCCTGTGTCAGGTCGGTCAGCCAGTTCAGCTGGTTCTCGGGGCTTGCCGGCGCATAACCCGGCTGCACGGCACTGATGATGTTGGCCGCATCGTCATTAAAATCGGTGGTCCAGATATAACCGGTCTCGAAAATCATCACCTCCTTGCCGGGGTAGGCGGCGCGCAATTCCTCCACTATCTCGCCCGTCCGCCCGATGGTGGTCGGCATGTGCCACGCCCAGTAATACGACAGGCCGATCACGTCATAATCCGTCACGCCGTTCTGCGCAAACCCCTCCATCAGCCAGTCCGCATCCTCCGGCCCGGCAATATGCAGCGCCACCTGGATGTCGCTGCCCGTCTGCGCCTCCACGTCCCGCACCGCCGCAATCCCCCGATTGAACAGCGCGGCATTGCGCGGCCAGTCCAGCACCCACCCCGCATCGTTGGCCGCCTGCGTCTGCAAAATCCCCCGGTTGGTTTCATTGCCAATTTGTACCATGGCCGGCAGCAACCCATCAGCCGCCAGGTCCAACAGGGTATTCCGCACGTGATTGTACACCGAATCACCCAGCGCGGGCGTATCGTCCACCACGCCCTCCCACGCGGCGGGCACCACCTGACGCCCCGGATCGGCCCAGAAATCAGACAGGTGAAAATCCAGCAACACCGCCATCCCCGCCTCCTTTGCCCGGGTAATGCTCTTGCGCACATCGGCCAAATCACTGTACCGGTTCCCGTCGTTCAGCGTATCCTGCCACGCCGGGGTGTGCCACAGCCGCAGCCGCACCAGATTGGCCCCCGCATCGGCAAAAATGGCGTAGGGGTCTTTGCTCACGCCGTCCTCCTTATAGTCCACCCCGCAGTCCTCCATCTCGTTCACGTACGATAGATCGGCCCCCAGATAAAAGGGCTGCGCTTGCAGGGGCGCGGCGGCGAAAAATGCCGCAAAAAGCACGGCCAGATAAGTATATCGTAACATCGTAACGGTTTTGTAAGCGTAAGCTAACTAATTAGTTCGCTCAGATTTCGGGCGTGCCGCCGCCCTGCGGGTCGGCGTCGGTCCCCTGCGGGCTTCGCTGATCGCTCGGTGCTGCGCACGCTAACGCCCCTCCGGGCACCTCACGCAGGGGAGGCTACCGTTGCTCCGAACGGCAATGGGCCTCATTAGTTTGAGGGAAATACTGCATATACCCCCGGGCACCCGTTGCCGGAATGGGGGAAAATACCCGCCCCCCCTCGCCCATCCACGCGTACACCCGCGACCGGAGGTGGCGCGGTACCAAACTCGCGTGACCGGAGGTCACGCACCATCCCCCCCCACGCGTACACCCGCGACCGGAGGTGGCGCGGTGCCAAACTCGCGTGACCGGAGGTCACGCACCATCCTCCCAATACTCAGGTCCGAATGGCTGTCGCCATTCGGAGACGCAAGATATTGCGTCTCTACCTGTTTCCTGCATACTGCCGGTCGTAATATTCCCGGTAGGCACCCGAAGTCACGCCTTCCATCCATTCCGTATTCGCCAAATACCACTCTGCCGTGCGGCGCAGGCCCTGTTCCACGCTTACGGTGGGCTGCCAGCCCAACTCGCGGCGCACCTTGGTAGCGTCGATGGCGTAGCGCCGGTCGTGACCGGGGCGGTCCTTTACAAAGGTGATCAACTGACGGTTGGTGGCCGGGGCGCGGTCCAGCAGCTCGTCCAGGATGTCGCAGAGGGCGTGGACCACCGCCAGGTTGGTGCGCTCATTGTTGCCGCCGATATTGTAGGTCTCACCGATGGTGCCCTCGTGGTAAATCTGGTCGATGGCCGCCGCGTGGTCGCCCACCCACAGCCAGTCGCGCACGTTCAGGCCGTCGCCGTATACGGGTAGCGGCCGCTCGTGGCGGATGTTGTTGATAATTAGCGGTAGCAGCTTCTCCGGAAACTGATACGGACCGTAGTTATTACTGCAATTACTAATGATCACCGGCAAGCCGTAGGTGTGGTGATAGGCCCGCACGAAGTGATCGCTACTCGCCTTGGAGGCCGAATAGGGCGAGCGCGGATCGTAGGGCGTTGTTTCCACAAATGCCCCCTCGTCGCCCAGCGAGCCGTAGACCTCATCGGTCGAAACGTGGTAAAAACGCTTGCCCTCCAGATCGCCCCCCCAGGCCGTGCGGGCGGCTTGCAGCAGGTTGACGGTGCCCAGCACATTGGTGTGAATAAAGGACAGCGGATCGGTAATCGACCGGTCCACGTGCGATTCGGCCGCCAGGTGGATGACGCCGTCGAACCGAAATTCCTCGAATAGCGCGGTCAGCATTTCCTGGTCGCAGATATCGCCCTTGCGGAAGGTATAGTTGGGGGCATCGGCCACCTCGCGCAGGTTTTCCAGGTTACCGGCATAAGTGAGGGCATCCAGATTAACCAGCTTTGTGTCGGGGTACTTGCTAACTAAGCGGTGAATAAGGTGCGATCCGATGAAGCCGGCACCGCCGGTGACCAGAATGGTGTGGGGCATATCCGTATTTTTGCGCAAAGATAGGCGACCGAGCATACCTTCGGCCCGCTATCGTCGAAAACTTAGTCCTCCATGTTGCACCGTTCCCTCCTTCTTGCCCTGCTCTTTGCCCTGGCCGCCCCCACCCTCTCCGCCCAGACCGCCCTGGGCGGCGTCCGCAATCTCGACCCCGGTCTCTTCGTCCACTTCGGCTACGGACCTCACTTTCCGGTCGGCCAACTCAGCGATCGTTTCGGCACCATGTTCGGTATCGAAATGGCCCTCGATTACTCCCCCGGCGAGGGATCGCCCTGGTTTTTCGGTCCCGAAGGCCAGTACCTGTTCGGTAATACCGTATTCGAGGATGTCCTCCGCAACCTGCGTACCACCGACGGTTTTGTCGTCGGCAGCGACCGCAGTCCCGCCGACGTCCAACTGCGCATGCGCGGCTATTACGCCGGTGTTCGCGCCCTGCGTATTATCCGGATCGGCGAACAAAAACGCTCCGGCATCCGGGTCTCCCTCGGCCTGGGCTACCTGCGTCACCGCATCCGCCTCCAACCCGATGCCGCCCAGGGCGTCTTCCAGATCAGCGACGACTACGAGGCCGGTTACGACCGCCTCACCGCCGGCCCCGCCATCCATCCCTTTCTCGGCTACCAACACCTCGCCGCTAGCGGTAAACTCAACATCTACATCGGTGCCGAGTCCCTGATCGGTTTCACCACTAACCTCCGCGACTTCGATTTCGCCCTCGAGCGCCGCCTCGATGAAAACCGAACGGACATGACCGTCGGTTTCCGTGCGGGGCTGATCCTGCCCTTCTATATCGGCGACGGCGAAGACCGGTATTACTGATATTCCCGAAATGTACGGTCGGCGAGAGGACCCCGATCATTTACTGTAGCGACATCAATGACTTGTATCCTAAAAAGCATGACTGAAGTAAGTCGTACGGGTAAATCCCAAATCGCACATCCACCCCCCAATGTATGCGTAGGCCAAGTCTAAAATACCAACCCCGAGGAGCTTACGACGATCACCGCAGGTAAAGTACCAGCGGCAACGCCGCCTACTAAAGTACGGCCGCAGCCCCTCCCCATAAATCCGTACCTTCGCCGGTCGTCCACTACAACCACATGAGTACACTGTCTTTTCTGCGCGCCGGCATCAAGAGCATCCGCACTACCGGTACCATCACACGTTCCTCACCGGCCCTCTGCCGGGCCGCCATCGAGGCGATCGACTTCGAACGGGCACGCACTATCATCGAACTGGGCGCGGGCGACGGCGTCATCACCGAGCATATCCTGCAACGGCTGCACCCCGATGGTAAAGTCATCGCTTTCGAGGTAGACCGCGAGTTGTGCAACGATATGCGCCGTATCGGCGATCCCCGTCTGATTGTGGCCGAAGACTCGGCCGAACATCAGGCGCGTTATCTTGCGGAGATCGGGCAACATCAGGCCGATTACATTGTTTCCGCCCTACCCTATGCCGCCCTGCCGCCCGAACTGGGAAAAAGGATCGTGGCCGAAAGTGCGCGCCTGCTGCGCCCGGGCGGCGTGTACAGCCAGGTACACTATAGCCTGAAAACAAAATCATTTTACGCCGATGCCTTCGGCAACGTCGCGGTGCGGTTCGTTCCCTGGAATTTGCCCCCCGCCTTCGTTCTCACCAGCCACAAGCACTAGAAACTCGCCACCTTGAAATTTACTGAATTTAACCTGACTTACGAAGTACTGGACAGCCTGGAGGCGATGGGCTTTGAGACCGCCACCCCCATCCAGGAACAGGCCATCCCGCCCCTGCTCGAAGGCCGCGATCTGCTCGGCGTGGCCCAGACCGGCACCGGCAAAACGGCGGCCTTTTTGCTGCCCATCCTCGACCGCCTCTCCCGCGAGCCGGTAAACAACGTAGATACCATCATCCTCCTCCCCACCCGCGAACTGGCCATCCAGGTCGATCGCCAGCTGGAGGGCTTTTCCTATTTCATCCCCGAAGCCAGCTCCATCGCCATTTACGGCGGCCGCGACGGGCACAGCATGGAAGTGGAACGCCGCGCCCTCAAACGGGGCGCACCCATCGTGGTGGCCACCCCCGGCCGCTTCATCGCCCACCTCGACCTGGGTTATACCGACCTGTCCAAGGTCCGCCACCTCATCCTGGACGAGGCCGACCGGATGCTCGACATGGGCTTCATCCACGACATCATGAAGATCATTCACATGCTGCCCGCCAAGCGGCAGTCGTTGCTCTTCTCGGCCACCATGCCCGGTAAAATACGCAAGTTCAGCAAGGAGATCCTCAACGACCCCGTCGAGGTAACCATCGCCGTTTCCAAACCGGCCGAGAATGTCTCCCAACACGTCTACGAGGTCGAAGACTGGGCCAAAGTCGGTCTGGTTCTCGACATCCTGGAAGAGAAAAAGGACCTGGAACGAACCCTCATCTTCGCCGGCACCAAAAAGGCGGTGCGCGAAACCGCCCGTGCCCTCCAGCGGCGCGGCGTAAAGGTAGCGGCCGTCAGCTCCGATCTGGAACAAAAAGATCGCGAGGACCGGTTGTCCGAATTCCGCAGCGGCGAACTGCCCGTGGTGGTGGCCACCGACGTACTGGCCCGCGGCATCCACATCGACGGTATCGACCTGGTCATCAATTTTGACGTACCCGGCGACGCCGAGGATTACGTTCACCGCATCGGCCGTACGGCCCGTGCGGCGGCATCCGGTCAGGCCATCACCTTCATCAGCCGCAAGGACCGCATGCGCTTCAAACGGATCGAGGAACTGATCGAGGCCACCGTTCCCCGTCTGGAACAAGCCGACGACCTGAAGGGCGGCGGCTCCGGCGGCGGTGGTCGCGGCGGCTCCGGTGGCGGTGGTAGTCGCGGACGCGGTCGTGGCGGCTCCGGTGGAGGACGTGGACGCGGCGGCTCCGGCGGCGGCGGACGTGGGCGTGGCGGTTCCGGTGGCGGCGGACGCGGGCGTGGCGGCTCCGGTGGTGGCGGGCGCGGAAACTCATCCGAAGAAAATCGTAGTGGCGGAGATAACCGGAACAATTCCGGTGGTGAGAATCGCTCCGCCGATTCCGGCGATAACCGCACCGGCGGCAGCTCGGAAAACCGTAGCGGCGGTGAAAACAGCGGCCGTAGTGACAACCGCAACAACGGCGGCGGGCGCGGCAGGGGCCGGGGTCGCGGCAATGCTAACCGCTCCGGCGGCGGAGGCAACCGCAATTCCGGTGAGAACAACAGTAGTTCCGGCAACGACGATCGCGGCGGCTCGGGTGGAGGAACTAGCTAAAGATTTCAGTAATGCAGGGTGAAAGTGGTATTATTTAACTTTTCTTAGCATTTTAACCGATATTTTACCCGGTTGGGGCGTGCCCCCTCCCGCCGGTCGGGGTCGGTCCCTTCCAGGCTCGCTGTTCGCTCGGCCCCTTCGCTACGCTACGGGTCTCCGGCTAACCGCCGGCCCTTCCAGGCACCTCACGCATCAGACACCGACCCAACCCAACCGATCTACCGTGCAACTCGATCTTTCCCTCCTCGACTATACCGACCGGTTGCGGATCAAAACCGATACGGGGGGCAAAAGGTATGTTTTTGGGCGGGTGCGCAAGCGGTGGTTAGTGCTGCAACCCGAAGAATGGGTGCGGCAGCTGCTGATCCATCACCTGATCGAAACAGCCGGCTATCCCGCTGCCACGCTGGCGGTCGAACGGAGCCTGAAATTACCCGGCGACTTACCCCGCCGATTCGATCTACTGGTACATGACCGGCAGGGAAAACCTTGGCTGCTAGTAGAATGCAAGGCCCCGGAAGTAGAAGTGCGGCAAGCCGTTTTCCGGCAAGCCGCACAGTACAATCTGACACTAAAGGTACCTTATCTGGTTGTTACCAACGGCCGACACACCTATTGCTGCGCCATGAACCATGAAGCGGAAAATTGGTCGTTCATGAGTGACTTGCCTGCCTACTAGCTACTGTCCCTATACTATTCCGTAGGCTTCTGTCCAGTTTTTCATGGGTCTCTCTTTTGGGTAACCTTTCTCTTTTCGATATTTTTTCCTTTCCGCGGTAAAATCCCACCACTGCTTCGTGAAATCTCTATTTTTCGCAAAGTCAACAGCTAATCTGAATTGATCTTCAACACACGGGTCTATTCTATATCCCTTTTTCCTTTCGTATTCGTCCGTTAATTTTGCTCCGTCTTTTCCTACCAATTCATCGACGCTGAAATAACCTAAGAACAACAAATCCTTGGCAAATTTCAATCCTATCGAAGGAATTTGTTGAAAATCTGCTAAAGCATATATCTCTTTTGCTCTTTCTTTCGATAGCCCTAAAAGCTGTTCCAATTCACCCGGAGAATATTCCAAAACACTTGATTTTCTGATTTTATTTGTCCGGAATTTTTTTCGTTCCTCATCGGATAATTCCAGGTTTCTATTATTTTTCATTTTCGATAGAATTAATACAGAAATGCGCCTACCAAAAAGCCCCGCCTACGCACCAAAGATACGTAAACGGGGCTTTAATTAAAAATCAAACGAACGATCGAGTGTCGAGTGAGGAAGCGTTTTCACCTCGCTCACACGTGAGGTGCCTGCGCGCAGGGATGGGATGAAAGGGTCCGGCAGGCCCGGTTTCGGTAAATAGTAGGTAGTTCGTAAAAGGTAGAGCGTTTACGATACTACTCACTACCAGTTACCCAACTACTTCTTACCCCCCCTTACTCTTTCACCACCCTTACCGTCATCAACTGTTCTCCGGTCGAGACCAGGGCGACGTACACGCCGACGGGCAGACGATCCATCGGTACGTTGAACCGCTCACTGTTCGGCTGCCACCGGCCGACAACCTGACCATTGACATTATAGAGCGTCAGTGACTCCATCTGCGCGGGCGCGGTAATGGTAGCGAAACTACGGGTGGGGTTAGGGAAAGCATCCAGTAATCCGACTACGGGCGTACGGACGCCGTCGGGGTCCATGCGGTAGAAGTAGACGTTGTCCAGGTAGATGGTGCTACTGCCGGTGGGCAAGCTGGAGATGATGAATTGATTGATGTCGCTCAGGTTCATCGTGCTAAAGCTATCGGCTAGCGAGATATCCAGGCTATTCCATTCCTCCTGTTCCAAAGCGAAGACGGGTTCGACCTCCGTGTCATTACCACCGCCGAAACCATCGCCGCCGAAATCGACGAGTTTGATGCGGAACAGCGTACTGTTTGGCGTCCACACATCGACGTGTAGGAACATCATGCCGGCGGCTTCCAAGTCAATTGGGCTAGTTACGGTTTCAATGCCGTTGAAGTCTAAAGCCGTATACTTCTTAGTGGCATTGCCGGCGATCTCGATATCTTCAAAAGTAGATGAACTCCAGTCCGTCCGCCAGGTATCCACGGGCACGTCGGTGTAGGCATCGCTGAACAGGGAAATAACGAATTCCTCCTCCTCATCGGGCGTGGGGGCGGCTACCATCGGCACGGCTTCCATCACCACGACGGTGGTGGTGCCGGTAAAGATAATGTCGTCCCAGAAATAGGTGGCATCGGCCGTGGGCACGGTGCCGAAGTCGAAGAAGATGGTCAGTTTATTGTACTCGGAAGCGTAATTGATCGCCGCCGTTCCGGCAGCTTCGTTCTTAAACTCGAATTCCAGCGTTTCCCAGGCCATGGCCTGCGTGGTGAGGGTTTCGGTCTCTACTGAAACCGTATTGTCGTCCGAATCTTCCACTTTAAGGCGGACCGTTACACCGGCGGCGGGTGACCACACCCGGACCGAAATAACGCTGGCATCTTCCGTGAAGGGAATGGCCGTGGCAAACCCGGGGTTGCCGCCCATCCCGTCGTCGGTAGAAAGCGTGGTGCCGGCAAAGGTCTCGGCACCGGCCACTTTGGTGGTCTGGATAACGGTGTTACCCGTCTCCTCGGGGTCTTCGGCAAAAGCAGAAACCGCTCCCGCGAAGTCGATAAAGGCATAAATCACTTCGGGGTCGTCGAAGGTAACGGGCAGGTCCATTTGATCGCCGATGATCATTGTTTCCTCGTAAAAATACAGGTTATCCAGCCAAATGGTGCTGCCACCGGCCGGCAGGCTGGAAATGATGATCTGCTGAATATCCGATTGATTCATGGCGAAATCGCTCAGGGGAATATCAAAGCTGTTCCACTGACCGATCACCGGCATCACGATTTCCTCATCTTCCGTATCGTTATCACCCCCGAAACCGTCACCGGCCAAGTCGACCAGTTTGATCCGAAAAGTATCGCTGTTCGGTGTCCAGATATCAACGTGGACGTGCGTCATGTTCGCACCGGCCAGATCAATGGCATTTTCGCCCAGCGTTTCGATACCTGAAAAATCGAGGTTGGTATACAGTTTGGTCGCATTACCGGCCACGTTGGTATCCACCAGCATGGCCTGGCTCCAGGGCGTGAAGTAATCGTCCACGGCCACGTCTTCGTAGGCGTCGCTGTAAATGGAAATCACGTTTTCCGCAGCGCGGGTGGGCGTGGGTGCGGCCGTCATCGGTGATTCCGGCGGGGCGATCATGAACTGCGCCAGATTGTCCCAGTAGTAGGTGCGGTCCATCGGGTCCACCACATTGAAATTGAGGAAGACGGTGATGGTAGTAAACACATCGTCCGGAAAAGCAGAAAAGTCAAACGTCAGTTCCTGCCACGTGGACGCGGGACCTGAGTAAGTAGCCGCTATCTCCCGGTCGGCACCGCT
>CAVPZP010000016.1:0-33118 GCA_963710215.1 Lewinellaceae bacterium | reverse complement strand
GCCCCGCCTACGCACCAAAGATACGTAAACGGGGCTTTAATTAAAAATCAAACGAACGATCGAGTGTCGAGTGAGGAAGCGTTTTTACCTCGCTCACACGTGAGGTGCCTGCGCGCAGGGATGGGATGAAAGGGTCCGGCAGGCCCGGTTTCGGTAAATAGTAGGTAGTTCGTAAAAGGTAGAGCGTTTACGATACTACTCACTACCAGTTACCCAACTACTTCTTACCCCCCCTTACTCTTTCACCACCCTTACCGTCATCAACTGTTCTCCGGTCGAGACCAGGGCCACGTACACGCCGACGGGCAGACGATCCATCGGTACGTTGAACCGCTCACTGTTCGGCTGCCACCGGCCGACAACCTGACCATTGACATTATAGAGCGTCAGTGACTCCATCTGCGCGGGCGCGGTAATGGTAGCGAAACTACGGGTGGGGTTAGGGAAAGCATCCAGTAATCCGACTACGGGCGTACGGACGCCGTCGGGGTCCATGCGGTAGAAGTAGACGTTGTCCAGGTAGATGGTGCTACTGCCGGTGGGCAAGCTGGAGATGATGAATTGATTGATGTCGCTCAGGTTCATCGTGCTAAAGCTATCGGCTAGCGAGATATCCAGGCTATTCCATTCCTCCTGTTCCAAAGCGAAGACGGGTTCGACCTCCGTGTCATTACCACCGCCGAAACCATCGCCGCCGAAATCGACGAGTTTGATGCGGAACAGCGTACTGTTTGGCGTCCACACATCGACGTGTAGGAACATCATGCCGGCGGCTTCCAAGTCAATTGGGCTAGTTACGGTTTCAATGCCGTTGAAGTCTAAAGCCGTATACTTCTTAGTGGCATTGCCGGCGATCTCGATATCTTCAAAAGTAGATGAACTCCAGTCCGTCCGCCAGGTATCCACGGGCACGTCGGTGTATGCATCGCTGAACATAGAAATCACAAATTCCTGCTCTTCGGTAGGCGTCGGTGCGGCTACCATCGGCACGGCTTCCATCACCACGACGGTGGTGGTGCCGGTAAAGATAATGTCGTCCCAGAAATAGGTGGCATCGGCCGTGGGCACGGTGCCGAAGTCGAAGAAGATGGTCAGTTTATTGTACTCGGAAGCGTAATTGATCGCCGCCGTTCCGGCAGCTTCGTTCTTAAACTCGAATTCCAGCGTTTCCCAGGTCATGGCCTGCGTGGTGAGGGTTTCGGTCTCTACTGAAACCGTATTGTCGTCCGAATCTTCCACTTTAAGGCGGACCGTTACACCGGCGGCGGGTGACCACACACGGACCGAAATAACGCTGGCATCTTCCGTGAAGGGGATGGCCGTGGCAAACCCGGGGTTGCCGCCCATACCGTCGTCAGTGGATAGCGTGGTGCCGGCAAAGGTCTCGGCACCGGCCACTTTGGTGGTCTGGATAACGGTGTTACCCGTCTCCTCGGGGTCTTCGGCAAAAGCGGAAACCGCTCCCGCGAAGTCGATAAAGGCATAAATCACTTCGGGGTCGTCGAAGGTAACGGGCAGGTCCATTTGATCGCCGATGATCATTGTTTCCTCGTAAAAATACAGGTTATCCAGCCAAATGGTGCTGCCACCGGCCGGCAGGCTGGAAATGATGATCTGCTGAATATCCGATTGATTCATGGCGAAATCGCTCAGGGGAATATCAAAGCTGTTCCACTGACCGATCACCGGCATCACGATTTCCTCATCTTCCGTATCGTTATCACCCCCGAAACCGTCACCGGCCAAGTCGACCAGTTTGATCCGAAAAGTATCGCTGTTCGGTGTCCAGATATCAACGTGGACGTGCGTCATGTTCGCACCGGCCAGATCAATGGCATTTTCGCCCAGCGTTTCGATACCTGAAAAATCGAGGTTGGTATACAGTTTGGTCGCATTACCGGCCACGTTGGTATCCACCAGCATGGCCTGGCTCCAGGGCGTGAAGTAATCATCCACGGCCACGTCTTCGTAGGCGTCGCTGTAAATGGAGATCACGTTTTCCGCAGCGCGGGTGGGCGTGGGTGCGGCCGTCATCGGTGATTCCGGCGGGGCGATCATGAACTGCGCCAGATTGTCCCAGTAGTAGGTGCGGTCCATCGGGTCCACCACATTGAAATTGAGGAAGACGGTGATGGTAGTAAACACATCGTCCGGAAAAGCAGAAAAGTCAAACGTCAGTTCCTGCCACGTGGACGCGGGACCGGAGTAAGTAGCCGCTATCTCCCGGTCGGCACCGCTACCGCCTTCCAGCTTGAGCAGTACGGGAATGCCGCTGACGGGCGACCATACCTGCATCGTGAATCCCTTGCCATTAGCCAAGTCCACGCTCTGCCCGGGAAGAAACATACCCGCAAAAGCGGCATTGGCCGGCACGGTATTCTCAGCCACCATCGCGCTGGTGTTGATGCCGCTCATATCGGGGTTGGCGATCACTTGCGTAAACGAGCCGTTAAAATCCGTAAAGGCGGGCGGGGTGCCCTCCATATCCAGGAGGGTGATCTGGCTGCAAAGCAGCAGCGGAAAACAAAACAAAAAGAGTAAAGTACATGATTTCATAAAAGCAAATTGTAGCCTGTTTAAGGCTGTTTGAAAAGTTAAGGAATCGACTCACGCCTCCGAAGAACTTTATTTTGCAAAGCAAAACCAAGATACTTCGGAGGAGGAGCGCAAATTATCTACTGATAAACCCTCACGTAGTCGATGACAAACGACTGCGGAAAAACGCTGTCGTCCACTTCCGGGCCGCCGAATTTCCCCCCGATGGCCAGATTAAGGATCAGGTAAAACGGCTGATCGAAGGGCCACACGGCCACCGATTTATCCTCGGGGGCAAAGGTATAAACGGATGTTCCGTCCACGAAGAATTCGATTTGGTCGGCCGTCCATTCGGCGGCGTAGACGTGAAATCCTTCTTCAATGTTCTCGATCTTGGTTTTCCGTGAGTTACCGTCATCGCCGTGCGCCGCCTGCGTGTGTAAGGTAGTAAAAATTTCTCCCGGCTCGCGGCCGACGTATTCCAGCACGTCGATCTCCCCGCAAAGCGGCCAGTTCACCTCGTCGATATTCGTACCCAGCATCCAGAAAGCCGGCCACAGGCCCGCACCCACGGGCAGCTTGGCCCGCGTCTCGAAGCGCCCGTACTGAAATTCCTGTTTTCCCTTGGTCGTGATGCGCGTAGAGCTATACCGGTCCCCGTCCTTGCGGGCGGTAATGATCAGGTTGCCGTTCTCCAGCCGGTGATTTTCGCGGGTATACAACTGCCGCTCGTTATTCCCCCAGCCGCAGAGATTGGGGCAGCCGTCGCCCAGTTCGTAATTCCAGTCAGCAGTATCCAGCTCGGTGCCCGAAAACTCTTCGGCCCACACCAGCTGCGGGTCCGCATCAGCGGTTTCCACGGCATTTAGCGGCGGTTCTTCCACGGGCGCGGCGTCTCCGCAGGAAAAGAGCAGGAAGGCCGAAAAGATAAATGGCAAGTAGTTTTGCATAGTTAAGGTGTGTTTGAAGCCCCCCCCGCTTCCAAATCGCAAAGCGATTTATCGAGGTCAGTCATTAGCTTCGCTGCTTCTCCAATCGCAAAGCGATTCTTCGAGGTCAGTCATTCAATCAGTCAATCATTAGCTGCGCTGCTTCTCTTAATCGCAAAGCGATTCTTCGAGGTCAGTCATTCAATCATTCAGTCATTAGCTGCGCTGCTTCTCTTAATCGCAAAGCGATTCTTCGAGGTCAATCATTCAGTCATTCAATCATTCAGTCATTCAATCATTGATAAACCCGCACATAATCAATCTCCATCGTCGATTCCATAAAGGCCGGGTCGATCGTACCGCCGAAATTACCGCCCATCGCGACGTTCAGGATGAGGAAAAAATCGCTATTAAACGGCAGGCTGCCGTCATTATTAAAGGTATGGTAAACCTCATCGTCGATCAGGAAGCGGATGGTATTTTCCGACCAGATCGTCGAATACACGTGAAAATTTTCGGCCACATCATCCAAATTGCGACTCTGCGTCACGGCATTACCACCGAAATTACCGGGGAAGTGAAGCGAGGAAAATATCCGGTTTTGCTGGTTCCCCACGTGCTCCATGATGTCGATCTCACCGCAGCCGGGCCACGGGTTGGTATCGTAATTGGCACCCAGCATCCAGATGGCCGGCCAGGTACCGCCGCCGCTCGTCAACTTGGCGCGGGCATCCACGCGGCCGTAGGTAAACTCGAATTTATTCTCGGTCACGATACGGCTCGACGTAAACTCCCGGCCGCTGAAATTCTCGCGTTGGGCGGTGATCTTAAGCAGACCGTCTTCCACGATGATATTTTCGGGGCGATCGGTATAAAATTGCGATTCATTATTTCCCCAGCCGTTATTTCCGGTACCCGTATTGTAGCTCCAGTTAGCGGGATTGGGTGCGCCGGGCGTATCGAACTCATCCGACCAGATCAACGTCTCGAAATCGGGTTCTTCCACTGCTCCCGGGCGGGTAGCACTGAAAATATGGTACCACGCCAACCCGGCGTCGTTACCCGGAATGGAGCGCACCACCAACCGGTTCTCGGTCAGCGATAATATCTCGTAAGTAGACGAGCCGATGTAATAGCTCATAAATCCGCCTTCCGTAAAATTCAGCAGCGTTCCGCGTGTCTGGTTCGGCACGCCGTTGGCCGCCACCTGCGATTCGGACGGACTCAAGGTTACCAACTGCGGGCTGCCGTTTACCGCAAAATCATAACAGAAATCAAATCCGGCACTACCGCCCGCAACGCTCTGGTAACTGAAATTAAAATAGGTCTGACCAAAGTTATTCAGTTGGTAGAAAAGATTATCTCCGCTACGCGAAAACGTCAGTTCATCCTGGTACAAACACAGACTTTCTTCCGCGCCATCCTTCTCGAACGGAGCCGCCTGATAGAAATTGGCGTAAAAATTCAGGTCCGAATTATCATCGTTCTGGCCCACGCCCAGGTGCCCGGGTTCATCCGCCGCCCAGTACCACGTTTTCGTACCGTCACCGGTCAGCAGGGCCACCGCCTCGGCATCGCTAAAGCTGCTCAGCACGGTAATTTCCTCGCTAACTGAGGTCGTCACGCCCGCCCGGCCGCTCGCCACCACGGTCACCGTATAGGTATTCAGGCCCACGCTCGTAAACCGCTTCACCAGCCGCCCACTCGGGGCCACCTCGCTCGTACCGTCGCTAAATACGAATTTATAGGTGATCGCATCCTGCGCCGCGGCAATAAATACCACCACCCCACTCCCGTCGCCGGCGGGGTTATCGGCATCCGCACCGGCAATATCGGCCGTCAGGGTCACATTGCTCGGGGCCGTAATTTCGCCAAAGGTGTATTCCTCCTTCTCGCAGCCCCACAGATAGTAAAGCGGCAATTAAAGGGAGTATGATTTTAAAATTATTCATCAGTTTGGTTTTATCATTTTTTAGTTGGGCGTGTCCGCTCGGCTAACGCCTCCGCGGCCGGTCCCTTCCGGGCTTCGCTGTTCGCTCGGTGCTGCGCACTGCCCGCTGCGCGGACCACCCTCCAGGCACCTCACGCGGTACAAGGATGGGGACACAAGGATTAGCTGCGCTGCTTCTCTCGATCATAAATGATCTTTCGAGGTGAAGGATGGAGGGAATGAAGGATGGATGGTCCGGGGCGTGCCTCCTTCGACAAATTGCCTGAATTTCCTCGATCATTCATTCCATCACTTTAAAAGATCATTCAAGGTTGCGAAAAGCAGCGGAGCTAATCTTTGGGTCCCCCCCCCGGCCCCCCGAAGGAGGGAGATTATATTACGCCTCCTTCACCTTGAAAGATAATTTTTGCGATCGATTCGAGGTATTCATTCATTACCTGCGGTGCTTCTCATAATCGCAAAGCGATTCTTCGAAGTCAGTCATTGAGCACCTCTCATTCATCCCGGATACTCAATCATTAGCTGCGCTGCTTCTCCAAATCGCGAAGCGATTTATCGAGGTCAGTCATTATCTGCGGTGCTTCTCATAATCGCAAAGCGATTCTTCGAGGTCAGTCATTGAGCACCTTTCACTCATCCCGGATACTCAATCATTAGCTGCGCTGCTTCTCCAAATCGCGAAGCGATTTATCGAGGTCAGTCATTATCTGCGGTGCTTCTCATAATCGCAAAGCGATTCTTCGAAGTCAGTCATTGAGCACCTCTCATTCATCCCGGATACTCAATCATTCAGTCATCCAGTCATTCAATCATTATCTAAGGCACCAACCGCACATCATCAAAGTAGTACGTCGCTCCCGTGCCGTTATTCCCGAAATCGAAGAATAATACTATCCGCGAGTAAGTGGTCGAGGCGGCAATGCCGGGGAAAGTGAATTCGAGTTCCTCCCAGGTATTGGCCACCGTATTTTGTACCGGCACCTCGATGAAATCATCGCCGTTATCCGGGTTCTCGAACTTCATCAGCACGGTGATACCCGCCACCGGTGCCCATACCTTCAGCCGTACCTTCTCACTGCTGGTGAAACTGATCGGCTCGTCGGTATCGGTGAAAACACCGGCCCATACTTCGGACCCATCGTTCTTAGTGAAAGCCACGACCTTGGTGCTGGAGTTTCCGGCACCCACGTCGGGGTTGTCCACTACTTCGGCACCCGCCCCGCCGAAGCCGTTAAAGGTGTAGCTGCCCGCCTCGAAATCGAGGGGGAAAGAAGAAGGTACGCTGCCGTCCGTCTGCTGAATGGCGTCGAAATAATATTGCTCGCCCGTTCCGGCGGTACCGAAGTTGAAGAAGATCACTACGCGGTGATAATCCTGAGTCAGGTCGGCTGCGCTGAAATCGACCAGTAATTCCTCCCACCCGGAGGCAACGGTATTCGTAACGGATACCTCGAAGTTGATGTCGGGGTTATCGCGGTTTTCAATTTTTACCAGGATCGGTATGCCGGCTGCGGGCGACCAGGTCTGGAGGCGGAGTTTGTCCCCCGCGCTGAAGTCGATGGCATTACCCAGTTCCGCAAAGGAACCGGCCCATACTTCCGATCCCGCGCCCTTGGTAAATTGGGCCACGCGGCTACTGGTATTCGGCTCGCTGGGGTCGGGGTTATCTACTACTTCCGAGAATGCCCCACCGAAATTGGCAAACATATAATTCTGGGTCATCGACTCAAAATCAAGAGGCAATACCAGCGGGTTGCTGATCTGTATCGTTTCCGTGTAGTCGATGCTTTCCGGGCCGCCGCTGCGGGCCACTACCCGAACGTCGTAAGTGCCGATCTCGGCGTAAGTATGCCGCACGGTTTCGCCCGCCATGAAGATCACCGCCTCATCGGGGTCATCCTCGCCGAAGTAGACCTCGAAAAAGGTAGCCAGATCGGCCGTGGCGGTCACGTCGATAGCCAACGGGTTGCCGGTTACGGGCGTGATCGTGACCACCAGGTTTTCCGGCGCACGAAAGGAAACCACCAGTTCCTGGGTGTAGGTAGTGATTTCTCCGTTGATGCCCATTGCCTCCAGTACGACCGGATAGGTGCCCTGAGTATAGGTGTGGGTGGTCGTCTGCCCCGGTGCCAAATCGACGGGGGCCTCGGTATCGTCACCGAAAAAAACGGTGTAGGCCGTTACCCCTTGTCCCAGTGGCAGAATGGTCACCAAACCGGAATTATCCGAGGCGATGGTAAACTGAAGGGATAGATCGGCCGGGGCCGCCACTTGCTCTAAATTGGGCAACTGGTCGTCATCCGATCCACAACTCGTGTAGACCAGTAATAATGAACAGAAAAAAATATAGGATAGTAATTTCATTGGTTTGAGCTTTGTTTGCCCCCCGCCCCCGGAAGGGGAGTTGAGCTAATACTTTCAGTCTTTCGTTTGCCCCCCCGGTGGCTAATCGTCTGGGTCCCTTTCGCTTCGCGGCTACTTCGTGGTCACCCCAGCCGCTGCGGAGGGGGGGGGGTAGGCTAAACGTGTCCCATAATCCTTACCTAATAGCCCGGATTCTGCTGCCAGTTGCCGCCGGCAAACTGAATTTCCTCGAAGGGTACGGGGAAGAGTTCGTTCTTACCGGCGGTAAAGCCGGGGATGGCGGCGGCGGCACGGCCGGTGCGTACCAGATCGAAAAAGCGGTGGCCCTCGCCGACCAGTTCCAGGCGGCGTTCCGCGAGGATGAAATCAAGTAGGGCGGGACCGCTTGCGCTGACGTCGTGGTCCTGGTCACCGAAAGCACGGCGGCGGACCTGGTTCAGGTAGTTGCGGGCCAATTCGTCGTTGCCGCCGGAGCGGTTGATGGCTTCGGCGGCCATCAGCAGCACATCAGCGTAGCGGATGGCGCGGTAGTTGTTGGGGTTGGTGAGGTTCTGGTCGCCGATATTGGAATCTCCCTTGCGGGCGATGTACTTGCGGTTGTAGTAACCGGTATGCTCGAAGCCGATGCCGAAAGAGGCTCCGGTTTCGGCGGCCCACTCATCGATATCGAGGAGGGAGACGTCGCGGCGGCTGTCACCCGGTTCGAAGGCATCGTAGGTTTCCTGAGTGGGGACATTGAAACTGAACCCACTGTCGTAGACCGGGCCGGTGTGGTTACGGATTCCGTTGAAACCGACGGCCACGTTACCCTCGCTACACTGGAGACAGCCGAAACCGGCTCCTTCCGCGTCCGTGTACTGAACCTCGAAAACGGATCCCGGTCCGTTTTCGCCGGACATCTCAAAGATGTCGCCGTAGCTGTCGACGAGCCGGTAGTTACCGGATTCGATAACGGCCCGGAGAACGGTGGCGGCCTCGGCAAACTTCTCCTGGTAGAGCAGTGCCTTGCCGAGCAGTGCCTGGGCGGCACCCTTACTTACGCGGCCAACCTGCGGTGCGGTTTCAGCCAGGTCATCAATTGCCAGGCGCAGGTCGGATTCGATGGCGGCGTACACCTCGGAAACCGGGGAGCGAGGAATGGAGCTTTCGTCGCCCAGGCTAAAGCGGGCATCGCCCTTGAGGGGCAGGGGGCCGAACCACTTGACCAACTCGAAGTAGTAGTAGGCCCGCAGGAAGCGTGCTTCCGCGATAATCTGCTCCTTGCCGGCAAAGTCGGTTTTGTCCTGAAATTCGAGGATGTAACTAGCGCGGCTGACACCGGCAAACATCCAGTTCCAGACATCGCGGACGTTGCTGTTGACCGGTGTGTGGATCATGTCATCGACTTGCTGGAAACCGATCACGTCGGTGGCGCTCTCGCCGCCGGCCAGCGTGTTGTCGGAGGCGATCTCCCCCAGCAGCACGTTCACGTAGCTGGTCTGGAGCAGGTCGTAGGCCCCAATGAGGGCGTTTTGGTAATCGGCTTCGGAATTGAAATAGTTTTCGGAGTCGATGGAGTAGACCGGGGTGCGCTCAATGAAGTCCTTTTCGCAGGCAGAGACGGCGAAAAGAAGGAGGCAGGCGGCGGCCAGGCGGAGGAAGGTTTTGAGGGATGGCGCTTGTTGCTCGTTTCCCTCATCCCCGGCCCCTCTCCTCGGGAGAGGGGTGATTGCAAGCTCCTCGGAGTTAGCTATTTTTGATTCTTGATTGCTCACGTGATACGTGCAACCTTCAATCCTTCCATCCTTCCGTCCTTCCATCCTTACTTCCGCGTGAGGTGCCTGGAAGGGCGTTAGCGCACGTAGTGCCGAGGCGAATGCCGAAGCCTGGAAGGGACCGACCGGGCGCGTTAGCGACCGGACACGCCCGAAAAACCACGCCTGAGTAACACGTTTTAGTTGATTAAACTGGTTCATGGGTGGCGATTTAGAAATTGAGGTTGGCCCCGAAAATGAAGGTGCGGGGGATGGGGTAAAAGCCGGAGTCGATGCCGCCGCCGATGGGTGCGCCGCTGGAGGCACCGGGGTCGAAACCGCGGTAGTCGCTGAGCGTGAACAGGTTGTTGGCACTGAGGTAGAAGCGGGCGGTGGAGCCGGTGGTGGAAAACAGGTTCAGCGGGACGGTGTAGCCGAGCTGGAGCGTTTGGAGGCGCAGGAAGGAGGCGTCCTCGACGTAGAAATCGGAAAAGACGCGGTTGGCCGTGGCGGCGTTGGTCACTCGTGGCACCTCGTTACTGGTGCCGGGGCCGGTCCAGCGGTCGAGGTAGTAGTCGAGGCGGTTAACGTCGGACAGGGCGCGTTCGTAGTTGCGGACCATATCGTTGCCGAGGGAGGCGAAGGTGTAGGCCAGAAAGTCGATATTTTTGTATTCGAGGCGGAGGTTGAAGCCCATCGTGAAATCGGGGATGGGATCGCCGATATCGGTGCGGTCGTCGGTATTGATGACGCCGTCGCCGTTGAGGTCACGGTAGCGGAGGTCGCCGGGTTGGGCGGCCGCACCGAGGGCGAGTTGTGAGGGGTGGGCTTCGACTTCGGAGAAATTCTGGAAAATGCCGTCGGTCTGGTAGCCGTAAAAGTAGCCGATGGGCCGGCCGACCTGCATCCGTGAGGGGGCCAACTGGCCGACGCCGAAACCGCCGCCCTCGATGAAGCCGGTACCGTTGTTGACGGCCAGGACTTCGTTGGTCAGGGTAGTGACGTTGTAATTGACATTGAACTTTAGTCCATTAGCGAAGCGCTGCTGGTAGCCGATGGAAAATTCGAGGCCCGAGTTGCGGACCGAACCGGCGTTGACGGTGGGCGATGCGCTGCCGGGGGCGTTGGTGCCCACGATGCCCGAGACGGGGATGTTGCCGATGAGCAGGTTATCGCGGGTGTTGATGAAGTAATCGGCCGTGATGTTGACCCGGTAATCGAGCAGGCCGAGATCGAAACCGACGTTGAATTTCTTGGCCTCCTCCCACTGAAGCGCGGGGTTGGGTAGTGCGCCGATGGCCGTGCCGTTAACCAGCGTGCCGTCGAATACGTAGGTGGCCTCGCCGCTGAGGGAGCCGATGTAACCGTTGTTCAGGATTTGGTCGTTACCGAGGATACCGTAGCTGACGCGCAGTTTGAGTAGGTCCACCAATCCGTTGTCGGCCAGGAAATCCTCGTCGGAGGCGATCCAGCCGGCGGTGAAGGAGGGAAATACGGCCGCGCGGTTTTGCGGTCCGAATTTGGTAGAGGCGTCGCGGCGTAGCATGGCCGATACGAGGTATTTGCCCCGGAAGGCATACTGGGCGCGACCGAAGAACGACAGCCGCCGCTCGTCGTAGGAGTAGGAACCCACGTCGCGCGCGCCGTCGGGGCTGGTGCCCGTGGCCAGCGAGATGTCGGCGAACTCGAAATCGTTGTTGGGCACATCGAAACCGGTGGCGAAAAGGCCGTTGCCGATCTCGCGGAAAATCGTGCTACCGGCCGTGAGCGTCAGGTCGTGATCGGAACCGAAGAGCCGCTGATAGGTGGCGAAAAGGTCGATGGAGTAGTTGTTGTCATTGATCGCGTTCTGGTTGACGCTGCTGCGAGTGACGTCGAAGACCTTGCCGCCGTAGCTGATCTCCTTGTTGAAATTGCGGCCCTCGCTGTTGCTGGTATTGAAACCGACCCGGCCGGTGAGCGTAAGTCCCTCGACGGCCTGCCAGTCGAGACCGACCAGTCCGTTGAGCTTGCTGAGGTCGTAGTCATTAAAGGTGTTGGCGATCTGGGCCAGCGGATTGATAACCTCGATGCCGAGACCGGGCGTATTGGGCACGAGCGTGAATTCGCCGTCGGCGTCCGTGGTACCGAGCGTGGGCGGCGCGTTGAGGGCGTTGAAAAGCACGGCCCCGAGACCGTTCTCGCTCAATGAATTGCGGCTCAGGTTGGTGTAGATGGCGTTGGTGGTCAACTTGATCCGGTCGCTCAGATCGACACCCAGCGAAACCCGGGCCGTGCTGCGGCGAAACTCCGATTTCTCTCCCCCCACGATACCTTCCTGGTTGAGGTGGGAACCGCTGATGGAATAGGTCATGCGCGAACTGCCGCCGGAAACGGTGAGGTCGTGGCTGACGATGGGCGCGGAGTTAAAAACCTGGTCCTGCCAGTCGGTTCCGGCTCCCAGGCGGCTAGCGTCGGGGAAGGGCAGGGCCTCACCGGCGGCGGCATAGCTTTCGTTGAGGAGCAAACCGTATTCGGAAGCATTGAGCAGACCGAGTTTGCGGGAGGTTTCCTGCTGACCGTAATAGGTATTGAAACTGACCTTGGTAGGGCCATCCTTACTACCGGTTTTGGTGGTGATGAGGATCACGCCGTTGGCACCGATGGTTCCGTAGACGGCCGCTTGTGCATCCTTTAGTACGGTGATGCTGGCAATATCATTGGGGTTGAGCACGCCGAGGTCGCCCTGGTAGCCGTCGATGATGACGAGGGGAGCGTTCTGGCCGTTGGTGGCGATTCCCCGGATACGAATGTCCAGGCCCGCACCGGGCGCGCCCGACTGGGTGGTGACGTTCACCCCGGCAATGGTGCCCTGGAGAGCCTGCTCGATCTTGATGGGTTTAATGTCGTCGATGGTTTCCGCGTCCACCACGGAAACGGCACCGGTTACGTTGCGTTTGGTCTGTGTACCGTAGCCGATCACGATTACTTCGGAGAGTGCCTGCGCATCGGTGCCCATGGTAATGACCAGCGGCGCACTGTTTTCTACCGTGCGGGTGATGGTCTCAAATCCGGTATAGGAAAATTTGAGGCGGGTGCCGGGGACAATGTTCGGTAACTCGAAAGTTCCGTCAAAGTCGGTAACCGTGCCGCGAGCACCGGCGGCGTCGCCGACCACCAGGATGCTGACGCCGATGAGCGGTTCGCCGGTCTGGGCGTCGGTAATGGTTCCGGTGAGGGGGAAGCCCTGCGCATATAATCCGGCGCAGCAGAACCCTAAAAGGGTCAGGGTAAGTAGTATTGCTCTCATAAGGTGCATTGATTCGACAAAAGCTGATGGACGGCGGCCGGAAGGGCTGCGCGACTTCACAAAGCTAAGTCATCCCGCTAGTGCCAGTCGAATTACTCACCCCATTAAAAACCATACAAACCGAATATATCGCCGATCAGCGGCCGTGTTGCCCGATAATGAGTGGACATTTAGTGGCTCTCAGCCATTTATGCCAGTTGACGACAGTTGTGATTCCGTCTGCTAATAAACCGTTAGCTAACCACCCCTGTAGGGGTAATGTAGGGGTAATCTGGGGCGGTGTTGTGGTATTTGTGTTGCCCGCGAGGGCCGAATCAGAAACTCAGCATATGTTCGACCAGCCCGTCATCGCGGTTTAGGTCCATTTTCTTACGCAAGCGGTAGCGTTTCACCTCCACGCTGCGCACGGAAATGTTGAGGAGCGGGGCGATTTCCTTGGAAGAAAGATTGAGGCGGAGATAGGCGCATAACTTGAGGTCATTGGGCGTGAGATCGGGATGGCGATCACAGACCTTTTTGAAAAAATCGCGGTCGGCATTCTCAAAAGCTTCGCGGAAAAGGTTCCAGGTTTCTGCTTCGTCGGTATTGCGGTCGATGGTGCGCATCACGCCGCGAATGTCGGCCTTCTTCTCCCCCTTTTGCTGGAGATCGGCTTTGATCTGGTGCAGTAGCTCATTTTTTTTCACCAGGTTCATGGTAGAGATGGCCAGTTCGCGGTTTTTGTTGTCGATGTCGAGTTGCAGCTGCTCGTTGTTCAAACGGATGGTTTCGAGTTCCGCTTCCCGGCGACGGGCGGCATCGTGGCGTTCGTTTTCCAGTTGGTATGCTTTTTCCTTGTTCCGGTAGTAGCCGGTGTAGGTGCGGTGCGTGAGGTAGATCAGTAAGCAAATAGCCAGTACATAAATGGCAATGGCCGGGTGAGACCAGTACCACGGCCGTAGGATCTGAAAATCGTAGCGCAGCGTGTTTTCCGATTGGCGTTCTCCCAGTAATGAACGGACTTCCAACTGGTAATTGCCGAAGGGCAGGTTGCGAAACGAAACGGTGCCTGTCTCCGCCCATTCACTCCATTCGTTATAAAACCCCGTGAGCCGGTACTGGAAGCGGGGAACGAAGTATTTCCCGTAAGAAGGCACCGCAAACGAGGCACTAAGGTTATTGGCCTGATACGGTAATGCCACCCCGCCCGCTAGCGGAAGACGGTTTTCACTGCCGGAAACCTCCCGGCTCGTTACCCCACTCAGGAATATCCGGTGCTCGTAGGAAGGCAACTCGCTCGGGGAAAGAATCAGGTAGCCGTCGGCCGTGCCGATGAGCAGGGAATCGCGACCGATCTCGGCAATATTTTCGTAGCCGGCCATCGCTTTCAGGAGCTGGATCGGCACGGGAATGGACTCCGGCCGCAGCCGCTCATCCAGGGTACCGGCCCGCAGGGCGACTAACCGGTCGCGGGTAAAGACCCAGAGACGGCCTTCCGAATCGAGCGACAATTTCCCGGACTGATAAACCGGCCCGGAGAGCCGCTCGCTCAGGCTGCTGTCGCGCCGGAACCCTTGCTGAAAAGAAGACAAACGGTAGCATCCCTCGCGGGAGAGATAGATCACTCCGTTCTGAAAACCGATCAGGCCGGCATCCTTCCCCTTGGCCGGCTGCTCGTAGTCTTGCCGCTCCGTTACCCTGCGCAGATCCTCATCCAGCCGTAAGCCGAACAGGCCGCGGTATTCGTGGCTGACGTAAATTTCCCGTTCGTCCAGCAGGGTGAAGAATCGCGCCGAATGCTCGAATCCGCTGATCTGGTTGCGGAATTGCCAGCTGCCATTTTTGAGTTCCAGTACGGAGAGGCCGTAGTAGTTGCCCTGCAAAAGGAGGTCCGGGCGACCTTTAATCGTCGCGAACCCCCAGGTTCCACTCTGATCGAAGAGCAGCGTTGCCCGGTCGCCCTCCACCAGGAAGGTACCGGAGTCGTGCCCACAGAACAGCTGCCCGCCCCGCTCAAACAGAGACCACACCTGCCCCTGCGTGCCCGGTATCAGCATGAGACCGGAATCATTGGCAGCGGAGCGGATAAACAAGCCCTGGTTGGTACCCAAATATAGCCGCCCGTTCAACAGGTGAGCGGTATAGACGGTGCCAAGCTTTCCGCTGTTGTCGGTAAATTTGTGGAAGGGCGCATCGAGGTTGATACAACTGATGCCGTTGTCCGTGCCCACCCACAGGTTGCGGTCGGTATCCTGGTAGAGGGAAAGGACGGTATTGTTGGTCAGTCCGTCGGTTTGGGAGATGTGGTAGCGCAGCCGGTCGTCGGCTCCGAAAATGTAGACGCCGTTCGAGATGGTACCCACGGCCAGGCCGCCGTCGGCAAGCGGTAGTGCGCTGTACACTTTCTTATCGCGGAGTGTTTCTCCCCAGGTGAGGGCTTGCAGTGAATTGCCTGCCAATTTGAACGGGCCGTTAATGGCGGTCTGTAGCATGATGCTACCGTCCCTTTCCCGGAGGTGGATCACTCGTACATCGGTGGCCGACTCAATGGAAACAGGAAGGATACTCCCTTCTCGTAACTGAAATAAGTGCCGTTCCCGGTCGGTAAAATAAAGTCCGGCATCCGTGCGGAAGAGCTTATCCACACCGGCCTCGGGGCTGATCGGGTCGATTGCTTCCGTCGCCGGGTTATAGAGGAAAAGCTGGTCTAGCGATTGAAATACGATCCGCCCCTCGAAGGCGATGATGTTCCAAAAGTGTTCGTCGGCCCGCATCCGCTCCCGCACCGCCGTTGCCAGCGAGTGATAAGTCAACTGCCCGTCGGCGGCCCGCAGCCAGTAGCCGAATTCGCGGTAGCAGCCCGTATAGATTCGGTCACCGACAGCCCGCACCGCCCGGATGGTAGTCTCGTTGGGCGAGGGATAGAGTGTCCACTCCGTTCCGGTAAATTCCAGTAAGCCTTTGCTGTTGGCTACGTACATCCGCCCGTCCTCGTCCTGGCTGAGCATCCAGTTCTGGTTGCCGGCGTACTCGGCTTCGGTGGGGAAGGAGGTAATGGGCGGTAGCTCCTGCGCGGCGGCCAGGGCCGGGAAGAGGAGGGTGAGGAGGAGTGGAATATAGTTGGAGCAAAATAGAGATCTGCCTGGAAGTTCGTGCTAAGATAGCAAAAGCGGGAAGACAAAACTGTGTCGTCTTCGAAGTGAGTATGGTTTCAAGAGTCCTTCGCTCCCCCCTAGTCCCGCCGCAACACCACCGGCGCCGCATCATTCCTACTCACCAGCCACTCCGTCCGGGTCAGCCGCATAATATCGCGTACCTCACCGTCGATCCGCCAGCCGCCGACGGCGGGTTTGACCACCCGGAAATTCAAATTTCCTTCATTTAGTAGACTCAATCCGTAGCTCGCGTCGTAGCGGCCCACCTCCGGTTTGGCGTAGTAAAAATTACCGCCGCCCAGAATATCCAGATCGCCGTCGTCGTCCAGATCAGCCAGGTTCAGACCGTAAAGCGGTGCTTCCTGCGCGGCGGCGGGCAGGGGTAGCAGCCGAAAACGATCGCCCTCGTTGACCAGGATAACGGAGCGCAGCTCGCGGGCTTCCATCGTTACGGCATTAGCCAATTGCTCGGGTGAGAAAATATCTGCGGTGGTCTGGTCCACGAAACTCTCGTACTTGAGGTACTTCTTGCGCAGACTCGGAATTTGCTTCATCAAATCGTGCATCAGCACCAATGGATAACTGCGCTCACCTTCGTAGACGCTCACGATCTGCTCGGCGGTACCGTTGCGGTCGAAGTCATTAGTAACCATCGTTACCGGATGCAACGAGTCGGCGCGGAAGCGGCTATTCAGGCCGTGATTGGCCAGTACGAAATCAATATCGCCGTCGCCATCCAGATCTCCGGCGGCAATGCGGTTGTACCAGCCGGTCCAGGCGGGGTTCGACCACTCCTCCGTGGCATCCACCAGTTTACCGCCCTCGTTCAGCAGCAGGCGCGGGGCCAGCCACTCCCCTACTATCAGTAAATCCTGATCGCCGTCGCCGTCCACATCGGCCCAGGCGGCGTCGGTCACCAGGCCGATGTCCTTCAGCGCGGGCGCACGGCTATTGGTGACATTGCGCAGTTTTCCATTGCCCTGGTTCTCCAAAATGTAGCTGTCCGTCGGCACCCCATACAGCAACGGCCGCAGCCGACCGCCCACGAACAAGTCCTCATCGCCGTCACCGTCAAAGTCCCCCGCACGAACACATGACGTGGCGGCAAAACTCGACCCCGGCAGCGGCTGCTCGCTCTTCCGCCACCGGCGGCCGCCCCCCTCGTTCAGGTACAGCCGGTCGATCAGGGCGGCCTGCTCACGGCCGAATTCACTGCCGCCGCCGGCCACGTAGAGGTCCAGCTCGCCGTCGCCGTCGGCATCGAAGCAGGCGCAGCCGGCGTCCTCGGCGGCCGCGTCGGAGGCGGGGAAAGCCCCCTTTATTTGCTCATATCCATTGCCCCGGCTCAGGTAGAGGGCACCGGCCGCATCCTTGCTGCCGCCGATGTAAAAATCCTGTTTGCCGTCGCCGTTCATATCTCCGGCGCAGAGGCGCGGCCCCTCGGCCGATAGCATGTGATAGAGGAGGCCGTCTCGGTCGAAGTCACTAAATTTATTCTCACGGTGCACGTAGTCGATCCCCATTCCGGCGGCGGATGCGGCGGTAAACCGGAAGGGGGCGGTTTGCGGCCGCAGGGGTTCCAGCGGCGTTTTTTCGGCCGTACGCGCATCCAGTTTCAGCAATTGGTTCACGGCTACGTCCTTATATATGGAGGCCGTTCCGTCCGGCCATTCCACCACCAGGCTGTCCACGGCCTCCCGCCCGCTGCCCAGGCCGAAGTGCAACCGGTAGTCGATCGACGACTGAAATCCCCGCATCGGCATATGCTCCAGGTAATATTGTTGCCCGCCGCGGCGGGCGGTCACCTTGGCCCCCACGGCAAAGGTGTTGGGCGCGGGGCCGCGCAGTTCCACCTGCAGCCACGCCCGGTCGGGCAGTTGTTCGGTGCTGTGGTTGACGAAGATGTCGGCAGTAGCATTCACGTTGTTCACCACCAGGTCCAGGTCGCCGTCGTTGTCCAGATCGCCGTAGGCGGAGCCGTTGCTGAAACCCACCTTAGCCAGCCCCCAGGCTTCGGCCACCGGCTCGTAACCGTAGTTGCCGGCCGGGCCGCGATTGTGAAACGCGTGGTTAGGCACCGGCTTGGAGGGGATCACGTCCACCAGCTTTTTAAAGTCCACGCCGTCGCGCCCGCTCACGATGATGCGCTTGTTCTCGTCATCGGCAATGAAGTCCAGGAAGTCGCGGTCGGTCAGGTCCTGAAAAATACCGTTAGCCACGAAAAGGTCCTTATAACCATCGTTATCCATGTCAAAAATCAGTGCCCCCCAGCTCCAGTCGGTGGCCTCCACGCCGTCCATCCGGCCGATCTCGGAAAAGGTGCCGTCACCGTTATTGCGCTGCAGCATATTGCGCGTAAATTGGTGGTAATAATCGTTTTGCAGGTTATACTGGTAGCGGTTCCAGTTCTCGAACGTACTATTTGTTTTCAGCCGTGCATTGGTGGCGGGCAGCATTTCAGTCACGAAAATATCGCCGTAGCCGTCATTGTTGATGTCCGCCAGATCGGCACCCATACTTGCGGCACTGATCGATTTCATGGCGGCGGGCAGGTCTTCCTTAAAAGTGCCGTCCTGTTGATTGAGATAAAGGTAATCGCGCTCGAAAAAGTCGTTACTCACGTAAATATCCGGCCAGCCGTCACGGTTCACGTCGCCCACGGTAACACCCAGGCCGAAGCCGATCACGCTGCCGTAAATGCCGGCGGCGGCACTCACGTCGGTAAATTTCCCGGCATCGTTGCGGTACAGTTTATCCCCGCCCACGGGGTCGCGTTTCGGCCGCTCGTTACGCTGCAAATTAAAACTGCCGATGGCCTGATACGAGTTATTAAGCAGGTACAAATCCAGGTCGCCGTCGCGGTCATAATCGAAGAATACGCCGTGGGTGGAAAGGCCGCCGTCGGCAATGCCGTAGGCGGCGGCTTCCTCGCTAAAAGTACCGTCTCCCCGGTTGATAAACAGCTCGTTGGCCTTATCGTCACCCTTCACGTCACCCGAGTGGCAGACGTAAATATCCAGCCGCCCGTCGCCGTTCACGTCGGCCATCGTCACGCCCGTGCTCCAGCCCGCTTTACCGGCCACGCCGGCGGCGTCGGTTACGTCCTCGAATTGCATATTTCCCCGGTTCAGGTACAGGCGGTTGGGCACCATGTTTCCCGAAAAATAGAGGTCGGTCAGTCCGTCGCCGTTCACGTCGCCCAGGGCCACGCCGCCGCCGTTATAGTAATTTCGGTAGGTATAAATATTGAAGTCGCGATCAAAGGTCAGGTCGTTCGCAAACTCGATTCCGCTTTGCTCGGGGGAGAGGGCCTGAAACAGGGTCGTGCCGTCTGCGGATTCACCTTCCGCGACTGCCTCTCCTTCCTCTGTTTGATTACAGGAAATTAATAGCAGTCCTCCCGTAAGTAATAATAAAAAAATAGTAGTTGGGCGCACGGGCATCAATTTAGTCAAAAGTTCATTCATTTATTGGTGGTAAGAAGGGGAGATCGACAGGCAATACAATGGTTATTCGGGCGTGCCCCCTCCCTGGCGGTCGGGGTCGGTCCCTTCCAGGCGCGCCTGCCGGCTTGGCCCTGCGGGCTGCTTCCTCCGGGCAGGGGCAAGCCCTGCCCCTACGTCACCACCTTCCAGGCACCTCACGCAACAACCGGCAAACGGTCGAGACACTGTATTTCAATATACAATCAGCAAACGGTCGAGGAGTTGTACTCCGATGTACACGTAATTCAATCAGCAAACGGTCGAGCAGTTGTACTCCGATGTACAAATGATTCAATAAACAAACGGTCGAGACACTGTACTCCGATGTGCACGTAATTCAATCAGCAAACGGTCGATACACTGTACTCCGATGTGCACGTAATTCAATCAGCAAACGGTCGATACACTGTACTCCGATGTGCAATTGATACAATCAGCAAACGGTCGAGACACTGTACTCCGATGTGCACGTAATTCAATCAGCAAACAGTCGAGGAGTTATACTCCGATGTACACGTGATTCAATCAGCAAACGGTAGAGCAGTTGTACTCCGATGTAATCAGCAAACGGTCGAGAAATTATACTCCGAGGTACGCGTGATTCATGGTCGGAGCATAGCTCCTCGTCGGAGTAAAACTCCTCAACCGTTTAGTTAGATTCGGTCGTCTCGGAGGCGTCGGAAACAGGTGCTACTTCTTCGACATCGCCTCGTTCGCCACCGGCACCACGGGAATCAGCGGCTCAGCGGGCAGGGCCGACAAATCCGTGATCCGGCCGCGCACGCGGGAGTTATCCATCCGCCACAGGGCGGTCCGCCGGTTGGCATCCACGCGCACGGCTACGGTGCCTACCTTTTGTTTCGGTAAAGCGATGAAGCCCTGTTCCCCGTACCATTCGCTGAATACGCTCACCACGTCCGCCAGCAGATTGTCGCTTTGTGCCTCCTTATTCCAGGGGGCCCAATCTTCGTAGATCAGTTCCATGTCCATGGCAACGATCCGGTCATCGTCCGAAAAATCGGGGTAGAAATAGAGCCGCCCCGGCCGTTCGAGTTCGCTCATTTCGTAGAGGACCTGGGCACCGGTACCGTTTTTGAACGTCCCGTTCTTGTTCATTTTCCAGCAGTGGTCGAAGAATTGCTGCCGCGTCATGCCGAAGGAAAGGCCCTTGAATAGGGCATCCTCGCGTTCGGTAGTCGTTTGGCCTTCGGCCAGAGCCTCCGCGTAGCGTTCTTCGGGGGTGCCGGGATCACCGCAGGAAAGCAGGGATAGCAGCCCGACCAGGAGCAACAACCCGGTGACAACGGCCAGGGGGCGGAACCGGGTGGTTTGGGCACTGTTCCATGCGGGTAACCGGCCTAGCGACCCGGAGTGGTGACCGACCGCAGGGAGGGCAGACGCGTAGCGGCCGAGCGAATAGCGAGCCACGCAGGGCCGCGACCCGCAGGGGAGGCCCCAAAAAAATCGTATCAACTGAATCACTTCCTTCATTTTTGTGCTTTATCAATCATCAGTAAACCACCGTTAGAACGGGCCACCAGAAAATGGTTGGAACCCAGTGCGATTATTTTCCGCACCTCGCCCGCCAGCAAAATGCCGCTCTCTGCCGGACCCGGAACATCCCAGCCGCCCCCCTCCCGTGCCAGCAGGAGTTGCCCGAAACCGGCGGCATAGATGCCCAACTCCGGCCGGGAAACGGACAGGTTGCCCCCCAAAATCAGGTCCTGGATTCCGTCTGCATTGGCGTCCCAGGCCAGGATGGCATAGGTGGGCGACAGTTGCGCGATGGGCGGCAGGGGCCGGGCCGTGAAGCCACCCTTGCCGTCGTTATAAAACGCGGTGCCGGCCAGCGTCGTTGCCTGCAATACGATAGACCGCGCCAGTAAGTCGGCCGGAAACAGATCGGTCAGGCCCTTGCCCGCATAGTCGGAATAACGCAAAAGTTGCTTGCGCAGCCCCGGCAGGCGAGCCACCAGATCGTCTTTAAGTAGGAAGGGTAACGGGCGACCATCCTCGTACTGCACCAGCAATTGCTCGGCCTGGCCGTTACGGTCGAAGTCGTTAATGTGGAGTTGCAACGGCTCGGTGGCGGAGGCCCGCAAACGGGTGTTATCGCCCTGGTTACCGGCCACGAGATCGAGAGTCCCGTTGCGATCCAGGTCGGCTACCGTGAGGCAGCGCCACAGGCCGTATGAATTTGCCAGTGTGTCGATCCGGCTGACCCGGAATGGCTGCTCCCGCTCGAAATGGAGCACCGTCACCGGCATCCACTCGCCCACGATGGTGAGTTCGGCGCGGCCGTCGCCGTCCAGGTCGGCCCACTGGGCATCGGTTACCAGGCCGAGCCGGTCCAGGGCGGGCAGATCGTTGCGCGAAACGGCTTTGAAGGTTCCGTTGCCGTCGTTGAGAAGCAAGTAAGACGATGTGGGCACACCATATAAGGAGGGGTCAAGCCGCCCCCCCACGAATAGGTCCAGGTCGCCGTCGCCGTCCACGTCTTGCGGCCGCACGACGGAGGAACTGACCATGCGCGAGCGGCTGGGCAGTAGTTGATCGCTCTTGCGCCACGTATTTCCGTCGTTCAGGTAGAGCCGGTCGAGCAAATTTTCGGAGTTAGACCCTGCCTCATAGCCCCCCGAGCAAACGTAGAGATCGAGATCGCCGTCGCCGTCGGCATCGAAGAAAGCGGCGTCCGTGTCTTCGGCCCCGGCGTCCTCGGTCAGGGCGGGGAAGTCAGCGGCGCGGTAGGTGTCGCGTCCGGTAGCGATCCAGAGTTGGCCGGGCTGCCCGGCGGCACCGCCCAGGTAGAGGTCGGGTCTTTCATCGTCGTTGACGTCGCCCGCAGCCAGGGCCGGCCCTTCGGAAGAAACACCCTGGAAGAGCAGACCGTCTTTATTGAATTCAGTGGAGGGGCTTTCGCGGTGGCGGGCAGCGGGCAGGTAGTCGCGCGTCCGCAGGAGCGGGGCGGCGGATGGTGCGGGTGCTTTTTTCCCAGCGGGGGCCGTCCGCTGGTCGATGGTAAGCTGCGGCCCGGCGGGGATTTCCGTGAGCAGGCTGACGCCGCCGTCCGGCCAGTCTACCCGCAGTGAATCGACCCGGCGGTTGCCCAATCCGAAGTGCAGGCGGTAGTCGACGGTGGACTGGAATCCCCGCATCGGCTGTAGTTCCTGGTACTGGATTTCGCCTTCTGTATACAGGCGTACCCGCGCCCCGATGGCGAAGGGGTTACCCGCCTGTCCGCCCCGCAGGGCTGCGGTGAGCTGCCGGCCGGCGACGGAATTGTTGCGGAATATGCCGGCGGGTGCGTCGATGTTGTTGATGACCAGATCGAGGTCGCCGTCATTGTCCAGATCGCCGTAGGCGGAGCCGTTGCTGAAAGTCGGTTCGGCCAGTCCCCACTTTTCGGCGACGTTTTCGTAGGCCAGGCCGTTGCCGTCACGGTTGCGAAAAACGCCGTTGGCCTGCGGCTCGCTCGGAATGTCGTTGATGATGTCGGTGATGCCCTTGCCTTCCTCGAAAAGTGCTTTGCGGATGGCCTCGGGTTGTCCGTTGAAGGCGATGTAATCACGGTCGAGCAGGTCCTTGCCCACGCCGTTGGCCACGAAGATATCCTTGTAGCCGTCGCCGTCCAGGTCGGCCAACAGGGCACCCCAGCTCCAGTCGGTGGCTTCCACGCCGGCCATGCGGCCGACTTCGCTGAAGTTGCCGCCGCCGCGGTTGAGTTGTAATACGTTGCGGCTGAATTGCTGGTGGTAACCCTGGTCGCGGTAGAGCTGGTAGCGGTTCCAGCCCTGAAAATCGGCCTTGGTTTTGTAGCGGCGGTCGCCTCGCGGCAGCATTTCGGTGACGAATAGTTCGGGTAAGCCGTCGTTGTTCAGGTCGGCCATGTCGGCCCCCATGCTGCCCAGGCTGATCTCGGGCAAGTGGTCGGCCAGTGCCTCTTTAAAGGTGCCGTCGCCTTGGTTGAAGTACAGGTAATCGCGCTCGAAATAGTCATTGCTCACAAACAGATCGGGCAGGCCGTCCTGATTCACGTCGCCCACCGTTACGCCCAGGCCGAAGCCGATGGCGCTGCCGTAGATGCCGGCGGCCTCGCTGACGTCCACGAATTTTCCGCCATCGTTGCGCAGCAGTCGGTTGCCGTTTTCGTCGCGCCGTTCGCGCAGGCCTTTTTTGAGGTCGTAGCCGGTGGTGGAGCGGATGCTGTTGTTGAGCAGATAGGCATCGAGGTCGCCGTCCTGGTCGTAGTCGAAGAAGGCGGCCTGGATGGAAAGGCCGGTAAAGTCGAGTCCGTAGGCGGCCGCTTCCTCGGAAAAAGTGCCGTCGCCCCGGTTGACGAACAGCTCGTTATACCGGTGCGGACCGCCCGGCGGGCCGGATTTGCAGACGTAGATGTCCGGCAGGCCGTCGGCGTTGATATCCACCACGGCCACGCCGGTGGACCAGTTGCCGGAACAGGCTACCCCGGCGGATTCGGTGACGTCCTTGAAGGTAAAATCACCCTGATTGAGATAGAGCTTGTTGTCCACCAGGTTGCCGGTCAGGTAGATATCGAGCAGGCCGTCCCCGTTGAAATCGCCCAGTCCTACCCCGCCGCCGTTGAAGAAATTACGGTAGGTATAGGGATTCAGTTCTTCGGTGAAAGTGAGGGTGTTCGCAAAGTCAACCCCGGAAGCCCCGGGCAAAACCGAGCTAAACAGACGCTCCACATCATTAGATGTAAGCTGCTCGCTATCAGTGGTCGAGCTATCGCTACCGCAAGCGAAGAATAAGGCCGGTAAAAAGAATAAGTTCAGATAGGCATACTTGCGCAAATCGACCGTGAGTTGGTGGGCCGACGAAGATAAGGAATAATCGTTGGACGGACGGAAAAAGAAAAGGCCCGTGAAGTTGACGGACAACTTAACGGGCCTTTACCTAACCGGCGGTACGCCTTACTCTGCTTTACGCCGGAACAGGTACTGGACGCTCCCGGCAGCCGAAGCATTACCATCCGAAGGAAGCACCATGGCCTCGTCAAAACCCCAGCCGTTGGCTTCCAGGTAATTGATGGCGTGGATCACGGAATTGAATTTCACGCGGCGGTCACTGTTGACCTCCGTTACCTCCATCGCCTCGCGGGCACCGCCGTCCTGACTCTGTCCGTAGTCGATGAAGACGTTGATTTTATTGGAAAACACCCGGTTGACGGCGATCATGCGGATCATGGTCACCTCCTGAAAATTATTGATGTTCACGCCGTCGACCATGACCTGGGCCGAAGCGGCACCGGCGATGGACAGAAAGAGAAGCGTGACGAGCAGTAGTTTGCGCATGGGAAGAGTAGTTTATTGGTAGGGATAAGCCGCCGTTGTCCGCGGCAGTCAGCACATTAAGGCGCAGCAACACCTGCTTGTTTTGTCAGGGGTACAACAATAGGTTTTCCTTAACGGCCGCACCAAAACACACCCGCCGCCCCGCCCGTTATCGGGGCGTGAATACATTACTATCGACTTTTGCCGGGCTGCTCTTCACCTTTCTCCTCGTCAGCGGCGGGGCCGCCGGCCCCGCTACCGAATCCGGCCGGACGACTGATCTTTCCGAAGAGGTGCAAATCGAATGGCTCGATACGCTCGACTACGATTTCGGCGACCTTCTCTACCAGGAACCCCGGACTCATACCTTCCGCTTCCGCAACCTGGGCGACGAGCCGATCCTGATCGACAACGTCCGCACCGCCTGCGGTTGCACCACCACCGAGTGGCGCGACACGCCCGTGGAACCGGACAGCATCGGCCGCATCAGCGTGGAATACGATGCCCGCTCCAAGGGATATTTCCGCAAGTATATCAAGGTATATTTCAACGACCGGCGCGGTGCGGACCGCCTGTGGATCTCGGGTTTCGTCGAATAGGCAGCCCCGGCTTGCGGCAAGTTGCTACCTTTGGCCGCGAATCGAACGACCGACTATCGAAGGCAGACCTTCCTTACGCCGGTTCTGAACTAAAGATCGTTTTTATGACGTGGTTGACCTGGACGCTCCTCATTGGCTACATTCTGCTGAGTGTAGCCCTATACAAGATATTCGAGAAAGCGGGCGAAGATCCCAAGAAAGCCCTCATTCACGGTTACAATATGTGGATCGTGGCCAAGCTGGTGGGGCGTAAGCCCAGCTACTCGCTGTTGCTGCTGATCCCGTTTGTGAATATTTTCATCTTTGCCGCCCTGATGGTTGACTTGGCCCGTTCCTTCGGTCGCTTCGGTTTCCTGGAAAGCGTGGCGGCGGTACTGGCCTCACATGCCTATTTTGGGTGGCTGGGTTTTCGGGACGACGTTACTTATCACGGTCCCATCCTGGAAAAAGAGCGGGCCTACCGCGCCAAACTGGCCGCCGCCCACAAGGCCGGCGACAAGCGAGAGATCAACAAGATCGAGCGGGAAAACCCCTTCGCCAAACCGGTCGTGCGCGAGTGGGGCGAAGCGGCCATCTTCGCCATTTTCGCGGCGGCATTTATCCGGCTACTGCTCATAGAAGCCTACGTGATCCCCACGCCATCCATGGAGGGCAGTTTGCTGGTGGGCGATTTTCTGTTCGTGAGCAAGGCGCACTACGGCATCCGGCTGCCGGAGACGGTATTCATGCTGCCGCTGGTGCATAACCGCGCACCCATCGTGGGAGGCGAGAGCTACCTGAAAGAACCGAGCCTCCCCTACCGCCGCCTGCCCGCACTGGAAAAGCTGAAGCGTAACGTGCCCATCGTGTTCAACGTGCCTTCGGGCGACAGCGTCTACATTTTTCCCGACCGCACCTGGGCGGCCAGCGATTACAGCAGCGGTATTCTGGACGGTAGCCCCTACGAGCGGTCCATCAAAACCGGTCAGGTAAAACTCGTCACCCGGCCGTTAGATAAGAAAGATCACTACATCAAGCGTCTCATCGGGATGCCCGGTGATTCGCTCCAGATCATCGACCGGCAAGTCTATATTAACGGAGAACCGGGCAAAAACCCGGAGAATATGCAGTTTCTGTACACGGTCGAATTCTCCGAGACCCCCCGCCTGGAAGCATTCGCCGATGACGGGATTGCGGCCGATGACGTACGGCAACTCGGCGACAAGACCTACGCCATTTTCCTGAGCGAGGACCAGCGCGCCCTGCTGCAACGAGCCGACCCCGCCGCCAAGATCGAAAACTACAACTTCGCGCCCCGCTCCACGGCCCCTACTCTCCAACTCTTTCCTCACGATACCAAATACTTCGGCAAGTGGACGGTCGATAATTTCGGCCCCATTTGGATTCCGAAAAAGGGGGCCACCATCGACCTCACGCCCGCCAATATCGTGTTCTACCGCCGCGCCATCACCGCCTACGAAGGCAACGACCTGCAGGTAGTGGACGGCAAAGCCGTCATCAACGGTCAACCCGCCGACACCTACACCTTTCAGATGGATTACTACTGGATGATGGGCGACAACCGCCACAATTCCGAAGACAGCCGGGTGTGGGGTTACGTACCGGAAGATCATATCCTGGGCAAACCGCTGGTGATCATGTTCAGTTTAAAGGAGGGCAGTTTGGCGAAGGGCGTTAACTGGAATCGGATTTTTAAGAGCGCGAATAAGTAATTAAGGGGCTAACGGGCAAACTCTGTTATCCCCAAGTTCTGTCGTGGTATGCCCCATGCATTGCCCGCGAAAAATCTTACCGTAACTCACAGGTTTCTACGCCTCGCCCGGAACGCTAATTTCCGGCTAGTTGGCACGTCGATATTTACCGGTCGGCCCACTAATGCTCCTTCCCATATACCTAGCAGGCGGGCGATGAGGTGCTGCGCCTGGCGGGCTAACTAAGAGCATGTCTAAATTTTTACTTCCTGAGAACCAAGCATTTGAGAACCTGGCGTCACATAAATTGACTTACGTAACCCGCTATGCGCGCACCACGAAGTAGCCGCGAAGCGAATTTTTTGTCTAGCCGGAACCTCAACCACGAAGTAGCCGCGAAGCGAATCATTGATCCTAAGTTCTTAAAAATTTTAGATACGCTCTAATCAGCGGCGATTTCCATAACCTGCTCGAAGTAACTATAGGCGAAGCTGATACTTTCAACCGCTAGATCATTTTGCCGGGTAGCGAGCGGGCCGATCTCCCACTCGACGGGGTAGGCGTTGATGAATTTCCAACTCATTAGCGGAATTCCGCTATCCGTATCCGCATCGAGTAGGGACACCCTGATCGTGCGGGGATTGATCGGTTTTGATAGGTCGCCCGAAAAGACGTTGTTGCACCAATCGGCGAGGTAAGAAGACCGGGACATCAAGCCGCTTTTCAGTACCAGGTTTTCGAAAGTGGTTTGCTCCGGCACGCGGTGGGAAAAGCGATTTTCGCCCCCTCCCTGAATGGTTTCGGTTTCCGAATTGACTGAAATACCCGATACTTCCTTAAAAACGGCTTTGGCGGGTGAGGGAAGGGCCTCCCCTGTTCCAGGTATTTGCAGGCTAAAATAAAAGCCAGACGACGGCGTGGGTGTTTGCATGGTGTGGTGTATGAAGATCCAGGGGAATAAATCTTCCTGAATTATGGGTAATTATGTTGAGCAGTGCTCGTTTCCACGGGTCGGTGATTTTTGACCTGAATCACGTTTAAAAAATTTTTCGGCATTCATACATAGATAAAGAAGTCTGAGTAAAAGATGTTCTCACCGGATGGATATTCTTCCCGGCCGGGCCGGTCACTTATCCGGTCCCATCCGGCAGCGGGGAGATTTAGGGTGACTTCGGTATCCCGGCCGTTTTCTGATCGGGTAAAATGAAGGATATGCCCGTAATCGTACACCCGGCGCAGGCGAATGGGACGGGTAGATTCAATGATTTGGGCCGTTTGCCCGTTCGGTAGCTGACTTTGTTGGACCGGCGTGCCCGGCGGAGGAAAATCGGAGGTTCCGCTTGTGCTCTCGATCCAGCATCGCTTCGTTGGAGTGGGGCTTCCGTCTATTAGGTGGTAGCGCCAAATCGTCGAGCGGGCGGAGAAGGCGATCGTGTAGGTCGCTTTAGTTACCTGGTTTTCCGTAATGATCCGCTCACCGGCAGCTTCTGTATCACCGAGGTAAATCGAGATCATCCCCACGTCTCCGGGTAAGAAACTGTTGGGAGCAGTGATGAAATCGTGTAAGACACCCGACTCACCTTCCAGGGTATAACGGCCGGCGGGAAGGTTCGTCAGGTTGAGACTCAGTTTGCTTTCCGACAACGGCGTTATCATCGTGCCGAGGGTTGCGGCATTCCCTTGCGTGGGGGGAAAGGAGTCGAGGATGTTGGCCGGCTCGTCGAGGAGAAAAACGGATTCGCTGCCTTGCCGGGTGAACTGAAAACCGGGAGCAATCACAGGTAGGCGCGGCACCTCACCGGCGGTTAAGAAGAGTTCAATTTCACCCACGTCCATGCCGAGATTGGTGAAGTAGCAGGCGTGCCGATCATTTTCTTTGAGCGGTAGGTCGGTATAGTTAAAGAATGCCGGATCATTCGGCCGTAGCAGAAAACTCAGTTTTAGCGGCTGTTGCGGGTCGGTTAGGGGGCCGGGGTTTTGATTGCTACTGCCCTGATAAAGATCGACGGTACTATCCCCACGATCCACCATGCGAATGTTCAAGTTCTCCAGCAGGGCTGCCGAATCGCCGGTGGGAACGAAAGAGATTTCCGACGATTTTCCACGGGGAAAGGAGTCGTGTAGGACCTGGAGGGTAAATAGGTGGGTGTACTGCGGCTGCATGGCGTGGTGGGGATTTGGCGAAGTGGCGGGGCACTTGTTTACCAAACCTACGCTAAAGTAGCTAACCGTGCAAGGAAACACGCAAGTTTGGACGTGTGATTTTTTGGGGGGGGTGTTGCTCAATCATGAATAGTTGCCTGCTTTAGGGGCATTGCCTATCTCTTCCCCTCAGGGCAGCACCACCGGTCCCAGTGCCTTCATCCACCTCCGCCAACCATCCAAAAAAAACTCACCTCATACAATCGGCCCAGGGGTGGTAGCCGGTGGCAACCGCAGGGCGCCAGACCCGCAGGGGCCGAGCGAACAGCGAGCCGGCGGACGACCCGCCGGGTCCGCTGGCAGGCGGACCGGGGGCCCCCCACTGCCCAAAAACGCCGACGTTGATAACTTATGCGCCCCAACAACAACACCCCGCCCGCCCGCCTGTTAGGGGAAGGACAGCAATGACCAAAATCTGCCCATGACTGACCTGGACACCCCCGCCACCCCGTTTAAGAACCGCACCGAACTGGACGTATGGCCCGGACGGCCTTACCCGCTGGGGTCGGTAAGCAAGAAAGAGGGCGTGAACTTTGCGCTGTATAGCGAGCATGCGGAGCGGGTGGAGCTGTGCCTGTTTGACCGCAACGACCCGAGTGTGGAGACGCACCGCGTGGAGCTGCGCGAACAGACTGACCTGGTGTGGCACTGTTTTCTGCCCGGCATCCAGACGGGGCAGCACTACGGGTACCGGGTGCACGGCGAGTGGAACCCGCGCGAGGGGCGGCTGTTTAACCCGAATAAATTGCTGCTGGACCCCTATGCGAAGGCGATCGACGGCGTGATCGAGTGGGACGATTCGGTGTTTCCGTACAAGATGGAGGAGTGGGCGGACGACCGCTACTTGTACAAGAGCGAGACCGATTCGGGACCGTTCGTGAACAAGAGCGTGGTGATCGACAGCAGTTTTGACTGGGAGGGCGACGTGCTGATGGAGACGCCGATGAACGAGACCGTGATCTACGAGCTGCACGTGAAGGGGTTTACGATGCAGCACCCGCAGATACCGAAGGAGATCAGGGGCACCTATGCCGCGCTGGGGCACCCGGTGACGATAGAGTACCTGAAAAACCTGGGCGTGACGGCCGTGGAGCTGATGCCGATCCACCATTTTGTGCACGACCGGCACCTGGTGGAGCGGGGCCTGCGCAACTATTGGGGCTACAATACGCTGGGCTTTTTCGCGCCCCACTCGGAATACGCGGCAGCGGGCGAGGCCGGGGAGCAGGTGGTAGAATTTAAAAAAGCCGTGAAGGCCCTGCACCGCGCCGGGATAGAGGTGATACTGGATGTAGTGTATAACCACACCGGCGAGGGTAACCACTACGGGCCGATGCTGAGCCTGAAGGGTATAGACAACGGCGACTATTATCGGCTGAAAGACGACGAGAAGCAGTACTACATGGACTATACCGGCACGGGCAACACCCTGAACATGGTGAACCCGCGCACCCTGCAACTGGTGATGGATTCGCTGCGGTACTGGGTGACGGAGATGCACGTGGACGGCTTCCGCTTCGATTTGGCCAGCGCGCTGGCGCGCAGCCTGTTCGAGGTGGGCAAACTGAGTTCGTTTCTCGACACCATCCACCAGGATCCCATCATCAGCCAGGTCAAACTGATTGCCGAGCCGTGGGACGTAGGCCCGGGCGGCTACCAAGTGGGCAATTTCCCGATCTTGTGGTCGGAATGGAACGGCAAATACCGCGACAACCTGCGGTCGTTCTGGAAGGGCGATCAGGCCAACGTGGCCGAGCTGGGCTACCGCCTGACGGGCAGTTCCGACCTCTACGAAGTGGGCGGCCGGCGGCCCAGCGCCAGCGTCAACTTCATTACCGCCCACGACGGTTTTACCCTGCGCGACCTGGTGAGCTACAACGATAAGCATAACCGGGCCAACGGCGAGGACAACCGCGACGGCGACGACCACAATAACAGCTGGAACTGCGGCGTGGAAGGCCCCACCGACGACCCCGGCATCAACGCCATCCGCGCCCGCCAGCAGCGCAACCTGCTGGCCAGCCTCTTTCTCAGCCAGGGCGTGCCCATGCTCACCATGGGCGACGAATACGGCCGCACCCAGAACGGTAACAACAACGCCTACTGCCAGGATAACCCCCTCTCCTACTTCGACTGGAACTGGGACGAGGAGCAGAAAGACCTCTTCCGTTTCGTCAAAGAAGTCATCCGTATCCGGCGTGATAACCCCATCTTTCACCGCCGCCACTTCTTCACCGGCCACGACGCACACGGCCAGGGCACCGGCGACATCCTCTGGATCAACCCCTCCGGCAAGGAAATGACCGATGCCGAGTGGCAGTCGGGCTACGTGCGCAGCCTGGGCATGATCCTGAACGGCGAGGCCATGGACGAGGTGGATATGCGCGGCCGCCCCATCACCGACGATACCTTTCTGCTGCTCATCAACGGCTACTGGGAGGGCGTCGATTTTCATCTCCCCGGCATCGGCAAATTCAGCCGCTGGGACCTCCTGCTCACCACCGAAGACACCGAAGACGCCGTGGGTACCACTTTCATGGCCGACCGCGATTTCACCCTCGGCCCGCGTTCGCTCCTCCTCTTCCGCCTACGCGCCCGCCAAGCCAACCGCCTCAGTTCGGGCAGCAAAAAGTATTCCATCCTGGATCAGGTACGGCGGTTGTGGCAAACGATCCAGGAGTAGGGGGTACCTTACCTGCGGTGACCCCCGGGCCGTAGAAAAGAGGTCGAACCGCCGGCTCGGATAGCGAGCCGAATAATGGTGCCGCAAAACATCACCCCTGACAAGAAGAATTTTACGATGATGACGTACCGCTAGTAAAACACCACTACCCCTACGATCACTATTATCTGAATGATGAGAAACGGCACGATGCCTCGATACAAATGCCCGGTAGTGACCGTGGGCGGGGCCACGCCCTTGAGGTAAAAAAGCGAAAAACCGAAGGGCGGCGTGAGAAAGGAAGTCTGGAGATTGAGGCCGAGCAGTAGGCCGACCCACACGAGGTCGAAACCGTAGAGCGTGAAAAGCGGGGCCACCACGGGAACGACGATGAAGATGATCTCGATAAAGTCGATGAAAAACCCGGCCAGGAAAACGACCAGCATGACCAGGCCGAGAAAGAGTGCGGGGGACAGATCGGCCTGCTGAAGCAGTTCGACGAGGTAGCGGTCGCCGCCCAGTTCGCGGAAGACGAAGAGAAGGTAGTGGCCCCGAGCAAGATGAGGAACACCATGCTGGTCAGGTGGAGGGTTTCGCGGCAAACGGTGCGCAGTACGTCCCAACTGAGGCGGCCCTCGGTGAAAGTGAGCAGGATGGAACCCGCCGCACCCACACCGGCGGCCTCGGTGGGCGTGGCCCAGCCCGCGAGGATGGAGCCGAGCACGGCGGCAATGAGCAGAAGCGGCAGCAAAAAAGCCCGTAGCAGGCGGCGGCGATAGCCGGGCCCGCGCAGCTGGTCGAGCGTGGCGGGGTCTACGGCGGGAACGCGGTCGGGCCGCAGGCGGGCGTAGACGAGGACGTAGGCAATGTAGGCCGCTACCAGGATAAGCCCCGGCCAGAGGGCGGCGTGAAAGAGGCTGCCGACGCTGACATTGAGCACGCTGCCCAGCAGGATGAGCACGATGGAGGGCGGGATAATCTGCCCCAGCGTGCCGCTGGCGGCGATGACGCCCGTGGAAAGCTCGGCCCGGTAGCCGGCTTTGAGCAGGGTGGGCAGGCTGATGAGTCCCATGGTAACGACGGTGGCCCCGACGATGCCGGTGCTGGCCGCCAGAAGCGTGCCGACGATGATGACCGATACGGCCAGGCCGCCCCGGACGCGGCCGAAGAGCGCGGCCATGGTGGTGAGCATCCGCTCGGCCAAGCCGGACTTTTCCAACATGATGCCCATGAAAACAAAAAGTGGCACG